>NZ_RJRZ01000010.1 GCF_003993775.1 Frigidibacter oleivorans
CCCCGCGCAGCGCCTCGCGCAGCGCAGCATCATCTGGTCGCCTGTGCCGATATCGCACCGACGATCGATCCGCCCCGATCAGAAAACACGCCCGCCGCTCGCTCATCTCGTAATCTCGTTCGAGATGAGTCAGCACAAAGCACGAACAGCGGCTGGGGTGAGATTGGTCCCAGCTGCAGCCGAACCGCGGCGCAACGGGCGGCGTTCGATCTCTGTTCCATCCGCCATCCAGATGGATTCTCCAAATCGCGTGCATCACGGACTTCGAAAGATCACTTGAATGCAATGACTTAAAGCTGTTCACCGGAAGCGCGGCGGTTAACAGGTCCGGAGAATATAGGCCCGGAGAAAACGCGTGTGCGCCCTTCGGGGCGTGGGCCGGTTAACAGCCCCTCCCGCATAACCTTCGAAAACAACGGAAAAATCCGGCCGCAGCCGGATCGGGAGAACGCTTTCGCGAGGGCAAGTGGCGGAAGGGGTGGGATTCGAACCCACGGATGGTTTCCCATCGCCGGTTTTCAAGACCGGAGCAATCGACCACTCTGCCACCCTTCCGCGGGTGCCCTGCGGGCCGGGGCCGGCGCGGGGTCGGACGGGCTTAGCGCGGCTCACGCGATTCTGAAAGACGGGCGCGGCTGCGCGCGGGGGCGCGGCGCGGGGCGGCCTTTTCTTGCCGGGGCAGAGCGACTAGGATGCCGGCCGCGGGGGCTGGCGGTGCCGGCGCGTTGCGGGCGGCCGGATCGGCCCGTGTCCGGGCCGGCGGCCCGAACCGGCGTTCCGGGACCCGTGGGCGGCGCGGCGCGGGGCACGCCCCTGAAGAACAGCGATCCGGGCGGCGGGCGAAAGCCCGGGAACGCCCGAACAGACGTGGGATGAGGCGGTAACGCCACGGCGACGGGGCAGCAGGACGGCGATGCGCGACCGCGCGCGCCGCACGAAGGGGGCAGGAATGACAGCTGGGACAGGTCGGCACGCAGCGGGTCGGCACGGGGAAGGCTGGAGCGTGGCCGGCATGCCGGGGACCGGGCGCCGGGACGAGGGCGCACCGGCACGGGCGCCGGATCGCGCCGCCCGGGGAGCCGCGGGCGCCGGCCGGCCGGTGCTGGCCGCCCTCGCGCTGAGCGTGGCGCTGGCGGGCTGCATCGGCGGCGGCGGACAGGATGGCCCGGCGGACCCGGCGGTGGGCTCGGCGACCTCGGTCCGGTTGGTGGACCGCGACGTCGAGGCGCCGGAGGTATTCCAGGTGACCGAACAGGGCCTGTGGGACGGGCGCCCCTCGCTGGGCGGGGTCTGGGTCGCGCATCCCGACACGACGGACCCCGAAAGGGTGATCATCCGCAACCCCGCCAATGGCAATTTCGTCATCGGCGCGCTGTTCCGGCGCGAACGCGACATGCCGGGGCCGAAACTGCAGATCTCCTCCGACGCGGCCGGGGCGCTCGGCCTGCTGGCCGGCCAGCCGGCCCAGGTGCAGGTCACGGCGCTGCGCCGGGTCGAGAGCGAGGGCGCGGCCGAGGCCGCCGCGCCCGCCCCGACCGATGTCGCCGGGGCCGCGGCCGCCGCGATCGACCGCGCCGAAGGCACGCCCCCGGCCACAACAGCCGCCGCCCCGGCCGCTCCTCCTGTCGCCCCCGCGGCACCCAGGGTCGCGCCGCCCCCGGCCGCCGCCCCGGCAGCCCCGGCATCCGCGCCCGCGGCGGCCCCTGTCGGGCGGCAATTCGTCCAGATCGGCATCTTCAGCGTCGAGGCCAATGCCGAGAAGGCCGCCGGCCAGATGCGCGCCGCGGGCCTGACCCCGGCGGTGCGGCGCGAGGAAAGCCAGGGCAAGACCTTCTGGCGCGTGGTGGTGGGGCCGCTGCCCGCCACTGCCGAACGCGACGCCGCCATCGCCAAGGTCAAGGGCCTCGGCTATCCCGACGCCTATGCCGTCAGCAAGTGAGGAGACTGCCCGATGCTGAAGCGCCTGTTCCTGTCCGCGCTGATCCTCGCCGCCGCCGCCCTGCCCGGCCGCGCCTTCGAAACCTCGGCCCGCGCGGCCTGGGTCTATGACCTGACCACGCAGACGGTGCTTCTGGACAAGAACGCCGACATGCCGATCCCGCCCGCCTCGATGTCGAAGCTGATGACGCTGAACATGCTGTTCGAGGCGCTCGAACGCGGACAGGTGACGATGGACACCACCTTCGGCGTGTCCGAAAAGGCGTGGAAGATGGGCGGATCGAAGATGTTCGTGAAGCCGGGCGACCGGCCCACGGTCGAGGATCTGATCCACGGCATCATCATCAATTCCGGCAACGATGCCTGCGTCGTGGTGGCCGAGGGGCTGGCCGGCACCGAAGAGGCCTTCGCCCAGCAGATGACCCAGCGGGCGCAACAGCTGGGCATGACCAATTCGCGCTTCGCCAATTCCTCGGGATGGCCCGATCCCGGCCACATGATGAGCGCGCGCGATCTGGGGCTGATCGCGGTGCGGCTGATCACGGAATTCCCCGATCTCTATCCCTTCTTCGGCATGACCGGCTTCAACTACGAAGGCCGGGTGCCGGCGAACGGCAACAACCGCAACCCGCTGCTGCGGGCGGGCGGCGACGGCGACTGGACGGCGGACGGGCTGAAGACCGGCCATACCGAAGAGGCGGGCTATGGCCTCGTCGGTTCGGCGATCGAGCCGCGCAGCGGCCGGCGCATCGTGATGGTGCTGTCGGGGCTGGGGTCGGAATCCGCCCGCGCGCAGGAATCCGAGGCGGTGACCAACTGGGCCTTCCGCCAGTTCGCGCTGCGCACGCTGGTCAAGGGCGCCACCCGGCTGGCCGAGGCCGAGGTGCATATGGGCGCGGTGCCGACCGTCGGTCTGGTGGTGGAGCGCGATCTGTCGGTGCTGATGCCCGCGCTGGCGCAGGACGGCGTGACGGCCGAGGCGGTCTACTCCGGGCCGATCAACGCGCCCATCGCGGCGGGCCAGACGCTGGGCGAACTGGTGGTGACCGTGCCCGAGATGCCCGAGATGCGGCTGCCGCTGCTGGCGGAAACCGAGGTGCCGACTGGCGGCTTCACCAAGCGGCTCGGCGTCGCGGCGGGCGATCTGGTCGCCCGCGTCGCCGGACCGGCCAGCTGACGGCGCCGCGCCCGGCCCCGGAAGGCAGCCCCATGTTCATCACCTTCGAGGGCATCGACGGGTCGGGCAAGTCGACACAGGCGCGGCTTCTGGCCGGCGCGCTGGACCGGGCGGGCCATGCGGTGCGCCTGACCCGCGAACCCGGCGGCAGCCCCGGCGCGGAAGAGATCCGGCGGCTGGTGCTGGAAGGCGATCCCGACCGCTGGTCGCCGGAAACCGAAATCCTGCTCTTCACCGCCGCCCGCCGCGATCACATGGAAAAGACCGTGCGCCCGGCGCTGGCGGCGGGGCAGATCGTGGTGTCGGACCGCTTCGCCGACAGCACCCGCGTCTATCAGGGCATCAGCCGGGGCGACCTGCGCGGGCTGGTGGACCAGTTGCACGGGCTGATGATCGGGCAAGAGCCGGACCTGACCTTCGTCATCGACATCGACCCGGCGACGGGGCTGGACCGCGCCCGTGCCCGCAAGGGGCATGAGGAGCGGTTCGAGGATATGGGCCTTGCGATGCAGGAACGGATGCGCGCGGGCTTCCTGTCGCTGGCGAGCGAGTTTTCCGGCCGGGTCGCGGTGATCGACGGCGCCCGCGCACCCGGGGCCGTGGCGGACGACATCTTGCGGCTGACGCTGGCGCGGCTCGCGGCCGCCCGCCCGGCATGAAGGCCCCCCGCGGCGCCGAGGCCGAGCCGGGGCCGGAGCCCGACCGGATCGAGGGCGTGCCGCATCCGCGCGACACCCTGCACCTGTTCGGGCAGGAGGCGGCGGAGGCGGCCTTCCTCGACGCCCATGCCACCGGGCGGCTGCATCACGGCTGGATGCTGACCGGGCCGCGCGGCGTGGGCAAGGCGACGCTGGCGTGGCGGATCGCGCGCTTCCTGCTGGCGACGCCCGAGGCGGAACCCGATGGCCTGTTCGGCGCGCCGCCGCCGCCCGCGACGCTCGACGTTCCGCCCGATCATCCGGTGGCGCGGCGGATGGCGGCGATGGCGGAACCCGGCCTGTTCCTGCTGCGCCGGGGGCTCGACGATCGCGGCAGCCTGCGCCAGCAGATCACGGTGGACGAGGTGCGGCGGATGAAGTCGTTCTTCACCCTCTCCGCCGCCGATGGCGGCCGGCGGGTGGCGATCGTCGATGCGGCGGACGAGATGAATGTCAGCGCCGCCAACGCCCTGCTGAAGCTGCTGGAGGAACCGCCCGCCCGCACCACGCTGATCCTGATCGCGCACCAGCCCTCGCGCCTGTTGCCGACGATCCGCTCGCGGGTCCGCGACCTGCGCCTGCCGCCGCTGCCGCCGGCCGCGCTTGCCGCCGCGCTGGACCAGGCCGGCACTCCTGCCCCGCCCGAGGCGGCGGCGGCCGTGGCGGAACTGGCCGCAGGGTCCGTGGGCGCGGCAGTGCGGCTCCTGGCGCTGGACGGGCTGGCGCTCTATGCCGAGATCGTGGCGCTGTTTTCCGCCCTGCCCCGGCTCGACCGCATCCGCGCGCTGCAGCTGGCCGACAGCGCGGCGGGCAAGGCGGCCGAGGGCCGGTTCGACCTGCTGCTGACCCTGTTCGACCTGTTCCTGTCGCGCCTCGCGCGGGCCGGGATCATGGGGCCGCCGGCGGTGGAGGCCGCGCCGGGCGAGGCCGCGGTGCTGATGCGCCTCGCGCCCGATCCGCAGGCGGCGCGGGTCTGGGCCGGCGAGGCGGCGGGCATCGTCGCACGGGCGCGTCAGGGCCGGGCGGTCAACCTTGACCCTGCCGCGCTTCTCATGGATATGGTGCTCAAGGTGAACGAGACGGCGGCCCAGGCGACCGCTTGAGGAAGCCCGGACATGCCCCATCCCACCCCCGAACCCGCGGCCGATGGCCCGCCGCAGGCCGTGCCGCCCGCGATCGTGGACAGCCACTGCCATCTGGATTTCCCCGATTTCGACGGCCAGGTGACCGACATCGTCGCCCGCGCCCGCGCGGCCGGGGTGACGCGGATGGTCACCATCTGCACCCGCTGGGACCGCGAACCGCTGGTCCGCGCCATCGCCGAGGCGCATGAGGGCGTGTTCTACGCCGCCGGCGTGCATCCGATGCATGTGACCGAGGAAGAGCCGGTGACGGTGGACCGGCTGCTGGCACTGGCCCGGCACCCGAAATTCGTGGGCATCGGCGAAACCGGGCTCGACTATCACTACACCGCCGACAGCGCCGATGCGCAGAAGACCAGCCTGCGCCTGCACATCGCCGCCGCGCGCCAGTCCGGCCTGCCGCTGATCATCCACGCCCGCGATGCCGATGACGACATGGCTGCGATCCTGACCGAGGAATACCGCAACGGCGCCTATCCTTGCGTGATGCACTGCTTTTCCTCGGGCGCGGGTCTGGCGCGCGCGGCGCTGGACCTCGGCTTCTACCTGTCGATGTCGGGCATCGCGGCCTTCCCCCGCTCGCAGGAACTGCGCGACATCTTCGCGGCGGCACCGCTCGACCGCATCCTCGTGGAAACGGACGCGCCCTACCTCGCGCCGCCGCCCCATCGCGGCAAGCGCAACGAGCCGGCCTATGCCGCCCATACCGCCCGCGTCGGCGCCGGGCTTTTCGGACTCGACCCGGCGGAATTCGCCCGCCGGACCAGCGCCAATTTCGACCGGCTGTTCGCCAAGGCGGCAGGGGCGGCGGCGGGGGCGGCGGCATGACCGGCGGCGTGCTGCGCTTCACCATTCTGGGCTGCGGATCGTCGGGCGGGGTGCCGCGGCTTGGCGGCCACTGGGGCGAATGCGACCCCGACAACCCGCGCAACCACCGGATGCGCTGTTCGATGCTGGTGGAACGGCTGGCCCCCGGCGGCGGCGTGACCCGCGTGCTGATCGACACGACGCCCGACATGCGCAGCCAGCTGCTGCGCGAGGGTGTGGGCGAACTGGACGCGGTGGCGATGACCCATGCCCATGCCGATCATGTGCACGGGCTGGACGACCTGCGGCAGATCGTGTTCAACACCCGCCGCCGCCTGCCGGTCTGGGCCGACGGCGCCACGCAGGACGCGCTGCTGTCCCGCTTCGGCTATGCCTTCGTGCAGCCGGCGGGATCGGCCTATCCGCCGATCTGCGACCTGCACACGATCCGCGGCGCCTTCACCATCGACGGGGCTGGCGGACCGCTGACCTTTCAGCCGCTGCGGGTGGGCCACGGGCCGACCGACGCGCTCGGCTTCCGCATCGGCGGGCTGGCCTATATTCCCGACGTGCTGACCATCCCCGACGCGACCTGGCCGCTGCTGGCGGATCTGCAGGTCTTCGTGGTGGACGCGCTGCGCCGCACGCCGCATCCGACCCATGCGCATCTGGCGCTGGCGCTGGACTGGATCGACCGGCTGGCCCCGGCGCGCGCGGTGCTAACCAACATGCATATCGACCTCGACCATGACCGGGTCGCGGCCGAGACGCCGGCCCATGTGGACCCCGCCTTCGACGGACTGCAGATCGAGCTGGACGCCTGACGGATGCAGGCCCTGATCGAGGTGATCCTGCCGGTGTTCCTGGTGATCGGCGCGGGCTATGCCGCCAGCTGGCGGGGCCTGTTCGGCCCCTCGGCGGTCGAGGGCACGATGCATTTCGCCCAGACCTTCGCGGTGCCGGTGCTGCTGTTCGTGTCGATCCTGCACGTGGATCTCGGCCAGGATTACGACCTGCGGCTGCTTGTGAGCTTCTATGCCGGCGCCTTCGCCTGTTTCGGCCTCGGCTATCTCGGCGCGCTCCGGCTGTTCGCGCGGCCGGCGACCGATGCGGTGGCGATCGGCTTCTGCTGTCTCTTCGCCAATTCGCTGCTGCTCGGCATCCCGATCACCCAGCGGGCCTATGGCGAGGATGCCATCGCCGGCAACCTTGCCATCATCTCGGTCCATTCGCCGCTGCTCTACAGCTTCGGCATCACCGTGATGGAGATGACGCGCGCCCGCGGCACCGGCCTGTCGGTGGGCCGGGTGCTGCTGCGCTCGCTGCGCGCGGTGCTGCGCACGCCGCTGGTCATCGGCATCGGCTCGGGGCTGATCGTCAACCTGTCGGGCCTGCCCCTGCCCGAGGTGCTGGAGGCCGCGACGTCGATGATCGCCCGCGCCGCCCTGCCGGTGGCCCTGTTCGCGCTTGGCGGGGTGCTGTTCCAGTACCGGCCCGAGGGCGACATGCGCACCATCGCGATGATCTGCCTGCTGTCGCTGGTGGTGCACCCGGCGATCACCTTCGGGCTGGCGCGCTTCGGCTTCGGGCTGGACGCGGCGGCGCTGCGCTCGGGGACGCTGACCGCGGCGATGGCACCGGGGGTCAACACCTATCTCTTCGCCAACATGTATGGCGCCGCGCGGCGGGTCGCGGCCTCCTCGGTGCTGATCGCCACGGCGGCGTCGGTCGCGACGGTCTGGGTCTGGCTGGCGCTGCTGCCCTGACGTCCCCCGCGCACGGGGGACGCTATTGGGGGCGCCTCAGCGGCCCTCGTAGATCTCGGCCAGTTTCGCCACCGCGGCCTCGGGGCTCATCTCTTCCGACTCGCCGGTGCGGCGGCAGGTCAGCTCGACCTTGTTCGCGGCCAGCCCGCGCGGCCCGACAGTGATCCGCCACGGCAGGCCGATCAGGTCCATCGTCGCGAATTTCGCTCCCGCCCGTTCGTCGCGGTCGTCATAGAGCGGGTCGAGCCCCCGGGCCTGCAGCGCGCCATACAGCGCCTCGCAGGCGCTGTCGGTGGCGCCGTCGCCCTGCTTCAGGTTGACGATCCCCGCGTGGAAGGGGGTGACGCCCTCGGGCCAGATGATGCCCTTGTCGTCATGGCTGGCCTCGATGATCGCGCCGAGCAGGCGGCTGACGCCGATGCCGTGGCTGCCCATCTCGACCGGCACGCGGGAGCCGTCGGGCGTGACCACCGTCGCCCCCATCGAGTCGGAATACTTGGTGCCGAAGTAGAAGATCTGCCCCACCTCGATCCCGCGGCCGACGCGGCGGCGCGCCTCGGGCACCGTCTCGAACACCGAGGGGTCGTGGGTTTCGTCGGTGCGGGCATAGGGGGCGGTGAACTCGTCGCAGATCGCCGCGACCTCGTCCCGGTTGTCGTAATCGACCTTGCGGTTGCCCAGCGTCAGTTCCGTCACCGCCTCGTCATAGAAGACCTCGGATTCGCCGGTCTGCGCCAGCACGAGAAATTCGTGGGTGTTGTCGCCGCCGATCGGGCCCGAGGCCGCGCGCATCGGGATCGCCGTCAGCCCCATCCGTTCATAGGTGCGCAGATAGCTGACCATGTGGCGGTTATAGGCATGCAGCGCATCCTCGCGCGTCAGGTCGAAGCTGTAGCCGTCCTTCATCAGGAACTCGCGCCCCCGCATCACGCCGAAGCGCGGGCGCACCTCGTCGCGGAACTTCCACTGGATGTGGTACAGCGTCAGCGGCAGCTGCTTGTAGGAGCCCACGGCGCTGCGGAAGATGTCGGTGATCATCTCCTCGTTGGTGGGACCGTACAGCATGTCGCGGTCGTGCCGGTCGCGGATGCGCAGCATCTCTTGCCCGTAATCATCATAGCGGCCGCTTTCGCGCCACAGGTCGGCGGGCTGCAGCGTCGGCATCAGCAGCGGGATATGCCCGGCGCGCTGCTGTTCCTCGTGCACGATCTGTTCGATCCGTTTCAGCACGCGGAACCCCAGCGGCAGCCAGGAATAGATGCCGGCGGCCTGCTGCTTGATCATCCCCGCCCGCAGCATGTAGCGGTGCGAGACGATCTGCGCCTCGGCGGGATTTTCCTTGAGGACGGGCAGGAAATAGCGGGACAGGCGCATCGGGCTCTCTCGATCAGGGACTTGCCGTTCCTATCGTGGCGACAGGGGGCGTTCAAGCGCGGGCACGGTTCGCGGACTGCCGGAAGGCCCGCACTTGAAACGCCGGCAGGGATGGGCAATCTCTGGGCGCGGGACAGGCGGCACCGGATCAGCGGGACCGGATCAACCGGACCGGGCAAAAGGGGACGAGGCATGGCACTTCCGGTACGGGTCCAGCTGCGGTACTGGGGCATCGCCGCGGTGGCGTTCCTGCTGACGCTCTGGCTGCTTGGCAATGTGATCCTGCCCTTCCTCGTCGGCGGTGCGGTGGCCTATTTCCTCGACCCGGTCGCGGACCGGCTGGAACGGTGGGGGCTGTCGCGGGCCGCGGCGACGGGGGCGATTTCCGTGCTGGCGGTGCTGCTGTTCATCGTCGCGGCGCTGCTGGTGATCCCGACGCTGGTACGCCAGTTGGGCCAGTTGATCGAGACGGCGCCGCAGATCTTTCAGCAGCTGCAGACCTTCCTGACCGGCCGCTTCCCCTCGCTGATGGACGAACAGAGCGTGCTGCGCGAAACCATCGTCTCGATCGGCGAGATGATCCGCGCGCGCGGCGGCGAACTGGTGACGCGGGTGCTGGGCTCGGCCGTCGGCGTGGTCAACTTCATCGTGTTCATGGTCGTCGTGCCGGTCGTGGCCTTCTACCTGCTGCTCGACTGGGACAAGATGGTGGGGCGCATCGACGGTTGGCTGCCGCGCGATCACGCCCCCACCATCCGCAAGCTCGCGCGCGAGGTCGATGACGTGCTGGCGGGCTTCGTGCGCGGTCAGGTGCTGGTCTGCCTGATCCTCGGCGTCTACTACGCGATCATGCTGTCGCTGATCGGGCTGAACTTCGGCTTCGTCGTCGGCGCGATCGCGGGCTTCCTGACCTTCATCCCCTATGTCGGCGCGCTGGTCGGGGGCGCGCTGGCCATCGGGCTGGCGCTGTTCCAGTACTGGGGCGACTGGTGGTGGATCGTCGCCGTCTGGGCGATCTTCCAGTCCGGCCAGTTCGTCGAGGGCAACATCCTGACGCCGAAACTGGTGGGCGGCTCGGTCGGGCTGCATCCGGTCTGGCTGCTGTTCGCGCTGTCGGCCTTCGGCACGCTGTTCGGCTTTGCCGGGCTGCTGGTGGCGGTGCCCGCGGCGGCGGCGCTTGGCGTGCTGGCGCGCTTCGCCATGCAGCAATACATGGAAAGCCGGCTGTTCAATGGTCTCGGCGATCCCGAGGAGGTCGCACCCGACATGCGGGTCGAGGTGGTGACCGCCCCCGCCCCCCGCCTGCGCGGGGTGGAAGAAAGCGGCCTGCTGGGTCCGCAGGCCGGCCCCGGGCGGGGCGACGCGGGCTGATGGCCGTCCAGCTGGCGCTCGACCTGCCCCCGCGCGCGGCGATGGGGCGGGCGGATTTCTTTCCCGCCCCTTCCAACGCGCTGGCGCTGGCACAGATCGACGGCTGGCGCGACTGGCCGCAGCGCAAGCTGGTGCTGACCGGTCCGCCGGGATCGGGCAAGACCCATCTGGCCGCCCTCTGGGCCGCGCAGACCGGGGCGGAAACCGTCCCCGCCGAGGAACTGGCGCTGGCCGACCTGCCCGCGCTTGCCACGGGCGCCGTCGCCGTCGAGAACGCCGAACGGGTGGCGGGCTATGACGCGGGCGAGAGGGCGCTGTTCCACCTGCACAACCTCGTGCTCGCGCAGGGCGGGCCTCTGCTGCTGACGTCCGCGCGGGCGCCGTCCCGCTGGTCGCTGCGCCTGCCCGACCTCGCCAGCCGGATGCAGGCCACCGCCACCGCCGCGATCGACCCGCCGGACGACGCGCTGCTGGCCGCGGTGCTGGTGAAGCTTTTTGCCGACCGGCAGGTGCAGGTGCCGCCCGCGCTGATCCCCTGGCTGGTGGCGCGGATGGACCGCAGCCTTGCCGCCGCCCGCGATCTGGTCGCGCGGCTGGACGCGGCGGCGCTGGCGCAGGGACGGCCGGTCGGGCGCAGCCTTGCCGCCGCCGTCCTCGCCGCCGGCTGACGGGCGCACCCCCGGGCGCACCGCCCGCTGCCTTCCGCTGGACGCGGGCGGGCAGGCCGGGCATACTCGCCCCCCTGATTGCGCAACGATAAGAAACGGGCAGTGCCGAGATGACGATTGCAGACTTCCTGAAGGCCCCCTTCCCGCCGCCGCAGACGGTGCCGCGGACCGAGGTCGAGGGGCCGAAACGCTTCTTCAACCGCGAGCTCAGCTGGCTGGCCTTCAACTGGCGCGTGCTGGACGAGGCGCGCAATCCGCGCGTGCCGCTGCTGGAACGGCTGCGCTTCCTGTCGATCTCGGCCACCAACCTCGACGAGTTCTATACCGTCCGCGTCGCCGGCCTGCGGCAGCTGGTGCGCTCCGGCACCGGCCTGCCGTCGGATGACGGGATGACCCCGGCGCAGCAGCTGGTGCGGATCAATGCCGAGGCCCGGCGGCTGATGGCGACGCAGCAGACGGTGTGGAACCGCATCCGACGCGACATCCAGAAGGCGGGGGTCGTGCTGCTGACCCGGTCGAAGCTGACGGTCAAGGACCGCGCCTTCCTGCGCGACCATTTCCTCGAACGCGTCTTCCCGGTGCTGTCGCCCCTGGCCATCGACCCCGCGCATCCCTTCCCCTTCATCCCGAACACCGGCCTGTCGCTGGCGCTGGAACTGGAACGCCGCACCGATGGCCGCCGCCTGCAGGCCCTGCTGCCGATCCCGCAGCAGGTGGATCGTTTCGTGGCGCTGCCCGACGGCCGGGGCGGCGAGACCCGCTTCCTGCCGCTGGAGGAGCTGCTGCTGCTGCATCTGGACGCGCTGTTCCCGGGCTATGCCGATACCGGGCATTGCAGCTTTCGCGTGCTGCGCGACAGCGATCTGGAGGTCGAGGAAGAGGCCGAGGATCTGGTCCGCGAATTCGAGACGGCGCTGAAGCGCCGGCGGCGGGGCGAGGTGGTGCGCCTGAAGATTACCGCCGGCGCCCCCGCCACGCTGCGCGACCTGATCATGGCGGAACTGGACGTGACCCCGGACGAGGTGGTCGAGGTCAAGGGCATGATCGGCATGGCCGATCTGAAGGAACTGGTGACCGACAGCCGGCGCGACCTGCAATGGCCGCCCTTCACGCCGCGCGTGCCGGAACGGGTGCAGGACCATGACGGCGACATCTTCGCCGCCATCCGGCAGAAGGACATGCTGCTGCACCACCCCTACGAGACCTTCGACATGGTGGTGCGGTTCCTGCAGCGCGCCGCCGCCGATCCGGATGTGCTGGCGATCAAGCAGACGCTCTACCGCACCTCGCGCGACAGCCCGATCGTCGCCGCGCTCTGCGAGGCGGCCGAGGCCGGCAAGTCCGTGACCGCGCTGGTGGAACTGAAGGCCCGCTTCGACGAGGCCGCGAACATCCGCCAGTCGCGGCGGCTGGAACGCGCGGGCGCGCATGTCGTCTACGGGTTCATGAACTACAAGACCCATGCCAAGATCAGCACGGTCGTCCGGCGCGAGGGCGACCGGCTGGTGACCTATACCCATTTCGGCACCGGCAACTATCACCCGATCACCGCCCGCATCTATACGGACCTGTCCTTCTTCACCTGCGACCCGGCGCTCGGGCGCGATGCGGCGAAGGTGTTCAACTACCTGTCCGGCTATGTGCAGCCCGAGGGGCTGGAAAACCTCGCCATCTCGCCCATCTCGCTGAAACCCCGGCTGATCGAGATGATCGGCCGCGAGGCGACGCATGCGAAGGCGGGGCGGCCGGGCGAGATCTGGGCGAAGATGAACAGCCTGATCGACGCCGAGGTCATCGACGCGCTCTATGACGCGAGCCGCGCGGGGGTGAAGATCAACCTCGTGATCCGCGGCATCTGCGGGCTGCGCCCCGGCATCGCCGGCCTGTCCGAGAATATCCGCGTCAAGTCGATCGTCGGCCGCTTCCTCGAACACAGCCGCATCGTCTGTTTCGGCAACGGGCAGGGCCTGCCCTCGCGCAAGGCGCGGGTGTTCATCTCGTCGGCCGACTGGATGGGCCGCAACCTCAACCGCCGGGTCGAGACGCTGGTCGAGACGGTGAACGAGACGGTGAAGGCGCAGATCGTCAGCCAGATCATGGCGGCGAACCTCGCCGACGAGGCGCAAAGCTGGGTGCTGCAACCGGACGGGCAGTTCCGCCGCGACCTGCGCGAGGGCGCCGACCTGTTCAACTGCCACCGCTTCTTCATGGAAAACCCGTCCCTGTCGGGCCGGGGCAAGGCGGGGGCGTCGGACGTGCCGCGGCTGGCGCATTCGCGGGACTGATGCCACCGCCCCGGCGCCGCCCCGGCAAGGGCGCGCGGGGGCCAGGACGCTGCGGGTGGGAACAGGCGGCCGGGAACAGGGTGGATGCCGAACCTGTTTCCCGCTCGCCCTTCCCGACGGAGGGGGATAAGACGATGCTGAATATCTGGAACCGGTTGATGCCTGCTGGCCTGACGGGCGCCGCGGGGCAGGACGGGGCGGCCCGCGGAACCACAGGACCGGAGGGGAACGCGATGGACGATACTGCCGGCACGCGGCCCGATCACGACCAGCCCGACGATTGGGGTCCCTTCGGCCGGCCGCTGTTCCAGGATCCCGATGCCCGCGCGCTGAGCCGGGTGGGCGTGGTCGATGTCGGGTCGAACTCGGTCCGGATGGTGGTCTTCGACGGCGCGGCCCGCAGCCCCGCCTATTTCTTCAATGAAAAGGTGATGTGCGGGCTGGGTCAGGGCCTTGCCACCACGGGCCGGCTGAACCCCAAGGGCGCGGAACGGGCGCTGGCGGCGCTGAAGCGCTTCGCCCTGCTGGCCGAGGGGATGCAGATGGCGCCGCTGACCTGCGTCGCCACCGCCGCCGTGCGCGAGGCCGAGGATGGCCCCGCCTTCCGCGAACAGGTGCTGCGCGAGACCGGCCTGCGCCTGCATGTCATCGACGGCGAGGAAGAGGCCCGGCTGTCGGCCCAGGGGGTGCTGCTCGGCTGGCCGGGGGCCGAGGGCATCGTCTGCGACATCGGCGGCAACTCGATGGAGCTGGCCGAACTGAAGGGCGGCACCATCGGCCGGCGCGTGACCTCGCCCCTCGGCCCGTTCCGGCTGCAGCAGGTGCAGGGCGGCCCCCGCGCCCTGCAGCGCCACATCGAACAGGTCATGCGGTCCCTGCGCGACCAGATGGGCCGGCACGACCGCATCTATCTGGTCGGCGGCAGCTGGCGGGCGATCGCGCGGCTGGACATGGAACGCGCCGGCTATCCGATGACGGTGCTGCACGAATACCGGATGACGCCGAAATCCGTGCAGGACACGGTGGACTGGCTGCGCGAGGCCGATATGGCGGCCCTGCGGATGCGAACCGGGATCGGCGCGGAACGGGCCGAACTGCTGCCGCTGGCGGCGCAGGTCCTGGCAGAACTGGTCCGCTGCTTCCGCCCGAAGGAGATCGACATCTCCTCCTACGGCATCCGCGAGGGGATGCTTTACGAACAGATGCCCGAACGGCTGCGCGGCCGCGACCCGCTGATCGAGGCCTGCCGCTTTGCCGAGGCGACGCAGGCGCGGATGCCGGGCTTCGGCAAGCGGCTGTTCGCCTTTCTGGAACCGCTCTACACCCATGCCGGCCCGGCCCGGCTGCGGATCATCCGCGCCGCCTGCCTGCTGCACGACACGACTTGGCGCACCCATCCCGACTATCGGGCCGAGGCCTGTTTCGACAATGTCACCCGCGCCAATCTGGGCGGGCTCAGCCATCCGGAACGGGTGTTCCTGGGGCTTGCGCTGCTTCATCGCTACAAGAACAGCCGCGCCGGCAGCCGGATGGAGCCGATGTTCGCCCTGCTGTCGCCCGAGGAAATCCGCGATGCCGAGGTGCTGGGCAAGGCGATGCGCTTCGGCGCGATGTTCTCGATCCAGTCGCCCGACAAGGCGGGGCAGCTGAAGCTCTATCCGAAGAAGAAGGTGCTGGAACTGGTGCTGAACCCGGCGGAACAGCACCTGTTCGGCGAGGTGGCGGCCGCCCGCTTCGCCTCGCTGGCCGCGGCGATGGGGGTGACGACGGTGGTGAAGGTTGCCGAACGGCCGCTCGACAGGCCGCTATAGGTCGATCTCGCCCGGGCCGGGCGGGTCCAGCGGCTCGGCCGGATAGGGGGGCAGCCCCTCGGCCTCGCGCTCGGCCGGGGTCTTGCGGCGGATCAGGATGTCGCCGTTCGGCTGTTCCTCGGGCGCATGATAGTCGCGCGCATCCCCGACGATGGTCGCCAGCTCGCGGATCATCGGCGCCATCGCCCGCAGTTCCGGCCCCAGCTCGCGCAGGCCCTGTTCCATCCCGTCCAGCGCCGGCCCCATCTCGTCGATCAGGCCGCGCAGCATCGACTCCGCCCCGTCGCGGAACAGGTCGAACCCCTCCTCGGCGGGCGGCTCGGGTTCGACGGTCTGGGCCATGACCGGCGCCGGGGCGACGGTCGGGGCGGTGAAGACCAGGGCGGCGATCAGGGCGAGGTGCGGTGACTGGGCCATGCCTTCAACATAGGCCGCCCGGCGCGATTCCCCTACCCCGTCGCGGGCAGATCGACCGTCACGGGATAGTGATCCGAGGCCGCCAGCAGGGAATCGCGCAAGGGGGCGTTGCGATAGATTGCCGGATCGTCGAACGGGTGCCAGATCCGCCAGCGCGCGCCCGTCACCAGCCCCGGCGACAGCAGAACGAAATCCAGCATGGCCGAGAAATACTGCCCTTCGCTGTCGCGCCAGAACCGGGCCGAGGCCGGGGCGGCGGCGGTCGCATGGGCGATGCGCGGCAGGGCATGGGGATCGTGCAGCCGCAGGCCGGGCGGCGCCTCCTGCCCCAGCACGATTTCCAGCCCGGACCGGCCGAACAGCGCCTCGAACTCGTCGAGCCCCGGCCCGTCGTTGAAATCGCCCAGCACCACCAGCGCCTCGCCCGCCGCCAGATGCCCGGCCACCCGTTCGCGCAGCCAGATGCATTCGGCCAGCTGCCGGCGGCGGTTCTGGATGGCGATGCGCGCGGCATGGGCGGGATCGTCGGCCCCGTGCGGCGCCTTCGACTTCACATGCACGCCGATCAGCCGAAAGGCCGCGCGATCGACCGGGTCCACCGCCGCCTCCAGCGGCGGCTTGGCGAAGCGCACGGTGTCGAGCGTCGCGTCGATGTCGAGGTCGATGCGATAGCTGCCGTCGAAGCGCGGCGCCGCGCCGCCCGCGCCCTCCTGCGGATCGTGCCGCACCGCCATCCGGTCGGGATCGTAGAGCAGCGCGATCTCCTGCTGGCTGTCGTTGGGAAAGCCGGACAGGGCCCGCCGCGCCCGGATGCCCGCCGCGGCCGCCGCCGCCTGCAGCCGGTCCACGGTGCCGCCCGGCCCCCGCCCGTCGGGTGCCTCGACCACCAGCAGCAGGTCGGCGTCGAGCGCGGCCAGCACCGCGCGGATCGCCCGCAGCTGCTCGGCCCGCGTCACGCCATAGCGGGCCGAGGGCGCATCGTCCTCCAGCATCCGGCCCCGCGCATCGAAGAGCGCGTCGAACCATTCGATGTTCCAGGTCCCGATCCGCATGGCGCCGGCCCCTTGCAGCTGATCCAAATATCCCGGGGGAGTCGCCGAAGGCGACGGGGGCAGCGCCCCCTTTGCGTCCCCTCAGGCGGCGCGCTTGCCGCTGATCTCTTCCCAGGCGCGGTTCACCGCGACCAGCCGCGCCTCGGCCAGTTTCAGCGCCTCGGCCGGCAGGCCCCGCGCCATCAGCCGGTCGGGATGGCTGTCGCGCACCGCCTCGCGCCAGGCGGCGCGGGCCTCGGCGAGGCTGGCGCCCGGGTCCACGCCCAGCACCTCCCAGGGGTCGGGCTGGCAATCGGGCACGTGCCGCGCCCGGATCGCGCGGAAGCAGCGCCCGTCCAGCCCGAAGATTTCCGCCACCCGGCCGAGGAAGGCATCCTCCTGCGGGTGATAGCCGCCATCCGCGACCGCGACGTGGAACAGGCCCTCCAGCAGGTCGCGCAGCACCGGATCGCCCGGCCCGAACATCCGCGCGATGCGCGCGGCCCAGGCATCGAAGCCCGCCACATCCTGCCGGGCGAGGTTGAAGACCCGCGCGGCATGGGCGCTTTCGCCCTCGGGGATCAGGAAGACCCGCCGGAAGGCCGTCACCTCGTCCCGCGTCACCGCGCCATCGGCCTTGGCCATCTTCGCGCCGAGCGCGATCACCGCGATGGTGAAGGCCACCGACCGTTCCGGCACGGTCGAACAGCCGCGCAGCCGGTCCAGCACGGCGGACAGGCCCTCGCCGTTGGCGAGCGCCGAAAGCGCGTCGGAAATGCGGGTCCAGATCGACATGCAGCGGATATTAGCTGCGGCGCGGCGCCTTGTCAGGGTGCGAAACGGCGCAGGCCGCGCGACCGCGACAGGCTGCCGCAAGCCCGGCTGCCGTCACAGCCGCAGTTGCAGCAGCACCAGATCCATGCTGCGGCCGAACTTCCAGCCCGCCGCCGGGATCCGCCCGACCTCGGCGAAGCCCGCTGCGCGGTGAAAGGCGATGCCTGCCGCGTTCTCGCCCGACACGGCGGCGATCAGCGACAGCGCGCCGCCCGCCCGCGCGTGATCGGCCACCGCCGCGATCAGCGCCCGGCCCGCGCCCCGCCCCTGCAGCGCCGGGGACAGGATGATCGTGTGTTCCATCGTGCGCAGATAGCCGCTGCCGGGCCGGAACGGCGCATAGGTGGCGAAGCCCATCGCCGGCCCCGGACCGAGCGCCGCGACGAACATCTCGCAGCCCGCGGCGCGGCGCGCGTCCAGCATCGCGGCAAGCGCCTCCACGCTGCGCTCGTCGGCCGAGAAGGTCACGGCGGTGTCGCGGATCATCGGGTTCCAGAAGGCCGCGATCGCCGGCAGGTCGCGCGGTTCCGCCGGGCGCAGGACCAGCGGCAGGGAATCGGCAACGGAATTGGCGACGCACTCGGCGGGCAAGGGATCGGCGGGCATCATCGGACCGGCGGAAAAACGGAAGCAAGCGACAACTTGACGCGCCCGCCCGGCCCCTGCAAGCGGCTTTGCACGGCAGGACGCGGCCTATCTGCCACAGCGTCGTCAAAGCGGCACACAAGCTGTTGAAACTGCCCCCTGTCAGCCCATGTCGGACGGAACCGGTCCGCTGGGCCGGGGCAGAAGTTGACCGAAGAACCCGTTCACAGGAAGAAGGACACCCCGGACCCATGTCATTGCTGCGTACACTCGACCGAATGTTCAAGCACGAGGCCGCCGGAGGCATTGCCCTGATGCTTTCGGCCGCGCTGGCCTTCATCGTGGCGAATTCGGCCCTGTCCGACGGCTATCACGGGATCCTGGCGCTGCCCTTCTCGGTCAGCCTGGGCGAGAATGCCCTGGCCAAGCCGCTGATCCTGTGGATCAACGACGGGCTGATGGCGATCTTCTTCTTCCTCGTCGGGCTGGAGCTGAAGCGCGAGATGCGCGAGGGCAAGCTCAAGGACCCGGCCGACGTGATCCTTCCCGGCATGGCGGCGGTCGGCGGCATGGCCGCGCCGGCGCTGATCTTCCTTGCGCTGAACCTGGGCAACCCGGCCACGGTGCATGGCTGGGCAATCCCCGCCGCCACCGACATCGCCTTCGCCGTGGGCGTGATGGCGCTGCTCGGCAAGCGGGTGCCGGCCTCGCTGAAGATCTTCCTGCTGACGCTCGCCATCCTCGACGACCTCGGGGCCATCGTGATTATCGCGCTGTTCTACACGGCCGAACTGAAGATCGACTATCTGTGGCTGTCGCTGATCCCCCTCGCCGCCCTGTGGTGGCTGAACCGGATCGGCACGCACCGCATCGCGCCCATCGTGCTGTTCGGGGCGCTGCTGTGGTTCTTCATCCTGAAATCCGGCGTGCACGCGACGCTGGCGGGGGTGATCACCGCGCTCTTCGTGCCGCTGAAGGACAAGCACGGCAAGTCGCCGCTGCATTCGGTCGAACATGCGCTGTCGCCTTACGTCTTCTTCCTGATCGTGCCGGTCTTCGCCTTCGCCAATGCCGGGGTGGTGCTGGAAGGGATGACGTTCTCCGACGTCTTCTCCTCGCTGCCGCTCGGCATCGCGGCGGGCCTGTTCATCGGCAAGCAGATCGGCGTCTTCGGCATCACCTGGCTGATGGTGAAGACCGGCCTCGCGCGCATCCCCGCCGGCGCGACCTGGCACCATGTCTGGGGCGCGGCCTGTCTGGCCGGTATCGGCTTCACCATGTCGCTGTTCATCGGCTCGCTCAGCTACAATGACGCGCTCCTGATGAACGAGGTGCGGCTTGGCGTGCTGATCGGCTCGGCCCTGTCGGGCGTGCTGGGATATCTGGTGCTTCGCTACGCCCCGGCCGACGTGATGGACGAGGACGAGCAGCAGGAAGACGAACGCGCCCGGCGCGACCTCGAGGAAAGCCCGGTCATCTGAGCCGGACCGGCGGCCGGGGGGCGATCCCCCGGCCGTTCGCGCGTCAGGCGGCGCGCCGCGCCGCGCGGATCAGTTGCAGGATGTCCTTCGCCGCGGCGGGGATGTTGGTGCCGGGTCCGAAGATCGCCTTCACCCCGTGA
This sequence comes from Frigidibacter oleivorans, assembly GCF_003993775.1. Taxonomy (GTDB): domain Bacteria; phylum Pseudomonadota; class Alphaproteobacteria; order Rhodobacterales; family Rhodobacteraceae; genus Frigidibacter; species Frigidibacter oleivorans. The sequence goes on from NZ_RJRZ01000010.1 coordinate 19,526, forward strand.
TCGTAGAGGAACTGGTAATCCTGCTGCGGGATCACCCCGCCGCAGATCACGAGGATGTCACCCGCCCCCTGCGCCTGCAGCGCCTCGACCAGTTTCGGCGCCAGCGTCTTGTGCCCCGCCGCCTGGCTGGAAATGCCGATCACATGCACGTCGTTGTCGATGGCGTCCTGTGCGGCCTCTTCCGGGGTCTGGAACAGCGGCCCCACATCCACGTCGAAGCCGATATCGGCGAAGGCGGTGGCGATGACCTTGGCGCCGCGGTCATGGCCGTCCTGCCCCATCTTCACCACCAGCATCCGCGGGCGCCGGCCCTCTTCCTCGGCGAAGGCCTCCACATCGCGCTGGATCTGGGCAAAGCCCTCGTCGCCGTCATAGGCCGCGCCATAAACCCCCGCCAATGTCCGCACCTCCGCCCGATGCCGGCCGAAGGTGCCCTCCATCGCCAGCGAGATTTCCCCGACCGTCGCGCGGGCGCGGGCGCATTCCGCCGCCGCCTCCAGCAGGTTGCCGCCCTCCACCGTGCGCCGCCCCAGTTCCAGCAGCGCCGCGTCGCAGGCCGCCTGGTCGCGGCTGGCGCGGACCCGGCCCAGCCGGGCGATCTGCGCGTCGCGCACCTTGACGTTGTCGATGTCGAGGATCTCGATCGGGTCCTCCTTGGCCAGCCGGTACTTGTTGACGCCGACGATCACATCCTCGCCCCGGTCGATGGCCGCCTGCCGCCGCGCGGCGCTTTCCTCGATCCTCAGCTTCGGCATCCCGGTGGCGACGGCCTTGGTCATGCCGCCCATCGCCTCGACCTCCCCGATCAGCGCCCAGGCCTTCTCGGCCAGCTCCGCCGTCAGGCTCTCGACGTAATAGCTGCCCGCCAGCGGATCGACGACATGGGTGATGCCGGTCTCCTCCTGCAGGATCAGCTGGGTGTTGCGCGCGATCCGGGCCGAGAATTCGGTGGGCAGGGCGATCGCCTCGTCCAGCGCGTTGGTGTGCAGCGACTGCGTGCCCCCCAGGGCCGCCGCCAGCGCCTCGTAGGCGGTGCGCACGACGTTGTTGTAGGGGTCCTGTTCCTGCAGGCTGACGCCCGAGGTCTGGCAATGGGTGCGCAGCATCAGGCTGCCCGGCTTCTGCGGCTGGAATTCCGACATGATCCGGTGCCACAGCAGGCGCGCGGCGCGCAGTTTGGCCGCCTCCATGAAGATGTTCATGCCGATGGCAAAGAAGAAGGACAGCCGCCCCGCGAAATCGTCGACATTCATCCCCCGCGCGATGGCGGCGCGCACATATTCGCGCCCGTCGGCCAGGGTGAAGGCCAGTTCCTGCACGAGGTTCGCCCCCGCCTCCTGCATGTGATAGCCGGAGATGGAGATCGAGTTGAACTTCGGCATCTCGGCCGCGGTGTATTCGATGATGTCCGCGATGATCCGCATCGAGGGTTCGGGCGGATACACATAGGTGTTCCGCACCATGAATTCCTTCAGGATGTCGTTCTGGATCGTGCCGGACAGCACCGACCGGGGATGGCCCTGCTCCTCGCCCGTGACGATGAAATTGGCGAGGATCGGGATCACCGCGCCGTTCATCGTCATCGAGACCGAGACCTTGTCCAGCGGGATGCCGTCGAACAGGATCTTCATGTCCTCGACGCTGTCGATGGCGACGCCGGCCTTGCCCACATCGCCCACCACCCGCGGATGGTCGCTGTCATAGCCGCGATGGGTGGCGAGGTCGAAGGCCACCGACACGCCCTGCTGCCCGGCGGCCAGCGCCTTGCGGTAGAAGGCGTTCGATTCCTCGGCGGTGGAAAAGCCCGCATATTGCCGGATCGTCCAGGGCCGGCCGGCATACATCGTGGCGCGCACGCCGCGGGTGAAGGGCGCGATCCCCGGCAGGCTGCCCATATGGGCAAGCGCCGCCGTATCCTCGGCGGTATAAAGCGGCTTGACCGCGATCCCTTCCAGCGTGTGCCAGGTCAGGCTGTCCGGGTCGCGGCCCTTCAGTTCCTTTGCAGCCAGCTGCCGCCAGGCGTCGAGATGTTCGGTCATGGCTTCTGCCCTCCCTTGGGCGATGCGATGCGGGAACCGTGCCGCGGCACCCTGCCCTGTCCAACTCTGCCATGCCCGACTATATCTGCATGGAGAGGAGACCCGATGCCCCGCCCGTTCCACGTGATGCTGATGTTGCTTGCGGTCGCGGCCCCCGCCCTGGCCCAGCCGCTTGCGGCGCAGGACCGCACCCCGCCGCCGATGCCGGCCCTGCCGGCCGCCAGCGCCGCCCCCGCCGCGATGGCGCAGGGCGAGGCGGTCCCCCTGCCCGGGGACGAGGGCGCGGACGACGCGCTGCCCGAGGCCGCCTCGGCGGAGGCCCCCTTCCCCCTGCCCGCCGAAGGGCTGACGATCGAGCAGTTCCGCTTCGACCGGCGGCTGGTCATCGTGCTGGCCGACACGCCGCAGAACCCGGCCTTCATCGACCAGATCCGTATGCTGGCCGAGGGCCGGGACCAGATGGAGGCCCGCGACGCGGTGGTGATCGCCGATGCCGACCCCGAGGCCGACAGCGCCATCCGCGCCCGGCTGCGGCCGCGCGGCTTCATGCTGGTGCTGATCGACAAGGACGGGCAGATCGCGCAGCGCAAGCCCTTCCCCTGGACGGTGCGCGAGATCACCCGCGCCATCGACAAGATGCCGCTGCGGCAGGAAGAACTGCGCGAGGAACGGCTGCGGCGCTGAGCGCAGCCGCCATGCCTGCCGGCCCCCGATCTTGCCGCGGCGGGCATGTCAGGCGAACTCCATGATCACGTCGTCCACCTTCAGGCTGGCCCCCGGCGCGGCGTTGATCTTGCTGACGATGCCCTTGCGTTCGGCGCGCAGGATGTTTTCCATCTTCATCGCCTCGACGGTGGCGAGCGCCTGACCCTCCTGCACCTCGTCGCCCTCGGCCACGCTGATCTTCACCACCAGCCCCGGCATTGGGCAGAGCAGCACCTTCGACATGTCGGGGGGCAGCTTTTCCGGCATCAGCCGTGCCAGTTCGGCGGCGCGGGGGGTGCGCACCCGCACCTTCAGGTCGGCGCCCCGCAGCCGCAGGCGGAACCCTTCGGGGATCGGGTCCACCTTCAGCACCAGCGCCCCCCCGTCCACCGTCAGCCGCGCCAGCGTCCGGCCCGGCGTCCAGTCCGAGGCGACGCGATGCCGGGTGCCGTCGGCGAAGGTCACCGTCGCGCCGTCGCGATCCGCCGCGATGGCGACGGGGTGATCGGCGCCCTGCAGGCTGACCACCCAGTCCTCGCCCACATGGCGTTCGTGATTGCCGAGCCGGCCCGAGATGCGGCTGCGCCGGATTTCCGCCACCCGGTGCATCGCGGCGGCCGCGGCCGCGACCCGCCGCGCGATGTCCGGCGACAGCGCGACGCCCTGGAAGCCCTCGGGATATTCCTCGGCGATGAAGGCGGTGGTGATCTCGCCCGCGACGAAGCGGGGATGGTCCATCACCGCGCCGACGAAGGGCAGGTTATGGCCGATGCCCTCGACCTCGAAGGTGTCGAGCGCCACGCGCATCTCCTCGATCGCCTCGGCCCGGGTCGGCGCCCAGGTGCAGAGCTTGGCGATCATCGGATCGTAGAACATGCTGATCTCGCCGCCCTCGAAAACGCCGGTATCGTTGCGCACGATGCCGCCGGTGGGCGTCTCGCCCTCGACCGGCGGGCGATAGCGCGTCAGCCGGCCGATGGAGGGCAGGAAGTTGCGATAGGGGTCCTCGGCATAGAGCCGGCTTTCCATCGCCCAGCCGTCGATCTTCAGATCCTCCTGCCGGAAGGGCAGCGGCTGGCCGGCGGCGACGCGGATCATCTGTTCCACGAGGTCGATGCCGGTGATCAGTTCCGTCACCGGATGTTCCACCTGCAGCCGGGTGTTCATCTCGAGGAAATAGAAGTTGCGCGCCCCGTCGACGATGAATTCCACGGTGCCCGCGCTGGTATAGCCCACGGCGCGGGCCAGCGCGCAGGCCTGTTCGCCCATCGCCTTGCGGGTGGCTGCGTCGAGGAAGGGCGAAGGCGCCTCTTCGATGACCTTCTGGTTGCGGCGCTGGATCGAACATTCGCGTTCGTGCAGATAGACGCAGTTGCCATGCGTGTCGGCCAGCACCTGGATCTCGATATGCCGGGGCTGGGTCACGAATTTCTCGATGAAGATGCGGTCGTCGCCGAAGCTCGCCGCCGCCTCGTTGCGCGAGCTGTCGAAGCCCTCGCGCGCCTCCGCCTCGGACCAGGCGATGCGCATGCCCTTGCCGCCGCCGCCGGCGCTGGCCTTGATCATCACCGGATAGCCGATCTGGCCCGAGATGCGCACCGCCTCTTCCGCATCCGCGATCAGGCCCATGTAGCCCGGCACGGTGCTGACGCCCGCCTCGGCTGCGATCTTCTTCGAGGTGATCTTGTCGCCCATCGCCTCGATCGCACCCGAGGGCGGGCCGATGAACACCACGCCCTCCGCCTCCAGCGCGGCGGCAAATGCGCGGTTTTCCGACAGGAAGCCATAGCCCGGATGCACCGCCTGCGCGCCGGTCTGGCGGATCGCGGCCAGGATCCGGTCGATCACGATATAGGACTGGTTGGCCGGGGCGGGGCCGATATGCACCGCCTCGTCCGCCATCGACACATGCAGCGCGTTGCGGTCGGCATCGGAATAGACGGCGACGGTCGCTATTCCCAGCCGGCGGGCAGTCTTGATGACGCGGCAGGCAATCTCGCCCCGGTTGGCGATCAGGATCTTGTCGAACATGCGGTCCCCCCAGCACGGAAAGGGCCGCCGCGGCGCGATGCCACGGCAGCCCGGAAGTCTTGGTTGCGAACGGTCGGCCCGAGGGCCGGACGATCAGTTACAGATGCCCACGTCGTCGCACAGCGCGCCGGCGGCGCCGCCGACCACGGCGCCCTGCGCCAGGCTGCCGCCGGTGACGGCCGCGGCGACGCCGCCCGTGGCCGCGCCGGTGGCGGCGCGTTCGAAGTCGTTCTCGCCGCAGGCGGCCAGCAGCGCGGTGGCCGCGAACAGTCCGGCGGCGAGGCCGCGACGCAGATGTCGGGGCGGGAATTGGTCAGGCATGGCAGGGCTCCTCCAGTGGCATCGGTTTCCCCGCCAACCCCCGGCATGGCCGCGGGGTTCCGCGCCACGCCCCGGCCCCGCCATGAAAAAAGGCCGCCGTCCCCGCGGGGGACAGCGGCCCGAACAGGATCACCGCAGCCAGAGGCCGCCGCGATTGCCGGCTCAGTACGAGCGGCGGCAGATGCCCGCGTCGTCGCACAGCGCGCCGGCGCCGGCACCGATGGCCGCGCCGGTGAGCGCGTTGTTGTCGGTCGCGTCGGCGATGATGGCGCCCGCAGCGGCGCCGGTGAGGGCGCGGCCGCCGTCGGTTTCCAGACAGCCGGCAAGGGCCGACATGCCGACGAGGGCAAGGATGATCTTGGTGTTGCGCATAGGTGTGCTCCGCCTCCAGCAGGGGTTGTTATTGCGCAACAGTCTAGCGTTCCGGCCGGTTCCCGAAAGTGAATTCCGCGCGATTTCCGAGACTCGGCAGACGATTGCCGATCCGCCAGGGTTGGAGCGAGGGACTGGACGGCCCCGGGAAAGACCGGCCCGGAGCACAGGCGGGAAAGCCGGGAACCGGGCCGGGAGTCAGGGGAAGGGTAACGGTCACAACGAACCGGGAGGATGGCCCTGCTGGTGACCACGCCCCCGCCGCCAGACTGCGCCGGCCCCTGCGGCCGCGCAACCGTCGCCTGCGCCGGACGCGGCCGGTGGGCGGCAAGCTGCCACAGATGCGGGGGGCCGGGCGGAGACATGCCTATTCGTCCTCGTCCCAGTCGTCGTCGTCCTCGTCGAAGCCGAAATCCTCGGCCGTCTCGGGGGCGAAGACCTCGGGGAAGGCGGCCTGCGCCCGCTTCAGGTCGATGCGCAGCAGCGCCTCATAGCTTTCGGGATCGAAGGGGTCCTCGGCCGCCACCACCTCGCGCCCGAACAGCCAGGACAGCCGCCCGGCATCGAGGTTGCCGCGCTCGAACGGCTCTTCGCCGAACTGCGCCCAGAGGGCGGCCATGAAGGCCGCGTCGGCGCGGCGGTCGAGCGCCGCGCGGTCGCGGAAGCGTTCGCGCCGGATGATCTTGGTCGCGCCCTTCTTGTTGGCGCGGCGGATGACGAACTGGAAATCGGTGCCCGGCAACCGGCCGGGAAAGCCGCGGTGTTTCAGCATGGACAGCCCCTTGTGCAAGGACCGGGCCGTGCCGCGCCGGTGAGCCCGCTTCGGGCCGGCGGCGTCCCGCGGGGACCGGCCGCCATCCACCGGACGGCGGCCGGCCCGGCGGCGTTACTTGTACTTGCCGGTATAGACCGGTTCGGCCGTGACCGGCTCTTCGACGTAGACGACTTCGTCCTTCTGGGCGCAGGCGGCCACGAAGGCCAGCAGACATGCGCCGATGAGGAGGTTCCTGGACATTCCGTGCTCCTGTTTCTTGTTGTGACCGGGGCGCCACGGCACCCGGCCTGCCTGTCGAGGTGGGGGACCGTTCGCGAACGGCCGGCGCACAGCATAAGCCAGCCCCCGGCAAAGCGGTATGGGGCGCCGTCGATGCCGGCGGAATGTGGCAGGCGGGACTCAGGGCACCGGGACCCAGGGCACCGGCGGGCGGCGCGGAACGATCCCCCGGACGGGACGAGGACCCGCATCAGAACATCTCCCATTCGCAGCTGCCCTCCGCGGGGCGGTAGGCCTCGAAGAACTGCACCGCGTCGGGCGCCGTCTCGCCGAAGGGAATCTCCCGGTCGGACAGCGAGATGACGATCTGCTGCGGTTGCGGCCCCGTCGAGGGGATGCGGGGCAGCGCGAAGCTGTCGCACAACCACTGCATGTCGGCGGCCAGACTGTCGAAATCCATCGACGCAGTGATGGCCGGCGCGAGGAAACGGAAGCGCGCGGTCAGCCCTTCCGGCCCCGCGGCATCCTGCACCGTCTCGATCCAGCTGACGGCGAGGCCCGAGGGCAGCCGGATCTCCTCGGCCCGTGCGGGCCCCGCCACGAGCATCGCGGCCAGCATCGGCAGGCAAAGCGGCAGGGTCCGGCGCATCGTGACCTCAGAGCGGGATGTTGTCGTGCTTCTTCCACGGGTTGGCCAGAACCTTGCCCCGCAGCGAGGCGAAGGCCCGCGCCACCCGGCGGCGGGTCGAATGCGGCTGGATCACCTCGTCGATGAAACCGCGCTCGGCCGCGACGAAAGGATTGGCGAAGCGGTCCTCGTAGTCGCGGGTGCGGGCGGCGATCCGGTCCTTGTCCGCCAGTTCGCCCCGGTAGAGGATCTCGACCGCGCCCTTCGCGCCCATCACCGCGATTTCCGCCGTGGGCCAGGCATAGTTGAAATCGCCGCGCAGATGTTTCGACGCCATGACGTCATAGGCGCCGCCATAGGCCTTGCGGGTGATGACCGTGACCTTCGGCACCGTCGCCTCGCCATAGGCGAACAGCAGCTTCGCCCCGTGCTTGATCACGCCGCCATATTCCTGTCCGGTGCCCGGCAGGAAGCCCGGCACATCCACCAGCGTCAGGATCGGGATGTCGAAGGCATCGCAGAACCGCACGAACCGCGCGGCCTTGCGGCTGCTGTCGATGTCGAGGCAGCCGGCCAGTACCATCGGCTGGTTCGCCACCACCCCCACGGTCTGCCCCTCGATCCGCAGGAAGCCGGTGATGATGTTGCCGGCATAGTCCTTCTGGATCTCGTAGAAGTCGCCCTCGTCGGCGATCTTCAGGATCAGCTCCTTCATGTCATAGGGCTGGTTCGGGTTGTCGGGGATCAGCGTGTCGAGGCTGGGTTCCATCCGGCCCGGATCGTCGAAGAAGGGACGGACCGGCGCCTTCTGGCGGTTGTTCAGCGGCAGGAAGTCGAACAGGCGGCGGATCTCGCTGATCGCCTCCACGTCGTTCTCGAAGGCGCCGTCCACCACGCCGGATTTCTTCGCATGGGTCGAGGCGCCGCCCAGTTCCTCGGCCGTCACCACCTCGTTGGTCACGGTCTTCACCACGTCGGGGCCGGTGACGAACATGTAGGACGTGTCCTTCACCATGAAGATGAAGTCGGTCATCGCCGGGGAATAGACCGCGCCCCCGGCGCAGGGACCCATGACGACGCTGATCTGCGGCACCACGCCCGAGGCCATGATATTGCGCTGGAACACCTCGGCATAGCCGCCGAGCGAGGCCACGCCTTCCTGGATGCGCGCGCCGCCGGAATCGTTCAGCCCGATCACCGGCGCGCCGTTCTGCATCGCCATGTCCATGATCTTGCAGATCTTCTGCGCGTGGGTTTCCGACAGCGACCCGCCGAAGACGGTGAAATCCTGGCTGAAGACATAGACCATGCGGCCGTTGATCGTGCCCCAGCCGGTGACGACGCCGTCGCCGGCGGGACGGTCGGCCTCCATTCCGAACTCGGTGCAGCGATGGCGGACGAACATGTCGAATTCCTCGAAAGACCCCTCGTCCAGCAGCAGGTCCAGCCGTTCGCGCGCCGTCAGCTTGCCGCGCTTGTGCTGCGCCTCGATCCGGCGCTCGCCCCCGCCCAGCCGTGCCTCGGCCCGACGCTGTTCCAGCTGTTGCAGGATGTCCTTCATCTGCCCCCCCAATCCGACCGACGCCCCGACCCTAGCGGAAGCGGCGGGGCAGCCAAAGCGGTTTCCGGAAAATTTGCAAACTTCCGAAGAAGCCTTCAGCGCAAATCGCAAATGTGCGAAATTCCGCCGACGGGCGCCCGAATGAGTGCCGGTCCGGCGGCACGATTGTCCCGGATCGCCACCGGCAGCGGCGGACGGTTGCCCAATTTTCCGCAGTGCAGCGACAATCTTTGCCCAAATTCTTTCGCAGACGCAGCAAGAAAGTCTCAGTCCGGAAAAAGGGTGGCGATCCGGCTTGAAATCTGCGACGCGGGCGCTGTAGCAGCGGGGCCAAGTCCAGCGTTTTCTACCCCCGATGTTGCACCAAAAATCGATAGAGGCCTCCCGATGACCCTTCCGAACCTCGCTCCGATCCCCGAGCTTTATGTTTCCTACGAGTCCGCGCAGAAGCTGAAGCACGAGGCGGGCAACCTCGTCTCGTGGGACCTGACGCCCCGTCAGATCTGCGATCTGGAACTGCTGATGAACGGCGGCTTCAACCCGCTGAAGGGCTTCCTGTCCGAGGCCGATTATAACGGCGTCGTGGAAGAGATGCGGCTGGCCGACGGCACGCTCTGGCCGATGCCGATCACGCTGGACGTGTCCGAGGACTTCGCCGGCAAGATCGAGCCCGGCCAGGACATCGCGCTGCGCGATCAGGAAGGCGTCATCCTCGCCATCCTGTCGGTGACCGACAAATGGGTGCCGAACAAGGCGAACGAGGCCGAGAAGGTGTTCGGCGCCGACGATCTGGCGCATCCGGCGGTCAACTACCTGCACAACACCGCCGGCAAGGTCTATCTGGGCGGCCCGATCACCGGCATCCAGCAGCCGGTGCATTATGACTTCAAGGCCCGCCGCGACACCCCCAACGAGCTGCGCGCCTATTTTCGCAAGCTGGGCTGGCGCCGCATCGTCGCCTTCCAGACCCGGAACCCGCTGCACCGCGCGCATCAGGAACTGACCTTCCGCGCCGCGAAAGAGGCGCAGGCCAACCTGCTGATCCACCCGGTGGTCGGCATGACCAAGCCGGGCGACATCGACCACTTCACCCGCGTGCGCTGCTACGAGGCGGTGCTGGACCAGTATCCGGCCGCCACCACGACGCTGAGCCTGCTGAACCTGGCCATGCGCATGGCCGGCCCGCGCGAGGCGGTCTGGCACGGCATCATCCGCCGGAACCACGGCTGCACCCACATGATCGTCGGGCGCGACCATGCCGGCCCGGGCAAGAACTCGGCCGGGCAGGACTTCTACGACCCCTATGCGGCGCAGGAACTGTTCGGCAAGCACCAGGCCGAGATCGGCGTCGAGATGGTCGACTTCAAGCAGATGGTCTATGTGCAGGAACGCGCCCAGTACGAGCCGCGCGACGAGGTCGAGGAAGGCGCCACCATCCTCGACATCTCGGGCACCGAACTGCGCCGCCGTCTGGCCGAGGGGCTGGAAATCCCGGAATGGTTCTCGTTCCCCGACGTGGTGAAGGAACTGCGCCGCACCCGTCCGCCGCGGGCCAAGCAGGGCTTCACCGTGCTCTTCACCGGCTTCTCGGGCTCGGGCAAGTCCACCATCGCCAACGCGCTGATGGTCAAGCTGATGGAACTGGGCGGCCGTCCGGTGACGCTGCTGGATGGCGATGTGGTGCGCAAGCACCTGTCCTCGGAACTGGGCTTCTCGAAGGAGCACCGCGACATCAACATCCGCCGCATCGGCTATGTCGCGTCCGAGATCACCAAGAACGGCGGCATCGCCATCTGCGCGCCCATCGCGCCTTACATGGCCACCCGCCGCGCGGTGCGCGAGATGATCGAGGCCTATGGCGCCTTCGTCGAGGTGCATGTGGCGACCTCGATCGAGGCCTGCGAGGCGCGCGACCGCAAGGGGCTCTACAAGCTGGCGCGCGAGGGCAAGATCAAGGAGTTCACCGGTATCTCGGACCCCTACGAGACGCCCGAGAAGCCGGAACTGCGGATCGACACCGAAGGTCAGGACGTCGATACCTGCGCGCATCAGGTGATCCTGAAGCTGGAAAGCATGGGCCTGATCGGCGCCGTCTGATCCGCCGGACCGTTATCGACCAGAAGGGGCGCGTCGCGGGACGCGCCCTTTCTCATTGGGGGCCGCCTGGCCACCACCGGACGAACAGTTTCCAGCATTATCAATGGCCAGGCCGATTGTCCGGCCCCGCCCCTCGCAATCGGCGTGCCGCATCCCCATCTGTCTGGGGCAACTCTTTTATCGAACCTGTTCCTGACGGCTCAGCTCTCGATCTTCAGCTTTGCCGGGCCGCTGCGTTTTGTGGGCGGCACCTATACAAGGAACATCACGATGGCCAATGGCACCGTGAAGTGGTTCAACCCCACCAAAGGCTTCGGCTTCATCCAGCATGAGCGTGGCGGCAAGGACGTGTTCGTCCATATCTCGGCGCTCGAGCGGGCCGGCATCTCGCGGCTGGACGACAACCAGGCCGTGACCTTCGACACGGAAAGCGACCGCAACGGCCGCGAATCCGCGACGAACCTGCAGCTGGCCTGATCCACGGCCACCACACCGGGGGGCGGGGCCGTTCGCAGCCAGCCCTCCGCCTTCGCCTCGCCCGTTCGCGGGCGCGGCGATTTCTACATGGAAGACAGACTCAATTGATCGAAATCTACTGGGGTTCGCCCCTCTCTTTCGTCTCGCCTGCGGGCGAGGTGCAGAAATTCGGCACGATCGAACAGGCGGCCTACTGGCTGCGCAAGAAATGGCCCGTGGCCGATGAGGCCCGCGACCGGGCGCTGACCCGGATCGACGCGGCGATGCATTGCCTGGGTTCGGTCGGCTCCGCCCGGCGCGCCTTCATCTCGGCCGCCAGCAGCGCGGGCTTCGTCCGCGACAGCCGCGTCGCCTGAGACGCCGCTGACCGAGAAGTCGCTGTCAGGTTTCACGGACCCGATGTCAAAGGCGCGCCACCGGCGCGCCTTTTCGCGTCGGCCGCCTGCCGCCCCTGCCGCACCATGCCACGGAACGGTCACAGTCCGGCCCCGGGCCTACCCCGCCGCGGGCCGATTTGCCGGTCAGGATTGCCCCGGCGACCGCCCGGCGGGACCGGACCGACCCGACGCAGAGGCGCCACATGAACTCGTCCGGAACCTCCCGGCCCGCAGTTGCGTTTGAAGGCAACCGCCCACAGGCATATTGCGTTCGGCGGGCGCAGATTTCCGCCGATGCGCATGGCGGACCGGAAAGACGAACGGGCGGCAGCGGCCGGATGACCGGCCCGGAACCAAGACCCGGCGGGCAGAACGAGGACCGGCACGATGCTGGAAGGCAAGACGATCATGGTAGTCGAGGACGAGGCCCTTCTCGCCCTGGACCTCGCCATGACGTTCGAGGATCTGGGCTCAACCGTCGCCGGTCCCTGCTACCGGATCGAAAGCGCGCTGGACCTGGTCGCCCGGGTGGCGATCGACGGCGCGGTTCTCGATGTCGACCTCAACGGCGAGACGATCTTCCCCGTCGCCCGCGCGTTGCAGAAGAACGGCGTGCCGTTCATCTTTCACACCGGCCGCGCCGACTGTTCCGCCCTGATCGCCGAATTCCCCGAGGCGATGCTGTGCCCGAAGCCCACCACCCCCGACCGCATCGCCCATAACCTGGCCGAGGCGATGGCGCGCAGCGGCGACCGCACCGAACCCGCCTGCATCGGCTTCTGACCCCGCTTGCGCTGACGGGCTTCGGACATGCAAACGGGCGGCAGATGCCGCCCGTCCTTTATCGCTTACAGCCGGTTCGGCGCGATCAGTGGACGCTGATCAGTGGACGCTCACCGGCGCCAGATCGTTCTGCCGTGCCAGCATGAAGGCCAGCTTGCGGTCGCGCACCAGCGCCAGCCGCTCGCCCGCCGCGTCATGCAGGGCGTAGAGCGTGTCCAGCCCTTCGGCCTGCTGGCGCACCTCCTCGGGCAGGCTGTCAACGGCGACGGGGCGGACATAGACGATGCGCTCGCCGCCCTCGGGACCGAAATCGTATTGCGTGTTCATCCTGTTCCCCTTTCTGTCACTTGCGGCCGATGCGGATGGTCTGCACCACGGGTTCCGGGACCGAGCGGCGCAGATCCAGATGCAGCAGGCCGTTTTCCAGTGCCGCGCCCGCCACCTCGACGCCTTCCGCCAGCACGAAGCTGCGCTGGAACGCCCGGGCCGCGATGCCGCGATGCAGGAAGACGCGATCCTGTTCATCCTCGGCCTGACGGCCGCGGATCATCAGCTGGCGGTCCTCGACCGTGATCGACAGGTCGTCCTCGCGGAAGCCGGCGACGGCGAGCGTGATGCGATAGGCGTTCTCGCCACTCTGTTCGATATTGAAGGGCGGGTAGCCTTCGGCACCGGCCTTGACGGTGCGTTCCACCAGCCGTTCGAGCTGATCGAAGCCCAGAAGAAAGGGGTGGGCCCCAAAACCGACTTTCGACATCTTGGCCTGTCCTCGTGCAAGCGACATGCGGAGGGGACCCCGGCACTGGCGGTCCCTTGCCGTCAATATGGGGCGGGTCGGCGGGCACGGCAAGGTCGCCCGCAGCCCCCTTCGCGCAACACTTTCCGCAACGCCCCAGAAACGCTATATTTCGGCGACGGAACCGCCTGCGACTCGCAGACCGGGCCGGCCAGGTCCACCCCAGCAGGCTGTCGTCATGAACGCGCATATCACCGCACCCGAAACCGCCGAGATGACCCACGACGATGTGCTGCGCCTGAAGCTCGAGGTGCTGCGCCGCGAACATCGCGATCTGGACGAGGCGATCCGCGCGCTGGAGGAGACGGGCCGCGGCGACCAGCTGACCCTGCGCCGGCTGAAGAAGCAGAAGCTGTCGCTGAAGGACCAGATCGCCCGCATCGACGACCTGCTGACCCCCGACATCATCGCCTGAGCGCGGCCTCGCGGCATTGCACCCCGCGCCGCCCCCGCTATAGTCCGGCGCCTGACGCGGCAGCGGGGCAGAGGCGGGGCAGACATGGGCGTGGAAGTCGGGATCATCATGGGCAGCCAGTCGGACTGGCCTACGATGCAGGAGGCGGCGAAGATCCTCGACGAACTGGGTGTGCCCTACGAGGCGAAGATCGTCTCGGCCCACCGCACGCCGGACCGGTTGTGGGACTATGGCCGTTCGGCGGTCGCGCGCGGGCTGAAAGTGATCGTCGCCGGTGCGGGCGGGGCGGCGCATCTGCCCGGCATGATGGCGTCGAAAACCCGGGTACCGGTGATCGGCGTGCCTGTCCAGACCCGGGCCCTGTCCGGGGTCGACAGCCTCTATTCCATCCTGCAGATGCCCAGGGGCTATCCGGTCGCCACCATGGCCATCGGCGCAGCGGGCGCGGCCAACGCCGGGCTGATGGCGGCGGGCATCCTCGCGCTGAACGACCCGGCGCTGGCGGCGCGGCTGGACGGCTGGCGCGCGGCGCTGTCGGCCTCGATCCCCGAGGAGCCTTCGGATGACTGACGCCCTGCCCACCGGCGCCACCATCGGCATCCTCGGCGGCGGCCAGCTGGGCCGGATGCTCGCGGTCGCCGCCAGCCGCCTTGGCCTGCGCGCCCATGTCTATGAACCCGCCGCGAACCCGCCCGCCGGCGATGTGGCCCATGCCCTGACCACCGCGCCCTACGAGGACGAGGCCGCGCTGCGCGCCTTCGCCGCCGCGGTCGATGTGGTGACCTACGAGTTCGAGAATGTGCCGACCTCGGCCCTCGACCTGATCGAGAGCCTGCGCCCGATCCGCCCCAACCGCCGGGCGCTGGCGATCAGCCAGGACCGGGTGCAGGAAAAGACCTTCCTCAACGGGCTGGGGCTGGCCACCGCCCCCTGGGCGCCCGTCGGCTCGGATGCCGAGATGGCGGCGGCGCTGATGGCGGTGGGCCTGCCCGCGATCCTGAAGACCACGCGGCTCGGCTATGACGGCAAGGGGCAGGCGCGGCTTGGCGGCCCGGCCGATGCCCCGGCGGCGCTGGCCGCGATGCGGGGCCAACCCGCGATCCTCGAGGGCTTCGTGACGTTCAGCCGCGAGATTTCGGTCATCGCGGCGCGCGGGCTCGACGGTTCGGTGGCGGCCTATGACCCCGGCGAGAATGTGCATCGGGATGGCATCCTGCACACCACCACCGTCCCCGCGCAGATCGGGCCGGGCCTGCGGTCGGACGCGGTGCTGATCGCGGCGCGGATCCTCAACGCGCTCGACTATGTCGGCGTGATGGGAGTGGAGCTGTTCGTGACGCCCGCCGGGCTGCTGGTCAACGAGATCGCGCCCCGGGTCCACAATTCCGGGCACTGGACCCAGAACGGCTGCGCCGTGGACCAGTTCGAACAGCATGTCCGCGCGGTCGCCGGCTGGCCGCTGGGGGATGGCCAGCGGATCGCGGATGTCGAGATGCTGAACCTGATCGGCGACGACGTGGACCGGGTGCCCGACTATGCACGCCAGCCCGACACGGCGATCCACCTCTATGGCAAGGCCGAGGCCCGCCCCGGCCGGAAGATGGGCCATGTGAACCGGATCAGCCCGCGCCGGACCTGACCCCCATGGATCGACAGCGCCAGCCCCGCCCGGCGCAGCGCCCTGCGGCGGCACGTCACGGCGCGCCGAAGGCCTCCGGGTAGAGCAGCCGTCCGGAATGCAGCCCGCTGCCCGGCGCGATCGGATAGACTTGGGTGAATTCGGGCGCGAAGGGCGTGGTCAGGTGATGCGCCGCCGCGCGGGTAAAGCCGAAGCGGCCGTAATACTCGGGCGCCCCCAGCACCACCACCGCCTGCGCATGGTGCTGGCGGCACAGGTCGAGGCCTTCGCGGATCATCTCGCTGCCGATCCCCTGCCCCTGGCGGGACTGGATCACCGATACCGGCGCCATCGCCCACCACCCCGCCGGCAACACCATCCGTGCAAAGGCGATATGGCCAAGGATGGTGCCCTCTTCCTCGGCCACCAGTTCCAGCGCCATGTCGCCGTCGCGGCGCAACGTCTCGACCAGACGCGCCTCGTCCGGCCGCTCGAAGGCGGTGGCGACGAGGATCGAGATGAACATGTGATCCGCCGGCCGGACTTCGCGCAGGTGCATGAATGTCTTTCCTGAACCGTTTCCCGACTTTACGCCCGATCTTGCCGCAGATGCAACATGCCCCGCGCTGCGACGCGGCACAGCGCGGGGCCCGGAGCCGTCGCCGGGCATCGCGTCACCCGGTCAGCCCGCCTGCGCCCCGCGCACCGTGCGGTGTACGAAGGCCAGCTTCTCGGTCACCTGCGGCGGCAGCACGAAGGGATAGAGGTCGGCCTGACCCATCGAGCGGTTCAGCGCGTTCAGCGCCACCGTCAGCGGCGGCCAGGACCGGGCAAGCCGGCCGAACCCGCGGGCGCGGTAGGGGTCGAAATCCAGGTCGGCCGACAGGTCGCCCTCGTCATCCACGCCGGGGTCCAGCGTCAGGCCGAAGGCCACGGCGGTTTCCAGCGTGTCGACCATGTGCAGGTAATGCGCCCAGGTTTCGGCCCAGTCTTCCCACGGGTGCATCGTCGCATAGGCGCTGACGTGATCGGCCTCCCATCCGGCGGGGGGACCTTCGGCATAGTGGCGGTCCAGCGCGGCGGAATAGTCGGCATCGGCATCGCCGAACAGCGCGGTGAATTCCGGCTTCAGCCCGCCGCCGCGGATCAGCAGGTCCCAGTAGTAGTGCCCGATCTCGTGCCGGAAATGGCCCAGCAGGGTGCGGTAGGCCTCGCCCATCTCGCTGCGCGTCCGCTCGCGTTCCGCATCGTCGGCCTCGGTCAGCGAGATGGTGACGACGCCCGAGGCATGGCCAGTCAGCACCCGTGGCCCGCCTTCGGGATCGTCGGCGAGGAAATCGAAGATCAGCGGTTCCGGGTGGTCGCTGCCCGGCGGAGGCAGCGGCAGGCCCAGCTTCAGCAGCGCATAGACCAGCCGCCGCTTGGCCGCCTCGATCCGCTGCCAGCGGGCATGCCGGTCAGGGTCCGACAGGTCGGGGACGGTGCGGTTGTGGCGGCAGGCGCGGCAGAAGGGCTCGTCCCCGTCCGCCGACAGCATCCAGTTGCAGGCCGACAGTTCCCAGTTCTCGCAAAAGCGATAGCGGGCGGTGCCGTCCAGCGGCGCGCCCTCCTCGACCGGGGCGGGGCGCCAGACCGGCCCCTCCGCCTCGACCGCCAGCATCCGGTCGGCGTCGGGCAGGTAGCCCACGTTCCGGTTGCAGCGCAGGCAGACGGTATTCTCGAAATGCAGCACCTGACCGCAGCACTGGCACTGGAACAGCTTCATCGCGCATCCTCTGGAGGGGCCGGCGGGAAGGACCGGCGCCGGGGAACGCCGCCCGGCAGGCGGCAGTTCCGTGTGGGTTGAACGGCCGCGGCAATGCGGGCGGTCAGGCGGTCGACAGGCCCCCCTGCGCGATCACCGCCACGCAGATCCGGTTGCTGCCGCCGGCGCGCGCCTCGGCCAGCGCGCCTTCCGCCTCGACCATCAGCGCTTCGCGGTCGAGGTCGCGGCGCGCCATCGCCAGCCCGATGGACACCGTCACCGGCCAGCCCTCGCGGCCGAGCTGGCGCGAGATCACGCCGCGCAGCCGTTCCGCCGCCTCGCGGGCCTCGCCGATGCCGAGCCGGGGCAGGAAGACGGCGAACTCCTCGCCCCCTGCCCGGGCCAGCACGTCGCCGCTGCGCAGGGTGCCGGCCAGCAGCCGGCCGAGGTCGCGCAGCAGCCCGTTCGCCTCGGCCTCGCCATGGCGCGCGGCAAGCTCCGCGAAGCCGTCGATCGCCAGCATCGCCATCGCTCCGCCCGAGGGCGCGGGGCCCCGGATCTTCTCGGCCAGGCCCCGGCGGTTCAGAAGACCGGTCATCGGATCGGTCAGCGCCGCGCGGCGGGTCGCGTCCACCTCGGATTCGATGGACAGGATCAGCCGGTTGGTCGCGTCCATGATCCGGCCCGGCTGGTCGCCCAGGCCCGAGGGCAGCGGGTGCACCTCGCCCGTCTCCTCGAAGCGGCGGATGGCAGCGTCGATGCGATAGACGGGCCGCAGGACCGCGCGCAGCGCAAGGATGGTGGCGCCGGTCGCCACCAGCGTCGCCCCCAGGGCGGCGAACAGCACATGGGCCTGCGCCGCCAGCGTCTCCTCGCCGGCCAGCATCGCGGCCAGCACGGCCAGCAGCGGCAGATGCACCCCCACGAAAGCCACCGAGATGACCTTCGCCGTGTAACTGTGCGGAAAGAGGCGCGACAGCGCCTGATAGAGCCACATGCGGCCGATCCTGTCCTGGGCTGCGCGCGCCCCGCGCGCTGTCGCCATGCCGTCGCCCCCAACCGCGGTCATATCACCCGAAGGCGGCGGTCGCCAAAGAAAAGGGGCCCCGCGCGGGGCCCCATTCCGTATCGTAGCCCGAACGGGACGGCTTACATCATGCCGTCCATGCCGCCCATGCCGCCCATGCCGCCGCCGGCGGGGGCATCGGCCTTCGGCTTCTCGGCCACCATCGCCTCGGTGGTGATCAGCAGGCCGGCGACCGAGGCCGCATCTTCCAGCGCGGTGCGGACGACCTTGGCCGGGTCGATGACGCCGAAGGCGAACATGTCGCCGTATTCTTCGGTCTGCGCGTTGAAGCCGAAGGCGAGGTCGTTCGATTCGCGGACCTTGCCGGCCACCACGGCGCCGTCGACGCCCGAGTTGGTCGCGATCTGACGCAGCGGCGCCTCGATCGCCTTGCGGACGATGGCGATACCCGCGTCCTGGTCGCCATTGGCGCCGGTCAGCCCATCCAGCGCCTTGCCGGCCTGGATCAGGGCCACGCCGCCGCCGACGACGATGCCTTCCTGCACGGCCGCACGGGTCGCGTTCAGGGCGTCATCGACGCGGTCCTTGCGCTCTTTCACCTCGACTTCGGTCATGCCGCCGACGCGGATGACGGCGACGCCGCCCGCCAGCTTGGCCACACGCTCCTGCAGCTTCTCGCGGTCGTAGTCCGAGGTGGTCTCCTCGATCTGCGTGCGGATCTGGCCGACGCGGGCCTCGATCTCGGACTTGTCACCGGCGCCGTCGACGATGGTGGTGTTGTCCTTCGAGATCGACACCTTCTTGGCGCGGCCGAGCATGTCGATGGTGACATTCTCGAGCTTCATGCCGAGGTCTTCCGAGATCACCTGGCCGCCGGTCAGGATCGCGATGTCCTGCAGCATGGCCTTGCGGCGGTCGCCGAAGCCCGGGGCCTTGACGGCGGCGATCTTCAGGCCGCCGCGCAGCTTGTTGACGACCAGCGTGGCCAGGGCCTCGCCTTCCACGTCCTCGGCCACGATCAGCAGCGGCTTTTGCGACTGGATCACCGATTCCAGCAGCGGCACCATCGGCTGCAGCGACGAGAGTTTCTTCTCGTGCAGCAGGATGACCGCGTCTTCCAGATCGGCGATCATCTTTTCCGGGTTGGTGACGAAATAGGGCGAGAGGTAGCCGCGGTCGAACTGCATGCCCTCGACCACTTCGACTTCCGTCTCCATGCCCTTGTTCTCTTCGACGGTGATCACACCCTCGTTGCCGACCTTCTGCATCGCGTCGGCGATCTGGCGGCCGATGAAGGCCTCGCCATTGGCCGAGATGGTGCCGACCTGGGCGACTTCGTCGCTGTCCTTGACCGGACGCGCGGCGGCCTTGATCGCCTCGACGACCTTGGTGGTGGCGAGGTCGATGCCGCGCTTCAGGTCCATCGGGTTCATGCCGGCCGCGACCGACTTCATGCCTTCCTTGATGATGGCCTGGGCCAGCACCGTGGCGGTGGTGGTGCCGTCGCCGGCCTCGTCATTGGTGCGCGAGGCGACTTCTTTCACCATCTGCGCGCCCATGTTCTCGAACTTGTCTTCCAGTTCGATTTCCTTGGCGACGGAGACGCCGTCCTTGGTGATGCGCGGGGCGCCGAACGACTTTTCGATCACCACGTTGCGGCCTTTCGGGCCCAGCGTGACCTTCACGGCGTCGGCGAGGATGTTCACGCCGCGCAGCATGCGCGAACGGGCATCGGTCTCGAACTTGACTTCCTTGGCAGCCATCGGAATTGCTCCTGTCTGTCTGGTTGCGGTTGGAAAGGCGTCCTCAGGCGATGATGCCGAGGATGTCGCTTTCCTTCATGATCAGCAGCTCTTCGCCGTCGACGGTCACTTCGGTGCCCGACCACTTGCCGAACAGCACCCGGTCGCCGGCCTTCACGGCCATCGCGATCAGCTCGCCCGAATCCTTGCGGGCGCCCTCGCCCACGGCGACGATCTCGCCCTCGGCCGGTTTCTCTTTCGCGTTGTCGGGGATGATCAGACCGCCCTTGGTCTTTTCCTCGCTCTGCACGCGCTTGACCAGCACCCGGTCATGAAGCGGTTTGAACGCCATCTGGTAACACTCCCTCTGGGGTCCAGGTTCAATTCTGAAGCGTTATCACTCACAGCAGGCGAGTGCTAACGCGCTGCAGAGTTAGGCGGATCGCGCGGTTGTGTCAACACCCGTGATCGGAGGATTTGGGGGGAAGGACGCGGGCCGGCGGACAGGCGCGGCACCCGGCTTCTGGACCCACCTCGCCGCGACGCCGGAACGCCGGCGGGCGGCAGGGCGTTGGCCCGCAGAACATGCCCGCCGGCGATGTCGCGCCGGCACGCGCCGAAGGAGGTTGCAATGGATTCGCCGCTCTGGCCGCTCGAAGACTCGCTCTGGACCGGCGGGCCCGCCGCCTATCGCCGGCTGATGCATCCGATGTGCCTGATGGCCTTCCCCGGTGCGGGCCTGATGATGGGCGAGGACATCCTCGCCGCGGTGGAGGCGGCCCCGCGCTGGCGCGAGGTGGCGATCGAGGGGCGGCGGCTGGCGGAAACCGACGGCATGGCCGTGCTCGGCTATCTGGCGACCGCCCTGCGCGACAGCGGCGACCCTTGGCGGGTCTGCTGCACCTCGACCTGGGTGCAGCGCGGCACCGACTGGCAGATCGTCCAGCACCAGCAGACGCCCCTGGGCTGAGGGCGCGCCTGACGAGGCGTCTCACGGCGCGCGCTTTCGCGGCGGTGACAACCCGCGCCGCACCGCCTATAAGGCGGGCGCAACGCCGTGCCCCGCTTCGCACCCCGCCGAAGCCACGGGCGCCGAACCACAAGGGACAGATCATGATCAAGGTTTTCGGCCACAAATCCCCCGACACGGACTCGACCGGTTCGCCCATCATCTGGGCCTGGTACCTGTCCGAGGTGAAGGGCACCCCGGCCACGGCCGTCCTGCTGGGCGAGCCCAACACCGAGGCCGCCTTCGTGCTGCGCCACTGGGATCTGCCGAAGCCCGAGATCATCTCCGATGTCAGCGCCGAGGATGAGGTCGTCATCGTCGACACCAACAACCCGGCCGAACTGCCGCCCTCGGTCAACGAGGCGAAGATCACCGCGATCATCGACCATCACATGCTGGTCGGCGGACTCAAGACGAAGTCGCCCATCGACATCACCATCCGGCCGCTGGCCTGCACCGCCACCATCATGCACGACCTGATGGGCGACGATCTGGCCGGTGCGCCGAAGGCGATCAAGGGCGCGATGCTGTCCTGCATCCTGTCCGACACGCTGGAATTCCGTTCGCCCACCACCACGGCGCATGACCGCTCGGTGGCCGAGGCGCTGGCCGCCGATCTGGGCCTGTCGATCCCCGACTTCGCCGCCGAGATGTTCGCGGCCAAGTCCGATGTCTCGGCCTTCTCGGATGCCGAACTGCTGCGGATGGATTCGAAGGAATACACCGTCGATGGCAAGGACCTGCGCGTCTCGGTGCTGGAAACCACCGCGCCGCAGGTGCTGCTGGCGCGCAAGGATGCGCTGATGGCCGCGATGCCCGGCGTCGCCGCCGAGGACAAGGCCGATCAGGTGCTGCTGTTCATCGTGGACATCCTGAAGGAAGAGGCGACGCTTTTGGTGCCGAACGATCTGGTCAAGACCATCGCCGAGGCGTCGTTCGCCTGCACGGTCACCGGCGATACCGTGGTGCTGCCCGGCATCATGAGCCGCAAGAAGCAGATCATCCCCGCGCTGAAGGTCTGATCGCGAAAGACCCGATCGCGGAAGACCCGATCGCGGAAGACCGGCCGGGGCGGGACGCGCGCCCGGGCGATCCCGCGACCGGAACACCCGGACCCATGCCCGTCGACGCCCCCACGCTGATCACGCCGCGGCTGCGGCTGCGCCCGCCACGGGTCGAGGACTTCCCCGACTATGCGCGGCTGATGGCCTCGGACCGGGCGGTGCATATGGGCGGGCCCTTCGCGATCCCGATGGCCTGGGGGCTGTTCTGCCACGACATCGCGCAATGGGCGCTGTTCGGGCTGGGCGCGCTCAGCATCGACCTGCCGGATGGCACCACCGTCGGCCAGGTCGGGCTGAACCGGGGGCCGCTCTTTCCCGAACCGGAACTGGGCTGGCTGGTCTATGCGGGCCACGAGGGCCGGGGCTATGCCTTCGAGGCGGCGACGGCGCTCAGGGACTGGGCCTTCCTGACCCGGGGCCTGCCGACGCTGGTCAGCTAAATCGACCCCGACAATCACCGCTCGCGCCGGCTGGCGGAACGGCTGGGGGCGGTGCCGGACCCGGACGCGGCCCGCCCCGATCCGGGCGATCTGGTCTATCGCCACCCCCGTCCCGATCCGCCACCCGGCCTTCCCTCCGGCGGGCCGGGCGGCTATGGCTTGCCGCGCCAGCCCTGACCCGACCCCCGATCCTCCCCCATCGTGCCGGAGCCCCGATGACCCGCATCCTGTCTTCCCTCTCCGACATCGCCGCCGGCTATGACGCGCTGCTCTGCGACCTGTGGGGCTGCCTGCACAACGGCGTCGCCCCCTACCCTGCCGCCGTCGCCGCGCTGCAGGACTTCCGCCGCGGCGGCGGCCGGGTGGTGCTGCTGACCAATGCGCCGCGCCCCAATGCACTGGTCGTCGAACAGCTGGACCGGATGGGCGTGCCCCGCGACGCCTGGGACATCGTCGTCTCCTCGGGCGATGCGGCGCGGGACGCGATGTTCGCGGGCGTGGTCGGGCGCAACGTCTGGTTCCTCGGCCCCGAGAAGGACAAGGGCTTCTTCGCCGTCCCGCCCGAACGCGCGGACGCGCCCCCAGTGGTCCGCGTCGATCTGGACGCGGCGGAGGGCGTGGTCTGCACCGGCCTGTTCGACGACCTGACCGAGACGCCGGACCACTATCGCCTGAGGCTGGAACAGGCGCGCGACCGGGGGCTGAAGCTTCTTTGCGCCAATCCCGACATCGTGGTCGACATGGGCGACAAGCGCATCTACTGCGCCGGCGCGCTGGCGCAGCTTTACACCGAACTGGGCGGCGAGAGCCTCTATTTCGGCAAGCCCCATGCGCCGGTCTACGACCTCGCCCGGCGGCGGCTGGCGGCGGCGGGCGGCCCGGCCGAGCCGCGGCTGCTGGCGGTGGGCGACGGCATCCATACGGATGTCGAGGGCGGGCTGGCGCAGGGGATCGACACGATCTTCGTGACCGGGGGCCTTGCCGCCGAGTCCTTCGGCGCGGATGTCGAGGCCCCCGACCCGGCCCGGCTGGCCGACTGGCTGGCAGCGCGGGGCCTGTCGCCGGCCTATGCCATCGGCCGGTTGCGCTGACCCCTCGGCCCGGGACGGCGCGATCTTGCAACCCGCCCCCGGCTGGGCGATACCTCGGCCCGAGGGCAGCCCGGCCGCATCCGCGCCGGGCGCCAGCGACTGATCCGGCGGGCCTCCCGCCCTGGGGGACGATGCGGACGTTCAGCACATGGACGGGGATTCCGGCCGAGGGCCGGGGCGCCTCGGTGGCGATGGGCAACTTCGACGGGGTGCATCTGGGACATCGCGCGGTGATCGACATCGCGCGGGCCGAGGGCGCGGCCATCGGCGCGCCGCTTGGCGTCGTGACCTTCGAGCCGCATCCCCGGCAGTTCTTCGCCCCCGACGCGCCGCCCTTCCGGCTGATGGACGCGACCAGCCGCGCGCACCGGCTGCAGAAGCTGGCGGTGGAACGGCTCTACGAACTGCCCTTCGACGCCACGCTGGCGGCGATGCCCGCCGAGGCCTTCGTCCGCGAGGTGCTGGTGGGCGGGCTGGGGGTGCGGCATGTGACGGTGGGGCAGGATTTCTGCTTCGGCAAGGACCGCGCCGGCACCGCCGGGATGCTGCGCGACCTCGGCGCCGGAATGGGCTTCGGCGTGACCCTGGCCGAACTGGTGGGCCAGCAGGGGCACGAGATCTCGTCGACCGCGATCCGCGCCGCGCTGGCCGAGGGCCGCCCGCGCGAGGCGGCGGGGATGCTGGGCCACTGGCACCGGATCGACGGCGCGGTGATCCATGGCGAAAAGCGGGGGCGCGAACTGGGCTATCCGACCGCGAACATGGCGGTAGAGGGGCTGCACCTGCCCCGGCTCGGGGTCTATGCGGTGACGGTGGACGTGCTGACCGGCCCGCAGGCCGGCACCTATGGCGGCGCGGCGAGCCTCGGCGTGCGGCCGATGTTCGGGGTCAACGCGCCGAATCTCGAAACCTTCCTGCTCGACTTCTCCGGCGACCTCTACGGCCAGCAGCTGTCGGTGGGCTTCGTCGAGTTCCTGCGCCCCGAGATGGTCTTCGACGGGCTGCAGGGGCTGCTCGACCAGATGCAGGCCGATTGCGACCGGGCGCGCGACATCCTGTCGGCGCTCTGACGGGGCCGGAGCGGGGGGCGCTGCCCCCCGGCCCGTTCCGGGCCTCCCCCCGGGATATTTTCTAACAGAAGATGGGGCCGCCGCCGCGCGCGGGGACGTGACGGCGGCGGGCCTTTTCTTTCGGGTCCGTTTGCGCCAGTCTCCGCCGCCATGACCCGCCCTGCCCCGCCCGCCTTCCGCCGTGCCGCCCAGCGGTCCGCCGCCCCGCGCCCCCGCTTCTGGGAACTGCCGCTCGCCCGGCTGACCCCGGTCGAATGGGAGGCGCTGTGCGACGGCTGCGGCAAGTGCTGCCTGAACAAGATCGAGTTCGAGGATACCGGCGAGGTTGCCTTCACCAACCTCGCCTGCCGGCTGCTGGACGGCGAGAGCTGCCGCTGCTCCAACTACGAGATCCGCCACCAGTTCGTGCCCGACTGCGTGCGGCTGACGCCCGGCAGCATCGGCGACATCGCCTACTGGATGCCCTCGACCTGCGCCTACCGGCTGCGGCACGAGGGCCGGCCCCTGCCCGGCTGGCACCCGCTGCTGACCGGCGACCCCGACAGCGTGCATGCGGCCGGCCAGTCGATGCGCGGCCGCACCGTGCCGGAATTCGAGGTCCCGGAAGAGGACTGGGAAGACCACATCATCGAAGACCTGTGAGAAGGCCACCATGACCGCGACCGATACCCCGCCGATGAACTTCGCCTCCGACAACACCTCGGCCGCGGCGCCCGAGGTGATGGCGGCGCTGGTCGCCGCCAACAGCGGCGCGGCGATGCCCTATGGCAATGACGCGATCATGGACCGGGTGCGGGCGGCGATCCGCGACTTGTTCGAGGCGCCCGAGGCGGCGGTCTATCTGGTGGCGACCGGCACCGCGGCCAATGCGCTGTCGCTGGCGATCCTGACCCAGCCCTGGGGCGCGGTCTTCTGCCATCGCAACGCCCATATCGAGGAAGACGAATGCGGCGCGCCGGAATTCTATACCGGGGGGTCCAAGCTGGTGCTGGTCGATGGCCCCCATGCGCGGATGACGCCCGAGGCGCTGGACCGCGCCATTGCCTTCACCGGGCGCGGCGGCATCCATAACGTCCAGCGCGGCATGGTCAGCCTGACCAATGCCACCGAGAACGGCACCGTCTATTTCCCGCGCGACGTGAAGGCGCTGGCCGATGTGGCGCGGCGCTATGGCCTGCCGGTGCATATGGACGGGGCGCGCTTCGCCAACGCGATCGTGGCGACCGGGGCCAGCCCGGCCGAGATGACCTGGCGGGCAGGGGTGGACGTGCTGTCCTTCGGCGGCACCAAGAACGGCTGCATGGGGGTCGAGGCGGTGGTGATCTTCAATCCCGCCCGCGCCCGCGAGTTCGAGCTGCGGCGAAAGCGCGGCGGGCATCTCTTCTCCAAGCACCGCTTCCTGTCGGCGCAGATGGAGGCCTATCTGGCCGATGGCCTGTGGCTGCGGCTGGCGCGGCAGGCCAATGACGCGGCGGCGCGGCTGGCGCAGGGGCTGATGGCGATACCGGGGGCGAGCCTCGTGCATCCGGCCGAGGCGAATGCCGTCTTCGCCGCCTTCCCCCGCGCGGCGCATCGCCGGGCGCAGGCGGCGGGCGCGGCCTATTACCTGTGGCCGGGCGACCAGTCGATGGAGGGGCCGGATCACGAGGCGCTGGCGGCGCGGCTGGTCTGTTCCTGGTCCACCACCGCGGCCGAGGTCGAGGGGCTGCTCGCGTCTATCCGCGGCTGAAGAGGTCGCGCAGCAGCCCGGCCAGGGCCGCGGGATGGGTCAGGGGCAGCATGTGCCCCGCCTCCGGCACCACCGCACGGGTCGCCTGCGGTAGCCGCGCCTGCAGCCGGTCCAGCACCGCCGGGATCGAGGCCGGCGAGCGCGCGCCCTCGACCAGAAGCACCGGCATGGTCAGCGACTCGAGCCCGCCGGGCCGCAGCAGGCCGAGGCTGTCGCCCTCGTTCGCGGGCAGGATGGCGAGGATCAGGTGGATGCGGCGGGCGAAGGCCGCGCGCTGCGGCAGGGGCAGATCCTCCCATGCCGCGCCATTGCCCCAGACCGCCATGAAGGCGCGGGCCGCGGCCTCGCGGTCGCCGGCCTCCCAGGCCGTGGCGAAGCCGGCCATCGCCGCGCGGTAGGCGTCCCAGTCGGGGCTGTCGCGCAGGGCCGCGAACAGCACCGGTTCGATCAGCGTCAGGCTGCGCACCGCACCTGGCCGGGCCAGCGCCGCGCCGAGCGCCGCCAGCGCGCCGAAGGAATGGCCGATCAGGTCCACCGGCCCCTCTGCCGCGTCGAGCCGCGCCAGCGCGCCCGCGACCGCAACCTCTGCAAAGCCGCCCTGATCCGCCGTCCAGTCCGGCGAGGCGCCATGGCCGGGCAGGTCGATGGCCTCCACCGTCAGGTCGGACGCCATGATCTGCATCAGCGGCCCCCAGGCGAAGGCATTGGCCAGCGAGCAATGCACCGCCACCCCCGGGCGCGGCCCCTGCCCCAGCCGGTGGCAGGCCAGCGCATCGGCAGCGGGCAGGGTCGGGGCGAGGGTCGGCGCAAGGGTCATGGGGGCTGTCCTTCCGGCCGTCGCGGCGGCCGGGCTGGCGACGGTTTGCGGCAAGGCTAGCCCGGTGCTAAGGCGGGGGCAATGTCGCGAATCCGTCACGCGACGCTGCCCCCGCCCTGTCCCTGCTGCCAAGGATCGCCCCATGCCCGTGATGACCGAGCCGAAACTGATTTCCGGCAATGCCAACAGACCGCTGGCGACCTCGATCGCGCGGCGGATGTCGATGCATCGGGGCATGTCCGTGGGACTGGTCGAGGCCCGGGTGGAACGGTTCAACGATCAGGAGATCTTCGTCGAGGTCTACGAGAATGTCCGCGGCGAGGACATGTTCGTGATCCAGCCGACCTCGAACCCCGCGAACGACAACCTGATGGAACTGCTGATCATCACCGACGCGCTGAAACGGTCCTCGGCGGCGCGGATCACGGCGGTGATCCCGTATTTCGGGTATGCGCGGCAGGACCGCCGGTCGAAGGCGCGCACCCCGATCTCGGCCAAGCTGGTGGCGAACCTGCTGACCACGGCGGGGGTGGACCGGGTCCTGACGCTGGACCTGCATGCCGCGCAGATCCAGGGCTTCTTCGACATCCCGGTGGACAACCTTTATGCCGCGCCGGTCTTCGCGCTGGATATCGAGCACAACTTCAAGGGCCGGATGGACGACCTGATGATCGTCTCGCCGGATGTGGGCGGGGTGGCCCGCGCGCGCGAGATCGCCAAGCGGATCAACGCGCCGCTGGCCATCGTCGACAAGCGGCGCGAACGCGCCGGCGAGGTGGCCGAGATGACGGTGATCGGCGATGTCGAGGGCAAGACCTGCATCATCGTGGACGACATCTGCGACACGGCGGGGACGCTGTGCAAGGCGGCCGAGGTGCTGGTCTCGGCCGGCGCGGCCGAGGTGCACAGCTATATCAGCCATGGCGTGCTGTCGGGTCCGGCGGTGGAACGCATCTCGAAATCGGTGATGAAGAGCCTCGTGATCACCGATTCCATCGAGCCCACCGCCCCGGTCAAGGCCGCGCCGAACATCCGCATCGTCCCCACCGCCCCGATGTTCGCGCAGGCGATCCTGAACACCTGGAACGGCACCTCGGTCAGCTCGCTGTTCGAGACGGATACGCTGGTGCCGATCTACGAGGGGCTCTATTCGCGGGAGTGAGGCTTACTCCTCGAGCGCCTGCAGCAGATGCTGCCGGTGGTGCAGGATCCTGAGGACCGACACCGGCTCGTCGCGGTAAAGAATGACATGGGCGCCGCAGGGATGCAGGCGCAAGCCATGGGCAACGTCGCGGCGCAGCCGGTTCATTCGGGGATTGGCCGCAATCAACTCCATCGCCGCGATCAGGCGGTCGTAATAGGCGCCCGCCACGGCCCTGCCCCACCGCTGTTCGCCCGTCAGCCAGATGTCGCGCAGATCGGCAGCAGCCGCGCGGGACAGGCGATAGTCAGGCATTCCGGTTCATCAGCGCCTTGCGAAAAGCCGCGGGATCGAAATCCTCGACGAAGCCGCCCGCCTCTGCCTCTTCCGCCAGCCGACGCAGGGCTTCGCCCGCGGAACGCCTCTCCTGATCTCGGCGGATCAGGTCGCGCATGTAGTCGCTGGCATTGGCATAGCGGCCGCTGGCGGCCTGTTCCTCGACCCAGTCGCGCATCTGCTGCGGCAGGGAAATGTTCATGCTGGCCATAGGGCACCTCCGCTTATGGCAAGCTATGGCAAGGATTGCCATCCTGCAAGCCGCCCGCCGCGTTCAGGCCACGTCCCAGTCGTCCTCGTCCGGCAGCTCGCCGATCGCCAGCCAGTCGGCCCGCAGCCGGGCAACGCGGCTGTCGCCCCAGGTGCGGAAGACGAGGGTGAAGCCGGCGGCGGTGACGGCCTCGGCGGTCAGGTCGCAGCGCTGGTTGGTGCGGCGGTCGCTGTCCCACATCGTGACGGCGACCTGAACCGCCGGCGGGCGGGCGAAGGCCGCGGCGAAGCGGACGCCCTGGCGGCTTTCGCGCGGGCCGGTGCCCGTCCACATCGGCCCGCCGGATTCGAAATCGGAAAACATCAGGACCGATCCCTGATCGACGCCGATCAGATGCTTGTTCAGGCGGCGCATCGTCCCTCCCGCGCGACGGTGGCAGACCGCGATCATGCCGCGCAACCGCCCGGCTAGGAAGGGCCCCGAAACGCGAAAAGCCCCGGATTGTCCGGGGCTTTTCAACAGAACTTCAGAAGATGTCAGAGCGAGGCCTGGTTCGGGTCCAGACCGATATGGGTGCCCACGGCCACCATGTCGGCCAGAAGTTTTGCCGCCGCCTCGACCGCGCCCTCGGCCCCGGTGTGGTGGGCTTCCTCATGGGCGCGCTTCGCCTCGGCCAGCATCTCGGCATAGACGGTCTGCGTCATCTCGTCGGTCGGAAGGCTGCGTTCGGCCAGGACCGAGACGCTGTCGCCGCCCACTTCGGCGAAGCCGCCGGTGACCAGATAGTCTGCCGTCCCTTCGGCCGAGACGACGGTCAGGATGCCCGGCCGCAGGGTCGTTATCATCGGCGCATGGCCCGGCATCGCGGTGAGATCACCCTCGCTGCCCGGGATGCGCACCTCGCGCGCCTGCACGGAAGCGAGCTTCCGTTCCGGCGAGACGAGGTCGAACTGCATCGTGTCGGCCATGTCGCCCCCTTACGCCGCGGCCGCGGCGAGACGCTCGGCCTTGGCCACGACTTCCTCGATGCCGCCGACCATGTAGAAGGCGGCTTCGGGCAGATGGTCATACTCGCCGGCGACGACCGCCTTGAACGACTTGATCGTGTCTTCCAGCGGCACCTGCTTGCCGTCGGCGCCGGTGAAGACCTTCGCCACGTCGAAGGGCTGGCTGAGGAAGCGCTGGATCTTCCGGGCGCGGGCCACGGTCAGCTTGTCCTCTTCCGACAGTTCGTCCATGCCGAGGATGGCGATGATGTCCTGCAGCGACTTGTAACGCTGAAGGATGTTCTGCACCGAACGGGCGACGCCGTAATGCTCTTCGCCGACGATCGTCGGGTCCATCAGGCGCGAGGTCGAGTCGAGCGGGTCCACGGCCGGGTAGATCCCCAGTTCCGAGATCGCGCGGCTGAGCGTGGTGGTCGCGTCGAGGTGGGCGAAGGAGGTGGCCGGCGCCGGGTCGGTCAGGTCGTCGGCCGGCACGTAGATCGCCTGCACCGAGGTGATCGAGCCCTTCTTGGTCGAGGTGATGCGTTCCTGCAGCGCGCCCATGTCGGTGGCCAGCGTCGGCTGGTAGCCCACGGCCGAGGGGATACGGCCGAGCAGCGCCGACACTTCCGACCCCGCCTGGGTGAAGCGGAAGATGTTGTCGACGAAGAACAGCACGTCGGTCCCCGACATGTCGCGGAACTGTTCGGCCAGCGTCAGGCCGGTCAGCGCGACACGGGCGCGGGCGCCCGGCGGTTCGTTCATCTGGCCGTAGACCAGCGCCACCTTGGATTCCGCCAGGTTCTCGGTGTTGATGACGCCCGACTCGATCATCTCGTGATAGAGGTCGTTGCCCTCGCGGGTGCGTTCACCGACGCCCGCGAACACCGAATAGCCCGAGTGCACCTTGGCGATGTTGTTGATCAGTTCCATGATCAGAACCGTCTTGCCCACGCCGGCGCCGCCGAACAGCCCGATCTTGCCGCCCTTGGAATAGGGGGCCAGCAGGTCGATGACCTTGATGCCGGTGACGAGGATCTCGCTTTCCGTCGACTGTTCGGCGAAATCCGGCGCCTGCTGGTGGATGGCGCGGGTTTCCGTCATCGCGACGGGGCCCTTCTCGTCCACCGGCTCGCCGATGACGTTCAGGATCCGGCCCAGCGTCGCGTCGCCCACCGGCACGGTGATCGGCGCGCCGAGGTCGGTCACGGGGGCGCCGCGGACCAGACCTTCGGTCGCGTCCATCGCGATGGCGCGCACGGTGTTCTCGCCCAGGTGCTGGGCCACTTCCAGCACCAGACGCTTGCCGTTGTTTTCGGTTTCCAGCGCGTTGAGGATCGCCGGAAGATGGTCATCGAACTGCACGTCGACGACGGCGCCGATCACCTGCGTGACTTTGCCAGTTGCTTTTGCCATGTGGTTTCTCCGGTTCCGTCAGAGCGCCTCGGCGCCCGAAATGATTTCGATCAGTTCCTTGGTGATCGCAGCCTGACGCGAGCGGTTGTAGACGATCGTCAGCTTGTTGATCATCTCGCCCGCGTTGCGGGTGGCGTTGTCCATCGCGCTCATCCGCGCGCCCTGTTCCGAGGCGGCGTTTTCCAGCAGCGCCGCAAAGACCTGCGTCGCCACCGAGCGCGGCAGCAGGTCGGCGAGGATGCCTTCCTCCGACGGCTCGTAGTCGTAAAGCGCGGATTCGCCCCCGGCGGCGGCGGTGTCGATCTGGGCCGGAATGATCTGCTGCGCGGTCGGGATCTGCGAGATGACCGACCGGAAGCGGTTGAAGAAGATCGTCGCCACATCGAATTCGCCGGCGTCGAAGCGGGACAGCACGTCGCGGGCGATCCGCTGCGCCGTGTCATAGCCCAGCTTCTTGACCTCGCTCAGGTCGACATGCTCGACGAACAGCTGGCCATAGTCGCGCTTCAGCTGTTCGCGGCCCTTCTTGCCGACGGTGATGATCTTCACCGTCTTGCCGGCCGCCAGCAGTTCGGCGATCCGCAGGCGGGCCAGACGCACGATCGAGGTGTTGAACCCGCCGCACAGCCCGCGTTCCGAGGTCATCACCACCAGCAGATGCACCTGGTCGCGGCCGGTGCCGGCCAGAAGGCGCGGCGCGCCTTCCGAACCCGCGACCGAGGCGGCCAGACCCGCGACCACCGCATCCATGCGTTCGGCATAGGGACGGGCGGCCTCGGCGGCCTCCTGCGCGCGGCGCAGCTTTGCCGCGGCGACCATCTGCATCGCCTTGGTGATCTTCCGCGTGGATTTCACGCTTCCGATCCGGTTCTTCAGATCCTTAAGGCTAGGCATAACCCTGTCCTCTCCCCCGCTCAGGCGAAGGTCTTGGCGTACTCGTCCAGCGCGGCGCGGATCGACTTTTCAAGGTCGCCCGCCACCTTGCGGTCGTTCTGGGTGATGTCGTCCAGCAGGTCCCTGCGGTTGTTGCGCAGATAGGCCAGCAGGCCCGCTTCCCAGCGGCCGACATCCCGGACCGGAACGGAGTCGAGATAGCCCTTGGTGCCCGCGAAGATGACCACGACGATCTCGGCATTGGTCATCGGCGAATATTGCGGCTGCTTCATCAGCTCGGTCAGGCGCGCGCCGCGGTTCAGCAGTTTCTGCGTCGCCGCGTCGAGGTCCGAGCCGAACTGCGCGAAGGCCGCCATTTCGCGGTACTGCGCCAGTTCCAGCTTCACCGGGCCGGCGACCGACTTCATCGCCGAGGTCTGCGCCGACGAACCCACGCGGCTGACCGACAGGCCGGTGTTCACCGCCGGACGGATGCCCTGGTAGAACAGTTCGGTCTCGAGGAAGATCTGGCCGTCGGTGATCGAGATCACGTTGGTCGGGATATAGGCCGACACGTCGCCCGCCTGCGTCTCGATGATCGGCAGCGCGGTCAGCGAGCCGGCGCCGAAATCCTCGTTCAGCTTGGCCGAACGCTCCAGCAGGCGCGAGTGCAGGTAGAACACGTCGCCCGGATAGGCTTCGCGCCCCGGCGGACGGCGCAGCAGCAGCGACATCTGGCGGTAGGCGACCGCCTGCTTGGACAGGTCATCATAGATGATCAGGCCGTGGCGGCCGTTGTCGCGGAAGAATTCCGCCATCGCGGTCGCGGCATAGGGGGCGAGGAACTGCATCGGCGCCGGGTCAGAGGCGGTGGCGGCCACGACGATGGTATAGGCCATCGCGCCGGTTTCCTCGAGCTTCTTCACCAGCTGGGCGACGGTGGACCGCTTCTGCCCCACGGCGACATAGATGCAGTAGAGCTTCTTGCTCTCGTCCGAACCGGCGGCCTCGTTATAGGACTTCTGGTTCAGGATGGTGTCCAGCGCGATGGCGGTCTTGCCGGTCTGCCGGTCGCCGATGATCAGCTCGCGCTGGCCGCGGCCCACCGGGATCATCGCGTCGATGGCCTTCAGGCCGGTCGCCATCGGTTCATGCACCGACTTGCGCGGGATGATGCCCGGGGCCTTCACGTCGGCGATCCGGCGTTCGGCGAAGGCGATCGGGCCCTTGCCGTCGATCGGGTTGCCGAGCGCATCGACCACCCGGCCCAGCAGGCCGTCGCCGCAGGGCACGTCCACGATGGACTGGGTACGCTTGACGACATCGCCTTCCTTGATGTCGCGGTCCGACCCGAAGATCACGATACCGACGTTGTCGACCTCGAGGTTCAGCGCCATCCCGCGGATGCCGCCGGGAAACTCGACCATCTCGCCGGCCTGGACGTTGTCGAGGCCGTGGACACGGGCGATACCGTCACCGACCGAGAGCACGCGGCCCACTTCGGCGACTTCCGCTTCCTGACCGAAGTTCCGGATCTGCTCCTTGAGGATCGCAGAGATCTCGGCTGCTTGGATTCCCATTATCCGACCTCTTTCATGGCATTCTGGAGGGACGCGAGCTTCGAGGCGACCGAGGTGTCGATCATCTTCGAGCCCAGCTTGACGACGAGACCGCCGATGAGGCTTTCATCGACGGTCGTGTTCAGTTTCACGGTCTTGCCCGCGGTCTTCGACAGTGCCTCGGCCAGGCGGCCGGACTGCGCCTCGGTCAGCGCGACGGCGCTGCGCACCTCGGCGGTGGCCTCGCCCTTCTCGGCCGCGATGCGGTCCTGCAGCGCGGACAGCAGCTGCGGCAGCACGAACAGCCGGCGCTTGCCGGCCATCAGCGCCAGGGTATTGGCCAGGATCTGCGACAGGCCCATTCGCCCGGCGATGGCCGCGATCGCCCGCCCCTGCTCGTCCCGGCCATAGACCGGCGAGGAGATCAGGTCGCGGAACTCGGCGCTGTCCTTCAGCGTCTCTTCGAGGGCGGCGACATCGGCTTCCAGCGCCGCAAGGCTGCCGCCGTCGCGGGCGAGGTCGAAAACGGCCGTCGCATAGCGCGAGGCGATGCTTGCGGAGATCGAAGCTGGTTCGGACACGTCCACCCTTCCGATGTCATTGCCCGCGGCCCGCCGCGGCGGACGTAGGGCGACCCGTGGCACGCGCGGGCCGCGCGCACCTCAATTCCGGCGCGGGTGTAGCAGACCGCCGCCCCTGCCGCAACCGCGAAGGTCAACAGCTTGTTACCACGAAAAGCCTTGTTTTGTTCGGGTTTTGATGCTCCGGCGCCGGGGGCCGGAAATGCGGCCGCGGCTGTGGGCGCTAACGCCCCCGATCCTGCCCGCCCCGGCGGACCGCGGCCGGGGAAAGCCGGTGGCCGGCGGGCGGTTTGATTCCCCGCCCGGGCCGCGGGACGGGGCTGGCGGGGTCAGCGCGGGGTCGCGCGGCTGCCGGCGGGCATGCCGGGGCTCGGCACCGGCTGACCCACGCCTTCCAGCACCTTCAGCGGCTTCTTCACCACCTCGGCCAGGCCGCCCTTGGTGGGCGCGTGAACCTGTCGCGAGGCCTCGACCAGCAGCACCCCGCCCGCGAAGACCGACGAGATGCGCCCGCCCAGCCGTTCCCAGACCGGGGCCGAGCGCAGCCAGAACCGGCGCGAGGTGGGGGGGATGTAGAGCGCCGCGAGATGGCGCTCGACGGCGAAGCCCGCGCGGCGCAGCTGCGCGTCGAGCTGGCCCAGCGTGTAGGGCCGGCCGAAGCCGAAGGGCGTCGCATCGCGCCTTGCCCACATGCCGGCCCGGTTCGGCACGATGAAGACCGCCCGCCCCCCCGGCCCCAGCACGCGCCGGCATTCCTCCAGCAGCGCCGTGCCGCGTTCCGAGGTTTCCAGGCCGTGCATAAGCACCAGCTTGTCCACCACGCCGGTATCCAGCGGCCATTGCACCTCTTCGCAAAGGACCGAGACGTTATCCATCCCGGCGGGCCAGGGCATCACCCCCTGCGGCCCCGGCATCAGCCCCACCACCCGCCGCGCCCGGCCCAGATAGGGCCGCAGCAAGGGCACCGCGAAGCCGAAGCCCGCGACAGTCTGCCCCTGCGCCTCGGGCCAGAGCGTCAGCAGCCGGTCGCGGACCGCCTTCTGCGCGACACGGCCGAGCGGCGTGCGGTAGTAGAAATTCCGCAGGTCGAGAACGTCGAGATGCATTGCGCCGGCCGGACCCCTTGGGCATTGTCGGCCCCCAGTCTAGCCGGATCGGAGCGGAACGCCATGCATGAGCTGCAGACCATCCCCTGCCTGACGGACAACTACGTCTTCCTGCTGCACGACCCCGCCTCGGGCGAGACCGCCTGCGTCGATGTGCCCGACGCGGCGCCGGTGCTTGCCGCGCTGCGGGAACGGGGCTGGCGGCTGACCGACATCCTGCTGACCCATCACCACGACGACCATATCCAGGGCGTGCCGGAACTGGTTGCGGCCACCGGCGCCCGCGTCACCGGCGCCGCCGCCGATGCCCACCGGCTGCCGCCGCTCGACCGCGCCGTGACGCCGGGCGAGCGCTTCACCCTGTGCGGGACCGAGGCGCGGGTGATCGACGTTTCCGGCCATACCGTCGGGCATGTCGCCTATCACCTGCCCGGCCCGGCGCTGGCCTTCACCGGCGACAGCCTGATGGCGCTTGGCTGCGGGCGGCTGTTCGAAGGCACCGGCCCGATGATGTGGGACAGCCTCTGCCGGCTGCGGGCGCTGCCGCCCGAGACGCAGATCTGTTCCGGCCACGAATACACCCAGTCGAACGCCCGCTTCGCGCTGACCATTGAACCGGAAAATCCGGCGCTTATATCCCGGGTCGCCGCGATCGGGGCGGCGCGCGCCGAAGGCCGGCCCACCGTCCCGTCGATGCTGGGCGACGAGCTGGAGACCAATCCCTTCCTGCGGGCGGACCTGCGCCAAGTGAAATCCGCGCTGGCCATGGCCGATGCAGCGGATGCCGAGGTTTTCGGCGCGATCCGGGCGAGGAAGGACCGCTTCTGACGGTTTTCTGGCCGGTCGCCGTCTGCGGCGGACCCGGGCGGGCGCCCCAGTCGTTCACATTTTGCGTCGGTCCCGACAGGACCGACCAAATCGGCGAGAAAGCACTTGAAGCGCGGCGGTTTCCACCGAACTTTAAGATCATGAGGCCACGGTCGGAGTGACCGGCCCCGCACCACCACCGCGCCGGCCAAGGGGCGGGAAGGGACGGGCTCTCCGACGCTGAGGAAAGGAGCACGCAGGTGCCGTCGTTCTCGAACACTCTCGAACAGGCCATTCACGCCGCGCTCGCGCTTGCGAACGCCCGGCGGCACGAGCTTGCAACCCTCGAACACCTTCTGCTGTCGCTGATCGACGAACCCGACGCCGCCAAGGTGATGCGGGCCTGCAACGTCGATCTGGACGAATTGCGCCGCACGCTGGTCGAGTTCATCGACGACGACCTGTCCACGCTGGTCACCGATGTCGACGGGTCCGAGGCGGTGCCGACCGCGGCCTTCCAGCGCGTGATCCAGCGCGCGGCCATCCATGTGCAATCCTCGGGGCGGACCGAGGTGACGGGCGCCAATGTGCTGGTCGCGATCTTCGCCGAGCGGGAATCGAACGCGGCCTATTTCCTGCAGGAACAGGACATGACCCGCTATGACGCGGTGAACTTCATCGCGCATGGCGTGGCGAAGAACCCCTCCTTCGGCGAAAGCCGTCCGGTAACGGGCGCGACCGAGGACGAGGCGGAACAGGCATCGGGATCCAGCGCCCCGAACCCGGGCGAGAACAAGGAGTCTGCCCTGGCCAAGTATTGCGTCGACCTGAATGCCAAGTCCCGCAAGGGCGATGTCGATCCGCTGATCGGCCGCGATTCCGAGGTCGAGCGCTGCATCCAGGTGCTGTGCCGCCGCCGCAAGAACAACCCGCTGCTGGTGGGCGACCCCGGCGTCGGCAAGACCGCCATCGCGGAAGGCCTCGCGCTGAAGATCACCCGCGGCCAGACGCCCGACATCCTGGCCGGCGCCACCATCTTCTCGCTCGACATGGGCGCGCTGCTGGCCGGCACCCGCTATCGCGGCGATTTCGAGGAACGGCTGAAGGCCGTGGTGAAGGAGCTGGAGGATCACCCCGACGCGATCCTCTTCATCGACGAGATCCACACCGTCATCGGCGCCGGCGCGACCTCGGGCGGGGCGATGGACGCCTCGAACCTGCTGAAGCCCGCGCTGCAGGGTGGCAAGCTGCGCTGCATGGGCTCCACCACCTACAAGGAGTTCCGCCAGCATTTTGAGAAGGACCGCGCCCTCAGCCGCCGGTTCCAGAAGATCGACGTGAACGAACCCTCTGTCCCCGACGCGATCAAAATCCTGATGGGCCTCAAGCCGCATTTCGAGGCGCATCACGACCTGCGCTATACCTCCGACGCGATCAAGTCGGCGGTGGAACTGGCTGCGCGCTACATCCATGACCGCAAGCTGCCCGACAGCGCCATCGACGTGATCGACGAGGCCGGCGCGGCGCAGCATCTGGTCAGCGAGGGCAAGCGGCGCAAGACGCTGGGCACGAAGGAGATCGAGGCGGTGGTGGCCAAGATCGCCCGCATCCCGCCGAAGAACGTCTCCAAGGACGATGCCGAGGTGCTGCGCGATCTGGAAAAATCGCTCAAGCGCGTCGTCTTCGGCCAGGACCGCGCCATCGAGTCCCTGTCCTCGGCGATCAAGCTGGCCCGCGCCGGCCTGCGCGAGCCGGAAAAGCCCATCGGCAACTATCTGTTCGCCGGCCCCACCGGCGTCGGCAAGACCGAGGTCGCGAACCAGCTGGCCAACACGCTGGGGGTGGAACTGCTGCGCTTCGACATGTCGGAATACATGGAAAAGCATGCGGTCAGCCGCCTGATCGGCGCGCCCCCCGGCTATGTCGGCTTCGACCAGGGCGGGATGCTGACCGATGGCGTCGACCAGCATCCGCATTGCGTGCTGCTGCTGGACGAGATCGAGAAGGCGCATCCGGATGTCTATAACATCCTGCTGCAGGTGATGGACCACGGGAAGCTCACCGACCATAACGGCCGGCAGGTGGACTTCCGCAACGTGATCCTGATCATGACCTCGAACGCGGGCGCCTCCGACATGGCCAAGGCCGCGATCGGCTTCGGCCGCGACCGGCGCGAGGGCGAGGATACCGCCGCCATCGAGCGGACCTTCACGCCCGAGTTCCGCAACCGTCTGGACGCGGTCATCAGCTTCGCCCCGCTCGGCCGCGAGGTGATCCTGCAGGTGGTCGACAAGTTCGTGCTGCAGCTGGAAGCGCAGCTGATCGACCGCAACGTGCATATCGAGCTGACCCCCGAGGCCGCGAACTGGCTGGCCGAAAAGGGCTATGACGACAAGATGGGCGCCCGTCCGCTGGGCCGGGTGATCCAGGAGCACATCAAGAAGCCGCTGGCCGAGGAACTGCTGTTCGGCAAGCTGGTCAAGGGCGGCGTCGTCCGGGTCGGCGTCAAGGACGGGGCAATCGCGCTGGATGTCGAGGAACCGTCGAAGCCGCGCCTGACCGGCCAGAAGCCGCCGCTGCTGACGGCGGATTGACGGCTCCGCTCCGTCTCCGGCAGCATCCCTGAACGAAGAACCCCGCCCGGAGCCGATCCGGGCGGGGTTTCCTTTTGTCCGGGCTGCGGCCCGTCAGGCCGATGTCACCGGCGCCGGTTCTTCGGCGCCCGCAGGCCCGCCCATCCGCGCCATCGCATTGGCGACGATGGCGCCCGAGATGTTGTGCCAGACCGAGAAGATCGCCGAGGGCACCGCCGCGAGGGGCGAGAAATAGGCAGTGGCCAGCGCCGCCCCCAGCCCCGAATTCTGCATCCCCACCTCGATCGCTATGGCCTTGCGCTGCGCCAGCCCCAGCCCGCAGGCCCGCGCCACCCCGAAGCCGATGGCATAGCCGGCAAGGTTGTGCAGCACCACGACAAGGAAGATCAGCGCGCCGGTCTCGGCCAGCCGCTGCTGCGAGGCGCCGACCACGGCGGCGACGATCAGCACGATGCCCGCGACGCTGACCAGCGGCAGCACCGGCACCGCCCGCGCCACCAGCCGCGGCAGCAGCCGCTGCGCCGCAAAGCCGAGCGCCAGCGGCAGGATCACCATCTTCAGGATCGACATCAGCATCGCCATGGCATCGACCGGCAGATACTGGCTGGCCAGCAGCCAGACGAGGAAGGGCGTGACCACCGGCGCCAGCAGGGTCGAGACGCTGGTGCAGGCGACGGACAGCGCCAGATCGCCGCGCGCGAGATAGGTCATCACATTGGACGAGGTGCCCCCCGGGCAGCAGCCGACGAGGATCACCCCCGCCGCGACCTCGGGCGGCATCGGGATCAGCAGCGTCAGCAGCACCGCCACCAGCGGCATGACCAGGAACTGCGCCAGCAGCCCGATGCCCACCACCAGCGGCCGGCGTGCCACCTCGCGGAAGTCGCCGGCCGAAATGGTCAGCCCCATCCCGAACATGATGATCCCGAGCAGCGGCACGATCCACGGCACAAGCTGCCGGAACAGCTCGGGCGCGACATAGCCGAGGACGGCGAAGAGGATGACCCACAGGGCAAAGGTCTTGCCGACGAAGCCCGCGAGCCCGGTCAGGAATTTCATGGGATGCCTCCGGAAGGACGAAAGATTGCGGTGCCGGGGGTAGACCGGTCCCGCCACCCCCGCAACCCGCAAAGGCCCTGCGGACTAGCGCTCCGTCAGCTTCAGCTCGATCCGCCGGTTCGCGGCCCGGGCCTCGGGGCTGTTGCCGCTGACCACCGGGCGCCATTCGCCGAAGCCCGTCGCGGCCAGCCGCTGCGGCGGGAAGCCCAGGTCGTCGATCATGAAGCGCACGACCGACAGCGCCCGCCCCTGGCTCAGTTCCCAGTTGTCGGCGAACTGGCCGTTGCCCGACAGGGGCACGTCGTCGGTATGGCCGTCCACCCGGATGATCCAGTCGATCTCGGGCGGGATTTCCCCGGCGATCTCGTTCAGGATGTCGACCACACCCGCGATCTGCGACCGGCCCTCGGGGGCCAGATCGGCCGAGCCCGGCTGGAACAGCACCTCGGACGAGAACACGAAGCGGTCGCCCACGACGCGGACGCCCTCGCGCCCCTCCAGCAGCTGCGACAGCCGGCCGAAGAATTCGGACCGGTAGCGTTCCAGCTCCTTCGCCTCGTCCTCCAGCCGCCGGCGTTCGGCCTCTTCCAGTTCCGCCCGCCGCTTCTGTTCCGCCGCGACCTGCGCCAGCGCCGAATTCAGCTGGCTGCCCAGCGACTCGATCTGCACCTGCGCCTCGGCATCCTCGGCGGCCGAGGCGTCGAGCATGGATTGCAGCGCCTGCAACTGCCCGCGCAGCGCCGCCACCTGTTCGTTCAGCAGCGCCAGCTTGCGGGCGGAGTCGGCCGAGGCCGCCTCTTCCTCGGCCAGCCGCGCCTGCGCCGTCGCCAGCAGCGCCGCCTGCCGCTCCGCCTCGGTCATCTGGCGCCCGGCCTCGGCCTCGGCGGCGGCGCGCGCCGCCAGCGCGGCGGCCAGATCCTCTTCCAGCGCGGCGCGGCTTTCGGGGTCGGACGCGGCCAGCGCCGCGGCCAGCCGCGCGTCCAGATCGTCGCGCGCGGCCTCGGCGGCGGCGAGCAGCGTCAGCGTGTCCTCGGCCTCCTGCCGGCGCTGTTCCAGCGCCAGCGTCATCGCCGTCAGCTCGTCCTGGGCACCCTTCAGCCGTTCGCGCAGCGCCTGCGCCGCCGCCGCCTCGGCCAGCCGGGCCGCCTCTTCCTCGGACAGCTGCGCCTGCGCCGCGGCCAGATCGGCCTGCGCGGTGCTCAGCGCCGCCGCCGACTCCGCGCCCCGGGCGCGCAGGTCGGCCACCAGCGCCTCCAGCGCCTCGCGCCGGGCGGCGGCCAGACGCGCGGCCTCGGTCTGCGCGTCCACCTCGTTGCGGGCCGAGGCCAGCGCCGCATCCAGCCGGTCGCGTTCGTCGGACAGCGCCGCGACCTCGCCTTCCGCCGCCTCGATCCGGCTGTTCAGCGCCGCGATCTCGCCCTGCGCGCGGTCGCGGTCCGCGATCATAGCCGCCACCTGCGCCTCGAAATCGGTGATCCGGCCCTCCGCCGCGGTCAGCGCCGCGGTCCGGTCGGCCAGCTGCCCGGTCAGCGAGGCGATCAGCGTCGATTGCCGTTCCGCCTCGGCCGTCGCCGCGTCGAGCCCGGATTGCAGCTGTTCCGCCCGCGCCCGTTCCAGCCCCAACGCGTCGGCAAGGCCCGAGACCTGCGCCGACAGCTCGTCCAGTTCGCTGTTCTGGTTGCTGATCTGGTCGCGCAGCACCGATTGCACCACCGTAAAGATGGTGACGATGAACATCAGCACCATCAGCAGCGTCGTCACCGCATCGACGAAGCCGGGCCAGATGTTGGAATGCTGGTTCCGTCCGCGCCGCGACAGGGCCATCGACCGCTCCTCCTCAGCGCCGCCCGGCGACCTGCGCCGGATCGGCCAGCCCGCGCACCGCGCGG
Organism: Frigidibacter oleivorans; assembly: GCF_003993775.1. GTDB lineage: Bacteria > Pseudomonadota > Alphaproteobacteria > Rhodobacterales > Rhodobacteraceae > Frigidibacter > Frigidibacter oleivorans. The sequence continues at coordinate 61,031 of NZ_RJRZ01000010.1, forward strand.
GTCAGGGCGGCGAGGTCGTGGCGCAGTTCGGCCACCGCCTCCTGCCGGCCGGCGGCCACCTCTTCCAGCAGGCGCAGCAGCTGCACGTCGATCGACCGCAGGCGCATCCGGCTTTCGGCATCGGGCATCGCGGTATCCATCTGGCCCTCGGCGCGCGGGCGCAGATAGCCCGCGATGATCGTCAGCCCCTCGACGGTGGCGGCCTGCCCCTCGGCCATCGCCGCCTGCCCGCCCGCGATGCGGTCCTGCCCCTCGGCAAGACGGGTCATCACCTCTTCCAGCCGCTCATCCAGGGCCGCGCCCGCCTCGACCCGCGCGCCGATCCGCTCCATCGCGCCCGCCAGCCGCTCCAGCCGCTCGTCCAGCGCGAGCCGCCCCGTCTCGCCCTGCGCGATCAGGCCCTGCAGCATCTCCATCTGTTCGGCCAGATGCCCGACGGCGGCGGTCAGCACGCCATGATCGCCACCCTCGCCCTCGGCCCCGGCAAAGCTGAGCCGGGTGATCGAGGACAGCCATTCCTCCAGCTCGCGGTAAAAGCGGTTCTGGCCGTGGCTGGCGAACAGTTCCAGCAGCCCCACGACCAGCGACCCGGCCAGACCCAGCAGCGACGACGAGAAGGCCGTGCCCATGCCGCCGAGCTGGGCTTCCAGCCCGCTCATCAGCCGGTCGAAGACCGACATCGCATCCTCGCCCGGCGCGGGGGCCAGCGCGCGGATCGTGTCGACGACCGCGGGCACCGTGGTCGCCAGGCCGTAGAAGGTGCCGAGCAGGCCGAGGAAGATCAGCAGGTTCGACAGATAGCGGGTGATGTCGCGGCCTTCCTCGATCCGGTCCTCGACCGATTCCAGCATCGAGCGCGCCGACGAGGTGGTGATCTGGCCGCGCGATCCGCGGGCGCGCAGCAACGCGGCGAGCGGCGCCAGCAGCCGCGGCGGCACCGTCGCCTCGTGCCCCGGCCGCCCGGCGGCGAAGCCCTCGATCCAGCTGACCGACTGCGCCAGCACCGCCACCTGCCAGAAGCAGGTGACGACGCCCAGCAGAAACACCCCGATGATGACCCCGTTCAGCCAGGGGTTGGAAAAGAAGATCGAGACGATGGAGCCATAGGCGAGATAGGCCCCCGCCCCCACCAGCAGCGTCACGATCAGCATCAGCACGGCCTGCCGCACCGGCTGCGAGAAATAGGGGGTCGGCTCCTTCAGGATGCGGTCCTTGAGGCCCGACCCCGAGGCCATGCGGTCATGTTGGGGTTCGGGCATGGTGACCTCGCATTCCGTTCGGTTGCGACACTATTGCAGCGCGGCATGACCTGCCAACCCGCAAAGGCGCCGCCGCACCGGATGCCGCATCACCGTTGCGAAAGCGCCCGGACCCGGTCCGCCAGCCAGTCGAGATCGGGATCGGGCAGGCCCATCTGCGCCAGATGCGCCGCGGTGTTCCACAGGTAGTCGGCATTCGGCCCGCGCCCGCCCGCCGCCCGGGCGATGATCGCCGCCTGATCCTCCAGCGCCAGCCCGCCGCAATACTGCACATGGTCGCGGTCGATGACATAGCACAGCGCCTCGACCTGCCGCCCGTCGTCCAGTGCCAGCGGCAGCGTCCGTTCCAGATAGGCGGAACTCACCAGTTCGCGTTCGCGCAATTCGGCCAGCGTCTGCACCTCGGCCCCCGGCGCGACGCGCAGGGCGACGCCGCGGCACATGGCCCCCGGCGCCCGGTCCAGCGCCAGCACCAGCCCCGGCGCCTCGGCCGTGCCGCGGTGATGGATCGACCGCATGCAGAAGCTGCGGTGCCAGCCGTCCAGCCGCGCGGCCACGGTTTCGGCCACCGGAAAGCCGGGGTTCCAGATCAGCGAACCGTAGCCGAAGACCCACATCCCGTCGTCGCCATCCGCGCCCTGCACTGGCCTAACCCCTCGCTGCAGCCTAAGACCCTCGACTAGCACCCGATGCGAGGATTGACCATGATGCGCGCCCTGATCTGGCTGACCGTCCTTCTGGCCGGGCTTTACGCCGGCTACTGGTATGTCGGCTCGCGCGCGGCGCTGCGCGGGGCCGAAACCGCGCTGGCCGCGGCCGAGGCGCGGGGGATAACCGATCCGGCCGAGGTCGGCATCGCGGGTTTCCCCTCGCGCTTCGACCTGACGGTCGAGCCGTTCCGGCTGCGCCAGCCGCCCTTCGACTGGCAGGCGGATTTCCTGCAGGTCTTCGCCCTGTCCTGGCGGCCGCATCACCTGATCGCGGTCTGGCCCGATGCGCAGCGGCTGACGGTCGCGGGCCGGCCGATGGACCTGACGGTAGAAGACATGCGCGGCTCGGCGGTGGTGGCGCCGACCGACGATCTGGCGCTGGACCGGGCGACCGTGGTGATCGAGGCGCCGGAACTGGCCGCGGCCGGCGGGCAGGGCTTCGCCGCCCGGCAGATCCGGCTTGCGGTCGGGGCCGAGGATGCGGCGCGGCAGACCCTGCGGCTGGGTCTGGAGGCGCTGGACATCGTGCCGGCGACCGGCAGCCGGGCGGTGGCCGATCCCGGCGGCGCCCTGCCCGACAGCATCGACTGGCTGCGCCTCGACGCGACGCTGGGACTGGACGCGCCGCTGGACCGGCAGGCGCTGGCGCGGCCGCCGCGGCCTGAAAGCCTCGACATCCGCGACCTGTCGCTGCGGTGGGGGGCGCTGTCCCTGACCGCCTCGGGCCGGCTCGGCATCGACCGCGACGGCCGGCTGACCGGGCAGATCGACCTCGAGGCCGCGCGCTGGCGCGAGGTGCTGGGCCTTGCCGTGGCCGCGGGTCTGGTGCGGGCGGAACTGGCGCCCACCTATGGCGCGGCGCTGACGGCGCTGGCCAATGCGGCGGGCGGACCCGACGACACCCTCCGGGTGCCGCTTATCTTTGCCGGCGGATGGGCGACGCTGGGGCCGCTGCCGCTCGGCCGGGCGCCGCGGCTGCGCTAGGGCCGGCGCGCCGGGCTCAGCGCGGAGCCGGGTCGAGGCTCGCGAACCAGTCGGCGAGATCGGCGATCTGGTCGTCGTTCAGCCCCTGCGCCGCCTGACGCATCAGGCCCGCGCGCGGCCCGCCGCCCCGCCAGCCGTCGCGCCACAGCCGCAGCTGGCTTTCCAGATAGTCCGGCGACTGGCCCGCAATCCGGGGCACGCCCGGCGGCGGCGCGGGCAGGCCTTCGGGCACCGGCCCGTGGCAGGCGACGCAGGCGGGCACCTCGGGGTTGCCCGTCTCGGCCCGGGCCAGCGCCGCGCCACGGTCCGCGCCCGGGCCGGGTTCCGCCGCCGCCCCCACGGGCGGCACCGCGGCAAAGCGCGCCAGTACCGCGGGCAGCACCTCCTCCGGCACGACCGACAGCGCCTGCTGCATGATCCCGCTCGGCCGCCGGCCGGAGCGATAGTCCTCCACCGCCCGCGCCAGATAGTCGGCGCCGAGGATGTCGAGCCGGGGGATCGCCGCGTTGCCAGGCCGGCCCTCGGTGCCGTGGCAGCTGGCGCAATAGGCGAAGGCCGCCTCTTCGGCGGTCTCGGGCGGCGGACCGGGCCGGGCGGTCAGCGCCGCGTAGTCGGCCTCGGTCATCCCCGGCACCCGGTCGAGGAAGGCCACCACCGCCCAGACCTCGTCCGCGCGCTCGGCGGGCCAGCCGGGCATGCCGCTCATCTTCACGCCCTCGTGGACGATCCAGTGCAGCTGCGGCGGCTCCCAATGCGCGACCGCGCGGGCGACCGGCGGCGGGACGGGCACCATCCGTTCGATGGTCGCGCTGGCCTCGGCACCGGGGGCGGCGTGGCACATGCGGCAGGCGGTGTCGTAATGCCGCGCGCCCAGTTCCGCCATGTCCCCGGTCAGGGGCGGCGCATCCGCCGCCTTGGGCGCGCGCAGCCGGACCGAGTTGCGGAAGGTGGTGTGCAGCACCCAGTTTGTGGCCTGCCAGTGCCCCGACCGGGCCGAGGTATTGTAGAGCCCGAAGAACACCACCGCCGCGCCGACAAGGCCCGCCAGCACCGCGATGGCAACGAGGGTGCGCAGAAGACGGGTCATGCCACCTCCTCCGCCGGGTCGCGCAGCGCCCGCGCCGCCAGCACCAGCCCGCCCAGCAGATAGGCAGGCGTGGCGATCCCCAGCATCATCATGCCGCCCACCTGCTGCGCCGGCAGGTCGGGCGGGGTGCCGCACCATTGCGCATAGACATCCGCCCCCGCCAGCACCAGGAGCGCGCCGAGCAGCGTCATGTGCATCGAGGTCAGCAGCAGGGCCCCCGCCCCCGCCAGCGGCGGCGCGGTCAGCGCCCCGGCCCAGACCAGAAGCCCGCCCGCCAAGAACAGCGCCTGTTCCAGCAGGAAGGGCGCCACCGCGCCGCGCGCGGCGGCATGCAGCTGCGGCAGGTGCCAGCCCCAGACGATCAGGAATTCGGTAATCGCCCCGGCCAGGACCGGCACCGCCATCGCCCGGAACAGGCCCGGCGCCGCCAGCACCAGCGCCGGCGCCGCCAGCGCCACGAGGATCATGTGCCGGGCCATATGCGCGGGGAAGGCGTCGATCAGCGCCTCCCACGGCACAGCCCAGGCCGCGGCCAGGGCCAGCGCCGCGACCCCGCCCGCCGCCGCCCGGCGCGGGGATGCTGTCCGCGCGCCCGTCATCGGCAGGTCCCGGCGAACAGCGCGGGCAGCGCGGTATAGACCGTGCCGATGAAGGACGGCACCGTCAGCAGGAAGGCCGCCTGTCCCAGAAACTCGTGCCGGCGCTCGCCGCTGCGGTCATGCGACTCGTCCCGGTCGAAGAAGTCCCACTGCCGCCAGGCCAGCCAGGCCAGCCACAGGATGCCGGCCAGCGCCGGCAGGGTGACGCCGGCGATGGCCCATCGCAGCGGCGCGATCGCGGCGGGAAACTTGGCGCAGACGACGGCGGCGGCGCCGTAGGACAGCACGAAATGCGCCGCCCAGATCAGCGGGCCGAAGGTCAGCTTGATCAGGCTCGCCTCTTCCTCGGCGAATTCCTGTTCCTGTTCCAGGGTGGGATCGTCGATCATCGCGGCCTCCTCACATCACCCGGGGCACGACGGCGAGCGTGGCCACCGTCACCAGCATCGTCAGCGCCAGGAAGTGCCAGTAGAGCGACACGTTCCACATCGGCGCATCGTGGCGCGGGGTGATCCGGCCGAAGGTCAGCCCGGCCAGGCAATAGCCCTGCATCACCAGCCCCAGCCCCAGATGCGCACCGGCCCAGACCACCAGCACCCACATCGAGGCCGGATAGACATGGGTCACCGGGTCCAGCCCCGGCAGCCGCAGCGCGTAGAACAGCGCCGCGCCCGCCGCCATCGTCGCCGGCAGCGCGGCGGCCAGCGCCAGCCGCGCCCCCCGCCGCCTGCGCCGGTTCAGCCCCCGCGCCACCAGCGTCAGCCCCCAGGACAGCAGCGCCGCCGCCAGCGCCGCGCCCGCCAGCCACGGGTCGGCATGATCCGATCCCGGCGGCGGATAGTCGCTGCGCGCTGTCCAGTAGAAGAACACCCCGAAGACGAGGCTGGCGAAGGCGGTGGAATCCCCCAGCATGGTGATCCACATCGCCCACCAGCCGACGGAGCCCGAACCCGAGACATAGACGGGCAGCTTCAGCCCCAGCCCGGCATCCACCGTCTCGCGTTCCGGGATGCGGGCGGTCGCGGTCCACAGCCAGTAGAGGACCGTCATCGCGGCCAGCACGCCGCAGATCAGCGCGGGCGCATACATCTTGAAGGTCGGCAGGATGAAGGTGCCGCCGGTGAACAGCGCGGCCAGCATCGTCACCCAGGTGGGCCCCGACAGCCGCAGCACCTGCAAGGGCCGCGCGTCGATGACCGAGGTGATGATCGTCTCGCGCTGCCCTGCCTCGGCATCGGGCAGGTAGTAGCGGCCCGCATCCATCCGTTCGAGGATGCGCTCCTGCTGCCACAGCGGATAGCGGGTGTGGATATAGGGGATCGACCGCACGCCCCAGGTCTCGCCCTCGGGGCTCTGGCTCCATTCCAGCGTGCCCGCGTCATAGGGGTTGCGCGGGGTGCGGCGGCTGCCCTTCGGGCGCAGCAGGTCCCACAGGAACACCGCGAAGCCCGCCGCGATGACGAAGGAGGCGACGGTCGAGACCAGGTTGAGCCAGTTCAGCCCCAGATCGCCCGGATAGGTGAAGACCCGGCGCGGCATGCCCTTCAGTCCGGTCAGGTGCATCGGCAGGAAGGCCAGGTTGAAGCCCGCGAAGATCAGCCAGAAGGCCCAGCGTCCCAGCCGGTTCGACAGTTCCTTGCCGGTGATGACCGGGAAGAAGTAATAGACCCCGCCGATCACCGGAAACACCATGCCGCCGAACAGCGTGTAGTGCAGATGGGCGACGATGAAATAGGTGTCGTGCACCTGCCAGTCGAAGGGCGCGATGGCGACCATCACCCCGGTCAGCCCGCCCGCGGTAAAGATCGCCAGCGCCCCCGCGATCCACAGCATCGGCAGGCTCATCTTCACCCGGCCCGCCATCAGCGTGGCCACGAAGGCGAAAAGCTGCACCCCCGTCGGGATCACCACCGCCTCGGACGCGGCCGAGAAGAAGCCCAGCGACAGCGTCGGCAGCCCCGTGGTGAACATGTGATGCACCCACAGCCCGAAGCTGAGGAAGCCCGTCCCCACCGCGGACAGCACGATCCAGGAATAGCCGAGGATCGGCCGGCGGGCGGCGGTGGGCACGATCATCGCCGCCAGCGCGATCGAGGGCAGGAAGACGATATAGACCTCGGGGTGGCCGAAGATCCAGAACAGGTGCTGCCACAGCACCGGGTCGCCGCCCCGCGCGGCGTCGAAGAACGGCCAGTCGAGGCTGCGTTCCAGTTCGAACAGCAGGTCGCCCGCGATCAGCGGCGGGAAGGCGAAGAGGATCATGCCCCCCACCACCAGCACATACCAGGCGTAGAGCGGCATCAGGTTGACCCGCATCCCCGGCGGCCGGCATTTCAGCACGCCGACGATCAGTTCCACCGCCGCGGCGATCGAGGCCACCTCGATGAAGGACAGCCCCAGCAGCCAGATGTCCGAGCCGATGCCCTCGTCCTCGGTGGCAAGGGGCGGGTACATGAACCAGCCGGACCGGGGCGCCACGTCGAACAGCACCGAACCCATGACGAAGATGCCGCCGATCAGGAAGCACCAGTAGCCATAGGCCGACAGCCGCGGAAACGGCAGGTCGCGCGCCCCCAGCAGCGCCGGCAGGATCAGGATCGACACCGCCTCGAAGATCGGCACCGCGAAGAGGAACATCATCGCCGACCCGTGCAGCGTGAAGAACTGGTTGAACCGGTCCGCCGACAACAGGTCGTTGCCCGGCACCGCCAGCTGCAGCCGCATCAGCAGCGCCAGCACGCCTGCGCAGAGCATGAAGAAAAAGGCAGTCAGGCAATACCAGCGCCCGACGCTGGTGTTGTTCACGTCAGAGAAATAGCGCCAGCCCTCCGGCGTCTTCCAGACCCGGCGCAGGCGATCCTCCTGCGCGCGGGCAACATCCCCGGGCACGGGTTCGGACAGCATCGCTTCGGTCGGCGGGAACGGCCCCTGGGGCGGCGGCGCATCGGTGCCGAAGCGGCCGTGGCCCCGGGTGGCGTCGCCCGTCGCTTCGCCTGTCGCGTCGGCGGTCATTCGAGGCCCTCCAGCCATGCGGCGAGCGTCGCGAGCTCGTCCTCGGTCAGGTGATCGTAGGCCGGCATCTCGGCCCCGGGCTTGGCCGCCTGCGGGTCGCGGATCCAGCCGGCCAGTGCCTCGGCCGTCATCGGCAGGATGCCCGAGGCGAGGCTGGTGCGGCTGCCCAGATGGGTCAGGTCCGGTCCCACGGCCCCCTGCGCCGGCGTGCCGCGCAGCGCATGGCAGGCGCCGCAACCCTCGCGGAAGAACAGGTCGCGCCCCGGACCTTCGGCCGCGCGGGCGGGGCCGGCCTCGGCGGCCAGCCAAGCGTCGAAGTCCGGCTCCTCCAGCGTCACGGCGTTCAGCGCCATCAGCGCATGCGACAGGCCGCAGAATTCAGTGCAGGCGCCGCGGAAGGTGCCCGCCTCGGTCGGGGCGAGCGTCATGCGGTTGGTGCGGCCGGGGATCATGTCCATCTTGCCGCCGAGCGCCGGAATCCAGAAGGCATGGATCACGTCGGCGCTGTCGAGCAGGATCTCGCTGCGCTGGCCCACCGGCAGCCGCAGCTCGTTGGCGGACACGACCGGCGCCTCGGCGCCCTCGGGCCAGTATTCGACCCGCCACCAGAACTGTTCGCCCACGATCCGCACCCGCAGCCCGTCGCCCGGGGCGCGCTGGTCGGGCATGATCGACAGGCCCCAGACCAGCAGCGCGGTGATGACGACCACGGGCAGGGCCACGCCGCCGCCGAGGATCACCGCCTCGGCCCGGCGGCGCGAGATGGCGCCGGTATAGCGCCGGGTGATGAAGTAGAAGAGGCCGTTCATGCCCAGCCACAGCACGATGGCCCCGACCAGCATCACCCGGAACAGCCGGTCGATCTGGCTGGCATCCTCGCCTGCGGGAACCAGGACGGATTGCGGGCCGTCGCAGGCCGACAGCAGCGCCGCGGCAAGGAACGCGCCAAGCAGCCTGCACCATGGCGCGGCCCGTCGTGGCCCTGCCTGCGGCCCGTCCTGCGGCATCCCGCATCCCCCGTTTTATCGTGGCGGACGGGCGCGCGATGCCCCGGCCCACCGCGCATCGGCGCCTGCGCCCTTTTCTTGCGAACCGCCGCGGCGGGATCGGGTTCCCGGAAAATCGCGCCGTGACCGGAATGCGTCACCTGTGGCCGCTGCGCACTAGCGCCCGCGCCCCGGCCAGTATATCCGTTGAACCGAGGCGGCCGGAGACGCCGCCCGAGAGGCAAGGGCAAGAGGTCGGGATGAATCGTTCCCTGGTGGCGCTGGCGGGCGCCCTGATGGTGTTCGCCGCGCCGGTATTGGCAGAGGAACGGGTCCTGCTCGGCATCGGGCGGATGTTCAGCAACGACCGGATCGGCGATGGCGACGACCGCTGGCGCACCGGCAGCTACCAGATCAGCGTGATCCGCGGCCCCTTCTGGGAAGGTCAGGCCCCGGGCCGGTTCGGCGCGCTGCTGGAATACCGCCTGCGGGGCGAGATCATCGCGCCGTCGGAACTGTCCACCCCGCCCGCGGGCGACCGGCGCTATGCGGGCGTGCTGACCTTCGGGCTGCACAGCCATGCGACGCTCGGGCCGGGCGAGATGCGGGCGGGGATCGACCTCGTGGCGGTCGGGCCGAAGACGCGGGTGTCGGCGGTGCATGACTGGCTGCACGAACAGGGATCCATGCCCTCGGTCAGCGTCGCCGACGACGAGATCGGCAACCGGCTGATCCCCACGCTTTCGGCCGAGATCGGGCGCGCCTTCGCGATGGGCGACAGCGCCGAGCTGCGCCCCTTCGTCGAAGGGCGGGCGGGGGACGAGACCTTCCTGCGCGTCGGCGCGGACCTGAGCTTCGGCGCGATCGAGACGGGGGCGCTGTGGGGGCGCGAGACCGCCACCGGCCAGCGCTATGTCGCGGTCGGCGGCCAGTCGCGCCCCGGCGCCAGCTTCGTTCTGGGCGGCGACGCGGCCTTCGTGGCCGACAGCCCCTATCTCGACGGGGACGGCGCCGATCCCGAGGCCGAGGACATGCGCTATCGCCTGCGGGCGGGGATGCAGCTGCGCAGCCAGTCCTTCGGCGTCTTCTACGGCGCGACCTGGCTGAGCGAGGAATTCGAGGGCCAGCCCGAGGGGCAGGTGCTGGGCTCGCTGCGGGTGCGGATGGATTTCTAGGACGGACGGGACGGCAGACGACAGACGGCAGCAAGACCGGGACCAACCGGCGGCACGGGACAGACAGCGGCGGGAGCAGCGGCATGCTGAAGGGATTGCGGGGCACCTTCGTCATCTCCTGGGGGCAAACGGAACTGGACGGCGTGCGCGGCGCCCCGCCCGGGGCGCTGATGCCCGGCGCCGAATGGCGCTGGACGGGCGAGGCGGTGCGAGTGGACGGCCCGGCGGGCCTGCTGGTGCTGCATGGCGCGGTCGGGGCGGCCGACCTGCATCGCCGGGCCGCGCGGGTGGCGCAGCGGCTGACCGGGCAGGCCGGGCGGCGCGGCTGGCCGCTGGCGGCGCTGCCGGGCCCCGGGGAGGCCGAGGTCGAGTCTGCGGCGGAGCCGGAACCCGACCTGCCGGATGCAAGCCTCGACCTGACGCAGAGCGACGGCGCCTTCACCGTGACCGACGGGCTGACCAGCTGGCGGATGTCGGTAATCGAGCCGAGAGGCAGCATCGGCGGCAGCTTTGGCGGTGCGGCGCGCGGCCCCATCTTCGGCCCGACCGGCCGCCAGGGCGAACGGCTGGTGGCGATGTCGGGCGCGATGCCGCCGCCGGGCACCGACCTCTGGGTGGTCGAGCGCAGCCTGCGGCTGGCCGCGCGCGACCGGACGGACGATGCCGACCGCGGCATGCTGTGCTTCACCCCCGGCACGCTGATCGACACGCCCTGCGGCCGGCGCCCGGTCGAGGCGATCCGGCCGGGCGAGATGGTGCTGACCCGCGACGACGGCCCCTGCCCCGTGGTCTGGACGGGCCAGCGGCGGATGAGCGGCGCGCGGCTGCACGCGATGCCGCGGATGCGCCCGGTGCGGATCCGCGCGGGGGCGGCAGGCTGCGGGATCCCCGACCGCGACCTCATCGTTTCGCCCCGGCACCGGATGCTGCTGACCGGCGCGCGGGCACAGGCGCTGTTCGGCAGTCCCGAGGTGCTGGTCGCGGCCGAGGACCTGATCGACGACCTTCACGTCCATGTCGATCACGGGCTGCGCGAGGTGACCTATGTGCACCTGCTGCTGGAGCGTCACCAGATCCTGCGGGCGAACGGGGTCGAGACCGAAAGTTTCCACCCCGACTTCTGCGACCCCGCGATGCTCGATCCCGGGCAGGCGGCGGACCTGGCCGGGCTGGTGGCGGGCGGCTACGGTCCCGCCGCGCGGCGCTGCCTCAGCCGGCCCGAGGCCGCCATCCTGTGCCACGCCGCCTGAGACGCCGGCCCGGACCGCCTGCCTGAGCCGCCGGCTGTTGACTCGCCCGCCCGCCTCTGTATAAGCGCGCCGTCCGGGCCGGATGTGCCCGGACTTTTCTTTGGTGTTGGCGGCCCCCGCGAGGGGATGCCTGTCGGCCCCCGGCTGATCCCGGTGGCAAAGGACAACGCCCTTCACGAACGAAAGCCGCCCCGCCGGGGTGCGCGATAACAACGAGACGAAGGAGATCAGCGGTGACCAAACGCACCTCTGCCAAGTACAAGATCGACCGCCGCATGGGCGAGAACATCTGGGGCCGGGCCAAATCCCCGGTCAACAAGCGCGAATACGGCCCCGGCCAGCACGGCCAGCGCCGCAAGAACAAGCTCAGCGACTTCGGCACGCAGCTGCGCGCCAAGCAGAAGCTGAAGGGCTATTACGGCGACCTGACCGAAAAGCAGTTCCGCAAGATCTTCGCCGAGGCCGAGCGCGTGCAGGGCGATACCGGCGAGATGCTGATCGGCCTGCTGGAGCGTCGTCTGGACGCGGTGGTCTACCGCGCCAAGTTCGTGCCGACGATCTTCGCCGCCCGCCAGTTCGTGAACCACGGCCATGTCACCGTGAACGGCAAGCGCGTGAACATCGCCTCCTACCGCGTGAAGGAGGGCGACGTGGTCGCCGTCCGCGACCGGTCCAAGCAGCTGGCGATCGTGCTGGAAGCCGTGGGCCTGGCCGAGCGTGACGTGCCGGACTACCTGGAAGTCGACCATTCCAAGATGACCGCGACCTTCGTTCGCGCCCCGGGCCTGTCGGACGTGCCCTACCCGGTGCACATGGAACCGAACCTCGTCGTCGAATACTACGCCAAGAACTGATCCGGCCGCGGCGCGACTGCGCCGCCGGACACCGGTTGCCGAAGGCCGCGGAGATGCTCCGCGGCCTTTTTGCATCCCTGCCGGTCCGGCCGTGCCCCAGGCGGCACATGCCGCTGGCAATGCTGCGGGGGCGCCGGTAGAAGGGCCGGAGTTTCGGAGTCGTTCCATGTCTGATCCCATCCGTCCGCAGCCCGGCATCCTCGACATCGCGCTTTACGAGGGTGGGGCGGCGCATGTCGCGGGCATGTCCGACGCCGTGAAGCTGTCCTCGAACGAAAATCCCTTCGGCCCGTCGGAACGCGCCAAAGAGGCGTTCCAGCGCGCCGTGCACAAGTTGCACCGCTATCCCAGCAGCGACCACACGGCGCTGCGGCAGGCCATCGGCGAGGTGCACGGGCTCGATTCGACCCGGATCATCTGCGGCGTCGGCTCGGACGAGATCCTGCACCTGCTGTGCCAGTGCTATGCCGGGCCGGGCGACGAGGTGGTGTTCACCGAACACGGCTTCCTGATGTACCGCATCTCGACCCTCGCCAGCGGCGCGACCCCGGTCGAGGTGCGCGAACGCGAGCGGGTCACGGATGTGGACGCGCTGCTGGCCGCCTGCACGCCGCGGACGCGGCTGGTCTTCATCGCCAACCCGAACAACCCGACCGGCACGATGATCGGTCTGGCAGAGATCGAGCGTCTGGCCGACGGGCTGCCGCCGCAGGCCATCCTGGTGCTGGACGGGGCCTATGCCGAATATGTGGCGGGCTACGATGGCGGCGCCTGGCTGGCCACGACCCGGCCCAACGTCTTCATGACGCGGACCTTTTCCAAGATCTACGGTCTGGGCGGGCTGCGGGTTGGCTGGGGCTATGGCCCCAAGGCGATCATCGACGTGCTGAACCGGGTGCGGGGGCCGTTCAACCTGTCCACCGCGCAGCTGGACGCCGCCGAGGCCGCGGTGCGCGATCAGGACTGGGTGGACCGCTGCCGCGCCGACAACACCCGCCTGCGCAGCTGGCTGGCCGAGGCGCTGATGGAACGGGGCGTGCCCTCGGACACCTCGACCGCCAATTTCATCCTCGCCCGCTTTGCCGACGAGGCCGAGGCGGTGGCCTGCGACGCCTTCCTGCAAAGCCACGGGCTGATCGTGCGGCGGGTCGCGGGCTACAAGCTGCCCAACTGCCTGCGGATCACGGTGGGCGACGAATCCGCCTGCCGCCGGGTCGCCCATGCCATCGGCCAGTTCAAGGCCGCCAAGACCCCCGCCGCCGCCGCGCCCGAGGGCGGCGGCGCATGACCGATGGCGAGGACAGCCGGCCGGTCTTTGGCCGGGTCGCGCTGATCGGGCTGGGGCTGATCGCCTCGTCCATGGGCCATGCGATGAAGGCGCAGGGTCTGGCGGGCGAGATCGTGGGCCATGCGCAATCCGAGGCCAGCCGGGCCGCGGCGCTGGAAATCGGCTTCGTCGACCGCGTCGCGGCCACCGCGGCCGAGGCGGTGGCGGGCGCCGATCTGGTGGTGCTGGCGGTGCCGGTGGGCGCCATGGGCGCGGTGGCGGCGGAAATCGCGCCGCATCTGGCCCAAGGCGCCACGGTGACCGATGTAGGCTCCGTCAAGCAGGCGGTGATCGAGGCGGTCGCCCCCCACCTGCCCGCCGGCGTTCATTTCGTGCCCAGCCATCCGCTGGCGGGGACCGAGCAATCCGGCCCCCGGTCCGGCTTTGCCACGCTGTTCGTCAACCGCTGGTGGCTGCTCTGCCCGGCCGAGGATGCGGCGCCCGAGGCGGTCGCCCGGCTGCGCCGGCTGTACGAGGGCATGGGCGCCAATGTCGACACGATGGAACCCGCGCATCACGATCTGGTGCTGGCGGTGGTGTCGCACACGCCGCACCTGATCGCCTACACGATGGTGGGCGTGGCCGATCACCTGCGCCGAGTCTCGCAGCAGGAGGTCATCAAGTATTCCGCCTCGGGCTTCCGCGACTTCACCCGGATCGCCGCCTCGGACCCGGTGATGTGGCGCGACGTGTTCCTGACCAACAAGGAGGCGACGCTCGACATCCTCGGACGCTTCACCGAGGAGCTGTTCATGCTGCAGCGGGCGATCCGCATGGGCGACGGGCAGCAGCTGCACGACTATTTCAGCCGCACCCGGGCCATCCGCCGCGGCATCATCGAGGCGGGGCAGGACACGGCCGCCCCGGACTTTGGCCGGTCGAAGCCGGCGACATGACGGGCGGGCGGCTGACCCTGGCCGCGGGCCTTGCGGGGATGCTGCGCCTGACGCTGGCGGGGCTGGTCGTGGCGGTCCCGGGGCCGCAGGGGCTGCTGGCGCAAGAGGCGCTCTCCGCTCCGCCGCCGCCCCGGCCGGACGATCTGGCCGCCATCCCTGACAGTCCCCCGGCCGCCGCCGCAGTTGCCGCCGCACCGCGCCGGCCGAAGCCGCGCCCCGGCTCCACCGCCACCGAGGTGACCGCGGCGAATGCCGCCTTGGGCCTGCCGGGGCTGCGGCCCCGGCCGCGCCCGCCACAGGCCCAGCGGGTGCCCGTGGTGCAGGTCGCCGCTGCCACCCTGCCCCCGGCGGCCAGCCTGCCGCGCCCCCTGCCCCGCCCCGAGAACCTGCAGCGCCTGTCCGCCGCCGCGACGATGCGGGTGCAGCCGGTGCCCGAGGCGATCACCGGGCGCGCGGGCTCCGTCTGCGGGCGCGACAGCCTGCGCGGCACGCCGATTCCGCCGATCCGCGAACGCATCGCCGCCTGCGGCCTGACCGACGGGGTCGAGGTGACGCGCGTGGCCGGCCTGTCGCTGTCGCAGCCGATCCGCACCGACTGCACCACCGCCCGGGCGCTGGACGACTGGGTCGAGCGCGGGGTGAAGCCGGCGGTCGGCCGGTTGGGCGGCGGCGCGGTCCGGCTGCAGATCGCGGGCAGCTATGCCTGCCGGGCCCGCAACAACCAGCGGGGCGAGGTGATCTCGGAACACGGGCGCGGCAAGGCGGTGGACGTGGCCGGAATCGGCCTGGCCAACGGGGTGACGATCACCGTGCTGAAGGGCTGGAGCGACCGCCAGCACGGCAAGATCCTGAAATCGGCGCACAAGTCCGCCTGCGGGACCTTCGGCACGGTGCTGGGGCCGAATTCCGACAGCTTCCACCGCGACCACCTGCATCTGGACACGGTGAAGCGCAACAGCCCCTATTGCCGGTAGGGCGGGCGGGGCGGCCCTCGGAGGAGCGGGCGTGTTGCTCGGTCCGGTGTGATGGTACCGCCTCCCCGGCTCGAACGGGGGACCCCCAGATCCACAATCTGGTGCTCTAACCAACTGAGCTAAGGCGGCACTGGCGGGTCGTCTAAACCCTGCCGGACGGGATTGCAAGAGGCTGCCGCGGGGGGCGGGGCGCGAATGGCGCTTGCGGGGCGGGCGGCATCCGCGCTACCTGCCGGGAAGCCTTCGGGACGGGCCGGACACCGCATGCCGGCCCCTTCCGCGGCCGGCCAGAGGAGACCGCCATGAGCATCGACAAGGAAAGCGACATCGCCGCGAACCTGCAGATCGGCCCGACGACGCTGGGCATGGTGCGCATCTATGTCGAGGCCGAGGGTCTGGAACTGCCGCTGGATTTCGACCCGGACGAGGCCGAGGAGATCGCCGAGGAGCTGCGTGCCGCGGCCGAGGCCGCGCGCGGCATGGGCGGCCCTGCCCGACCCGGCGGCGGGCGCCGGCGCTGAGGGTCAGCCCGGCCCCATCAGGCCGGTGGCGGCCGGATCGCGCAGCCCCTGCAGGCGCAGCGCGGCATGGCGGGCGAATTTCTGCAGCATCGCCTTGCGCCGCACCCCGGGCAGCGGCGCCTCCGGCCCCAGCCGCAGGATTTCGGCGTCATAGGCATCGGCGATGATCAGCCCGGTGCCCTCGGGCAGAAGCTCGGTCGGAAACTCCGCGTCGACGGCCCAGAAGAACCGGTCGGCCCATTCCAGATAGCCCTGCCACTTGCGGTCCGCGGCATAGTCGGCCCGGCCCGACTTGCATTCGACGATCCAGATCTCGCCCTTCGGCCCCAGCCCCATCACATCGACCCGCAGCCCCGGCGCCGGCACCAGTTCGTGCACCGTGGCGAAGCCGTGGGACAGCAGGTGCCGGCTGACGCCGCGCGCCAGAAGCTGGCCGGGCATCGGCGCGAGTTCGGGCGAGGCCGCAGGGCGGCTGGCCGGATCCTCCGGCAGTGGCGACGGGAACAGGGGTCTGGGCATGACCGGATCATGAACCAAAAGTGAACATGAGACAAGCCCCGGCCCGCGCTCCGGGCAGGCGCCGCTTGCAGCCGACCGCCGCGATGCCTATGTTGGGTGACGGCGGTTTCTGCCCCTCTCGTGCGAGGCCCTTTTCCAGTGGCCGATAATCTTTTCCGAGGGAGCTGGCTCTGCCAAGGTCCTGGCCTTGGTACCTGGCGCCCACCTGGTAATCCAGGCTCTCGGGAATTGCTCGCCTCCACGGCTGCCGCGGATTCCGCCGCCTCCGCTCTGCCGCCGGCGTCTGAACCGGCCTCCGGAAACGACAAAGGGGCGGATCGCTCCGCCCCCCTTATCCTGTCGATTGGGCCCGTGGCTCAGAAGCCCATCACCAGCGACACGCCCAGCTTGTTGTCGGTCTTCTCGGTGCCCGGCACCGCTTCCTCGTTATATTCGGTCTGATAGCTGATGCGCGTCGACAGCGTGTCGGTCATCGCCACGTTCAACCCCAGATCGTTATAGGCCGAGAAGCCGGCATCCGAGTTCAGCAGGTCGGTGTCGTTGGTCAGATAGACCGTCTCGTTGAACGCGTGGAAGAACCGCGACGAGGCGATGGCCGCGGCTTCGGTATCGTCCTCGTCATCCTGCGTCTCGACATAGCGCACGCCGGGACCCGCCTGCAGCCGCCAGGTCGTGGTCGGCGTGTTCAGCACGCGAATACCCGGACCGGCGCCGAGGAAGCCGTCGTTCTTGAAGGCGGCGTAGCCGTCATACTGCCAGCGGGCGAGGCCGAAGATGTAGAACTGGTCGTTCAGGTAGTAGTTGGCGTCATAGACGAAGAAGGCTTCCTTCTGGGTCTCGTCGCCGTCGTCCTCGCCCCATTCGACGCCGAAGCCCAGTTCCTGGGTCCACTGCCCGGCGCCATAGCGCACGCGGCCGGCGGCGGCGAGGTCCTGGGTATCGGCATTGCCCGAGCTGCCGGAATAGGTCAGCGCGACCTCGCCCGACCAGCCCTGACGGAAGTTCGCGGGGCCGAAGCGGGCCGCATCCTGCGCATCCTGCAGGTCCTGCTGCGCATCCACCTGGATGTCGTCGATACGGTCGTCGAGCGCGGTGGTGCCGACCAGCGTGCCCTGCGCATGGGCCGCGCCCATCCCCACCAGCAGCGCGAGCGCCGACGGTGCGGCCAGTCTGAAATATGCGTTCATCGGATGTCCTTTCACTGTCACTGCCGCGGGCGTCCCCGCGGTTCCCCTGCCTGCTGATGCGCAACCGGTGCGTGCAGGCTGTGGCCGTCAACGCGTGGTAGCGCAGAGGGGTCCGGACCGCATGTCCTTGATTCATCACGTGTTGCCGAGGGGGCGAGAACCCGCCGCACGCGCAGGCCGGAACCGGCGCCAAATGGCCGGTTCCAGCGGTCACGCCCTTATGAAGGCGGCGTTACCGGCGGAGGGGGCGGCGGGTCTGCAGGGGGCGGCTCGCGGGCGCAGGCACTGGCGCGGGCACGGCCGTCGTCGGCGGCGCTGCCGCGGGCCGGCCGGGACCGCCGGCGCGATCCTCGGGCTCGGCCATGCGCATGACGGCGATGCCGAACTGCACGCCCGCAAAGACGATGGCATTGAAGACCAGCAGCATCACCAGCGCGATCGGACCCGCCTGGGTCCCCAGCAGCAGATGGCGGAGCCCGGCCACGTCCAGCGCGATCAGCAGGCCGACGAAGACGACGGACAGCGCCACGCCGACGAGGATGTTGCGCAGGTAGAGGCGGACGAGTTTCGGCATAGGCGGGCTCCACAGGCGGGCATCGGGGAGGCATCGGCCCCGCGATCCATCCTGCACCCGCGCCGGGGCAGCGTCAGCCCCGCAATCTGCCGCAGCCCGGCCGGGCCCCTTAGAACGCCTCGGGCCGGGCCTCGCGCGCCATGTGGTCCAGCACCGCGTTGACGAAGCCGGGTTCCTTGCCTTCCGGGAAGAAGGCGCGGGCCACGTCGACGAACTCGGAGATCACCACCCGGGGCGGCGTGGCGGCGGTCATCAGTTCCGCCCCCGCCGCACGGAACAGCGCGCGCAGCGTCGGGTCGATCCGGTCGATGGGCCATTTCGCCACCAGCGCCCGGTCGGTCATCTGGTCGATCTTCGCCTGCCACTGCACCGCGTCTTCCAGCAGGCGGCGGAACAGGTCGGGATCGCCCTCGGCCATCTCGTCCTCGTCATAGACCGCGCCGAAGCGATGCGTCTCGAACTCGCGGCGCACCTTGTCGACCGACTGGCCCGCCGCCTCCATCTGGAACAGCGCCTGCACGGCATAGAGCCGGGCCGCCGACTTGCGCTGGCGACGCTCTTCGAGGCTGGGCTTGTGGCGGGGCGTGTCGGTCATGGCGGGCCTTCTTCAGGACGGGATGCCGGCCGAGGCGGGAAGGAAGCCCATGCCCTGCGTCCGGCGCGCCCATTTGCGGGAAAGCGCGACCAGATGCAAGGCCGCCGCCGCCGCGCCGCCGCCCTTGTCCTGTCCGGCCGGATCGGCCCGGACGACCGCCTGTTCGCGGGTCTCGACGGTCAGGATGCCGTTGCCGATGCAGGTGCCCTGCAGGCCGAGCAGCGTCAGTCCGCGCGAGCTGTCGTTGCAGACAGTGTCGTAATGCGTGGTCTCGCCCCGGATCACGCAACCGAGCGCCACGAAGCCGTCATAGTCGGCCAGACGCGCCGCCATGCCGATGGCGGCGGGAATCTCCAGCGCGCCCGGCACCTCGACCAGATCGACGCTGGCGCCGCCGGCCGCGGCGGTGGCCCGCGCGCCCGCGACCAGCGCATCGGCGATGTCGCGGTAATAGGGCGCCACGACGACCAGCAGTTTCACCGGCTTGTCGAAGGCCGGCAGGGGCAGGCTGTAATGGCTTTCGGCGGCGGCCATGCTGTCACTCTCCGAAGGGGCGGGTGCCGGTGATTTCCAGCCCGTAGCCATCGAGGCCGATGATCCGCGGGCGGGTGGAATTGGTTAGAAGCTCGATCCGCGTCAGGCCGAGCGCCGCGAGGATTTCCGCACCCACGCCATACTGGCGCAGCACATGCGGCGACACCTCGCCATCCAGCGGCAGCTTCATCGTCAGGTCGCGCAGCAGCACCACCGCACCCCGGCCCTCGGCGGCGATGGCACGCATCGCGGCGGGCAGGTCGCTGCAGGCGCCCACGCTCAGCACATCGCGCAGCGGATCGAGCGCATGGACCCGCACCAGTACCGGACGGTCGCCGGACAGGTCGCCCTTCGACAGCACGATATGTTCGGCGCCCTGCACGCTGTCGGCGAAGACATGCATGATCCAGTCGCCGCCGTGTTGCGAATGGACCGGCTTCACCGCGCGTTCCGCCACGAGGTTGTCATGCTTGCGCCGGTAGGCGATCAGGTCGGAAATCGTGCCGATCTTCAGCCCGTGCCGTTGAGCGAAGGCCACGAGGTCCGGCAGCCGGGCCATGGTGCCGTCATCGTTCATGATCTCGCAGATCACGCCCGCGGGCTTCAGCCCGGCAAGGCGGCTGATATCCACCGCGGCCTCGGTATGGCCGGCCCGGATCAGCACGCCGCCGTCACGGGCGCGCAGCGGGAAGACATGGCCCGGCGTCGCCAGATCGGCGGCCCCCCGGTCCGGGTCGATGGCGACGGCAATGGTCAGCGCCCGGTCATGCGCCGAGATGCCGGTAGACACGCCCTCGCGCGCCTCGATCGAGACGGTGAAGGCCGTCTCGTGCCGGCTGGAATTCTTCGACGCCATCAGCGGCAGGCCAAGCTGGTCGATCCGCTGCCCGGTCATGGACAGGCAGATCAGCCCGCGGCCATGCGTGGCCATGAAGTTCACCGCCTCGGCGGTCGCCATCTCGGCCGGGATGACGAGGTCGCCCTCGTTCTCGCGGTCCTCGTGGTCGACGAGAATGAACATCCGCCCGTTGCGGGCATCCTCGATGATCTCCTCGACCGACGAGATCGCGTCTGTGTAGTCCGTTCGGGTCTCTGTCATCCTGTCCTCCGGCGACAGATGCCTGATAGCGCAGCGTTCGAGGCTTGACCAGCGCGCCGCCTGCACGCCCGTCCGCCGCCCCTGCACAGGCGCGGCGCGGGGCCGCCGGTCAGGCGGCGGGAAAGAACCGCGCTGCCGGAAGGTGCCCGGCCAGCTGCGCCGCCGCGACCCATTCCCGTTCCAGCGCGGTGTCCGCCACCAGCAGCACCCGGTCCGGCGCATGCGGCGCCACCAGCGACCGCACGGCCCGCCGCAGATCGGCAAAGGACAGCAGGCCCGGCGCCCGGCCGGCATGGTCGATGGCGATGCCCTGCGCGGCGAGGTCGGCGACCAGCCGCTCCGCCGACAGCGGCGGCTGTGCGGCCAGATGCCGGGCCACGCCCCGCTGCGCCGCCAGCTTGTCGCGCCGCGCGGGATCGAGCCTCTGCGCCTCGCGGAACAGCATCAGCGCGTTGGACGAGAACAGGAAGGCCACGAGGTCATGCCCGGTGGTGGCGCGAATCGTCGCATAGCTGCGATAGTCGAGCCCGATCTCTGCCGCCCGCTGCACCCGCAGGCGCACCACCTCCAGCGGCAGGGTCGGCAGCAGATCGGCCCGCGCCTTCTGCCAGCAGGTGCGCCGCCAGGTGCCCCCCGGCTCCAGCGCCGGGCCGCCGTTATGGCCGGGACCGCTCATGGCCGCGCGCCCGTTTCGACCAGCCGGGCGACATAGCGGGCGAGCGTGTCGACCTCGACATTCACCGGATCGCCCGCGGCCGCCGCGCCCCAGGTCGTCGCCGTCAGCGTGTGCGGGATCAGGTTGACGCCGAAATCGCGACCCTCCACCTCGTTTACCGTCAGCGAGGTGCCGTTCAGCGCGATGGACCCCTTGGGCGCGACGAGGAGCGCGAGGTCTTCGGGCAGGCGCAGCCGGGCGCGCAGGCTGCCGCCCTCGGGCGTCAGCGACAGGATCTCGGCCACCCCGTCGACATGGCCTGCCACGATATGGCCGCCCAGTTCGTCGCCGACCTTCAGCGCCCGTTCAAGGTTGATCCCGCGCCCGGCGCGCCACAGGCCGCGTCCGGCGACGCTGCGCGCGACGGTTTCGGCAGAGGCCTGCACCTCGAACCAGCCGCCACTCTCCGCGTCATCCTCCGCCGCGTCGCCGCCGCGCGCCACGACCGTCAGCCCGACGCCGTCGCAGGCAACCGAACGGCCGATGGACAGGCCGGCGCAGCCGCGCGCCGCGATGCGCAGCCGCATCTCGGCCCCCGCCGTGCCCGGCACGGGGCCGGCGGACAGGATCTGGCCGATCTCGGTGACGATGCCGGTGAACAGGGCGCCCTCCGTCTTGCGCGGGACCGTTGTCCTTGCCTAATCCCCGATGCCGCCCTGCGCAAGGCGGGGCCATGCGCAAGCGGGGGCACGCGCCCCATTCCGGCCATTCCCGCGCCATCCCCCTGCCCCGGAGGCGCGACAATGTCCGGCCCTGCGGCAGCGGGCGCCGCCGATCGTGGCGCCGATGCGGCATGACAGGCCGGCGGACTGGTGTATTGAGGGCCGGGGACGGGAACGAACGCATGGACGGCAGGGCGGA
The DNA here is from genome assembly GCF_003993775.1 of Frigidibacter oleivorans. Lineage (GTDB taxonomy): Bacteria > Pseudomonadota > Alphaproteobacteria > Rhodobacterales > Rhodobacteraceae > Frigidibacter > Frigidibacter oleivorans. The sequence continues at coordinate 82,749 of NZ_RJRZ01000010.1, forward strand.
CGACACGGCAGGGGCGGCGGGACCGGCAGGCAGCGCGGGCGGGGAACCGACCGGCCGCTGCTTCCTGTTCCTGCAAGGCCCGCACGGCCCCTTCTTCGACCGCCTCGCCGCGATGCTGCGCCGTGCCGGCTGCCGCTGTCTGCGGGTGGGGTTCAACCGCGGCGACGAATGGTTCTGGCCCGACCGCGGCAGCTATGTCCCCTATCGCGGTCCCGCCGGGGACTGGCCGGCGGCCCTGCGGGCGATCATCGCCGCGCAGGAGGTGACCGATCTGGTCGTCTATGGCGATACCCGCCCCGTCCATGCCGCCGCGCTGCAGGTGGCGCGCGATCTGGGGCTGACCGTCCATGTGTTCGAGGAAGGCTACCTCCGCCCCTACTGGATCACCTATGAACGCGGCGGCGCGAACGGCCATTCGCGGCTGATGGGCATGTCCGTCGCCACGATGCGCGCCGCGCTGGAACAGTCGCAGATGGAGATGCCCGAGGCGCCCGCCCGCTGGGGCGACATGCGCCACCACGTCTTCTATGGCGCGCTCTACCATTTCTTCGTCCTGTTCCGGAACGGCCGCTATGCCGGGTTCCGCCCGCATCGCAGCATCGGCGTCGGCGCGGAATTCCGGCTGCACCTGCGGCGGCTGGTGCTGATGCCGCTGCATGCGCTGGAACGGATGCTGGAGACATGGCGCATCCGGCAGGGCGGCTTTCCCTATCACCTCGTGCTGATGCAACTGGAACATGACGCGAGCTTTCGCGAACACGGGCCCTTCGCCCGGATGGGCGATTTCATCGAAACGGTGCTCGACGGCTTCGCCCGGGGCGCGCCGGGGCACCATCACCTCGTCTTCAAGGCGCATCCGCTGGAAGACGGGCGCGCGCCGCTCGTGGCTGATATCCGGCGCATGGCCCGGGCGATGGGCGTGGCGGAGCGCGTGCATTTCGTCCGCGGCGGCAAGCTGGCGAGCCTGCTGAACAATGCCCGCTCGGCGGTGACGGTCAATTCCACCGCCGCGCAGCAGGTGCTGTGGCGCGGGCTGCCGCTGAAGGCGCTCGGCCGGGCCGTCTATTCCCAGCCGGAATTCTGCTCGCCCCAGCCGATGGCCGAGTTCTTCGCCCGGCCCCGCCGGCCCGATACCCGCGCCTACCGCGATTATCGCCACTATCTGCTGGAAACCTCGCAGGTGCCGGGCGGCTTCTACTCCTCGCGGGGGCGGCGGCACGCGCTACGACAGGTGGTGGACATGATGCTGTCGCCCGAGGATCCCTATGACGCGCTTCTGTCCGGTCATGCGGCTCCGCGGCAGCAGTTGCGCGTCGTGCAATAAGCAGACTGGCTTTTTCGGCCCGGATTCCGTAAGTTTGCACAAAAAAGACGAGGCAGGTTCCGCTACAAGGAGCGTTAGGCAGTGAAAGTGAAACGATTCCGCGCGGCCAACGCGCTTGTCCTGCTTGCCGTGACCGTCGCGGTAGCGGGCTGCGGGCTTCCCCGGTCCGGCCCCAACAAGCGCGAGATCTTCGCCGGTTCGGTCGAACGCCAAGGCAATGCCTTCGTCGTCTCCGTCAACGAACGGGTGACCCGGGCCACCGCGGTCGTGCCGGCGCTCGGCTTCTCGCGCGCCTTCGTCAATGCGGGCGTCGTCGGGTCGGACACGATCCAGCCGGGCGACGTGCTGGGACTGACGGTCTGGGAAAACGTCGATGACGGGCTTCTGTCGATGGAAGGCGCGCCCGCCACGCAACTGTCCGAGGTTCAGGTCGATGGCGAGGGCTATATCTTCGTGCCCTATGCCGGCCGGCTGCGCGCCGCCGGCAATTCGCCCGAGGCGCTGCGCCGGATCATCACCGAAAAGCTCGACGCCCAGACTCCGGACCCGCAGGTTTCGGTGACGCGGCTGGCCGGCGACGGCTCCACCGTCACCCTCCTGGGCGCGGTGGGCGCGCAGGGCGTGCAGCCGATCGAACGGCCGACGCGGACGCTCGCCTCGATGATCGCGCAGGCGGGCGGCGTCGCGATCGAGCCCGAGACGGCGAAGATCACCGTCACCCGCGGCAGCCATGTCGGCACGATCTGGCTGACCGACCTCTATCGCAACCCGCAGCTCGACATCGCGCTGCGCCCCGGCGACAAGATCGTGGTGGAACAGGACGACCGTTCCTTCACCGCGCTCGGCGCGACCGGCGGCCAGACCCGGGTGCGCTTCGACACGCAGACGATTTCCGCCATCGAGGCCATCGCGCAGGTGGGCGGGCTGAACACCGCGCTGGCGGACCCGACCGGCGTCTTCGTCTTCCGCAACGAAAAGGCCGAGATCGCCAATTCCGTGCTGGGCCGCAGCGACCTGCGCGGCGATCAGCGCATGGTCTATGTGCTGGACCTGACGCAGCCCACCGGCATGTTCGAGGCGCGGGATTTCGTGATCCGCGACCAGGACACGGTCTATGTCACCGAGGCGCCTTTCGTGCAGTGGCAAAAGACGCTGTCGGCGCTGACCGGCACCGCGAATTCCGCCAATTCGGTCGCGGCACTCGGCGCCGGCGGCTGACCGTATGTCCACCGCACCGTATCCAGCCGCCGGGGCCACTCCCCGGCGGCTGTTCTTTCGCAACGCGGGCTTCCTGTGGCAGCGCGAGGTGCGCGAGATGCTGGCGGCGGCGGGCTGGCCGCTGACGCTCGGCCGGCCGGCGCCCGAGGATGCGGTCGCGGTCTGGGGCCACAGTCCCCATGCCGGACGCGGCGAGGCGCTGGCGGCGCGGCAGGGACTGCCGCTGGTGCGGATCGAGGATGCCTTCCTGCGCTCGGTCCATCCCGGCCGGGCCGGGGGCGGCCCGCCGCTGGGGCTGCTGCTGGATGCCACGGGCGGCGCGCATTATGCCGGCGGCGCACCCTCGGCGCTGGAGGCGCTGATCCGCGCGAACCCGCTGGACGACAGTCACCTTTTGCAACGCGCGCGGGATGGTATCGGCAGGATACGGGCGCTGGAACTGTCGAAATACAACAATTCCGATCTGTCGCTGCAGGCCCCGCCTCCCGGCTATGTGCTGGTGGTGGACCAGACGCGCGGCGATGCGTCGATCCGGCTGGGCGGCGCCAGTGCCGCCACCTTCCGCGAGATGCTGGTGGCGGCGCAGCTGGACCATCCGCAGGCCCGGATCCTGATCCGCGCCCATCCCGAGACCCGGGCAGGGGGCCGGCCCGGCCATTACGGCGCCCCCGACGCCACCGGCCGCATCGCCCTGCTGACGGACCCCGTATCGCCTTGGCGGCTGCTGGATGGCGCGATTGCGGTCTATACCGTCTCGTCGCAGCTGGGGTTCGAGGCGATCCTCGCGGGGCACCGGCCGCAGGTCTTCGGCCTGCCCTTCTATGCCGGCTGGGGCCTGACCGAAGATCGCCAGCCCCTGCCCCGCCGCGACCGCCGCCTGACCCGGGCGCAGCTGTTCGCCGCGGCGATGATCCTGTCGCCGCTCTGGTGGGATCCCTGCCGGCGGCGGCCCTGCAGCTTTGAAGAGGCGGTGGACCAGCTGGAGGCCGACACCCGCGCCTTCCGCGAGGATGGCCGGGGCCATGTCGCCCTGAGCATGCGCCTGTGGAAACGGGGGCGGCTGGCGCAGGTCTTCGGCCGCGAACGGCGGCTGGTCTTCGCGGGCAGCCCCGGCAGCGCAATCCGCAAGGCGCGGGCCAGCGGGCGCGGGCTGATGGTCTGGGCCGGGAAGGAAACGCCGGAACTGACCACGCCCGACCTGCCGCTGCTGCGGGTCGAGGACGGCTTCCTGCGCTCGCGCGGTCTGGGGGCGGACCTGGTGCCGCCGCTGTCGCTGGTCACCGATCCGGACGGGATCTATTATGACCCCACCCGCCCCAGCCGGCTGGAGGCGCTGATCGCCGCGCCGCCCCCGCCCGGCGGCATCGGCCGGGCCGAACGGCTGGTGGCGCAGCTCGTCCGCGCGGGCGTCACCAAATACAACCTCGCCGGTGCGGCGCCGGTGTTGCCGGACGGGCATCGGATCCTTGTGCCCGGACAGGTCGAGGACGACGCCTCGATCCGCCTCGGCGCGGGCGAGGCCCGTCGCAACCTTGACCTTTTGCAACTTGTGCGCGCCAAAAACCCCCGCGCAGTGATCGTCTACAAGCCGCATCCCGATGTTTTGGCCGGTCTGCGCCCCGGCGCCGTGCCGCGCGAAACGGCGCTGACACTGGCCGACGCGGTGCTGGAGGAGGGCGATCCCGCCGCCCTTCTGGGCCTGGTGCAGGAGGTCTGGACCATGACCTCGACCCTCGGGTTCGAGGCGCTGTTGCGCGGCGTTCCCGTCACCTGTCTCGGGGCGCCCTTCTATGCCGGCTGGGGCCTGACCCGCGATCTGGGGCCGGTGCCCGACCGCCGCCGCGCCGCCCGGGACAGGGCGCGGCCAGAGCTGATGCAGTTCGTCCATGCCGCGCTGGTCGCCTATCCCCGCTATTTCGACCCCGTCAGCCGCCGCCCCTGTCCGCCGGAAGTGGCGGTCGAGCGGCTGGCCACGGGCACCGTCCCGCGCCCGGGGCCGGGCAACCGGCTGCTGGCCAAGGCCCAAGGCCTGTTCGCCGCGCAGTCCTGGCTCTGGCGCTAGCGGTCGCGAACCCAGTGATGCAGCACATCGCCGCCCACCACCCGCGTCTCGATCAGCCGGAAGCGCGGCGCATCGGCCAGCGCGGGGTGATCGAGCGGGCCGAGTGCCGCGCGCCCCGCCGCCCCGAGCGCCAGCCCGGCGGTGAAGCCCGTCACCTCGTCCACCAGCCCGCGCTGCAGCAGGCTCGCCGCCAGCCGGCCCCCGCCTTCGCAGAAGACCCGCGTCAGCCCGCGCGCGCCGAGCGCCGCCAGCATCGCCGCCGGATCGAGCCCGTCGCTGGCGCCCTCCGGCACCTCGATCAGCGTCGCCCCGGCCTGCTGCCATGCCGCGCGCGCGGCCTCGGGCGCCGCCCTGCCATGCAGCAGCCAGACCGGCCCCTGATCCAGCGAGGCGAGAAGCCGCCCGCGCGGCAGGTCCAGCCGCGCGGCGGCCACGATCCGCACCGGTTGACGCTGGGACCCCAGCCCGCGCACCGTCAGCAGCGGATCATCCGCGCGCGCCGTGCCCGCGCCGACCAGCACCGCGTCATGCCGCGCCCGCATCCCGTGAACCAGATGCCGCGCCTCGGGCCCGGTGATCCAGCGGCTTTCGCCGGTGGCGGTGGCGATCCGCCCGTCGAAACTGGTCGCGAGCTTCAGCGTGACCATCGGCCGGCCCTGCCGGATGCGGGTCAGGAAGCCGCGCTGCGCCGCCTCGGCCTCGGCCGACAGAACGCCGGTCGTGACCGCGACCCCGGCCGCGCGCAGGATGTCATGGCCGCGGCCGGCGACCCGGGGATCGGGATCCTCCAGCGCGGTGACGACGCGCGCCACGCCCGCTGCCACCAGCGCCCCGGCGCAGGGCGGGGTCTGCCCGTGATGGGCGCAGGGTTCGAGGCTGACATAGGCGGTGGCGCCCCGGGCCGCCGCCCCGGCCTGGGCCAGCGCCTGCGGTTCGGCATGGGGCCGGCCGCCATCGGCGGTCCAGCCGCGGCCGAGGATGCGCCCGTCGGCCACGACGACGCAGCCCACGGCCGGGTTCGGCCAGACCCGCCCCAATCCCCGGCGGCCGAGCGCGATCGCCAGCGCCATGAAGCGCCGGTCGGCCTCGGCCGGGGACAGGCTCACTCTTCCGCGCCGGGATGCGGCCGCAGTTCCGAGACGAACTTGTCGAAATCGTCCGCGGCCTGGAAGTTCTTGTAGACGCTGGCAAAGCGCACATAGGCCACGGTGTCGATCCGGGCCAGCGTCTCCATCACGATCTCGCCGATGACCTTGGAGGGGATATCGGTGTCGCCCAGGCTTTCCAGCCGCCGCACGATGCCGGAAATCATCTGGTCGATGCGTTCCGGCTCGATTGGACGTTTCTGCATCGCGATGCGGATCGAGCGTTCCAGCTTGGTCCGGTCGAATTCCTCGCGCTTGCCGCTGGTCTTGATCACCACGAGGTCGCGCAGCTGCACCCGTTCGTAGGTGGTGAAGCGGCCCCCGCAGGCCGGGCAGAACCGGCGGCGGCGGATGGCCACATGATCTTCCGCAGGACGCGAGTCCTTCACCTGCGTGTCGACATTGCCGCAAAACGGGCAGCGCATGGCCCTCTCCCTCGTCCCGGTCCGGTCTTTTTCCGCAGCACTATAGGAGACGACCGAGTCGTTGGGTAGAGGCTTTGGCCCGCCACAAGATGCTGATCCGTGCCTGTGGCGCGGCGGACTCAGGGTTGAGGTCGCGAACGCGGTCGGAGATTTCAAAGCATGCGTGCTGGAACAAGAGACAATCTGGAAAGTTGTTGGGGGCGTTGACGAAATCGGAAACCAATCTTTCGGGCACATCAATTAGCCAGCGACAAAGTCTTTGATTTGCGGCAAAATCATGTCAAATTCCTGACGGTAGCCATCATGCGTCGCATCCCCCTTTCCGCCGTCCTTGCCATCGCCCTGACCGGCACCGCCACCGCGGCGACGCTGCCCGCGACCGGGGGCTATTCCTCGCTGCCGATGATCGCGAGCGTCGCCGGCCCGTTCGACCTGCCCGAAGACCCGCTGGGCCTGCTGGCCCCGGCAGAGACCGGGCTAGGCGACCTGCCGCCCGGCGTCAGCCTGCCCGCGACGAACTTCGGTGGCCCGGCGCCGACGGGGGTGCCCGACGGCCTGTCATCCTGCGTGCCGCTGAAACTGCGCCCCGCCCCGCGCCAGGGGCAGGTCACGCCAGAGGTCACGGGGCGCGATGCCGCGGACCTGACGGTGGCGGCGCCGCATGGCCCGGTCGCCGGGGCGGCGGATTGCCTGAAAGTGTCCGATCCGCTGGAATTCGGCGCGCTCGGCCAAGGCTATGGTTATGGTTCGGGCGGCGGGGTCGGCCGTGGCGAGGGTGAGGGCGAGGGCGGCGGCGGAGACCCCGAACTGCCGCCGGTGCCGCTGCCCGCGAGCCTGCCGCTGCTGCTGTCGGGGCTGGCGGTCTTGGGACTGGTCCGCGGCCGGCGCGCGGGCTGATCGGGGCCGGGAAGGCCACCCCGGCGCCGTCGCACCTCAGTCGCGGTTGCCGATCCGCCTGCGGTTCTCGCACAGCTGCTGCGCCGTCGCGGCGCTGAGGCTGCCATCGTCGCGGCCGATCACCACCAGCCCGGTGCCGCCGCCGCCCGCCTGCGTCACCGAAAACCGCAGGTCCTGCCCCGGCCGCGCCCGTTCGGGCGTCAGCCGAAACACCCGCGTGTCGGGCCGAAGCCCGAGATGACCGATGACGAAATCGCCCGCCGCACACCAGTAGTCCGAGGTGCGCGACCCGGGGCGGTAATCGACGGTAAAGGCCTCGCCGGACCCGTCCACGGACAGGCCGTTCTGTGCGGGCCAGGCCTGCGCCGGCCCCGGCACGGCACCGGACAGTGCTGCGATGACGAGTGCGGCAGCAACCGCGGTCTTGGTCCACATGGCATAGCCCCCTTGCAGGTCGTTCCTGTAATCTAGGCGCAGGCGGCCTGCGGACAATGGCTCAGCCGGCGGCGCGCAGCAGGTCCAGCCACCGCGCCGCGGTCGCCGGGTCAGGAATGCGCAGCAGAACCTCGCCCGCCTTGCTGACGCGGGCTTCGGGCAGGGCCGCCAGAAGATCGGGCACCGACAGCCGGCCGCGGCGCAGCTCCGGCTTGCGGATATAGGCCAGCACCCAAGAGTCGGCCGGGGTGAGCGCGAGGCACCATTCGCCGTCGCGTTCCACCCGCAGCGTATCGACGAAGCCCTTTTCGTGCGGTTGCACGGTCAGGCCCATGGCCGCAATCCCCTCGACCAGCAGGTCGAAGGCCGCCGCCGCCTCGGGGGTGCCGATCGCCTCGCGCAGCGCGGCGACCGTGAGGCTGTCCGGTTCACTGGTCAAGGAAGCTCCGCAGCTTGCGCGACCGGCTGGGATGCTTCAGCTTGCGCAGCGCCTTGGCCTCGATCTGGCGGATCCGCTCGCGGGTGACGCTGAACTGCTGGCCCACCTCTTCCAGCGTATGGTCGGTGTTCATGCCGATGCCGAAGCGCATCCGCAGGACCCGCTCCTCGCGCGGGGTGAGGCTGGCCAGAACCCGCGTCGTCGTCTCCTTCAGGTTCTCCTGAATGGCGCTGTCGAGCGGCAGGATCGCGTTCTTGTCCTCGATGAAATCGCCGAGCTGGCTGTCCTCCTCGTCCCCGATCGGGGTTTCGAGGCTGATCGGCTCCTTGGCGATCTTCATCACCTTGCGGACCTTTTCCAGCGGCATCTGCAGCTTTTCGGCCAGCTCTTCCGGCGTCGGTTCGCGGCCGATCTCGTGCAGCATCTGCCGGCCGGTGCGGACCAGCTTGTTGATCGTCTCGATCATGTGCACCGGGATGCGGATGGTCCGCGCCTGATCGGCGATGGACCGGGTGATCGCCTGCCGGATCCACCAGGTCGCATAGGTCGAGAACTTGTAGCCGCGGCGATACTCGAACTTGTCCACCGCCTTCATCAGGCCGATGTTGCCTTCCTGGATCAGGTCGAGGAACTGCAGCCCGCGGTTCGTGTATTTCTTGGCGATCGAGATCACCAGCCGCAGGTTGGCCTCGACCATTTCCTTCTTGGCCTGCCGGGCTTCCTTCTCGCCCTTCTGCACCTGGTTGACGATGCGGCGGAATTCGCTGATGTCGACGCCCACATACTGGCCGACCTGCGCCATCTCGCCGCGCAGATCCTCGACCTTGTCGCGGCTCTTGTCGAACAGCGCCGACCAGCCGCGCCCGCCCTTGGCGATCATCCGGTCGATCCAGGCGGGGTCCAGTTCATAGCCGCGATAGGCGTCGATGAATTCGCGCCGGTTGATCCGCGCCGCATCGGCCAGCTTCACCATGTTCGAGTCGATCGACATGATCCGCTTGTTGATGCCGTACAGCTGGTCGATCAGCGCCTCGATCCGGTTGTTGTGCAGGTGAAGCTCGTTCACCAGCTGCACCATCTCGCTCCGCAGCTTCTGATAGGCGATCTCGGCGGCGGCGTCGAAGCTGCCATCCTCGTTCAGCGTGGCCGACATGCGCTGGTCCTGCATCTCGGCCAGCCGCCCGTAATCATTGGCGATGACCTCGAGCGTTTCCAGCACCTTGGGCTTCAGCGCCGCTTCCATCGCGGCCAGCGACATCGCCGAGGCCTCGTCATCCTCCTCGTCGTCGTCGGACCGCAGGATCGGGTTGCCGTCGGCATCGAGCTCCGGCTCGTCATTGCCGGACTTGCGCGCCGGGGCGGCGCCCACCTCGGCCCCTTCCACCACCGGCTCGTCCAGTTCGTCATCGCCGTCGAGCGACCGGCCGAAGGTCGCCTCGAGGTCGATCACGTCGCGCAGCAGGATGTCTTCCGACAGCAGTTCGTCGCGCCAGATGGTGATGGCCTGAAAGGTCAGCGGGCTTTCGCACAGGCCCGCGATCATCGTGTTGCGCCCGGCCTCGATCCGCTTGGCGATGGCGATCTCGCCCTCGCGGCTCAGCAGCTCCACCGACCCCATCTCGCGCAGATACATGCGCACCGGGTCGTCGGTGCGGTCCAGCGTCTCGGTCTGGGTGGTGGCGACGGCGATCTCGCGCGAACCCGAGGTTTCCACCACCTCGCCGGCGCTTTCGCCCTCTTCGGCCTCGTCATCCTCGATGACGTTGATGCCCATCTCGGAGAGCATCGACATCACGTCCTCGATCTGCTCCGAAGACACCTGTTCCGGGGGCAGGACGGAATTCAGCTGGTCGTAGGTGATGTACCCACGCTCGCGCGCCTCCGCGATCATCCGCTTGACCGCCGCCTGGCTCATGTCGAGCGAGTGTTCGGCTTCCTGCTCTTCCGGTTTCAGATCTTCGGTGTCTTTGGCGGCCATGTGGGCTCCTCTGGCGCGGCTCGAAGCGTCGTCACGGCGGACATCTGCGATTCGTGTTCCGGGGCGAAATCCCGAATCATGTCCGACTCTCTTAGCGAATCGCAGGGCGGAGTCACAGGCCGGACTCGCCTTGCGCTTGGGTGCCGGACGGGCCGGACAAGGGCGGGTTCAGTTCCGCTTCTTGCGCCAGACCTCTCCGTCGATCAGGGCCTGCAGTTCGGCCGACAGGGCCGCCCGGTCCTCGCCCAGGTCGTCTGCGTCCTCCAGTTGCGGTCTCTCGGCGCGGTGTCGGGCCTCGGCGGCCTGGTTCAGCCGCCACGTCACCCCCTCGTCGGCCAGACCGGCGAGATCCTCCATCGCATCCTCGATCTCGGCCCGCGCTCCGCGGCGCGCCTCCAGCTTGGCCAGTTCCTCGGCCAGACACAGTCCGGCCAGGTCGGAATCGTCGGTGTTGCGGACGGGCGGGGCGATGGACACATGGGGCAGGGCCAGGACCGTTTCAAGAACACCGCCCGCATCGGCAAGAATTCGTTTAGCAAAATCCGGCCCCGGCGCATGGCCATGCGCCAGCAGCGCCCGGCGCAGCCGGTCATGGCCCTCGCCCGTCAGCACCAGCATCTCGATCTGGCTCTCGAACCGGGCGATGCACGAAGGATGCCGGGCACAGATGGCGAGGATCAGCGCCTCGCGCAGCACCTCCTCGATCTCCGGCCCTGCGGCGGCCAGCAGCGACATCCGCGTGCTGGCCAGGGGCAGCACCGGACCCTGCGCCCGCCAGCCGCCGCCGGGCCGGAAGCCCGCGCCGCCGCCCGACCCGAAGCCTGCGCCAGGCCCGCCCTGCCAGCGTCCGGCCCGCGGAGCCGGCCCGCGCTGGTCGCCGCCGCCGAACAGCCGGCCGCGCAGGCGACGGATCTCCTCGGCGTAATGCGCCCTGATCGAGGGGTCGCGGATCCGCTGGATCACCGCGCGCAGGTCCTTGTCCAGGGCCGCCCGCCGTTCGGGGCTGTCGAGCACGCGGCCCTCCGTCTCGCGCGACCACAGCAGGTCCACCATCGGCCGCGCGCGGTCGATCTGCGCCTGCATCGCGGCCGGCCCCTGCGCGCGGATCAGGTCGTCCGGGTCCATCCCCTGCGGCAGGATCACGAAGCGCAGCCCCTGCCCCGCCTCGATCAGCGGCAGGGCGAGGTCGATCAGCCGCATCGCCGCCCGCAGGCCCGCCTTGTCGCCGTCGAGCGCCACCAGCGGTTCCGGCGCGATCCGCCACAGCAGCCGCAACTGGTCTTCGGTGATCGCGGTCCCGAGGGGCGCGACCGCACCGCCGAACCCGGCTTCGGACAGCGCGATCACGTCCATATAGCCCTCGGCGACCAGCAGGGGCGCGCCCTTCGCCACCGCCTCGCGCGCCGGCGCCTGATTGTAGAGGTTGCGGCCCTTGTCGAAGATCTCGGTCTCGGGACCGTTGAGATACTTGGCGCGGGCATTCGGGTCCATCGACCGGCCGCCAAGGCTGATCGCCCGGCCGCGCGCATCGCGGATCGGAAAGATGATCCGGCCCCGGAACCGGTCATAGGGGGCACCGCCGTCCTCGGGCCGCGCGCACAGCCCCGCATCGACCAGCAGCTCGGGCGCGACGCCCTTGGCCGTCATCGCCCGGAACAGCCCCTGCCGGTCATCGGGGGCAAAGCCAATGCCGAAACGCTCCTGCCCGTCCGGCCCCAGCTTGCGGCGGTCGAGGTAGTCGCGCGCCCCGGCCGCGGCCGAGGTGCGCAGCTGCAGGCGGTACCATTTCACCGCCTCTTCCATCACCGCGACCAGTTCCGTGCGCCGGTCGGCCCGCTGCGCCGCCTGCGGGTCGCGGGCGGGCATGGTCATCCCCGCCTCGCGCGCGAGCGATTCCACCGCCTCCATAAAGCCGATGTTCTCGGTCTCGCGCAGGAAGGTCAGCGCGTCGCCCTTCGCATGGCATCCGAAGCAGTAGTAGAAGCCCTTGCGGTCATCGACGTGGAAGCTGGCCGATTTTTCCTGATGGAAGGGACAGGGCGCCCACCAGTCGCCCTTGGCCTGGTTCGACTTGCGGTTGTCCCAGATCACCTTGCGGCCGACGACCCGGCTCAGCACCGTTCGGTTGCGCAGGTCGTCGAGGAAGCCGGGCGGGAGACTCATGCCCCTTCATATCGGTCGCGGGCGGCCAGCGTCCAGCGGGGGGCCGGTCCGCCGCGCCACGCCGGACGATGGCGGCCGTCAGCCGCGCGCCGCCACCGAGGTCATCGCCGCCTTCAGCTCGTGCACCGCGGTCTGCGCCATCGACCGGAAGACCCACAGGTCGAACCGGTCCGCCCCGCTGCGCCGGACCAGCGCCGCCATGTGATTGAGCGGCGCCCGCGCCACCGCGCCCTCGGGGAAGGCTGCGATCCGCAGGTCCAGCGACACCAGCCGCGCCAGCACCGCCTCGGCCGCCGGGCCGCGCAGCTGCATCGCCGCCCAGGCGTCGGACTGGTCGGTCAGCGCCGCATGTCCCGCCAGCCGCGCCGCCAGCGGCTCGGGCAGCGGCCCGAGGACGAAGGCCGTGCCCCGCCCCGCCCAGAGACAGGCGAGGCTGCCCCCGACGCCGGAGGTGCCGGGCGCGGGCCAGTCGAGCCCCGCCTCGGCCAGGATCGCCGCGACGGCCGCGGCCTGCCCGTGAAAGGGCGCGATGGACAGCACCGGCCCGGGCCGCAGTTCCACCAGCTGCGCCCCGGTGACGATGACCGGCAGCAGGTCGCCGCAGGGCGGGGTTTCGATCAGGCTAGCCACGCATCCGCACTCCGTCTGGGTCGTAGAAGACCGGGGCCGTCACCTCGACGGTGACGTCGACCCCGCGCAGGCTGTCGAGAAGCTGCAGCCGTTCGCCATGCCGGGTGCGGCCGTCGCGCAGGAAGCCGAGCCCGATGGACAACCCCAGCGTCGGCGACCAGCAGGCCGAGGTGACATAGCCCAGATCGTTCATCGGCACCGGTTCCGCCCCCTGCGGGAAAAGATGCGCGCCGGCCAGCACCGCGTCGCCCCGCCCGGTGGCCTTCAGCCCGACCAGCTGCTGCCGGTCCGGCCCCGACAGGCCCGGCCGTTCGCTGGCGGCGCGGCCGATGAAATCCTTCTTGCGGCTCATCAGACCCTGCAGCCCCAGATCGAAGGCGGTGGTGCGGCCATGCAGTTCGGCATGGGTCAGGAAGCCCTTCTCGATCCTGAGGACGTTCAGCGCCTCCATGCCATAGGCGCAGCCGCCCATCGCCTCGGCCCGCGCCACCAGATCGCGGTAGAGTGCGTTGCCATAGCGCGCGGGCACCGCCACCTCATACCCCTCCTCGCCCGAGAAGGAGATGCGGAACAGCCGCGCCGCGACCCCGTGCAGCTGGACGTCGCGGCAGGCCATGAAGGCCATCTCGTCCAGCGGCTGGTCGAGGATGCCATCCAGCAGGCGGCGCGCCTTCGGCCCGGTGACGGCAAACTGCGCCCAGGCCTCGGTCACCGAAATGGCCCGCAGGTCCAGGTCCGGGCGCAGCGCCTGCGCCACGAAGTCGAGATGGCGCATCACCTGCCCCGCGGCGGCGGTGGTGGTGGTGATCAGGAAATGCCCCTCGCCCAGCCGGGCGCAGGTGCCGTCATCCATCACCATCCCGTCCTCGCGCAGCATCAGCCCATAGCGGACGCGGCCCGGGGAGAGCGTGGACATGGTGTTGGTATAGACGAAATCGAGGAAGGCGGCGGCGTCCGGCCCCTGCACGTCGATCTTGCCCAGCGTCGAGACATCGCAGATGCCGACGCGGGACCGGACCGTCGCCACCTCGCGGTCGCAGGCCTCTTTCCAGGTGGGCTCGCCGGTGCGGGGGAAGTGGCTGGGGCGATACCACAGCCCCGCCTCAATCATCGGCGCCAGCCGGTCCAGCGCCGCGCGGTGCGAGGTGGTCAGCCGTTCCGGCGCGAAGCCCTTGCCCCGCCCGCCCGCGCCCATCGCGGCGATGGAAACGGGGGTGAAGGGTGGGCGGTAGGTGGTGGTGCCGGTGGCGGGAACGCTTTGCCCCGTCGCCTCGGCCAGCACTGCCAGCGCCGCGACGTTGGACCCGCGCCCCTGATCCAGCGCCATCCCCTGGGTGGTATAGCGCTTCATGTGCTCGACCGAGGTGAAGCCCTCGGTCGCGGCCAGCCGCACATCCTTGGTCGTGACGTCATTGGCCATGTCGAGGAAGGCACGGCCCTCGCCCCGCACCTCCCACAGCGGGGTCACCCGCACCGGCGCATCCTCGGCCTCGGGCAGGGGCGCGGGCTCGCCCGCCCGGTCGAGCGCCGCCAGCGCCTCCAGCCCCGCGCGCTGCCCGTCGGCGAGGCAGCCCGCGGTGGAGAAGACGCCCGCCGCCGCGCCGCAGGGGATCAGCCCCGGCACCGTGCCCGGCTTGCCCGGATGCGGCGGCACGAAGGCCGCGATCTCCTCGCGCCACCAGGGCCGGGCCCCGTGATGGCAGGCCAGATGCACCGCCGGGTTCCAGCCGCCCGAGACGGCAAGGCAATCCGCCGGCACCCGCCGGGTGCCATGGTCGGTCTCGACGGTGACGGATTTCAGCGCGAGCCGCCCCTCGGTGCCCAGCACCTTCGCCCCGCGCAGCACCTGGAACGGCGCGTCCAGCCGCGCATCGGCCCGCGCGTCGATCAGCGCCGTCACCTCGATCCCGGCCGCGTGCAGGTCACGGGCGGTGCGGTGCCCGTCGTCGTTGTTGGTGAAGACCGCGACGCGCGACCCGGCGGCGACGCCCCAGCGGTTGAGATAGGCGCGCACCGCGCCCGCGGCCATCACCCCGGGCCGGTCGTTCCCCGGGAAGGCGATCAGCCGTTCCTGCGCGCCCGCGGCCAGCACCGCGCGGCGGGCGACGATGCGCCAGAAGGCCTCGCGCGGCAGGTCGCCGGGGCGGGCAAGATGCAGCGCCACCCGTTCCAGCGCGCCGAACGTGCCGTCGTCATAGGCGCCGGTGACGGTGGTGCGCGGCATCACCCGCACGCCCAGATCCCGCAGTTCCGCCATCGCCGCGGCCACCCAGGCCGGGCCGGGCTGGCCCCCGACCTCATGCGTCTCGGCCAGCAGCCGGCCGCCGGGGCGGGCATCCTCGTCGGCGAGGATGACGTCGGCCCCGGCCCGCGCCGCGGTCAGCGCCGCCATGATCCCGGCCGGCCCCGCGCCGATCACCAGCAGGTCGCAATGCGCCCAGACCTTTTCGTAGGGCGCGACCTCCGGCTCCTGCGGCAGGCGGCCAAGGCCCGCGGCGCGGCGGATCAGCGGCTCGTAAAGCCCCTCCCAGAAGGCGCGCGGCCACATGAAGGTCTTGTAATAGAACCCCGCGCCGAGGAAGGGCGCGAAGAGGTCGTTCACCTGCATCGCGTCGAAGCGCAGCGAGGGCCAGCGGTTCTGGCTGTCCGCCTCCAGCCCCTGATGCAGTTCCTGCATCGTGGCGCGGACATTGGGCACCCCTGCCCCGTCGCGCCGCACGGTCACCAGCCCGTTCGGCTCTTCGCTGCCGGCGAAGACCAGCCCGCGCGGCCGGTGATACTTGAAGCTGCGCCCGATCAGCCGCTGGCCCGATGCCAGCAGCGCCGAGGCGAGGGTGTCGCCCTCGAAACCCACATGCTCCACCCCGTCGAAGCGGAAGCCCAGCGTCTGGCTGCGGTCGATCAGGCCCTTGCCCTCGATCCTCATGCCCGGTCCTCCGCGACGGCGCGGACCGACAGCATCTCGTGGCTGACGGTGTCGCGGTCCACCACCAGCCAGGACCCGCAGCCCTGATCGTGATACCACAGGTCGCGCACCGGCCCGGCGATGTTGTCGCGCAGGTGCAGATAGGCGTCCCAGGCCTCGGGCGCGGCATCGGCGGCCGGCCGGTCGAGATAATCGGCGGCGCCGTAGTAGTAGAATTCGCGCCGGTCGCGCGGGCCGCAGAGGGGGCAGGTCAGGCGCATCGGTGTCTCTCAGTGCAGGTTGTGCTGGCTGCCGGTGCCTTCCTCGTCGAGGAGGTGGCCGGTGGCGAAACGGTCGAGGCGGAAGCGGCGGGCGACCTCATGCGGCTCGCCCGTGGCCATCAGATGCGCCATGCACCAGCCAGAGGCGGGCACGGCCTTGAAGCCGCCATAGTTCCAGCCGCAGTCGATGAACAGCCCCTCCACCGGCGTGCGGTCGATGATCGGCGACCCGTCCGGGGTCATGTCCATGATCCCGCCCCAGCTGCGCAGCACCCTGGCCCGGCCGATCATCGGCATCAGCGTCATCCCCGCCTCCATCACATGCTCGACCATCGGCAGGTTCCCCCGCGCCGCATAGGAGGCGTAGAAGTCGAGGTCGCCGCCGAAGACGAGCCCGCCCTTGTCGGACTGGCTGATGTAGAAATGGCCCATGCCGAAGCTGATGACATGGTCGATGGCGGGTTTCAGCCCTTCGGTGACGAAGGCCTGCAGGACATGGCTTTCGACGGGCAGGCGCATGCCCGCCATCGCCGCCACCTGCCCCGACCGGCCCGCGACCACGATGCCCACCTTGCGCGCCCGGATCGCGCCGCGCGTCGTCTGCACGCCGGTGACGCGGCCGCCGGCGGTGTCGATGCCCGTCACCTCGCAGTTCTGGATCAGGTCCACGCCCAGCCGGTCGGCCCCCCGGGCATAGCCCCAGGCCACCGCATCGTGCCGCGCGGTGCCGCCGCGCCGGTGCAGCAGCCCGCCTTGGACCGGGAAGCGGGCATTGTCGAAATCGAGATAAGGCAGCAGCCGGCGCACCGCGGCGCGGTCCAGCAGCTCGGCATCGTCGCCCTGCGAGATCATCGCATTGCCGCGCCGGGCGAAGGCGTCGCGCTGCCCGTCGGAATGAAACAGGTTGATCAGGCCGCGCTGGCTGTGCATCACGTTGTAGTTCAGCTCGGCTTCCAGACCCTCCCACAGCTTCAGCGAATGGCTGTAGAATTCCTGGTTGCCGGGCAGGAAATAGTTGGCGCGCACGATGGTGGTGTTGCGCCCGACATTGCCGCCGCCGAGATAGCCCTTCTCCAGCACCGCGATGTTCCGCAGCCCGTGATTCCTGGCCAGATAATAGGCCGTGGACAGGCCATGCCCGCCGCCGCCGATGATGACGATGTCGTATTCGGCCTTCGGCTCGGGCTCGCGCCAGGCACGGGTCCAGCCGCGATTGCCGCTGAACCCCTCGGTCAGCACCTTGAACCCGGAATAGCGCATCCGTCCCTCCTGCCGCCGCCGGGGCGCCCCTGTCGCGCATCCCGGCCCCGGACAGTCAAAAGGCTCCGCCGGGGGAATGCAACGCCGCGGCGACCGGGAATGGCTCATGGGCGACATCACGATGTCGCGGGACGATGGAGCGGAGGCGGGACCGTCGCAGCGGCGGCCGGAGACCGAAAAAAGTCGCGGAGCCACGCAACTAAAGACTGGTACGCCACGTCTTTGGATAAGCATTCAAACTTGGATATGTATCCCGAGATGAGGTTCGACGTGTTGCACCCGCCGCCTTTCCCCGATGCGCCCTCGACCGGCGCCCGTACCGACGCCGAAACCATGGCCGGCCCGGCGGATCGGGGCGGCCCGGACCCGGCGCATCCCCGGCCGGGGGCAGCACCCGGTCCGGCGGCGGAGGACCGGCATCGCGACGACGGACGCTGGGCACCGCCGGGCGCCTGGATCGGCCTGTTCGCGGTCGTGGCGGCGGCATTCTGGGCGGGGCTGATCGCGCTGCTGGTCTGACGCCCGGTCTATAGTGCGGGCAGTCCTGGTGCGGGCGGCGGGAGTCGAACCCGCACGGGCCAAGCCCAAACGATTTTAAGTCGCGTGTGTCTACCGTTCCACCACGCCCGCGGCGGCCGTCTCTCCGTAGCGTCCGGCCCGCGGGATGACAATCACGGCTGCGACAGCCGGCACCGCCCCGGGTGACGGCGCCGCCGCGAAGGTGCTATGCCACCGGCGACCCACCCTGCGAGGCCCGCGATGCTTGCCGACCCCCCTGCCCGCCCCCGTGTCCAATCCCTCTCGCGGGCGCTGCTGGTCGCGCTGGCGCTGGCGGCGGGGCCGGCGCTGGCGGATCGGGACGTGACGGGGACGGCCGGCTATCCGCAGCGGATCGCCCTGCCCGAGGGCGCGGAACTGGTGGTCGAGCTGCGGAACGAGGCCGGCACCGTGGTGGCGCTGGCCCGCCGCCCGACCGGCGGCGCGCAGGTGCCGCTGCCCTTCGCGATCACCGCGCCCGCGCCGCAGGGGGACGCGCCCGCCCCCCTGCTGGTCCTGCAGGTCGCGGTGCTGCAGGACGGCGCGCCGATCTGGGTCAGCGATCCGCTGCCGCTGCCGCCCGAGGGTGAGGCGATGCCGCCGGTGCGGCTGCGCCCCTGGCAGCCGATGGGCTTTGCCACCCGCTTCCGCTGCGGCGAACTGCCGGTGGAACTTGGCTTCGTCGATCCCGACGCCCGGCTGCGGATCGGCGACCGCTTCCTCGACCTGAAACCGATCCCCGCCGCCTCGGGCACGAAATTCGGGGCCGGAGAGGGCGAGGACACCTTCGCCTGGACCCGGGGCGAGGGCATGCTGTTGCGCCTGCAGGGCGCGGTCTTCCCGGAATGCCGGAAAGAGGCGCCGGGCGAGCCGCCGTTCCGGGCGGGCGGCAGCGAGCCGGGATGGAGCCTGACCCTCGACGCGGACAGCGCGCACTGGTCCGGCCGCTATGGCGAGGTGACGCGCGACACGGCGCTGCCCCTGCCCCTGCCCGCGGCGGAGGGCGCACGGCGCTATGACCTCGCGCCCGACCTGACGGTCACGGTGACCGATGCGCTGTGCCGCGATGCCGCGACGGGGATGCCGCATCCCGCCGCCGTCTCGGCGACCTTCGGGGACGAGACGATGCAGGGCTGCGGCGGCAGCCCGATGGCGCTGCTGGCCGGGGCGGACTGGCGGGTGGAGGATATCGCCGGGCGCGGCATTCCCGACGACGCGATGGCCACGGTCGGCTTTCACGACGGCCGCGCCACGGGCCAGACCGGCTGCAACGCCTTCACCGGCGCGCTGGAGCTGACGGGCGAGGCGCTGCGCTTCGGCCCCGTGGCGATGACCCGCCGCGCCTGCGCCCCGGCGCTGACCCGGCTGGAGGCGGACATGATGTCCGCGCTGCAGGAAACAGACCGCTTCGACATTGCCGCCGACGGGGCGCTGATGCTGATGGCGGGGGACAGGCCGCTGATGCTGCTGCGCCGCTGAGGGTTCAGCCGAGCCCGGTTTCCTTCACCGTCTCCATCGCCACATAGGTCGAGGTCGAGCCGACATGCGGCAGGGTCGAGATGCGCTCGGCCAACACCCGGCGATATTCGCCGATATCGCCGGTGCGCACCTTCAGCAGATAGTCGAAGCCGCCGGCGATCATGTGGCATTCCTCGATCTCGGGCAGCAGGCGCACCGCGCGGTTGAAGGCCTGCAGCGCCGCCTCGCGCGTGTCGGTCAGCCGCACCTCGACGAAGGCCACATGCGCCTGCCCCATGCGGATCGGGTTCAGCATGGCGCGATAGCCGGTGATGTAGCCCGCCGCCTCCAGCCGCCGCACCCGCGCCTGCACCGGGGATTTCGTCAGCCCCACCCGGCGGGCGAGGTCGGTATGGCTGAGCCGCCCCTCGGTGGCCAGCACGGCCAGGATGGCACGGTCGAATCGGTCCAGGTCATCCGGCACGTCGCGGGCTCCATCTTCGGGCGATCCACCTGGATTCAGGCAATATGCGGCCAGATCGCCTGCCAGCTTGGCGATAGGATGGGTCATTGCCAAGCCCTTGCGAGACGCCGATGACCCGGACCCCTTCCGCCGCTCCCTTCCTGCAGATCGAGGCGGCGACGCTCGCCCCCGAAGGCCCGCTGCTGGCCGCGCTGGTCGCCGAGGCGGGCCTGTCGGCCGGGGATCGCGCCCGCATCGCCGCGCGGGGGGCCGATCTGGTGCGGGCGATCCGGGCGGGCGCGCGGCCCGGGATGATGGAGGTCTTCCTGGCCGAATACGGCCTCTCCACCGACGAGGGCATCGCGCTGATGTGCCTGGCGGAGGCGCTGCTGCGGGTGCCGGATGCCGAGACGATGGATGCGCTGATCGAGGACAAGATCGCGCCCTCGGACTGGTCGCGGCATCTGGGGCACTCGGCCTCGCCGCTGGTCAACGCCTCGACCTGGGCGCTGATGCTGACGGGCCGGGTGCTGGACGACGACGTGCAGCCGGGCATGGCCGCGCGGCTGAAGGGCGCGATCCGGCGGGTGGGCGAACCGGTGATCCGCGCCGCCGTCGCCCGTGCGATGAAGGAGATGGGCCGCCAGTTCGTGCTGGGCGAAACTATCGGCGCCGCCATGTCCCGCGCCGCGGCGGCCGAGGCGAAGGGCTTCACCTACAGCTATGACATGCTGGGCGAGGCGGCGCGCACCGCCGCCGATGCCGCCCGCTATGCCAAAAGCTATGCCGACGCGATCGGCGCCATCGCCCGCGCCTGCACGAAAGGCGACATCCGCGACAATCCCGGCATCTCGGTCAAGTTCTCGGCCCTGCATCCGCGCTACGAGGTGGCGCAGGAGGCGCGGGTGATGGCGGAACTGGTGCCGGTGGTGCGCGACCTCGCCCGCGCGGCGGCGGCGGCGGGCATGGGCTTCAACGTCGATGCCGAAGAGGCCGACCGGCTGACCCTGTCGCTGAAGGTGATCGAGGCGGTGCTGGCCGATCCGGCGCTGGCGGGCTGGGACGGGTTCGGGGTGGTGGTGCAGGCCTATGGCCGCCGCGCCGGGCCGGTCATCGACTGGCTGCACGATCTGGCGGCACGGCTGGACCGGCGGATCATGGTGCGGCTGGTCAAGGGCGCCTACTGGGACAGCGAGATCAAGCGCGCGCAGGTGCTGGGCCTGACCGATTTCCCGGTCTTCACCCGAAAGCCCGCCACCGATGTCAGCTATCTCGCGCTGGCGCGGCGGCTGCTGTCGATGACCGACCGCATCTATCCGCAATTCGCCGGGCACAATGCCCATACCGTCGCCGCGATCCTCGACATGGCGCCGGACCGCCGCAGCTTCGAGTTCCAGCGCCTGCACGGCATGGGCGAGCGGCTGCATGACATCGTCCACCGGGCCGAAGGCACCCGCTGCCGGATCTACGCCCCCGTCGGCGCGCATCGCGACCTTCTGGCCTATCTGGTGCGGCGGCTGCTGGAAAACGGCGCCAATTCCTCCTTCGTCAACAGGGTTGTGGACGCGGATGTGCCGCCCGAGGAGGTCGCCCCCTGCCCCTTCGCCGCCATCGAGGCGGTGCTGCCCGACCCCGCGAACCCTGCGATCCGGCGCGGGACCGAGCTGTTTCCCGGGCGGCGCAACAGCCGGGGCTTCGACCTGACCGATGGCGCGACGCTCGATGCCATCGCCGCCGCCATCGCCGCCGCCCCGCCGCCGGCCGAGGCACGCCCCCGGCTCGCCGGCCCGGTGGCGCCGCTGCCGCCCCGTCCGGTGATCGCCCCCGCCAGCGGTGCGGCGGCCGGCGCGGTCGCCTGGGCCAGCGCCGCCGATGTGGCCACAGCCTTCGCCGCGGCGGAACCCTGGACGGCCCCGGCCCCCGCCCGCGCCGCCGTGCTGGAACGGGCGGCGGACCTCTATGAGGACAGCTTCGGCCCGATCTTCGCCCTGCTCGCCGCCGAGGCGGGCAAGACCCTGCCCGATGCCGTGGCCGAACTGCGCGAGGCGGTTGATTTCCTGCGCTACTATGCCGGGCAGGCGCGCGGACTGACCGCGCCGCCGCGCGGCACCGTCATCTGCATCAGCCCGTGGAACTTCCCCTTGGCCATCTTCACCGGCCAGATCGCCGCGGCGCTGGCGGCGGGGAACGCGGTGCTGGCCAAGCCCGCCGAACAGACGCCGCTGATCGCCGATCTGGCGGTGGCGCTGCTGCACCGGGCGGGGGTGCCGGCCACCGCGCTGCAACTGCTGCCCGGCGACGGTGGCGTGGGGGCGATGCTGACCGGCGACGCGCGGACCGACGGGGTGGCCTTCACCGGCGGCACCGACACCGCCCGCGCCATCGCCCGCAGCATGGCCGCTGCCTGCGCCCCCGGCACGCCGCTGATCGCCGAAACCGGCGGGCTGAACGCGATGGTGGTGGACTCCACCGCCCTGCCGGAACAGGCGGTGCGCGACATCGTCGCCTCGGCCTTCCAGTCGGCGGGGCAACGCTGTTCGGCGCTGCGCTGCCTCTATGTGCAAGAGGAGGTGGCGCCGCATCTGCTGACCATGCTGACGGGGGCGATGGACGAGCTGGTCCTGGGCGATCCCGCCCGGCTCGACACCGATGTCGGCCCGGTGATCGATGCCGAGGCGCTGGCCACGATCCGCGCCCATGTCGTCCGCGCCCGGGCCGAGGGGCGGCTCGTCAAGGAACTGCCCGTCCCCGCAAAGGGCAGCTTCGCCGGGCCGGCGGTGATCCGCGTCGCGGGCATCGGCGATCTGGGGCAGGAAATCTTCGGCCCGGTCCTGCATGTGGCGACCTTCCCCGCCGGCGGGCTCGAGACGGTGATCGCCGACATCGCGGCCACCGGCTATGGCCTGACCTTCGGCCTGCACAGCCGCATCGACGACCGGGTGCAGCGGGTGGCCGAGGCGGTGCCGGCGGGCAATCTCTATGTCAACCGCAACCAGATCGGCGCGGTGGTGGGCAGCCAGCCCTTCGGCGGCGAGGGCCTGTCGGGCACCGGGCCCAAGGCGGGCGGGCCGGACTACCTGCCGCGCTTCACCCGCGCCCCCGCGCCTGCGGTCGCTGCGACGGCTGAAGACGCGGCCGAAGACGCCGGCACGGCGGATATGGCGGCGCTGTCCGCCGCGCTCGCCGCCCCGGCCCCGCCGCGGCCGGGCGAGCCGCTGGAGCTGCCGGGCCCGACCGGCGAGTCGAACCGGCTGATGCACCTGCCCCGCCCGCCGGTCCTGTGCCTCGGCCCCGGGCGGGCGGCCGCGGCGGCGCAGGCCGATGCGGTGCGGGCGCTTGGCGGGCGGGCGGTGGAGGTCGCAGGCCGGATCGACCCCGCGGCGCTGCCGCGGCTGCCGGCCTTCGGCGGCGTGCTGTGGTGGGGCGATGCGGCAACCGCCACGGCCCTGGCCCGCGCGCTGGCCGACCGGCCCGGCCCGATCCTGCCGCTGATCGCCGGCCTGCCGGACCGCGGCCATGCGCTGCTGGAGCGGCACCTCTGCGTGGACACCACAGCGTCGGGGGGGAATGCGGAACTGCTGGCGGGGGCGGGGTGAGAGCGGCTGTGGGCGCTTGACCTTGCCGCGCGCAGGCCCGAGGTTCAGGTCATGTTCCCGATCCGCGATCACAACCCCTCCCGCAACCCGGCCTGGGTCACCTGGGCGCTGATCGCGGCGAACACGGCCATCTTCCTCTATTCATGGCCCTATTTCGCCGACGAGTTCGCGCTGATGGGGTTCTGGTCGCAATGGGCGCTGATCCCCGCCGCGGTGACCGAGGGCGGGCAATGGGGCGGGTTGCTGACCTCGATGTTCCTGCACGGCGGCGTGATGCACCTGGCCGGCAACATGCTGTTCCTGTGGATCTTCGGCGACAATCTGGAAGACGAGATGGGGCATCTGGGCTTCCTGGTCTTCTACCTCGCCGCCGGGCTGGCCGCGGGCATCGCCCATCTGGCCGCCGATCCCTTCAGCACCATCCCCACCGTCGGCGCCTCGGGCGCCATCGCCGGGGTGATGGGCGCCTATCTGCTTCTGTTCCCCCGCGCGCGGGTGGACGTGCTGATCGTCTTCATCGTGTTCTTCAAGGTCTTCCCGGTCCGGGCCTGGCTGATGCTGGGCCTGTGGTTCGGGCTGCAGCTGCTGAACGGCTGGATGGGCGCGACCGAGGCGGCGGGCGTCGCCTACTGGGCCCATGCCGGCGGCTTCGTCGCGGGGGCGGTGCTGGCGCTGCCGGTCTGGCTGCGGCGCGGCGGGCCGGCCTTCTGGCAGCGCAACCACGGCCTGCCGCCGCATCCAGGCACGGTCTATCGCCCGACGCGTATCCCCGCCGTGCCCCGCCGCAGGAGGTGACGACCGTGCTGCCCGAGATCCGCGATGCCCACCCCGCCCGCTGCCATTGCGGCGCCGTGACCTTCGAGGTGACGCTCGCCCCCGGCGGCCTTGCCACCGCGGCGCGCTGCGACTGTTCCTTCTGCCGGAGGCGCGGGGCGATGGTGGTGACGGCGGCGCCGGGCGGCCTGCGCTTCCTGTCCGGGCAGGACAGGCTGACGCTCTACCAGTTCGGGACCGGCACCGCCGAACATCACTTCTGCAGCATCTGCGGGATCTACACCCATCACCGCCGCCGGTCGGATCCCGGCCAGTTCGGCGTCAACGTCGCCTGTCTCGAAGGCGTCAACCCGCGCTTCCTCGACCCCGTGCCGTGGAACGACGGGGTGAACCACCCGTCCGACCGCAAGGGGTAGGGATCAGGCCGCCTCGCGCAGGATCTTGCACAGCGGATCGAACAACTCGCCATTCGCGGCGATGATCGCGCCCGATTCCATCGGCTCGCGTCCCTCGCGCACCGCGCCGACGAAGCCGCCCGCCTCTTTCACCAGCAGCATGCCCGCCGCCATGTCCCAGGGCTGGATGCCGCGTTCCCAGTAGCCGTCCACCCGCCCTGCCGCCACATAGGCAAGGTCCAGCGCCGCCGCGCCCCAGCGGCGCACACCGGCGCAGACCGGCATCAGCCGGGCCAGGTCCTGCAGCGTCGCGGGCAGGGTGCCGCGCCCGCCGAAGGGGATGCCGGTGGCGAAGATCGACTCGATCATCACCCGCCGCCCCGACACGCGGATGCGGCTTTCGTTCATCCAGGCGCCCGCGCCCTTCTCGGCCCAGAACAGTTCGTCCTTCGCCGGGTCGTAGACCACGCCCGCCACGACCTCGCCCTTGTGTTCCAGGGCGATGGACACGGCCCAGTGCGGCAGCCCGTGCAGGAAGTTGGTGGTCCCGTCCAGCGGATCGACGATCCAGCGCCGGGTGGGGTCCTCGCCCGCCTCCTCGCCGGTCTCCTCGCCGATCCAGCCATAGGCGGGACGGGCGCCGCGCAGCTCTTCCTTGATCAGCCGTTCCGCCTCGCGGTCGGCACGGCTGACGAAGTCGCCCGGACCCTTGGAAGAGACCTGCAGGTTCTCGACCTCGCGGAAATCCTTCACAAGGCTGCGGCCCGCCTTGCGCGCGGCCTTGATCATCACGTTGAGATTGGCGCTGCCCTGCATGGCGGATTCCCCTTTGTGCGAGGCGTCCTCCTACACGCAGCGCCCCCGCTTGTGAAGGGCATGCGGCCGCGCGCCGCGCCGGTTCGGCGCAGGCTCAATGCTGGAAGGTGGCCCGGCGCGGCAGGAACACCGTCAGCAGCCCCACCGCCGGCAGCACCGAACAGGCGAGGTAGACGGTGCGCAGCCCGTGGACATCGGCCAGCACCCCCAGCAGCGCCGCGGCGATGCCGCCCATGCCGAAGGCGAAGCCGAAGAAGATGCCCGCGACCATGCCCACCCGGCCGGGCAGCAGGTCCTGCGCATAGACCACGATGGCCGGAAAGGCCGAGGCGAGGATCAGCCCGATGATCACCGACAGGATCGCGGTGCCCGCCAGCCCCGCATGCGGCAGCGCCAGAGTGAAGGGCAGCACGCCCAGGATCGAGATCCAGATCACCGTCATCGCGCCGAAGCGGTCGCCGATGGGGCCGCCGAGGATCGTGCCCGCCGCCACCGCGCCGAGGAACAGGAACAGCATCATCTGCGCCGCCTGCGTCGACAGTCCGAAGGTCTCGATCAGGTAGAAGGTGTAGTAGCTGGAAATCGAGGCCATGTAGAAGTTCTTGGAGAAGGTCAGCAGCGCGAGGATCGCCAGCGCGAAGACCACCCGGTTGCGCGGCAGGGGCAGCGTCCGGTCCGCCACGCGCCGCGCGGTCGACCGCAGATGTTCGCCGTACCAGCGTCCGACGCGCGCGAGGATGCCGATCCCCAGCAGGGCCAGCGCGCAGAACAGCACCACGCTGTGCCGCCCCTGCGGCACCACGATGAAGGCCGCCAGCAGCGGGCCAAGCGAGGCGCCGAAATTGCCACCCACCTGGAACAGCGACTGCGCCAGCCCGAACCGCCCGCCCGAGGCGAGCCGGGCCACGCGGCTGGCCTCGGGGTGGAAGACCGAGGAGCCGAGGCCGATCAGCATCGCGCCGGCCAGCAGCAGCGGATAGCTGGGCGCGTAGGACAGCAGCACCAGCCCGCAGAAGGTGAAGCCCATGCCGAAGGGCAGCGACATCGGCAGCGGCCGGCGGTCGGTCACGATGCCCACCGCGGGCTGCAGCAGCGACGCCGTCACCTGAAAGGCGAAGGTCAGCAGCCCGATCTGCCAGTAGTCCAGCGCGAATTCGGTCTTGATCAGCGGATAGAGCGCCGCCAGCAGCGACTGCATGACGTCGTTCAGCATGTGGCACAGGCTGACGGCGATCAGGATCGGGAAGACGGTGGCACCTGCGCCCTGCGGCGCGGACAGCGGGGATGCAGTCATGGAAGGCTCCTTGCCGCCTTGGCTACGCCTGCTGCCGTGCCGCGTCATCCCACAAATTGTAACGGTGGCAATGCGGCGCTGCCAGGGTATGGGTGCGGGCGCGGAAGGGCCTAGCGGCCCTGCAGCTTGCGCGGCTCGCTCTGCGCCAGCCGCAGGAAATCCTCCATCCAGGGCCGGGTGGCGTCGCCCTCGCGGATCGCGGCGTAGAGGGTCTTGGTCAGCCCCGTCCGCGTCACCGGCTTGGTCACGTAGTCGGGGCGATAGCGCACGTCGCGCAGCACCCAGTCGGGCAGCACCGCCACCCCGCGGTTGGAGGCGACCAGCATCAGGATCACTGCCGTCAGTTCCACCAGCCGCACCGCGCGCGGTTCAACCCGCGCCGGGATCAGCAGTTCCGAGAACACGTCGAGCCGCCCGCGATCCATCGGATAGGCGATCAGCACCTGGTCGCGGAAATCCTCGGCCTCGACCCAGGGCTTCGCTGCCAGCGGGTTCTGGGCCGAGGCGATGAAGGTGGGCGCATAGTCGAACAGCGGCAGGAAGGTCGCCCCCGGCAGCGGCTCGGGGTCGGACGAGATCACGAGGTCCACCTCCTCGCGCATCAGGGCGGGCAGCGCGCCGAAGGCGAGGCCGGGGCGGATATCCACATCCACCTCGGGCCAGGCCCGGCGAAAGCCTTCCAGCACCGGGAACAGCCAGTCGAAGCAGGCATGGCATTCGATGGCGATATGCAGCTGTCCCACCCGCCCCGACCGCAGCCCGGCGAATTCCTCTTCCAGTGCGTCGATCTCGGGCAGGATGCGTTCGGCGGCGCGCAGCATCCGCTGCCCGGCGGGCGACAGGCGCATCGGCTTCGACCGGCGCACGAACAGTTCCACCCCCGCCTGATCCTCGATCCCCTTCACCTGATGCGACAGGGCCGACTGGGTGATGTTCAGCACCTCGGCCGCCCGGGCCAGACCGCCGGTCTGGTGGATGGCGCGGATCGTGCGCAGGTGGCGCAGCTCGATATGCATGGCCGGCTCATGTTGATCTTGAGGATTATGAATTTGTCTCACGTTGGCCGATCTGGCACAAGGGAGGCCACGCAGGAGGACCAGACATGACCCGCCGCCCCCGCATCTCGTTCGAGTTCTTTCCCCCGCAATCGCTGGAGGCGAGCTTTCGCCTGTGGGAAACCGTGCAGGTCCTGGCGCCGCTGAAGCCGAATTTCGTGTCGGTCACCTATGGCGCCGGCGGCACCACCCGCAAGCTGACGCATGAGGCGGTGACGACGATCGGCAAGAATTACGGGCTGAACGTCGCGGCGCACCTGACCTGCGTCGACGCAACCCGGGACGAGACGATGGCCATCGCCGACAGCTATGCGGCGGCGGGCGTGACGGAACTGGTGGCCCTGCGCGGCGACGCGCCGAAAGGGGCCGAGCGGTTCACCCCCCATCCCGAAGGCTTCGCCGATTCGGTCGAGCTGGTGGCGGCGCTGGCCGGGACCGGCAAGTTCACCCTGCGCGTCGGCGCCTATCCCGAGCGTCACCCCGAGGCCGCCGACCGCGATCAGGACATCGCCTGGCTGAAGCGCAAGATCGACGCCGGCGCCAGTTCCGCGATCACCCAGTTCTTCTTCCAGGCGGACACCTTCCTGCGCTTCCGCGATGCCTGCGCCGCGGCGGGCATCACCGCGCCGATCATCCCGGGCATCCTGCCGATCGAGAACTGGGAGGGCACCAAGCGTTTTGCCGGCCGATGCGGCACCCGGGTGCCGGTGGGCATGGACGAGGCCTTTGCCGGCGCGCGAGCCGAGGGCCGGCAGGACGCGCTGGCGCAGGCGCTGTGCGTGGACCTGTGCGAGGCACTGCTGCGCGAGGGCGTGGAGGATCTGCACTTCTACACGCTGAACCGGCCGCAGCTGACCCGCGACGTCTGCGAGGCCCTGGGCCTGCGGCCCGACGCGGCGCTCGATCAGGTCGCCTGACCGCGGACGCGCCGGCGCCGCGGGGGTCAGGCGCGGTTCGCCAACCCCGGCCAGTGCGGGCGCCAGGACCAGCGGCGGCGGTGCTGCCCCCGTGCGGTCGGATGCACCCGTTCCGACGGGTCGCGCCCGACGACGCGGCGGCGGCGATGCATGAACAGCCGCCCGATCCCCTGCCAGTTGCCGACCGCCGGGGCATCGGCATCCATCGGGAACCGCGCGCGCCAGCCCTCGGGCAGGGCCAGCCCGGCGCCTTCGGCCTCGGTCAGGATCCAGTTCAGCGGAATGTTCGACAGGCCGCGGGCGGCGTGAAAGCCGCCCAGTTGGCCGCCGATATCGCCATGGCTGCCCCGGAACCATACCTGCTCCACCCGGCCGGTCCAGCCTTCGGGGCTGGACCACATTACCGGCGCATAGACCTGCCGCGTCTCGTCGAGCGCCAGCGCATGCAGCCCCCGCCGCACCGAGGCGCCCAGATGATGGTTGTGGAACTGGTGGCGCGGTTCGGTGAACAGCCACAGCAGTGGCAGGCGGATCCCCAGGGCCTTGACCGTGTCGAAGGCGCCGATCATCTCGATCCCGACCTCGGCATGGCAATGGGCGGCGGCGAAGGCGCGGGCAGCGGGGGAATCGGGGGCGCGCTGATAATGGCGATAGGCCTGACGGATGTTGCGCTCGGTCGCCTCGTCATGGCGCAGCAGGCCGACGCGGTCGATGGCCCCCGCCAGCGAGCGCACCGCATAGGCGCCGCGCGAATAGCCGAACAGGAAGATGCGGTCGCCGGGGCGGTAGCGGGTGGCCAGCCAGCCATAGGCGCGGCGGATCTGCCGGTTGATGCCCCGGCCCATCGCCACGTCGCCGGTCTGGTTCCAGCGCCGCCACTGCACACCGGCCTCGTAATAGACCATCTGGTGCGCGCCCGGCGGGCGTTCGCGCAGCAGCTTCCACATCAGGCCGATATTCGTCTCTTCGCCCGGCTTCAGCGAGGACATGGTGCCGTCGAGCAGGATGATGTGATCGTGCGGCGGGCGGACCGGGCCGGGCGCGGGGGCGGTCTGCGTGGTCTCGACCCGGGTTCCGCGACCGAAGAGGCCCCACAGCAGGTCGATCATCCGGGTCATGGCCGTCCTGCGCCTCCGCCGCGCGCGCCTTGCCGCCGCGGCACTTCGCCGCGGCCTCATCATCGCATGAACCTAGTCGCGGCGCAGCCGCGCGGTTCCCTGCGGGGGCCGGTGAATCGGAGAAATGCCCGCAATCCGGCGTGATTGATGCGACAATGCCCACCCCGTGACCGGGGCGGGCATCATCGGGCCGTCAGGCGGTGGTCCCGCCGCGGCGGAATCAGACCTTCAGGCTGAGCGTGGTGGCCAGAAGGATGTCGCCGAAGCCGTTGAAGCGGGTGTTGGTCGCGGTCGAATAGGCGCCCATGCCGTGGAACAGCACATAGTCGCCTTCCGCGATGTCGCCCGCCAGCGGCAGTTCGCCCGGCAGCCGGTCCACCGAATCGCAGGTCGGGCCAAAGACGATGCGGTCGCGCGATCCGCCGTCGCGCAGCCGGCCGTCCGGCGCGATCACCGACACCCGGTCGATGACGCCGATCATCGGCAGTTCCACGAGGTTGCCATAGGTGCCGTCGTTCAGGAACACATGGCTGTCGTCGCGCACCGCCTTGACCCGCGCCGCCAGCGCAAAGGCATCGCCCACCAGGCCGCGGCCCGGTTCGCAGACCAGCGCGGGGCGGGCCTCGCCGAAGGCTTCGGTCGCGACACGGTCGATCAGCGCGAAAATCGCGTCCAGATCGGGCGCCACCGCGTTCAGCCGGTGCGAGGGGAAACCACCGCCGACATTCAGCCGGCGCGCCTGCACGCCCGACAGGCGGCAGATCTCGGCCCCGGCGCGGATATAGGCGTCCCAGGCCATCGGGTCGGTGCATTGCGTGCCCGGATGGAAGGTCAGCGAGGGGATGAAGCCCGCATCGGCCACCTTGCGCAGCAGCTCTGCCGCGGTTTCCACCGTCGCGCCGAACTTGGCGCCGAAGTTGTAGGCCGCACCCGACACCGGCAGCTTGTAGCGGACCGAGATCTCGCAGCCCTCGGCGGGCACCATCTCGATCAGCTTGGCCAGTTCGGAATGGCTGTCCACGGACCACGACGTCACCTCGGCCGCGACGGCATGGGCGATCTCGGCCCGGGCGCGGACAGGGTTGTGGTAGTGCAGCGCCGCCTGCGGGGCCAGCCGGCGGATCATGTCGATCTCGAACGGCGAGGCCACGTCGAAGCCGTTGATCCCGGCGGCGACGAGGTTCTGGATCACCATCTCGTCGGGGTTCGACTTCACCGCATAGGTGACGAGCCCCGGGAAGCCCGCGATGAAGCGGCGCGCGGTGGCCTGCAGCACCGTCGGCGCGAAGAACATCACCGGATTGTCCGGCTGCTGCGTGCGAAGAAGTTCGGTCGGGTTCGACCAGATCGTTTTCGAGAGCCCCATCGGCGTGTCCTTTCCTGCTGCCAACAGAGCGCAGCCTTCCCCAGCCCTGGAATACCAGTTCGGGACGCTTACGCGTTTCCAAACCAGGCCAGGTGCGTATGAGCCGCCCTTTTCCTGAAAACGAAGTCTGCGCGATATGGGGCACAAACTCACCGATCAAAATAGTAGAAATGTGGCGTGTCGTCGTTAAACTGCCGGCAGGTTCGGTCAAACTGAAAGGTGGCGGCATGGATGACCTCGATCGCGCGATCATCGGCCTGCTGGGGGCGGATGCGCGGATGTCGGTGGCGGTTCTGGCCCGGCGGCTGAAGGTCGCCCGCTCGACCATCCAGGCCCGGCTGGAGCGGATGGAGACGGGCGGCATCATCGCGGGCTATACCGTCAAGCTGGGCGAGGCGGCGCGGCAGGGCCGGATCCGGGCCACCGTCCTGCTGACGGTGGAGCCGCGGGCGCAGGCCGGCATCCTGACCCGCCTGCGCGCCGTCCCCGAGGTCGAGCGGGTCCACACCACCAGCGGCCGCGTGGACCTGCTGCTGCAGATCGCGGCACCCTCGACGGCGGTTCTGGACGGCGTGCTGGACCAGATCGGCGAGATGCAGGGGGTCCGGTCGTCGGAAAGCCTGATCCACCTGTCGACCAAGATCGACCGGTCCGTCTGAGCGCGGCGCGGGCCTCCGTCTGCCGGCAACGAAGTCTTAACTCCCCTGCCCCACCCTGCCCGCGCGGCCCCCCTCGGCCGCGGACAGGAGCAGCGGATGGACGCATCCCCCTTCGCCGGCGATCCCGGCCCCAATATCAACGGCCGGGCCTGCCCGCCCGGCACCCGTGCCCCGGACCCGGCGCCGCCTGCCCGGCGCCTGCCCTGGCTGGGGCTGGCCAGCGCCGCGGCGGCCGTGCTGTGGGCGGGCGTGGCGGTGGTGCTGATGACGTGACCGCCGCAGCCCCACCGGCCCGTCGGCCTTTCCCTCGCACGCACAGGCGGCTAAACACCCCGCAGACACGAGGGGATGCAGCCGATGCCGATGGAAAAGACCTTCAACGCCGCCGAGGCCGAACCGAGGATCTATGCCGCCTGGGAACGCGCCGGCGCCTTCGCCGCCGGGGCCAATGCGTCGCGGGACGAAACCTTCTGCATCATGATCCCTCCGCCGAACGTCACCGGCTCGCTGCACATGGGCCATGCGTTCAACAACACCCTGCAGGACATCCTCGTGCGCTGGCACCGGATGCGCGGCTTCGACACGTTGTGGCAGCCGGGGCAGGACCATGCCGGGATCGCCACCCAGATGGTGGTCGAACGCGAGCTTGCCCGCAGCCAGCAGCCCGGGCGGCGCGAGCTGGGCCGCGAGGCCTTTCTCGGCAAGGTCTGGGAATGGAAGGCCCAGTCCGGCGGCCGCATCGTCGAGCAGCTGAAGCGGCTCGGCGCCTCGTGCGACTGGTCGCGCAACGCCTTCACCATGTCGGGCGCCCCCGGCGCGCCGGAAGGCGAGGACGGCAATTTCCATGACGCGGTGATCAAGGTCTTCGTCGACCTGCATGCCAAGGGCCTGATCTATCGCGGCAAGCGGCTGGTGAACTGGGACCCGCATTTCGAGACGGCGATCTCCGACCTCGAGGTCGAGAATCTCGAGGTCGCGGGCCATATGTGGCACTTCAAGTATCCGCTGGCGGGGGGCGAAACGTACCTCTACCGCGAGAAGGATGCCGACGGGAACGTGACCTTCGAGGAGAGGCGCGACTACATCTCCATCGCCACGACGCGGCCCGAGACGATGCTGGGCGACGGCGCGGTGGCGGTGCATCCCTCGGACGAACGCTATGCGCCGATCGTCGGCAAGCTGTGCGAGATCCCGGTGGGACCG
The DNA here is from genome assembly GCF_003993775.1 of Frigidibacter oleivorans. Lineage (GTDB taxonomy): Bacteria > Pseudomonadota > Alphaproteobacteria > Rhodobacterales > Rhodobacteraceae > Frigidibacter > Frigidibacter oleivorans. Next base: position 115,562 of record NZ_RJRZ01000010.1, read on the forward strand.
AAAGAGCATCGCCGGCTGATCCCGATTATCACCGACGACTATCCCGACCCCGCCTTCGGGTCGGGCGCGGTGAAGATCACCGGCGCACATGACTTCAACGACTATCAGGTGGCCCGGCGTGCCGGCATCCCGATGTACCGGCTGATGGACACCAAGGCGCAGATGCGCGATGACGGCCTGCCCTATGCCGAGGCCGCCGCCCGCGCGCAGGAAATCGCCACCGGCAGCGCCTTCACCGAGGCCGAGGTCGATACGCTGAACCTCGTCCCCGACGAATTGCGCGGGCTCGACCGGATGGAGGCGCGCAAGCGCGTGGTGGCGCAGATCACCGGCGAGGGACTGGCGGTGACGCATCAGGTTGTGCGCACCGACAAGGAGACCGGCGAGACGACGGCCGAGACGCTGCCGCTGGTCGAGGCGAAGCCGATCATGCAGCCCTTCGGCGACCGCTCGAAGGTGGTGATCGAGCCGATGCTGACCGACCAGTGGTTCGTCGATACGGCGAAGATCGTCCAGCCCGCCATCGACGCGGTGCGCGACGGGCGCACCACGATCCTGCCCGAGCGCGACGCCAAGGTCTATTTCCACTGGCTGGAGAATATCGAACCTTGGTGCATCAGCCGCCAGCTGTGGTGGGGCCACCAGATCCCGGTCTGGTACGGGCTCGATCTGGGCGCCGAGGGCTTCCGCGACGACGAGGGCGACGGCGATCTGGACGAGGTCGAACTGGGCCGGCTGCTGAACGAGGGCGGCATGCTGCACCGGGGCGACGTGCATCACTGCGCCGCCGAATTCGCCGCCGTGGTCGCGGCCTTCCGGGACAGCCTTGCCGACCTGCCGGTGCCGCTGTCCGGCGCGCGGATCGTCGAGGTCGCCGACAAGCAGGCCGCGATCGAGACGCTGGCCGCGAGCCTTGCGCAATACAACATCAGCCAGGACCCGACCGGACTGGTCTATCCGGTCTGGCGCGATCCCGATGTGCTCGACACCTGGTTCTCGTCGGGGCTCTGGCCCATCGGCACGCTGGGCTGGCCCGAACCCACGCCCGAACTGGCCCGCTATTTCCCGACCGATGTGCTGGTGACGGGCTTCGACATCATCTTCTTCTGGGTCGCCCGGATGATGATGATGCAGCTGGCCGTGACCGGCGAGGTGCCCTTCCACACCGTCTATGTCCATGCCCTCGTCCGCGACGAGAAGGGCAAGAAGATGTCGAAATCGCTCGGCAACGTGCTCGACCCGCTGGACCTGATCGACCAGTACGGGGCTGATGCCGTGCGCTTTACCCTGACCGCGATGGCGGCGATGGGGCGCGACCTGAAACTGTCGGAACAGCGGATCGCGGGCTATCGCAACTTCGGCACCAAGCTGTGGAACGCCACCCGCTTTGCCGAGATGAACGGAGTCTTCGACGGCGGCCGCGCGGTGACGCGGCCCGCGCCGGCGCACACTGTCAACCGCTGGATCATCGGGGAAACCGCCCGCACCCGCGTCGCGGTGGACGAGGCGCTGGCGCAGTACCGGTTCAACGACGCGGCCAATGCGCTTTACGCCTTCGTCTGGGGCAAGGTCTGCGACTGGTATGTGGAATTCGCCAAGCCGCTGTTCGACGGGCCGGAGGCGGAAGAGACGCGGGCGACGATGGCCTGGGTGCTGGACCAGTGCCTGATCCTCTGCCACCCGGTCATGCCCTTCCTGACCGAGGAGTTGTGGGCGGTGACCGCCCCCGCGGCGGGCCGGGCGAAGCCCCTGGTCCATACCGACTGGCCCGACTACGGGCCGGACCTGATCGACGCCGCCGCCGACCGCGAGATGACCTGGGTCATCGGGCTGATCGACGAAATCCGCTCGGCCCGGGCGCAGATGGGCGTGCCGGTGGGGCTCAAACTGCCGATGGTGCTGGTCGAGGCCGATGCCGCCGCCCGCGACGCCTGGTCGGCCAACGCGCCGATGATCCAGCGCCTTGCCCGGATCAACAGCCTGACCGAGGCCCCGGCCCCGAAAGGCTCGATCACCATCGCCGCCGAGGGCGCGACCTATGCGCTGCCGCTGGAAGGCGTGATCGACGTCGCGGCGGAAAAAACACGGCTGACGAAGGCGCTGGAGAAGCTGGAAAAGGACATGGGCGGGCTGCGCGGCCGGCTGAACAACCCGAAATTCGTCGACAGCGCGCCGGACGAGGTGGTCGAGGAAAGCCGCGAGAAGCTGGCCCTGGGCGAGGAAGAGGCGGGCCGCATCCGCGTGGCACTGTCTCGGCTGGCTGACCTGGGCTGACCGCGAGCGGCGAGACTGACGCAGGCGAGGCCGGGGCCGCCGGCCCCCGCCACCGGTCGGTGGCCGAACCCGGAGGCTGGGCCGCCGCCCTCGCCCGCGGATCGGGCACGGCTAGTAGATGTACCGGATCTGGTCCGTCCAGTGCCGTTCCACCCGCCGCAGCGCGCCGTTCAGCAGATCGAGCGTGTCGAGCGGGACCGAGCCGCGGGCCTGCAGCGCCTCGGCATGGCGGGCGAAGAGATCGGCCACCACCACGCGCACCGCATGGCCGCGGTCGGTCAGCCGCACCCGCACCGACCGCCGGTCGATCGACGAGCGTTCATGGTGCATGTGCCCCGTTTCGACCAGCTTCTTCAGGTTATAGCTGACATTCGAGCCCTGATAGTAGCCGCGGCTTTTCAGCTCGCCCGCCGTGACCTCGTTCGCGCCGATGTTGAACAGCATCAGCGCCTGCACCGGCGTCAGTTCCGCCTGCCCCAGCCGCTCGAATTCGTCCTTGATGAGGTCGAGCAGCAGCCGGTGCAGCCGTTCGACCAGCGCGAGGCTGTCGAGATAGGTCAGCAGATAGCCGCGCCGCGTGCCATCCTCCAGCGCCTTGTGCAGGGTCATGTCGCCTCGTCCTCGTCCGTTGCCGGGCAGAGTGCGGGCGAAGATCGAAGATCGGGTTAATCGCGGGCGGCGGAGGGCGACAGGCGCGACCGGGCGAAGGCGCCGATCTCGGCCAGCAGCGGCGCGATCCAGGCCGGCGGTTCGGCCGCGCCGGTGATCCAGGGGTAGAGGTCCTGGTCGTTTTCCTCCAGCAGCCGGTCGTAGAGGTCGAGCGTCGGCCCGTCCATCCCCGCAAGGCGCGCATCGGCCCAGGGGCCGAGGATCAGGTCCATCTCCTTGGTGCCGCGCCGCCAGCTGCGCATCCGCATCCGTTTCAGCCGCGCGTCGGGGGACTCTGCCGCGGGGGCAGTGGGTGTTGCGGTCATTCCGAGGTCTCCGATGCCAGGACGCGCAGTCGCTTCTCCAGACGGCCCAGACGTTCGGCCATCGTCATCATCTCGGTCCGCAGCGCGCGCACCTCGGCCAGCAGGGGCGCCGCCTGCCCGCGCGGCGCCTCGCTGTCGGGCGGGCCGTCCAGCCCCTCGCCCTCGCCGGTCAGCAGCCAGCGGATCGACACGCCGAGGATCCCCGCCAGGGACTTCAGCTTGTTGGCGCGGGGGTCGGCCAGGTCATCCTCCCACGAGGCGACGCTGGACAGCTTCACCCCCAGCCGCGAGGCGAGTTCGCGGCGGGTCAGGCCCGCCGCCTCGCGGGCGCCGGTGACGCGGTCGCCGAAGGTGGCGGCCTCGGCGCTGAACCAGCCTGCGGGCGTGGCGGCCGGAGGGTCGTCGCTCATCGGTCTTCCTTTGGTTCTTGATCGCCTTCGCCGCCAAGCCTAAGACATGACCCCGGCAGATACAAACCGGAGTTCCCCTCATGGCCTTCCTCTCGGACACGCTCGCGCGCGTCAAACCCTCGCCGACCATCGCGGTCACGCAGAAGGCGGCCGAGCTGAAGGCGGCGGGGCGCGACGTCATCGGCCTCGGGGCCGGCGAACCGGATTTCGACACGCCCGCTAACATCAAGGAGGCGGCGAAGCGCGCCATCGACGAGGGCCGCACGAAATACACCGCCGTGGACGGCATCCCCGAGCTGAAGAAGGCGATCTGCGCCAAGTTCGCCCGCGAGAACGGGCTGACCTATGCGCCGTCGCAGGTCTCCGTCGGCTCCGGCGGCAAGCAGATCCTCTACAACGCGCTGATGGCCACGCTGAACCCCGGCGACGAGGTGATCGTCGCCGCGCCCTACTGGGTCAGCTATCCCGACATGGTCTACCTCGCCGGCGGCACGCCCGTCTTCGTCGAGGGGCAGATGCAGACCGGCTACAAGATCACCGGCGAGCAGCTGGAAGCGGCGATCACGCCCAAGACCAAATGGTTCATCTTCAACTCGCCGTCCAACCCTTCGGGCGCGGGCTACAACCGGGCCGAGCTGAAGGAACTGACCGACGTGCTGAAGCGCCATCCCCATGTCTGGGTGATGACCGACGACATGTACGAACACCTGACCTATGGCGATTTCGAGTTCTGCACCCCCGCGCAGGTCGAACCCGACCTCTATGACCGCACGCTGACCTGCAACGGCGTGTCCAAGGCCTATGCGATGACCGGCTGGCGGATCGGCTATGCGGCCGGCCCCGAAAGCCTGATCAAGGCGATGGGCAAGATCCAGTCGCAATCGACCTCCAACCCCTGCTCGATCAGCCAGTGGGCCGCGGTCGAGGCGCTGAACGGGCCGCAGGACTATATCGCGGAAAGCCGTGTCGCTTTCGAGCGCCGGCGCGACCTTGTGGTGCGGATGCTGAACGAGGCCGAGGGCATCCGATGCCCGACCCCGGAAGGTGCCTTCTACGTCTATCCCTCGATCGCGGGCTGCATCGGCAAGACCTCGGCCGGGGGCACGAAGATCACCGATGACGAGGTCTTCGCCACCGCCCTGCTGGAAGAGGCGGATGTGGCGGTGGTCTTCGGGTCGGCCTTCGGCCTGTCGCCGAACTTCCGCATCAGCTATGCGACCTCGGACGACCTGCTGACCGAGGCCTGCCGCCGCATCCAGGCCTTCTGCGCCGGGCTGCAGTGACCGTGCCGGGCGATCTGCCCGACTACTACTTCCGCATCCGCGAGAACGGGGCGGCGGTTTTCCGTGTCGACACGGAAAACCGCCAGCGCCGCATCGAGATGGAGCAGATCGCCCTCGTCAACGTCAAGAACGGCGAGATCCGCCCGCATGGCGACCGCACGCTGACCGAAGCGGATATGGGGGAAATCCGCACTTGGCTGGCGGCGCGTCAGGCGCTGTTGGCGCGGCGGGACATGGACGACATCCACCGCGCCATCGACCACATGAACCTGACGGCGCAATGGGCGCAGTCCCGCGCCACCGACGCGCAGCTGGAAGAGATCACCGATCCGCTGCTGCTGGCGATGCACGACCTGCGCAGCGTCCTGGTCCGCAAGAAGGCCGACCGCCTGATGCGCGACCAGCCGCCAGCCGCGGAGGACTGAGGGGTCCCCGGCCCCGGCCATCCGTGGCTCCCGCGCCTAGGATGCAGCCGGACCGGGCGGCCGGACGGCAATGCCCTCCATGAACACACTGACGAGATGGGCGATGCGGGCGGGCGCCCCTTCGCCCTGCTCGACCGTCAGCGAGATGGCCGTGGCGACGCAGACGAGATCGTCGAAGCCGAGATCGGCGCGAACCCGGCCCGCGTCCCGCGCGGTCTGCAACAGCCGCTGCCCGACCGCGGTGGTGGCAATGCACCCCGCTGTCCCCGTCTTCAGCACGATACCGAGCGAGGTCGCGAAGCCGCGATAGACGACCGTGTGGCGCACAAGCTCCTCAAGATAGGTTCGCAGCACCGACAGCGGATCGGCCTCTTCGGCGCGTAGGCGCATGCCTTCGGCGAAGGCCGCAAAGCGGTCGCTATAGGCTGCCGCCAGCAGATCCTCGCGGGTGGGGAAGCGCCGGTAGAGCGTTCCTATCCCGACGCCGGCATGGCGCGCGACCTCGTTCATCGAAACGGCCGCACCCCGTTCCAGGAAGATGTCCTCGGCCGCAGCGAGGATCTTGTCTCGGTTGTGCCGGGCATCGGCGCGCAGCGGCGGGTCATCGGTCAAGGGCGGATCTCTTGGCTGCTTGATAAGTGGAGCGTTACTCCATATAGGTAAGTGGAGCAACTCTCCACTTACAGGACGCAGAACATGGCGCAGAGATTCGAATACAGGGTCGTGGTTGTGACCGGCGGCACCGACGGCATCGGCCTGACCACGGCGAAATCCTTCGGTGCGGAAGGTGCGCAGGTCTACATCACCGGCCGCAGCCAGGAGCGGCTCGAAACTGCCGTCGACGAGATCGGGCACGGCGTGATCGGCGTGCAGGGCGATGTGTCGAAGGCCGCCGACCTCGACCGCCTCTATGACCGGATCCGGCGCGATCACGGCCGCGTCGACGTGGTCTTCGCCAATGCCGGGATTTCCGAGCAGGCCGCCGTTGGCGACATCGACGAGGCCCATGTCGATCGCCTCTTCGACATCAACGTCAAGGGCACGGTCTTCACCGTGCAGAAGGCGCTGCCGCTGATGTCCGCAGGTGGTGCCATCGTGCTGACCGGCTCTGGCGCAGGCCTGAAAGGCTTTCCCGCCCTGTCCATCTACAGTGCCACCAAGGCGGCGATCCGCGCCCTCGCCCGCGGCTGGACGACCGACCTGAAGGACCGCGGAATTCGGGTGAACGTCGTATCTCCGGGCATGGTGCTGACCCCGGCGATGGCGACCTATTTCCGCAACAACGACGGTGCCGAGGCCTGGATGCAGCAGGCCATTCCCTTCGGCCGGCTCGCCCGGACCGAGGAAGTGGCCAGGGCGGTGCTGTTCCTTGCCTCGGACGAGAGCAGCTTCGTCGGCGGTGAAGAGCTGCTGGTCGACGGCGGTTTCGTCGCCGTCTGAGGCGCCCGCAGCCTCGATGGCATGAACGGCCGCATCCGCGAAGGAAGCCGGGCAGCGCGGAGGTGGTCTCCTGCCCTGCCCGGCAGATGTCCGTGGTCGGGGACGCGGTCGGCGATTGCCTTGACGGCTACAGATCCTGTCCTTGGGACGTGCTGTCCAGGATCATGGTCTTGGTTTCGAGATAGGGATAGATCCCCTCGCGCCCGCCCTCGCGGCCGATGCCGGACTGCTTGTAGCCCCCGAAGGATATGCCCAGATCGGTGTGGTGGTCGTTGTGACCGGCCGTACCGCTTCGGAAGCGGCGGAGAACATGCTTCGCCTTGTCCAGATCGTTGGTGAAGACGCTGCCGTTCAGGCCATAGATGGTGTCGTTGGCGATGTTCACGGCATCGTCCATGTCCTCGGCGGCGATGACCGACAGCACCGGTCCGAACACCTCCTCCCGTCCCAGGGTGGAGGCGTTGTCGACGTTTCCGAACACGGTGGGCTCCATGAACCAGCCGCGGTTGATATGGGCCGGCCGGCCGCCCCCCGTCGCAAGCTGCGCACCCTCCTGCTTTCCGCGTTCCACGAGCCCGAGAGCCCGGTCACGCTGCCTTTCCGAGATCAGCGGGCCCATCTGCGTCGACGGGTCGAGGGGATCGCCGACCCTGACTTTCGAGAAGGTGGAGGCCAGCGCCTCGACCATGTCGTCATGACGCGACCGGCTGACGATGATCCGGGTCAGGGACGAGCAGACCTGACCGGAAAGGAAGCACTCTTCGCGGCTGATGATCTCGGCGGCACGGCCGACGTCGAAATCATCCAGCACGACCGCGGCGCTCTTGCCCCCGAGTTCGAGGGTGTAGCGGCCGATGCGCTCGCCGAGGACGCTCGCAATGCGCCGTCCGGTGACCGTCGAGCCGGTGAACGCGATCTTGTCGATCCGCGGGTCGCGCACCAGCCGTTCGGACACGTCCCGATCCGCCGTCACCATGTTCAGCACCCCGGGCGGCAATCCGGCCTCTTCGGCGACTTCAGCCATGAGGTTGATCGCACCCGGACCTTCCGGGGCGGCCTTCAACACCATCGTGCAGCCTGCCGCCAGCGCGGGCGCCAGCTTCAGTGCCGTCAACAGCGCCGGCGCGTTCCAGGGCACGATCGCCCCGACCACGCCCACCGGTTCCCGCAGGATCCAGGCGTCCGTGCCCTTGCCCTGGGTGATCTCGGCTTCCTCCTCGAAGGGGAAGGTTTCGGCCAGATCGGCATAGCGTTCGTAGATTGCCGGAACCAGACCGCTCATCCCGCCCTGTGCGATCGGCAGGATAACACCCGATTCCCGAACCCAGATCTCGGCCATCAGGTCCTGCCGCGCGCGGATGGCCCTGGCGATGGCCCGCAGATAGCCCGCTCGTTCCTGCGGCGACATGCGGGGCCAGACCCCGCTGTCGAAGGCCGCCCGCGCAGACCGGATCGCATCGTCCATGTCCGCTTCACCGGCGAGAGGCAGGGCGAGAAACGGTTCTTCGGTGGTGCTGTCCAGCACCTCTACCTTGCCCTTGCCCTTGGGCGCGACCCAACTGCCGTCGATGAAGAACTCGTTTCCGTGCTGCAGATGAATCTCGGATCGTTTGACAGGATTCATGTGATCCATGCCTGGCTCCTTCGCGTTCTTGTTCGTGAACTGACTGTCCCGCCTGCCGTTGTCCGCCGCGCCCAAGGACCGGGGGCGGCGCCGATGCGGGGCGGGTGCCCTGACCGGATCAGGATGACGACCGGATCAGCTGGCCTGCCCGCTCGCCGATGAACACGGCGGGCGGCATCGTGGGGACCATGGTGATCTCGGGCATGATCGAGGTGTCCGCGATACGCAGGCCCTCTATCCCCTTCACCTTGAGGTCCGGGGTGACCACGGAGTCCGGACCGTTGCCCATCTGGCAGGTGCCGGACATGTGGAAGTAGCAGGAGGCGGAGTCCCTGATATAGGACTCGAGCTCGGCCCCGGTGATCGGACCCGGCATCACCTCGCGCTTGACGAAATCCCGCATCTCCGGCGAGGCGCCGAGTTCGCGCGCGAGCTCTATTCCATGCCTCATCGCGCGCATGTCTTCATCGGCCGTCAGGATGTTGCTGACGATGCGCACCTCGGTTTCCGGATTGTCATCGACGATCTCGACCGTTCCCCGGCTTCTGGGATTTGCCAGTCCGGACAGAATCGACCATCCGGTTTCAGGAATATCGTAGTCCTGCGCCGTCCGTTCCGACGGGAAGGGGATCTGAAGCTGGACCGCATTGATATCGGGACGGTCGCCCCCGCCGACATTCGTGAAATAGATGGACTGAGAGAACAGCAGCGCTGCGGGCGGCGTATGTTCCCTGAATTCCCAGATGCAGGTCGCCTGCGTGTGATCCTGAAGGTTCTTGCCGATCCCCGGCAGATCGAGGATCGTCCGGACCCCCGCCTTCCGGAGCACCTTTTCATCGCCGATGCCCGAATGCATCAGCACCTTCGGGGTGTGGATGGCGCCCATGGACAGAATGATCTCGCCCCGCGCCCCGACCCTTCGGGTTTCCCCGTTCCAGACAAAGGACACTCCCGTCGCCCGGTCTCCGGTCACCTCCACCCGGGACACCGTCGCGCCGGTTATGACGGTAATGTTGCCCTGGTCGAGGATGGGGTAGAGATAGTCCGCGGGGACGTTGACCCGCTGACGATCCCTCACCTTGATATCGGGATGGCCGATGAACGACGCGGACTCCATCGCCGCGCCGTTGATATCGTCGAACGCGGCAAGCCCCGCCGCCGGCCCGGCCGCCCGCAGCGCCCTGGCGACGGGCTGGATGTCATTATCCTTCTGCATCGTGAGGATGCCACCGGTGCCGCGATACCCGGGGTCTGCCGGTCCGTCGAAATTCTCGATGCGCCTGAAGGTCGACAGGGCGTTTTCGTAGTTCCATCCCGTATCGCCGGTGATGTCGGCCCAGCGGTCGAAATCCAGCTTGTGCCCGCGGACATAGGCCATCCCATTGATGCTGCTGCCGCCGCCGATGGCGCGACCCATCGGAAGGGCAACATTTCGGCCATTCGTGCCCGGCTGCGCGACGGAATGGAAGTTCCAGGCCCTCTCGGTGCCGACATTGGTGAACCAGACGGAGGGATTGAGGATCGAGGGATGATTGTCGCTGCCGCCGGCTTCGATCAGCAACACCGTCGCATCGCCGTCCTCCGCAAGGCGGCGCGCCACCACACTGCCCGCCGACCCGGACCCGCAGACGATATAGTCGTATTCCGCCTCGAGTTGCCGGCTGTCGTAAAACGCGCTGGCCTGCACGACATCGACAGCCTGGGCCCAGGCCCGCGACATCGGCGCGCTCAGGCCCGCGGCAATGCCTGCCTGGATGAGTGCCCTTCTGGACATCGTCCCCGATCTAAAGAGACGTGCGTACCTGTCCAATTGCATGGACCTGCGGCGATCATTCACCACCCTGCTCTTCCTCCCGTTCCGTCCAGGCTGCGGCCGCGTCCTCCCGTGACCGGCATGCCTGCTCCGTCAGCGACGGTGGGAGATTTCGATTTTGCCCGCTACTCTTGCCCGGTCATATCGGATTTGCCTTCCGCTCTTCTTCGTGGAACCAGGCCGCCGGCACATGGCCGACGGTCCTGCGAAAGGCAGATGGGTCCACTGTCGCAGGCACCATGCGGGTCCCGTCTTGGGAGAAGAGCTGCCGCTAGCGTCCGGGCCACATCTTCAGGAAGGTCGAGACGACCTTGTCCAGGTCCTGCTCGCTGACGCCACTGCTTGCCGCGACGAGCAGTCCGTCGGTCGCCGACTTCAGCAGCATGGCCAGACCGTGCGGGTCGTAGGTGGCGGGAAAATCGCCGTCGCGGGCGGCCTGTTCGAAACGCTCCAGCAGCTTGGCCCGCCAGAACCTCCCCCTTTCGGTCACGAACTCATGAATCCGCTCGTCGCCGGGCGCGTAGCTGACCGAATGGACGATGCCCATGCTGCCCTTCGGTGTCGCGGTGTCGGTCTGCAGGTCGAGCGTGCCCCGGAGGAGGTGCTCGGCCACGCGTCGGGCGGTCGGTTGATCGAGCGCATCGAGCATGTAGGCGGTCTTCTCGCGCTCGTAGAGGTCCATGACATGTCGGAACAGATGTTCCTTGTCACCGAAGGAGGCGTAGAGCGTTGCCCGGCTGATGCCCATCGCGTCGATCAGCGTGGCGATGCTGGCGCCGGCATAGCCATGCACCCAGAAGACCCGCATCGCCGCTGCAAGCGCCGCGTCCCGGTCGAACTGCCGGGGCCGCCCCGGCGTCTTCTGTCCCGCCTGCTCGGCAGAGGATGTGTCCGAATTCATGCGTTTCCCGTTGCCTTCCCGGCATTGACATTTTGGAACGATCATTCTACCTATTATGGAACGATCGGTATAGCAACTTGGCTTCGCCTTGTGCTGCCCGACCGTTCACCCGAACCCAAGGAGACATCAGTGCCCTATTCTGAGCAAGAGCAAGCCAATCTGGACCTCGTGAACCGCGCCCTGACGGCCGCTTCCGACGATTTCACGAAGTTCTTCGAAGCCATCTTCGCCGAGGATGCGGAGTGGACCATCGCCGGTCATGGCCCCGTCGCACGCACCTACAACGGTATGGAGGACCTCTTTACCAATGCCGAGGCGGCGCTGTTCGCGCGCTTCGCAAAGCCGCTGGCGATCACCCCGCGCGGGGTCTGGGCGGATGGCGACAAGGTGTTCGCCCGGATCGACAGCGCCACCACCGCAAAGGACGGCAAGCCCTATGCGAACGGGTACATGTACATCATGTCGATCAAGGACGGAAAGGTCGTCTCCGGCATCGAGTGGCTGGACCTCAACGCCTATTACGAGATCCTCGATCGGGTAAAGGTCTGACCGGTCAATCCGGTGCGGGCCGCGCCGGCCGGTTCCGCCGGGCCGTTTTGCGCCCGGCTGTGCAGGGAGCAAGCGCTCCCTGCATCGCCCGGCCCCAAGCCGATCCTTCGCGGTCAGGGGCAGCCAAGTCCAATCGGATATGACCGATAGTGCTGTTCTAAGCGCAGGCAGACGAATTTAGTCATGTCCTTCAGCAAGGGAGGTGCACTGATGAGCTTGATTCATTTCAATCAGATACTCGTCTTCAGTCCGATCACTCACACGCAGATGACCTGGACGGACGAGACCGACCGGCAGGCCTCGGGTCTCGTGTCCCCCCAGTACTGGCAGGATATCGCGAAAAAGCTCGAAGCCGGCGGGTTCGACGGCGTCTTCTTCGCCGACACGCTCTCGCTGGCGGATCGGGACCCTGCCGAAGCGCGCCGCACGATGGAAGCTGGTGCGCTTTTTCCGCGGATGGACCCGTTCGCCCTGATCCCCTACATGGCCTCGGTCACCTCGCATCTGGGGTTCGGTGCCACGCTGTCGACCGCCGGAACACCCCCCTTTCTCGCGGCGCGGCGCCTCGCGACGCTCGACAACATGACGGGCGGCAGGGTCGCCTGGAATGTCGTGACCAGCCACGTCAAGAGCGACTATGACGCCCTCGGCCTGAGCCAGCCCGACCACGACACGCGCTATGACGTCGCCGATGAATACATGGAGATCTGCTACAGGCTGTGGGACGGGTTCCCGCGCGACGCGCTGGTCATGGATGCCGAACGGCGGATGTTCGTCGACGCCACCAAGATCTCCCGCGTCGAGTTCAGCGGCAAGTATCTCAACTGCGACGCCTATCCGGTGACCATGTGTTCTCCGCAGGGGCGCCCGCTGATCTTCCAGGCGGGGCAGTCCGGGCGGGGGCTGGAATTCGCCGCGACCCATGCCGATGCGATCTACGCGCTGCAATCCCGGCTGGCGAGCATGACGGCCTTCGTGACCCGCGCCCGCGAAACGGCCGCGAAGCTGGGGCAGAAGAGGGATCCGCGCATCTTCTTCGGTCTGCAGCCGATTGTCGGCGGCACCGAGGAAGAGGCGCGCGCCCGCGCCGAGGCCCTGAAACAGCGCGTCCCGATCGACGTCGCGATGAGCCGCCTGGGGGCCATGATCGGCATCGATCTGTCGAAGCACGACCCGGACAAGCCTCTCGAGGAGGTCTCGACCGAGGCCTCCCGCGGGATCCTCATGGCCGTCCTCGATTCGATCGGCGACCGTGCGCCGACGGTCCGCGAGGCCGCCCTGCACTGGGGTGTCGCCTATGGATCGGGCCAGATCGTCGGCACGCCCGAGCAGGTGGCCGACGAGATCGAGCGCCACTGGCGGGAAAGCGGTTGCTACGGCTTCAACATCAGCCCGACGAACAACCCCTCCAGCGTCATCGACTTCGTCGAGGAGGTCGCGCCGATCCTCAGGAAGCGCGGGCTCATGCGGGACGGATACGCCGGCACCACCTACCGCCAGAACCTCGATCAGAAATCCTGAGCCGCCCCATGATCATCGACATCGAACAGGCGGGGCCGGATGCGCTCAAGGCCATCTGGCGCGGCTATGCCGGGACGGTCACCGTGATCGCCACATCGCTGGGGGACGAACGGCTCGCGATGGTGGTGACATCGGTCACCTCCGTCTCGCTCGAGCCGCCGGCGCTGCTGGTCTGCGTGAACAAGTCCGCCTCCGCGCATGACGCCCTGCTTGAACGCCGCGCCTTCACCGTGGCCATCCTCGGCGCCGACAATATCGACCAGGGCGGCCACATCGCCCGGGCACCCCAGGCCGAGCGGTTCCAGCATGACAGGTGGGACGTGCTGGAACAGGATGGCCCGCTCGACGGCCTTCCGATCATGCGCGGGGCCCAGGCGAACCTCTTCTGCGAGATCGACCGCGTCTTCGAATACGGCACCCACCACCTTCTGGTGGCGAGGGTCGCGATGGTCGCGCCGACGCAGGTCAACCGGCCGCTGCTCTATTGCGCCGGGACATTCGGAGAATTCACCGCAAGCCGAACGTGAACCGTTGAACGCGCGGCGTCGGCTCCCGCGAGACGAAACCGTCCAAAGGAGGAGTGGACATGCTCAGAGACACCATCAAGGCCGGCCTGTTCGCAGGAACCGCGCTTGTCGCGCCGCAGGGTGCAGCCATCGCGCAGGAGACCTATCCCGACCTGACCATACGCTACGCCTATCCCTACCCCAGCACCCTGCTTCAGTCCCAGAACATCCAGGACTGGGCCGACACGATCCGCGAACGCAGCGGGGGCAAAGTTAAGATCAACATCTTCTGGTCCGCGCAGCTGGCGGGTGCGACGGAAGATCTGGCCATCGTCAGCAGCGGCGGCGTCGAGATGTCTTCCGCGGTTCCGGCCTACTACCCCAACGAGATGCCGCTGACCGGCGTCCTGCAGCTGCCGCGCACCTATCCCACCCCGCTTGCGGCCTCGGAAGTGATCGAGGCCCTGATCCAGACCGAAGAGATCCAGGCCGAGCTGGAGCGGAACAACGTCAGGCTGCTGTTCGGCTCGACCCTGCCCAGCTATCATATCCTGTGCACGACGAAGATCGACGAGGTGTCCGATTTCGCCGGCACCAAGCAGCGCGCCTATGGGGAATACATTCCCCGGATGTGGGATGCGGTGGGCGCCGTTCCGGTCGTGACGACGGCAGCAGAGCAATACGAGGGCCTGCAGCGTGGGCTGGTCGATTGCATTTATTCCGCCGATGACTATGCGTTCAACGCCCGCCTGCACGAGGTTGCGGACTACTACAGCGACCTCAACTTCGGCGCGATCATGCATGTCCCGACATTCGTCAACCTCGACGCATGGAACAGCTGGCCGCAGAATGTCCGGGATCTGATCCTGGAGGCCGGTGCCGAGCTGATCGCCGAAGATCGCCGCGAAGTGCCCGAGAATTCGCGGCAGGCCCTGGACAGCATGCTGGAGGCCGGGGTGGAGATGGTCGAGTTCACCGAAACGGAGGCGTTCGACGCAGCCACCCCCGTCTTCCTCGACATGTGGGTGGAACAGCTCGCCGAACGCGGTTTGGGCGAGCAGGCGTCGTCCATTGCGGATGTGATCCGCCAGACCGTCTCGAACACCGCCAACTGACGGGGCCGGAAGGTCCACGGACGGCGCGCGATCGCGCCGTCCGCCGAACCGTCGCGGACATTCCGCAAGAGTGAGGACGACGCCGATGCCTGAAAGTCGGAACGCCCCTGTTTCATCGCCGCTCCTGCGGGCATCCTCCTGTCTCCGGGACGGCGGGATGCTGATCCTCTCCGAGGAGCGGGATAAGACCCTGTTCAATCATCTTGCCATCGCGGCGCAGTTCGCCACGGCCGACCGGGTGAACTTCATGGCGAAGCATTGCCGGGGTCTGGTCTCGCTGATCCTGCACGCCAGCATCGTGGACAGGCTCCGCCTTCCCCTGGCACCGCAGAGCAACCGGAGCCGGCTGGCGACCGCCTTCACGGTATCCATCGAGGCCCGGGAGGGCGTCTCCACCGGGATTTCCGCCGCCGATCGCGCGGCTACCATTGCCGCCGCCATCCGGCCCGACGCCGCGCCGGAAGACGTGGTATCCCCCGGTCACATCTTTGCCGTGCGCGTCGAGGAAGGCGAGTTCAGGGGAAAGCCTGGCACGGCGTCAGCCTCGGTCGAGCTGTGCCGCGTCGGCGGCCTGACGCCGGCGGCCGTGCTGTGCAGCATGCTGGGCCGGGACGGGGGCATGACATCCGCCGCCGAGGCAGCGGAATTTGCGCGGCATCACGGCATCCCTCTGGTCCGCGTCGAATCCCTGAGCGGCTCGGCCGGATAGCCGCTCGAAGGTCCGTTCTGGGCGGTCGGCAAGAGCGGCCGGGCCGCCCCATCGTTCCCCGCGGTCGATCCCTCCCGCTCGGCAAGAGCCGCGCCGGCAAGGGCGGCTCTGCCGGGCAGAGGGCCCGGATCAGGCGTTCTTGTCATGCGGGTTCCGGTTGGTCACGGCAGCGGCCGAGTAGTCGCCCGTCTGCGGATGCCACCGGCCGTCGAGCGAGATGTCCGGATCGGCCCCGGCCTCCGCCAGCGCCCTTTCGACAAGCCTGGCCTGGGAGTCGAGGCCCTTCCGGCGCAGATCGGCCAGGTCGATCCCCAGCAGCTTGCCATCGCGCTTGACGAAACAGCCGGCCACCATGACGTGATCCACCAGACCCGGATGGGCGGACACGGCCACCATCGCCAGCGGATTGTTCACGGGGAACACGGTCGGATCCTCGATGTCGAGGAAGATCATGTCCGCCTCCTTTCCGACCTCCAGTGTCCCGATCTTGTGGTCCAGCCTGCAGGCCCGCGCGCCTTCGATGGTCGCGAACTCGACCACGTCGCGGCAGCCGAGGTCCATGCCGACACGGTCGGGGGCATTCTCGATGCCCTCGTTGTCGAGACCGCGCTGCGCGATCAGCGCCGTGTTCATCGTGCGGAACATGTCGCCGCAGACGGCGGTGCAAGTGTCGATGGACAGGCTCGGGCGGATGCCGGCCTTCAGCAGACGACCGGTCGCGGGCCAGCCGAACCCCATCTGGATCTCGACATAGGGGCTGACCGAGGCCGAGCACCCGCAGTCCCGCATCATCCCGATCTCGTCGTCGGCAATGGTGTTGCCATGGACCACGGTCGTCCGTTCGTCCAGAAGCCCGCGTTCGAACATCCGCCCGACGGGCCGGTTCTTGCCCCATCCCGCGGACCCGCCGTGGACCGTCACGTCGAGGTCGAGCGCCCGCGCCAGACGCACATCGGCTTCCGTCCGCTCCATCGACGTGTATTGCGGCCCCCGAAGCCCCAGAGCCAGCGTCACGAGCCCGTCATTGCTGGCGAACAGCCCCTTGCGAAGGCGGGTCAGGTCCTCGTCGATCGGCGCATTGTTCGGAAAGCCGAAATGCGCGCTGTAGCCGAAGACGGAACGCCCCGGCGCGTCGATCAGGCCCTGCGCCGCGGCATCGGCGTGTTCGGGCGACGAGATCCCGTGCGACCAGTCGAGCATGGTCGTGATGCCGGAATGCAGCGCCTCGATCCGGCCCAGGAGGTTGCCGAGGTAGATGTCGGCCGGGCCGTAGAGGTGCTTGAAGGTCCCGTGCGCGCCCTTCGCGTATTGCGCCAGCGACCAGTCGCTGGCCAGTCCGCGCAGCATGGTCTGCCAGGTGTGGCGGTGGGTATCGACAAAGCCGGGCATGACCAGATGGGACGACGCGTCGACGATTTCGGCATCGGTCGCCGCGATGTCCTTCCCGATCGCCGCGATCGTCTTGCCCTCGATCAGGATGTCGAGACGCTGCCCGTCGCCCGAGGGCCCGTCCAGCGTGACAACCAGACCGTTGCGGACGAGAGTTCGTTTCACCTCTGTTCTCCTTGCTTGGGAATTCCGGGGCGGCCGGACGGCCATCCGGCTACGCGTCTTCGCTCTCCGCGAAAAGCGCGGCGAAGTTTCTGGTGGCGGTGGTCAGCAGTTCGTCGGGACTGCGAAGCCACCAGTCCTGCGACGAGAAGAGCTCCAGTTCGTAGGGTCCGTCGAAGCCCGCGGCCCGGACCCGCCGCGCCAGACCGGTCAGGTCGATGCAGCCCTCGCCGATCATGGCGCGGTCGGTCGGGCCGCGCGTCGGCAGCCGCCAGTCGCAGATATGAAACTCGGCAATGCGGCCCCGCGCCGCCGCGAGCGCCTCCGCCAGGCCCGGCTCCCACCAGACATGGTAGGCATCCACCACCAGCCCGCGCTCCAGTCCGAGCACGTCGCAGGCTTCGACCGCCCGCGCGAGTGTGAAGACCAGCCCCCGGTCGCCGGCATACATCGGATGCAGCGGCTCGATGACAATCTCCACGCCGCAGGCAGCGGCATCGGGAAGCAGGGCATGCATCCCCTCGAGGAAGGCATCCCAGGCCCGTTCGAGCGTGGTGACGGCCGGATCGAAGCCGCCTCCCGTGGCGATCAGATGCCTGGCCCCGACCGTGGCGGCCTCGTCCAGAAGGCGCCGCCCCTCGGACAACGCCTGCGCGCGCTCCGGTCCCGTCGTGGGCGGAATCCGGGGGGCCCGCGCATAGCCGGTCACCGCGATCCCTTCCCCCGCCAGTATCCGGGCAACCTCGGCCGGCCCCGGCGAGGCCACGAGTTCGCGCGTCAGTCCGACATGGCGGATGCCGTGGCGCGCACAGGCCGCGAGGGACTCGGCCAGCGGTCGTCCGGGACCGAACGAGATCAGGCCGATGGCGAGCCGGGGCAGAGCCACGTTCAGCCCCCGATCCGGTTCCAGCCGCGCGCGCCCTCCCCCAGAAGCTCGCACCCGTCGGCCGTCACCGCCACGGTGTCCTCGAGCTTGATGAACCCTCGGGTCGGGTGGGCACAGGTCGTCTCGACCGAGATGCACATCCGTTCGAGGATCGGCTTGTCGGTGTGGGTTCCGCGATAGGCAATCGGCCCGGAACTGGTCAGGCGCGGCGCCTCGTGCTGCACAAGCCCGATCCCGTGGGCGAGGAAATGCGTGTGGCGCGCGATGTCGCTGCGCTCCAGGGTTTCCGCGGCGGCACGATAGATGTCATCGCCGGTCACGCCGGGCCGGATTGTCCGGAACGCGCTGTGCTGCACCGCGTCGATTGCGCCGAGGATGTCGACCAGCTCCTGATCCGGGTCTCCGGCGATCCCCATGCGCACGAGGTCGCCGATATAGCCGCTTTCGTTGCCGCCGGAATCGATGGAGACGATATCCCCGTCGCGAAGCACCTGATCCGACAGCGCCCGGTTCAGATCGCGCCCGACCGTCATGAAACAGTATTCGTAATTCAGCCCCCGCCGCGTCTCTTCTTCGACCAGCAGTTCCGCGATCCCGCGCTTGGTCATGCCCACGGCCGCGCGCGAGAATGTCGCGACCATGCTGTCGATGACCTTCTGCGATGCAAGGCGCAGCAGTTCGATCTCGTGCGGCGACTTCAACAGGCGCATCCGTTCGAGCGGATGCATGGCATCCACGAGCACGGCCTGCTCGAAGGCAGTCGCCAGGGCCTCCGCCGCCTCCAGCGGGAAATAGGCCTTCTCGATCCCGATGCGCACCGGTCGCACGCCGAGGTGGCGCAGATGCGCCACCACCTCGGCGATGGCATCGAGCGTGCCCACCGGTTTGAGCGACACGTTCGGCGTCCAGAACGGATCGACCTTCGCCTGATGCGCCTCGAGCTGGCTGCCGATATAGGCCGTCGCCTCCGGCCGCCCCCGGACGTAGACGAAGACCGGCAGATACCGGCTTGGTCCCAGCCCGTCCTTGTGGCTGAAGAAGGTCGACCGGTGTCCGCCGAGCAGATGCTGGATGCTGTGCTTGGAGGTGGCCAGCAGAACCTCGATCCCGGCCTCGTCCAGGCAGGCATCCAGTTCGTCGCAAGAGAAGGGTGCGGTCACGGAGCTATCCAGCGACATCGTAATACTCCCGATTGGCATCTGAGTTCGGCGTCAGGTGTGATGGGCGGATCGCGACGAAGCCGCGCCGAGGAACCTCGCCGCCCGCGCCTCGGCCTCTCCGCCGCGATACAGCGTCTTCAGTTCCGATGCGGTCATCGCCTCCGGCGGTGCGCCGCCGCCGAGTTCGGCAGCCATCGCCGCGCGGGCCGCATGATAGGCCGCGGCCATCGGCCGGTGCCCCCTGAGGACGATGCGGACATTGCGCCCGGCAAGCCAGTCGGGATCGCGCAGTTCCGGGTTCGAGGTCCCGAGAAAGACCGGGACCGTCATCCCTTCGGTGACCTGCAGGACCTGTTCGCGGGTCTCGATGCCCCGCACAAAGACCATGTCGCACCCGAGATCGCCATAGGCTCGCATCCGGCGCGCCACCTCGTCCGGGTCAGCGAGACCCGCGCCGCCGGTCCGGCCGATGATCATCAGGTTCGGATCCTGGCGCGCGGACAGCGCCGCCGCCAGCTTGCCGCAGGCCTCGTCCATCGTGACAAGCTGCGCCCCGCCTTCGGCCCCGAAGGGCTGCGGCAACAGCGTATCCTCGATCGTCACCGCGGCGGCACCCGCGTGTTCCAGTTCCTCGACCGTGCGGATGACGTTCATCGCATTGCCATAGCCATGGTCCGCATCGACGATCAACGGCACGGCGCTGGCACGGCAGATCCGGCGGACAAGTCCGGCGAGTTCGCTCAGCGTCAGCGTCGTGTCATCCGGTCCCGCGAGCACCGACAGCGCCGCGACCGATCCCGCAAGCATGATGGCCGGGGCGCCGAGGTCCTCGGCGATCCGGGCAGACATCGGATCGAAGACCGAGACGGGCGAGAAGCAGCCCGCTTCGGCGACCCGTGCCCGAAGGCGCCCTCGCGGGCCTGCATCCTGTCGATCACGCATCGTCCGTCCCCATCATGTCCAGCAGGCGCCGCAGGTCCGTGCGGTCCGTTCCGGTCCGGCACAGCGCGATGAAGGCATCTGCCGGGAATGCCCGGTCCGCGCCCAGCAGAAGCTCGCGGCATTTCTCGTCGATCTCGGCACGGCTCATGGGGCGTGCCACCGAACCCCTCGGATGCAGGATCTCGATCCGCTCGGTGCGGCCACCGGCGAGATGTACGGCAACCCGCGCCGTCCCCTGCGCCATGTCGGCGTCCGCGCGTGCGACGACCCTGGCGGCGAGGGCACGAACCTCCGGGTCGCGCAATGCCTCCGGCGTGAACTCTGCCACGCTGGCGCTGCCGTAGAGCCAGGCCGCGGCGACGGAATGCTGGAGGCTCAGCTTTCCCTCCAGCGGCGTCGCGGGTGCGGGGCGGTCGGCCCGCACGAGCATCAGCGGATTGCCCTCCACCTCGATGGAGGTTGCCGCGCGTTCGCCTTCCGCGATCTGGTCCCGCAGCGCGAAGAGCCCGTCGAGCACCGGGTGGATGACGGCACAGGTCGGGTAGGGTTTCGCCGACGTCTCCAGTCCCCGCCAGACGGCGCCGAGCCCGGCGAGGGCGACGGAGGGTTCCGGGGCCGAACTGGTCAGTTCGAGAAACCCGCCCCTGCCCTCCAGCGCGTTCGGCGCGCCCGCCATCCCGGTTTCGGCCAGAAGCGCCGCTTCCAGCCCGTTCCGGCCGGCGCGCATCATCCCGATCGCCTTGGCCGGCGAGGACAGGTTGATCACCAGGCCCGAGGACATGCCGCAGGCGATCGCCAGGGCATGAGAGGCCGGATCGGGACGCAACCCCATCAGCCGCGCCGCCGCGGCCGCGGCCCCGAAGGCCCCGCAGGTTGCCGAGATGTGCCAGCCCCTTTCGTAATGCGACGGCCCCAGGGCGAGCCCCAGGCGCACCGCCACTTCCGTCCCGATGGCAAGCGCCGACAGGACGTCGGTGACCGCGCAGTCCGGCCCCACCATCAGGGGCAAGAGCGCGCCCAGCACCGGTGCCGTGGGATGGATCAGGGTCTGGGGATGCGTGTCGTCGAACTCGAGGATATTGGCCGCCACACAGGCCAGACCCGCGGCCGACAGCGCATCCGTCCGGAAGGACAGGCCCGCGACCCGGATGGACCCCGCAGGAAGATGCGGTCTGACGGCCTGCTCGAACTGCAGGAAGTCGCGGTCCCGGCATCCCTGCATCAGGTTCGACAGCCCGTTCAGAAGCTGCCCGCGCGCCGCCTCCAGCACCTCGTCGGGCACCTTCTGTTCCACGATGAAGCGGGCGAGTACCGCGGTCATCCCGCCGGTCTGGCCGGGCGCACCGGAACGCTGGTCCTTCATCTCCTCCTCCCCTCCCAGGACGATCACGGCCGAACCCGGGCCTGCAGGTCCAGTGTCGTGAACAGGTTGCGCATCCACGGCACCCGCGCCGTCCGGAACAGCCGCACCTCGCGCGCGACGATGTCGTCGCGGAAGGCCCGCTGGAACGTCCGGAACGCCTCTGACCCGGTCAGGCGCTGGTCTTGGCGCTGCACATCGGCGGCATCGGCGTGCCAGCGATAGCAGAAGACCCTGTGCTGACGCCCCACCAGCACCGGAAAATACCCGATCAGGCCGTCGCGCGCCGTCGCATCGTCGTCTCGGGCATGGGCCAGGGCACTGTCCCAGAACCTCGGCAGGGCGCCGGGCGCCAGGTCGAACCGCTCCTCGCGCAGGACGACCGTTTCCGGATCGGCCACGTCGAACCGCGGATGGCCGGGACGCCAGTCGCTGGCGCCGTTCCACACCGGGTTCAGCTCGTCTTCGGGCGACAGGGTCAGGAACATGTTTTCCTGCGACATCATGATCGCCCGGCCCGCCGTCAGGTATTTCATCCGCTCCTCGTCGACCCCGCCGAACAGCCGGCTGCGCCAGTCGTCGAAGTCGTCATAGCGGTAGAGCATCAGGATCCGGCTGCCCTGGTCATGCAACGACTCGAAGTAGCCGATGTTGCGTTCCAGAAGGCGCGGGATGTCCTGCGGAGCGTTCCAGCGCTCCTGATACTCCCAGAACCGCCCGGTCTCGCCGGGCTTGAGAGTGTAGAAACGGCGCTCGAAAAGTATGACCCCCTCCTCCGGCCAAAAGGTCGCTGGCCGTCCTTGCGAAGATCATTTCATTACAAAATGGCAACTGCAACACCGTTGCCCATGACTAGTTGACATAACTGATGCGACTGATCATCATGCAATTCCACGGTTCGCCGGGGCAGGCATTCAGGGGCAGGCAGTGCATTCCAAACACCTCGAATATTTCTGCAAGGTCGTGGAATACGGCAGTATTTCGCGGGCGGCGATCTATCTGGGCGTCAATCAGTCCGCGCTGAGCCGGCACATCCGGAACCTCGAGGACGAGCTGGGCGTGCATCTTCTGTATCGCAACGGGCGCGGCTCGGTCGTGACCGAACATGGCCACCGGCTGCTGGTGCGCGCGCGCCGTGCGCTGGAGGAAATCGAGCTGGCCCGGCAGGAAGCGGCCAATGCCCGCAGTTCGGGGCTGGAGCGGCTGGTGCTGGGCTTCACGCCCACGGTCGCGCGCCTGCTGGTCAAGCCGGTGGCCGTCGAACTCAGTTCGATGTTTCCCGCGATCCAGCTGCGCTTCGTCGAGGGGTTCTCGACGGAACTGGTCGAGGCGCTGGACACCAACAAGATCGACCTCGCCGTGCTGTACGAAGGGCGCGACGTCAGCCGCATCATCTCGGAATCCCTGGTGACCGAGAAACTGTCGCTGATCGCGGGACCCGCCTTTCCCGGCCTGGCGGAGGAGACGGCGACCCGGACGCTCGGCGACATTCCCCTTATCCTGCCAAGCCCGGCCCACAGCCTGCGGCGGCTTGTCGAACTCAAATGCGCGGAACACGGTATCAAGATCCAGATCAAGGCCGAGGCCGACTCGCTGGAATCGATCCTGGGCCTGGTGAAGGCGGGTCTGGGCGCCACCATCCTGCCGCAGGCGGCCGTCATCGAAGAGATCGCCCGCGGCGAATTGCGGTCGTCGGAACTTGTCGACCCGGGCGTGACCCGGACGATGGCGCTGGCGACACCGACCAATCACCCGCCGGTGCCCAACATCTCGGTCGTTACCCGCCTGATCGCGAACATCCTGCGGGAAAGCAACAAGAGGGCGGAAAGGCCCTGACCGGGCGTCAGTCCGCCTCGCCCGCCCCGCCGAGCGGGAATGTCATCCCGCTTTCCAGCGCTGCATCCCGATAGGCCGCCCCCGCGACGAACCCGCCATCCACGACGATGTCCTCTCCGGTCACGAAGGACGCCTCGGCCGACAGCAGGAAGACGACGACATTCGCCACCTCCTCGGGCCGCGCCCCCCGCCCGAGCGGAGTTCTGCGGATCAGGGGCTGGATATGGGGGGCGCCCGCGTTGATCGGTGTCGGCGTCACCCCGGGACAGACAGAGTTGACGCGGATGTTCCAGTCGGCGAACTCCATGGCCGCAGCGCGGGTCATCCCGCGCAGGCCCCATTTGCTGGTCGTGTAGGCGAAGTCGTAATGGGCGGTGAAGCCGCTGTGCGAGCCGATGTTCACGATCGCGCCGCCGCCGGCATCGTGCAGATGCGGCGCCACCGTCCGGATCCCGAGATAGGGTCCGCGCAGGTTCACCGACATCAGCCGGTCGAAATCCCCGGGGGCCGTCGTGAGGAACCCGCTTCGGTTCACCACGGCGGCGTTGTTGACGAGGCCGTCGATCCGACCGCGCCAGGCAAGCGTTGCCTCGACGGCGCGCTGCCAGGACGGTTCGTCGGCGACGTCGATCTGGATCGCCATCGCCTGCCCCCCGGCCTCCTCGATCGCGGCGACGGTGCGTTCCGCCGCATCGAGGCGAAGGTCGGCCACGACAGCGGCGGCCCCCTGCGCCGCCGCCACCCGGGCGATGGCGCCACCGATGCCGCCTCCGGCACCGGTGACGAGAATGGTTTTGCTCTCAAGGCGCATTTCGGTCTCTTGTCAGTTGTACATCTGCGACGGCAACCAGGTCGAGATCAGCGGAAACGCGATGATCAGACCCAGCGTGAAGGCTTCCATCACGAGGAAGGGAAGGATGCCGCGGAACATCGTCTGCATGTTGATGCGCCCCTCCGACGCCCCGGTCACCGCGAACAGGTTGATCCCAACCGGGGGCGTCAGGGCGCCGATCTCGACCAGCTTGATGACGATGACGCCCATCCAGATCGGATCGATCCCCAGGCTGGTGGCGACCGGATGCACGAAGGGGATGGTCATGACCATCATCGACACGCCTTCGACGAACATCCCCAGCACGAGGTAGATGGCGATCAGGATGGCCAGGAATTGCCAGACGTTCAGGTCCGTGCTTTCGACGAGG
Organism: Frigidibacter oleivorans; assembly: GCF_003993775.1. Classification (GTDB taxonomy): domain Bacteria; phylum Pseudomonadota; class Alphaproteobacteria; order Rhodobacterales; family Rhodobacteraceae; genus Frigidibacter; species Frigidibacter oleivorans. The sequence continues at coordinate 140,043 of NZ_RJRZ01000010.1, forward strand.
GACGAGATGTCGCCGATGAACCCCGACACCAGCAGCAGGCGGGACAGCAGCATGCCCCCGATGATGATCAGGAACAGCGATGCCGTCGTCAGGACCGACTGGGTCACGGCGTCGTTCAGCCCGCGGAACGTCAGCCTTCCGCGCAACAGGCTGATCAGCAGCGCGCCGGCGGCCCCGACGGCCCCCGCCGCCGAGGGGAACATCACGCCGGAATAAATGCCTCCCAGAACGAGGAAGGCCAGGGTCATGAAGGCCCAGATGCCCTTGAGGCTGCCGAACTTTTCCGCCCAGGAATATCGCTCGGCGATGGCCGGTGCCGCGTCCTTGTTGACGCGGACGATGATGAATATCCCGACGAAATAGACCGCGACGGTCAGCAGGCCGGGCATCAGGCCGCCGACCAGCAGGGCCCCGATGCTCGCCTCGGTCAGGATCGCATAGATCACCATTCCCAGGGAGGGCGGAATGAGTGCCGCGAAGGTGCCCGCGGCCGCGATGCACCCGGCGCTGATGGCCGAGGAATACTGGTAGCGCAGCATTTCCGGCAGGGCGATGCGGGTAAAGAGCGTCGCGCTGACCACGGTCGAGCCGTTGATCGCGCCGAACCCGCCCGAAGCGAGCGTGGTGGCGTAGTAGAGCCCGCCCTTGATGCCGCTGTTCCACTTGTGCGCCGCGGAGTACAACTCCTGGGTGATGCCCGACACCGAGGTGAGACTGCCCATGAAGATGAACATCGGCACGACGACAAAGGCATAGTCGCTGCTGAGCGCGTAGGGCAGCGAGCCCACCGTCGTCATCAGGAAGGGCACCCCCACCGTCAGGTACATGCCGGCGAAGGCCACGGCCGCCATGGCGATACCGACCGGGATGCCGAAGCCGATCGCCGCCAGCAGCGAGACGATGATCGCGATGCCCGAAAGGAGGTTATCCATGAGTTGCTCCTTCTTCGAGCGATGCGACACGCCTGGACGGCCCCTCGGCCAGGCACCAGGCGAGCTGCCGCAGGAACTCGAGGCAGGCGATGCAGAGCACCGCCGCGAACGTGATCTTGATCGGCCAGATCGGGAAACGGATGATCGCGGCGGCGAACTCTCCGGTCTGATAGCTGTGCACGGCGAGCATCACCGCCCTGTAGGAGAACAGCGCGAAGACCAGCGCCCCCACGGCCAGACCGACGCACCGGCTGACGAACTGCAGGCCCCGTCCGAAATGGCTGATCACGAGATCGACCTCGATGTGGCGCCTGTCCCGAGTGACCCGCGCCATGCCCCCGAAGATCAGCAGGGTCAGCAGCTCGCCGCTGAGTTCCCGTGCCAGCGGCAGGGGCTTGTTGGCGAGAAACGTCATCAGCACGTCGGTCGCACCGAACAGCGCGATGAACAGCATGATCAGCGCCGATACGGCCAGGCCGGCATCGCTGAGCCGGGAGATCGCCTTATCGAGTACCAAAAGAAGTTTCATTTTGAGTTGAACCGATTTCCCCTCGGGTCGCAATCGTCGCAGCGACGCCGTCAGCGTTGCAATTGTGGATACGCGGCAGAGCGAACTCTCTGCCGCGCCTCAAGCACCCGGACCTTGGCCAGAGTTATCGGGAGAGTTCGGCGTCGATGGTCGCCCGGACTTCCTCGGCCTCGGCGCCGAGGCCGCGCTTCGACAGCTCGTCGACCCAGACATCGAGGAAGTTCGGCACGGCCGCGCGAAACGCCTCTTCTTCCTTGAACGCCACCTGCTGCAATCCGTTCGACGTCATCGTGGCCAGCGCTTCCTCGGCCTTCGCGGGAACCTCGGTGATGTCCCGCTCGATCGCGCGCGCGCTCGCTTCCTGGAACAGGGTCTTCACGTTCTCGGGCCAGCTTTCCCAGACCGAGGCGTTCACGTAGACGGGCAGCTGGGTGATCGCGCCGAAGTTCAGGTCGATATAGTAGTCGGCGACCTCGTCGAAGTGATACGAGAGAGCGAAGTCGGCGGGCCCGTAGATGCAGTCCATCAGCCCGCGCTGCAGCCCTTCGTATTGCTCGGTCGAGGTCGTCACCACACCGACGGCGCCGACCGCCTCCCACATCCGGGGTACGTACTCGCCGTAGGCGCGCTGCTTGGTGCCGTTGAAGTCGGCCACCGTCTCGATCGCGCTGTCACAGTAGATGTGATAGTTGGGCAGCGTCGTCCAGAACAGCGGTACGAGGTTGTTCTTCGCGTTTTCCGCCTTCAGGGCTTCGGTCTCGCCGATCGCATGCGCCACGGCCGAGACAGCGGCCGGGTCGGGATAGACGTTCGGCAGCTGCGTCACGCCGGTCAGCGGCATCTGGCTCGGGAAATAGGCGGGCGACAGGGACCCCATCTCCACCGCACCCGACGAGACCAGGTCCAGCATCTCGGTCGCCGCCCCCAGAGAGCCGGACCAGAAGATCTGGATCTGGATGTTCCCGCCGCTGGCCTCGGCAATGTCCTCGGCCCATTGCTTCACGTTCTGGGACTGAACGACCGTTTCCGCCAGCGGCATCGCGAACTTGAGGTTCATGCGGGGAAATTCTTCCTGCGCATGCGCCGCCGTGCTGCACATGATCGCAAGAGCGGAAGCGGCAATCCGGAAGCTGCCGGACAAGTGTTTGGTCATGATGGTCCTCCCATGTTTTTCTCCTGTCCGCGGGCCGGGGCACTGCGGACTCCCGAAGCCACTTTAAATCAATGCCACGCCGACCGAACCAGATAAAAAGTCATATCCGGTTCGCCTCGTCAGCCAATTCCTCGCCGCCGCAAGATGATGTGGATTGCGTCCCCAGTAACACTCGGAGGATTCCATGCTTGATGAGGACACGCGCCCGCCGGCCACGGCGGATTGGCGCCACGATGTCTACCGCGTCCTGAAGGAGCACGCGGTGAAGCACGTGGTGTACGTGCCGGATGCAGGCCACTCGGTGGCCATCGAACTGGCCGAGGCCGACAACGAGATGCATTCCGTGGTCCTGACCACTGAAGAGGAAGGCATCGGCTATCTGGCCGGAGCCTGGCTCGGCGGCGAGCGCGGCGCCCTGCTGATGCAAAGCTCGGGCGTCGGCAATTGCCTCAATACCCTTGCGCTGCAGGCCTGCGCGCGGTTCCCCCTGCTGATGGCGGTGACCATGCGGGGCGATTGGGCCGAATTCAACGGCTGGCAGACGCCGATGGGCCGGGCCACGGACGAGGCGCTCAAGCTGATGGGAGTCATGACCTGGCAGGCTGACGCGCCCGAGGACGTGGCCCCGCTGCTGCACGGCGCGGCGACGATGGCGTTCAACGGAGACGCGGCGACGGCGGTCCTGCTTGGCCAACGACTGATCGGAGAGAAGAAATGGGTGAAGTGAAGCGCGGCGGGGATCTCGACAGGCGCGCCGTGGTTGCCGCGCTGCTCGAGGATCGCCGGGATCTCCTGGTCGTGACCGGGCTCGGCTCGGCCTCCTACGACGTGATGGCGGCGGGCGATCACGACCACAACTACTACCTGTGGGCGGCGATGGGGTCGGCCTGCATGGTCGGCCTCGGCCTGGCCACGGCGCAGCCCGAACGGCCCGTCGCGGTCATCACCGGGGACGGCGAAACCATGATGGGCTTCGGCGCCCTGGCCAGCATCGCGCTGCGCCTGCCGCCGAACCTGACCATCGTCGTGCTCGACAACGGGCATTTCGGCGAAACCGGTATGCAGGTCAGCCATGCCGGATCCGGCATCGACCTCGACCGGGTCGCGGCGACATGCGGCTTTCCGAAAACCGGCTGCATCACGGATATGGCGGGGGTGAACGACCTCAAGGCAAGTCTCGAGGCCCGCTCGGGCCTGGGGCTTTACACGGTGAAGGTGCGTCCGGAAAATCCGCCGCGCGTCCTCCCCCCGCGCGACGGGGTCTATATCAAGAACCGCTTCCGCGCCGCGCTCGGCTTCGAACCCATCTGATCCGGCCCAGGAAGGACGCTCACGTGGAACTGCAGACCTTCAGAAACACCGTCGCCGGCCAAGAGGTCGAAAGCGCGTCCGGCAGGTGGTTGGCTTCGGCCAACCCCTTCACCGGTCAGGACTGGTCCCGCATTCCCCGATGCGACAGCGAAGACGTCGAACGTGCCGTCATGGCGGCGCATTCGGCATTCGTCTCGGGCGACTGGCCCCGGATGACCGCGACGGCGCGCGGCAAGCTCTTGCGCCGTCTCGCGGACCTGATCGAGCGGGACGCCGCGAAGCTCGCCGCGCTGGAAGTGCGCGACAACGGCAAGCTTCATGCCGAGATGCTTGGGCAGGTGAAGTACCTGCCGGAATATTACCACTATTTCGGCGGCCTTGCCGACAAGGTGGAAGGCAGCGTCCTGCCTTCCGACAAGCCGGACATGTTCACCTACACGAAGCATGAACCGCTTGGCGTCGTGGTGTGCATCACGCCCTGGAACTCGCCCCTGCTGCTGCTGACCTGGAAGCTGGCCGCGGCGCTGGCGGCCGGCAATACCGTCGTGATCAAGCCGTCCGAATTCACCTCGGCCTCGACCCTGGCCTTTGCCGGGCTGTTCAGGGAGGCGGGCTTCCCCGACGGGGTCGTCAACACCGTCACGGGCTACGGCCACGAGATCGGCGATGCCCTCGTGCAGCACCCGAAGGTCGCCAAGATCGCCTTCACCGGCGGCGACGCGACGGGCGCCAGGGTCTATGCCGGCGCCGCAAAATCGCTGAAGCATGTGGCGCTCGAACTCGGGGGGAAGTCCCCCAACATCATCTTCGAGGATGCGGTGCTGGATGACGCGGTGAAAGGGGCGATTTCGGGGATCTTCGCCGCCTCCGGACAGACCTGCATCGCCGGGTCGCGACTGCTGGTGCAGCGGTCGGTCTATGACGAGGTGACGAGCCGGGTGGTGGCGTTCGCCAGCACGGCCCGCATGGGCGATCCGATGCAGCCGGACACGCAGGTGGGCCCAATCACGACGACCGCGCAGCGCGAGAAGGTGCTCGACTACATCCGCATCGCCCGCGACGAAGGCGCGCGATGCGTCCTGGGGGGCAAGGTCCCCGAGGATCCGTCGCTAGCCGAGGGCTGGTTCGTCGAGCCGACGATCTTTGCCGACGTTTCGAACGACATGCGGATCGCCCGGGAAGAGGTCTTCGGCCCCGTCCTGTCGATCATCCCGTTCGAGGATGAGGCGGATGCGATCCGGATCGCGAATGACACGATCTACGGGCTGGCCGCCGGTGTCTGGACCCAGGACATGAGGCGCGCCATCACCATGGCCGACGCGCTGCAGGCCGGAACGGTCTGGGTGAACACCTACCGCGCGGTCAGCTTCCTCGCGCCCTTCGGGGGCTACAAGCAAAGCGGGATCGGGCGGGAGAACGGCCAGGAGGCGATCCACGAGTTCATGCAGACGAAATGCGTGTGGCTCAGCCTGTCGCGGGGCGTGCCAAATCCCTTCGTGCTGCGCTAGGTTCGGACTCGGGCGGCGGGGCGATGGAACGCGCTCCCGCCCAGGACCCGCTTTCGATCAGCCCGCCGACGACCTCGCCGACCAGATCATGGACCGCGCCGCAGGCGCGTGTCATGGGCAGGCGCGTGGCATGGACCAGATGCGCGGCGCGCCACAGATCCGCGTCATCGAACCGGATCAGGACAAGCCGCCCCACCCCGGCCTCCCGGGCGACCGCGTGTCGCGGCAGCACGGAACAGCCGAAACCATCCTCGACCAGTTGCTTGATGCTCGAATAGCTGTCGACCTCGAACGCCGGATCGACCGGCAGGCCCCGGTCGCGGAAGATCTTGTCCAGCATCTTGCGCAGTCCGTGCGCGCCGCTCGGCAGGATCAGCGGCAGGGAGGACAGCACGTCCAGCGGCGAGCCGCCCGTGACGCGAGTTTCGGCCGGGCAGAGCAGGACCAGTTCCTCTTGCAGCAGGGGACGATGTGCCAGCCCCTGCCCCTGCGGATCGTTATAGAGGATCCCCAGATCGACGGTGCCTTCCATCAGCCATTGCCGGACGAAACCGCTCATCGCTTCGGCCACGATGATCTTCACCCCGGGATGACGCTCCTTGCAGAGCGAGATCAGCGGCACGGACACCATCGCGCCGATCGTGCCCGGAAGGCCCAGTCTCACGACGCCGGTGGGTTCCCGCCCGAGAGTGCGGATCTCTTCCTCGGTCTGCTCCAGTTCCGACAGCATCGCCGCCGCCCGCCGCGCCAGCACCTGCCCCGGCTCGGTGGCGGACACGCCGTGGGGCCCCCGCAGCAGAAGCTGCGTGCCCAGGGCCTCCTCCATCCGGCGGACATGCAGCGACAGCGCCGGCTGCGCGACCCGCAGTCGCAACGACGCGCGCGAGAACGACCCCTCTTCGACGATAGCGAGGAAGTACCGCAACTGCCGGACGTCCAGCGCCGTGCCGCCTTGCGTCATGCTATATCCGATCGTTATGGCGTCGAGACATATACTATATTTGATGTATACCTCTGCGCCGACCATAAGTCCACGGAACAGACGGGCGGGCGGACGGGCCGCCCGCACGATGGAGGAACAGATGATCGGTCAGGACGGCGATGAATTCCAGGACATCCGCGATGCCGTGCGCGCCCTGTGTCGCGATTTCCCGGACGAGTATCACCGCAGGATCGACGAGGCGCGAGGCTACCCCGAGGAATTCGTCGATGCGCTGACCCGCGCCGGCTGGATGGCGGCGCTGATCCCCGCGGAATACGGCGGTTCCGGCCTGGGCCTGACAGAAGCCGCGGTCATCATGGAAGAGATCAACCGCGCGGGCGGCAATTCCGGCGCGTGCCACGGCCAGATGTACAACATGAACACGCTGGTGCGCCACGGATCGGAACGGCAGAAGGCCGAAATCCTGCCGAAGCTCGCCAGCGGCGAGTTGCGCCTGCAGTCGATGGGCGTCACCGAACCCACCACCGGCACCGACACCACGCAGCTCAAGACCACCGCCGTCAAGAAGGGCGACCGTTACGTCATCAACGGCCAGAAAGTCTGGATCAGCCGCGTCCAGCATTCGGACCTGATGATCCTGCTCGCCCGCACCACGCCGCTGTCGGAGGTGACGAAGAAGTCCGAAGGCCTGTCGATCTTCCTCGTCGACGTCAGGCAGGCCATGGCCAGCGGGATGACGGTCCGGCCGATCCTCAACATGGTCAACCACGAGACCAACGAGCTGTTCTTCGACAACCTCGAGATCCCCGAAGAGGACCTGATCGGCGAAGAGGGCAAGGGCTTCAAGTACATCCTGACCGGGCTCAACGCCGAACGCACGCTGATCGCGGCAGAGTGCATCGGCGACGGCTACTGGTTCACCGACCGTGTGGTGAAATACGTCTCGGAACGGCGGGTCTTCGGCCGCCCCATCGGTCAGAACCAGGGCGTGCAGTTTCCCATCGCCGAGGCCTTTATCGAGATCGAGGCCGCGAACCTCATGCGCCAGAAGGCCTGCCGCCTGTACGACGCCGGTGCGCCCTGCGGCGCCGAGGCGAACATGGCCAAGTATCTTGCCGCCAAGGCCAGCTGGGAAGCCGCGAACGCCTGTCTTCAGTTCCACGGCGGTTTCGGCTTTGCCTGCGAATACGATGTCGAACGCAAGTTCCGCGAAACCCGCCTCTACCAGGTGGCGCCGATCTCTACCAACCTGATCCTGTCCTACGTGGCCGAACACATCCTCGGCCTGCCGAGGAGCTTCTGATGGGCAGCGATGTGCTTCCGCTGTCCGGGGTCAGGGTCATTGCCATCGAACAGGCCGTGGCCGCCCCGTTTGCCACCTCGCGCCTTGCGGATGCCGGGGCCGAGGTCATCAAGATCGAGCGCCCCGAAGGCGATTTCGCACGCGGCTATGACGATGTCGCGGCGGGCCAGTCCAGCTATTTCGTCTGGCTGAACCGCGGCAAGACCTCGCTGGTGCTCGATCTCGCCAGCCCCGAGGGAAAGGCGCGGCTGGCGGACCTGCTGTCGGATGCCGACGTGCTGGTCCAGAACCTGAAGAACGGCGCGCTCGACCGGCTCGGCTTCCCCGTCGAACGGCTGGAACGCGACTATCCGCGCCTGATCTCCTGTGCCATCACCGGCTATGGCAGCGACGGCCCGATGGCCGAACGCAAGGCCTATGACCTGCTGATCCAGGCCGAATCCGGCCTGTGCTCGATCACCGGGGGACCGGACGAGCCCGCGCGGGTCGGCATCTCCATCGTGGACATCGCCACCGGGGCCACGGCGCATGCGGCAATTCTGGAAGCCCTGCTGCGGCGCGGGGTCACCGGCCGCGGCGCGGCGATCGCGGTGTCGATGTTCGACGTCATGGCCGACTGGCTGACGGTGCCGCTGCTGAACCACGAGGGCGGCAAGTCGCCCCGGCGCGTCGGGATGGCTCACCCCTCCATCGCGCCCTACGGTGTCTTCGAGGCCAGCGACGGTGCGCTTGTGCTGATATCGGTGCAAAGCGACCGCGAATGGCGCAATCTCTGCGACACGTTCCTGGGCAAGCGCGATCTGGGCACGGATCCCCGCTTTGCCACCAATGTGGCGCGGGTCGCCAATCGCGCCGCGACAGATGCGGCGGTCGCCGAAGGCTTCGCCCGCCGCACGGGCGAGGAGGCGATTGCCGCCCTGCTGCGCGCGGATGTCGCGCTGGCGGCCGTCAACGACATGGCCGGGCTGGCGGGGCATCCCCACCTGCGCCGGATCCAGGTCGGGACACCGAACGGGCCGGTCTCGTACCCGGCGCCCGGCGCGCGCTGGAAGGGCGAAAGCCGGGCCTACGGTCCGGTTCCGGCACTGGGCAATGCGAACCGCGGCGGAGGGGACGATTGAGCATGGACATCGACATCGACGAATTGCGGAGTTGGATCGGCCGCAGCCAGTTGCAGCACGAGACGTTGACGCCGGCGCTGATCGACCGGTTCAACGCCACCTTCGACCGCACCGGACCGTCGGAACCCGGGACCGACGCGCCGCTTCTGATCCATCTGTGCCTGTGCCAGCCCGCCGCCGCGACCGCCGCGCTTGGTGATGACGGCCACCCCGCGCGGGGCGGTTTCCTGCCTCCGGTCCCCCTGCCCCGAAGGATGTGGGCCGGCGGCGTCTTCGAGTTTCACGCCGCGCCCCGGTCGGGCGAGACGATCACCCGCCGGTCGACCATCGCGGATGTGACGCTCAAGGAGGGCCGCTCGGGCCGGCTCTGCTTCATCACCGTCGCGCATGAGCTGAGCGCGGACGGCCGCGCCCTCGTGACGGAGCGGCAGGACATCGTCTACCGCGATCCGCCGGGGGGGCCGTCATCCGGCACATCGCCCGCCCCGGTCCGGGCGCCGCAGGGGCAGCAGGTCCGGACGATCCGCCCCGATCCGGTCCTGCTGTTCCGCTACTCGGCGCTGACCTTCAACGGCCACCGCATCCACTACGACCGCCCCTATGCCACCGGGGAAGAGGGTTATCCGGGCCTGGTCGTGCATGGACCGCTGCAGGCGACGCTGCTGGCGCAGTTCGCGACCGATCTGCGGGGCGTCCCGCCGCACCGGTTCAGCTTTCGCAGCCTGTCGCCGATCCATGACACGGGCCGATTCACCCTGAACGCCAGCGAAAGCGGCGGCGGACTGGACCTGTGGACCGCAGCCGCGGACGGTCCCGTGGCGATGGAGGCACGGGCGGAATGGTAGGGCTCGACCTGATCCGCGCGCCGCTATTCGTGCCCGCCAGCCGTCCCGAACGGTTCGCCAAGGCGGCGGCCTCGGGCGCCGACGCGGTGATCCTCGACCTCGAGGATGCCGTGGCCCCTGCCGACAAGGATGCAGCGCGCGCCGGGCTCGGTCGTGCCATCGCCGACCTTCCGGTCGCCGATCTTCCGCTCATCGTGCGGATCAACGCCGCGGGCACGCCCTGGCACGCGCAGGATCTCGCGTCCGTCCGCGACCTGCCGCTGGCGGGGGTCATGCTGCCCAAGGCCGAAACCCCCGAGGTTCTGGCGCAGGTCGCCGATGCCCTGCCCGTCCTGCCGCTTGTCGCGCTGATCGAGACGGCTTGCGGGCTGGCCCGGGCCCGGGCGATCGCCGCGCTGCCCTGCGTCGCGCGCCTCGCCTTCGGGTCGGTCGACTTCTGCGCCGATCTCGGCTGTGCCCATACCCCCGAGGCGCTGCTTGCGGCGCGAAGCGAACTGGTCCTTGCCGCGCGCCTGGCCCGGCGTGCCGCGCCCCTCGACGGCGTGACGACGGATGTCAGCTCGTCCGAGGCGGCACGCCGGGATGCGCTCCACGCGAAAATGCTGGGGATGACCGGCAAGCTCTGCATCCATCCGCGACAGGTCGAGCCGGTGCGTCAGGCCTTCGCGCCGGACCAGGCGATGCTCGACTGGGCGCGGAAGGTGCTCGCCGCCGGTGACGGCGCCGTCGCGCTGGAGGGCGAGATGATCGACGAACCCGTCCGCCGCCGCGCCCGGGCCATTCTGGCCGCGGCCGGGCGGGAGTGACCGATGACCCCTCCCCGGATCGTCCTGGTTCCCGGCCTGATGAACGACGCGGATCTCTGGCGCGACCAGATCCCCGCCTTGGCCCGGGTCGCGCATCCGGTGGTCGCCGACATCACGCGCGGCGACACGCTGTCCGCCCTGGCCGACGCGGTGCTGGAGACGGGCGGGCCGCGGTTCGCGCTGGCGGGCTTTTCCCTGGGCGGCATCGTCGCGCAGGAGGTGCTGCGCAAGGCGCCCGACCGGGTGACGCATCTCGCCCTGCTCGATACCACCGCCCGGCCGGACGACGACGCCCGCCGCGAGGAGCGCGCCCGCCTGACCGCTCTGGCCCGCCGGCCGGGCCATTTCCACGGCTTCGGGGACAGGATCGCGCGGGCCTATCTGTCCGCCGGCAATGCGGCGAACGAAGACCTTGTCCGGCGCATCCGGCAGATGACCACGCGGCTCGGCCCCGAGGTCTTTGTCAGGCAAAGCCTCGTCCAGCGCCCCGACAGCCGGAGGTCGCTGCGTGCCGTCCGCTGCCCGAGCCTCGTGCTGTGCGGGGCGGAGGACAGCATCACCCCGCCCGGGCTCCATCGGGAAATGGCCGGTCTGCTGCCCGATGCACGGCTCGTGGTGCTGCCCGGCGCCGGGCACCTCTCCCCCATGGAGAAGGGGCCCGAGGTCGCGCGCGAACTGCTGCGCCTGCTGGGCCAGCCGGCCGGCATGTCCACCCGCGACATCGCGGCAGAAGGAGAATGAACCGATGAAGATCCTCGTACCCGTGAAGCGGGTGATCGACTACAACGTGAAGGTCCGGGTGAAGTCGGACGGTTCGGGCGTCGATCTTGCGAATGTGAAGATGTCGATGAACCCCTTCGACGAGATCGCGGTGGAAGAGGCGATCCGGCTGAAGGAGAAGGGCGCGGCGGAAGAGGTCGTGGTGGTGTCGGTCGGCGTGAGGCAGGCGTCCGAGACGCTGCGCACGGCGCTGGCGATGGGCGCGGACCGGGCGATCCTGGTCGAGGCGGCCTCGGACGTGCATCAGGACATCGAGCCGCTGGCGGTGGCGAAGATCCTCGCCCGGGTGATCGAGGCGGAACAGCCCGGGCTGGTCATCGCCGGCAAGCAGGCGATCGACAACGACATGAACGCGACCGGGCAGATGCTGTCGGCGCTCCTGGGCTGGAGCCTCGCCACCTTCGCCTCGAAGGTC
>NZ_RJRZ01000011.1 GCF_003993775.1 Frigidibacter oleivorans
GGGTTCGGCCGGCGCCTCGGGCGCCGCGGCGCTGGCCTCGGGCATCGGCGCCGGTCCGGGTGCGGGCGGGACCGGGGACTCGCGCTCGGCCAGCGGCACGGCCGGCGCCCCCGAGGCGGCCCCGCCCGAGGGCGCGGATTCCAGCCCCGGCAGGCGCGGCGCGAGGTCGTCGCGCCCCCGTGCGAATTCGCTGCCATAGGGGGTGGCGACGATGCCGGTCTCGGGAGTGGCGGGTTCTGGGGTGCCGGTGTCGGGGGTGCCGGTGTCGGGCTGCGCCGCTGCGGGCGCCGCTGCGGCGGGCATTTCGGCGACCGCCTCGGCGGGGAGATCCCCGGCCGGTGCCTCCGCGGCCGGGTCCTCCGCGGCCGGGGGCGCCGCCGCCATCTCCGTTTCCGGCGGCACGTCCTCGGTCACGGGGGCAGGTTCCGCCACCGGCGCGGTTCCGGGTCCGGCCGCCGGTTCGGGCGCCGCGGGGGGCGCCTCGGCCACCGCGGCCGGCGGCGCCTCCGCCTCCGGAACGGCCCGCGCCATCGTCGCGCCCGGCCGGTCCGGCAGCGGCAGGGACAGCGAGGCCGCGAACAGCACCACGCCGCCGAGCACCGCGCCTCCGACAAGGCCGCCCGCCATGCTCCGGATCACGGCGCCGCTCATGCCCTGCCCCTCATGCCCTACCCCTCTGGCCTTCATGCCCTGCCCTTCCGGCTGCCCGCATCCTGCGGGGGCGTCGCGTCCCGCGCAAGACCCCCCGCCGTCGCCCGCCACCGTCGCCCGCCCTTGACCCCGGCCCCGGTTGAGTTGCATCTATAGCCCCACCCCGACCGGGATCGCCATCCCCGCGTCCGCGCGCCCGCCGCGCCGGCGCCACCAGCCAGCGAAGGCGCGGACATGCTGCTGCTCATCGACAATTACGACAGCTTTACCTACAACCTCGTGCATTATCTGGGCGAGCTGGGGGCGGATGTCGTCGTGCGGCGGAACGACGCGCTCGACGTGCAGCAGGCGATGGCGATGAACCCCGCGGGCATCGTGCTGTCGCCCGGGCCCTGCGACCCGGCGCAGGCGGGCATCTGCCTGGCCCTGACCGCCGCCGCTGCCGAAACCGGCACGCCGCTGCTCGGCGTCTGCCTCGGCCACCAGACCATCGGCGCGGCCTTCGGCGGCACGGTCGTCCGCGCGGGCGAGATCGTGCATGGCAAGATGGGCACCATGTTCCACGAGGGCAAAGGCGTCTTCGCCGGCCTGCCCTCGCCCTTCCTCGCCACCCGCTATCATTCGCTGGTGGTGGACCGGGCGACCCTGCCCGACTGCCTGGAGGTCACCGCCTGGGTCGAGGATGGCACGATCATGGGCCTGCGCCACCGCGACCTGCCGATCGAGGGCGTGCAGTTCCACCCGGAAAGCATCGCCTCGGAACACGGGCACCTGATCCTGAAGAACTTCCTCGACCTCGCCGGTATCGCCTCGGGTCCGGTGCCGTCGATGGCGGTCCCGGCATGAGCGACCGGCTGAAGCCGCTGATCGGCCCCGCCGCCGACCGCCCGCTGACCGGGGCCGAGGCGACGATGGCCTTCGAGGCGCTGTTCGAGGGCGAGGCGACCCCTGCGCAGATCGGCGGACTGCTGATGGCGCTGCGCGCGCGGGGTGAGACGGTCGAGGAAATCGCCGCCGCCGCCGCGGTGATGCGGTCGAAATGCCTGCCGGTCCGCGCGCCCGAGGGCGCGATGGACATCGTCGGCACCGGGGGCGACGGCAAGGGCACGCTGAACATCTCGACCGCCACCGCTTTCGTGGTGGCCGGTGCCGGGGTTCCGGTGGCCAAGCACGGCAACCGCAACCTGTCGTCGAAGTCCGGCGCGGCGGATGCGCTGACGGCGATGGGGATCAATGTCATGGTCGGCCCCGAGGCGGTGGAACGCGCGCTGGCCGAGGCCGGGATCGGATTCATGATGGCGCCGATGCATCACCCGGCGATGCGCCATGTCGGCGGGCCGCGGGTGGAACTGGGCACGCGCACGGTGTTCAACCTGCTGGGGCCGCTGACCAATCCGGCGGGGGTGCGGCGGCAGCTGACCGGCGCCTTCGCCCGCCACTGGATCCGGCCTATGGCCGAGGTGCTGGGCCGGCTCGGGTCGGACCGGGCCTGGCTGGTGCATGGCAGCGACGGCACCGACGAGCTGTCGATCTGCGGCCCGAGCTGGGTCGCGGCGCTGGCGGATGGCGCTGTGACGGAATTCGAGGTCCATCCCGAAGAGGCCGGCCTGCCCGTGCATCCGTTCGAGGCGATCCTCGGCGGCACGCCGGTCGAGAATGCCGCCGCCTTCCGCCGGCTGCTGTCGGGCGAGGCCGGGGCCTATCGCGATGCGGTGCTGCTGAACGCGGCGGCGGCGCTGCTGGTGGCGGGGCGCGCGGGCGACCTGCGCGAGGGCGCGGCGCTGGCGGCCGAAAGCCTCGACAGCGGCTCGGCGGCGGCGCGGCTGGCGGCGCTGGCCGCCGTCACCCCCGTGGCGGCATGACCCGTCGCAGATGACCCGCCGCCGATGACCGATCCCGCGCCGATCCCGCCCGAGGTCGCGGCCGCGGGCTGGGGCCACCTGCCCTTCTTCGCCCGCGACTGGCCCGCGATCCGCGACCGGCTGGCCGGGGAGCCTGCGGCGCTGCCGCCCGCGGCGCAGCGCTTCGCGGCGCTGGCGCTGACCCCGCGCAACCGGGTGCGCGCGGTGATCCTGGGCCAGGACCCCTATCCGACGCCCGGCCATGCCAACGGGCTGGCCTTTTCGGTGGCGCCCGGCGTGGCGCTGCCCCGGTCGCTGGCCAACATCTATCGCGAGATGCGCGACGATCTGGGCGACTGCCCGCGCGACGGCGACCTGTCGCATTGGGCGCGGCAGGGGGTCTTGCTGCTGAACACCGCGCTCAGCGTCCCGCCGGGCGGGGCCGGGGGTCATGCGGGCTGGGGCTGGGACCGGCTGGCGGCCGAGGTTCTGGCCGATGTCTCGACCGCGCGGCCGCTGGCGGTGCTGTTATGGGGCAATCACGCCGCGAAGGCCGCCCGCGCGCTGCAACCCCCGCCCGAGGGCGCGCATCTGATCCTGTCGAGCGCCCATCCCTCGCCGCTGTCGGCTCGGCGCGGGTTTTTCGGCTCGCGCCCCTTCGGCCGAATCAACGCCTGGCTGGAGGCGCGGGGCGAGGCACCGGTGGATTGGATCGGGCGGTGAGGGCGGGCCTGCGGCCGCCTCCCCCCGGGATATTGGGGAACAGAAGATGGGGGCGCCCGCGCAGGCGGGGCTCAGAGGTGCGCCAGCACCGAGCGGGCGGCGCGCAGGCCCGGCGGCTCGCCGCCCCGGCCCAGCCGGTCCATGGTCAGCGCCATCGCCGCCATCTGCTCCTCGCGCCCGCCGCCGTCATCGGCCAGCCGCACCAGCGCCGGGGCGATCAGGTCGGGCCGGCAGCGGGTGCCGAGGAATTCCGGCACCGCGCGGGTTTCGGACACGAGGTTGACCAGCGTCACCGTGTCGAGCCGGACCATCCGTTCCAGCAACATCCGCGTGGCCCAGGCCATGTCATAGGCGATCACCATCGGCGTCGCATTGGCCGCGAGTTCCAGGCTGACCGTGCCCGAGGCCGCCAGCGCCAGATCGGCAGCGGCGAAGGCCGCGCGCTTGTCTTCCGGGCGTTCCACCACGACCGGCGCCACCGGCCAGCGCGCGGCCATCGCCCGCACCATGGCGCTGACGCCGCGCACCGTGGGCAGGACCACCCGCATCTCCGGCACCCGGTCGCGCAGGCGCATCAGGCTTTCGTCGAAGCGGGGGGCGAGCCGCGTCACCTCGCCCCGCCGCGACCCGGGCAGGGCCAGCACCAGCGGCGCATCGGCGGCGATGCCATGGGCGGCGCGGAAGGCCGCTGCCTGTTCGGGCGTCGCCAGCGGCTCGGCCACCACCGGATGGCCGACGAAATCGCAGGTCATGCCGGCGGCCTGCATATAGGGCGGCTCGAAGGGCAAAAGCGCCAGCACATGATCGACATGGCGGGCCATCTTCGCCGCCCGACCCGGCCGCCAGGCCCAGACCGAGGGTGCAACATAGTGCATGATCCGCTGGCCGGGGTCGGCCTGCCGCACCAGCGCCGCGACGCGCAGGCAGAAATCCGGGCTGTCGATGCCGATCAGCGCGTCGGGCTTCGCGGCGATCACCGCCGCCGCCACCTCGGCAATGCGGCGCTTGAGGTCGAAGTAGCGGGGCAGCACCTCGGCCAGGCCCATGACCGACAGTTCCTCCATCGGGAAGAGACTGGCCAGACCCTCGGCCTGCATCGCCGGGCCGCCGACACCGGCGAAGGCCGTTTCCGGCGCCAGTTGCCGCATCCCCGCCATCAGCGCGGCGCCGAGCCCGTCGCCCGAGGCCTCGCCCGCGATGAGGAACAGTCGCGGGCCGCTCATGCGGGGCGCGACCACAGGAACAGCCCCGCCGCCTCTGCCGCCGCGACCGTGGCGTCGCGGTCGAGCAGGAGCACGCCCCCCGCCTCCCAGGCGAGGCCGGCCAGTCCCGCGGCGGCGGCGCGGCGGACCGTCTCGGGGCCGAGCGCGGGCAGGTCCATCCGTCGGTCCTGTCCGGGCTTCGGCGCCTTGTAGATCACGCCGCGCGCCCCGCGCGGATCGGGGCGCAGGCCCGCGCCTGTGGCTGCCACCCAGTCGAGCATCGCGTCGGTGCCGGGCAGTGCCTCGACCGCAAGGCACAGGCCCTGCGCCACCACCGCGCCCTGCCCCACATCGACAGTGCCGAGCGCCGCGACGATGGCGGCGGCCCGGGCGGCATCGGCCTCGTCCCCGGGCGTGGGCGCGCCGGCCAGCAGCCCCGGACCCGGCACCAGATCGGGCGCCACCTCGGCCGCGCCCACCACCGGCAGGTCCCAGTCCTCGAAGATCGCCGCCACCTCGCGCAGGGTCGCGTCGTCGCCCGCCTGCATCGCGGCCAGCAGGCGCGGCACCAGCGTGGCGGTGCGGTTGTCGAACAGTTCCGGGTCCAGCCGCGGCCGGCGCACCGCGCCGCCGAAGACCACCCGCGTCACCCCGGCATCGGCGAGGTCTGCCAGGAAGGGCACCAGCCGTTCGACGCGAAAGCGCAGCGGCGTGACGCCCGGCACGCTGGCCGGGAAGCCCTCCATCTCGGCCAGCAGCACCGGCTCGCCCGCTCGCGTCAGCGCCGCGACCAGCAGGCCGGGCAGCGCCCCCGTCCCGGCGATCACCGCCGTCGTCATCGCGGGGTCAGGAAGCTGCGGTCCGAGGGACCGAGGATGAAGTCGATGACCTCGGCGGCGAGCGTGCCCTCGCCCGCCTCGCCCTGCCGGGCCCGGGCGGTTTCGCGGAAATTGCCTGCCGCCAGCGCCTCGTAGAGGTCGCGCAGCGCATGGATGTCGGCCCGGTCATGGCCGCGCCGCTTCAGCCCCACGAGGTTCAGACCGTCCAGCATCCCGCGCGGCCCCTGCACCAGCCCGTGCGGGATCACGTCCGCCGTCACCATCGTCACCGCGCCGATCATCGCGCCGCGCCCGATCCGCACCCATTGATGCACGCCGGACTGGCCGCCGACGATCACGTCGTCTTCCAGCACGCAATGGCCGGCGATGGCCACGTTGTTCACCAGGATCACCCGGTCGCCGATGGTGCAGTCATGGGCGACATGGGCCGAGGCCATGTAGAGCCCGTCATCACCGACCCGGGTCACGCCGCCGCCGCCCTCGGTGCCGGTGCTCATCGTCACGCATTCGCGGATCCGGTTGCGCCGGCCGACGATCAGCCGCGTGCGCTCGCCCTTGTATTTCAGGTCCTGCGGGATGCCCCCCAGCGTCGCGAAGGGAAAGACCACCGTCTCCTCGCCGATCGAGGTCCAGCCGGTGACGACGACATGGCTTTTCAGCTCCACCCCCGGGCCGAGTTCGACCTCGGGGCCGACATGGCAGAAGGGGCCGATGCGGCAGCCGGGACCGATGCTGGCCCCCGCCTCGATCACCGCCGAGGGATGGACCTCTGCGCTTGCGTCGATGGCCATCGCGTCAGCCCTGCAGGTCCATCATCGCGGTAAATTCCGCTTCGCAGGCCAGCTGCCCCTCGACCGTGGCGCGGCCCTCGAACTTCCAGATCTTGCCGCCCCCGCGCTTCACCGTGACATGCAGTTCCAGCACGTCGCCCGGGATCACCTTGCGGCGGAACTTGCAGGCGTCGATCCCCATGAAATAGACCAGCAGTTCCTTGTCGACGATGTTCATCGACACGCCCACCAGCACCGCCGAGGCCTGCGCCATCGCCTCGACGATGGTCACGCCCGGCATGATCGGCGCGGCAGGGAAATGGCCCTGGAAATGCGGTTCGTTGAAGGTGACGTTCTTGATCCCCACCGCCGATTGCATCGGCACGATGTCGCGGACCTTGTCGATCAGCAGGAAGGGATAGCGGTGCGGGATGATCCGCTGGATCAGGTGGATGTCGGCCTCGGTCGCGGGATAGGGGGCGCGCGCGGCCTTGCGGTCGGCGGTCTCGGTGGCGGCCTCGGTCATGGGACGGTCCTTGTCAGATCGGAGTCCGGCGTGGCGGACCTTGGGCTTCGGATGGCCGCGGCGACCGCAGCGTCCCGGACCAGTTAGCAACTCGGTCCCTGCGAGGCAAGCGCGCGGCGTCCCGGCAGGCCCGTCGCCGCCCGTCGGTCCGGTGCAGCCCGGGCGCGCTCAGGGCGCTTCCGGGGCATCCGGCTGCGGCGCGGGGGCCTCGGGGACCGCCGTTTCCGATGTCTCCGGCGCGGGTTCGGTCGCGTCCGGCGCCCGGCCCTCGCCCAGCCGTTCGTCCACGGCGGCGATCAGCTCGTCGGTCACGTCCACGTCCCGGTCGGCCAGGAACATCGCCCGCGCATCGAGCATCACCACCGCGCCCCGCTCGCGCATCACCTGGGACAGCACCGGCAGCGCGGCGGCGAAGAAGGCGCGGCGTTCGGCCTCGCGCTGCCGGGTCACGGCGCGGGCCTTGCGGTCCTGCGCCTCGCGGATGCCGGTGACGCGGGTATCGAAGGCGTCGGCCTCCAGCCGGAACGCCTCGGGGTCCATGGTGGCGCGGCGGTCGGTCAGGCTGCGCTCCTCGGCCAGAAGCTGCGCCTCGATCCGGCGGTTTTCGGCGTTCAGCGCGGCCGAGGCCTCGGCGATCTCGCGCTCGGCCCGCTTGCCCCACAGCGATCCGGAAAAGAGCCGGTCCTCGTCGAGCGTCAGGATCTGGCTGGCGCCGAGGCTGTTGCCCAGGGGGAAGGCGCCGGAAAACGGCGCAAGGCCGACGCCGGGCGAAAGGTCCGGCGGTTGGGACCCGCCCCCCTGCTGCGCCAGCGCCGCGCCCGGAACCGCGGCCAGCAGCGCCACACCCAGCATCCGGGCCGCCATGCGCGGCAGGCGGTGCCGGACCCCGCCCCGGACCCCGCCCCTGCCCGGCATCAGAACCGGGTCGAGACGGTCAGGTCGAAGTTCTGCTCGATGTCGTAGTCCTCTTTCTGCAGCGCCTTCGAGAAGTTGAAGCGCAGGGGACCGATCGGCGTCGTCCAGAACAGCGACACGCCCACCACCGAACGGACGTACATGTCGTCATCGACGGTGCAGCCGCCGTCGCCGTCGAGGTCGGTGCAGCCCGTGTCGAGACCGCCCGAGGTGTCGTCGAGGCCCCAGACCGAGCCCACGTCCATGAACAGGCCGCCCGAGACGCCGTATTCCTCGGGCACGCCGATCGGGAATTCGGCCTCGATCCGGGCGACGGCGAAGTAGTTGCCGCCCAGCGGATCCTCGTTGGCGACGTCGAGGTCGCGCGGGCCGATGCCCCGGCTTTCGAAGCCGCGCATCTCGCTGCCGAAATAGCGGTCGGTCACGCGCGAATTCGTGCCGTTCAGCGCGGTGAAGACGCCGCCCTCGAATTCCGACCGCACCGTCCAGGTGTCGCGGAAGGTGCGGAACTCGCTGCCGACGAAGAACGAGGTCTTGATCGCCTCGACATCCCCCGCCAGCCCGTAGAATTCCTGGCCGAAGCGCAGGACGACCCCGCCATCCCGGTTGATGCCGTTGCGGCGGCTGTCATAGTTCAGCTGGTAGGACAGGCCGAAGCTGTCCTGGCTGCCCTCTTCGGCGACGAGGATGCGCGAGCTGTTGAACGTGTCGATGTCGTACAGCTCTTCCTGCCCGATCTTCACGCCAAGCTGCAGGCGCGTCGCCTCGGTCAGCGGGAATTCGATCGAGGGGTCGAGGCCGATCAGCCGGATCGAGTAATCCGCGTTCTCGTTGTCCGACACGCGGTAGTAGGCGTTGAAGCGCAGCGCCACGTTGCGGTCGAGGAAGGCGGGCTCGACGAAGGTGATGCTGGAATTCTGGGTCGAATCCGTGGTGTTGATCGACACGCCCAGGAATTGCCCGCGGCCGAGGAAGTTCGACTCGTTGAAGCTGAGCGCCAGACCCACGCCGCTGTCCACGCCGTAGCTGAGACCGAAGGACAGCGAGCCGGTCGGCTGTTCGGTTACGTTTACGTCGACGATGACCTGATCCTGCGCCGATCCCTGACGGGTGTCGACCGAGGAATCCGAGAAGTAGTTGAGCGCGCGAATGCGTTCGGCGGCCTGACGGATCTCGCGTTCGTTGAAGGGGTCACCCTCGACCGACCGGAACTGGCGCCGGATCACGCGGTCGAGCGTGGTGGCGTTGCCCTCGATGTCGATGCGTTCGACGAAGACGCGCGGGCCGCGGGTGACGACGAAATCGACGTCCAGCGTCCCTGCCGCCTCGTTCCGGGTGATGCGCGGCTCGACGCGGATGAAGTCGAGCCCCTTGCGCAGCGCCACGTTCTCCATCCGGGTGATGGCATTGTCGACGGTGTTCGGCGAATAGGTCGATCCGCTGCGCACCCGCAGGGCGCTGACGAACTCATCCGCCGGCAGGCCATCCACCTCGGACAGGACGCGGACCTGACCGAAGCGGAAGCTCTGGCCCTCGCGCAGGTTGAAGACCACGAAGGTGGCGTCGCGCTCTTCCGAATATTCGGTGGTGATGCCCAGCACCTGGAAATCGGCATAGCCGCGCGACTGGTAGAAGTCGGACAGCAGTTGCCGGTCGAGGTTGATGCGGTCCTGCGCATAGGTGTCGCTGCCGAGGAAGGTGCGCAGCAGCCCCGCCTGCTTGGTGTTCAGCACCTCGCGCAGGCGGCGGTCGGAAAAGTCGCGGTTGCCGGTGAAGGACAGCCGCTCGATCTCGTTGATGCGGCCCTCGCTGATCTCGAACACCAGATCGACGCGATTGTCTTCGCGGCGGATGACCTTGGGTTCGACGCGGGCGGCGGTCCGGCCCACGGCGGCATAGGCCTCGGAAATCGAGGCGGCGTCGGCCTCGGCCAGCCGGGGCGAGAAGACGCGGCCGGGGCGGGACTGGATGCCCTGCTGCAGCTGTTCGTCGTTGACGCGGGCATTGCCCTCGAAGTCGATCACGTTGATCGTCGGGTATTCGACGACCCGGATCACCAGCGTGTTGCCCGAGGGCACGACCTCGACCGACTCGAAGAGGCCCGAGTTCAGGATGTTCTGGTAAGCGTCGTTCAGCTGCCCGGCCGAGACCGAGGCGCCGCGCGCGATACCCGCATAGGAGAGAATCGTGTTGGCATCGATCCGGTCGTTCCCTTGCACCTGCACGGCCGAAAAGCTGTAGCCCTGCGCGAAGGTCGTGACCGGCATCGCGGTTCCGCACAGCAGCGCCGCCGACAGGGCAAGGGCGGGGCGCGACATCAGCCGGCGACTCGTCCGCCTGCCGCCGCAGACGTTCTGCTCACTGCCCATCCGTCCCTCTCCGTCTTTTCGCGATATCTTCCGGGTCGTGAGTAGCTTGAACGCTATGGCTTGTCAAAACAAGCGCGCGGTCCGGAGCGACGGGCGGGCGCGACCGCGGCACCGGTGCAGCAGTCGCGGGCCCTGAGAACGGGTCACGGGCGGGCAAACCGGGTCGGCGTGGGCGGAAAGCCGCGCGGCGGCGGGGGACGGCGGCCCCTGGCGGGCGGCGCCCGGGTCAGGGATGCAGCGGGCCGGGCACCAGTTGCAGCAGTTCGGCGCCGATCGCTGCCCCGCCCACCAGGCCGACCAGAATCGCCATGGGCGTGGCCACGCGTTCCCAGTTCAGATCGACCAGCAGCCACAGGCCGCGGGCGCCTTTCGCGATAGCGTACATGTCGGGGGCCCTCCACCCTGATCCACGGGCAAAGGGCTAGCGCGCGATTGTGGCGCGAGTTTGGCGTCCGCCGGGCGCGGCCGGGGCGGGCGTTCCGGACGGCGGGCCTAGCAGCGCAGGTCGTTGGTCAGCCCGAACAGCATCAGCGCCAGAACGATGGCCAGACCCATCGTCATCAGCACCCCCGTCAACCGGTCCGAGGGCGGCCGGCCGGAGGCCCATTCCCAAGCGTGAAACATCAGGTGCCCGCCGTCCAGCACCGGGATCGGCAAGAGGTTCATCAGCCCCACCGCCGTCGACAGCACCGCCACGAACCAGAAGAAATCCGACAGGCCGGCGCTGGCCGCCGCGCCCGAGGTTTCGGCGATGCCGATCGGCCCGCGCAGGTTGCAGGACGAGATCGCCCCGGTCAGCATGTGACGGAAGGCCGACAGCGACGAGCGGATGACGAAGCCCACCTCGCGCGCACCCTCGACCAGCGCCTCGCCGGGGCCGACGGTGCGGGTCACCGGCTCGAAGAACATCCCGCCGCCCACGCCGATCAGCCAGCGCGTCTCGAACCCGCCCTCGCGCAGCGGCAGGTCGGTGCGCCGCGCCGACAGCCGGGTGTCGAAGGTGCTGCCCCCGCCCGTCTCCGACGGCCGCCAGACCTGCAGCCCGATCTCCTCGCCCCCGGCTTCGGTGACGATGCCCTGCAATTCGCGGAAGCTGCGCACCGGCCGGCCCTCGGCCGACAGGATCACGTCGCCCTTGGCCAGACCGGCGGCGGCCGCGGCGGACTCGGGCGCGACCGAGACGATGCGCGGCGGGCTGACGGCCGGGCCGGTCAGCGCCAGTTCGGCGCCGTCGCGGGTGACGCTGTAGGCGAGCCTGTCGCGGTCGGCCAGATCCTCGCCGACCTCCTGAAGCGTGGTGTAGTCCGGGACCGCGCGCCCCTCGACGGCGCGAATCGTGTCGCCCGCCGCCAGTTCGCCCGTGCCGCCCGGCAGCGGCAGCAGCCGCCCGACCGTCGGCGTGTCGGTGGCGAAGCCGACGGTCATGAAGACGGTGGCGAAGATCAGCGCCGACAGCACGAAGTTGAAGACCGGCCCCGCCGCCACCGTCGCCGCCCGCGCCCATAGCGGCGCGCCATGCATGGTGTGGCGCCGCTCCTCGGCCGAGAGGCGCGCCATCGCCGCGTCATCCGGCCCGGCCGAGGCGGCATTGGCGTCGCCCAGGAATTTCACATAGCCGCCGAAGGGCAGCGCCGCCACCTGCCAGCGCGTGCCGTGCCGGTCCTTGCGCGAGAACAGCACCGGCCCGAAGCCGAGGCTGAACACCTCGGCCCGGATGCCCGACCAGCGGCCGACGATGTAATGGCCGTATTCATGCACCGCGACGATGATCGACAGGGCGACGACGAAGGCCCCCACCGTATAGAGAAGGTTGCCGAAGGACGGGAGAAGCGATGCAATGTCCAACTGTCTTCCTCAAATCGACCTGACGGCCCGGTTCAATCCACCCGGGCGCCGGTGCATTCCCTTGCCAATGCGCGGGCCTCGCGATCGGCGTCGCAGAGGTTATCGAGCGTGATGTCGGCATTTCCAAGACCGCTTTGGGCTGACATTCGCGCGAGCACCCGTTCCACCACCGCGGCCATGCCGGTGAAGGGCAGCCGGCCAGCGATGAAGGCGTCGAGCGCCGCCTCCTTGGCGCCGTTGAACACCGCCCCCGCCAGGCCGCGCGTGGCCATCACCTCGCGCGCCAGCCGCAGCGCGGGATAGCGCGCGGGGTCCGGGTCGCGGAAGGTCAGCCGCCCGATCTGGCCCAGGTCCAGCCGTGCCACCGGCAGGGGCGCGCGGGTCGGCCAGTTCAGCGCATAGCCGATGGCATGGCGCATGTCCGGCGCGCCGAGATGCGCCATCAGCCCGCCGTCGCAGAACCCCACCAGCGCATGGACCAGCGATTCCGGATGCACCAGCACCTCGATCCGCTCGGGCGCGATGTCGAAGAACTCGCGCGTCTCGATCACCTCCAGCGCCTTGTTGAACATCGAGGCGCTGTCGATGGTGATGCGCTGGCCCATCGCCCAGTTCGGATGGCTGGATGCCTCGGCCACCGTGGCACGGGCGAGCCGGTCCAGCGGCCAGTCGCGGAAGGCCCCGCCCGAGGCGGTGATGATCACCCGCTCGACGCAGGCGATGTCCTCGCCCGTCAGGGCCTGGAAGACGGCGGAATGTTCGCTGTCCACCGGCAGGATGGTGGCGCCGTGGCGGCGGGCGGTCTCCATCAGCAGCGGGCCGGCGGTGACGAGGCTTTCCTTGTTGGCCAGCGCCAGCGTCGCGCCGTGGCGCAGCGCCGCCAGCCCCGGCGGCAGGCCCGCGAAACCCACGATCGCGCTCATCACCCAGTCGGCGGGGCGGTCGGCGGCCTCGACCAGCGCGGCGGGGCCGGCCGCGGCCTCGATCCCGCTGCCGGCGAGGCGCGCCCGCAGGTCGGCCAGGCAGCCGGGATCGGCGGTCACCGCGACCTCGGCCCGCAGGGCGCGCGCCATCTCGGCCAGGCGCGCGGTGTTGCGCGCCCCGGTCACCGCGACGGTGTGGAAGGCCCCCGGCCCGCCCGCCCGCATCGTCAGGTCGAAGGTGCTCTCGCCGATGGAGCCGGTCGCCCCGAAGATCGAGATCCGGCGCGTCACAGCCGCAGCTCCGGCACGTCGACGACCTGCGCCACGAGCAGCATCATCAGCGCCGCCCCCAGCAACCCGTCGAACCGGTCGAGCAGCCCGCCATGGCCGGGGATCAGGGTGGAACTGTCCTTGACCCCGGCGCGGCGCTTGATCGCGCTTTCGGCGATGTCGCCCATCTGGGAGGCCAGCGCGACGGCGGCGGAAATCCAGGGCAGGTCCGGCCCGGCATCGGTGAAGGTCAGGAAGACCGCGCCCACAAGCGCCGCCGCCACCCATCCGCCGGCCGTGCCGGCCCAGGTCTTCTTCGGGCTGACGCGCGGCCAGAACTTCGGCCCGCCGATCAGCCGGCCGGCGAAATAGCCCGCGATGTCGGTCGCCACCACCACCAGCACCAGCCAGGCCAGCCAGACCACGCCGTGATCGGCGCGGAAGGATACCAGCCCATAGGCCGCCTGCAGGACGGCGATACCATAGATCAGCCAGATCGCCCGGTCGCGCATCGGCAGGGTAAGGCCGGCCAGCAGCGGCAGCGCCAGCATCAGCCCGCCCCAGCCCCAGCCCCAGTAACCGACGCCGCCGCCGAAGCCCGGCCAGACCCGCGCCAGCACCAGCGCCGCCAGCAGGCAGGCCGCCGCCAGCAGGCCGATCCGCCGCGCGCCGGCGGGCGCGGCGCGGGCCAGCATCGCCGCCAGTTCCCAGATCATCAGCCCGGATGCCGCGACGGCGAGCCCCGCGAACCACCAGCCGCCCAGCCAGATCAGCGCCAGCCCGCCGCCCGCCATCGCCACGCCCGACGCAAGCCTCGGCCCCAGATCGGCCCAGCGACCGCGGGAAGGGCCGGCGGGCGGGCCGGCTGGGTCCGGGCCGCTCATCCCGTCAGCACACCGCCGAACCGGCGTTCGCGCAGCCCGAAGCGGCCGAGGATCCCGGCCAGAACCTCGGGGGTGAAGTCGGGCCAGAGGACCGGCGAGAATTCGTATTCGGCATAGGCCGACTGCCAGGGCAGGAAGTTCGAGGTCCGCGTCTCGCCCGAGGTGCGGATCACCAGATCCGGGTCCGGCATCCCGGCGGTGTCCAGCCGCGCGGCCAGCGCCGCCTCGTCCGCCGCGCAGGGATCGAGCCGGCCTGCCGCCACATCCTCGGCCAGACGGCGGGCGGCGCGGGCCAGTTCGTCCCGCCCGCCATAGTTGATCGCCACGGTGAAGTTGACGCGGGCATTGGGGGCGGTGCGGGTCTCGATCCCCGCCATCAGCCGCTGCAGCCGCGGGTCGAGCCGGTCGCGCGCGCCGATGAAGCGCAGGCGCACGCCCTCGGCCGACATGGCATCGGCCTCTTTCTCGATATAGCGGGCGAAGATGCCCATCAGGCCCAGCACCTCTTCGGTGGAGCGCTTCCAGTTCTCGGTCGAGAAGGCATAGACGGTCAGCCAGTCGATGCCCAGATCGGGGCAGGCGCGGACGATTTCCTTGACCCGCTCGGCCCCCTTGCGATGGCCCACCAGCCGGGGCCAGCCGCGCGAGGTGGCCCAGCGTCCGTTGCCGTCCATGATGATCGCGACGTGACGCGGCGGACACGGTGCGCGGCCGCCCTCGCCCGGCCCCGTGGCCGCGGCGCGCCCTGCCCTGTCGTCAACGTCCTTGGCCGCCATCGGCGCCTCGCTGCCTGTAACCGCTTCAATCAATGACAGCCCGGCGGCGCCGGGCCGGATCGCCGGCGCGCAGGTCAGACCTGCATGATCTCGGCCTGCTTGCCTTCCAGTGCCTTGTCGACGGCGGCGATCATCTTGTCGGTCAGGGCCTGCACCTCGTCCGACCAGAACTTCTGGTCGTCCTCGGACATGCCGTCGCCCTTGGCCTTCTTGATCTGGTCCATGCCGTCGCGGCGGACGTTGCGGATCGCCACGCGCGCGTGTTCGGCATATTGCGCCGCCACCCGCGTCAGCTCTCGCCGCCGCTCCTCGTTCAGTTCCGGGATCGGCAGCATGATGATGGTGCCGTTGGTCTGCGGGTTGATGCCGAGCCCGCTTTCGCGGATCGCCTTCTCGACCTTGCCGACCATGCCCTTGTCCCAGATGTTGACCGTCACCATCCGGGGTTCGGGCACGTTGACGGTGCCCAGCTGGTTGATCGGGGTCATCTGGCCATAGGCCTCGACCTGGATCGGCTCGACCAGGCTGGCCGAGGCGCGGCCCGTGCGCAGCGAGGCGAATTCGTGCCGCAGCGATACCATGGCGCCGTCCATGCGGCGGGTCAGATCCTCGATGTCGATCTCGATGTCGTCGGCCATGATGATGCGTCTTTCCGTGTCACAGTCTGCCCGACCTCTTAGCCGAGGCACGGGGCGAAAGATAGGGGAAGGCGGTCAACGAACCACCAACGGCGGGACGGTCAGCCCTTCACCACCGTATAGGTTCCGGTCCCGGCGAGAATGCCGCGGAAGCCGCCCGGCTCGTCGAGGCTGAAGACGATGATCGGCAGCCGGTTGTCGCGGGCCAGCGCGATCGCGGCCGCGTCCATCACCCCGAGCCGCTTGGCCAGCGCCTCGTCATAGCTGACGGTGTCGTAGCGTTTGGCATCGGCGAATTTCTTCGGGTCCTTGTCATAGACCCCGTCCACCTTGGTGCCCTTGAAGATCGCCTCGCAGGCCATCTCGTTGGCGCGCAGCGCACCGGCGGTATCGGTGGTGAAATAGGGGTTGCCGGTGCCCGCGGCGAAGATGCAGACGCGCTTCTTCTCCAGGTGCCGGACGGCGCGGCGGCGGATATAGGGTTCGCAGACCTGGTCCATCGGAATGGCCGAGATCACGCGGGTATGGATGCCGAGCGCCTCGAGCGAGGCCTGCATCGCCAGCGCGTTCATCACCGTGGCGAGCATCCCCATATAGTCGGCCGTCGTCCGCTCCATCCCCTGCGCCGAGCCCTGCAGCCCGCGGAAGATGTTGCCGCCGCCGATCACCATGCAGATCTCGACGCCCAGGTCGTGGACCGATTTCACCTCTTGCGCGATGCGGGCGACGGTGGGCGGATGCAGGCCATAGCCCTGGTCGCCCATCAGCGCCTCGCCCGAGATCTTCAGCAGCACCCGCTTGTAGGTTACCGGGGACAGCTGCGGCACCGCCTGCCGGACCGTCTCGCCCCCTGCCCCGGCCGTCCCGACGGCCCCCGCTGATGCTGCGTCGCTGTCGGTCATCTGTCGTCCTTGCCGTTCCGTGGGTCGGGCGGCAAGATGCGCGAAATCGCGGACGGGTTCAACCGGGCACGGCACCCGGTCCGCCGCGGCGCGGCGGAAACCGCGCCCGGAAACCGAACCGCCCGCCCTCATGACCGGACCCGGCGCCCTTCCTTGATCGACCTTGCGGACATACCCGACGACCGGCCCGTGGTGATCGCCGGCGCGACGGCCAGCGGCAAGTCGGCGCTGGCGCTCGCCATCGCCGAGGCGCGGGGCGGCGCGATCGTCAATGCCGACGCGCTGCAGGTCTGGTCCTGCTGGCGGCTGCTGTCGGCCCGCCCCTCGCCCGCGGAGGAGGCGCGGGCGCCGCACCGGCTGTACGGCCATCTTTCGCCGGGCGCGGAGTACTCGGTCGGCCACTGGCTGCGCGAGGTGGCGCCGCTGCTGGCCGGGCGGGACCGGCCCATCGTGGTAGGCGGCACCGGGCTGTACCTGACCGCGCTGACCGCGGGGCTGGCCGAGATCCCGCCGGTGCCGCCCGAGCTGCGGGCCGAGGCCGATGCGCGCCTGGCCGCCGAGGGAACCGCCGGGATGCTGGCCGAAATCGACCCCGACACGCTGGCGCGGATCGACCGGCTGAACCCCGCCCGGGTGCAGCGGGCATGGGAGGTGCAGCGCGCCACCGGCCGGGGGCTGGCCTTCTGGCAGGACCGGACGCCGCCGCCGCTGCTGCCCGAGGCGGGCGCGACCTGCCTGTTGCTCGACGCGCGGCCCGACTGGCTAGCGGCGCGGATCGACCGGCGCTTCGACGCGATGCTGGCGGGTGGCGCGCTGGACGAGGTGGCGGCGATGCTGCCCGCCTGGGACCCCGCCGCGTTGTGGGCCAAGGCCATCGGCGCGCCGGAACTGGTGGCGCATCTGCGGGGCGAGATCCCGCTTGCGGTGGCGCGGGACCGCGCGCAGGCGGCCAGCCGGCAATATGCCAAGCGTCAGCGCACATGGTTCCGGGCGCGGATGCGCGGCTGGCGGCGGGTGGTGCCGGGCTGAACCCGGCGGCCCCGCCAGCCGTGGCACATCGGCCACGTCTGCGAATCGGCCCTCGATCGCGCCGCTTCCGTCTTGGCAGGGGGCCACCGGCGGGCCTAGTCTGGCCGGCGACCGTCATCCGCCGCGCAGGACCGAACCCGTGAAGCTCTTCTCCGGCCCGCCCCTGTCCCGTTTCGCCAAGGCCGAGGCGCCGCAGCCCGCCGACTTCCGCCTGCTGCCGATCGCGCGGCTGGCGGCGGGGGGGCGCTGGCGGGTCGAGGCGATGCGCAGCTATTCCGAACCGCTGCTGTTGTGGTTCACCCGCGGCCAGGGCCGGATCACGGTGGCCGGCGTCACCCGCGGCTACGGCGTGCACAATGCGATCTTCATCCCCGCCGGGGTGATGCACGGCTTCGAGCTGGGCCATCAGGTGCATGGCACCGCGCTGTTCTTCGGCCGGACCTGCGACCTGCCGCTGCCGATGTCGCCGCAGCACCTGCGCATCCGCGACGCCACCTCGCAGGGCGAGCTGTCGGGGATCCTCGATGCCGTCCAGCGCGAGGCGGAAGGCTCGCGCCCGGGCCATGACCGCGCGGCGCTGCTGCATCTGGGGCTGGTCTCGGTCTGGCTGGAACGGCAGGTGGCCGAGGCCGCGGCCCATCCCGACCCGATGCAGCGGCGGGACGCCTCGCGCCGGCTGGCCAACCGCTATGCCGCGCTGCTGGAACGCGACTTCCGCAGCGACCGCAACGTGACCGACTATGCCTCGGACCTGGGCGTCACGCCCACGCATCTGACGCGGGTCTGCAACCGCACCTGCGGGCGGACCGCGCATGCGCTGCTGGCCGACCGCAAGATGCACGAGGCGCGGCGCCTGCTGGCCGAAACCCGGCTGCCGGTGCGCGAGATCGCCGAAGGCCTGGGCTTCGCCTCGCCGGCCTATTTCACCCGCGCGTTCCAGGCGCAAACGGGCCGCACCCCCAGCGATTTCCGCCGCGGCGCCTGATTGCGGCGCCCGGGGCAACCGGGCCGACAGGCCGCCCCGGCAGGGCCCGCGCCGCGGAGGGAACCTCTGGCGCGGCTTGAACCGGAATTGCGAAATCTCTGTAAAGGCTGACGGATGCGGGCAATGCGCGCTTGACCCCCGGCGCGGGCTGCGCTTTGTTTGGCGCATGTCGTTTTTGCATCAGAGAATGTCGCCTTCCGGCTTGGCCGGACCCGTCCATTCTGTGCCGAATGGCTGCGAGAGACTGCGCCTGCCGCCCCTGCCTCCTGCGCCATGACGACCGGCCGCATCGCCCGGCCACCGTCGCGGCGCCGCCGCAGGGCGAGAACGATAATCGGACACGAACCTCTCACAGGGAGACTGAGATGACCATCCGTGAAACCTTCGGACCGAAGGTGCATCCAGCCGTTGCCATGTATGCGCGCGAATGCCGCGAGGGGCTTCTGAGCCGGCGCGAGTTCCTGACCCGGGCCTCGGCGCTCGGCGCCACGGCGGCGGTCGCCTACGGGATGATCGGGCTCGACGCGCCGGCCGCCGCGCAGGAAACCCCGGTCGCCGGCGGCACCCTGCGCATGGACATGGAAACCAAGGCGCTGAAGGACCCGCGCACCTATGACTGGTCGCAGCTGGCCAATTTCAGCCGCGGCTGGCTGGAATACCTGGTGGAATACCAGAAGGACGGTACCTTCCGCGGCATGCTGCTGGAAAGCTGGGACGTGAACGAGGACGGCACGGAATACACCCTGCATGTCCGCCCGAACGTCACCTGGAACAACGGCGACCCCTTCACCGCTGAGGATGTAGCCTTCAACATCACCCGCTGGGCCGATGGCACGGTCGAGGGCAACTCGATGGCGGGCCGTCTGGCCGCGCTGGCCGATGCCGACAGCAAGATGGCCGCCGACGGTGCGATCACCGTCGTGGACGACATGACGGTGAAGCTGACGCTGTCTTCGCCCGACATCGCGGTGATCGCCAACTTCGCCGACTATCCGGCGCAGGTGGTGCACCAGTCCTATGACGGCGGCGACCCCTCGACCAACCCGATCGGCACCGGCCCCTACCTGCCCGAGACGAACGAGGTGGGCGTGCGCCAGACGCTGGTGAAGAACCCCGACCATACCTGGTGGGGCACCGAGGTCTATGGCGGGCCGTGGCTCGACCGCATCGAATATGTCGATTACGGCACCGACCCCTCGGCGCTGGTCGCCGCGGCCGAGGCCGAGGAAATCGACATGACCTATCAGACCGTGTCGGAATTCGTCGAGATCTTCGACAGCCTCGGCTGGCAGAAGTCCGAGGCGGTGACGGCGGCGACGCTGGCCGTGCGCTTCAACCAGGACAACCCGCCCTACGACAACCGCGACGTGCGCAAGGCGCTGCAGATGGCGGTGGACAATGCGGTGGTGCTGGAACTGGGCTATTCGGGTCTCGGCACCGTGGCGGAAAACCACCATGTCTGCCCGATCCACCCCGAATATGCCGAACTGCCGCCGCTGACCGTCGATCCGGCCGCGGCCAAGGAGATGCTCGCATCCGCCGGCCATGCGGATACCGAGTTCGAGCTGATCTCGATCGACGACGCCTGGCAGGCGGCGACCTGCGACGCGGTGGCGGCGCAGATCCGCGACGCGGGCATCAACATCAAGCGCACGATCCTGCCCGGTTCGACCTTCTGGAACGACTGGACCAAATATCCGTTCTCGGCCACCGAATGGAACATGCGCCCGCTTGGCGTCCAGGTGCTGCAATCGGCCTACAAGTCGGGCGTGGCCTGGAACGAGTCGGCCTTCAACAACGCCGAATTCGATGCCGAGCTGGACAAGGCGATGGCCATCGCCGATGCCGAGGCCCGCAAGGAGTCGATGGCCAAGCTGGAACAGATCATGCAGGACGAGGGCGTGCTGATCCAGCCCTACTGGCGGTCGCTCTATCGCCACATGACCGAGCGGGTGATGGGCGCCGACATGCACCCGACCTTCGAGCATCACCACTACAAGTGGTGGATGACCGAGGCCTGATCGCCGCGGCGATGCCCTAGCCGAACGGGGGCATGGCGGGTTCCGGCCCGCCCTGCCCCTTCCGTCCAGCCAAGGCCCCTTGGGGCGCATCCGCCCGAGAGGGAGCGCCGATGCTGAAATTCCTGGTCAGGCGGACACTGACGATGGTGGCCACCGCGCTGGTGCTGACCTTCGTCGTGTTCTGGCTGACGAACCTGCCGCCGAACCTCGAGAAGCTGGCGAAATCCGAAGCCAGTGCCCGGATGACCGATGCCGAGGTGGAAAGCTGGCTGGAACGCAACGGCCATGCGCAGCCGCTGCTGAAACGCTATGGCGAATGGCTGGGCGTCGCCCCCGGCTGGACCTGGGAGGCGGCGGACGGCACCGTCAGCGGCCGCTGCATCCCGCGCGGCACCCCGCCCGAGGAGGCGGCGCGCTTCTGCGGCGTGCTGCAGGGCAACTGGGGCCTGTCCACCGTCTTCAAGCAGCCGGTGTCCGACATCATCGCCACCCGGCTGGGGCTGACCGGGATCCTGATGTTCTGGGTGATGGTGCTGATGGTGCCCTCGGCGCTGCTGCTCGGCGTGCTGTCGGGGATGCGCGAGGGGTCGCGGCTGGACCGGGGCCTGTCGACCATCTCGATCGCCAGCACCGCGACGCCGGAATATGTCTCGGGCGTGGTGCTGATCGTGGTCTTCTCCTCATCGCTGGTCGGGCTGCGCTGGTTCAAGGGCACCGCGGCCAGCGCCATGGACGGGATCACCTTCGAGAATTTCTTCCTGCCAGTGCTGACCATCGCGCTGTACGGCATGGGGTACATCGCCCGGATGACCCGGGCCAGCATGGCCGAGGTGATGACCCAGCAATATATCCGCACCGCCCGGCTGAAGGGCGCGGGCTTCGGCCGCGTCGTCATGCGCCACGCGCTGCGCAACGCGCTGATCGCGCCCTTCACCGTGATCATGCTGCAGTTCCCCTGGCTGCTGAACGGGGTGGTGATCGTGGAAACGCTGTTCAACTACAAGGGCTTCGGCTGGACGCTGGTGCAGGCGGCGGGCAACAACGACATCGACCTCCTGCTGGGATGTTCGGTGGTGGCGGTGGTGGTGGTGCTGGTCACGCAGGCGATGTCCGACATCGGCTATGTGCTGCTCAACCCGCGGATCCGGGTGTCATGATGGAGGTGATTGGCTGGTCCTCGATCTTCCTGCGCCTCGCCGGGCATCTCTGGCCGGTCTGGCTGGCGCTGGTGGTGCTGATCCTGCCCTCGGTGCTGTACCGGCGCCGGCTGGGGCTGTACGGGCGGCTGTTCGACAGCCCCATCGGCATCGTCGGGCTGCTGCTGGTGGCCTTCTGGACCTTCACCGCGATCTTCGCGCCGATGATCGCCCCCTACGATCCGCTGTCGCAGATCGCGCAGATGAAGAACGAGGTGCCGGGCACCATGCGCCCCGACGGCGCGGGCTATTACCTGCTGGGCGGCGACAACCTGGGCCGCGACGTGTTCAGCCGGATGGTGGTGGGCGCGCGGCGGGTGCTGGCCATCGCGCCGGCGGCAACCGCCTTCGCCTTCGTGGTGGGGATCACGCTGGGCCTGCCCGCGGGCTATCGCGGCGGGCGGCTGGACACGGGGCTGTCCTTCATCGCCAACCTCGTGCTGGCCTTCCCGGTGATCCTGCTGTTCTACCTGCTGGTGACGCCGGAAATCCGCACGACCGGCCTGCCCGTCGTGCTGGCCGCCGTGCTGTTCCTGTTTCCGGTCGTGTTCTTCACCGCCTTCTGGAACAGCCGCCTGCACATGCGCCAGACCGCCCGCAACATCGCGGTCGGGCTGACGCTGGTGATCGGGCTGTGGGCCTGGTCGGGGCTGGCCTTCAACGCCGATCCCCTCGGCGTCTGGTCGATGGACCCGAACCTGCTGAACGTCTTCGTCTCGGTCGTCTTCGTCAACGCGCCCACGGTGTTCCGCATCGTGCGCGGCCTCGCGCTGGACCTGCGCACCCGCGACTATGTGGCGGCGGCGCAGACCCGGGGCGAGGGTGCCTGGTATGTGATGCTGTGGGAAATCCTGCCCAATGCGCGCGGGCCGCTGATCGTCGATTTCTGCCTGCGGATCGGCTATACCACCATCCTTCTGGGCACGCTCGGCTTCTTCGGCCTCGGCGTCAGCCCGGAAAGCCCGGACTGGGGATCGACGATCAATGACGGCCGCCGCCTGCTGACCATCGCGCCGCACCCGGCGCTGGTGCCGGCGCTGGCGCTGATGAGCCTAGTGCTGGGCCTGAACCTGCTGGCCGACGCGCTGCGCGAGGAAAGCCTGAAGGACTGATCCCGCGCCCGGACGCGGGGGGGCGTCGCGCCCCCCGCACCCGCCGCGGGATATCTGCGAACAGAAGATGGAAGGGAAGCCCGTGAGCGAGACCGCCCCAGCCAGCCCCACCCCGATCCTCGAGATCGAGAACCTGTCGATCAGCTTCTTCACCCGCACGCGGGAAATCCCGGCGGTGATGGACTTTTCCTGCACGGTGATGCCGGGCGAGGCGATGGGTCTGGTGGGCGAGTCGGGCTGCGGCAAGTCCACCGTGGCGCTGGCGGTGATGCGCGATCTGGGGCGGAACGGCCGGATCACCGGCGGCAGCATCCGCTTCAAGGGCCGCGATCTGGCGGAACTGGGCCCCAGGGAACTGCGCGCGATCCGGGGCAAGGAAATCGCCATGATCTATCAGGAGCCGATGGCGAGCCTGAACCCGGCGATGAAGATCGGGGCGCAGCTGGCCGAGGTGCCGATCCTGCACGAGGGGCTGGACCGTGCCGCCGCGCTGGACCGCGCGCGCGAGATCGTGGCGGCGGTGCGCCTGCCCGACCCGGACCGCATCCTGAATGCCTTCCCGCATCAGCTGTCAGGCGGGCAGCAGCAGCGGATCGTCATCGCCATGGCGCTGATGTCGAAGCCGTCGCTCTTGATCCTCGACGAGCCGACCACCGCGCTCGACGTGACGGTGGAGGCGGGGATCATCGACCTCGTCCGCGATCTGGCGGAAACGCAGGGCACGTCGCTCTTGTTCATCAGCCACAACCTCGGGCTGGTCAGCGATGTCTGCGACCGGCTCTGCGTGATGTATTCCGGCGAGGCGGTGGAAACGGGCGGCGTGGAGGAGGTCTTCGGCGCGATGCGCCACCCCTATACGCAGGCGCTGTTCCGCTCGATCCCCGTTCCGGGCGCGGACAAGACGCTGCGGCCGCTGGTGGCGATCCCGGGGAACTTCCCCCTGCCCCACGAACGCCCGCCCGGCTGCAATTTCGGCCCGCGCTGCGCCTATTTCGTGGCGGGGCGCTGCGATGCGCAGGACATCCCGATGGTGCCGGTCGAGGGCTATGCCCGGCACGGGTCGCGCTGCATCCGCATCGACGAGATCGACTGGGCCCATCCGCCCGCGCCGCCGCCGGTCGCGCCGCCGCTGCCGCCCGGCGAGGTGGTGATCGAGGCGCGGAACCTGAAGAAATATTACGAGACGCGGTCCGGCGCCTTCGGCGGCGGGATGGCGAAGGTGGTGAAGGCCAACGAGCAGATCGACTTCGCCGCGCGCGAGGGCGAGACGCTGGCCATCGTCGGCGAGTCGGGCTGCGGCAAGTCCACGCTGGCCAAGCTGCTGATGGGGCTGGAAACCGCGACCGAGGGCACCGTGCTGCTGGAGGGGACCGAGATCCAGTCCCGCCCGGTCGAGGCGCGGGGGCCGGACCTGCTGCGCCGGCTGCAGATGGTGTTCCAGAACCCGTTCGACACGCTGAACCCCTCGATGTCGGTGGGTTCGCAGATCCAGCGCGCCATCGAGATCTTCGGCACCCGCCGCAGCGAGGCCGATCGCCGCGACCGGATGCTGGAACTGCTGGATCTGGTGAAGCTGCCGCGCGCCTTTGCCGACCGCAAGCCGCGCCAGCTGTCGGGCGGGCAGAAGCAGCGGGTGGGCATCGCCCGCGCCTTCGCCGGCGAGGCGCGCGTGGTGGTTGCCGACGAACCGGTCAGCGCGCTGGATGTCAGCGTGCAGGCGGCGGTGACCGACCTGCTGATGGAAATCCAGCGCAAGGAGCGCACCACGCTGATCTTCATCAGCCACGATCTGGGGATCGTGCGCTATCTCAGCGACCGGGTGCTGGTGATGTATCTGGGCCATGTGGTGGAGATCGGCACGACGGAACAGGTGTTCCGCCCGCCCTACCACCCCTATACCGAGGCGCTGCTGTCGGCGGTGCCGGTGCCCGACCCGAAGGTGGCCCGCAAGCGGATCGTGCTGGAGGGCGAGATCCCCTCGGCGATGAACCCGCCGCCGGGCTGCCCCTTCCAGACGCGCTGCCGCTGGAAGAGCCAGGTGCCCGGCACCCTGTGCGAGACCGAGGTGCCGGCGCTGCGCGAGACGGCAGAGGGCCACCGGATCAAGTGCCACCTGACAGACGCGCAACTGGCGACGATGGAGCCGGTGATCCGGGTCGCGGACTGAGGCGCGGCATGGCGGGCGCCCCCGGCGTCACACCGGCCGGCCCGGCACCGGAGACAGGCCCCCGATGATCCTGCCGCCCGGTCTTCTGCACGGCCTTCTGCCCGAGGGTCTGACGGAGGCCGCCGTCTGGCTGCTGATCGGCGCGAGTTTCCTGTCCTCGTTCATCACGGTGGCCTTCGGCATCGGCGGGGGCGCGATGATGCTGGCGGTGATGGCGCTGCTGGTGCCGCCCGCGGCGCTGATCCCGACGCATGGGGTGATCCAGATCGGGTCGAACCTCGGGCGGGCGGCGATGACCTTCCGCCACATCTTCTGGCCGGCGTTGCCCGCCTTCACGCTCGGCTCGGCGGTGGGGGCCGGGATGGGCGGGCTGGTGGTGGTGAACCTGCCGCCGGCGGTGGTGCAGATCGGGGTGGGGCTGTTCGTCGCCTGGTCGATCCTCGGTCGGCCGCCCCGGCAGGTGCGGGACTGGCCGCTGCTGGTGGGTGCGGTCTCGTCCTTCCTGACGATGTTCTTCGGGGCGACGGGCCTGTTCGTCGCCACCTTCACCAAAAGCCAGTCGCTGCCCCGCCACGGCCATGTCGCCACCCATGCCGCGCTGATGACGGTGCAGCACGGCGTCAAGACGCTGGCGTTCGGCCTGCTGGGCTTCGCCTTCGCCGAGTGGTGGGCGCCGGTCGCGGCGCTGATCGCGGCGGGGCTGGCCGGCACCTTCGCCGGGCGGGTCCTGCTGAACCGGCTGGACGACCGCCGCTTCCGGCTGGCGCTGGACGCGGTGCTGCTGTTGCTGGCGGCGCAGCTGATCTGGACCGGCCTGCGCAGCCTGTAGGGGCGCAGGCACGGCGGGGACCCATCTGGCGGGGCCGGTCAGGCGCTGGCCACCGCCTCGATGGCGATCGAGCGCTTTTTCAGCTCGGAGTACAGCGCGGGCAGCACGCGGGGCTTGTTGACGGCGCTGCGCAGCGCCTCGCCCAGCATCGCCTCGGCCCTGCGGCCTTCGGACTGCACGCGCCAGACCATCCGCCGGGTCACCCCGTCGTCATAGACGATCTCGAAGCCCTGCCCGTCGCGCGCGCGCCTCAGGCCAAGGAAATCGAATCCCCCAAGGGGGCTGTGAAAAGTGATGGGTGCCATCTGCTCTGCCTCGTCTCGGTCCCGGTTATCCCGGCACTCTTGTGAAAAAAGCATGAACAGCAGCGCGGGTTTCGTC
This sequence comes from Frigidibacter oleivorans, assembly GCF_003993775.1. Taxonomy (GTDB): domain Bacteria; phylum Pseudomonadota; class Alphaproteobacteria; order Rhodobacterales; family Rhodobacteraceae; genus Frigidibacter; species Frigidibacter oleivorans. The sequence goes on from NZ_RJRZ01000011.1 coordinate 25,795, forward strand.
AATCGGGCCGGCGATCACGGCTGCGTGCACCTGATGCAGACCGGGCACAGGTTCTGTGGCCTCAGCGCCGATCCGGCGTCCACAGGCTCGGGTCCAGCCGCACCGAAAAGCGCTTGACCCCGGCCGGGCTGAAATGGTCGCCGTCGCGCCAGAAGATCTCGCGGCAATCCTGCAGGTCGCGCGGAAAGGTCAGGTCCATCATGTCGATCTGCGACACATAGCGTAGCCGCGCCGCCGCGGCCTGCCCGGCCAGATAGCTGTCCAGCGCGGAGAACTCGGCCCTGAGGTTCGGGCGCAGTTGCACCGGCGCCGCACAGCCATAGCGCAGGATCAGGTCCAGCGGCACATGCGGTTCCAGTCGCGGGCCGAACCAGACCAGATCGACCTGCCGCGCCAGGGCGGACAGGTAGGCGACCAGCTGCGCCGTCTCGTCGGCATTGGGCTGGATGTCGGGTACGGCCTCGTCCAGCGACAGGTCCGAGATCAGCGCGCGCTCGCCCTGCCGCTTGCCGTCGGGGCTGAGCAGGTAGAACCCGGCCTGTTCGTAGATGACCCGCGCGACCATCCCCGGATGTGTGCGCACATAATCAAGGAACAGGTCGAATTCGCAATCCGATCCCGGCATGTGCGGGCGGCAGCCGCCCTCGGTCAGGCCGGTCAGGAACAGCGGGCGGTCCGGGCGTGCGGCCAGCGCCGCCATCAGGTCGATCGCGTGGCTGTCGCCCAGAACCACGATGGCGGGGCCGAGCCGGGCGTGGCAATCCGCCATGCGGCGTTCCCATTCGGCATCGACATCGTCCGAACTGAACAGGCAGGCGCCGTCATCGGCGGGGGCGGGCCGGCTGGTGGCGGCGGCCAGCCGTGCCACCTCGGGCGCCAGGTCGGGGTTCATCCGCAGCCACAGGTCATCGGCCCGCGACGATTGCCCCGCCGCGCCCGCCAGCGCGAAGACGGCGATCCCCGCCACCGCGCCCGCGAACAGCGGTGCGCGGCGCCGCGACCGCGCGGGCACGGCCCGGAACGGCTGTTCCACGAAGCGCCAGCTGAGCCAGGCCAGCGCCAGCGACAGCAGCACCAGCGCCAGCATCAGCGCCAGGGGCGGCTCTGCGATATGGGTCAGCCGCGCCGCCGCGAAGACCGGCTGGTGCCAGAGATAGGCGCTGTAGCTGATCAGCCCCACCGCCACCAGCGGACGCGCCCGCAGCAGCGCCGCCGCCCGCGTGCCCTGCCGCGCGCCCCACAGGACCCCGACCGTTCCCAGCACCGGCGGCAGCGCGGCGGCGCCCGGGAAGGGCGTGGTCTCGCCATAGGTCAGCATCGGCACCACGATCAGCGCCAGCCCCAGCCCGGCGGCCAGTTCGTGCCACAGCCCCGGCTGCCGCGCCTCGCCCGCCGGGCGCGCGGCCCACAGGGCCAGCAGCCCGCCGGCGAGCAGTTCCCAGGCCCGCCCGCCGATCAGGAAGAAGGCGCCGTCCGGGTCCGCCGACATCGCCCACAGGCTCCAGCCGAAGCTGGCCAGCGCGGCCAGGGCCAGCGCCGCCCACAGCGCGCCCCGCCACCAGCGCCAGACCGCCGCCAGCGCCAGCGGGAACAGCAGGTAGAACTGCTCTTCCACCGCGAGGCTCCACATATGGACCAACGGCTGCAGCTCGGTCTCGGCCGCGAAATAGCCGGCTTCCTTGTAGAAATGCACGTTGGCGATGAAGAGCGCGGTGGCCGAGAGGCTGGCGAAATAGTCCTCGAACCGTTGCGGCGTCATCAGCAGCCAGCCGATGGGCAGCGTCGCGGCCAGCATCACGAACAGCGCGGGCAACAGTCGCCGCACCCGCCGTTCATAGAAGCCGAGGATCGAGAAGCGCCCTTCCGCCAGATCGCGCAGCAGGATCGCGGTGATCAGATAGCCGGAGATGACGAAGAAGACATCGACCCCGACATAGCCGCCGGCGAAGGCATCGAACCCGGCATGGAACAGGATCACCGGCAGCACGGCAATGGCGCGCAGTCCGTCGATCTCGGGTCGGTGGGCGTGAGAGGCGGACACGGACACTCCGGCGGGCGGACTGACATCAAGAAAGGCGCGGACCGAAATCCGCGCCTTTCCCTTGCGGGCCGATGCCCGCGCCATGGCGTCGCGTCGCAGCGACGCGGAAGGCCGGATCAGCGCTTCGAGAACTGGAAGCTGCGGCGGGCCTTGGCCTTGCCGTATTTCTTCCGTTCGACGACGCGGCTGTCGCGGGTCAGGAAGCCCGCGGCCTTCAGCGCCGGGCGCAGCGCGGGATCGTACAGTTGCAGCGCCTTGGACACGCCGTGCTTGACCGCACCGGCCTGACCGGACAGGCCACCGCCGGCCACGGTCGCGTAGACGTCGAACTGGCCTTCGACGCCGGCGATCTGGAACGGCTGGCGCAGGATCATCTGCAGCACCGGGCGGGCGAAGTAGACGGCCATCTCGCGGCCGTTGACCACGACCTTGCCGTTGCCGGGCTTGATCCAGACGCGGGCGACCGCGTCCTTCCGCTTGCCGGTGGCATAGCTGCGGCCCTGCGCATCGCGGCGGGGTTCACGGGCGGGGGCGGTCTCGACGGCGGCGGCGGCGGGCGTGCCCGCAACAGCGGCCTTCAGATCGTCGAGGGATTTGAGGTCTTCGGCCATCTTCAGGCGCTCCGGGTGTTCTTCGGATTCAGCGATTTGACGTCCAGCACGACGGGCTGCTGCGCCTCGTGCGGGTGGGCGGCACCGGCATAGACGCGCAGGTTCGACATCTGCTGGCGGCCCAGACGGTTGCGCGAGATCATGCGTTCCACCGCCTTGATCACAACGCGTTCGGGATGGGCGCCTTCCAGCACCTGCCGCGCCGTGCGCGACTTGATGCCGCCCGGATAGCCGGTGTGCCAGAAATACTGCTTGTCCTCGCGCTTCTTGCCGGTCATCTGCACCTTGTCGGCGTTGATGACGATCACGTTGTCGCCCATGTCCATGTGCGGCGTGAAGGTCGGCTTGTGCTTGCCACGAAGACGCATGGCGACGATCGTGGCGAGGCGGCCCAGAACGACACCCTCGGCGTCGATCAGGATCCACTTCTTCTCGATGTCCGCCGGGGTCGCGGTAAAGGTTTTCATCGGGTCTTGCCCCTTTGGCTGACGGGTCCGGGCGCCACGGGGCACCCGCATTCGGATGCGGGCTTATCCGTGATTGCGCGACGCGGGTCAAGCGCCGTGATCTCAATTTTCATGCGCAAAAACAATGACCTGCAAAATAGGTATCAAGATACCCCATCTTTCGCGCGCTGCGGCGGGATCGAATAGGTCATCGAGGCGCGGGCAACGGGCTCTGCCAGCCCCTCGGAATAGATCAGCGCGTCGGCGACGGCGAGGCTGCGCCCCAGCTTCAGCAGCCGCGCGGCGCAGATCAGGTCCACCCCGGCGGCGGGCTTGCGCAGGAAGTCGATCGAGGCGCCGGTGGTGACGGCCAGCGCCACCGGCCCGATGCGCGACAGGATGGCGAGGTAGATCGCCACATCCGCCAGGGCAAAGATCGACGGGCCCGATACCGTGCCCCCCGGCCGCAGGTGCCGCTCTGCCACCCGCAGCCGCATCCGCGCGCCCGTGTCGTCCACCGCCTCCAGCGCGAAATCCCCCGCCACCTGCGGAAACTCCCGCGCCAGGAACGCGGCCAGCGCCTGCCTGTCCATCGCCCGCATCCAACCCCTCCCGATGCTCCCGCGCCGCAGCCTGCCCGCGCCCCGGCCCCGCTGGCAAGCCGCGCGCCGCGGCTGCATCGCGCGACGTTGCGGCCAAGCCTTCCCTTCGGAGCCGGGCGGGATTATTTCCGCCCCATGACAGAGACCTTGCATATCATCGGCGGCGGCATGGCCGGGTCCGAGGCGGCGTGGCAGGCCGCGCAGATGGGCGTGGACGTGGTGATCCACGAAATGCGCCCCGCGACCGGCACCTTCGCGCATCGCACCGGCAACCTGGCCGAGATGGTCTGTTCCAACTCGTTCCGCTCGGACGACGACGAACGCAATGCCGTGGGGCTGCTGCATTGGGAAATGCGCGCGGCGAACGGGCTGATCATGGCGATGGCCGAGGCGCATCGCCTGCCCGCCGGCGGCGCGCTGGCCGTGGACCGCGACCCGTTCTCCGAGGCGGTGACGGCGCGGCTGCGGGCGCATCCCCGGGTGACGGTTGCGCCGGGCGAGGTGACCGAACTGCCGCGCGAGGGGCAGTGGATCGTCGCCACCGGACCGCTGACCTCGGGCGCGCTGGCCGACAGCATCCGCGCCGAGACGGGGGCCGAGGCGCTGGCCTTCTTCGACGCTATCGCCCCCATCGTCCATGCCGACACGGTGGACATGTCGGTGGCCTGGATGCAGTCGCGCTATGACAAGGGCGAGACCGAGGACGAGCGCACCGCCTACATGAACTGCCCGATGACGAAGCCGCAATACGAGGCCTTCATCGACGCGCTGCTGGCCGCCGAGAAGACGGAGTTCCGCGAGGGCGAGACGGCGGGCTATTTCGACGGCTGCCTGCCGATCGAGGTGATGGCCGAGCGCGGGCGCGAAACCCTGCGCTTCGGCCCGATGAAACCCATCGGCCTGACCAATGCCCATGACCCGCAGGTGAAGCCCTATGCGGTGGTGCAGCTGCGCCGCGACAACAAGCTGGGGACGCTCTACAACATCGTCGGCTTCCAGACCAAAATGAAGTATGGCACGCAAACCGCTGTGTTCCGGATGATTCCGGGGCTGGAGAATGCCGTTTTCGCCCGGTTGGGTGGCATTCATCGCAACACCTTCATCAACTCGCCCACGCTGCTCGACGACCGGATGCGGCTGCGCTCGCGCCCCGGCCTGCGCTTCGCCGGGCAGATCACCGGCGTCGAGGGCTATGTCGAAAGCGCGGCGATGGGGCTGTTGGCGGGGCGGATGGCGGCGGCGCAGATCCTGGGCCGCGACCTGCCGCCGCCGCCGCCCGACACCGCGACGGGCGCGCTCGTCACCCATATCACCGGCGGGGCCGAGGCGAAGACCTTCCAGCCGATGAACGTGAATTTCGGGCTGTTCCCGCCGGTCGAGGCGCGGGGCGGGCGCCGGGGCCGCAAGGACCGCTATCTTGCCTATACGGAACGGGCGAAAACCTCGTTCAGCCAGTGGCTTGCGGCGCAAGGCTGATGCGGCGGACGAGGTTCTCGCCCTCGCCCACCGGGTTGCTGCACCTCGGCCATGCCCGCGCGGCCTGCGAGGCCGCGGCACGGGCCGATCCGGGGCAGTTCCTGATCCGGATCGAGGATATCGACCGCGCCCGCTGCCGCCCGGACTTCGAGGCGGCGATCTTCGAGGATCTGGCCTGGCTGGGGCTCGACTGGCAGCGCCCGGTCTGGCGGCAGTCGGACCGCCTGCCCGCCTATGACGCCGCGCTGGCCCGGCTGGCGGGGATGGGGCTGACCTATCCCTGCCGCTGCAGCCGGGGCGACATCCGCGCCGCACTGTCCGCCCCGCAGGAAGGCGCGCCGGTCATCGGCCCGGACGGCGTGGTCTATCCCGGCACCTGCCGGGGCCGCGCGATGGCGGAGGCAGGGCCGCGGGATGCGATCCGGCTGGACATGCGCCGCGCCATCGACAGGCTTGGCAGCTTGCCCGCCTTCCTCGAAACCGGCCCGTGCCATCCGGGGCGACACCAGCTGACCGCCGAAGCGCTGCTGAGCCATGTCGGCGACGTGGTGCTGTCGCGCCGCGAATTCGGCACCTCCTATCACCTCGCCGTGGTGGTCGATGACGCGGCGCAGGGCATCACCGAAGTGACCCGCGGCCGCGACCTGTTCGAGGCGACGCAGATCCACGTCCTGCTTCAGGCGGTGCTGCAGCTTCCGCAGCCAAGCTACTGGCATCATGACCTTGTCCGCGATAGCTACGGCAAGCGTCTGGCCAAGCGAGACGATGCCCGCGCCATCCGCCGCTATCGCGAGGACGGGCTGTCCCCGGCGCAGGTGCGGGCACTGGCCGGGGTGTGACGGCTCAGGCGATGGGGTCGGCGATGACCACTTCCGCCCCGTCCCGCAGCGCGGTGTGGAAGCAGGAGCGGCGGTTGGTGTGGCAGGCGGGCCCGGTCTGATCCACCAGCAGCAGCAGGCAGTCGCGGTCGCAGTCGATGCGCAGTTCCACCAGCCGCTGCACATGGCCCGAGGTGGCGCCCTTCGGCCAGAAGGCGCGGCGCGACCGCGACCAGTAGGTGACGATGCCCTCGTCCAGCGTCCGCGCGATCGACTCGGCGGTCATCCAGGCCATCATCAGCACCTCGCCCGAGGCGTGGTCCTGCGCGATGGCCGGGATCAGCCCGTTCGCGTCGTAGCGCAGCGTCGCGGGATCGAAGGGCGCGGGCGTGGCGGAAGAGGTCGCGTCGGCGGGCATCTCGGCACCTTTGCAAGCCAGGGCATTCGTCCCTACCTATAGCCGGTGCGCGGTGGAAGGAAGAACGGCATGAGCGACGGGACAAGTGATGGCGACCTGATGAAGCTCTATTCGCAGCGCATCCTCGCGCTGACGGCCGATATCCCGCATCTGGGGCGCCTGCCCGCGCCGCAGGGCAGCGCGCGCCGGCGCTCGCCGCTGTGCGGGTCCACGGTGACGGCGGATGTGGTGCTGCAGGACGGGCGCGTGGCCGAATTCGCGCAAGAGGTGCGGGCCTGCGCGCTCGGCCAGGCCTCGGCGGCGGTGGCGGGCGCGGCGATGATCGGCCGCAGCCGGGCCGAGATCGAGGCGGCGCGCGACCAACTCGCCGCGATGCTGAAGGAGGGCGGAGCGGTCCCCGCCGCGCCCTTCGCCGATTACGAGGTGCTGATCCCCGCCCGCGACTATCGCAACCGCCATGCCTCGATCCTGCTGGCGCTCGAGGCCGCAGCCGAGGCGGTGGCGCAGGCCGAGATGGCGACGGCCTGACCCCCTTTTCCATGAAAAAACCGCCGCACATCCCGGGAAGGATGGCGGCGGCAGTGGCGCGTTCCGGTCCGGCCGGCCGGGAGTGCGGTCCCGGGACAGGCAGTGGGGTGCGGCGGGCGGGGAAGTCCCGCCGCGATGGCCGGGGGAAGGGGCGCGAGGCAGTAAGGGTCGGATCGGGGTCAGACGGGCGACGGCAGGTGCAGCGCCGCGACCAGCGCGATCATCAGCACCGCCGCGCCGGCGGCATCTTCCAGCATCGTGGCGCGGCAGCGGCGAAGGGTCTGGCGAAGGTCGGTCAGCATGGTCGCGGCTCCTGTTCGCGGTCCTGTTGCTGCTTTGTTCTCATGATTCCCGGATCGGATCAAGAACTTTTAGCGAACGATTAACGAATACGGTGGGCGGACGGCCTAGCCGACCGAGATCAGCCGGATCGCCCGGTCCTGCTCCATCAGCCACAGCAGCACCCGCGCCGCCTGCCCGCGCGGCCCTTCCAGCGCCGGATCCATCGCCAGCAGCGCCCGCGCATCGCTTTGCGCCACCGCCATCAGCCCCGCCTGCCGTTCGATATCGGCGATGCGAAAGCGCGGCAGGCCGGATTGGGCCGTGCCGATCATGTCGCCCGCGCCGCGCATCGCCAGATCCTCCTCGGCGATGCGGAACCCGTCCTCGCTGTCGCGCAGCAGTTGCAGCCGCCGCTCGGCCGCGCCCGACAGCGGCGCGCGATACATCAGCACGCAGGTCGATTCGGCGGCCCCGCGCCCGACCCGGCCCCGCAGCTGGTGCAGCTGCGCCAGCCCGAAGGTCTCGGCCCGCTCGATCACCATGATCGAGGCATTGGGCACGTTCACCCCCACCTCGATCACCGTCGTCGCCACCAACAGCCGCGTGCGCCCGGCGACGAAACCGGCCATCGCGGCGTCCTTCTCGGCAGGCGGCATCTGGCCATGGACCAGCCCCACCCGCCCCTCGCCGAGCGCCGCGCGCAGCGCCTGGAACCGCTCTGTCGCCGCCGTCAGGTCCGAGGTCTCGCTCTCCTCCACCAGCGGGCAGACCCAATAGGCCTGCCGCCCCTCGGCGATCGCGCGCGCCAGATGCGCCACCACCTCGTCCATCCGCGCGGTCGAGATCAGCGCCGTCCGCACCGGCTGCCGGCCCGGCGGCTTTTCGTCCAGCAGGCTCACATCCATGTCGCCATATTGCGCCAGCGCCAGGCTGCGCGGGATCGGCGTCGCCGTCATCACCAGCACATCCGCCGCCGCGCCCTTGGCGCCCAGTTCCATCCGCTGCGCCACGCCGAAACGGTGCTGTTCGTCCACCACGGCCAGCCGCAGGTCGCGGAACTCCACATCCTTCTGGAACAGCGCATGGGTGCCGACCAGCAGGTCGACCCGCCCCGCCGCCAGATCGGCCAGCTTCGCCGCCCGGTCGGCGCCCCGGTCGCGCCCCGTCAGGATCGCCACGCGCAGCCCCGCCGCGGCGGCGTATGGGGCGATGCTGTCCAGATGCTGGCGGGCCAGGATCTCGGTAGGCGCCATCAGCGCGCCCTGCCCGCCCGCCTCGACCGCGATGCACAGCGCAAGCAGCGCCACCAGCGTCTTGCCCGACCCGACATCGCCCTGCAGCAGCCGGTTCATCCGCCCCGCGCCGGCCATGTCGGCGGCGATTTCGGCCAGCGCCCGGATCTGGGCGCCGGTCGGGCGATAGGGCAGCGCCGCCAGCACCCGGTCGGTCAGCCGCCCGTCCCCGCGCGAGGGCCGGCCCTTGCCCCGGCGGCTGCGGGCGCGGGCCAGCGCCAGCGTCAGCTGATGCGCGAAGAGCTCGTCATAGGCCAGCCGCGCCCGGGCCGGCGCCTCGGGCTGGCAATCGGCGGCGGCTTGCGGCGCATGGGCGGCGCGCAGGGCCGCGTCCCAGTCGGGCCAGCCCTCGCGCGCCTTCAGCGCCGGGTCGATCCATTCCGCCAGCCGCGGCAGCCGCGCCAGCGCCGAGGCTGCGGCCTTCGCCACCTGCTTCTGCCCCAGCCCGGCGGTCAGCGGATAGACCGGCTCCCATCCCGGCAGGTCGGCGGCTTCCTCGGGGCGCAGGATGTGGTCGGGGTGCACGATCTGCGCCACCGCGTCGAACAGTTCCAGCTTGCCCGACACGATCCGCCGCTGGCCGGTGGGCAGGTGCCGGCTCAGCCAGTCGCCGCGCGCATGGAAGAAGACCAGCTGGAATTCCGTCGCCGCGTCGCGGACCGAGATGCGATAGGGCCCGCCCTTGCGCGCCGGCGGCCAATGCGCGCCCACCGTCACCTCGACCGTGGCGATGCAGGGGGCGGTGAAGTCGCGGATCGAGGCGCGGGGCCGGCGGTCCACCACGCCCCCCGGCAGAAGGAAGAGCAGGTCGCGCGGCCGTTCGGCCCCGAGCGCGGCGAACAGCTTCGCCGTCTTCGGGCCGACGCCCTCCAGCGTCTCGAGCCCGGCGAAGAGCGGGAAGAGGATCGGCGGGCGGCCCCGCGCGGGCGGCTGCATCCTAGCCCCCGATCAGCGCGAGCCAGGCATCCTCGTCGATGACCTCGACCCCCAGTTCGGCGGCCTTCGCGGCCTTGGATCCGGCGCCGGGCCCCGCAATCACCAGATCGGTCTTGGCCGAAACCGACCCCGCCACCTTGGCCCCCATCGCCTCGGCCCGCGCCTTGGCCTCGGCCCGGGCCATCTTTTCCAGCGTGCCGGTGAAAACCAGGGTCTTGCCGGCGATCGGGCTGCCGGCCGTCTGCCGGGCGGCCGGCGCGGTGACGGTCAGATGCGCGGCCAGCCGGTCGATGGCGGCGCGCTCCTCGGGATTGGCGAAGGCGTCGGAGAGCGACAGCGCCAGCACCGGGCCGATGCCGTCCGTCGCCACCAGGTCCGACCAGGCGGCCGCGGCCTCGGCCGGCAGATCCGCCGCCGCCACCGCCGCCGCCCGGGCCTCCGACACCCTGGCGCGGCGCCCCTCGGCCAGGGCCGCCGCGCGTTCCGCCTGCTCGGCCGCATCCGCCGCCCGATGGGCCAGCGCCGCCGGACGCGCCCGGTCCAGCGCCGCCGTCATCGCCTCCCAGGATCCGTAGTGCCGCGCCAGATCCTGCGCCGCCACCTCGCCCACATGCCGGATGCCGAGCGCGAAGATCAGCCGGGGCAGCGGGATCTGCCGCCGCTCGTCGATGGCGCGGAACAGGTTCGTGGCGGATTTCTCGCCCCAGCCCTCGCGGTTCTTCAGCTTTCTCAGCGGTTCGGCGGCGTCGCGCGCCTCCAGCGTGAAGATGTCGGCGGGTTCGCGGATCGGCAGCGCGGGATCGGCGAAGAACATTTCCACCTGTTTCGCCCCCAGCCCCTCGATGTCGAAGGCGCCGCGGCTGACGGCATGTTTCAGCTTCTCCACCGCCTGGGCCGGGCAGATCAGCCCGCCCGAACAGCGGCGGACGGAATCGCCCTCTTCCCGCACGGCGGGCGAGCCGCATTCGGGGCAGCGGTCGGGAAAGGCGTAGGGCTCCGCCCCGTCCGGCCGGGCGGTCAGGTCCACGTCCGCAACCTTGGGGATCACGTCGCCGGCGCGGTAGACCTGCACCTGGTCGCCGATGCGGATGTCCTTGCCGCCCCGGATCGGCGCGCCGCGCGAATCGCGCCCGGCGATGTAATCCTCGTTGTGCAGGGTGGCGTTCGACACCACGACGCCGCCCACCGTCACCGGGGTCAGCCGCGCCACCGGCGACAGCGCGCCGGTGCGGCCGACCTGGATGTCGATCGCCTCCAGCCGGGTCCAGGCGAGCTCGGCGGGGAACTTGTGCGCCAGCGCCCAGCGGGGGGTGGTGGAGCGGAAGCCGAGCCGCGCCTGCAGCGCCAGATCGTCGACCTTGTAGACGACGCCGTCGATGTCATAGCCAAGGCCCGCGCGCCCGGCCTCGATCGCGCGGTACTGGTCCAGCATCTCGGCCGGGCTGCGGCAGAGCCGGGTCAGCGGGTTGGTCCGGAAGCCCAGTTCCGCCAGCCGGGCGATGGCGCCGGACTGGGTGCCGGCGAGCGGCGCCGAAAGCTCCCCCCAGCCATAGGCGAAAAAGCGCAGCGGCCGCGCGGCGGTGATCGCCGCGTCGAGCTGGCGCAGGCTGCCCGCGGCGGCATTGCGGGGGTTGGCGAAGGTCTTGCCCCCCGCCGCCGCCTGTCTTTCGTTCAGGGCGGCGAAATCGGCATGGCTCATGTAGACCTCGCCCCGCACCTCCAGCACCGCGGGCGCGCCGGTCAGCCGCTGCGGGATGTCGGCGATGGTGCGGGCATTGGCGGTGACGTTCTCGCCCATCTCGCCGTCGCCGCGCGTCGCCGCCTGCACCAGCGTCCCGTCCTCATAGCGCAGGGACAGCGACAGCCCGTCGATCTTCGGCTCGGCAGTGAAGGCCAGCGGCGCGTCGGCGGCCAGGTTCAGATAGCGGCGGATGCGGTCGTCGAACTCGGTGACCTCGGCATCCTCGAAGGCGTTTTCCAGCGACAGCATCCGCGCCGCGTGGCGGACCTTGGCAAAGCCCTCGGCCAGCGCCGCGCCCACCTGCTGGGTCGGGCTGCCGGCGGCGAGGTCGGGGAAGCGGTCCTCGATCGCGGCCAGCCGACGCTTCAGCGCGTCATACTCGGCATCGCTGATTTCGGGCGCGTCCTCGGTGTGATAGGCGCGGTTGGCGCGCGACACCGCCTCGGCCAGGCGCTGCCATTCCGCCGCCGCCTGTTCCGGCGCCAGATCCGCCACCCCGACCGCCGCCAGATCCGCCATGATCGCCCTTCCCCGCCAGCCCGGCCATCCGACCCGCCGGATGCCTGCCTTCCGGGTTTAGGATGCGGGCGGGGCGAAGGCTAGTCCATCGGCCGGCGCGCGCCGACTTGCGCGGATCGCCCCGGCCGCCGCGCCGGAGGGCGCCCGCCGCTCAGGCCCGCAGCGCCACCCTGCCCTCCTGCGCCGCCGGGGCCGGGTCGCGCAGCACATAACCGCGGCCCCAGACGGTTTCGATGTAATTGTCGCCGCCCGTCGCCTCGGCCAGTTTCTTGCGCAGCTTGCAGATGAAGACGTCGATGATCTTCAGTTCCGGCTCGTCCATCCCGCCATAAAGATGGTTCAGGAACATCTCCTTGGTCAGCGTCGTGCCCTTGCGCAGCGACAGCAGTTCCAGCATCTGGTATTCCTTGCCGGTCAGATGGATCGGCGTGCCGTCGGTATCCACCGTCTTCGCGTCGAGATCGACGGCGATGCGCCCGGTGCGGATGACCGAATGCGAATGCCCCTTGGACCGGCGGACGATGGCATGGATCCGCGCCACCAGTTCCTCGCGGTGGAAGGGCTTGGTCATGTAATCGTCGGCGCCGAAGCCGAAGCCCTTCAGCTTGCTGTCGGTATCGTCCGCGCCCGACAGGATCAGGATCGGCGTGTCCACCTTGGCCAGCCGCAACTGGCGCAGCACGTCATGCCCGGTCATGTCGGGCAGGTTCAGGTCGAGAAGGATCAGGTCGTAATCGTAGAGCTTGGCCAGGTCGACGCCTTCCTCGCCCAGATCGGTGCAGTAGACGTTCAGGTTCGCGTGGGTCAGCATCAGTTCGATGCTGCGCGACGTGGCAGGGTCATCCTCGACCAGCAGGACTCGCATAAGGGATTCTCCACAGGCATCCGTCAGGAACCGACTTTCGGTTCATTTTCTTAACTGCACGTTACTGTGATCGGGCGCCGCACCGGTTCAATCTAAAGTTGACGATACTGTTTCAGCGCCGTGGTCCGGAGCGCGGTTTCGCCGTGACATTCCACGAGCCGGCACCATCCGTCGAACTCCTCCTCCGACAGGGCATAGCGGCTCAGCGCCTCGGCCCGCGGAATCAGGCCGGCCGCCACCGCGCGCACCACCAGCGCCTTGCGCCGCGCCACCCATCGGACCGTGTCTGCGGGGGGCAGATCGGCGCGGGTCATCACCGTGCCGTCCGCCATCGTCACCGCGCGGGGACCATCGACCTTCTTCAGAAACATGACCACCTGCCTGCTTGCCCTGCCCGACGCCGCGCAAGGCGGAGGGCCGATCGCCGCGCCCGCCCCTTGCCCAAGACGGCCGGAGGCTGCGGCCCTCGCGCTTAACGGGCCATGAAGCGCGGGCTTGTGAGTAGGCAGCATTTTCCTATATTCCGCCGGAACCAGCCCCATCCCCGCACGCAGCCCGCCGGAGCCTTCCATGCCGCTCGACCGTCATCCCGTGAACTCGCTGGGCTTTGCCAAGCCCCAGGCCGAGACGCGCGTGGTCGTCGCCATGTCGGGCGGCGTCGACAGTTCGGTCGTGGCCGCGATGCTGAAGGACGAGGGCTATGACGTGGTGGGCGTCACCCTGCAACTGTACGATCACGGGGCGGCGCTGGCCAAGAAGGGCGCCTGCTGCGCGGGCCGCGACATCCACGACGCCCGCCGCGTGGCCGAGACGATGGGCTTTCCGCATTACGTGCTGGATTACGAGAACGCCTTCCGCGAGGCGGTGATGGAGGAGTTCGCCGAAGCCTATCTGGGCGGCGCGACCCCGGTGCCCTGCATCCGCTGCAACGAGCGCGTGAAGTTCCGCGACCTGCTGGAAACCGCCAAGGATCTGGATGCCGACTGCATGGCGACCGGCCATTACATCCAGCGCAAGCTGGGCGCCGCCGGGCCGGAACTGCATTGCGCCGCCGATGCGAACCGCGACCAGAGCTATTTCCTGTTCTCGACCACGCCGGAACAGCTGTCCTACCTGCGCTTCCCGCTGGGGCATCTGGCCTCGAAGGCGGAAACCCGGGCGCTGGCGGCGAAATACGGGCTGCCGGTGGCGGACAAGCCCGACAGCCAGGACATCTGCTTCGTTCCCGAGGGCAACTATGCCGCGGTGATCGAAAAGCTGCGCCCCGGTGCGGGCCAGCCGGGCGAGATCGTGGATCAGGCGGGCAATGTGCTGGGCGAACATCGCGGCGTGATCCATTACACCATCGGCCAGCGCCGGGGCCTGGGCATCGGCGGCACGGGCGAGCCGCTTTACGTCATCCGGCTCGACCCGGCAGCGCGGCGGGTGATCGTCGGCCCGAAGACCGCGCTCGCCACCCGCACGATCCCGGTGCGCGAGATCAACTGGCTGGGCGATGCGGCCCTCGACAGCCGCGGCGAATGGCATGTGGCGGTCAAGGTGCGCTCCACCCGGCCGCCGCGCCCCGCGGTGATCCGCCCCCTGTCCGCCACCGAGGCGGAGGTGGAGCTGCTGGACCCGGAGGCCGGCGTCAGCCCCGGGCAGGCCTGCGTGTTCTACGATCCCGACAGCCCGCGCATCCTCGGCGGCGGCTGGATCTGGAAGGGGCGCTGAGCCCCTTCGCCTTCAGTTTATCAGATAGCTTTCCAGGCTGTCGTCCAGCGCCTCCTTCCAGGGCGTGTGATGGACCGGCGCCATCGTGCCGGTCATCACCGAGCGATAGCTGTGGTCGCGGAAGGCCATGATCCCCGCCTTCTTGTGGTCCTTCCATTCGAAGAAGGCCTCGCAGGCGCCATCGACGTCGAAGCTGGGATAATCCGTCTCGGCGATCAGCTCCTTCACGTAGTCGCCCTGATAGTGGATCGCGTCATGGGCATCCTGCCCCGCATCCTCGCCCGCCACGCGGGCGGCGACATCGGCCAGCAGCGCCTGCGGATCGTCGGGGATGGCGATGCGCCCGAGGATCGCGTCGCGCACCCACCAGGCCTGTGCGTCGAACATGTTGAAGGTAAACCACTGGTCCTGCATCCCCAGATAGAACAGCTTCGGGTTCTTCACCCAGACCACGCCCTTGTAGAGGTCGGCGGTCGCCAGCCGGTTCGCCGTCTTCAGGCGCAGATCGTCGGGCAGGAAGGGGAAATGGTGGCGATAGCCGGTGCAGAGGATGATTGCATCCACATGCCGGCTGCTGCCATCGGCGAAGCTGGCGGTGTTGCCCTCGACCCCGGTCAGGATCGGCACCTCGGCCCAGTTGTCGGGCCAGTCATAGCCCATGGGCGCGGTGCGATGCGACACGGTGATCGATTTCGCGCCGTATTTCCACAGCTGCGAGCCGATATCCTCGGCCGAATAGGAGGTGCCGATCAGCAGCATATCGCGGCCCGCGAATTCGCGCGCGTCGCGAAAGTCATGGGCATGCAGGATGCGGCCGTTGAAGGTGGCGAAGCCCGGATATTCCGGCACGTTCGGCACCGAGAAATGCCCCGAGGCGACGATGACGTGGTCGAACGTCTCGGAATAGATCCGGTCCGCCGCCAGGTCGTGGACGGTGACGGTGAACCGGTCCGTCTCCGCGTCGAAGGCGACCCAGCGGACGGCGGTGGAAAAGCGGATCCAGGGCCTGACGCCCGCCTTCAGCACCCGCCCCTCGATATAGTCGAACATCACCGCCCGCGGCGGATAGCTGGCGATCTGCTTGCCGAAATGCTCCTCGAAGCTGTAATCGGCGAATTCCAGCCCCTCCTTCGGGCCGTTGGTCCACAGATAGCGGTACATCGAGCAATGCACCGGCTCGCCATGTTCGTCGAGCCCGGTGCGCCAGGTGTAGTTCCACAACCCGCCCCAGTTCGCCTGCTTCTCGAAGCAGACCACCTCGGGGATGGGGTCCCCCTTGCGGGCGGCGGACTGGAAGGCGCGCAGCTGCGCAAGGCCGGACGGACCGGCCCCGATCACGCAAATTCTCATCGTGTTTCCCTGTCGTTCATGCCCGGTATCTCCGGGTCCGGTTGGATCGTCAGTCGGGGAAGATGCCGGGCGAGGTCGGCTGGCCGTCGTCATAGGGTTTCAGCCAGTCGATCGCGGTCTGGCGATAGCGGCTGAGCCCCTTGTATTCCACCAGTTCGGGCGGCAGGCTTTCCAGCACCCGCGGCAGGCGGCGGCCCCATTTCGGCACCGTCACGATCTGGTCGAGGCTCATCAGATAGCCGCGGATCGGGAACAGGATCGCGTTCGACCGCGGCAGCCGCCACAGGCTTTGCAGCTCTACCCGCAGATGCACCTTGCGCCCCGCATTCTGGGGCGTGACCGTCATCCGGTCCGGCCCCCAGTGCGGATAGCGTTCGGGGCTGGTGTCGAGCCGCGGGTTGATCGTCATCGTCCAGTTCAGCCGCCGCACCGGCTGGCCGAGCCGCAGGTTCAGCAGGAATTTCAGCGCCCGGTCGAACACCCCCATCTCATGCGCCAGGGGCACCGGCGCATGCCATTCGTGAAAGCTCATCCCCACGTCGAAATCCAGCGACCAGTCCGCCTGCGCGGTGATCATGCCCGCATCCATCCACAGGTTGCCGTCGCGCTGGTCGAGGATCGCGTGGTCGCCCTGGGTCTGACGGGCGATATAGTCGAAGGGTTCGCGCGGCAGGGTCGCGGGATCGCCGAAGGTGAAGGTATCGTCGATGCCCATCGGCCGGTTGATCCAGCGCCAGCGGTCGCCATCCTTCGTCAGGGTGAACAGATGCGGATAGGCCCGCGCCTGCTCCTCCATCAGCAGTTCCAGCACGTCCCACTGCGCCAGCATCATGTGCGGCAGCGCCTGATAGCGCAGCGGGTCCTCCTCCAGCACCCGCGCCCGGTCGGCCATTTCCGACAGGTAGTGTTCGTCCACGTCGATCAGATGCTCGAAGGCCGATCCGGGGCGGCCCGGCACATGCGGTTCGATGTTCACCGAATAGCGATAGCTGTCCTCGGCAAAGGGAAAGGGGAAATGCGGGATGTTGCCGGGGCTGTTGCGATAGCTGAAATCGTCGCGGAAGGTGCCCGGCAGGAAGGTCTCCGGGCGGTGGACGGCGGCGGTGGCGGAACCGGGCGGCATCGGCGATCTCCTACAGGTCGAGGACCAGCCGGTCGCCGGTGAAGCGCGACATGCAGGTCATGATGCGGTCGCCCGCCGCCCGTTCCCCGGGCGACAGGAAATGGTCGTTGTGCAGGATCGTGCCCCGCGCCTCGATCACGCGGGTGGCGCATTCGCCGCAGGCCCCGCCCCGGCACAGGCAGGGCGCGGCCACGCCCGCGGCCTCCAGCGCCTCCAGCAGGCTCTGGTCGCGGCCGACCGTGACCTCGATCCCTGACCGGGCCAGCGTCGCCGTGAAGGGATCGCCGGGCGGCGGCGCCTCGAACCGTTCGGCATGCAGCGCCTGGTCCGGCCAGCCGGCGTCCCGCGCGGCCTGCAGCGCCGCGGCCATCAGCGCGTCCGGCCCGCAGGTGTAAAGATGGGTGCCGAGCGGCTGATCCCCGACCACGGCGGCAAGGTCGATGCGGCGCCCCTCGTCGGAGGGGTAGAGCGTCACCCGCGCGCCGTGACGCGCCACCAGAAGGTCCGCGAAGGCGGCGGTGGCGCGGCTGCGGCAGGCATAATGCAGCTCGAAGGGCAGGCCCAGCCGGTCGAAGGTGGCGGTCATCGCCATGAAGGGCGTGATGCCGATGCCCCCCGCCACCATCACATGCCGCCGCCCGCGCCAGTCGGGCTGGAACAGGTTGGCGGGCTGGCCGGCCGACAGAAGGTCGCCCACCGCCAGCCGGTCGTGCAGGAAGGCCGATCCGCCCCGCGACCGCTCCGCCCGGCGCACGGCAATCTCATAGCCGCTGCGGTCCTCGGGGTCGGAACACAGCGAATAGGGGTTGCGGCGCAGCGTCGGGCCGTCGCGCATCGCCAGCACCAGATGCGCCCCGGCGGAAAAGGCCGGCAGCAGCCCGCCCGTCCGGGGCACCAGCCGGATGCGGCGGATGCCGGGGATGGCATCGTCGATCGCGGCGACCCGCAGCGCGAGTTCCGTCATCGGAAGGCCTCCTCTGCCGCCGGCGCGCTGCCCGGTTCCTCGGCATCGATGCAGACGCCCTGAAAGGCGCCGAGCCGGCGCGAGTAATGGTCGCGCACGAACAGGGTCAGCCCGCAGCCGGGGCAGGCACAGGGTTGGGTCGTCACCTCCTCGGCCACGGTCTTGCAATGCACGCATTGCACCCGCCGCGCCCGGTTGCCGCGATGTTCCGTCGCGACCGACAGCGGGTCGATCCCCGCCGCCTCTGCCACCACCAGCACCTGACCGATGAACCCCTCGCTGCCCGCCGCGTAAAGCCGGGTGCCCATCCGCGCGCCGTCGAGCAGCCCCGCCAGGCGGGAAAGCAGCGCGGCGAGGTCGGGCGCCTGCCACAGGCTCGCCGCGCCAAGCGCCGCCAGCGCCACGGCCTGCGCCGCACCGTCCGGGTCGCGCGGCAGGTAAAGGATATCGCTGCGGGTCAGTGCCCCGGCATCGGGGGCGAGGTCCGTCAGCGCCCCCGCCCCCGCACCTTCCAGCGCGAAGATGTGGCGCCGCGCCTGCGGGACCAGCGCAAGGCCGGGATAGACGGGCCGGCTGAGGAACGCTGCCGCCATGCCCGCCTCAGCCCACCGCCGTGCGTTTCAGCTTCTTCGGGTCGTCGAAGGGCAGTTCATGCGCCTTTGCCGCAAAGGTTTCCGCCCCCTTCACCGTCAGCGGCGTTCCCGCCACGGCGCAGTCGGGCGCGAGCCGGGCGATCGCCATCGACTGGCCGGTGATCGCGGAATAGCTGGGGCAGGTCACCACCCCCACCCGCCGGTCGCCCGCCCAGACCTCGTCCCCCAGACCGCAGGCATGGTCGGCCTCCAGCAGCAGGCCGAAGATGCGGAACCGCTCTTTCCCCTTCAGGCGGAAATGTTCCTCGGCACCCTTGAAGGCGGTCTTCCCCGGGCTGACGGTGAAGGTCAGCCCCAGTTCCCACAGGCTGTCGCCCGGGCCTTCGTCCGCAAAGGGATACATCTGCGAATTGTCGTAAGGGTAGAACAGCAGGTAGCTTTCCACCCGCAGCATGTCGAGCACCGAGAAGCAGCAGGGCACGATGCCCATTTCTGCCCCCTCGGACAGGATCGTGTCCCAGATCAGCGGCGCGTCCTGCCCGCGGCAGAAGATCTCGTAGCCGCGTTCGCCGGTATAGCCGGTGCGCGAGATCGTCACCGGCGCGCCGAAGAGCGTGGCCGGCATGTGGTGGAAGTATTTCAGGTCGCGGATACCCGGCACATGGCGGGCAAGGTAATCCACCGCCACCGGCCCCTGCAGCGACAGGTCGTGCAGGTCGTCGTCGAACAGCACCGCGCAGTTGCGGCCCATCGCGGCCTTCACCACCTCCTCATGCGCGGACCCGGAGCCGTGCACCAGCATCCAGGCATTCGGGCCGGTCCGGTAGATGATGCAGTCGTCGGTGAAGAAGCCCTTTTCGTTCAGCAGGCAGGCATAGACGGACCGGCCCGGCGTCACCTTCGACATGTCGCGCGTGGTAATCCAGTCCAGCACGGCGATGGCATGCGGCCCGACGAGGTGCATCTTCTTCAGGCCCGACACGTCCATCAGCCCGGCCTTGGTGCGGATGGCGGTGTGTTCCTCCTGGATGTCCTTGGCATAGGTCCAGGCGGTGCCCATCCCGCTCCAGTCCTCCAGCGCCGATCCAAGCGCGCGATGCCTGTCCGCAAGGGCCGAGAAACGCCAGCTCAGCGCCATGATCACTCCCTGATGTTTTATTTTCTGGAATAGTTATTTCTTGATGATAGGCAGCGATTGCCGCGTCGCAAGAAGAATCTCGCAGTTGCGGCAGAATTCTGCGGCAGGTGCACAAGGATCGGCCGCCCCGCCCCGACCGGGCCGGCGGACAGGGTCCGTCACGGGGGAGCGGGGGACAGGGCGCCGGTCAGCGCCGGTCGCCGTTGGCCTGCGGATAGCTGATGATCGACAGATAGCGCGCCGGCAGGCTGACCAGCTGTTCCGGCCCGTGCGGCGCATCCGCGTCGAAGAACAGGCTGTCGCCGGGCCGCATGTGGAACAGCTGGTCGGCATGGCGATAGACCACCTCGCCCTCCAGCATGTAGAGGAACTCCATGCCCTCGTGCTGGAAGGTGGGGAAGATATCGGCATTGTCCGACAGGGTGATCAGGTAGGGTTCGACCACCACGCCCGAGGTGTTGTTGTCGATATGGCCCAGCAGGTTGTACTGGTGTCCGGCCCGGGTGCCGCGCCGTTCCAGCTCCACCCCCTCGCCCGCCCGGACGAAGACCGCGTTGCGCGGCTCCTCATAGCCGCGGAAGAAGGCGGTCAGCGGCACCCCGAGCCCGCGCGACAGCGCCTGCAGGGTCGAGAGCGAGGGCGAGATGTTGCCGTTCTCGATCTTCGACAGCATCCCCAGCGACAGGCCGGTGGCATTGGCCAGATCGGTGACGGTGATGCCCAGCTTCTTGCGGAAGGTGCGCACCTCGTGCCCGATGGCCAGTTCCAGCCGGTTCTCGCGCGGCTCGCGCAGCGCGTGCGGGTCCTGGGTCAGCGGTACGGGGCGCTTGGCATCGTCCAAGGGGCAGTCCTTCCGGGAATCCTTGCACCGGAGGCCCGGCGCATTTCACTGCTGATTACCGCAATGCGCCTTCCGGGGAAAGACGATCCGCCGCGCGGATCCGCTCAGGCCAGCCCCCGCGGCCGCAGCTTCTGCGGATCGTATTGCGCCAGTCCCGTGACCTCGGCCGGGATCCGCTTCATCTGCCCGTCCAGCCGCCCGACCTCCAGCCGCGTGCCTTGCGCGGCATGGACCGGCTCCAGCCGCGCGAGCGCGATCTGCCGGCCCAGCACCGGCGAATGGGTGGCCGAGGTGACCACCCCCACCTGCGCCCGGCCCAGAAACACGCCGTCGCCATGCGCCACCGCATCGCGCCCCTGCAGCGCCAGTCCCGCCAGCACCTGCCGCGGATGGGCCTTGCGCGGCTCGATCGCCGCGCGGCCGCAGAAGTCGTCGGCCTTGCCCTTCAGCGCCACGGCGAAACCCAGCCCCGCCTCGAACGGGTCGGTCCGGTCGGTGAATTCGTGGCCCGCGAAGACCAGCCCCGCCTCGATCCGCAGCATGTCGAGCGCGGCAAGGCCCATGGGGATCAGCCCGTGCGGCGCACCCGCCGCCATCACCGCCTCCAGCACCCGGCCCGCATCCTTGGGGTCGCAGAAGACCTCATAGCCCAGTTCGCCGGTATAGCCGGTGCGCGACACCACCACCGGAATCCCCTCGAACCCGCCGATCCGGCCCACGGTGAAGCGGAACCAGTCCAGATCGGCCAGCGGCACGCGGTTCGGCGCCGTCCAGACCAGATCGCGCAGGATCTCGCGCGAGGCCGGACCCTGCACCGCGATGTTGTGCAGCCGGTCGGTCGAGGACCGGACCCAGGCCCGGTAGCCCATCCGCCCGGCCTGTTCGCGCAGCCACAGCCCGCTGGCATCGTCGCCGCCGATCCAGCGCCAGGCCATCTCGCCCATGCGGAACAGGGTGCCGTCATCGACCATGCCGCCATGGTCGTAGCACATGGCGGAATAGACCACCTGCCCCACCGACAGTTTCGACACGTCGCGGGTCAGGCACCATTGCAGCAGCGCCCCGGCATCCGGCCCGGTCACCTCGTATTTGCGCAGCGCCGACAGGTCGATCACCGCCGCCGCCTCGCGGCAGGCGCGGTATTCGGCGATCCGGCCCGCCCGCGTCTCCTGCGGCAGCCAGAAGCCGCGATACTCGACATGCTCGGTCACATGCGGGGCGAGCGCGGCATGAAAGCCGGTCTCCCTGGTCAGTTCGGGTTCGGCATCGGGGGTCATGCGCCAGGCCACGGCTCTCTGGAAGGTCTCGCGCCCGGAATAGGTGCGAATGTGGATGTCGGTCAGGTCCCAGCCATTGGCGGGGTCGATGTCGTCGGGGCAGGAGGACGAGACGCAGACCAGATCGGTCAGCGCCCGCATCAGCACATAATCGCCGGGCCGCGACCACGGTTCGTCGAAATAGAGCTGGTTCAGGTGATCGACGCCGGTGTTGTAGAAGAAATTCAGCGCCTCCCACCCCTTGCGGGCAGCGACGCCGAACGGGTTCAGCGCGGCGTTGAAATTGTCGCTGCAATTCGGATGGCCCGGATAGCCCTGATCCTCGTAATAGCGGGCGTTGCAGGCGGTGGCGAAGGCGTCGTGCCGGCCGACCGTGTCCTGCACGATTTCCACCAGCGGCTGGAAATCGCGGTCGAAGGCCTTCGACGGCAGGCCCGGCGCCGGATAGCTGCGCCCGGTCAGGGTGCGGGTGATGGTGGCGTCCAGCGCATGTTCGATGCCGCGGTCGAGCTTGCGCGCGTCGAAGCACTGGAAATCGCTGCATTGCCGACCGTCGACGTCGATCACCTGGATCCACTCGCCCGCCCGCACGGTGAAGGCGCGGGCGCTGGCCGGGCGGATGCGCAGATCGGTCAGCGGCTCGGCCAGCGGGTCGGGCAGCCGGTCGGCATAGGCGCGCCGGCCCGGGGCGCGGGTGACGAACAGGTGCAGGGGCGTCGCCGTCTCGGCACTGTCGGGGGCTGCGGGCGGTCGCGGCGCCACGGCGATCAGCAGCCCCGGCTCTGCCGCCGTCATTCGGACCCGGTCGCCCGCGCGGCTGTCCGGCCCGAACAGCCGCAGCGCCCGGCCCTGCGCCGGGTCCGCGCCCGCCCGCAGCAGCGCCGCGGCAAGGCGGCGGCCCGATCCGTCCGCCGCCGCCAGCAGCGCCTGCAGCGCGCCCGCCGGTCCGTCGCCGGCAAGGCCGAGCGCCCCGGTCCGGAACCGCCCGTCCCGGGTGACGAAGGACAGCTCGCACACCTGCCCGCCCTCGATATCCACCAGTTCCAGCGCCTCGCCTGCCGCCAGCCGCAGCGTCACCGATCCCCCCGCCGGCACGCGGTGACGTTCCACCCCCGGCGGCAGCGCGGGCTGCCCGGGCCGGCGCAACAGGCTGGCGGCGGGGGGCGACAGGAGCATGGGGGCGGCGGACCTCGCGGAACGGCGGTTCGGAGCGATCTTCCGCCGCGACCGGCGCGGCTGTAAAGTCGGAATATTGCCCTACAGGAATTTTAGTTTATTAGCAGGACGCAACAGCCGATTCGAACAGCAACGGGCCGCGCCCTGCGACGCGGCCCGCCGGACTGCCCTTCGGGACGGCTCAGCCGTGCTTCTTCGCCATATGCATCTCGTGCGCGGCCATGCGGAAGATCGTGTAGACGCAGGCGGCGACGCCGGCGAGGATCAGGAAGCCCACGACGGCGGGCTTGTCGGCGAAGGTGTAATAGACCTCGGCGCCGTCCCAGCTGGTGATCGGTGCGGTGTTCATCTGTGCTCTCCTGGACTGGGGATCATTCCGCCGGCGAGACCGGCGACAGGTCGAAGGCCGGCACCGCCGCCTCGGGATAGGCCTTGGCCGGGATCTCGACCTTGTCGAGCCCCGCCAGTTCCACACCCTGGCTCACGCGCAGCAGGCCCACGGATTTCAGCACGAAGGACAGCACCCAACCCGGCACGAAGCCCAGCAGGACGAAGACCGCCGCGCTCATCAGCTGGCCGGTGAAGCTGATCGCCGGACCCTCGACGTTCAGGTAGCCCGAGGCCAGCAGCCCCGCCATCACCAGCCCGTAGACGCCCGAACAGCCATGCACGGCCACCGCGCCCACCGCGTCGTCGATCTTCATCCGGACGACGATGAAATCGTTGATCTTCGGGATGATCACCCCGCCGATGAACGAGACGAGGAAGGCCAGACCCGGATAGTAGAGGTCCAGCGCCGGCGCCGAGGAGATGACCCCGATCAGCGCGCCGGACATCATCCAGAACGGATCGCGCGTCATCAGATAGGCGCCGATCATGCCGCCCGCCACGCCCATCAGCGTGTTGAAGGCAAAGGCCGACAGCGTGGTGGGGGTGTTGTAGATCGTCAGCCACCCGTCGGGCGTGTAGATGATGCAGCCGCCGAGGAAGCCGAAGAAGCCCATCACGATCAGCATCAGCCCGATCAGCGACATCGGCATGTTGTGGCCCGGGATCTCGTTCAGCGTGCCGTCCGGGTTGTAGCGGCCCATCCGCGGGCCGAGGTTCATCAATACGCCGAGCGTGAAGAAGCCGGCGATGGTGTGGACGCAGCCCGCCGCGCCCACGTCATGCAGGCCCCAGACCGAGGTCAGCCAGCCCGACGGATGCCAGCCCCAGGCGGCGCCGAGGATCCAGACGACCGAACCCAGCACGATGGCGAGGATGGTGAAGCCCGACATGCGGATCCGCTCGATGACCGAGCCGGACATGATCGAGGCGGTGGTGGCGGCAAACAGGGTAAAGGCCGCATAGAAGATGCCCGAGGCCTGGTCTGCGAGGTTCGGCCCCATGTTTGCCGACCAGGGCAGCGCGCCCGGCGCGGCGGCGGGGATGATCCCGCCGGGGAAGGCGTTGTAGATCCACCAGCCGACATAATAGAAGGACGGCACGAGGAAGGCGAAGGCCAGCAGGTTCTTGATGCCCGAGGCCAGCGCGTTCTTGGACCGCGACGCGCCCATTTCATAGGCGAGGAAGCCGGCGTGGATCGCCAGCATCAGGGCGGTGCACCACCAGTAGAATATCTCGATATTGAGCGTGTTGACCGAGGCGATCGCCGCCTCCAGCGCGGCGATCTGGGCCTCGAGGTCGGGCGTGGTCTCTTCCATGGGTTTCCCTTCGCTGTTGGACAGTCAGTCGTTTTTCGACTCTTTGGAAGCGTTTCCTCAAGATAATATTCTATAATCGGCAGGAATTTTTGCAACGCAGCATTTTCCGTTGCAGCATCGGGGGTTGCAACTGCGGCAAGCTTCCTGCCGGGGCGGCACGGTTGCGATCCGTCGCAGGTGCGCGCCCCGCAGCTATGTTCTAGCCGCCTTGCAAACCGCGCATTCCTTGCGTCCAGCGCATGACGGGCATGGCGCTTTCTGCGTTGCAGAAAGAGACCGGCAACCCCATTTTCCGCTCACGGGCAGAACGACGCCGCCCGACCGAACCCAAGGAAGCCCGACCATGACGACCCTCACGCTCGACCACGCGCCCCGCCGCAGCCCGCTTGCCGCGATCGGCGAGATCTTCCGCATCTTCGAGGCCGCCGTCAGCGCCTCTGCCGACATCCAGGCACATCGCCGCCCCGACGACGCGACGCTGCGCGCGCTCGGCATCGAACCCGCCGCCTTCCCGGCCCTGCACTGACCGCACCGGCCGCCGTCCGCGGCCTCGCCCGCGGTCCGTGGAAGAGAAAAGGCCCGCCGTGCAACCGGCGGGCCTTTCTGCTGTCTGGCGTCACGGGTGACGGTCAGGCGGGCGCATCCGCCGCATGGCCGTTTTCCCGGTTCCACCGGATCGAGGACCACAGCGAGATGCCGATCAGCGCCGCGCCGCCCAGGCCGGTGATGACCTCGGGGATGTGGAACAGCGTCTGCACATACATGATCACCGACAGGATCAGGATCGCGTAGAAGGCGCCGTGTTCCAGATAGCGGTACTGCGCGAGCGTCCCCTTCTCGACCAGCATGATCGTCATCGAACGCACATACATCGCGCCGATGCCGAGGCCGATGGCGATGATGAACAGGTTCTGCGTCAGCGCGAAGGCCCCGATCACCCCGTCGAAGGAGAACGAGGCGTCCAGCACTTCCAGATAGAGGAAGGCGCCGAGCCCGCCCTTGGCCGCGCCGGACATCGCCTCTTCGTTCTTGTCGAGGATGCCGCCCAGCACCTCGACCAGCAGGAAGGTCAGCAGACCCCAGATCGCCGACGAGATGAAGACGCCCGCCTGCGCCGGGGGCACCAGCCGCGAGAAGACCAGCATGATCACCAGCACCACCGCGATCTCGATCCCGCGGATCGAGGAATAGCGCGAGGCCCAGTCTTCCAGCGCATGGACCCAGTGTACGTCCTTTTCGTGGTCGAAGAAGAAGTTCAGCGCCACCATCATCAGGAAGGTCCCGCCGAAGGCCGCGATCGGCAGATGCGCGTCATGCATGATCTCGGCATATTGCTCGGGCTCGGAGGCGGCCAGAACCACCGCCTGCCACGGGCCGATCTTGGCCGCGATCACGACGATCAGCACCGGGAACAGGATCCGCATCCCGAAGACGGCGATGACGATGCCCCAGGTCAGGAAGCGGTGCTGCCACTTCGGCGTCATTTCCTTCAGCTTGTTGGCGTTGACGATCGCGTTGTCGAAGGACAGCGAGATTTCCAGCACCGCCAGCACGCAGCAGATGAAGAAGACCTTCATCGCCCCGGCGATCGTATGTTCGGTGGAAAAGCCGAGCCACGCGCCGAGCGCGAGGCCGATCGCCGTGACGATGAAGGCCCATCTGAAATAGCCCAGCGTCGAGCTGTGCGAGATCGGTTGCGTGGTCATTGCTGGCGCTCCGTGCAGAGGGCGCAGGCAGGCAGGGCGCGCAGGCGGCCCTGAGGGCGCGCAGGGGCGCGCGCGTCGCGCGGGTGAGTGAGAGTCATGAAATCTGGTTCCGCCGGCTTCACATCCTGGCGGCGCCGACATCGCGAGAGCGCCGATTACTCTCGCCAGAGGGGCCCGGTCACCGTCGCGCGCCCGGGATCGCGGGCGCGCATGTTCCCCCATCTACCGCAAATCCGGCAAAGGTCAATATTGTCGCAGGCCCCGCGTGCGATCAGCCCTCGGCCACCAGCGCCTCATAGGCGGCGCGCTGCCGGGCGGTCCAGCGCACCTTCAGCCGGTAGCCCGCCTCTTCGGCCAGTTCCTCCAGCACCAGCGTCTCGCGGTGCAGGAAGGCGCGTTCCTTGCCGGCCTCGTAGCGCAGATGCACCACCGCCTCGGTCCGCTCCTCATCCAGCGCCTCGGACACCGCCGCCAGCAGCGCGTCGAGCCCCTCGCCCGTCACCGCCGACACCGCATGGACGCCGGGCGTACGCGCATCCTGCGCCAGCAGCGCCCGGCGCGACTCCGGCCCCAGCAGGTCGATCTTGTTCCAGACCTCGAACAGCGCCACGTCCTCGTCCACGCCCAGGCTTTCGAGGATGCCGCCGACATCCTCGGCCTGTTCCTCGGTCTCGGGATGGGCGATGTCGCGGACATGCAGGATCAGGTCCGCCTCCAGCACCTCTTCCAGCGTGGCGCGGAAGGCGGCGACCAGCTGCGTCGGCAGGTCCGAGATGAAGCCCACCGTGTCCGACAGGATCACCTTGCGCCCCGAGGGCAGCACCACCCCCCGCATCGTCGGATCGAGCGTGGCGAACAGCATGTCCTTGGCCAGCACCTCGGCCCCGGTCATCCGGTTGAACAGCGTGGACTTGCCGGCGTTGGTATAGCCCACCAGCGCCACCACCGGGAACGGCACCTTGCGCCGGGCCGCCCGGTGCAGTTCGCGCGTGCGGACCACCTTGTCCAGCTGGCGGCGGATCTTCACCACCTCTTCGTCGATGGCGCGGCGGTCGGCCTCGCGCTGGGTCTCGCCGGGGCCGCCGACGAAGCCGAAGCCGCCCCGCTGCCGTTCGAGGTGGGTCCAGGCCCGGACCAGCCGGGTGCGCTGATAGCTCAGCGCCGCCAGTTCCACCTGCAGCACGCCCTCGCGGGTGCGGGCGCGGTCGGCGAAGATTTCCAGGATCAGCCCGGTCCGGTCCAGGAGCTTGCAGCCCCATTCCTTTTCTAGGTTGCGCTGCTGGATCGGCGTCACCGGCCCGTCGATCAGCACCAGATCGACCTCGTCGGCCTTGATCCGGCCCTTCAGCTCCTCGACCTTGCCGGTGCCGAACAACAGCCCCGGCGCGGCGCGCGGCACGCGCACGACCTCGGCCCCCGCCACCACGAGGTCCGGCAGGGCATCGGCCAGCGACACCGCCTCGGCCAGGGCCAGTTCGGGCTCGCGCCGCGACGCGCGCGCCCGCGGCCCGCTTTTCAGGTCGGGATGCAGGACCAGCGCGCGGGTGGGCCGGTCCTTGACGTCAGGAAGGTCGGTCAGTCTTCGCCCTCGTAGAGAGAGATGGCCTGCCCCGGCATGATGGTCGAGATCGCGTGCTTGTAGACCAGTTGCGATTGCCCGTCGCGCCGCAGCAGGACGCAGAAATTGTCGAACCAGGTGATGACGCCCTGCAGCTTCACCCCGTTGATCAGGAAGATCGTCACCGGGACCTTGGTCTTGCGAACGTGGTTGAGAAAGGCGTCCTGCAGGTTCTGTTTGTCGGCGGCCATTGTTATTTGCCTTGTCTTGCCTTGGGTTGTCGCAGTTCGTTCCACCCTGCTTGCGGCAGATGCAAGGGCCGCAGGGTCGTCGGCCTCAGGGTCGTGGCGAGTATGTGACGCAACCGGGGGAGTTTCCACCCCGAAAAGCACGAAGCGCGAACGTCCCGCCACCGCCTCCGCCGCATGTGGCCGAATGCGCGCAGGGGCGTCGCGGTTCCGCTTCAGCCGCGCCACATCTCGGGATTCAGCAGCGCCACGATGGCCAGCGTCTCCAGCCGCCCCAGCACCATCGCCACCGCCAGAACCGCCTTGGGCACCACCCCGAGCGCGGCCCAGACCAGCGGCGCATCGCCCGCCACCCCGGCCAGCGGCCCGGTATTCGACAGGGCCGCGATGCCGAGGATGGTGGCCGCGGTGAAATCCAGCCCCGTCAGCGTCAGCGCCAGCATGGTGACGGCGATCGACAGCGCGAAGAGCGCGAAGAACACCCAGGCCACCTGCGCGCCCTGCCGCCGCATCTGCCGGGCCGCCGCGCCGCCGCCACCCACCGAATGCGGGTGCACCAGCTTCTGCAGCTCGCGCTCGCCATGGCGGTAGAGCGCATAGACCCGCAGCAGCTTGACCCCGCCCGCTGTGGTCGCCACCCCGCCGCCGATGATCGCCAGCCCCGCCAGCACCAGCCCCGGCGTCGGCAGCCCCGACCAGAAGCGCGCGTCGATCCAGCCCGAGGATTCGAAGCCCGTGGTCGTGAGGAAGGACAGCACGGTGAAGACCGCGCCCCAGGCGGCCTCGGCGGCGGCGGGGATATTCTCGGTATCGTTGACCTCCACCGCGCCCACCCAGTGGCGCAGGAACAGCACCCCCGGCACGATCAGCATCAGCGCCAGCCCCATCCGCACCTCGGGATCGTGCCACAGCGGCCCCGCCCGCCAGCGCGCCCCGGCCTCGGGCAGGGTGTGGCGCGACAGCGCCAGCAGCAGGAACAGGAAGATCGCGATCTCGCCCGCGAATCCCGATCCGCCCCGGCCGATGCCGCCGACGGGCGAGATGCCCGAGGTGGCGAGCGTGGACATCGCATGGCAGAAGGCCACCAGCGAACTGTCCCCCGCCAGCAGCAGCGCCAGCCACAGCAGCCCGGTCAGCCCGGCATAGATCGGGAAGACGACCACCGCCTGCCGCACCACCCGGTCGCCGGGCGCGGCGCCGCGCGCGCCGCGGGCCGCCGCGACCGCCCGTGCCGCCCGCGGCTTCGTGTTGGCGACCCGCGCCGCCCCCTGCCCGGGCGCGGCCGAGGCATCGCCCATCACCTCGAACCCGCCGAGGTTCATCGGCGCGAAGATCGCCACCCCCGCCACCAGCATGAAGAATCCGCCGAGCCAGCCCACCAGCGCCCGCCACAGATGCACCGAGGGCGGCAGGCGCGAGGGTTCGAACAGCGTCGCCCCGGTGGTGGTCAGCGAGGAGACCATTTCCCACCAGGCGCTGACATAGCCGGTGTCGCGGACCGCCTCGTTGAAGGGCACGGCCAGCACCAGCGGCAACAGGGTGAAGGCGCCGAGCAGCGCCAGCAGCTGGCCCCGCGCCGGCGTCATCGGCGGCCGGCCCGAGGTGGCGATGCCGATCATCACCGACAGGGTGACGACCAGCAGCGCGGGAAACAGGAAGGCCCGCGCCACGTTCCAGTCGCGCAGCGCCGCGGCATGGGCGGCCGGCACCAGCATGGCCAGCGCCCCCACCAGCATCAGCAGGACGATCAGCGGCAGCGTGGCGATCCGGCCCACCCCGGCGCCTCAGAAGAAGTCGATGGAGACCTGCAGAAGGCGCTCGACCTCCGGCACGTCGCCCGCCATCGAGAACAGCAGGATCACGTCGCCCTCCTCGACCTTCAGGTCGGGACGCGGCTTCAGCACCTGATCGCCCTTCAGCAGCGCCCCCACCAGCACGCCTTCGGGGAAGTCGATGTCGCGCACCAGCCGCCCGGTCAGCGGCGAGGTGGACAGCACCTGCGCCTCGATCACCTCGGCCTCGGCATCGCCGATGGAATAGATCTCGCGCACCCGGCCATGGCGGATATGGCGCAGGATCGAACTGACGGTGGTCGCGCGGGGGTTGATATAGGCGTCGATGTCGAGCGGCCCCATCAGCGGCACCAGCGTCGGATCGTTGATCAGCGCGATGGCCATCGGACAGCCCGCCTGCTTGGCCCGCACCGCGGCAAGGATGTTGGTCTTGTCGTCGTCGGTCACGACCAGCACCGCATCGGCCCGGTCGATATTGGCCTCCTGCAGGATGTCCATGTCCATCCCGTCGCCGTTCAGCACGATGGTGCGTTCCAGCGCATCCGCCGCCCGTTCCGCCTGCGCGCGGTCATATTCGATCACCTTGGCCCGCACCCGGTCGGTGCGGCGTTCCAGCGCCCGGGCGACGGCGAGGCCGACATTGCCGCCGCCGATGATCACCACCCGTTCCTGCTTCTTCGTCGACTTGCCGAAGATTTCCAGCGTGCGGTTCACATCCTCGATATGGCTGAACACATAGATCTGGTCGGCCGCATACAGCTGGTCGCCCGCCTCCGGCGCGAACAACCGCCCCTCGCGCCGCACCCCCGCCACGATGGCGCGCAGGGTGGAAAACAGTTCCGTCAGCTGCCGCAGCGGCGTGTTCAGCACCGGGCAATCCTCGTCCAGCGCGATGCCCAGCAACTGCACCCGCCCGCCGAGGAAGTTCTCGGTATCGAAGGTCGCGGGCGCCGCGATCCGCTGCAGCGCCGCCTCCGCCACCTCGCGCTCGGGCGAGATCACCACGTCGATGGGCAGGTGATCGGTGCGGTAGAGGTCGGAATAGATCGCCTCGAGGTAGCCCTGCGCGCGGATGCGGGCGATCTTGCGGGTGATGCCGAAGACGGAATGGGCCACCTGGCAGGTGACCATGTTCACCTCGTCGGAATGGGTGGCGGCGATGATCAGGTCGGCATCGCGGGCGCCCGCCCGTTCCAGCACCTCGGGATAGGAGGCGAAGCCCGCCACCCCCTGCACGTCCAGCGTGTCGGCGGCCCGGCGCACCAGTTCGGGATTGCTGTCGACCACGGTCACGTCGTTCTTTTCGACCGACAGGTGCCGGGCGATCTGCCAGCCGACCTGCCCTGCCCCGCAGATGATGATCTTCATGCGTCCTCGCTGGTGCCGCCGGCCCTTGATAGGCCGCGCCGCGCGGGAAGGTCAATCGCGCGGGAACCGCCGGCCGGGCAGCGAGGGGGCCGTCTGCCCCCTCGCGCTCCCCCGAGGATATTTGCGAACAGAAGATGGCAGCAAGGTTCCGTTAACCTCGCGCGGCGAGACTGGGGCTGCGGTACAGGCGGGGACGCCGATGACCGCAACAGGAGATGGCGCCCCGCCCGGCTTGTCCGCATTGTCCGCCGGTGCGGGGCGTTCCTTGCCCTGCATCTTCTGTTTCCCAATATCCCGGGGGAGTCGCCGCAGGCGACGGGGGCAGCGCCCCCTGCGCCGTTGGCCGGCCTCATTCGCCCAGTTCGTCCTCGGTCTCCAGCGGCTCGTCCTCGAACTGGGCGATGCGGGCGCCGGATTTGGCGGTGGTGACCACGCCCAGCGATTTCAGCTTGCGGTGCAGGGCCGACCGTTCCATGCCGACGAAATTCGCGGTGCGGCTGATATTGCCGCCGAAGCGGTTGATCTGGGTCAGCAGGTATTCGCGCTCGAACAGTTCCCGCGCCTCGCGCAGGGGCAGCGTGGCCAGCCCCCCCGACAGCACGATCCGCCCCTCGTCGCCCTCGCCGCCCGGACCCTGACCCGGCAGTTCCCGCGCCTCGATCGGGCCCGGCCCGTCACCGAGGATCAGCGCCCGCTCGATGACGTTGCGCAGCTGCCGCACGTTCCCCGGCCAGGCCATGGTCTGCATCAGCGCCTCGGCCTCTTCGGACAGGGCGCGCAGCGGCAGGCCCTGCGTGCGGTTGAACATCGCCACGAAATGCCGGGCGAGTTCCGGGATGTCCTCGCGCCGGTCGGCCAGCGACGGCACGGTGATCGGCACCACGTTCAGCCGGTCGTAGAGCTCCTGCCGGAAGCGTCCCGCGGCGATCTCGGCGGCGAGGTCGCGGGTGGTGGAGGAGATCACCCGCAGGTCGACGCGCACCTTGTCCGACCCGCCGACGCGGGTGAACTGCTGGTCCACCAGCACGCGCAGGATCTTGGACTGGGTGCCGGGGGGCATGTCGGCCACCTCGTCGAAATAGACGATGCCGCCATGCGCCTGTTCCAGGAGGCCCTTTTCCACCCCCCGTTCGGCGCTTTCGCGGCCGAACAGCACCTCTTCCATCCGCTCGGGTTCTACCGAGGCCGAGGAGACCGAGACGAAGGGGCCGCTGGCGCGGTTGGAATTGACATGGATGTAGCGGGCGGCGACCTCCTTGCCGCTGCCGGGCTGGCCGGTCAGCATCACCCGGGCGTTCGACTTCGTCACCTTGTCGAGATTGGCGCGCAGGCCGCGGAAGGCGGCGGAGGAGCCGATCATCTCGGACGAGGTCACGTCGCGGCGGCGCAGGCTCGCATTCTCGCGCCGCAACCGGCTGGTTTCCATCGCCCGGGTGATGACGACCATCAGCTGGTCGATGTTGAACGGCTTCTCGATGAAGTCGTAGGCCCCCTGCTTGATCGCCGCCACCGCGATCTCGATATTGCCGTGGCCCGAGATGATGACCACCGGCACGTCCGGGTTGTCGCGCTTGACGGTCTTCAGGATGTCGATCCCGTCCATGCGGCTGTCCTTCAGCCAGATGTCGAGGATCATCAGCGCCGGCGCCTCGGCGTTGATCTGGGTCATGCAGTCGTCGGAATTGGCCGCGAGCCGGGTGGTGAAGCCCTCGTCCTTCAGGATGTCCGAGATCAGTTCGCGAATGTCGCGCTCGTCATCCACGATGAGGATGTCGCCCGTCCTGCCGTCGCGGTTCGGGGTCATGTCTGCGTCTCCTTGAAGGCCTGTTCCGGTTCGGTGCCGCCCGCGTCGGCCGGTGTCTGCGGCGCGCTGTGCGGCGGGTCGCTTTCGGCCCGCACCCCCGCCCGCGCCGCCCGCGCCCGGGGCAGCCGGATCTCCGCCAGCGCGCCGCGATGCGCCCCCGCGGCGAAGGGCGGCGCGTCGGTCAGGGTCAGCGTGCCGCCATGTTCCTCGACGATCTTCTTGACGATCGGCAGGCCCAGTCCGGTGCCGCGCGACCGCGTGGTGTAATAGGGTTCGAACAACCGCCCGCGATCCTCGGGCAGGCCCGCGCCGTTGTCCATCACGCGGATGGTCACGAGATCGGGAGCATCGGTCATGCTGACCCGCACCTCGGGGACGTATCCTTCCGGTGCGCCGTTTTCAAGCAGGGATTCAACGGCTTCGCCCGCGTTCTTCACGATGTTCGTCACCGCCTGCCCGATCATCGTCGCATCCAGTTCCACGATCACCGGCGCCGCGGGCAGGTCGGCCACCAGCCTGGCGCCGTGCAGCGCGCCTTCCTGCAAGGTCACCGCGTCGCGCATCAGCCGCGTCAGGTCGGTGTCGCGGCGGTCGGGTTCCGGCATCCGGGCGAAACGGCTGAACTCGTCGACGATGCGGCGCAGGTCGTTGGTCTGGCGCACGATCACGTCCACCATCTGGTCCAGCGCCTCGGCCTCGGCGCCCTCCAGCCCGCGGCCGAACTTGCGCCGGATGCGTTCCGCCGACAGCTGGATGGGGGTCAGCGGGTTCTTGATCTCATGCGCGATGCGGCGGGCCACGTCGCCCCAGGCCGCCATGCGCTGCGCGCCCACCAGTTCGGTGACGTCGTCGAAGGCCACCACATAGCCTTCCAGCCGCCCGTCGACCCGCCGCCGCATCGCCATCCGCACCAGCAGGCTTTCCAGCCGGCCCTCCCGCGACAGGCGGATCTCGTCCTGCACCGTCTCGGACACGCCCTCGCGCAGGCGGTGGAACAGCTCGGCGAATTCCGGCACCACCTCGGCCAGCGGCCGTTCGTCCGCCGGTCCCGGCTCCACCGCCAGCAGCCGCGCCGCCGAGCGGTTGAGGAAATCGACCCGTCCCTGCGCGTCGAGCCCGATCACCCCGGCGGTGACCGAGGACAGCACGGAATCGAACAGTCGCCGCCGTTCGTCGGTCTGGCGGTGGGTGGCGACCAGCGCCTCGCGCTGGCCCTTCAGCTGCCGGGTCATCTGGTTGAAGACCCGGCCCAGCATCGAGATCTCGTCGTCGCCGCGTTCCTCCAGCACCTGCACGTCCAGATCGCCCGCGCCCACCCGCTGCGCCGCGCCGGCGAGCCGTCCCACCGGCCGCGCCAGCCGTTCGGCGAACCACAGGCCCAGCCAGACGGCGGCGAGGATCAGGATCAGCGCGAAGCCGAGGTAGAGCAGCGAGAATTCGAACAGCACCCGGCCGCGGTCGGATTCCAGCTGGCGATACAGGGTGACGGTCTTGCGGGTGTCGTCCAGCAGGCTGAGGATCTGCCCGTCGACATTGCGCGAGACATAGAGGTAGCGGTCGACATAGGGGTCCAGCCGGATCAGGGCGCGGAACTCGTTATTGTCCCAGTCCTCGATCACCACCGTCTCGCCCGCGTCGGCGCGGGACATGGCGGCGGGATCGGGCGTCTCGAAGTTGAACAGATAGCTGCGGTCGCCCCGGGCGCGGATCTCGCCCTGCGCGTCGATCACATAGGCCTCGCGCAGGCCGCGCTGGATCTGCGCCTGGCCCTGGGTCAGCAGCTGCCGCAGGTCGCCGTCGCTCATGAAGAAGGTGGCCTGGCGCGAGACGTTCAGATAGGCGGCCAGCGCCTCGGCATCGGTGACGAGGTCTCGGCGGTGTTCGGCCTCATAGGCCTCTGCCGCCGCCAACGAGGAGCCGAGCGCCTGCCGCACCCGTTCCGAAAACCAGCCTTCCAGCCCGATATTCACCGTCAGCCCGGCAAAGACCGCAACCAGCACCGTGGGCACCAGCGCCATCCCCGCGAAGACGCCGGTCAGCCGCAGGTGCAGGCGCGAGCCCGCCGATTGCGCCCGCCGCGCCGCGACCATCCGCGCCAGCCGGGCGAAGACCAGCCCCGCCACCACGAGGATGTAGACGAGGTCGGCCAGCACCACCGCCCGCAGCCCGAAGGAGGAGGCGCCCTGTTCGAAGGGCCCGAGCGCGAGGAAGGTGGCCATCGTCAGCGCCGGCCCGAGGATCACCAGCCCGATCGTGCCGAGGTTCTGCAACCGCCGCATCCGCCGCAGCCGGGCCAGCCGCTCCCACGCGCCGGCAGAGCCCTGACGGGGCGTCCGGCCGCCGGAGCCGGGCGCGCGGCGCGGGCGGTCGCCCTCGCCGGATGCGCTGGCCTCTGTCCGGGCCTCGGTCACGATTCGCGCGCCACGTTCTGCCGGTGCCTCCGTCCGAACCCCGTGTCGGGGCCTGCCTCGCGCGGGGCGCACTTTTCGGGGCCTTGCCGCGCCGCACCCGGCGCATCGGGGGCGGAAACCGCCCCTCGCCCGCCACAGGCACTGTGGCGCTTTTACATCAACTTGCGACGGCGTGTCACGCGGATATCCAGCTCGGTGATCTTCTTGCGCAAGGTATTGCGGTTGATCCCCAGCAGATCGGCACATTTCGCCTGATTGCCGGCGGTGGCATCCAGCGCGATCTCGATCAGCGGCATCTCCACCTCGCGCAGGATCCGGCCATACAGGCCCGGCGGCGGCAGCGCGCCGCCATGTAGGTCGAAGTAGCGTTTCAGGTGCTTGGCGACCGAGGTGGACAGCCGGTCGCCCTCGGCTCCGCCGCGCAGCGGCTCCATCGCCGGCTGGCTGCCGAGGATCGCCTCGACCTCGCCGCGGGCGATCTCTTCCTCGGGCGAGGTCACCATCAGCCGGCGCACGGTGTTTTCCAGCTGGCGCACATTGCCGGGCCAGCTGTAGGCGCGCACGAGGTCCATCGCCTCGGCCGAGAAGCGGCGCAGCGGGAAGCCGTCGCGTTCGCCCTTCTGCAGGAAATGTTCGGCCAGCGCCGGGATGTCGTCCACCCGTTCGCGCAGCGCCGGCACGGTCAGGGTGACACCCCCCAGCCGGTAGAACAGGTCCTGCCGGAAGCCGCCCTGTTCCATCCGCCGCGACAGGTCGATCTGGCTGGTGGCCATGATCCGCGGCGCGCTGTTGCCGAGCGCGTCGAGCAGGCGGACGATCCGGCCCTGCGCCTCGTCGTCGAAATCGCCCACCTCGTCGAAGACGAGGCTGCCGCCCCGGACCCGCGCGATCAGCGCCGAGGGTCCGTCCGCCCCCTGCAGGTCCTGCGCCTGCGCCACCACGAAGGGCAGCGTCCGCCGGTCGGAGAAGTCATGGATCGCGCGGGCGATCAGCGACTTGCCCGTGCCGCTCTCGCCCGAGATCAGCACCGCGAGGTCGGTGTTCATCACCCGCGCCACCAGCCGGTACAAGGCCTGCATCGCCGGGGTGCGTCCGACCAGCGGCAGGTCGCTGCCCGGCTCGGTCCGCGTCACCTCGGCCACCGGTTTCGGCGGGGCGGCGCGGCGCTTCTGTTCCAGCGCCCGCGCCGCGCGCTTCATCAGGTCCGGCAGGTCGAAGGGCTTGGGCAGGTAGTCATAGGCCTCGGCCTCGGCGGCCTGGATCGCGGTCATGATCGTGTTCTGGGCCGAGATCACGATCACCGGCAGGCCGGGCCGCTCCTTGCCGATGCGGGGCAGCGCCTCCAGCCCGTTGCCATCGGGCATGATCACGTCCGAGATGACGAGATCGCCCTTCCCCTCCTCGACCCACCGCATCAGCGTCGTCAGCGACGAGGTCGCATGAACCTTGCAGCCCGCGCGGGTCAGGGCCTGCGTCAGCACGGTGCGGATCGTGCGGTCGTCGTCAGCGACAAGAACGGTGCCGTCCATCGGGTCTACTCCTGCGGGGTCGTCGCCGCATCGGCGCCCTTGGGCGCGATGGGCAGGGAAATGCGGAACACGGTGCGGCCGGGCACGCTGTCGACGCTGATCCAGCCACCATGGTCGCCGATGATCTTCGACACCAGCGCGAGGCCCAGACCCGTGCCGTTCTCGCGGCCCGAGACGAAGGGCTCGAAGATGTCCTGCGCGATGTCGGGCGGAATGCCGCGGCCGTCGTCGATGATCTCGACCTGCAGCGGCAGGCTGCGCCCGGTTCCGTCGCGGCGCCGCAGCCGCAGCGACAGGTCATAGAAGGTGCGGATGCGGATCGTCCCCGGCTCGCCGCGCGAGGCCTCGGCGGCGTTCTTCAGCAGGTTGAGGAAGACCTGCAGCAGCTGGTCCATGTCGCCCATGGTCGAGGGCAGCGAGGGATCGTATTCCTCGAGGATCTGCATATGGGCGGCAAAGCCCACCAGCGACGAGCGCCGCGCGCGGTCCAGCACGTCGTGGATGTTGACCGGGCGCAGTTCCGGCGGGCGCAGGTTGCCGAACTGTTCGACCTGTTCCAGCAGCTTCACGATGCGCCGGGTTTCCTCGACGATCAGGTCGGTCAGTTCGCGATCCTCGGCCGACAGCGACATGGACAGCAGTTGCGCCGCCCCGGCGATGCCGGCCAGCGGGTTCTTGATCTCATGCGCCAGCATCTCGGCCATGCCGATCGCCGATTTCGCCGCCGACTGCACCACCTGCGCCCGGCCCAGCCGGTCGGCCAGCTCGCGCGGCGCAAAGGTCACCAGCAGCGTGGCATTGGCGTCGTTCAGGGGCGCGATCTGCATGTTGCACAGGACCGGCGGCCGGTCACCGGTGCCCACGTCCACATCGTTGACGAACAGCGCCGACTGGTTGCCGCGCACCCGGGCCAGCACCTCTTCCATCGGGGCGTCGATGGCCAGGCGGTCGTTCAGCGGCGCGCCCGCCAAGGTGCGGGACGAGGCGTTGAGGAAATCCTCCGCCGCCGGATTGGCCGCGACCAGCCGGTCCTCGATATCCACGAGGATCGCGGGCAAGGGCAGCGCGTTCCAGATCGTCCCGGGCAGCGGCAGGCGTTCGGTGACCTTCTTCATGCGGCCTCCGCCTCGGCGGCGCCGGCGGAACGGGCCGCCTCGCGGGCGGCGGCCTCGCTGGCGCGGTCGGTCTCGGCCAGACCCGCCCGCAGCAGCGCCAGCACCGCCGCCGGGCTGTCGACCGCCATCAGCCCGCGGCGCAGCGCCGGGTCGGCCCCCGCCGCAGCGCAATACCAGCCGAGGTGCTTGCGGGCGATGCGCAGGCCCAGGTCCCGGCCATAGAAGTCCAGCATCGCCTCGTAATGCGCCGCCACCAGATCCGCACGGGCGGCGCCGTAGGGCACCGCCGGCGCGGGCGTGCCATGCAGGACATGGGCGATCTCCGCCAGCCGCCAGGGCGCGCCCTGCGCCCCGCGCCCGACCATCACCCCCGCCGCGCCCGAGGCCGCGCGCGCCGCCCGGGCCGAGGCGGCATCGACCACATCGCCATTGGCGATCACCGGCACCGTCACCGCCCGCACCACAGGGGCGATGGCGGACCAGTCGGCGCGGCCGGTGTAGAACTGCAT
This sequence comes from Frigidibacter oleivorans, assembly GCF_003993775.1. GTDB lineage: Bacteria > Pseudomonadota > Alphaproteobacteria > Rhodobacterales > Rhodobacteraceae > Frigidibacter > Frigidibacter oleivorans. Next base: position 64,292 of record NZ_RJRZ01000011.1, read on the forward strand.
TCGGGTGCGTCCGTGCACCGTGACCATCCGCACCCCCGCGCCTTCCGCCCGGCGGGCCAGATCGGCGGCGTTCAGGCAATCGCCGTCCCAGCCGAGCCGCATCTTCAGCGTCACCGGCACGTCGACCGCGCCCGTCACCGCCTCGATCAGCCGCAACGCATGGTCGAGGTCGCGCATCAGCGCCGATCCCGACAGCCCGCCCGTGACCTTCTTCGCCGGGCAGCCCATGTTGATGTCGATGATCGGCGCGCCCAGATCGGCCACGATCCGCGCCGCCTCGGCCATCGGTTCCGCCTCGCGCCCGGCCAGCTGGACCGAGGTGACGGGCCCCGCCCCCAGCCCCAGATCGACCCGCGCCTTGGCCCGGACCGAGGGCCGCGCCGTCACCATCTCGCCCGATGCCACCATTTCCGACACCAGCAGGCCCGCGCCGAACCCGGCGACGGTGCGGCGGAAGGGAAGGTCGGTGATGCCGGCCATGGGCGCCAGCAGCACCGGCGGGTCCAGCTGAAGACCTGCTAGCTGAATGGACAAGTGCCTAATCCTTAAGCGGTTGGCTTCGGGCTACGCCCTTGCCGGGGGAATCGCAACGCATGCCCGGCGGAAATACCGGCAGAAACACGGGTTGCACAATATTTGAGCGCCACTGCCGCAGATTGAACCGCCGCGCGCAGGGATGGCGGCATCCCTCGCCTTGCCGAAGCCCTGCGCGACGGCTATGCCCCGGCTGATCCCGCAGGACAGGTGACGCCGCATGACCACCGCCGCCATCATCGTTGCCGCCGGGCGCGGAACCCGGGCCGGGGGCGAAATCCCGAAGCAGTGGCAGACACTTGGCGACCGGCCGGTGCTGGCCCATGCGGTCGCGGCCTTCGCGGGCCGGGTGGACCGGATCGTGGTCGTCGTGCATCCCGACGACATGGGCCGCGCGGCGCTGCTGCTGGGGGGCCGGGTGACGCTGACCACCGGCGGCGCGACCCGCGCCGCCAGCACCCGCGCGGCGCTGGACCTGCTCGACGGCGCGGGGGTGACCCGCGTGCTGATCCATGACGGGGCACGGCCCCTCGTCTCGCCGGACCTGATCGGGCGGGTTCTGGCGGCGCTCGACACCTGCCCCGGCGCCGCGCCCGCGCTGGCGGTGACCGATGCGCTGTGGACCGGCGCCGGGGGCCGCGTCACCGGCACCCGCGACCGCGCGGGGCTGTGGCGGGCGCAGACGCCGCAGGGATTCCGCTTCGACGCCATCCTCGCCGCGCATCGTGACGGACCCGCCGAGGCCGCCGACGACGTGGAACTCGCCCGCGCCGCCGGGCTTGACGTGGCCATCGTCGAGGGCGAGGAGGACAATCTGAAGATCACCTGGCCCGGCGACCTCGCCCGCGCCGGGGCGATCCTGGCGCGACGGTTGACGGGGAGGACGGCGATGGACGTGCGGATGGGCAACGGCTTCGACGTGCATGCCTTCTGCGAAGGCGATCACGTCATGCTGTGCGGGGTCCGGGTGCCGCATGGCCGCGGCCTGCTGGGCCATTCCGACGCCGATGTCGGCATGCATGCCCTGACCGATGCGATCTACGGCGCGCTGGCCGAGGGCGATATCGGCCGCCACTTCCCGCCCTCGGACCCGCAATGGAAGGGCGCGGCCAGCGAGATCTTCCTGTCCCATGCAGCGAGGCTTGCCCGGGCGCGCGGCTATGCCATCTCGTCGGTGGATGTGACGCTGATCTGCGAACGGCCGAAGGTGGGACCCCATGCCGCAGCGATGCAGGCCGAACTCGCCCGCATCATCGGCATCGCGGCCGACCGGGTGTCGGTCAAGGCCACCACGTCGGAACGCCTGGGCTTCACGGGGCGCGAGGAAGGCATCGCCGCGCTGGCGACCGCCACGCTGCTGCAGGGATAGGACGGAATGGAACGCGAGACGCTGGCCGAACGGCTGAACCCGGACCCGCCGAAGAAGCTGCGCCGCGGCCCCTGGACCCTGCCGCTGGCGGTGGCGACGGTGGGCGGCATCGGCTATCTGCGCCCTGCCCCCGGCACATGGGCGGCGGCGGCGGCCATCGGCGCGGGGATCGCGCTGCACGGGATCGGGCATTTCCCGCTGCTGCTGGCGGCGGCGGTCGTCGCGGCCTTTGCCGGGTTCTGGGCCTGCGGGCGGGTGCTGCGCGACCGTCCGGGCGAGGACCCGGCCGAGGTGGTGATCGACGAGGTGGCCGGACAATGGCTGGCGCTGTGCTTCCCCTCGGCCGGGTTCTGGCTGATGGGGTTGGACAGCTGGCACTTCCCCTATCCGGGCTGGGTCGCGGCCTTCCTGTTCTTCCGCCTCTTCGACATCTGGAAACCCGGGCCCATCGGCCGTGCCGACCGGCGCAACGACGGCGCGGGGATCATGCTCGACGATCTGCTGGCGGGCCTCTTCGCCGGGGTGGCGACGATGGTGGCCGCCGGCATCGCCCACGGGCTGTTCATGTGAGGGCCGGACGATGACCCCCCTCGCCCCGCGCCTGCTGGAGGCCGCCCGCGCCCGGGGCGCGACGATCGCCACCGCCGAAAGCTGCACCGGCGGCATGGTGGCCGCGGCGATCACCGATGTGGCGGGATCGTCCGATGTGTTCGACCGGGGCTTCGTCACCTATTCCAACGCGGCGAAACGGGCGATGCTGGGGGTGCGGGCCGAAACGCTCGACGCCCATGGCGCGGTGTCGGAACCGGTCGCGCGCGAGATGGCCGAGGGCGCGCTGGCGCGATCGGACGCGGCGCTGGCGGTCAGCACGACGGGGATCGCCGGGCCGGGCGGCAGCGCGCACAAACCCGAGGGCAGGGTCTGCTTTGCCCTGGCCCGCCGGGACGGGCCCACGGCGACGGAGACGGTGGAATTCGGCGCGCTCGGCCGCGACGCGGTGCGCCGCGCCAGCGTCGACCATGCGCTGCGGCTGCTGATCGGGGCGCTGCAGCCGCCCGCCTAGGCCTCGACCGGGCGGATGCGCAGCTTGGTCACGCGGTTGTTCTTGCGCGCCACCACCTCGAAGCGGAAGCCGTGGAAGGTGAAGACTTGCCCCTGCGTCGGGATCGTCTCGGCCTCGTGGATCACCAGACCGGCGACGGTATTGGCCTCGTCATCCGGCAGGTGCCAATCCTGCGCCCGGTTCAGGTCGCGGATCGTCACCGACCCGTCCACCAGCCAGTCGCCCTCGGGCGTCTTCTTGATCGCCTCGGCCTCGGCGGGGTCGAATTCGTCGGCGATCTCGCCCACGATCTCCTCGATGATGTCTTCCAGCGTGATCAGCCCGCGCAGGTCGCCGTATTCGTCCACCACCAGCGCGAAATGCGTCCGCCGCTTGAGGAATTCGCGCATCTGTTCGTCCAGCGGCGTGGTTTCCGGCACGAAATAGGCCGGCATCGCCACCGACAGCACGTCGAGCTCGCTCAGCTTCGCGCGGCCGTCCGGCCCGGTCGCGGCATTGCGTTCGACCGCGCGCAGCAGGTCCTTGGAATGCAGGATGCCGAGGATGTTCTCGCGCTCCGTCCGGTAGATCGGCAGGCGGGTATGCGACGAGGCCAGCACCGCCTTCACGATCTCGCGCGGGTCGAGTTCCGCGTCGATCATCTCGATCTGGCCGCGCGGCAACATGATCTCCTCGACCGTGCGGTCGGCCAGGTCGAGCGCCCCCAGCAGACGGTCGCGGTCTTCCTTTTCGACCGTGCCCTCCTGATGGCCGAGCGCCAGCGCGCCGAGGATCTCGTCGCGGACCGAGAACATCGCCGCGCGCGGATCGGTGCGCACGCCCACCAGCCACAGCAGGCCGCGCACCAGCGTGCGGACCACGGAGACCACCGGCGACAGCACCAGCACCAGCACCCGCACCGGGGGGGCCACCCGGGCGGCGGCGGCCTCGGAATTGGTGATGGCATAGGTCTTGGGCATCACCTCGGAAAAGACCAGCACCAGCGCCGTCATCACCAGCGTCGCCAACGCCACGCCCGACTGGCCGAACAGCCGGGTCAGCAGCGCCGTCGCCAGCGAGGCGGACAGGATGTTGACCACGTTGTTGCCAAGCAGCAGCGCGCCGATCAGCCGTTCGCTGTCCTCGGTGATCCGCAACGCCACGGCCGCGCCGCGGTCGCCGCGTTCGGCCCGCCCGTGCAGCTTGGCGCGCGAGGCGGCGGTGAGGGCGGTTTCGGAACCGGAGAAGAAGGCGGATAGCGCCAGAAGCACGAGGATGGCGGCGGCGGTCAGCCAGAAGGTGAGGTCTAACATCTCTCGCAGGTCATGGGAGGGCCGGCGGCGGCCTCCGGTCCGTTATGACGGTCGGCGCGCGCCCCTGCAAGGGCGCATCCCCGGCACCGGGGGGCCGCCGGCCCGCCGTCGCGCGGCCCTCCGCCGGCCCGATTCTGCCGCGGTTGCGAATGTTCACCTTTCGTTTACTATTCCGGCTTGGAGACTCGGGCGGCCTGCCCTATCTCTTGCCAGTCGAAAGCGGGGGCATCATGGCCGAACAGAAGTTCATCGAGGTGCGCGGCGCACGCGAACACAACCTCAAGGGCGTCGATGTCGACATTCCCCGGGACAGTTTCACCGTGATTACCGGCCTGTCGGGGTCGGGCAAGTCCTCGCTGGCCTTCGACACGATCTATGCGGAAGGCCAGCGCCGCTATGTCGAATCGCTGTCGGCCTATGCCCGGCAGTTCCTCGACATGATGGGCAAGCCGGACGTGGACCATATCTCGGGCCTGTCCCCTGCCATCTCGATCGAGCAGAAGACCACGTCGAAGAACCCGCGTTCGACCGTGGGCACCGTGACCGAGATCTACGACTATCTGCGCCTGCTCTATGCGCGGGCCGGTACGCCCTATAGCCCCGCGACCGGCCTGCCGATCACCGCGATGCAGGTGCAGGACATGGTGGATGCGGTCATGGCCCTGCCCGAGGGCAGCCGCGCCTATCTGCTGGCCCCGATCGTGCGCGACCGCAAGGGCGAATACCGCAAGGAGATCGCCGAGCTGCGCAAGCAGGGCTTCCAGCGGCTGAAGGTCGACGGCAATTTCCACGAGATCGACGAGGTGCCGGCGCTGGACAAGAAGTTCCGCCATGACATCGACGTGGTGGTGGACCGGATCGTGGTGCGCGAGGGGCTGGAAACGCGGCTGGCCGACAGCCTGCGCACCGCGCTGGACCTTGCCGACGGCATCGCGGTGCTGGAAATGGCCGCCCCCGCCGAGCCGCCCGAAGGCTTCGTGCCCGAGCGGATCACCTTTTCCGAGAATTTCGCCTGCCCGGTCTCGGGCTTCACCATCCCGGAAATCGAGCCGCGGCTGTTTTCCTTCAACGCGCCCTTCGGCGCCTGCCCGGTCTGCGACGGGCTGGGGATGGAGCTGTTCTTCGACGAACGGCTGATCGTGCCCGACGTGACGCTGAGCCTGGCGCAGGGCGCACTGGCCCCCTGGGCGAAGTCGAAAAGCCCCTACCAGACCCAGACCATCGACGCGCTGGCCAAGTTCTATGGCTTCGACAAGCGCAAGCCGTGGAAGGACCTGCCCGAAGCGGTGCACAAGCTGCTGCTGCACGGATCGGGCGGCGAGGAGATCCCCTTCCGCTTCGACGAGGGTGGCCGGGTCTATTCCGTCACCCGCAGCTTCGAGGGGATCATCCCCAACATGGAGCGGCGCTATCGCGAGACCGACAGCGCCTGGTCGCGCGAGGAAATGGAACGCTGGCAGAACAACCGCCCCTGCCATGCCTGCGGCGGCTACCGGCTGAAGCCCGAGGCCCTGGCGGTGAAGATCGCGGGCCTGCATGTGGGCCAGGTCGTCGAGATGTCGATCAAGGAGGCCTTCGCCTGGGTCGAGACGGTGCCCGCCGCGCTGAGCGCCCAGAAGAACGAGATCGCCCGCGCGATCCTGAAGGAGGTGCGCGAACGGCTGGGCTTCCTCGTCAATGTCGGGCTCGACTACCTGACGCTGTCTCGCGCGGCGGGCACGCTGTCGGGCGGCGAAAGCCAGCGCATCCGGCTGGCCAGCCAGATCGGCTCGGGCCTGACCGGGGTTCTCTATGTGCTCGACGAACCGTCCATCGGCCTGCACCAGCGCGACAACGACCGGCTGCTGACCACGCTGAAGAACCTGCGCGACCAGGGCAACACCGTGCTGGTGGTGGAACATGACGAGGATGCGATCCGCCATGCGGATTACGTGTTCGACATGGGGCCAGGCGCGGGGGTGCATGGCGGCGCGGTGGTGGCGCATGGCACGCCCGCAGCCATTGCCGCCGACCCGGCCAGCCTGACCGGCCAGTACCTGTCGGGCCATCGCGAGATCGCGGTGCCCGCGACGCGGCGCAAGGGCAACGGCAAGAAGCTGGTGGTGGAACGCGCGACCGGCAACAACCTGAAGGCGGTGACCGCCGAATTCCCGCTGGGCCGCTTCGTCTGCGTCACTGGCGTGTCCGGCGGCGGCAAGTCCACCCTGACCATCGAGACGCTCTACAAGACCGCGGCGCTGCGGCTGAACGGCGCGCGGGAGACGCCCGCCCCCTGCGACACGATCCGCGGCTTCGAGCATCTGGACAAGGTGATTGACATCGACCAGCGCCCGATCGGCCGCACCCCGCGGTCGAACCCCGCCACCTATACCGGCGCCTTCGGACCGATCCGCGACTGGTTCGCGGGCCTGCCCGAGTCACAGGCGCGGGGCTACAAGCCCGGTCGGTTCAGCTTCAACGTCAAGGGCGGGCGCTGCGAGGCCTGCCAGGGCGATGGCGTGATCAAGATCGAGATGCATTTCCTGCCCGACGTCTATGTCGAATGCGAGACTTGCAAGGGCAAGCGCTATAACCGTGAGACGCTGGAAATCAAGTTCAAGAACAAGAGCATATCCGACGTTCTTGACATGACGGTCGAGGATGCGCAGGGCTTCTTCGCCGCCGTGCCCGCGATCCGGGAAAAGATGGATGCGCTGGTGCAGGTGGGGCTGGGCTATATCAAGGTCGGCCAGCAGGCGACGACGCTGTCGGGCGGCGAGGCGCAGCGGGTGAAGCTGTCGAAGGAGCTCAGCCGCAGGTCCACGGGCCGCACGCTCTATATCCTCGACGAACCGACGACCGGCCTGCATTTCGAGGATGTGCGCAAACTTCTTGAAGTGCTGCATGAACTGGTCGAGCAGGGCAACACCGTCGTGGTGATCGAGCACAACCTCGATGTCATCAAGACCGCCGACTGGATCATCGACATCGGCCCCGAGGGCGGCGACGGCGGCGGCGAGATCGTCGCCACCGGCACCCCGGAACAGGTGGCCGAGGCCGAGCGCAGCCATACCGGGCGCTACCTCAAGCCGATGCTGAAGCCGCGCCGGGTGGCGGCGGAATAGCTCAGTCCAGCAGCGCGAGCCCGGTCACGTCCATGACTTCCAGCACCGCGTGGGTTTCGGCATCCACGCGGTAGGTCACGCCCTCGGCGCGGTAATAGCGCCAGTTGCCGGTGACCGCCGGCAGGCCATAGCGCGGCGGGTCGATCAGCATGTTGTGGTCATAGATCGGGAAGGTGTCGCCCACGGCGAAATCGCTGCCCGGGGCCGGCGCGGCGGTGGGGGTGACGCGGATATGCTTGGCGCCGGTCGGACCGATCGAGGTCTCATGCAGCGCCAGCACGCAGGGGGCGGTGCCGTCGATGGCGGTGATGGTGCGGGTGCAATGGTCGGCGCTGGCGGCGACGGGCAGCAGTCCGGGCGTCAGGCACAGGCCGGCCAGGGCCAGGGAACGGGCGAGCGTCATGGCTAACATCCTGTCACGGAAGGGTGAATTGCCGTGACAACGACCGTGCGCGGCTTTGGTTCCGCCCCGGTCGCCTTTCCGCACTCCGCCGTCTCAGCGCGCCTTGAACAGCCCGCCGAGGATGCCGCGCACCAGCGTCCGCCCCGCCTGATTGCCCACCTGCCGCGCGAGGCTTTTGCCGAAGGTTTCGACGATGCTGTCGGACCGCGAGCTGCGCCGCGCGGTGCCGGCGGGACGCGCGGTAGACTTGCCCACCGTCTTGCCGTCATAGCGGCGGGCAGACCGGAACTCCCGCTCCTCGGCCTCGGCCCGGGCCTCGGTTTCCTCGGCCGCGGCGGCGGCCTTCCCGGCGGCCTCCGCCCGTGCCGCGAGCCGCTCGAAGGCGCTGTCGCGATCCACCGCCACCGCATATTTCGCGCCATAGGGCGAGGCCGCGACGATGGCCGCGCGCTCTTCCCCGGCGATCGGGCCCAGCTGGCTCGCCGGCGGGCGCACCAGCGTGCACTGCACCATCCCCGGCACGCCCTTGGCCTGAAGGAACGAGGTCACGGCCTCGCCGGTCCCCACCTCCCGGATCGCGGTTTCGGTGTCGAACCCGGGATTGGCGCGATAGTTCTGCGCGGCACGGGCCAGATCCTTCTGGTCCTTCGCGGTGAAGGCGCGCAGCGCGTGCTGCACCCGGTTGCCCAGCTGGCCCAGCACGTCGTCGGGCACGTCGGCGGGGTTCTGGGTGACGAAATAGACGCCCACGCCCTTGGACCGGATCAGCCGGGCCACCTGTTCCACCTTGTCCACCAGCGCCTTGGGCGCGTCGTCGAACAGCAGATGCGCCTCGTCGAAGAAGAACACGAATCTCGGGCGGTCGGGGTCGCCCACCTCGGGCAGTGTCTCGAAGAGTTCCGACAGAAGCCACAGCAGGAAGGTCGCGTACAGCCGCGGCGCCCCCATCAGCCGGTCGGCGGCAAGGATGTTGACCCGGCCCGCCCCGCCAGGCGCGGGGGCCATCATGTCGGCCAGATCCAGCGCCGGTTCGCCGAAGAACCCCGCCCCGCCCTGATTTTCCAGCACCAGCAACTGCCGCTGGATCGCGCCGATGCTGGCGGCGGCGACATTGCCATAGCGCAGGCCGATGGCATCGGCGTTCTGCCCGATCCAGACCAGCATCGCCTGCAGGTCCTTCAGGTCCAGCAGCGGCAGGCCTTCTTCATCCGCCAGCCGGAAGGCGATGTTCAGCACGCCCTCCTGCGCCTCGGTCAGGTCGAGCAGTCGGGCCAGCAGCAGCGGCCCCATCTCGGTCACCGTGGTCCGCACCGGATGGCCCTGCTCGCCCCAGAGATCCCAGAAGGTGACAGGGGTCGCGGCATAGGCCAGGTCGTAACCGATGGTGGCCGCGCGTTCGGCGAAGGCGGCGTGCAGCTTGCCCGCGGGGTCGCCGGCTTTGGCCATGCCCGCCAGATCGCCCTTCACGTCGGACAGGAAGACCGGCACCCCCGCGGCGGAAAACCCCTCGGCCAGAACCTGCAGGGTCACGGTCTTGCCGGTGCCGGTCGCCCCCGCGATCAGGCCGTGGCGGTTGCCGTATTTCAGCAGCAGATGCTGGGGTTCGGCATGGCCCGGGCCGCCGCCGCCGACGAAGATCGCCTCGCCCTCCAGAATACCCGTCATGCCGCCCCCCCCTGTCGTCTTGCGGGCCGGACACGGCCGGCGCCGGTCCGACAATACATCCTTAACCGGCTCGCGCCAGAGTGGGCGGGCCGCGCCGTAGTCCCGCGCGGCATGTGCTTCCTCCCTGTCGGACTGGGCCGTGTCTGCGGACGCGGCCCTTTTTTCGCGCATCGCGCCGCGGGCAGGCCCCGCGCCGTCGCACCGCCGCCCGGATCGCGGGCATCGGGTCTGCCGGGCGCCCGTCTGCAAGGCAATGGCGGCCGCCGCTTCATGCATCGCATATGGGGAATTCGTTCCTGTTGACGCCTGCCGCCGAAGTGCCTAGCGTCCCCTGCAATCACTAAGTCGGCCAGTCCGACAGGGAGCGCATCGGGAAAAGGGTCCGTCCGGGGCCCTTTTCCTTTTTCCGGCCCCCGCAACGGCCCGCGGACGCCCGGCGCAGGCATCGCGGCAGCCATCGCGGCGGCGGGATCGCGCAATCGTCACGCCAGTCCGCCCTTGATCGCCGCTTCGGCACCTGACACTACGGGGACCGCGTGCTAGACCGGCGCGCGAAGAGCTCTGACCCACGGTGCATGACATGACCGATTTCAAGACCCCGCTCCGCCTCGCGCTCGTTCTGGCGCTCGGTGCGGCCCTTCCCGCCGTCGCACAGGACGCCGCGCCGGCCGCGCCGGCAGAAACGCCCGCCCCCGCTGCCGAGGCGCCCGCCGATGCCCCCTCCGCCGATGCGCCCGCTGCTGCCGAGGCTCCGGCCGAGGAAGGCGGCATCGGCCAGCCCTATGTCGCGGCGACGCATGGCGACTGGCAGCAGCGCTGCCTGCGCACCGAATCCGGCGCGGACCCTTGCCAGCTGTACCAGCTGCTGAACGACGACCGCGGCAATGCGGTGGCCGAGTTCAGCATGTTCGGCCTGCCCGAGGGGCAGGAGGCGGTGGCCGGTGCCACGATCATGGCCCCGCTGGAAACCCTGCTGACCGAGGCGGTGATCCTGCAGATCGACGGTGGCGAGGCCAAGCGCTATGGCTTCACCTTCTGCGCGCAACAGGGCTGTGTGGCGCGGGTCGGCTTCACGCAGGCCGAACTCGACGCCTTCCGCCGCGGCAACGAGGCGACCGTCGCTATCACGCCGCTCGGCGCGCCCGACCAGCGCGTGGCGCTGACACTGTCGCTGCGGGGCTTCACCGCCGGGTTCGAGGCGGTCGCCGCCGCGAACGAGAAGGCGAACGCGGCCGCGGCCGCCGCAGCCCCGTCCGGCAACTGATCGCGGGCAACTGATCGCGGGCAACCGCGGCGCCCGAACGCAGAACGCCGCCCCGACCGGGCGGCGTTTCGCATTCCGGCCGCCGTCGCGCGCACTCAGGCGCGGCGCAGCGCGATCACCGCGTTCAGCCCGCCGAAGGCAAAGGCGTTGGACAGCGCGACCTCGACCCGCGCCTCGCGCGCCACGTTCGGCACCACGTCCAGCGCGCATTCCGGGTCCGGCTCCTCATAGCCCACGGTGGGCGCGACGATGCCGTCGCGCAGGGCCAGGATGCAGGCCAGCAGCTCCACCGCGCCGGTGCCGCCGATGATATGGCCATGCATCGACTTGGTGGAGGAGATCATCACCCGGTCGGCATGCTGGCCGAAGGCATGGGCGACGGCCGCGCTTTCGGTCTTGTCATTGGCGGCGGTGCCGGTGCCGTGAGCGTTGATATAGCCCACTTCCTCGGGGTTCAGCCGCGCGTCGCGCAGGCAGCCGGAAATCGCCCGCTCGGCCCCCTGCTGCGAGGGCATCACGATATCCGACGCGTCCGAGGACATGGCGAAGCCGATCACCTCGGCCAGGATATCGGCACCGCGGGCGCGGGCATGGTCCCAGTCCTCGAAGACGAAGACGCCCGCGCCCTCGCCCTGCACCATGCCGTTGCGGTTGGCGCTGAACGGCCGGCAGGCGTCGCGCGACATCACCCGCAGCCCCTCCCAGGCCTTGATGCCGCCGAAGGTCAGCATCGCCTCGGACCCGCCGGTCACCATCGCCTTGCAGGCGCCCGAGCGGACCATCTGGAAGGCGAGGCCCATGGCGTGGTTGGAACTGGCGCAGGCGGTCGAGACGGTGAAGGAGGGGCCGCGCAGGTTCCATTCCATGCTGACATGGCTGGCCGCGGCGGAATTCATCAGCTTCGGCACCACGAAGGGGTGGACGCGGTTCTTCCCCTCTTCATAGACCAGCCGGTAGTTGTCGTCCCAGGTGTTCATGCCGCCCGCGGCGGTCCCCAGCACCACCCCGGCTTCATAGCCCAGGTTGCCGTTGAAGTTCAGGCCCGACTGGTCGATCGCCTGACGGGCGGCCAGCAGGGTGAACTGGGTGAACCGGTCGTAGAGCGCGATCTGCTGGCGGTTGAAATGCGCCTCGGGATCGTAGTCGCGGACCTGCCCGCCGATGCGGATCGACAGCCGGTCCACGTCACGGAACTGCAATTCGCCGATGCCGCAGCGGCCCTCGCGGAAGGCGTCGAAGGTGGCGGCAACGTCATGGCCGAGCGCGTTGATCGTGCCCGCGCCGGTGATCGCGACGCGCCGGGGCGCGCCGGGTCGTGCCTCGGTCATGCGGTCTGCCCGGCGATCAGCTTTTCCACCGCCGCGACGATGGCCGCGACCGAGGAGATGTCGAACTCGCTCTGCGACGGATCGTTGGCGTTGAACGGAACCGAGATGTCGAAGGCCTCCTCGATGGCGAAGATCGATTCGACGAGCCCGAGGCTGTCGATCCCCAGATCCTCGAGGCTCGAGTCCAGCGTCACCTGTTCGGGGTCCAGCACGGCCTGTTCGGCGATGATGGCGATGACGCGGTCCTTGACGCTTGCGCTGTCGCTCATGGTTCTATCCTTCCATCGCCCGAACGCCGGGCGGTCAGCCCTTCTGGCCGAGCTTTGTAACAGCTTCTTTAAGTTCCGCCACCTGCGCGAACAGCCGCCCCAGACGGCGGATGTTCTTCCACGCCTCGACATGGCTTTCCATCTTCAGCGCGGGCGAGCCGAGCAGCACCCGCCCCGCCGGCGCATTGGTGAAGATCTTGGTAGCCCCGCCCGCGATGACGTCGTCGCCCACGAAGATGTTGTCGCTGACCCCGCATTGCCCGCCCAGCACCACCCGGTCGCCGATCCGGGCCGATCCGGCGATGCCCACCTGCCCGCACAGCAGGCAGTCGCGGCCCACCTGCACGTTGTGGCCGACATGGACGAGGTTGTCGAGCTTGGTGCCGTCTCCGATGCGGGTGGCGCGCACCGTGCCCCGGTCGATGGCGCAGTTCGCGCCCACCTCGACGTCGTCGCCGATCTCGACCGTGCCCAGCGAATGGATCCGCAGCCAGGGCTGGGCGGTGACCGCACCGCGCTCGCCCAGGGTTTCGCGGATTTCCTCGACGCCCGATTTCTGCTCGGTCACGAAGGAGAAGCCGTCCGAGCCGATCACCGCGCCCGGCTGGCAAATGAAGCGGTCGCCGATCGCCACCCGCGCCCCGATCCGGGCGCCCTGCAGGATCAGCGCGTCGCTGCCGATCCGCGCGCCTTCGGCGATGCTGGCATGGGCGGCGATGCGGGCGCCGGGGCCGATGACCACGTCCGCGCCGATGGTGACGAAGGGACCGATGGCCGCGCCGGGGCCGATGAAGGCGGCGGGATCGACGATGGCGGCGGGATGGATGCCGGGCGCGATGGCCGGGCCGGGGTCGAAGACCCGCGTCAGCCCCGACATGGCCAGGCGCGGCCGGTCGATCAGGATGGCGCCGGCGAGGCCCATCCCCTGCCAGTCCGCCCCGTCCCACAGCACCGCCGCCCGCGCCTGCCCCTGTGCCAGCCCGGGCGCATATTTCGGGTCCATCGCCAGTGCCAGCTGGGCAGGGCCCGCCTGCGCGGGTTCGGCGGCGCCCGTCACCCGCAGCGCACCGTCGCCGCAGACCCGCCCGCCGATGGCCCGGGCGATCTCGGTCAGGGAATGGTCGGTCGCGCGCATCTCACCTCCGCCGGCGACCGATCGGGCCACCTTCGGACGATCTAGCCACCAACCGCCGGAAGTGCCACCCCGGCGGCGGCCAGCGCGTCGAAAATCGCCGCATCGCGCCCGTAGATGTCGCGACGATAGTCCATCCGCCCCCGCGGGGTCGGCCAGGCGGTGAAATAGACCAGATGCACCGGCACCGGCCGGTCGAGGTTGATGCGCGATTCCCGGCCCGGGTCCAGATGCGCGGCGAACAGGCCCTCGGGGTCGTCGGACTGGGCGGCCAGCAGCGCATAGGCGAAGTCGAAGGGCCGGCCCAGCCGGATGCAGCCGTGGCTGAAGGCGCGCACCTCTTTCTGGAACAGCGACTTCGACGGGGTGTCGTGCAGGTAGATGTTCCACTGGTTGGGGAACATGAACTTCACCAGCCCGAGCGCATTGGCATCCGACGGCGGCTGGTTGATCGAATAGGGGAAGGTGCGGGCGCTGTAGGCCGCGAAGTTGACCGAGGAGCGGCTGACCACCCGCCCCGACCTGTCGACCACGTTCAGATGGCTGACGGCGTTGGGGTTCTTCTGCAGCATCGGCAGATATTCCTTCACCGTGATGCTGCGGGGCACATACCAGGTGGGGTTGACCACCATGTATTCCATCATGTCCGAGAATTCGGGGGTGCGGCGGTCGGACTGGTTCATGCCGACGACGCTGACCGTCTCGAAGGTCACGCTGCCATGGTCGACGATGCGGGCGGTGAAATCGGGCAGGTTGACCCAGACATGCCGGTCGCCCAGTTCGGTGCCGTTCATCCAGCGCAGCCGCTCCATCGCGACGATCACCGATTCCATCCGCGCCTCGGGCGGGACGTTGACCTCGGCGATGGTCGCCTCGCCGGCGATGCCGTCCGGGGTCAGCCCGTGGTCGAGCTGGAACTGCTGGACCGCCCCCTGCAGCATGCCGTCGAAGTCGCGCGTGGCGGTGCGGCCCAGATAGCCCATCGCCGCCAGCCGGTCGCGCAACGCCACCACCGCCGGGCCGCTGTCGCCCGGCTGCAGCTTGCCCGCCGGAACCTCGGCACCCCAGCCACCGCCCTCGATGGCGCGCCGCAGGTCGAGCCGGGCCTTGCGCAATTGCGCATATTGCGGCGCCTGCGGCGCCAGCCCCCGCAGCACCCGCGCCGGATCCGCCCCCGCGATGGCCGCCAGCAGCGCCGCCGGATCGGGGCGGTGCAGCTCTCGCACGATCCCGGCGTCGATCCGCGCCGGGTCCAGCACGCCCGAACTGATGTCATGCGCATAGGCGAGGAAGGCGAGGCTCAGCTCTGCCTCGATCCGGGCGCGGTCGCTTTCGCTGCGGATCGCGGCGATGCCCGCGCGCAGGCGGACGGGGTCATAGCGGCCCGTCGGCAGCCCGTGATCCGCCGCGCCGTCCAGCGCCGCGAACAGCGCCGCGCGCCGCGCGCCATCCTCGGGCGTGGTCCAGATCGGCATCTGGTTACGCGCGCGGTAGAAGTCCTGCAACACCCCGGACCCGGCGCTGGCCTCGGCCAAGGCCTGCGCGAAAGGCGAGATCAGGCTGTCGGCGGTCGCGCCCGCCATCTGCGGCGCCCCCGCCAGCAGCGCCGCCACCGCCGTCCATCGCCCGAACCGCCCGATCGCAGACCGCATCACCTTGTCCCCACATCGCTTTTGCCGCGCCTTCGGCGGAAGGTGCGGCTTTGCCGCGCGGCTGTCCACGGGTGGCGCGCAGCGCAAGCGCAGAATTGTCGCATCTTGGCCACAGGCAGGCGCGCCGGCTGTCCACGGCCCGGCAATGCCACGGGATTAAGCAATATTCTGCCTATTCCCGCAGCCGGCCCGCCCGTTCGTCCACGAGAGCGTTGGCAGGATGCCCCGGGCATGGCATAAACGCGGTGCACTTGGGGATAACTTGAAGAATGCCGCAAAAAACTGCGGCGAGACGACGGGACAGGCGCATCCATGACTGACCACACCGGTTGCATCTCGCGGCGCGGGGTGCTGGGGATTTTCGCGGCGACGGCTGTCGTGGCGGCCCCGACCTACTCCAATGCCTTCGGCTTCCTCCGCGGCGCGGGCGATGTGCGCCGCATCCGCATGTATTCGGGCCGGACGGGCGAAAGCCTCGACACGATCTACTGGCTGGACGGCGAGTACATCCCCGAGGCGATGACCGAAATCAATCACTTCATGCGCGACTGGCGCACGGATCAGGCGGTGCGCTTCGATGCGCGCACCATCGACATCGCCGCGGCCTCGCACCGGCTGATGGACGTGTCGGAACCCTACATGATGCTTTCGGGCTATCGCTCGCCCCAGACCAATGCGATGCTGCGGTCGCGGTCGGGCGGCGTGGCGAAGAACTCGCTGCACATGAAAGGCCAGGCGGCGGACCTGCGGCTGACCTCGCGGTCGGTGTCGCAGATGTTCAAGGCGGCCTCGGCCTGCAGCGCGGGCGGCGTCGGCAAATACTCGCGGTCGAACTTCGTGCACATGGATTGCGGTCCGGTCCGCACCTGGGGCGGCTGAACCGCCTCCCCCTTCGCGATGCGGGCCCTGGCCCGCGAAAGGCGCCCTCCGAGGCGCCTTTTTCATGCCGGGCCGCCGGACTGCCGCCGCGCCATGCTTGCGTCCCGCGCCGCGACACCGCCAGATATGCGGGCTGCCAGCCCTTCCCTGCGAGCCAGCTTTTCCCTGCGAGGATGCCATGACCCAATCGCCGCCCGAAGCCGCCGCCCGGACGGGCAAGATCGCCTGTCACCTGATCGGCGCGCCCGTCGATACCGGCCAGCGCCGCCCCGGCTGCCTGATGGGGCCGGCCGCCTATCGGGTCGCGGGGATCGCCGGGATGCTGGCCGACCTCGGCCATCAGGTGACCGACCGCGGCGATGTGGCGCTGCCGCCCCTGCGCGAGGTGACCTGCCCCAACCCGGCGGTGCATTCCCTTGCCGAAACCGTGGGCTGGACCGAGGCGCTGTCCGCCGCGGGCCGGGCGGCGCTGGCCGAGGGCGGGTTCCCGATCTTTCTCGGCGGCGACCATTCGCTGTCGCTGGGGTCGGTCGCGGGCGTCGCCGCCCATGCGCAGGCGGTGGGCCGGCCGCTGTTCCTGCTGTGGCTGGACGCGCATTCCGACTATCACACGCCGCTGACGACGAAGTCCGGCAACCTGCACGGCACGCCCGTGGCCTATATCGCCGGGCGCCCGGGCTTCGACGCCTTCCCGCCCTTCCCCGCGCCGCTGCCGACCGGGAACATCAGCCTCTATGGCATCCGCTCGGTCGACCCCGCCGAACATGCGGCGCTGCAGGAGGGCGAGATCGACATCAACGACATGCGGGTGCTGGACGAATTCGGGATCGTGGCGCCGTTGCGGGAATTTCTGGACGTGGTGAAATCCCGGAACGGATTGCTGCATGTCTCGCTGGACGTGGATTTCCTCGACCCGTCGATCGCGCCTGCCGTGGGCACCACCGTTCCGGGCGGCACCACCTTCCGCGAGGCGCATCTGGTGATGGAACTGCTGCACGAAAGCGGGCTCGTCACCTCGCTCGACCTCGTGGAGCTGAACCCCTTCCTCGACGAACGCGGGCGGACGGCCCGGCTGATGGTCGATCTGGTGGCGAGCCTGATGGGCCGGAAGGTGTTCGACCGGCCGACGCGGGCCTTCGTCTAGGACGTCGCGACGCCGTCAGCGCGCATCCTCCAGCACCATCTCGGCCGCCTTCCAGCCGACGAGGATCGCCGGGGCGTTGGTGTTTCCGCCGGGGATGGTGGGAAAGATCGAGGCATCGGCGACCCGCAGCCCCGGCACGCCATGCACGCGCAGCCGCGCATCCACCACCGCGCCGGCCGGGTCCGGCCCCATCCGCGCCGTGCCCGAGGCGTGATAGACGGTCCCCGACCGCAGCCGGAAATCGGCGATCAGCTCCTCATCCGTGGCGGTGGCGGGGCCGGGGCGCAGCTCCTCGGCGATCAGCCCGGCCAGCGGCGGGGCGGCAGCGATCCGGCGCAGGAATTTCACCGCCGCCAGCATCTCGGCCACGTCGCCCTCGGTGGAAAAGGCGTTGGGCTGAATGCGCGGCGCGGCGAAGGGATCGGCACTGGCGAGCCGGATCCAGCCCCGGCTGGACGGGCGGCAGTTCGACAGGCCCAGCGACAGGCCCGGGAAGGGATCGGGCGTCAGCACCGGCCGTTCGCCCACGCGCGGGATGATGGTCGAGAAGGCCTGCATGTAAAGCTGCATGTTCGGCCGGTCGAGCGCCGGATCGGTGCGGAAGAAGCCGCCGCCCTGGTTGATCGACATCGACAACGGTCCCGCCCCCGTCAGCAGCCAGCGCGCTCCGGCCAGCGCCTTGCCCCACCAGGGGCGCAGCTGCTGGTTCAGCGTCGGCACCGTCATCCGCCAGGTGTAGTTCAGGCCCTGATGGTCCATCAGGTGCTGGCCGACATTCGGATTGTCGTGGCGCACGTCCAGGCCCATCGCCCGCAGCTCCGCCCCCGGCCCGATCCCCGACAGCAGCAGCAGTTGCGGCGTGTTGACCGCCCCGGCGGCGAGGATCACCTCGCGCCCCGCCCGCGCCCGCCGCTCGCCCCCGCGATGCCGGTAAGTCACGCCCGTCACGCGGTTGCCCTCCCAGATCAGGCCGGTGGCCTGCGCCCGGGTCCGCAGCACCAGGTTGCGTCGCCGCAGGGCCGGGCGCAGGAAGGCCCGCGCCGCCGACATCCGCCGCCCGCCCTTCACCGTCAGCTGGTAGATGCCCGCGCCCTCTTGCTGCGCGCCGTTGAAATCCGGGGTCTCGGGCAGGCCCGCGGCGGCGCAGGCAGCGACGTAGGCATGGGTCAGCGGATGCAGCCCGGCGCGGTTGGCCGAGATGTGCAGCGGCCCGCCCTGCCCGCGCCAGTCGTCGGCGCCGCCCTCCCAGTCCTCGATGGCGCGGAAGGCGGGCAGCACCGCGTCCCAGCCCCAGCCCGGATTGCCCGCGTCGCGCCAGTCGTCATAGTCGCTGCGATGCCCCCGGATCCAGACCATCGCGTTGATCGAGGAGGAGCCGCCCAGCACCTTGCCGCGCGGCCAGTAATCGGCCTGCCCGGCCAGCCCCGGATCGGGTTCGGCGCGATAGGCCCAGTTGACCCCGGTGTCGTAGAACAGCTTGCCATAGCCGAGCGGCATCTGCACGAACAGCCGCAGGTCGCTGCCGCCCGCCTCCAGCAGCAGCACCCGGTACCGGCCCGAGGCGGTCAGCCGTTCGGCCAGCACGCAGCCGGCGGACCCGGCGCCGACGATGATGTAGTCGAAATCCTCGTCCGTCACCGTCACCACCCGTCCCGCCGGGGCGGTGCCGGCCGCCTGCCCGCATGACCGCCCGGCCGTTCCCCCTGCGGCCCAAACCAAACATTCCGCCCGCAAAAGGGCAGTTCCATATGCGACATTCCGGCGACGGAATCGGCGCGCGGTTCGTCCGGTCCGCCCTAGCGGGGATCACGGGGAATGCCGAGTGTTGACCATAGGTTAACCGCCCATCCGACTGCCCGCGCCTTGGGCGAATGCTGCGTCAGGGGGCAGCGCCCGCCGCCTTGCACGGCCCGCGCACCGCCCGCCCGGGCGCCGGATGCGGCGAAGGGGCGCTGGCGATGCGCCGGCGCTGGACAGAGCCTGCGCCCCCATGCAAACGTGACGCCGGAACCGTCCGGGGAGGGAGACGGCAACACCGCGGAACAACCGCGGAATCCTCCCGTGCGGTCTCGACTATCGTTTCTTAGGGAGGATCCTGATGGACCGTCGTTCATTTCTGACCAAGGCCAGCGTCGGCGGGGCCGCTGCCGCCGCCTCGGCCGCGCTGGCTGCACCCGCCGTCGCGCAAACCATGCCGAAGGTGACCTGGCGCCTGACCTCGTCATTCCCGAAATCGCTGGACACGATCTATGGCGGCGCCGACGCGCTGTCGAAGTTCCTGAGCGAGGCGACCGACGGCAACTTCCAGATCCAGGTCTTCCCGGCCGGCGAACTGGTGCCCGGCCTGCAGGCCGCCGACGAGGTGACCGCCGGCAACATCGAGGCCTGCCACACGGTGGGCTACTACTACTGGGGCAAGGACCCGACCTACGCGGTGGCGGCGGCCGTGCCCTTCTCGCTGTCGGCCCGCGGCATCAACGCCTGGCACTACCATGGCGGCGGTATCGACCTGTACAACGAGTTCCTGGCGCAGCACAACATCTACGCCCTGCCCGGCGGCAATACCGGCGTGCAGATGGGTGGCTGGTTCCGCAAGGAAATCAACACCGTGGCCGACATGCAGGGCCTGAAAATGCGCGTCGGCGGCTTCGCCGGCAAGGTGATGGAACGCCTTGGCGTGGTGCCGCAGCAGATCGCCGGCGGCGACATCTATCCGTCGCTGGAAAAGGGCACCATCGACGCTGCCGAATGGGTCGGCCCCTATGACGACGAGAAGCTGGGCTTCTTCAAGGTCGCGCCCTACTACTACTATCCCGGCTGGTGGGAAGGTGGCCCGACGGTCCACTTCTACTTCAACAAGGCCGCCTATGAGGGCCTGCCGCCCGCCTATCAGTCGCTGCTGCGCACCGCCGCGATGGCCGCCGACCACGACATGCTGGCCAAGTACGACTACAAGAACCCCACCGCCATCAAGTCGCTGGTCGCGCAGGGCACGCAGCTGCGTCCCTTCTCGCCCGAGATCCTCGAGGCCTGCTTCAACGCGGCGAACGAGGTCTATGCCGAAATGGAGGCCTCGAACCCGGCCTTCGCCAAGATCTGGCAGTCGATCAAGGCCTTCCGCAGCGAGAACTACACCTGGGCGCAGATCGCGGAATACAACTACGACACGTTCATGATGATCCAGCAGAACGCCGGCAAGCTCTGATCCCGGATCGCATCGAGTGACGAGGCCCCGCGGTGATGCCGCGGGGCCTTTTTTGCATCTCGTCGTGGAATGCCGGCACCGATAGCCTGCCCCCCGGAAACGGAAACGGCGGCCCCAGGGGGCCGCCGTGTGTCGTCTGGACGAGGCGATCAGTTGCCCGCAGGCGCCGCCGTCCCCGGTTGCTGCAGCCCCGGCGGCAGCCCGCCAAGGCCGCCCGGCTGTGCCGGGGCAGGTGCCGCCGGGGTGGCCGGCGCGGGTGCCGGCGCGGCCCCCGGAGCCAGTCCTGGTGCCAGTCCCGGAGCCAGTCCGGGCGCGGCCCCCGGCGCGGGCGCGGCGCCCGGTGCCGGTGCCGTGCCGCCCAAGCCACCGCCGAGACCACCGCCGAGACCGCCGCCCAGGCCACCCAGCCCGCCGCCACCCAGCCCGCCGCCGAGCTGCGGCAGGGTGATCGTGACATTCTCCATGTCCACGGCCGGGCCCCTGTAGTGCATGACCATCTGCGGGAAGGCCACCACCACCACGATCATCACCAGCTGGATCACCAGGAACGGCACCGCGCCGAGGTAGATCTGCCCGGTCGTCACCGGCTGCACCGTCTGGCCCGTCACCCGGTCCTTGAACGGCAGCCGCGGCGCCACCGATCGCAGGAAGTGCAGCGCGAAGCCGAAGGGCGGGTGCATGAACGAGGTCTGCATGTTCACCGCGAGGATCACCCCGAACCAGATCAGGTCGATCCCGAGCGCCTCGGCCGGCGGCACCAGCAGCGGCACGATGATGAAGGCCAGTTCGAAGTAGTCGAGGAAGAAGGCCAGGAAGAAGACCAGCACCGACACCACGATCAGGAAGCCCACCTCGCCGCCCGGCAGCGAGGTCAGCAGATGTTCGACCCACAGATGCCCGTTCACCCCGTAGAAGGTCAGCGAGAAGACCCGCGCCCCGATCAGGATGAACATGACGAAGGCCGACAGCCGGGTCGTCGAGTGCAGCGCCTGGCTGATGACGCCCATGTTCAGCCGGCCCTTGGCCGCCGCGAGGACCAGCGCCCCCACGGCCCCCATCGCCCCGCCTTCGGTCGGCGTCGCCACGCCGAGGAAGATGGTGCCGAGCACGAGGAAGATCAGCGCCAGCGGCGGGATCAGCACGATGATCACCTGCTGCGCCAGCCGCGACATCAGGTTCAGCTTCAGCCCCTTGTCGATCAGCGCGGCGGCATAGATCACCAGCACCCCGATGCCGAAGCCGATGATGTCGGCATCCGCGCCCATCGAGGGTTCCAGCCAGTAGATCGCGCCCCAGGTGATCGCGATGCAGACCGCCATCGCCACGAAGAACGAGGTGATGCCCGATCCCAGCGTCCGCGCCTCCTTCGGCAGGGCCGGCACGCGCGACGGTGCGACGATCGACAGCACGAAGATGTAAAGCAGGTAGAAGCCGGTCAGCACCAGCCCCGGGATCAGCGCGCCCTTGTACATGTCGCCGACCGACCGGCCCAGCTGGTCGGCCAGCACGATCAGCACGAGGCTCGGCGGCACGATCTGCGCCAGCGTGCCCGAGGCCGCGATCACGCCCGAGGCCAGCCTGCGGTCATAGCCATAGCGCAGCATGATCGGCAGCGAGATCAGGCCCATGGCGATGACCGAGGCCGCGACCACGCCGGTGGTGGCGGCCAGCAGCGCGCCCACGATCACCACGGCATAGGCCAGGCCGCCCCGCACCGGGCCGAACAGCTGGCCGATGGTGTCGAGCAGGTCCTCGGCCATGCCGGACCGTTCCAGCACGATCCCCATGAAGGTGAAGAAGGGAATGGCAAGCAATGTCTCGTTCGACATCACCCCCCACAG
This sequence comes from Frigidibacter oleivorans, assembly GCF_003993775.1. Lineage (GTDB taxonomy): Bacteria > Pseudomonadota > Alphaproteobacteria > Rhodobacterales > Rhodobacteraceae > Frigidibacter > Frigidibacter oleivorans. The sequence continues at coordinate 86,436 of NZ_RJRZ01000011.1, forward strand.
CCGGTTCGGCATGGTGTTGAGCAGCGGCCAGTCGAGCGAGATCACCCCGTTCGACAGCGGCGCAAGCTCGACCCCGATAAAGAAGAACAGCAACCCGTTCGCGGCCAGCGCGAAGGCCACGGGATAACCCACGATCAGGAACAGGATCAGCGATCCGAACATGATCGGGGCGAGGTTGGTGGCGATGAATTCCATCAGCGGCTCTCCCCGGCCGAGGCTTCGGCGACCGTATCCGCCGCGCCATGGGACGAGCCATGCGGCCCGTCATCGGGGATCTGCCCGGTCATCACCGCGATCTTCTTGATGATCTCCGACACGCCCTGCAGCGCCAGCAGGAAGAAGCCGATCAGCAGCAGCAGCTTGGCCGGCCACAGGATCAGCCCGCCCGAATTGGTAGAGACCTCGCCCAGTTCCCAGGACCGCAGCACATAGGGGACGAGATAATAGATCATCAGCAGGGCGAAGGGCATCAGGTAGAAGATATGCCCCAAGAGGTCGATCCAGTGCTGCACCCGCCGCGGCAGCGCGCCATAGAGGATGTCGATGCGGATATGTTCGTTCTGCTTCAGCGTATAGGCCGCGGCCAGCAGGAACGCCGCCCCGAACAGATACCATTGCAGTTCCAGCCATGCGTTCGACGATGTGTTCAGCGTCTTGCGCACGATCGCGTTGCCTGCGCTCACCACGATTGCCACGAGGATCAGCCAGGCCACCGCCCGCCCGATCGCCTCGTTGGCGCGGTCGATGAGCCTGGAAAGGCCTAGAAGCCCACCCATACCGTCCTCCCTGTCACCTGTACCCCTGTTGGATGCGGCCGTTCCGGCCCCATTGCGCCTTCCTATGGCGAAGCCGCGATAAGGCGTCAATCACGCTGCTGTCGCAGGGGGGGCTTCCCGGGCGTCAATTGTGGAAAACCGCAGGCGCGGCTGCGGGCACGGCCCGGACCCGGCCGGGCCCGGCAGGACAAATGCCGAGTCCGGGACTATGAAATAGAGGGAAGACCGGCCCCGCACGGGGCCGGAGGACCGGGCGCTCAGCGGGCGCGGTCGTATTGCGCGGGCTGCACCTGGCCCAGCCAGGTCTCGGTCAGCGGCTGGCCCTGCCGCGACAGATAGGCCCGGATGTCCACCGTCTCGGCCCCGTTGGCGGCGATGTCGAAGATCAGCCGCCAGCGGTCGGTGCCCACCACCGGCAGCGCATAAGCCTGCACCAGATCGACGCCCTCCGGCAGCGTGATCTCGGGCGTGACGCCGTCCTGCTGGCCGAGGCCGTCGACCGCCGGCCCCTCGAAATCCAGCGCGAATTTCAGGTGCCCCGCCGGGCGCGGATGGCCGGGCACGCCGCCCGCGCCGATCCGGCTGGCCACGGTGCGGGCCAGCGGCGAGGAGACGGGCGCATCGACGCCCCAGTGCAGGCGATAGTCGAAGTCCAGTTCCTGCCCGGCCTGGGGCGGCTCGGCCGGGTTCCAGTAGGCGACGATATTGTCGTAGATCTCGTCATTGGTCGGGATCTCGACCAGTTGCACCTGTCCCTTGCCCCAGGGCGACAGCGGCTCGATCCAGACGGCGGGGCGCTTGTCGTAGAACACCCCGTCATCCTCGTAATTCTCATAGTCGCGGTCGCGCTGGATCAGGCCGAAGCCCTGCGGGTTTTCCGTCACGAAGCTGGAGGTGACGACGCGCGAGGGGTTGTGCAGCGGGCGCCAGACCTGTTCGCCATTGCCCATCACCATCATCAGCCCGTCGGTGTCATGCACCTCGGGCCGCCAGTCGAAGCCCAGCACCCGGTTCGTCTCGGAATACCAGAACATCGAGGTCAGCGGCCCGATCCCCAACCGCTCCACCGGCTGGCGGAAGAACAGGCGGCTGGAGATCTCCATCACCTGCCCCTGCCCTTCGGTATTGGTCGTCACCATCCGGTAGGCGCCGGTGACCGAAGGGCTGTCCATCAGCGCATGGATGATCACCGTGGCCGATCCGTCCTGCGGCTTCTCGATGTAGAACTCGCTGAAACGCGGAAATTCCTCGGGGATCGACAGGCCGGTGTTGATCGCCAGGCCGCGCGCCGACAGGCCGTATTGCCGCAGCGCGCCGTCGGTGCGGAAATAGGCGCCGCCGAGGAAGCTGATCCAGTCGGTCTTCATGTCCGGCCGCATCAGCCGGAACCCGGCAAAGCCCGTGCCCTGCGTCAGCGCCCGGGCGGGGCTGTCCTCGGGCATGTCGAAGAAGCGCGGATCGTACAGAACCTCGCGCGCCTCGCCGCCCTCGACGACGCTCATCTTCACCGGGCTGCGGAAATAGGTGCCCAGATGGAAGAACTGCATCGGCACGTCGCCCACCGTCACCGTCGCCTCGGGGCGAAAGCGGATGCGCCAATGCGCGTCATAGTCGATCCGTTCCAGCACCTCGGGCTGGGCCACCTCGGGCGCGTGCCAGGGCGCCGCCGCCATCGCCCGGGCGCGTTCGGCCAGCAGGTCGAAGCTGAAGGGCTGCGCCGCGCCATAGGCCGGGGCGAAGGCCGGTTCCGCCGCCGGGGCGGAAACCGGGATTGGCTGTCCGGGCGCGGTCTCGGCGGCCAGCGGGCCGGCGGCCAGCGCGGCCACGAGGACCAGCGCCGCGGGCATCAGCCGGCGGAACGCGGGCCGGGGGGACGGTGTGACGGGACGCAAGGGTCGCAGCACGGGCGGAAACTCCACGAAGGGCAACAGGAACGAAGGGCGCCCGCTGCAAGCGCGGGCAAATCTGCTGCGTGCCTATGTCGTAGCTTAACCCGTTCTGGCAAGGGCGGCGAATGCCGCGCGCGCGAAATGCGGTTCCGGTCGCGGCTTTTCGCACACAAGATGGTCGCGGGCGGGCGAGACGCCGCCGGCGCGGGCGGCCAGGCTCCCGCCCCGTGCAACCCGCCGATGACATCGGCGCAAACCGAAGGCCATGCCTGTGACCATCGACTGGGACGACGCCTATGCCAATGCCGCCCATATCCCCGGCGGCGCCGACTATCCGGCCCGCTGGCAGGCGCGGGCAACGGGCTTCGTGGCGGATCTGCGCGACGCGACGCCCGGGCGCGTCGAGGCCGGGCTGCGCTATGGCACCGATCCGCGCGAGTGCCTCGACCTCTTCCATCCGGATGGCCCGCCCCGTGGGCTGGCCCTCTTCCTGCATGGCGGCTACTGGATGGCCTTCGGGCGCGAGGACTGGTCGCATCTGGCGGCGGGGGCGCTGGCCCGGGGCTGGGCGGTGGCGATCCCCTCCTACCCGCTCGCGCCCGGGGCGGACCTGCCCGGCATCCTTGCCGCCTGCGCCGCGGCGGCCGGCGCGGCGGGGGCCCGGGTGCCGGGGCCGATCCGGCTGGCGGGGCATTCGGCCGGGGCGCAACTGGCGCTGCGGCTGGCCTGCGCCGACAGCCCTCTGGCGGAGCCGGTGGCCCGCCGCCTGACCGGGGTGCTGGCCATCAGCGCGCTGGCCGACCTGCGGCCGCTGCGGCACACGCGCATGGCGCCGGCCCTGGGGCTGACGCAGCTCGCCGCGGCCCGCGCCGAAAGCCCCGCGCTCTGCGAACCGCGCGACGGGATCGAGGTGACGGCCTGGGTCGGTGCCGGGGAACGGCCTGCCTTCCTCGGCCAGACCCGCACGATCGCCGCCGTCTGGTCCGGGCTCGGCTGCCCGGTCCGCAGCGTCGAACAGCCCGGCCGGCACCATTTCGACGTGATCGACGATCTGGCGCGGCCGGATTCGGCGATGGTGGCGGCGTTTCTGGGCGAGGACTGACCGGCACGCCGCCGGATGCGGCGCGAATGTCGGAATCCCGGGCCAAAGCGTCGGTTTCCTGCGACTGCGACTGCAGCACCTCGCGTCCCATCTGACGCGGGGGCAACCGCCGCGCAGAAGCGGCCCCCTGCACCGGAACGCAGTGTCACATTACTTACGCGAACCGCCGCTAGGCCCGCCGCTGGAGACTGGGCGGCACCTTGCCGACGGTCGAACCGGAACCGGAACCCTGGGAGTTGAAGATGATCACCAAAGTGACGGGCACGCTCGCCCTCGCCTCGCTCTTGGCCTCGACCGCGATGGTCCAGGCGCAGTCGATGGCCGAACTGGAAGCCGCGGCCAAGGCCGAAGGCATGCTGACCACCATCGCCCTGCCCCATGACTGGTGCGGCTATGGCAAGGTCATCGAGGGCTTCAAGGCGAAGTATCCCGAGATCGAAGTGAACGAGCTGAACCCCGACGCGGGCTCTGCCGACGAACTGGAAGCCGTCCGCGCCAACCAGGGCAACACCGGCCCGCAGGCGCCCGACGTTCTGGACGTGGGCCTCGCCTTCGGCCCGCAGGCCAAGGACGAGGGCCTGATCCAGCCCTACAAGGTCGCGACCTGGGACGAGATCCCGGATGACGTGAAGGATCCGGACGGCTACTGGTATGGCGACTATTACGGCGTCATGGCCTTCGGCGTGAACACCGATCTGGTGGACAACGTGCCGATGTCCTGGGAAGACCTGCTGAAGCCGGAATATGCCGCCTCCTTCGCGCTGACCGGCGACCCGCGCGCCTCGAACCAGGCGATCCTGGCGCTGATGTCGGCCGGCATGTCGCGCGGCGCCGAGCCGGGCACCGAGTCGGGCGAGAAGGGCCTCGAGCTGATGGCCGAGATCAACAAGGCCGGCAACTTCGTCCCGGTCACCGCCAAGTCGGGCACCATCGCCCAGGGCCAGACCCCGATCGTCGCTGCCTGGGACTACAACCTGCTCGCCTGGCGCGACTCGCTGGCCGGCAACCCCCCGATGGAAGTCGTGATCCCCGAAGGCCCGAGCCTCGCCGGCGTCTACGTCCAGGCGATCTCGGCCTATGCGCCGCATCCGAACGCGGCCAAGCTGTGGATGGAATACCTGTACTCGGACGAAGGTCAGCTCGGCTGGCTGGCCGGCTACTGCCACCCCGCCCGCTTCAACGCGATGGTCGAGGCCGGCAAGATCCCGCAGGAACTGCTGGACGCGCTGCCCCCGGCCGAGGGCTATGCCCGCGCCGTGTTCCCGACCGTGGAACAGCAGGAAGCCAACAAGGCCGCCGTGTCCGGTGGCTGGGATAGCGTCGTCGGCGCCAACGTCCAGTAACGCCTCGGGGGGCCGCGCCCGCGGCCCCGACCGCAAGCCGAAACGAGGTCCGGCCCCCGCGGCCGGACCCGCAACCGGGGGACAGGGATGACCGAGATGACCGGCGCGACCTCTGCCGACAGCGCGGGCGCGGCACGACCGGCGCGCAGGCCGCTGCGCCTGCCGACGACATGGATCGGCATCGCGCCCTTCGCCGCCTTCGCGGTGCTGTTCCTGATCCTGCCGACGCTGAACATCGTGCTGGGCGCGTTCCGCACGCCCGAGGGTGCCTTCACCCTGGGCAACCTTGCGGGCCTGTTCACGCCGCAGATCCTCGGCCCCTTCTGGATTTCCATCAAGCTCAGCCTGATCTCGGCCGGGCTCGGCTGCCTGTTCGGGCTGCTGCTGGCCGCCGCCGTCACCCGCGGCGGGCTGCCGCCGGCGATCCGCTCGGCGCTGATGACCTTCTCGGGCGTCGCCTCGCAATTCGCGGGCGTGCCGCTGGCCTTCGCCTTCATCGCCACGCTGGGCCGGCTGGGGCTGGTCACGGTGCTGCTGAACGAGCTGTTCGGCATCCGGCTGATGGCGCTCGGCTTCAACCTGATCACCTTCACCGGGCTGGTGCTGACCTATCTCTACTTCCAGATCCCGCTGATGGTGCTGATCATCACCCCCGCGCTCGACGGGCTGAAGCGGGAATGGCGCGAGGCGGCCGAAAGCCTGGGCGCCACCGGGGCGCAATACTGGCGCATGGTGGCGCTGCCGGTGCTGTGGCCCTCGCTGCTCGGCACCTTCGCGCTGCTCTTCGCCAACAGCTTCGGCGCGGTGGCGACGGCGATGGCGCTGACCGGGTCGTCGCTGTCGATCGCGCCGATCATCCTCTTCGCGCAGATCCGGGGCGATGTGCTGGGCAATCCGCATCTGGGATATGCCGTGGCCTTCGGAATGATCGTCATCACCGGGCTTGCCAACCTGGCCTACATCCTCTTGCGCGCCCGCGCCGAACGGTGGCTGAAATGACCGTGCAGGACCTGTCCCCCCGCGCCCCCGTCGCCGGCCCCGTGCCCGGTTCCCTGCCGGCCCCCGGCCCGGGCCGCCGCTTCCGGCCGAACCTCGCCTCGCCGAAGGTCTGGTCCTGGATCGCCTTCGTGCTGGGGCTGCTCTATTTCTTCCTGCCGCTGATCGGCATGTTCGAGTTCAGCCTGCGGGCGCGGCGGGGCGAATATTCCTTCGACGCCTATCGCAACGTGCTGAGCGATCCGCAATTCGTCGCCACCTTCAGCTATTCGGTGGTGATGGCGCTGTGCACGATCGTGCTGGGGGTGCTGATCGTCGCCCCCACCGCCTTCTGGGTGCGGCTGAAACTGCCCTGGCTGCGGCCCTATGTGGAATTCGTCACCCTGCTGCCGCTGGTGATCCCGCCCATCGTCATCGTCTTCGGCTATATCCGGCTCTACAACACCTCGAGCTGGCTGCCGATGACCGGCACCGCGATGGGCACCAACATCCTGCTGATGTTCGGCTATGCCACGCTGTCCCTGCCCTACATGTACCGGGCCGTGGATACCGGGCTGCGCACCATCGACGTGGGCACCCTGACCGAGGCCGCGCAAAGCCTCGGCGCCGGCTGGGGCACCATCCTCGGCCGGATCATCCTGCCGAACGTGCTGGTCTCGATCCTGTCGGGCGCCTTCCTGACCTTCGCCATCGTCATCGGCGAATATGTCCTTGCGGCGCTGCTGAACCGCCCCGCCTTCGGCCCCTACATGGTCTGGATGGGCGGCAACCGCGCCTATGAACCCGCCGCGCTGGCGGTGATCGCCTTCACCATCACCTGGGCCTGCATGGGCCTGATCCAGCTGGCCACGCGGCTGAGCAAACACAACAGGGTAGAGCGTCGATGACCTTCCTCACGATCGAGCATCTGGAAAAGTCCTTCGGACCCACCCGCGTCGTCAAGGATTTCAGCCTGTCGGTGGAGAAGGGCGAGTTCGTGTCCTTCCTCGGGCCGTCGGGCTGCGGCAAGACCACGGTGCTGCGGATGGTGGCGGGGTTCGAGACGCCGACCTCGGGCACGATCCGCATCGACGGCAAGGACGTGACGCATCTGCGCCCGAACCAGCGCAGCATCGGCATGGTGTTCCAGGCCTATGCGCTGTTCCCCAACCTGACCGTGGCCGAGAACGTGGCCTTCGGGCTGAAGGTCAAGGGCGTGGGCGGCGAGGAGCGCGCCCGCCGCGTGCAGGAGATGCTGCAGATGATCGGCCTGCCCGATCTGGGCGCCCGCTATCCGTTCCAGCTGTCGGGCGGCCAGCAGCAGCGGGTGGCGCTGGCCCGGGCGCTGGCACCGCGCCCGCAGGTGCTGCTGCTCGACGAGCCGCTGTCGGCGCTGGACGCCAAGATCCGCGTCAGCCTCCGCGCCCAGATCCGCGAGATCCAGCGCGACCTCGGGATCACCACGATCTTCGTCACTCATGACCAGGAAGAGGCGCTGTCGATTTCCGACCGGGTGGCGGTGATGTATGGCGGCATCGCCGAACAGATCGGCCGCCCCTTCGAGATCTACAACCGCCCCGCCACCCGCTTCGTCGCGGAATTCGTGGGGCAGCTGAACCGGATCGAGGCGGCGGTGCTGGACCCGAACGCGGGCCGGGTGCGGATCGGCCATCAGGAAGTGGCGCTGTCCCGCCCCCTGCCCGCGGGCGAGCGGGTGACGCTGGCCTGCCGGCCCGAGGCGGTGAGCCTGGGCGCGGCGCCGGGCCGCGACCTGATCCTGCCTGCCGAGATCACCGAGGTCGATTTCCTGGGCGCGGTGATCCGGGTCAAGGCGAAGGCGGGGCTGTCGACCCTGTCGCTCGACACCTTCAACCGCCCCGACCAGCCCCCGCCCCAGCCGGGCGACCGGGTGCAGGTCTCGCTGGCGCCCGCGGACCTGCTGGTGCTGGAGGGCTGAGAGGGCGGAGGGGGGCGCTGCCCCCCGGCTGCTGCCGCAGCCTCCCCCCGGGATATTTGGGTCAGCTGCAGGGGGCGGGCGCTAGCGCCGCGCCGCCAGCACCGCCGCCACGCCCTTCGCCGCGGAAAGCCCGAAAAGGCTGAGCAGGATCGAGCCCTGCCAGTCCGCCATCGGCCCCGGCAGCGCCTGCACGACCCAGCCGGGGAACAGGCCCGGCAGCGCGCTGTCGAGGCAGACGGCGCCGAAATGCGCGGCGGCGGGCAGGCCCGCGGTCATCACCAGCGCCCGCATCTCCCACTGGCCGGCGGTGGCCCGACGCAGGTCGGCCAGACGGGCGGCGGCGGCCTCTTCCGCCTCCAGCGCGCGGATCCGCAGGTCCGCCTGCAGGCGATCGGCCTCGGTCGCGGCGGCGGCGCGGGCCGTGTGGGCCTCCGCCAGCCGGGCCGCGATCGCCCGGCCGCCGCCGCGCAGGAGCCATGCCAGCAGCCGCGCGATCATGTCCGGCCTCCGCGCGCCCTGACCCGGGCATAGGCGGCCTCGGCCAGCATGCCGATCAGCGCGCCGAGGATCAGCGCCAGATCGGGATCGACGGCGATCTGCCGGCCGGTCTCGGGGGCAAGCAGGCCATAGGCCACCAGTGCGCCCGCGGCATAGCGCAGCGCGATCCGGGCGAGGACGGGGGAGAGATGCATCACGCGACCCTCCCCGCCAGCAGCCGTGCGGCGGCCCGGACCAGCGCGTCGATCCAGCCCGGCGCGGGTGGCGCCTTTGCCGGTGCCTGGACCAGCGCCGCCGCCGCCTCGGGCGAGAGCTGCCGCAAGGGCTGCCAGCGGACGCGGCCTGCGGTGTCCACCTGCCAGACCGGCACCGGCTGGTCGGGATAGATGCCGTCGCGGAACAGCCTCTGTTCCGCCTCGCGCCGCGGACGCAGGGCGGCGGGCCGGGTCCAGTTCATCATCGCCGCCGCCGCGCCCGGCCGGTCGCCCGCGTTCAGCCGGCGCACCCAGTCGGCCCGGGCGATGGCGCCGGTGTTGAAATGGAAGCTGACCGCCGCGTCGAATTCATGCGCCGCGACCGGCACCGCCAGTGCCGCCGCCACCTCTGCCGCGTGGCGCGCCAGATCCGCGGCGAAGAGCTGCACCGCCCGCGCCAGTGCCGCGTCGAGATCCGTGGGCATCCCGCGCGGCATCCGTGCCGGATCGGGCGCGCCGGCGGCGGCGGTATGGCCGATGCCGAAGGTCCAGATCCCCGCCGCGTCGCGATAGGGCGCGGGCACGATGCCCTCATGCGCCATCAGCGCCGCGATCCCGCGCGGCGAGCAAGCCTGTCTCATGCCGGTCCCTCCTGCCCCGCGCCCGTCGCGGGGCGCGGCACAGTCAGCCGCAGCGCCGGTCACCGTCGGGTATCGGGGGCGCGCGCGGGCGCGGGAGGGGCCGCAACACGGGGAGCCGGACATGACAAGGGCGGCCCCGGATCGGCCGCCCTGTTCGAGGGTCATCGCGGCGTCGCAGCCGGCGTGTCAGTCTTTCTCGCCGTGGCGCAGTTCGCGATTCTCCTCGGAGATCGGCTTCGCCGGCTCTGCCGGCCGCTGCGACTCGCCCTTGCGGGTGGTGGAGCCGGGATGGTCCGAGGGCGTGCCCTCCGGGGCGGCTTCGTCGGGACGCTTCGTGCTGTCGCTCATGTCGGCCTCCTTGCGATTGCGCAGGGCCAACGAACCAGCCACACGCCCGGTTCCGCAAACCGGAGCCCCGACAGCAAAACGCCCCGGACGATGCCGGGGCGCGGGCGCAGGCGCGAATGATGGTGGGTGATAAGAGATTCGAACTCCTGACATCTTCGATGTGAACGAAGCGCTCTACCGCTGAGCTAATCACCCGGTGGCGTGCTGGATAGCCTCACTCGGCCGGCTCTGCAAGCCCCTCGGCGGCAGTTTCTGCGCCGCTTTCGGCAGCCGTGCCGGCGGGCTTCTTCGCCCCGCCCCGGCGCAGCTTGACCGTCAGCGTGGCCCCGCCCGCGGCGGTGTCCTTGGTCTTGGTGCGATGGGCATGGCCGAAGGGCGGCAGCACCAGCTGGTCGCCCGCGGCCAGCGCGTCGCCCAGCACCTGCAGCGTCGCCTCGACCACGTCCTTCGCCACCTTCTTCTTCGCGCCCGAGGCCGCGACCACCCGGTCGATCAGGTCCTTCTTCCGCAGGACCGGCCCGGCGGGCGCCGGCTCGGCGGCCTCCGGCGCGGGTGCGTCAACGAGGGTGTCTGCAGGGGTGACGGCAGGCGCCGCCGCGGCCTTGGGCTTGCGGGCGGGCGTCTTCTTCGCCGGGGCGTCGGCGGCCGGATCGGCCTTGGCGGCCGTGCTGCGGCTGCGGGATGCGGCCGGGCTGCGCGGGGTCGGGGTCTTGGTCATGCGGGTCGCCTTCCGGGCCGGTGAAACGGATACAGGCGAATCATATCGCAGCGCTGCCCGCACCGCCAGCGGCACGATTCGGCCAGACCGCATGGCCGGAACAGAAAGGGGCGCGCCCGACGGCACGCCCCCTTCCCGTTTCAATCCCGTGGCAGGATCAGTGGGCCACGTGGCCCATCTGCCCGCTGCCGGCCTGCTGGGCCGCCGCGCGGGCCGCCGCCTCTTCGGCCGCCTCGTCCCATTCCACCGGCTCGGGCTGGCGCACCAGCGCGCGGGCAAGAACCTCGCGCACATGGCTGACCGGAATGATCTCCAGCCCCGATTTCACGCTGTCCGGGATCTCGGGCAGGTCCTTGGCATTCTCTTCGGGGATCATCACGGTCTTGATGCCGCCCCTCAGCGCCGCCAGCAGCTTTTCCTTCAGCCCGCCGATCGCCATCGCGTTGCCGCGCAGCGACACCTCGCCGGTCATGGCGATGTCCTTGCGCACCGGGATCTGGGTCAGGACCGACACGATGGAGGTCACCATCGCCAGACCTGCCGAAGGCCCGTCCTTGGGCGTCGCCCCGTCCGGGACGTGGACATGGATGTCGATCTTGTCGAAGACCGGGGGCTTGACCCCGACCGCCGGCGCCACCGAGCGGACATAGCTCGACGCCGCCTCGATCGACTCCTTCATCACGTCGCCCAGCTTGCCGGTGGTCTTCATCCGGCCCTTGCCCGGCAGCTTCAGCGCCTCGATCTGCAGCAGGTCACCGCCCACGCTGGTCCAGGCCAGCCCGGTGACGACGCCCACCTGATCCTCCTTCTCGGCCAGGCCATAGCGGAACCGCTTCACGCCGAGGAAGTCCTCGACATTGTCGGCGTCCACGGTGACGGTCTGCGCCTCTTTCTTGAGGATCTTGGTCACGGCCTTCCGCGCCAGCTTGGCGATCTCGCGTTCGAGGTTCCGCACCCCGGCCTCGCGGGTATAGGTGCGGATCATCTCGGTCAGGCCGGCATCGGTGACGGTGAACTCGCCCTTCTTCAGGCCGTGGTTCTTGACCTGCTTCGGCAGCAGATGCTGCTTGGCGATCTCGCGCTTCTCGTCCTCGGTATAGCCGGCGAGGCTGATGATCTCCATCCGGTCCAGCAGCGGGCCGGGCATGTTGTAGCTGTTGGCGGTGGTCAGGAACATCACGTTCGACAGGTCGTATTCCACTTCCAGATAGTGGTCCACGAAGGTCGCGTTCTGTTCCGGGTCCAGCACCTCCAGCATCGCGCTGGCCGGGTCGCCGCGGAAGTCCTGCCCCATCTTGTCGATCTCGTCGAGCAGGATCAGCGGGTTGGTCGTCTTGGCCTTCTTCAGCGCCTGGATGATCTTGCCGGGCATCGAGCCGATATAGGTCCGCCGGTGGCCGCGGATTTCGGATTCGTCACGCACGCCGCCCAGGCTGATGCGGATGAACTCGCGCCCCGTGGCCTTGGCCACGCTGCGCCCCAGCGAGGTCTTGCCGACGCCCGGAGGGCCGACGAGGCAGAGGATCGGCCCCTTGAGCTTGGTCGAACGCGCCTGCACGGCGAGATATTCGACGATCCGCTCCTTGACCTTTTCCAGCCCGTAGTGATCGGTGTCGAGCACCTTCTCGGCCAGCGACAGATCCTTCTTGACCTTGGACTTCACGCCCCAGGGCAGCGACAGCATCCAGTCGAGGTAATTGCGCACGACCGTCGCCTCTGCCGACATCGGCGACATCGACTTCAGCTTCTTCAGCTCGGCCTGCGCCTTCTCGCGCGCCTCCTTCGAGAACTTGGTGGCGGCGATGCGCTCTTCCAGTTCCGCAATCTCGTTCTGGCTTTCGTCGCCATCGCCAAGCTCGCGCTGGATCGCCTTCATCTGCTCGTTCAGGTAGTATTCGCGCTGCGTCCGCTCCATCTGCGTCTTGACGCGCGACTTGATCTTCTTCTCGACCTGGATGACGGACATCTCGCCCTGCATCAGGCCAAAGACCTTTTCCAGCCGCGTGGCGATGTCGAGCGTTTCCAGCAGGTCCTGCTTCTGCGCGACCTCGATCCCCAGATGCCCCGCCGCGATATCGGCAAGCTTCGCCGGATCGCGCGCCTCGGCGACGGCGGTCAGTGCCTCTTCGGGGATGTTCTTCTTGATCTTGGCGTAGCGCTCGAAATCCTCGGCCACGGACCGGACCAGCGCGGCCTCGGCCTCGCGGTCGCCCACGGTTTCCGACAGGCGTTCGGCGCGGGCCTCGAAAAAGGCGTCGTTCGGCAGGAATTCGGTGATCTTCACCCGCGCCCGCCCCTCGACCAGCACCTTCACGGTGCCGTCCGGCAGCTTCAGCAGTTGCAGCACCGAAGCCAGCACGCCGACACGGTAGATGCCGTCGGCGCCGGGATCGTCCACGGCGGGGTCGATCTGGCTGGACAGCAGGATCTGCTTGTCATCGGCCATGACCTCTTCCAGCGCGCGCACCGACTTTTCGCGGCCCACGAACAGCGGCACGATCATGTGGGGGAAGACCACGATGTCGCGCAGCGGCAGGACCGGATAGCTGGAGGCAAGGGGTTCGTTCATGCTCTATCCTCTGTTCGGCAGGAAGGTCCCGGCCCCGGCTTTCGGCAGCCCTCGGCCTTCCCCGCATTTCCGCCCCAATATCTGGGGGCGTCACAGAACCGTTTCAACCTGACTGATCCGCCGGTCACGGAAAAGCGCGCCGCGGTTCGGGGCAGAATGACGAGCCGCGCGCCGGCATTCAAGCGGCTTCTCGCGCCTCTCGCCCCCGGGATGGCTTGCGGCCGCGCGGCATCCCCGCGGGCTTCCGTCCGCCGCCTCAGCGACCCGCCAGCGCCCGCATCCGCATTTCCAGTTCTGCCAGCAGCCGGGCATTGTCAAAACGCGCCTCGGCCACCTGCCGGGCGCGGGCGCCCATGGCCGCAAGCCCCGGATCCGCCAGCGCCGCGGCGATGCGGGCGGTGAATCCCGGCTCGTCGCGTTCGGCCACCAGCCAGCCGGTCGCGCCTTCCTCCACCGCCTCGGGAATGCCGGCATGACGGGTCGAGATCACCGCACAGCCCGCCGCCATCGCCTCCTGGATGGCGGTGGGCAGGCCTTCGGTATTGCCCTGCGCATCGGTCAGCGAATGCTGCAGGAAGACCTCCGTTTCGGCCAGCATCGCGCGCACCCGGTCATGCGGCAGCGCACCGTGCAGGGTGATCCGCCCCGTCATCCCCAGCCCGTCGACCAGCGCCCGGCACTCCTCCAGCAGCGGGCCGTCGCCGGCCACGTCGAGCCGCGCCCCGGGCCGGTCGCGCGCCGCATCGGCAAAGGCGCGCAGCGTGATCTGCGGCGCCTTCTTGTCGATCAGCCGGCCCACGGCAAGGAAGCTGCCGGGCCGCTTCTCTCCCGGCACGAAGCGGCGCACATCCACGCCCGAGGGGATGACGAAGCTCTGCGGATGGCGGATGCCATGGGCCGCGAGATTATCGAGAAGGAAGCGCGACACCGCGAAAACACCCGCCAGCTTCGGCATCGCCCGGCGATAGGCCTCGCAGACCCGCTCCTTGCGCAGGTCCTTCGACGCATCGTAGCCGCGGAAGTAGCCGAAGATCGGCAGGCCCAGCCCCTCGGCCACCGGGGCGAGCGCGATGGCCTCGGACCCGAATTCCGCGAGGATTGCCTCTACCCTCTCGGCGCGCAGGAAGGCTTCCAGCGCGCGGCGGGTGCGGCCATGGGGCACGGTGGTGGTGGACCAGCGGCGCATCCCCTGCAGGCTCGCCACCGGCTGCTGCCACAGGTCGGCGGCGGCGAAGCGGGCGCGACGGCGCGTGGCGCAGGGCTTGTCATAGGGATTGCCGTCGCGCAGCCGGTTCGCCACGACCACGGTATCGCCGCCGAACAGATGCTGGATATGCCGGTTGACGAAGGTTTCCCCGGGCTTCCAGTAGCCCCCCGTGGCGATGGCAGTGCGCAAGCCGGACCCCCGTCAGTGCCAGTCGAAGTGATAGCGTTCGGCCAGCCCCGCCGCCTGAAGCCGCGCGATCACCTCGGCCTTCTGCGTCTCCAGCCCCTCGACCTTGCCGACATGGCATTCGACGAAGGCCTCGCCCACCTGCGGCGCAAGGCCCGAGTCGATCAGTTCCGCCAGGACGCGGTATTCCATCCCCTCGATATCCATCTTCAGTAGCCGCACCGGCCCGCCAATGCCCGCCACGATCTCGCTCAGCGGCCGGCCCGGCACCTCGACCGCATGGCTGTAATCCAGGTCGGACTTGCCCTCGGCCAGCGTCGAGCCCTGATAGAAGGCGTTCTTCCGCACGGAGTCGCGGAAATAGAGCGTGACCGGACCTGCGGTGTCGGACACGGCCTCATTGTAGACGTGAATGTTGGGATAGCCCGCGGAGCGCTTGCGCAGCTCGGCGAAGATGCCGGGATGCGCCTCGAAGGCATGGACCACGGCCCCCCGGCGCGCGAACTCGGCCGCGACCTCGCCGACATGCGCGCCAAGGTCGATGACGACATCGCCCGGCCCGACCGTCGCCGCCAGCCGGCGCACGCGGCGGCCGTTGTCGTTGAGCAGGAAGGTGGGCGGCCGCAGGCCATGGCGTTTCATGAACCGGCGCAGCCGCTTGGCGATGCTCATCCGACGTCCCTCCTCGGCGGGCGGGAAGGCGCCTGTTCCGGCACGATCCGGTCGCGCGGGCCCTCACCTTATCTCGCAGATACGGGGTCGCGGGCCGGACGACAATCGTGGAAATCGCGCGCGCGACAATCGCGCGGCATCAATCGGCGGGGCGGCGCGCGGCGATCCCCGCCTCGGCCCAGACCTTGCCCGACCGCCGGGCATGGGCGATCTTCGCGCGGTGGTCGCGGATCTTCGCCGCGTCCTTGTAGCCGCGCGGATGGTCCAGATGCACCAGCGGCGCGGTGAAGCGGACATGGCGGCCCCTCACGCCGGAGTTTTCCAGCCGGATGCCGAATTCCTTGTCGCCGCCGCCGTATTTCATCGTCTCGTCGAGCCCGTTCACCTTCAGGATCGCGGCGCGATAGGCCGATCCGTTCGCCCCGCACCAGTTGCGCCCGACCGGATAGACCGTCTCCAGCAGGTCGCCCGCCCAGGGGGGCAGCAGCCCCGCCTTCAGCCGGGTGCTGAACCGCCGGAAGGTGCCGGTCCGCGCGAGCCAGCCCCGGTCGAAAACCCGGCCCGACAGCACGTCCTCCTCGGTCACCGCCTCGGTCGTGGGCGTGTCGAGCCGGATCAGGCTGCCCGACAGGAACCGGTCGGGCCGCGCCAGCTGCAGATGCCGCGCGACGAAGCCCGGATGGATCAGGCAGTCGCCGTCGATGAAGACGAGGTAGTCCGCCGTCGAACTGGCGATGGCGCGGTTCAGGATCTCGTTCTTCTGGAAGCCGCGGTCCTCGTGCCAGACATGGCGGAAGGGCAGGTCCGGGAAGCGGGCGCGCATCTCCTCGATCACCGCCAGCGTCTCGGGCCCCGAGCCGTCATCGGCCACGCAGACGGAGTCCGGCCGCCGGCTCTGCCGGGTGACGGAAAGCAACGTCAGCTTCAGCGCGCGGGGGCTGTTATAGGTGGACAGGATCAGTTCGGTCTGCATGGCCTTCCCTATGTGGCGCGGGCGGGCGCGGGGCGCAAGCCGTGCGCGGGATGGCGGGGACGGCAAGGCGGGGGCTCTGCCCCTCCGGGCGCGTGCCGCGCCCGTTCACCCCGGGATATTTTGGTCAGCCGCAGCGGCGCGCAGGGGGATCGGAATGGGGGCGGCGCTTGCGGCAGGGGCGCGCCGGCGCTATGGGCTGGCCCCAGTTCCGCCCCCCAGTTCCGCCCCGATGAAAGGCCCGCCGATGATCCCGCGCTATGCCCGCCCCGAGATGGTCGCCATCTGGTCGCCCGAGACCCGGTTCCGCATCTGGTTCGAGATCGAGGCCCATGCCTGCGACGCGCAGGCGGCCCTGGGCGTGATCCCGCGCGAGAATGCCGAGGCCGTCTGGAAGGCCCGCGACGTGACCTTCGACGTGGCCCGCATCGACGAGATCGAGGCGGTGACCAAGCATGACGTGATCGCCTTCCTGACGCATCTGGCCGAACATGTGGGCGCAGACGAGGCGCGCTTCGTCCATCAGGGCATGACCTCCTCGGACGTGCTCGACACCACGCTGAACATCCAGCTGGTGCGCGCGGCCGACATCCTGCTGGCCGACATGGACCGGCTGCTGGCGGCGCTGAAGGCACGGGCGATGGAACATCGCCACACGCTGCGCATCGGCCGCAGCCACGGCATCCATGCCGAGCCCACCACCATGGGCCTGACCTTCGCCCGCTTCTATGCCGAGATGGACCGCAACCGCCGCCGGCTGCTGGCGGCGCGCGAGGAGGTGGCGACGGGAGCGATTTCCGGCGCGGTCGGCACCTTCGCCAATATCGACCCCGAGGTCGAGGCGCATGTCTGCGCCCGGATGGGGCTGGTGCCCGAGCCGATCAGCACCCAGGTCATCCCCCGCGACCGCCATGCGATGTTCTTCGCCACGCTCGGCGTCATCGCCTCGTCGATCGAGAATGTGGCGATCGAGATCCGGCACATGCAGCGGACCGAGGTGCTGGAGGCCGAGGAATATTTCTCGCCCGGCCAGAAGGGGTCGAGCGCGATGCCGCACAAGCGCAACCCGGTGCTGACCGAGAACCTGACGGGTCTCGCCCGGCTGGTGCGGATGGCGGTGATCCCGGCGATGGAGAATGTGGCGCTGTGGCACGAACGCGACATCTCGCATTCCTCGGTGGAACGCGGCATCGGCCCGGACACGACGATCCATCTGGATTTCGCGCTGAACCGGCTGGCGGGGGTGATCGAGAAGCTGGTGATCTATCCCGAGAACATGATGAGGAACCTCAACAAGTTCAACGGGCTGGTCATGTCGCAGCGGGTGCTGCTGGCGCTGACCCAGGCGGGCGTCAGCCGCGAGGACGCCTATCGGCTGGTGCAGCGCAACGCGATGAAGGTCTGGGAGCAGGGCGCCGACTTCAAGGCCGAGCTTCTGGCCGATCCCGAGGTGACGGCGGCCCTGTCGCCTGCCGAGATCGAGGAGAAGTTCGACCTCGGCTATCACACCAAGCATGTGGACACGATCTTCGCCCGGGTCTTCGGCGAGGCGTGAGCGCCGCCGCCGGCGGCCTTGCCGTCACGCAGGCGTGATGCGGGGCGACTCGGGCGGGCGTGGTCTTTTGGACCCATGCCATACCCGCCCGAGGAGGACTGACGATGCCGGTCGCGATCCCGCCTTCCACCCCGTCCCGCTACCCTGCCGCCCTTGCCCGCCTGCGCCGCGCCCTGTCGGCGCTGGCGCTGTTGCCGGTGCTGCTGGTCCCCGGCCTTGCCGCCGCGCAGGGCTGCGAGCATGACGAGGCGCGGCTGTCCTGCGCCCAGGGCACGCAATGGGACGAGGCGAGCCAGAGCTGCATCACCGTTTCCAGCTGACGGCGTAACGCGGCCTTAACGCCGCCGCCCGATCCTGCCCCGGCACTCCACAGCACGGAGCCCGGGCAGAATGACCGCCGCCTTTCCGCTTGCCGCGCAGGATCCCCTGCCCGGTATCCCCGCCGCCGGACCCGGCCGCGCCGGCCGCGCGCCCGGCCGTCCGCAGGGGCGGCTAACGGGGCGGCAGAAGGCGGCGATCCTGATCCGGCTGATGGCGCGGGAAGGGATCGACCTGCCGCTGGCGCAGCTGCCCGACGACCTGCAGGCCGCGCTGGCGGAAGAGGTGGGGCGCATGCGGCCTGTGGACCGCGCCACCGTCGACGCGGTGCTGGAGGAATTCCTGTCGGGGGTGGAGGATATCGGCCTCTCCTTTCCCGAAGGCCTGCCCGGTGCCCTCACGCTGCTGGAACCGCATCTGTCGCCCGCCGCGCGGCACCGGCTGCGGCTGGTGGCGGGCGAGGCCGCGGATGCCGATCCTTGGGCGCGGATCACGGGGCTCGATCCCGACCGGCTGCTGCCCCTGGTCCTTGCCGAAAGCCCCGAGGTGGCGGCGGTGCTGATGTCGAAGCTGCCGGTGGCGCGGGCGGCGGCGCTGCTCGGCCGGGTGCCGGGCGACCGGGCACGGCGCATCGCCTATGGCGTGTCGCTGACCGGCAAGGTCGATCCGGCGACGGTGCTGCGCATCGGCCGGGCGCTCGCCGCGCAGCTGGAGGCGCAGCCGGTCGCGGCCTTCGACGAGGGCCCGGTGGAACGGGTGGGCGCGATGCTGAACGCCTCGGCCGCCACCACCCGCGACGAGGTGCTGGAGGGGCTGGAGGCCGAGGACGAGAGCTTCGCGCAGGAGGTGCGGCGCGCGATCTTCACCTTCGCCAACATCCCCGTCCGCATCGACCCGCGCGACATCCCCAAGGTGCTGCGCCGGGTCGACCAGACGGTGCTGACCACGGCGCTGGCCGGCGCCGCCGGGCGCGAGGCCGCCAGCACGGAATTCATCCTGTCCAACATCTCGCAACGGATGGCCGCCGCGTTGCGGGAAGAAATGGCGGGCCGCAGCGTGAAGCCGAAGGAGGCCGAAGAGGCGCAGGCCGCCATCGTCGCCGCCATCCGCGAGCTCGAGACGGCGGGAGAGCTGTTCCTCGTCTCGGCGGAGGAAACCTGAGGGCGGCGGCGCGGCGCCCCGGATCGCGCGCCCGGCATGGCGTCCCTCGCCCCCCTGTCGCCCCCATCGCACACCACCCCCCCCCGGCCGGGCTTGTCGCCCCGGCGCGCCGTGCCTATAGCCGGTGCGGGCAGGCTGCGGGCTGCCGGACAAGGGGCCGGCCGCGGCGGGGCCGCGCGCAGGATGCAAGAGATCGCCAGATGACAACCGTTCCGCTCTTCCTGTCGCAACCCGGCCGGGGCATCGTCCTTATGCTGGGCGGGCTCGTCTGTTTCACGCTGATGGATGCGGTGGCCAAGTTCCTCACCGGCCAGTATCCGCCGCTGCAGGTGGTCTGGGCGCGCTATGCGGGGCAGATGCTGCTGCTGACGCTCGTCTTCGCGCCCCGGCTCGCCACGGTGCTGCGCACCCGCGCGCTGCCGCTGCAGGTCGGCCGGTCGATCCTGCAATTCGGCGCCACGGGGCTGTTCTTCCTGGCGCTGCCGCATATCGGCCTGGCCGAGGCGACGGCGATCATGGATGTGAACCCGGTGCTGATCACGCTCGGCGCGGCGCTGTTCCTGGGCGAACGGCTGGGGCCGCGCCGGGCCATCGGCATCGCCGCGGCCCTGACCGGGGCGATGATCGTGATCCGGCCGGGCAGCGGGGTGTTTTCGGTGGCGGCGCTGCTGCCGCTCGGCGCGGCCTGCTGCTATGCGGGCTTCGCGCTGCTGACCCGGGCGGCGGGCGGGCGCGACGGGGCGGCGACCTCGCTCTTCTATGCGGCGATGGTGGGCACGGCGGTGACCACGGCGATGCTGCCCGCGCTGTGGCAGCCCGTCGCCGCCGCCCATGTCGCGGCCTTCGCGGGGCTGGGACTGCTGGGCGCGGCGGGGCAGTTCTTCATGATCCGCGCCTTCACCGTGGCCGAGGCGGGGGCCATCGCGCCCTTCGGCTATCTGGGCCTGATCCTCGCCGCGCTGTGGGGGTGGCTCTTCTTCGACGCGGTGCCGGATCGCTGGACTGTCCTCGGTGCGCTTGTGATCGCCGGGGCCGGTCTCTATGTCTGGCGGCGCGAGGCGCGGGCGGCGCGGGGCTGACCGGCCCCCTGCCCCGCGCGCGTCCCGCAGCTTGCGCGAAAGGCCCGATGACAGACCCGACCCCATCCATGCCCGACCCCGACCTGCCGCGTCCCGGCCTCGCCGACCGGGCGAGCGACGCGGCGCTGCGCGGGTTGCTGGGGCTGGGGCGGATGCTGCCCTATCGCCGCCGGGTGCCGCTGACCGGCTGGATGACGGCGCATCTGGTGGCCCCGCTTGCCGGCTGGCGCGGGCGCATCCGCGACAACCTCGCCCATGTCTGGCCCGACCTGCCGGAGGCCGAGCTGCGGCGGATGCTGGTGGCGGTGCCCGACAATATCGGCCGCACGGTTGCGGAGCTTTATTCCGGGCAGGAATTCGTGGACCGGGTCCGCGCGATCCCGCTGGAAGGCCCGGGCGCGGCGACGCTGGCCGCCGCGCATGAGGCGCAGCGGCCCGTGGTGCTGGTAACCGGGCATTTCGGCAATTACGACGTGGCGCGGGCGGCGCTGATCGCCCGGGGCTACCGGGTGGGCGGGCTCTACAAGCCGATGAAGAACCGCCTGTTCGACGCGCATTACATCCGCGCGATTTCCAGCCTCGGCGAGCCGCTGTTCCCGCGCGGGTCGAAGGGGCTGGCGGGGATGGTGCGCTTCCTGCGCTCGGGCGGGATGCTGGGCATCGTCGTGGACCAGCACATGATGCACGGGCTGCCGCTGACCTTCTTCGGGCAGGTGGCGATGACCGCGACCTCGGCCGCCGACCTCGCGCTGAAATACGACGCGCTGCTGGTGCCGATCTACGGCATCCGCCAGCCCGACGGGCTGTCCTTCCGCATCCGGGTCGAGGCGCCGGTCCCCCCCGGCACGCCGGCCGAGATGACGCAGGCGCTGAACGACAGTCTCGAGGCGCAGGTGCGCGCCCATCCCGGTCAATGGTTCTGGGTGCACCGGCGCTGGAAGGGGCCGGGCGGCAAGCGCGGCTGGTCCGCGATCCGCCGGGCGCGGGACTGAGCCGACGACGCCGGTCCGCCTATTGCAGCCGTTCGGCGGCGAGGATGCGGCCCGGACCCGGTTCCTGCACGATGACCACCAAGGGTTCCGTCCCCGCGACCTCGGCCGTCAGGTCCAGCACCGAACGCCCGTCCCATTCCGCGACCGGGCGCCAGTCGGTGACGATGTTGCTGTAGGTGATCTGGCGGCCGGCATTCTCGCCCCGCTCGATCGTCACCGTTTCCTGCGGGCGATACCGGACCAGCTGCACCAGCGCCGGGCCGGGCAGCGGCGGCCGCGCCTCCAGCCGGATGGCGACGCCATTCGCGGCGCGCGACAGGTCCAGCCGCACATGGCTGGTCCGCGCGGCCCGGTCGTCGATCTGGCCGACCAGCTGCACCGGCCGGTGGCCGACTATCCGCGCCTCGCCCGCCACCACCATCTGCGGGGTGTAGATCGCCTTCTCGCCGGCGCTGCGGGCATAGGCCTTCTGCCGGCGGGTGAAGTCGGGCGAGGCGAAGCGGTCCGCCCAGCCGATGTAGTCCCAGTAGTCGACATGCAGGGCCAGCGCGATCACGTCCTCGCGCCCGGCGAATTCCGCCAGCAGCGCATCGGCAGGCGGACAGGCGGAACAGCCCTGAGAGGTGTACAGCTCGACGACGACGGGGTGCTGGTCGAGGATCGGCGCCTCCGCTGCGGCGGCGGTGCCCGTATTCGCGGGCGCCGTCGCCGGGGCTGTGGTGGGGGTGGGGCGCGGCTGCTGCATCAGGCTGAAGCCCGCCGCGCGGTCGATGGCGCCGCGCAGGAAATCCTCGAGCCCTTCCAGCCCCTCGTCCGAAACCCCGGGCGAACCCGCGGCATCGGTGCCCGCGATCCGCTCCCCGGGCGCGGCGGCCGCGCCCGACTGCCCCGCCTGACGCTGATCTTGCCCGGCCCCCTGCCCGAAGGCGGCAGGTGCGGCGGCACACATCGTCAGCCCCAGCCAGAAGCCGAAGGCGGCGCAGGTCTTGCGGCGCATGGTGGTCGTCCCGATCCCCGTTGTCGTCTTCTTCCCTAATCCCGGCCCCTGCGGCGGGCCAATCAAGGTTTTGCGAGATGCGGGGGATCGTGGCCGGGGTGCGTCCTTTCGGCACCGCCCCCGAACCTCCCCGATGATCCCCGGGATGATCCTTTGCCGGCATCCGCCGCCGGACAGCACGATTTTTTGTGCACCATGGTATACATTCGGGGTCCTCCCCCCTTGATCGCGTGGCCCCGATGCGGCATGACGGGCGCAGCCTCACCCCGTTCCTCGTCACGCGAAGGGAGCCACCCCATGCCCATCATCACCGGACACGACACCGCAGGCGCACGCCGCACGCTGAGCGCGGGCGGTGCCTCGGTCGCCTATTACTCCATCCCCGCCGCGGAAGCGGCCGGTCTGGGCCAGTTCTCGCGGCTGCCGGCCGCGCTGAAGGTCGTGCTGGAGAACATGCTGCGGTTCGAGGATGGCGGCTTCACCGTCTCGGTCGAGGACATCAAGGCCTTCTCCGACTGGGCGGCCAATGGCGGCAAGAACCCGCGCGAGATCGCCTATCGCCCGGCCCGGGTGCTGATGCAGGACTTCACCGGCGTGCCGGCCGTGGTCGACCTCGCCGCGATGCGCGACGGGATCAAGGCGCTCGGCGGCGATGCGCAGAAGATCAACCCGCTGAACCCGGTCGATCTGGTCATCGACCATTCGGTGATGATCGACGAATTCGGCAACCCGCGCGCCTTCCAGCGCAATGTCGAACTGGAATACGAACGCAACATGGAACGCTACCAGTTCCTGAAATGGGGCCAGAGCGCGTTCCAGAACTTCCGCGTGGTGCCGCCCGGCACCGGCATCTGCCACCAGGTGAACCTCGAATACCTGGCGCAGACCGTCTGGACCGATACCGACCAGAATGGCGAGACGGTGGCCTATCCGGACACGCTGGTGGGCACCGACAGCCACACCACCATGGTCAACGGCATGGCGGTGCTGGGCTGGGGCGTCGGCGGGATCGAGGCCGAGGCCGCGATGCTGGGCCAGCCGATCTCGATGCTGATCCCCGAGGTCGTGGGCTTCAAGCTGACCGGCAAGATGGTTGAAGGCACCACCGCCACCGACCTGGTGCTGAAGGTCGTGCAGATGCTGCGCAAGCATGGCGTGGTCAACAAGTTCGTCGAATTCTACGGCGACGGGCTCGACCATCTGCCGCTGGCCGACCGTGCCACCATCGGCAACATGGCCCCCGAATATGGCGCCACCTGCGGCTTCTTCCCGATCGACGGCGAAACCCTGCGCTACCTGCGCAACACCGGCCGCGACGAGGCGCGCATCGCGCTGGTCGAAGCCTATGCCAAGGAAAACGGCATGTGGCGCGGCGCGGATTACGAGCCGGTCTACACCTCGACCCTGCATCTGGACATGGGCACCATCGTTCCCGCCATCTCGGGTCCGAAGCGGCCGCAGGACTACACCCCGCTGACCGACTCGGCGCGCAACTTCTACAAGGTCGTGGCCGACTATCGCGGCGTCGACGTCTCGCCCGACGCGACCAAGATGGGCGCCGAGGGCGGCGTGATCGAGGCGCCGGTGGACTGCCGCAAGACCGTGGCCGTCGAGGGTGCCGACTATACGATCCGCGACGGGTCGGTGGTGATCGCGGCGATCACCTCCTGCACCAACACCTCGAACCCCTATGTGATGATCGGCGCCGGTCTGGTGGCCCGCAAGGCGCGCGCGCTCGGCCTGACCCGCAAGCCCTGGGTCAAGACCTCGCTCGCCCCCGGGTCGCAGGTGGTGGGCGAATACCTCGCCGCCGCCGACCTGCAGGACGATCTCGACGCGCTCGGCTTCAACCTCGTGGGCTATGGCTGCACCACCTGCATCGGCAATTCCGGCCCTCTCGGCGATCCGGCGATTTCCAAGGCCATCGCGGAAAACGACCTCGTCGCGACGGCCGTCCTGTCGGGCAACCGCAACTTCGAGGGCCGGATCAGCCCCGATGTGCGCGCCAACTACCTCGCCTCGCCGCCGCTCGTCGTGGCCTATGCCATCGCGGGCGACATGAACATCGACCTGACGACAGAGCCGCTCGGCGTTTCCTCCGACGGGCGCGACATCTACCTGAAGGACATCTGGCCGACGCAGCAGGAAATCGCGGACCTGGTCGAGAAGACCGTGACGCGCGAGGCCTTCCAGGCGAAATATGCCGACGTGTTCAAGGGCGACGCGCTGTGGCAGGCGGTCGAGACGACGGACAGCGAAACCTATGACTGGCCGCCGACCTCGACCTATATCCAGAACCCGCCCTATTTCCGCGGCATGTCGCAGGAGCCGGGCACCATCTCGAACATCTCGGGCGCGCGGGTGCTGGCGATCCTCGGCGACATGATCACCACCGACCACATCTCGCCCGCGGGCTCGTTCAAGCCGACCACCCCGGCCGGCCAGTACCTGACCGAACGTCAGGTCGCGCCGCGCGACTTCAACAGCTACGGCTCGCGCCGCGGCAACCATGAAGTGATGATGCGCGGCACCTTCGCCAACATCCGCATCAAGAACGAGATGCTGGACGGCGTCGAAGGCGGCTACAGCAAGGGGCCGGACGGGCAGCAGACCTCGATCTTCGACGCCTCGATGGCCTATCAGGCGATGGGCACGCCGCTGGTGATCTTCGGCGGGGTCGAATACGGCGCCGGCTCGTCGCGGGACTGGGCGGCCAAGGGCACCAGCCTTCTGGGCGTCAAGGCGGTCGTCGCCGAAAGCTTCGAGCGCATCCACCGCTCGAACCTCGTCGGCATGGGCGTGATCCCGTTCGAGTTCATGCCGGGCGAGAACCGCAAGACGCTGGGCCTGAAGGGCGACGAGGTGGTGACGATCGAGGGCCTCGAAGGCGACATCACGCCGCTCAGCCTCGTGCCCTGCACCATCACCTATGCCGACGGCACGGTGAAGACGATCCAGCTGAAGAGCCGGATCGATACCGAGGTCGAGATCGAATACCTCAAGAACGGCGGCGTGCTGCACTACGTGCTGCGCAACCTCGCCAAGTCCTGATCCGGGACGGAGGGATGACAGGGGGCCGGCGGCGACGCCGGCCCTTTTGTCTTGCCCGCCCCGTCCCCGCGGTGACGCTGGCACGGAATCGCGCTAGGCTGGCCGCGACTGGAACCCGGGACAGCCAGGGACGGGACGCGCATGCACAGGGACGGCAATGACGGGCTGATCGGCCAGGGCGATGCGATCACCGGCAACCATGCCGCGCCGCGCAACGCCCATCAGCAGATGGCCTATGAGTGGCAGAGGCAGGACATGCGCCGGCGCGCGCAGGGCGGCGGCGGCAATCGCGGCGCGGGCGGGCTGGTCGCCATCCTGGTGCTGGGGGGCGGCTTCCTCGCGGTGACGCAGGTCGCGGGCTTCGTCGGGCGGAATTCCGGCGCGCTGATGCTGGGCGGGGTCGTGCTGGCGCTGGTGGTCTGGCCCGTCATGGGCGCGCTGATCGACCGGCAGCCCGGCGGCCCCGGCTTCGGGGCGCGGCTGCTGCGCCGCGCGGGCCGCAGCCTGCTGTTCGCCGCGGTCCTCGCGCTGACGCTTTTCGCGGCGGCGCTCGCCAGCCAGATGCTGGGCCATGTCGCCGGGTCCGGCCGCTGGCGGATGGCCGATGCCGATGCCCGGGTCTGGATGCTGACACTCGCCGTTGTCGTGGCGGTTACGGCGGTCCTGTCCCGGCTGGGCGGGCGGCTGCTGGCCGGCCGCAGGGGCGGCATGCTGGCACCCGTCGTCGCGCTTGTCGCCGTGGCGCTGATCGGCGCCGGCCTGTCGGACCGGCCCGACGGCGCGGGACAGATGATCGTCGACGTGCTGCCTTTCCTGCCGCCGCCGGGCTGATCCGCAACCCCTGATCCGGCGCCGCTACTGCCCGCCCGCCGCGGCCAGCGCCGGGCGGATCTGCTCCTCGATCGCGCGCTGCGTCAGCGGGCCGGCGAAGCGCAGCACCACCTTGCCCGCGCCGTCGATCACATAGGTCTCGGGCACGCCATAAAGGCCCCAGTCCAGCGCCATCCGCCCGGAACCGTCCGCGCCGATGGCGGTGTAGGGGTTCCCCAGCTCCTCCAGGAAGGCCACCGCCTTTTCCGGGTCGTCCTTGTAGTTGACCCCGTAGATCGCCAGCCCCTCCTCTGCCAGCGCCTCCAGGTTCGGATGCTCCACCCGGCAGGGGGCGCACCAGCTCGCCCAGTAGTTCACCAGCTTCACCTGCCCGTCCCGCAGGCGCGCGTCGTCGAAGGCCGGACCCTGCCCCGGCAGCGGGGTCAGCACCACCGGCGGCGCCGGCTGCCCGGCGATGGCCGACGGCAGCGCGGTCGGATCGTCGCGGTTCATCCCCCACAGGAACAGCCCGGCCATCACCGCGAAGATCGCCGGCGGCAGCAGCAGCAGGATCCTACTCATGGACGCGCCCCATCCGCCGTTCCTGATCGGCCAGCAGCCGCCGCACCCGCGCGTCGCGGCGCAGCGACAGCGCAACGATCCCCGCCAGCAGCAGCAACGTCACGCCATAGGCCGACAGCACCTCGACCGCGTATTTTCCCAGTTCGGGCATCAGGCCATCCTTTCCCGCGCTTCCAGCGCCTTCAGCCGCCGCAGCCGGATCTCGGTCCGCGTGCGCAGCAGGACCAGCGTCAGGAACAGCAGCACGAAGCCCGCGAGGCAGACCAGCAGCGGATACCAGAAGACATCGGCCATGTTCTGCTCGCGGTCCAGCGACAGCGAGGCGCCCTGATGCAGCCCCTGGTTCCAGAAGTTCACCGCATAGCGGCTGAGCAGCGCGAAAACCGACCCGACGAGGCAGAGGACCGAGGTCAGGTCCGCCGCGGTGTCCGGGTTCTCCACCGCCTCCCACAGGGCGATATAGCCGAGGTAGAACAGGAACAGGATCAGGAACGAGGTCAGCCGGGGATCCCAGGCCCACCAGGTCCCCCACATCGGCTGGCCCCAGATCGCCCCGGTCACCAGCGCGATCAGCGTCATCACCAGCCCGACCGGCGCCGCCGCCTTGGCCGCCAGCGCCGAGACGTGATGCCGCCGGATCAGCCAGACCAGCGAGGCCACCAGCATCATCCCCCAGGCATTGATCGCCATCATCGCCGAGGGCACGTGGATATACAGCAGCTTGACCGTCGCGCCCTGCCGATAGTCGTCGGGGGTGAGGAAGAACCCCCACAGCAGCCCCGCCGCAAGCATCAGCCCCGCCGGCACCGCCACGAAGGGCAGCAGCCGGTCGGTCGTCTGCATGAATTTCTTCGGGTTGGCGTAGTCCCAGATCGACATGGGTTTCTGCTAGGTCCTCTCGGCGGCGCGCTCAACTGAATAGCATGTGAGGGGTCAGCGCAAGTTGACGCGGATTGCCGCAGCGGCGGCGAAGGGCAGCCCCGCCAGCGCCCCCGCGGTGATCGCAGCCAGCAACATCAGCGGCGTGGCGAAGTCCAGCCCCCCCGCGCCGCGGCGCACCGCCTCGGCCCCGAAGATCAGCGTCGGCACATAGAGCGGCAGCACCAGCAGCGACAGCAGCAGCCCGCCCCGCTTCAGCCCCACGGTCAGCGCCGCGCCGAAGGCGCCGATCACCGACAGGGCCGGCGTGCCCACCGCGAGCGAGGCGACCAGCGCCCCGTAGCCCGGCCCCGGCAGGTTCAGGAGCAGCCCGAAGACCGGCGCCGCCAGCACCAGCGGCAGGCCGGTCGTCAGCCAGTGCGCCAGCGACTTCACCGCCACCACCGCCTCCAGCGGGATCGGCGCCGTCGCCAGCAGGTCCAGCGACCCGTCCTCGAAATCCAGCGCAAAGATCCGGTCCAGAGACAAAAGGCAGGCCAGCAGCGCCCCAACCCACAGGATGCCGGGCGCGATCCGCGCCAGCGTGCCGCCCTCGGGCCCGACGCCGAAGGGCACCAGCGCGGTGACGATCAGGAAGAAGGCCAGCCCCAGCCCGAAGCCGCCCCCGGCGCGCACCGCCAGCCGCAGGTCGCGGGCCAGCAGCGCGATCACGCGAAGGCCTCGTCGAAGCCATTGTCGAAGCGGCCGGCAAGGCCGCCCTCGGCCGGCGGGCGGGCGCGGAAGGGCGCGAGGTCCAGCACCGCCGCCCCGGGCAGGCCAAGGTCGATATGCGTGGCCATCACCGCCGCCCCGCCGCGCGCCAGATGCGCCCGCACCGCATCGGCGAACAGCGCGACCGAGCCTGCGTCCAGCGACACGGTCGGTTCGTCCATCACCCAGACCGGCCGGCCGCTGACCAGCATCCGCGCCAGCGCCAGCCGCCGCTTCTGCCCCGCCGACAGGGACCCGGCCGGGCGCCCCTGCAGCGCCGTCAGGTTCATCGCCGCCAAGGCGGGGCCGATCCCGGCCGAGCCATGGATCGCCGCCCAGAAGGACAGGTTTTCGGCCACGGTCAGCGTCGCCTTCAGCCCGTCGGCATGGCCGGCATAGGCCACGGCCTCGGCCGCACCCTCGATCCGTCCCGCCAGGGGCGGCTGCAGCCCGGACAGCGTGCGCAGCAGCGTGGTCTTGCCGATTCCGTTCGGCCCGCGGATGACCAGCGCCTGGCCGGGCGACAGGGCGAAGCTCACCCCCTCCAGCACGGCGATCCCGGCCCGCGCCACGGCAAGGCCGGTCACGGCGAGGCTGGCATCGGGGGCGGAAAATCGGTCCATGCGCAGCGGCATAGCGGAAAGACCCCCTCCCGGGAAGTGCGACACGCGCGCCCCGGCCTCAACTCCGAGGAAAGCGCCGAAGCGGCACGGCAAGGCAGGCGCTCAGCCCGCCGCGCCCACCGGGATAAGCGCGCAGGCGACGCGCCGCCCTTCCGACACCAGTACGTTGTAGCTGCGCGCGGCCGTGGGCGAGGCCATCACCTCCAGCCCGATTCCTGCCGCCTCGACCGCGGCGCGCAGGGCGGCGGGGGGATGCGCGATCTCGTCGCCCATGCCCAGCAGGATCACGTCGATCTGCCCCGCCAGCGCCACCAGCGGCGCGGGATCGTCTAGGCCGGCCCAGTCCTCCACCGCCTCGGCCCGCACCAGCACCGGCCCGTGCACCACCTGCCCGCCCGCGCGCCAGAAGCCCGGCCCGTAGCCCTCGATCGCGGCGGCGCCGCCGAAATCGGTTTCGGACAGCCGCATCAGGACCCTTTCGCGGCGAACTGGGTGCCGGCGGGCGTGTCGCCCGGCTTCGACCAGTCGCGCTTCACCCCCAGCCACAGCACCACGTTCTTCGCCACATAGACCGAGGAATAGGTGCCCACGACCACGCCCCAGGTCATCGCGAAGACGAAGCCCCGGATCACGTCGCCGCCGAAGACCAGAAGCGCGATCAGCGCGATCAGCGTGGTGCCCGAGGTCATCACCGTGCGGCTCAGCGTCTCGTTCACCGAGAGGTTCATCAGGTCGCGCAGCGGCGTGGTCTTGTACTTGATCAGGTTCTCGCGCAGCCGGTCGAAGACCACGACCGTGTCGTTGATCGAATAGCCGACGATGGTCAGCAGCGCGGCGATGATCGACAGGTCGAACTTGATCTGGAACAGCGCGAAGATGCCCAGCGTCAGCACCACGTCATGGACCAGCGACACCGCCGCCCCCACCGCGAACTGCCATTCGAAGCGCAGCCAGATGTAGAAGGCGATGGCGGCGGTCGCGACCAGCACCGCGATGACCGCCTGCCAGATCAGCTCGCCCGACACTTTCGGCCCCACGGATTCGACCGAGGGGAAGGTGATCGACGGGTCGATCTGCTGCAGCGCCGCCTCGACCGCGGTGATGGTTTCGGGGCTGACCGCCTCCTGCCCGGGCAGGGCCTGCAGCCGGATCATCGCCACATGCCGGTCGGCGCCGAAGGACGGATCGAACACCTCGGTGATGACGATGTCGCCCTCGGCCACGGTGGAGACCGCCTGCCGGTAGGCGCCCACGTCGACGGGCTGGCTGCTTTCGGTGCGGATCGTGGTGCCGCCCTGGAAGTCGATGCCCCAGTTCATGCCCATCACCAGCACCAGCACCAGCGACAGGACCGACAGCACCGCCGACAGGCCGAAGGTGATCTTCTGCGCCCTGAAGAAGTCGATGCTGGTGTCTTCGGGAACGAGTTTCAGACGGAAGGCCATGGCATCCCCCTCAGACGGTCAGTTGCTTGGGCCGGGCTCGGCCGAGCCAGATCACGATCAGCATGCGCGTGACCCAGATCGCCGAGAAGACCGAGGTGGCAAGCCCGATCACCAGCGTCACGGCGAAGCCGCGCACCGGACCGGAGCCGAGGAAGAACAGGATCAGCCCGGTGATGAAGGTGGTCAGGTTGCCGTCGATGATCGCCGACAGCGCCCGGTCGAAGCCGAGGTCAATGGCCCTGGCCGGGCCGCGCCCGCGCTTCAGCTCCTCGCGGATGCGCTCGAAGATCAGCACGTTGGCATCCACCGCCATCCCCATCGTCAGCACCAGACCGGCGATGCCCGGCAGGGTCAGCGTCGCGCCGATCACCGACATCACGCCGAGGATCAGCAGCATGTTCACGATCAGCGCGAAGGTCGCGAACAGCCCGAACAGGCCATAGCTCGCGATCATCAGCACGATCACCGCGACGAAGCCCACGATGGCCGCGACCCGGCCGGCCTCGATGCTGTCGGCGCCCAGTTCCGGGCCGATGGTCCGTTCCTCGAGGAAGATCATCTCGGCCGGCAGCGCGCCCGCGCGCAACAGGACGGCGAGGTTGGTGGATTCCTCGACGGTGAAGTTGCCGGTGATGATGCCCGACCCGCCGGGAATATGGCTCTGGATCTGCGGGGCGGAAATCACCTCGTCATCCAGCACGATGGCAAAGAGCTGGCCGATATTGGCGGCGGTGTAGTCGCCGAAGGCCCGCGCCCCCGTGGGGTTGAAGCGGAAGCTGACGGCGGGCCGCCCGTTCTGGTCGAAATCGGGCCGGGCATCGGTCAGCTGTTCGCCCGACACGACGGGCGACTGTTCGAGGACGTAGAACACCCCCGGCTCCTCGGCCGAGGGTAGCAGCATGTTGCCCGCCCCGGGCAGGGTGCTGCCGTCGCTGGTGCGGCTGACGACCGGGTGGAAGGTCAGCCGCGCCGTGGTACCGATCAGCGCCTTCAGCTCGGCGGCCGAACCGATGCCGGGCACCTGGATCAGGATGCGGTCGTCGCCCTGCCGCTGGATCGTCGGTTCGCGGGTGCCGACCTCGTCGACCCGGCGGCGCACGATCTCGACGCTTTGCTGCATGGTGCGGTCGTCGGTGGCGGCGCGTTCCGCCTCGCCCAGACCCACGACCAGCGTGTCGCCCTCGCCGCGCACCTCCAGATCGGTCTGCCCGACCCCGGTCAGCGACACCACCGGCGTCGCCAGCGTGCGCGCCAGTTCGACCGCCCGGGCCATGCCTTCGGGCTGCGAGATCTGCACCCGCAGTTCGGCCGGGTCCGAGGCGACGCGGCGGATGGTGCCGACTGTCGCCCGCTCCTGCCGCAGCAGGTCGCGCAGTTCCGGCCACAGCGCGTCCATCCGGTCGGCATAGACATCGGCCACCCGCACCTCGGCCAGAAGATGCGCGCCCCCCCTCAGGTCCAGACCCAGATTGACCAGCCCGGCAGGCAGCCATTCCGGCCAGCCCGCGCGGTCGGCGGCCAGTTCCGGCGTCTCGACGCCGGTCTGCGCGATGCTCGCCACCGCGTCATTGTGACGCTCCACCCGCCCGTAGAAGGCATTGGGCAGCGCGGTCAGCAGGCCGGCCAGCACGATCGTCCAGACGACGATCCGCTTCCAGAGGGGGAAGTCCAGCATGCGCGGCGGCTCAGTTCGTGTTCGCGGCAGCCGCGGCCGGTTCGGTCTTCGACACGACCGAGGCGATGGTGGCGCGCACGACGCGGACCTTCACGCCCTCGGCGATCTCGACCTCCAGCTCGCCATCCTCGCGGACCTTCGCCACCTTGCCGATGATGCCGCCCTGGGTCACGACCGTGTCGCCCCGGCGCAGCTGCTCGACCATGGCGCGATGGTCCTTCACCTTCTTCTGCTGCGGGCGGATCAACAGGAAATACATGATCCCGAAGATCAGGATCAGCGGCACGAACTGGGCGAAGGCACCAGCGGCGCCGCCCGCGCCACCGGCGGCCTGAGCGAAGGCGGGAGTTGCGAACATGCGGTCTTCCTCTCGTGGCCGGCTGCCGCGCGGCGGCGCGACCGGCTGTCATTGACATCTGTCCCCGCCCGGCCGGGCCGAAAGGCCGGGCCGGAAAGTCGGCCGGCACCCTATAGCCGCCCCCGGCCCTTGGCAAGCGGCGCCCCGGCGGCCGGAAGACGGCCTTGTGCGCGGCGGCGGCGACGGCCAGTCTGCCGCCGCGAGGCGGTGGCACGGGGGACAGATGGGGGGTCGATGCGGCGGCGCAAGGGCGGCGGGGCTGGCCCTGCTGACGATGCTGGGCGCGGTCGCCGCGGGGGCCGAGCCCGGGCCGCCGGATGCGCCGGCCGACATGCTGCCCGCCATCGGCCGGCTTGCCCCCGCCGATCCGCTGCCCGAGGGCGCGGCGATCTGCACCGGCACGCTGGTCGCGCCCGATCTGGTGCTGACCGCCGCCCATTGCATTCCCGGCTGGCCGGACGCGCCCCGCCCGCAGGCGCTGGTGTTCCGGGCCGGCGGCAGAACCGTCCGGGGCGCGGCGGCGCTGCCCGCGCATCCGCCCCGCGACCCGGTGACGGACCTGGCCTTCCTGCGGCTCGACCGCGCGCCCGGTCCCGCCCCGCTGCCCTTGGCTCCGCCGCCCGCCGCCGGCGACCTGCGCCTGCTGGCCTTCTCCCGCAGCGCGCCGGAGGTCCGCAGCGACCGGACCTGCCCGCTGATCGGGCGCGAGGGCGCGCTCCTGGCGGTCGGCTGCGCCGTCGTCTCGGGTCAATCCGGCGCGCCGCTGCTGGCCGATGGGGCGCTGGTGGCGGTGGTGGTGGCGGCGATGGGCGGGCAGGCGCTGGCGCGGGTGGCGCCGCCCCTGCCCTGAGCTGGCCCGAGCCGCCCAAATCCCCGTTTGATCCCCGCGCGCCGCTGGGGCATATCCGGGGCCGGACCAACCAGAGGGCCTAGCCATGCACGACATCCGCGCCATCCGCGACAATCCCGCCGCCTTCGACGCGGCGCTTTCGCGCCGGGGCCTTGCCGGCATGTCGTCGCAGGTGCTGGCGCTGGACGAGGCGCGCCGCGCCCGGATCCTCGCCGCCGAAACCGCGCAGGCCGCGCAGAACGCCGCCTCGAAAGAGGTGGGTGCGGCCAAGGCGCGCGGCGACGAGGCGGAGTTCGAGCGGCTGCGCGCGCTGGTGGCCGAGAAGAAGGCCGAGAACGCCGCCCTGACCGAGGCCGCGAAGGCCGATGACGCGGCGCTGCGCGAGCTGCTGATGACGATCCCGAACCTGCCCGCCGCCGATGTGCCCGACGGCGCCGACGAGACGGGCAATGTCGAGATCCGCCGCTGGGGCACGCCGCGCCGCTTCGACTTCGCCCCCCGCGAACATTACCAGCTGCCCGCCGTGCAGCAGGGCATGGATTTCGAGACGGCCGCGAAACTGTCGGGCAGCCGCTTCGTCGTGCTGTCGGGGGCCGTGGCCCGCGTCCACCGGGCGCTGGCGCAGTTCATGCTCGACACCCATGTCGGCGACCATGGCCTGACCGAGACCTGGACCCCGGTGCTGGTGAAGCCCGAGATGATGTTCGGCACCGGCCAGCTGCCGAAGTTCGGCGAGGACAGCTATGAAACCACCAACGGCTGGTGGCTTGTGCCCACCGCCGAGGTGACGCTGACCAATATCGTCAATGACGAGACGCTGGCCGAATCCGCCCTGCCGCGACGCTATGTCGCCCATACCCAGTGCTTCCGCTCCGAGGCGGGCAGTGCCGGGCGCGACACGGCCGGGATGCTGCGCCAGCACCAGTTCGAGAAGGTCGAGATGGTGTCGGTCACCCGCCCCGGGGAGTCGATGGCCGAACACGAGCGGATGACCCGCTGTGCCGAGGCCATCCTCGAAAAGCTGGGCCTGCCCTACCGCACCGTCGTGCTCTGCACCGGCGACATGGGCTTCGGCGCGATCAAGACCCATGACCTGGAGGTCTGGCTGCCGGGGCAGGATTGTTACCGCGAGATCTCCTCGGTGTCGAATTGCGGGGATTTCCAGGCCCGGCGGATGAATGCCCGTTGGAAGCCCGATACGGGCGGCAAGCCGGACTTCGTCCATACGCTCAACGGTTCCGGCCTCGCCGTCGGCCGCTGCCTGATCGCGGTGCTGGAAAACGGCCAGCAGGAGGACGGCTCCGTCCTGCTGCCCGAGGCGCTGCACCCCTGGCTGGGCGGCAAGACCCGGATCACCGCCGAGGGCGCGCTGGCCTGAGGATCGGCCGCCGCCCCCCGCACCTGATCGAAACATCCCGCAGGGGGTGCAGGGGGTGCGCTTCCCGCTTCGCCCCCCGCCATCGGCGACCGGCGAAAATATAGCCGCACCCGCCGCGAACCTTCCGCATCCCGCAGCGTTGGATGCGATGGAACATCGCGCGCCCGCCCTCCTGCTGCTGATCGCCAGCCTCGCCTTTGCGGCGGCGCCCTTCCTCGTGCCGTCCTTCTCGGGCTACGACCCGGCCGCCTTCCCGCATCCGATCGACGAGGTGCCGTTGCAGCCGGTGGGCTGGGCCTTCGCGATCTGGGGCGTGATCTATGCCTGGCTGGTGGTGCATGCGGGCTATGGCGCGGTGCACCGGCCCGAGGATCCGGCCTGGGCGCTGCCACGGGTGCCGCTGGGGTTCGCCCTGGTGCTGGGCGCCTTCTGGCTGCCCGCCGCGCAGACGGCGCCGCTGGCCGCCACGGCGATGATCTGGGCGATGGCGGCGCTGGCCACGCTGGCGCTGTGCCGCACGCGGGCGGCGCCGGACGGATGGCTGCTGCGCGCGCCCATCGCCCTTTTTGCGGGCTGGCTGACCGCCGCCACCGCGGTGGCCAGTGCCACGGTGCTGACCGGCTTCGGCCTGCTGCCACCGCTCGGTGCGGCGCTGCTGATGCTGGTGGCGGCGCTGGTGGCGGCGCTGCTGGTGCTGCGGCGCACCGGGTCCGCCGTCTATGCCGGGGGCGTTCTCTGGGCCCTGGCCGGGGTGGTGGTCGAGAACCTCGACCAGAACCTGCCGATGCTGGTGGCGACCCTGCTGGGCGGGGCGCTGCTGGCCGACCGGACGCAGCGGCGGGTCACCCCGGGCTGAGGCCGCCCCGAAACGCCACCCCGAAACGTCGCCCCCGGATGGCGCCGGTCAGTCCGTCCGCTTGCCCGTGCGCCCGGCCTCGACATGCTTGCGCAGCCGCGAGGGGGTGGATTTCTTCCGGTCCTTGTAGGGGTTCTTGTCGCCCTGCCCGCGAAAGATCAGCCGGATCGGCGTGCCCGGCATGTCGAAACTTTCCCGCAGCCCGTTGACCAGATAGCGGCTGTAGCTTTCCGGCAGGTCGTCGGGGCGCGAGCACATGACCACGAATTGCGGCGGCCGCGTCTTTACCTGCGTCATGTAGCGCAGCCGGATGCGGCGCCCGCCGGGCGCGGGCGGCGGATGCGCCTCGGTCATCGCCGACAGCCACTGGTTCAGCTTGGCGGTGGTGATCCGCCGGTTCCAGACGTCATGCGCCTTCAGGATCGCGGCATGCAGCCGGTCCAGCCCCTTGCCGGTCTTGGCGGACACGGTGACCAGCGGCGCGCCGCGCAGCTGCGGCAGCAGTCGTTCGAAGGATTCGCGCAGCTGGTTCAGCTTCTGCGGCTTGTCCTCTTCCAGATCCCACTTGTTCGCCGCCACCACGACGGCGCGGCCCTCGGTTTCCGCGAAATCGGCGATGCGCAGGTCCTGCTGCTCGAAGGGCACCTCGACATCCAGCAGCACCACCACCACCTCGGCGAAGCGCACGGCGCGCAGCCCGTCGGCGACCGACAGCTTTTCCAGCTTGTCCACCACCCGCGCCTTCTTGCGCATCCCGGCGGTGTCGAAAATCCGCATCGGCGTGCCCATGAACTCGGTCGAGACCGAGATGGCGTCGCGGGTGATCCCGGCCTCGGGCCCGGTCAGCAGCCGGTCCTCGCCGAGGATCTTGTTGATCAGCGTGGATTTCCCCGCATTGGGCCGGCCGATCACCGCCAGCTGCAGCGGCCGCGCGGCGGTGGGGGCATGGCTTTCGACCTCTTCGCCCTCGACCACCTCGACATCGGTGACCGGCGCCTCCTGCCAGCTTTCCGCGTCGAAGGCATCGGCCAGCGGGCGCAGCACGTCGTACAGGTCGTCCAGCCCCTCGCCATGTTCGGCGGAAATGCGGATCGGCTCGCCCAGGCCGAGCGCGAAGGCCTCGAGCGCGCCGGCATCGCCCGCACGCCCCTCGGCCTTGTTGGCGGCCAGGATCACATGGGCGTTCTTGCGGCGCAGGATGTCGGCGAAAACCTCGTCCGTGGGGGTGACGCCGACGCGGGCGTCGATCACGAACAGGCAGACATCGGCCTGTTCCACCGCCCGTTCGGTCAGCCGCCGCATCCGGCCCTGAAGGCTGTCGTCGGTGATCTCCTCCAGCCCGGCCGTGTCGATGACGGTAAAGCGCAGGTCCACCAGCCGCGCCGCGCCCTCGCGCAGGTCGCGGGTCACGCCGGGCTGGTCATCGACCAGCGCCAGCCGCTTGCCGACCAGCCGGTTGAACAGCGTGGACTTGCCCACATTGGGACGCCCGACGATGGCGAGGGTGAAGCTCATGACTGCTCCGTTCAGACAGAAGCCGCCCGCTTACACGGCTTTCGCGTCAACGGAAAGCGAGAAGCTGCCCGTTGCCCGACACGAGGTAGAGAACGCCGCCCGCCACCGCCATCGAGCTTGCCGCGCCGCCGGGGATGTCGGCCTCGGCCACCAGCGCGCCCGTCGCCGGGTCGAAGCTGCGCAGCACCCCGTCGGACGAGGCGATGCGCAGCCGCCCGCCCGCCAGCACCGGCCCGTATTGTACATGGATGTCGCGCCGCCGGCCGGCGCGGCGGGTCTTTTCGTAGAAGGGCAGGTCGATGGCCCAGACCCGCTGGCCGCTGGCCGCGTCGAGCCGGATCAGACGGTTTTCGTCCGAGACGAGGAAGACCGCGTTGCCAAAGGCCGCGACCGGCCCGCCATAGACGCCCTCCTCGGTCAGCCAGCGCCGGTCGCCCGACAGCGACACGGCGGCGACGCGGCCCGAGGACGATCCGGCGATGACGGTGTCCCCAGCGATGACCGGATCGCCGGTCACGTCGCGGATATTGGCGAAAGCGATGCCGAGCCGCCGGCCCGACAGCATGCTGACCCATTTGCGGCTGCCATCGGCGGCGGACAGGCCCAGCACCTCGCCGCTGACCATCGGGATCACGACCGTGTCGCCCGACACCGCGGGCGTCGCCGCCCCGAGAATGCCGGTGGGCGAGACCATGCCCTTGGTGTTCCACAACTCGCGCCCGTCCGCGGCACGGATCGCCCAGGCGGTGGAATCCCGTGCGGTGACGAAGACGGTGCCCCTCGCGACCGCGGGCGCGCCGCCGATCCCGGCGTCGAAGCGCTGCCGCCACAGGATGCCGCCCGACGCCGCGTCCAGCGCCAGAAGCTCGCCATAGCCGGTGGAGACGTACAGCCGGCCATCGGCATAGGCGAGCCCGCCGCCGGTGGCATCGCCCCCCTGCCGGCCGGCCACCGGGATGGCGCTGGTCTGCCACAGGGCCTGGCCGCCGGTGCTGGTGGCGGCGACGGTATTGGCGGCGTCCATGGTGAAGATGCGGCCGGCGGCCACCACCGGGTCGGCGGTCACGCGCAGCCGTCGTCCGTCGCCCCGGCCGATCTTCGTCGACCAGGCCAGCTGCGGCGCCGGCGACAGCGCGACATGGCCCAGCCGGTGGGTCGCGGCGCCGCCCATCTGCGGCCAGTCGCCGTTCACCACCGGCGCGGGCAGCGCCAGCGGGCCGGGGGCCACGAAGGTTTCGGGCGTCGGGGTGCCGGACAGCGCGTCCTCGGGGTCGAGCCGGACGCCCGGAAGGCGCGGTTCGTCGTTGCAGGCGGCCAGCATGGCCAACAGCAGCACGGCCAATGTGCCGCGCGCACCCGTCGCGAAAGGAAGCGTCACTGCCCCGGTCCTCCATCTGGCGGCCGGCCGCTCCGGGCCGGGCTGCGCCGTCGTTCTGCCGTCATCCTGCCGCCGCCCGCCCCCGCCCGGTCCCGGGCCGGGGCAGCGCGTACCGGATCAGGCGGCCTCCGGCTGCGCGCCGAGCGCCACCATCAACTGTGTCGCGCGCCGGCGCAAGCCTGCCGGCACCCCCTGTTCGTCCAGAAGCGCGCGCAGCCGCTCCACCGCCGCGTCCCGCTCGCCCGCGGCGACCAGATCCAGCGCCTGTTGTTCCAGCGCCAGCGGCCGGTAGGGCGCGCCGGGCTGGGCGAGCTGGTCCAGCGCCGCGCCGCGGTCGCTCGCGGCCATGTCGGGATCGGCGATCACCCGCTTGATCAGCGCCAGCTGACGCCAGGCCGGGGGCAGGTCCGCATCCGCGGCGATCGCGTCGAGCGCGG
Organism: Frigidibacter oleivorans; assembly: GCF_003993775.1. Taxonomy (GTDB): domain Bacteria; phylum Pseudomonadota; class Alphaproteobacteria; order Rhodobacterales; family Rhodobacteraceae; genus Frigidibacter; species Frigidibacter oleivorans. The sequence goes on from NZ_RJRZ01000011.1 coordinate 125,170, forward strand.
CCAGCGCCTCGGCCCGGCGGCCGGCTTCCAGTTGCGAGGCGGCCTCCAGCATGCCGCGGATGGCAGTGGCGCGGCCGTCCTCGGCCGGAAGGGCGGCCAGCGCCGCCGCCCGCGCCTCGGCGGTGTCGGCCTGCATCGCGGCCAGCAGCGCATCGCCGAAGGCGCGCGCCTCGGCGCGGTCGCGGGCGCGGCTCCATTCCGTCCAGGCGGCGCCGCCGACGATCAGCAGCACCAGCACCACGAAGGCCCAGCCCCAGCGGCGCAGGAAGGCGAACAGCCGGTCGCGGCGGACCTCGTCGGTCACCTCGTCGATGAAGCTGTCGCTGTTGCTCAAGGCCGTCTCCCACTTCCGTTGCGGCCCCTCTTACACGCGCGCGGCGGCGATTGCCAAGCCCGGCGCCGCGCGCGGTCGCGGTCACAGCGCGGCGAGCGCCGCCCGCACCGTTTCGGCCATCGGCGTGGTCGGGCGGCCGATCAGCCGCGACAGGCTGCGGTCGTCCGAGGCCAGCGCCCCCTCCGCGGCACGGGCGCTCCAGCTGGCGATGGCGGCGGCGAGCCAGGATTCGAGCCCGGCCTCCGCCAGGGCGGCGGCATAGCCCGCCTCGCCCAGATCGCGATAGGGAATGTCCCGGCCGGTCTGGCGCGACAGTTCGGCGGCGAGATCGGCCATCGTCCAGCCCTCGTCGCCCGCCAGTTCGTAGACCTTGCCCGCATGGTCCCCCGCCAGCAGCACCGCCACGGCGGCGGCGGCGTAGTCAGCGCGGGCCGCGGAATTGATCCGGCCCTCGCCGGCCGCCCCGATCACGGCGCCGGCCGCCAGGGACGCCCCCAGCGAGCCGGTATAGTTCTCGGTATACCAGCCGTTGCGCAGGATGGTGAAGGGCAGGCCCGAACGCGCCAGTTCCGCCTCGGTCTCCCGATGCTCTTCGGCCAGCGACAGGGGCGAGCTGTCGGCGCGCAGCAGGCTGGTATAGACGATATGGCCCACGCCCGCCGCCTTCGCCGCCGCGATCACCGCGGCATGCTGCGGGGTGCGCCGGCCGACCTCGCTCGACGAGATCAGCAGCAGCCGGTCGATTCCCGCCAGCGCCGGGGCCAGCGTGTCGGGCCGTTCATAGTCGAAGGCCCGCCAGGTCACGCCGCCCGGCTCCGTCACCGTCTCCGGCCGCCGGGCCAGCGCCACCGTCTGCGCGCCCTGCCCTGCCGCCCGCAGCCCTTCCAGCACCAGCCGTCCCAGCTGGCCCGTCGCACCCGTCACTCCGATCATCGCCATTCTCCTTGTCTTGCCGATGTGTCCGTCGTCGGGTCCGAGGTAGCGGGTTGACTTACTGAAAGTAAGTACGTACATTTTTGTTAGTTTGAATTTTCCGGTGCCGCCATGTCCTTTCCCGCCGATCTGCATGCCGATCCTTCGGCCCCCGTCACCGCGCTGGCCGCCCGGCTGGGACCCGAGATGCGGGGCGATGTCTTTGCTGCCGACTGCCCGTCGCGGCAGGTGCTGCGGCATCTGACCGGCCGCTGGGGCGCGATGGTGGTGGTGGCGCTGGCGGATGGCCCGCGGCGGTTCAGCGCCCTGCGCCGGCAGATCGCCGGGGTCAGCGAACGGATGCTGGCCCAGACCCTGCAGGAACTGGAGGCCGATGGCATCGTCGCCCGCCACGCGCTGCCGGTGGTGCCGCCGCATGTCGAATACGAACTGACCGCGCCGGGGCGCGAGGTGGTGCAGCGGCTGGCCGGGCTGGTGGACTGGATCGAGCTCAACCTGCCCCGGCTGCGGACGCCCCCGGCGCGGGACTGACCGCATCGAGGGCCACGCCGGCCGCGCCACTGGACCCGCCCGCCCCGATTTCCTATATGTTCTGTCAACAACAGGACGACCGTCAGGACCGCCGATGACCGCCGAGGCCACAGAACCGATGGAGGGCGCGCCCCTCATCCGCCCCTCCAGCACCGACCACCCGCTTTATGACAGCGTGGTCGAGGCCTGCCGCACGGTCTATGACCCCGAGATCCCGGTGAACATCTACGATCTGGGGCTGGTCTACACGATCGACATCTCGCCCGAGAACGAAGTCGACATCACCATGACCCTGACCGCCCCCGGCTGCCCCGTCGCGGGCGAGATGCCGGGCTGGGTGCAGGACGCGGTCGAGCCGCTGGACGGCATCAAGGGCGTGAACGTCCAGCTGACCTGGCAGCCGCAATGGGGCATGGACATGATGTCCGACGAGGCGCGGCTGGAACTGGGCTTCATGTGACCCCTCGCGTCAAGCCCCTTGCCTTGATCCGACCCATATCAAGCCTCGGGACTTGATTTCATCGAATCAAGCCGCTAGGCTTGAGGCATGCCCCGGCACATCGCCATCCTCACCGGCGACCTGATCGCCTCGACCGCCGCCCCCTCCGCGGCGCTGGCGGCGACGATGCAGCGGCTTGCCGAGGCGGCGGACGAGATCGCCCGCTGGGGCGGCGCAGCCTCCGCCGCAACCCGCTTCACCCGCTTTCGCGGCGACGGCTGGCAGATCTGCACCGCACCGGCGCAGAGCCTGCGCGCGGCGGTCTATCTTCATGCCTGCCTGCGCGCCCGGCGGGATCTGCTGGCCACCCGCATCGCCATCGGCCTCGGCCCCGTGGACACGCTCGGCAGCGCCGACCTGTCGGACGCGCGGGGCGCGGCGCTGGTCGCCTCGGGCCACGCGCTGGACGGAATGCGCCGCAGCCGGGTGCTGGCCATCGCCGGGCCGGGGATCGACGCGCGGGACCGGATCATCCTGCAGCTGATCGAGGATATCCTGCGGCGCTGGACCCGCCCGCAGGCCGAGGCAGCGGCGCTGATGCTGACGATCCCCGCGCCCACGCTGGACGAGGCCGGGCGCCGGCTCGGCATCACCCCGCAGGCGGTGAACGACCGGCTGACGAAGGGCGGGGTGCAGAGCCTGCGCGACGCCCTTGCGATGTGGGAAGAGGACCGCGAGGCGCAGCAGCCATGACCGCCACCTTCGCCGCGCTGCTCTTCGCCCATGTGCTGGCCGATTTCGTGATCCAGACCCGCTGGATGGTACTGAACAAGCATCGCCCCGCCGTCTTCGCGGCGCATGGCGCGGCGGTGCTGGCGACGGCGGCACTGGCCACGGGCAGCCTGCATCCGGCGCTGCTGGCGCTGGCGCTGGCGCATCTGGCCATCGATGCGGTGAAGACCTTCGCGCTGCCGCCCCGCCTGTCGCAGGGTCTGGCCGCGTTCCTGACCGATCAGGCCGCGCATCTGGCGACGCTGGCGCTGGTCGCGGCGCTGCTGCCGGGGCTGTTCGGGGCGGGCCTCTGGGGCAGGCTCGGCGGCGGGCTGCCGCATCTGCCGCCGCTGATGGCGCTGGCCGCGGGGCTGATCCTCGCCACCCGCGCGGGCGGCTTCGCCATCGGCATGCTGATGCAGCCCTGGGCCGCCGGCTTGATCCAGCGGCCCGACCATTCGCCCGGCCTGCTGAACGGCGGGCAGGTCATCGGCCATCTGGAACGGGGGATGATCTTCCTGCTGGTCCTGTCCGGCCAGGCGGGGGCCATCGGTTTCCTGATCGCGGCGAAATCGGTGCTGCGCTTCGGCACGGTGGGCGACGACCGGGCCGCCAGCGAATATGTGATCATCGGCACGCTGGCCTCCTTCGGCTGGGCCATCGCGGTCTCGGTCGGCACCGTCACCCTGATGGCCTCTCTGCCCCCGCTTGGTATTCCCGACCTTTCACCCTAGATTATGCGGGAGAGAAGGAGCTTTGCGATGTTCGGCATCCCCGGCAAACCGCCCGTGACAATCACCCCCGCCGCCGCGGCGCAGATCGCGCGGCTGATGGCGAAGGACGGCGCGCATGGCCTTCGCATCGGCGTCAAGAAGGGCGGCTGCGCGGGCATGGAATACACGATGGACCTCGCCGCCGCGCCCGACCCGATGGACGAGGTGGTGGAACAGGGCCCGGCGCGGGTGATGATCGCGCCGATGGCACAGATGTTCCTGTTCGGGACCGAGATCGACTATTCGACCTCGCTGCTCGAATCGGGGTTCCGCTTCAACAACCCCAACGTGGCCGAGGCCTGCGGCTGCGGCGAGTCGATCCGGTTCAAGGACGAACCCGCCGCCTGAGCCTGCCGCCCGCGATCCTGCCCTTTCCATCGGTCCGCCACGCCCGTAACCTGCCCCGACACCTCAGGATGGAGAGCGGGATGCGGCGCAAGCTGGCGGCAGGGAACTGGAAGATGAACGGGCTGGCGGCCGATCTGGCCGAGGCTCAGGCGCTGGCCGCCGATCATGGCGCGCCCGGCTGCGACATCCTGATCTGCCCCCCCGCCACGCTGCTGTCGCGGATGGCCGACACGCTGGGCCATGCGCCCATCGCACTTGGCGGGCAGGACTGCCATGCCGGCGCCGCGGGCGCGCATACCGGCGATGTCTCGGCGGCGATGCTGGCCGATGCCGGGGCGAGCCATGTGATCCTCGGCCATTCCGAGCGCCGCGCCGACCATGCCGAAACCGATGCCGCGGTGCGGGCCAAGGCGGCGGCGGCGCAGGCCGCGGGTCTGGTCGCGGTGATCTGCCTGGGCGAGACCGAGGCCGACCGCGATGCCGGCCGCACGCTGGAGGTGATCGACCGCCAGCTGGCGGGGTCGCTGCCCGGGGGCGCGACCGGCGCCAATACCGTCATCGCCTATGAACCGGTCTGGGCCATCGGGTCCGGCCGCACGCCGACGCCGGACCAGATCGCCGAGGTGCATGCCTTCCTGCGCGCCCGGCTGACCGACCTGATGGCGGCCGAGGGCGCGGCGGTGCGGCTGCTTTATGGCGGGTCGGTGAAGCCCGGCAATGCCGCCGAGATCTTCGCCCTGCCCGAGGTGGATGGCGCGCTGGTGGGCGGCGCCTCGCTGAAGGCCGCGGATTTCGGCGCGATCATCACCGCGCTGGAACAGGCCTGAGGGCGGGCGGCGACAGGGGGCCCGGCCGATGCTGACCCTGAGCCAGCCGCCCGGCGACCCCGCCTTCCTGCGCAGCCCCTGGGCCTTCTATGACCGGCTGCGCGCCGCCGGGTCCGTCGCGCTGTGGCAGGAATTCGGCCTGCCGGTCAGCGCCCGCGCCGCGACGGTGGGGGTGATCCTGCGCGACCGCCGGCTGGGGCGGGCGCCGCCCGCGGGGATGGCCCCGCCGGTCCCCGACCATCTGGCGGCCTTCCACGCGGTCGAGGATCACTCGATGCTGGAACTGGAACCGCCGGCCCATACCCGCATCCGGGGCCTGGTGAACCGCGCCTTCACCTCGGTCCGGGTGGCGGCGCTGGCACCCTTCATCGCCGATCGCGCCGCGGCGCTGGCGGCCGCGCTGCCCGAGGGCCCGGTCGACCTGCTGCCCGCCTTCGCCGAACGGCTGCCCATCGCCGTCATCGCCCGGCTGCTCGGCATCCCCGAGGCAGAGGGGCCGCAGCTTCTGCGCTGGTCGCATGCGATGGTGGGCATGTATCAGGCCCGCCGCGACCATGCGGTGGAACTGGCGGCAGACCGGGCGGCGGCGGACTTCGCGGCCTTCCTGCGCGACCTGCTGGCGCAGCGGCGGCGCGGCAGCGGGCAGGACGACCTGCTGTCGGCGCTGCTGGCCGCCACCGAGGACGGCGCCGAAGGCGCCGCGCGGCTGAGCGAGGCGGAAATCGTCTCGACCGTGATCCTGCTGCTGAACGCGGGGCACGAGGCGACGGCCCATGCCATCGGTCTGGCGGTGGCGCATCTGATCGACCGGCCCGACCGCGCCGCGCTGCTGGCGCCCGGTCAGGTGGCGGCGACGGTGGAAGAGCTGTTGCGCCTCGACCCGCCGCTGCACCTGTTCTGGCGATGGGTCCATGACGAGATCGAGATCGGCGGCCATCTCTTCCGCCGGGGCGACCGGGTGGGGGCGCTGCTCGCCGCTGCCAACCGCGATCCGCAGGCCTGGGACCGGCCGGCGCGGCTGGACCCGGGGCGGGTCGCCCGGCCCCATCACGCCTTCGGCGCGGGGCTGCATTTCTGCGTGGGCGCGCCGCTCGCCCGGCTGGAACTGCAGATCGCGTTGCCCGCGCTGTTCGCGGCACGACCCGGGCTGCGGCTGGCCGGGCGGCCGCAGCTGGCCGACCTCTATCCGTTCCGGGGCTATCGGCGGCTGATGGTGGCGGGCTAGCGGAACAGCCGCCGCATCCGGTCGTGATAGCCGCCCTCGCGGAAATGCCGCGCCACCCAGCGGTCGTCGGGGTCGAGCACCGCCGCCCGTTCCGGATTGCCGCGCCCGGACCGCGCCAGCCGGATCGCGGTGGTACGGAAATAGAGATGGTTGAACAGCCGCATGAATTCGGTGGCATGGACCTCGGCCACGGCGCGAAAGGCCGGGCCGCGCATCAGCACCATGTTCTCGTCGTTGGATTCCACCGAATTGGCCGAGAAGTTCGCCGAGCCGGTGAAGATCTGCGGGCTGTCGGTCATCAGGTCCAGCGCCATCAGCTTGGTATGGATGTAGAAGATATGCCCCTCGCGGCGGAAATGGTCCTCGGCGCGGAACCACTGGTCCAGCGCCGCGCCCTCCAGCCCCGCGGCGATGGTCTCGGCATTCAGCCTGGCCCCGGTGGCGATGCGGGTATCGGCATCGGCGGTCAGCAGGCGCCAGATCTCGGGGTCGCGCTCCGCCCGTTCCGACAGGATCAGCCGCAGATGATCGCCGGGCCGGGCAAAGACCTCGGCCAGATCGCGGGCGACGCCGAAGGCCGAGGTGAACATCACCGACCCGTGGGCCTGCGCCATCGCCGCGGCATACCAGTCCAGCATCCCCTTGGGCCGGGGCGAGAAGATCGGGATCATCGCATCTTCGGGCAGGGGCGCGGGCGGTTCGGGCGACAGTTCCGCCACCCGCCGCTTCATCGTTCGCGTGTCCAGATCGGCCGCCAGCAGGTCCCAATAGGCGGAAAAGGCGCGGGCCAGCGCCGGACTGCGGATCAGATGCGCGAGGTTCGACTGGCCGAGAAAGCCCGAGGGGGTGAAATTGGTCGATCCGGTCCAGACCGCCGCGGGATGGCCATCCTCCAGCAGGACGATGAACTTGTTATGGGTGATCGAGGAATAGCGCGACCGGCCCAGAACGGTGACATTCGCCGCGCCGTCCAGCCCGGCGGCGGCGATGGTGGCGGCATTGGCGGCCGAGGTGTGGCTGGGCACCAGCGTGCCGTCGCGGCGCCGGTCGCCGATGTCATGCACGATCTGCACCTTCGCCCCGCGCCCCGCCGCCGCGCGCAGCGCCCGGGCGATCGGGCCATAGGTGAACTCGTAGGCCGCCACCCGCAGCTCGTGCCGCGGCCCGGCCGTGCCGATGAAGCCGAGCGCCGCCTCCAGCAGCCCGCGCGACAGCCAGCGCACCTTGTCGTTCGTCGGGTCGTCCTGTTCCTCGGGGCTGGGGCCGACATTGCCGAACCGGTCGGCGAAGGCCTGCGACGGGATCGCGCCGCGATTGTAGAAGACCGCGTGATCCGCGTCCGCCGCCATGGTCGGCACCCGCAGCTCCAGCATCGGGCCGGGGCGCAGGTCGGAGGGCGTGCCATAGAGCGGCTGGATCACATGGTCCACCACCGTCCCCGGTTCGCGCGACCAGTCGCCCCACTGGAAATCCTGCACCGGATGGTCGCGGGTGGACCGGCGCTCGCCCGGCTGCGGGTCGGGCACGGTGTCGCGGAAGAACTTGAAGCCCCGCAGCCAGCGGACCTCGCCCGCCGGGTCGCGGCGGCCGAGCGCGAAGCCCAGAAGGCCCGCGCGCGCCGCTTCGGTCGCATCCATCCCGAACAGCACCCCGTGGGTGCCGGCGATGGCGCGGACGGAAATCCCGTCCTTCTCGGTCCGCATCGGCACCTCCTGCCGAAGGTGGGTCCCGTCTAGTTGCGCACCGTGACCGTGACCCGGTCGCCCTGCAGGTTCAGCACGGCGCGCCCGGCCCGCGTGGCGGTGAAGACGATGCCGCGCCCGGCGATCCGGCCGCCGCAGCGGCTGCTGGCCAGCTGGACCACGCCGCCGTTGGAGAAATAGCCCAGATCCGTCCGCGGCAGCCGCCGGGCGACGGCGTCCCAGTCCGGCGCCTGGTTGCGGGCGCAGTTGGGGCTGCCCGCGCCATAGACCATGATCGACTGCCCCACCCGCAGCGTCAGGTCGGACCGGTAGACATAGCTTTGCGCCAGCGCGGGCGCGGCAAGCAGGCAAAGGCAGGCGATGCTCAGGGCGGCCGCACGCAGCGCCGTCACGAAATGTCTCATGGCTGATGTCCTGTCGGAAATGTCGGTCGGGAATGGCGCAAGCCTAACCCGCACCCGCCCGACCGATCAACCCGTGTCAGGCCAGCAGCAGCGATACCCGGCGATTCTGCCGGCCCTTCTTCTCGATCCGGCCGAGGGCGACCCGCCCGATCTCGCCGGTTCGCGCGACATGGGTGCCGCCGCAGGGTTGCAGGTCCACCTGGTCCGCGCCCTGCCCGATCCGGACCAGCCGCACCCGCCCCTGCCCCACCGGCGGCATCACCGACAGGGTTTTGACGATGGACGGGTCCGCCAGCAGCTCGGCATCGGTGATCCAGTCCTCGGTCACCGGCAGGTCGCGGGCGACCAGCGCGTTCAGCGCCGCCTCGACCGCCGCCAGATCGTCCGGCGGGTCCGGCATGTCGAAATCGAGCCGCCCCTTTTCGGTGCCGATCTGGCCGCCGGTCACCGGCAGCGGGATCACCACCGACAGCAGGTGCAGCGCCGTATGCACCCGCATGTGCCGGTGCCGGCGGTCCCAGTCCAGCCGCTGCACCACCGCCGTCCCGGCCGCGGGCAGGGCCAGCGGCTCGGCGGGGACCAGCACGACCGCCCCGCCCTCGCCCTTCACCGCCGTGGCGATGGCGATGCCCCCGCCCGGCCAGTCCAGCCGGCCGCTGTCGCCGGGCTGGCCGCCGCCGGTCGGGTAGAAGATCGTCCGGTCCAGCACGATCCCGCCCTCGCCCGTCAGCCCCGTCACCACCGCCGGGGCGTGGCGCAGATAGGGGTCGGTGCGGAACAGCGGTTCGGTCATCGCGGCCTCAGCCCTCATAGACCTCGGGCAGGTCCAGGGGCGCGCGGTCCAGCCAGTCCGGCACCGGCAGGCCCTTGGACTTCAGGAAGTCGGGGTTGAACAGCTTGGACTGATAGCGGGTGCCATAGTCGCACAGGATGGTGACGATGGTATGGCCCGGCCCCATCTCGCGCGCCATGCGGATCGCGCCCGCGACGTTGATCCCGGACGAGCCGCCGAGGCAAAGGCCTTCCTCCGACAGCAGGTCGAAGACGATGGGCAGCGCCTCGGCATCCGGGATGCGATAGGCCATGTCCGGGGCGAAGCCGTCGAGATTGGCGGTGATCCGTCCCTGCCCGATCCCCTCGGTGATCGAGCTGCCCTCGGATTTCAGCACGCCCTCGGTGTAGAAGCTGTAGAGCGCCGCGCCCTCGGGATCGGCCAGCGCGATCTTCACCCCCTTCGGCTGCAGCGCGAGGCCGACGCCCGCCAGCGTCCCGCCCGAGCCGACCGCCGCGACGAAGCCGTCCACCCGGCCCTGCGTCTGTTCCCAAATCTCGGGTCCGGTCGAGTCCAGATGCGCCTGCCGGTTGGCGACATTGTCGAACTGGTTGGCCCAGATCGCGCCATTGGCCTCGGTCCGGGCCAGCGCCTCGGCCAGACGGCCGGAATAGCGGACATAGTTGTTGGGATTGGAATAGGGCGCCGCCGGCACCTGCACCAGCTCCGCCCCGGCGAGGCGGATCATGTCCTTCTTTTCCTGGCTCTGCGTTTCCGGGATCACGATCACGGTGCGGAAACCCATCGAGGCGCCGATCAGCGCCAGCCCGATGCCGGTATTGCCCGCCGTGCCCTCGACGATGGTGCCGCCGGGGCGCAGCTGGCCGCGGGCCACCGCATCGCGGATGATCCACAGCGCGGCGCGGTCCTTGACCGACTGGCCGGGATTCATGAACTCGGCCTTGCCGAGGATCTCGCAGCCGGTTTCCTCGCTGGCCCGCTTCAGCCGGATCAGCGGCGTGTGGCCCACGGCCGCGGCGAGATCGGGACAGATGCGCATGGGTTCCTCCGGTCTGTGCCTGCCAATTCCTAAGCGCGGGCGTGCCGGGTCTCAACCCCGCTTGTCGTCCCGCGCTCAGCCCGCGGCCTGAAGGCGGTCCGCCTCGCCCCGTGCCGCGGCGCGCAGTTCGGCCCGGCGGCGGTCCAGCCACAGGGCCAGAACGATCAGCGGCGCGAGGTCCACCTCGCCCGTGTCGATCAGCGTCATCAGCCGGTCGAAGGGCATCAGGTGGCCGCGGATGTCCTCGGTCTCGCCCTCGACGCCGCCGAGGCCTGCCGACCCGTCCGGCAGGTCGCAGATCGCCGCGAAGGCATAGAGGTATTCGGTCTTCGCCCCCGGCGAGGCATAGCAGGACGGCCCCGGCACCAGCGCGCGCGGCACCAGCCCCGCCTCTTCCTGCGTCTCGCGCATCGCCGCCTCTTCCGGCGTCTCGCCGCCATCGACGCGCCCCGCCACCGGCTCCAGCATCCAGGGCTGGCGGTCGCCGCGCACGAAGGGGCCCATGCGGAACTGCTCGATCACCAGCACCCGGTCGCGGACGGGGTCATAGGGCAGCACGATCACCGCATCGGCCGACACGAAGGTGGCGCGGGGCACCACCGGCGTCATCGTCCCGTCGAAGCGGCGCCAGGCGAGGTCGTGCTCCTCGACCGAGAAGAAGCGCGCATAGGGCTGGCGCGCGGCCCGCACCTCGATATCGCCGGGGGCGGCGGTGCGGCGCAGGGTGGCGGGCTTGCCGGCCTCGGCCCGCAGCCGGGCGCCCGCCCGGACCAGCATCTGCGGCCAGCGCGCCATCACCGCCGCCGGGTCCTGCACGGCACCGGCCCCGGCCAGCAGCGCCATCGCATCCGCGGCCGCCCCGGCCACGGTCGCGGCCCAACGAGGCGCCCAGTCCCCGGCCCGCCAGGGCTGTGCCGGACCCGCGCCCCGCCCGGCCACC
>NZ_RJRZ01000012.1 GCF_003993775.1 Frigidibacter oleivorans
TGCCGGCTCGATCGCGATCCGGCCCGGCCGCTTCGTGCAGACGGACACGCCGGGCGACACCTTGAACCTCCGCCGCTGGCCGAGCTTCAACCCGAACGTCATCGCCGCGATCCCCGACGCCACCCTCCTGCCGCTGCTCCGCCAGGGCGTCTTCGCCGGCCGCGACTGGCTCTGCGTCGAATATGGCGGCCAGCAGGGATGGGTGCTGGCCGCCTACACCGCCGACTTCACCGTGTGAGGAGGCCCCCCATGGCCAAGAACGACAATCTGCCGATCCTGCCCGCCTGGCATGCGCGCAGCTTCTACGCCTCGCTCCTGCTGGCGCTGACCGTCATCGGCAACGCCTTTGGCTGGGACCCCTTGCCCTGGCTCGCCCATCTGGGCCTCGGCACCACCCCCGATCAGGTGGTCGAGAAGATCATGCTGCTCGCGCCGCTCGGGTTCGGCCTCTGGGCCTGGTGGGAGCGCCGCGCACCGCACTACCGCCTGTCGCTCTCCCTGCGTCCGCCGCTGCAGCGGGTCGTGGAGGTGCTGTCCGGAGCAATTGCCCGCCTTCGCGCTTTCCTTGTCCGCCTCTGGTCCCGGATGGTCGAGCGGTGGCGCGACCTCTGGGGCTGGGGGGTCCGCTGATGCTGGGCAGCCTGGCCGAGATGGCCGCGACCCTCCTCGGTCTCGCCATCGTCTTCTTCACCGGCCGGAAGCTGATCCGCGACGCGGCCAAGGCAGAGGTGCGCGAGGAAATCGCCGCCGATGCCGCCCAGGACACCATCGACACCCGCGAAAGGATCGACGATGCGACCCGCACTCCTCTGCCTCCTGATGCTGCTCGTGAGCGCCTGCGCCGGTTCGGCGCCGGCGAGACCGGAACCCCGCCCGAGCGGTGAGGCGCTCTGCGCCGCACTGGAACCTCTGGCCCGCGCCCATGCGCGGGCGCTGGCGACAGGCGGTGACGATGCCGCCGTGGTCTCGGGCGATCTGCTGATATCGGGGCTCGCGGCGGGCTGCACCTTCGAGGGCGGCGCATGACGGTTCTGGACATCGGCCCGGTCGTTGCCTGGGCCGCGGCTCTTTCGACGCTGCTCTCCCTCGGCACCGCACTCTGGACGGCGCTGACCTCCGGAGCGCGAAAGAACGACAAGCGGCTCGAGGAGGCAGTCGCCCGGCTCGACCGGCACGAGATGCGGATCACCAGCGTCGAGCAGACCCTGTCCGGCCTTCCCGCAAAGGAAGACATGCACGAGCTGCGGCTCGCGCTCGAGGGCCTCCGGGGCGACATGAAGGAGGTGCGGGCCAACCAGGCATCGGCCGTCGCGACGGGCGCGCGCCAGGAGGCGGTGGTGCAACGGCTCGAGAACTACCTCTTGGAGAAGGCGAGATGACCGATTACGGCGATTTCCTGCGGCGCCACCGTCGCCTCGCGCTGCTGCGCCATCTCGAGGCCTGTCCGGACTATACCTCGAATGCGGCGATCCTGCAGTCGGTCCTCAACGGCCTCGGGATCACCTCGACCCGCGACCAGGTGGTGACCGAGCTGACCTGGCTCAGGGAGCAGGGATTCATTGCCGTCGAGGACTTGGGGACCGTGGTGATCGCCGCGGCGAGCACGCGTGGCGTCGAGATCGCGCGCGGACTGACCAGCCATCCCGAGATCGAACGGCCGAGCCCGCGGCCGAGGCTTTGACATGCCGCCGCCCCGCAAGATCGACCTCCTCCCGCCGGAGCTTCTGACGTGGCTGCAGGAAGAGCTGCGCGCTCGCGGCTTCGCCGACTACGAGGCGATCGCCGAGGCACTGAACCTCCGCCTGGCAGACGGCGGGCTCGAGCTTCGGATCGGCAAGTCAGCGATCCATGCCTACGGGCAGGAATTCCGCGATTACGCCCGGCTTCAGCAGCAGGCCCAGGACGAGATCCGGATCTTCCTTGAGGAAGCCAGCCTCACCGACGAAGCGAACGTCACCAAGGCGTTGTTCCAGCAGCTGACGACGATCCAGTGGCGCCTGCAGATGGCCATGGCCGCGCCCGACGCCTTGCCCGATCCGCGTGGGATGAAGGACCTGACCACGGCGCTCAACAACCTGATCCGGTCGACCTCGCTGCGCGATGCGATCCTGGCCGCCGAGCGCACCGCCCAGGCGGCGAAGCTCGATGCAGCAGTCGCGGCCGGCGACATCTCCGCAGATTTCCGACAGCAGGCCCGCGAGATCATGGGGTTTGCGTGAATGCCCGCCATCGAACAGCCGGTCATCAGCTTCCTGCCCTATCAGCGCGCCTGGATCGCCGACCAGTCGCGCTTCAAGATCGGCATGTTCACCCGCCGCGGCGGCAAGACCTTCGGGAGCTGCGGCGAGATCGTTGACGACTGCATCCGGGCGGAGATCGACCGGCGCAAGGTGCGCTGGACCATCCTGTCACGCTCGGAGAACACGGCGAAGGAGGCCCTTGAAGACGCGTTGAAGCCGATGACACGGGCCTATTACGCGGTGCTCACCGGCCTGTCTCGCCAAGGGCAACCGCGGTTCGTCGAGGACGAATTCCATGTCCCCGCCCATGCCCGCGAAATCCACCAGGGCGACCAGGTGGTGACGATCGATGTGCCCGAGGCCCGCTACAAGACGCAGGAGGTGCATTTCCCGGGCGGCTCGCGGGTGGTGGCGCTCTCGGCGAGCCCCGACGCCGCCCGCGGCTTCGGCGGTAACCTCCTGCTCGACGAGTTCGCCTTCCACGCGGATTCGCGGCGCATCTGGGGCTCGGCTTTCCCGGTGGCCGCACGCGGCGGTCACAAGATCCGCGTGATCAGCACCCCGAACGGCAAGGGCAACAAGTTCTATGAGCTGATGACATCGGCCGACAACGGCTGGTCGAAGCACCACGTCGACATCTACGAGGCCGTGCGCCAGGGCCTCGACGTCGATATCGACGAACTGCGCGCCGGCATGGCCGACCAGGACGCCTGGGCGCAGGAGTTCGAGCTCGCCTGGCTGGACGAGGCGAGCGCCTGGCTCGACTACGACCTGATCTCCTCGGCCGAGCATACCGACGCGGGCGACCCGGCCGCCTATGCCGGCGGCCTCTGCTATGTCGGCGTCGACATCGCCGCGAGGAACGACCTCTTCGTGATCTGGGTGCTCGAGCTGGTGGGCGACGTGCTCTGGACGCGCGAGATCATCGCAAGGCGGCGGATCAGCTTCGCCGAGCAGGACCGCCTCCTCGACGAGGTGATGAAGCGCTACCGGGTGGTCCGGCTCCGGATGGACCAGACCGGGATGGGCGAGAAGCCGGTCGAGGACGCGAAGCGCCGGCATGGCGAGTTGCGCGTCGAGGGGGTGCTGTTCTCGACCGCCGCGAAGCTCGACATGGCGACGGCGCTGAAGGAGACGATGCAGGATCGGCGCGCGCGCATCCCGGCCGGCGATCCGGTGCTTCGCGCCGATCTTCATTCGATCAAGAGCCAGGTCGGGATCACCGGGATCCGCCGCCTCATCGCCGACAGCGACAGCGACGGCCACGCCGACCGCTTCTGGGCGGGCGCGCTGGCCGTCTCGGCCGCGCAGCAGCCGCCGGCGGAATATGGCTATCGTGCTGCGCCGGCCTTCCCCGGGGCCGCCAAGCCCGGCCGCCTGGAAGAGCGTCCGCGTCGCGAGGATGACGTCCGCCCGGGCCGGGACTGGTGGGACAGTCCGCTCGGCGCCGGCCTGCGGGGGGACCTGTGATGGTGGGTCGCACCGAGGATGATGAAGACGATGCAAGCGAAATCGGATGGAAGATCATTGAGATGGCCGAGCGGCTCAGGGGAATGAATTCGGTTGTTCCCGGAGCGGTCGCGAAGTGGGCATTCGAGATGGATGGCCGGAGGTACAAGGTTTCGATCGTCGTGGAAGACCCGACTTAGGAAGCTCCAGTCATGCGCAGAAGGGAAGTTTCCACCACAACCCAAAGGACGCCGCCGATGGCCAGAAGCCTCACTGTCAAGTTTGCCCCGATTTCCGGCGCAGACCTCCGCCGCGAGCTGGACGAGGCGAAAGAGCGGCGGCAGGCCGTCCTGGCCGACCCGGAAGCTCTGCGGGCGCTTCACGCCCTGCGGTCAAAGAAGATCGACAGGTGGGACCTGCTCGCCGTCTATGACGATCTGCTTGCTGAAGGGGATGTGGCATGACCCGCACCCCGCAGCTGCTCGACCGCTGGGGCAATCCGGTGCGCCGGCAGGCCCTTGTGACAGAGGTCGCCGCGCCGACGCTCGGCGGCGTCCGCTCGCCGATCTCCGGCTATCCGGGCGACGGGCTCAACCCGATGCGTCTCGCCAACATCCTGCGCGCCGCCGACCAGGGCGACCCGATCCAGTACCTCGAGCTGGCCGAGACGATCGAGGAGCGCGACCCGCACTACCTGGGCGTCCTCGGTACCCGCAAGCGCGCCGTCAGCCAGATCGAGGTGACGGTGGAGGCAGCCAGCGACGATCCCGAGGATGTCAGGATTGCCGACATGATCCGGGACTGGCTGGATCGCGACGAGCTGACCGACGATCTCTTCCACATTCTCGACTGCATCGGGAAGGGTTACTCGTTCACCGAGATCCTCTGGGACGCTTCGGAGGGCCAGTGGCAACCCCTTCGGCTGGAGCGGCGCGATCCCCGGCATTTCCGGTTCGCCCGGCACGACCTGGCAACGCCGATGATGATCGACGAGCACGGCCAGGAGGTGCCGCTCGAGCCCTTCCACTTCATCTATGCCAACATCCCGGCCAAGTCCGGCCTCGCCCTGCGCTCGGGCCTCGCCCGGGTCGCGAGCTGGGGCTGGATGTTCAAGGCGTTCACCCAGCGGGACTGGGCGATCTTCACGCAGACCTATGGCCAACCGCTGCGGGTCGGCAAATGGCATGCCGGCGCCTCCGAGAGCGACAAGGATACGCTGTTCCGGGCGGTGGCCAACATTGCGGGCGACTGCGCGGCGATCATCCCGGACAGCATGTCGCTGGAGTTCGTCGAGGCGAAAAACGTCGGCTCCTCGTCCGGCCATTACAAGGAACGGTCGGACTGGCTCGACCAGCAGATCTCGAAGGCCGTGTTGGGGCAGACGGGCACCACCGATGCCGTTGCCGGCGGTTATGCCGTCGGGCGCGTGCAGCGCCTGGTGCAGGAAGATATCGAGACGGCCGATGCGACTGCCCTTGCGGGGATCCTCAACCGCGACCTGGTCCGGCCCTGGGTGATGCTGGAGTACGGCCCGCGGCGCAAGTATCCGCGGATCAGGATCCGGCGCCCCAAGGTCGAAGACATCGCCGGCATGACCGCGGCGCTGAAAGAGCTGGTGCCGCTCGGCCTGAAGGTGCAGATGTCGGAGGTGCGGGATCGTCTGGGCTTCGAGGAACCTGACGCCGGCGCCGAGGTCCTGGGCGCCCCGAAACCGCCCGAAACCGGCCTCTCCACCCCTCCGGCTGCACTCCCGAAGGCGCCTCCTGGGTCGAACCCGGCTATTAAACGGAATCCCGGCGAATTTAAACGGGGTGAGGCCCCGCCGGGCACATCGGTCGCCCTGAATGCCGAAGGGGCCTCCACGGCCCTCCCAGCGGCGCTGGCGCCGGAGAGCGATCTGGTCGACCAGCTCCTCGCCGAAACGGCGTCCGACATGGACGGCATGCTGGAAACGATCGAGGCGGTGATCGAGGCGGCGGGCTCGCTCGAGGAGGCCCGCGAGATGCTGATCGCGGCCTACCCGCAGATCGTCTCGACCGGGATGGGCGCCAAGCTCGCCCAGGGCCTGATCCTCTCCCACGCGCTCGGCCGCGCCGAGGTCGCCAGCGAAGATGGCTGATCCGGTCCGCGGCTCGCTGGGGGTTCCGTTTCCCGAACAGGTGGCGGCGCTGCGGCTTCGCCTGGGCGACCTCGTGCCGACATCGCGGTGGGACGACATCCAGCGATCCGCGCATGACAGCAGCTTCATGGTCGCCGGTGCGTTGAAGACCGATCTGCTGACGGACATCTTCGCGGCGATCGACAGCGCGAATGTCAGCGGCGGCGGGCTCGAGGCGTTTCGCCGGGACTGGAAATCCATCGTCGAGAAGCGCGGCTGGCATGGCTGGACCGGCGAGGGAACGGCGAAGGGCGAAGCCTGGCGCACCCGGGTCGTGTTCCAGACCAACATGTCGGTCTCGCGCGCCGCGGGCCGCCTCGCGCAGCTGCGCGACGGCAACTTCCCGATCTGGGTCTATCTGCATGGCGGGTCGCGCGAGCCCCGCGTCCATCACCTGGCGCTGGACGGGATCGCGCTGCCTTCCGATCATCCGTTCTGGCTGAAGTGGTATGCGCCGAACGGCTGGGGCTGCTCCTGCCGGATCCGCGGCGCCCGCTCGGCCGCCGGCGTTCGCCGTCTCGGCGGCGATCCGGACAAGAAGCTGCCCGAGTTCTGGGACAGGATCGATCCGAAGACGGGCGCGCCGGTCGGGATCGACAAGGGCTGGGACTATATGCCGGGCGGCACGGTCTCGCAGACGATCAACGAGATGACCAGGAAGGCCGTAAACTGGGAGTACAGTCTCGCCACCGCCTATATGCGCCAGGTGCCGGCGGCGCACGTCGACGCTTTCTCGACCGGATATCGCGACCTGCCGAGCATGAGGACGGAGCTCCGGAGATGGGTCGAGCGGGTCCAGGGGGCGCGCAATGGGGCGCCGATCGATCCGAAGGTGGTGGTGGAGCCGCAAAAGACGCTGGGGCTGGCCACGGCACCGCAGCGGGCCGAGATCGAGCGCCTGACCGGCGCGGATCTCGGCGAGGCACTCTATGACTTCGCTGTCGACCGGAACGCCGTCCGCCACGTCTTCGACCGCCACGGCAATGCCGCGACCGAGCGCAGCCGCGGCCAGCGCGCCGTGACGCCCGAAGATCTGGGGCGGCTGGGCGAGCTGCTGAATGCGCCCGATTCCGTCAGCCTGGGCGATGTGCGTCCGGGACAGCTGCAGGTGATCCGCTATGAGAAGCAGGTCGGCACCGATCGGCTCGTCGCGCTCTTCGAGCTGCGCCCCGGCCGGCGTCGGCTGAGCCTGGTCACGATGTGGGTGGAAGTGCCGGCGCGTCCCCGACCATGACGCCCTGAGCGTACCATCGGCCGATCCGCGGCGGTCGATGTCCCGCGCCAGCAGGAGCAATATAGCGATGTTCACGCTCGAATTGAAGGACGATGACCTGGACAGGGCGCTGGCGCGGCTCGGGGCCGGGCTCGAGGACATGTCCGAGGTCACCAACGAGATCGGCGGTTTCCTGGCCGAGAGCCACCAGCAGCGCATCGAGCGCAGCCTCGGCGCGCCCGATGGCACCGCCTGGGC
Source organism: Frigidibacter oleivorans (assembly GCF_003993775.1). GTDB lineage: Bacteria > Pseudomonadota > Alphaproteobacteria > Rhodobacterales > Rhodobacteraceae > Frigidibacter > Frigidibacter oleivorans. Next base: position 7,319 of record NZ_RJRZ01000012.1, read on the forward strand.
CTTGAACTCCCCCTTCACGAGGACCCGCGATCCCCGGCCGCTGATCGACACCGGCGAGATGGCACGGAACATCAATCATCAGTACGGCCCGGACTATGCCGAGGTCATCGCCACCGGCAGGCAGGTCCGCACCATGCATTACGGCGCGGCGAAGGGCGCCTTCGGCCAGACCGCGAAGGGCCGGCCGCTTCCCTGGGGAAACATCCCCGCGCGCCCCTTCATGGGTCTGAGCGAGACCGACCGCTCCAACATCGCCGAAGCGCTGCAGGAATGGGTCGAGGGTTTGCTCTCGCAGGGGAATTGACCGCGCGTCCCTGACCGGGCCACTGTGGGGGCATCCCCGCTTCGCATCCCGTGGTCCGCGCCCGCAAACCCTTGCGGATGTATCGGCACGCCCCGATCCGCGATTGTCGGCGCATGAGCAAGCACCTTCAGATCGCGCTGATGCAGGCCCTGGACCTGCCTCCCGTCACGGACAAGACCGTGCCGGACTGGATCCACCTGCTGCCTGCCGGCGCGGCGATCATGACCGGAGACAACCGCGGTCCCTACCGGGTCACGGATCCCCAGGAGATCGTCGCCTCGGCCGTCGGGAAGAAGCTCCCGATCGACGAGAACCATGCGATCGACTGGGCCGCCCCCCGTGGAGAGCCCTCCCCGGCCCGTGGCTACATCCTCGAGCTGCAGGCGCGGGATGACGGGATCTGGGGGCGCGTGGACTGGACCGAGGCGGGCCGTGCCCTGATGGCCGACCGCGCCTATCTCGGGATTTCCCCGGCGGTCATCCATGACGGCGACAAGCGCATCTTCGGCATCGCGCGCGCCTCGCTCACCAACAAGCCCAACCTGCGCGGGCTCACCTCGCTGCATATGGAGTCCGAAATGGATCTGTCCGCCCTGGCAAAGGCCCTCGGCCTCGCCGATGACGCGACGATGGAGGCGATCCTCGCCGCCGTCAGGAAGTTGAACGCCAAGCCCGATCCCGCGACCGTCGATCTGCAATCGCAGATCGGTCAGATCGGCGTGGCACTCGGCGTCGCCGAGGGCGCGACGCCCGAGACGATCCTCGCCGCCGCGAAGACCGTCAGCCAGACCGATGACAAGAAGGTCATCGTCGCCCTGCAGTCGGAGCTGACCACGCTGGCGACCAAGCTCAACGAGGTGATCTCCACGGGCGCCAGGGCGCGGGCGGAAGGCTTCGTCGACGCCGAGATCAAGCGGGGCCGGGTCGGGGTGAAGCCGCTGCGCGAGCATTACATCGCCATGCACATGGAAGATGCCGCCCGCGTCGAGAAGGAGATCGCGGCGCTGCCGGTGATCGGCGCCGGCAACACCATCTTGCCGGCCCTGCCGGCGAAGGAGGGCGAGCTCGCGCTCCAGTCCGAACATGTGGCGGCGGCCAGGGCCCTCGGCCTTGATCCCAAGACCTATGCCGCCGCGCTGAAGGCGGACAACGAGGAGGCACTCTGATGGCCGCGCTGACCGCCAACCGCAACACGCCCCAGCTGCTCGATCCGGCGCCGGCGCCCCGTCGCGGCCTTGCCGCCGCCGGCGCGATGATCTTCGCGGGCGCCATGGTCATGCGCAACGCCGCGGGTACCCTGGTGAAGGGTTCGACCGCCACCGGCCTCGTTGGTGCCGGCCGCGCCGAGGAACTGGTCGACAACAGCGCCGGTTCGGCCGGCGATGCCTATGTCGTCTACGCCCCGGGCGTGTTCCGCTATGCCAACTCGGCGGGCGCGGACGAGATCACCGCCGCCGACATCGGCAACGTCTGCTACGCGGTCGACGATCAGACCGTGGCCAAGACCCATGCCACCAACACCCGCAGCCCGGCCGGCACCGTCGAGGATATCGACGAGCTCGGCGTCTGGGTCCGTTTCGATGCCGCGCTCACCAAAGCCGCGCTTTCCTGAGAGGTCTGATCCATGAAGTTGACTTCAGCCGCCCTCGACGCGCTCCGCGTCGGCTTTAAGGCCCATTTCCAGCAGGCCTTCGACGCCGAGGCAGGCAAGGCCGATTATGCGAAGATCGCCGAGCTGGTCACCTCGTCCGCGGGCGAGGAGAAATACGGCTGGCTGGGCGAGCTGCCCGGCATGCGCGAATGGATCGGCCCTCGCGTGGTTCACGGCCTGGCCGAGCACGACTATGCGATCAAGAACAAGGATTTCGAGCTGACGGTCGCCGTCAGCAAGAACCACATCGAGGACGACACGCTCGGCACCTACGGCACCCGGTTCAAGACGCTGGGCCGCGCTGCGGCGCGCCACCCGAACCAGCTGGTGTTCGGTGCGCTGGCGGCCGGCTTCGCCACCGAGTGCTATGACGGGCAGTTCTTCTTCGACACCGATCACCCGGTGCTGAACGAGGCCGGCGTGCCCGTCTCGGTGGCGAACACCGATGGCGGGTCGGGCACGCCCTGGTTCCTGCTGGCCACCAGCGAAATCATCAAGCCGATCTTCCTTCAGACCCGGAAGCAGGACGAGTTCGTCAGCAAGGACAATGTCACCGACGACAATGTCTTCATGAAGAAGGAGTTCGTCTACGGCGTCGATGCCCGCCGCAACGTCGGCTACGGCATGTGGCAGATGGCCTGGGGCTCGAAGCAGACGCTCGATGCGGATCATTACGCGACCGCGCGGGCCGCGCTCGGCGGCATGAAGGGCGACTTCGGCTCGCCGCTCGGCATCAAACCGAACCTGCTGGTGGTGCCGCGATCGCTCGAGGCGCAGGCGCTGGAGCTGCTGAACGCCGAGCGCAATGCCGCCGGCGCCACCAACGTCTGGCGGAACACCGCCGAGCTCTTCATCTGCGACTGGCTGTAAGTCATGGCCCGCCGCACCCCCAATACCAGCCGCGCCGAAGACAGCCCCGCCGGGGCCAAGGCGCAAGCGGCCGCTGAAGCGGTGGTCGCAGCGGAGGCGGCCGAGGCCACCTCCGCACCCGATACCGAGGGGGCCACCGACGCGGGGACGCCGGAAAACCCTCGGCTGGCCGCCGATGCGGGAGCATCTGCATCCGGCGATGGTGGCCAGCCGCCGGGAGATGACAGCGCTCCGCTGCCGTGCGTGAAGGTCACCGGCCCGAAGAAGGGCCGGCGCCGCGCTGGCCGGGCCTTCGGGCGCGAGCCTGTCCTGATCCCGATGGACGACCTGACCGAGGACGAGCTGGAGGCGCTGAGTGCGGATCCGGCGCTGACCGTCGAGTTCGTCTAGGCCCCCGATCCCCGGCGGGAGGCCGGCGGGCAGCGGCCGGGATGGGCGCCGGCCGTGAGAGACCAAGCCCCGCTCCGCAAAGGGAGCCTGCCTGGCGGCGGCTCGATCGCCGCCAGGAACGCCACGCACCAGCCACGGATCGCCCGCCCCATGACCTACACCACCCTTCAGCAGCTGACCGACCGCTATGGCGAGCAGATGCTCGTCATGCTGACGGATCGGGGCGAGGTGGCGACGAGCGTCGTGGACGAGGCGGTGATCGATCGCGTGCTGTCCGATACCGATGCGGTGATCGACGGCTTCCTGAAGGACCGCTACGTCCTGCCGATCGCCGAGACTCCGCCGCTGCTGTCCGACATCGCCCAGATGATCGCCATCTGGAAGCTGCACCGGCATCAGCCCAACGAGAAGATCGAGAAGGACTACAAGGAGGCCATGTCCCTGCTGGACCGGATCGGCAAGGGCGCGGTGCGCCTGCCCGTCGCCGGCGTCGAGCCCGCCACCGCCAACACCGGCGGTGCGCGCATCACCGACCGCGAACGGCCGCTGACGGCAGAGAACCTGAAGGGCTTCATCTGATGCTCGTCCAGGACATCATCGCGCGGCTCGGCGACAGGGTGGTTGCCCTGGCCGGCCGGATCCGCGCCGCCGAGGACTACGCGGCCCTCCTGCAGATGAAGGGCATCAGCTCCGCCCAGGGCGGAGCCTATGTGATGCCCTCGGGCATCCGGGGCGGCCGCGTCGAGTCGGCCACCGGCGTCTTCACCCAGATCGTCGACGAGGTGATCGCCGTGGTGATCCTGGTGCCCGCCGAGCGGGGCCTCGGCCGCCAGGGCGCGACCATCGAGAGCCTGAAGCAGGACGTGATCCAGGCGCTGTGCGGCTGGGTTCCGGAGGAGGCCATCGGCCCCTTCCAGCTCGTGCGCGGCGCGATGATCAACCTCGGCGAGGGCGCGCTCGCCTTCCAGCTCGAGTTTTCCGTTCCCGACCAGTTGAGGATCATACCGTGACCCAGAAATCCCGGCCCATGCCCGGAACGGGCGGCAGCTTCACCCGCAAGGCGGACGGCACGCTCGTGCCGCGGCGGGCGGATCCCGAGCCCGCCGCGCCCTCCGAAACCCTCGCCCCGCCCGTGCTCGAGCCTGTCCAGGACAAGCCCGCCGGGAAGCCCGCAAAACAGCCCGTGAAGGACGCGTGAAATGGCCCTGAAGTGGAAATCGAAGGTGCTGCTGGCGAAGGTCGAGGCCACCTATGGCACCGACCCCACGCCCACCGGCGCGCTGAACGCGATCCTCGCGACCGAGGTGCGCCTGACACCGATGGAAGGCCAGGACGTCGGCCGTGAGCTCGAGCTGCCCTGGCTCGGCGCGCAGGGATCGATCCCGACCGGTCTGCACCAGCGCCTGTCGTTCCGGGTCGAGATGACGCCGTCGGGCGAGGCCGGCACCCCGCCTGCCTGGGGCGTGCTGCTGCGCGCCTGCGCCGTGGCCGAGACAATCACCGCCGATACATCGGTCGAATACAATCCGGTGACCGACGGGCACGAGTCGATCACGCTCTACCTCTGGATCGCCAGCACGCTCTACAAGATCTCCGGGGCGCGCGGCACGGCCGTGATCCGGGTCACCGCCCAGGGCATCGTCTATCTCGAGGTCGACCTGACCGGGCTCTTCTCGCTGCCGTCCGAGACGCCGCAGGCCACGCCGGCCCTGGCCGCGCAGATCGCGCTGAAGCCGGAGGTCGCGACCACCGCCAACACGCCGGTCTTCACCATCAACGGCACCCCGCTCGTCATGCGCTCCTTCGCGCTGAACCTGGGCAACCAGGTGGAGACCCGCTTCCTGATCGGCTCGGAGAGCGTCCTGATCCCCGACAAGATGGAGACGATCGAGACGACGGTCGAGGCGGTGCCGCTGACCACGCTCAACCCCTTCCAGCTCGCCTACAGCCAGACGACGGGTGCGGTGGCGCTGACCCATGGCACGGCGGCCGGCCGGATCGCGTCGCTGGCGATCCCGGCCGCGCAGATGCAACGGCCCCAGTCGCTGGAGAACCAGCAGAACATCAAGGAATGGCCGCTGCGCATGGTGCCGCTGCCGACCGCCGGCAACGACCAGTGGACGCTGACGCTCACCTGATCCGGTTGCTGCCCGTCTCCGAAACCCCGAAAGGCTGAAAGCCAGAAAGCCAGATCCGATGTTCAAGGTGATCAAGAACCCGGTCTTCACCGCAACCGTGAGGGTGACCGCACCGACCGAGGGCGGCGTGGTCGAGTCGAGCTTCACCGCCCGCTTCAAGGCCCTTCCGGTCAGCGAGATGGCTGCCATCAACACCTTCACGCCCGAAGGCACGGTGGACTTCCTGCGCGCCATCCTGGTCGGGTGGGAGGGTGTGGCCGACGAGGCCGGCGAGCCGATCGCCTTCAACGACGCCTCCCGCGACTGGCTGATCGATATTGCCTATGTCCGCACCGCGATCATCAACGCCTACAACGCGGCGATGATGGGCGCGAAACGGGGAAACTGAAGGAGGCCGGGGCGGCATGGGCCCGGGGCGACGCAGACGGAACCGCGCTGGACGAAGCCGCTGACGACGCCCGGCTCTGGGGGATCGATCTCCCCGGCGGATGGGAAGACAGGACCGGCTTCGAAGGCATCTGGGCCGAGAACGAGGCCGCTTGGACCGCCTTCCTGCTGGTCTCCGGTCAATGGCGCGCCACGCCGCGGGGTCTCGGCGGGACCTACTGGATCGGCCTCGACTACGCGGCCGCCAAGACCGGCTTCGATCTGGCGGGCCTCACCGTCTCGCCGGAAACCTGGATGGATCTCCGCCTGATCGAACACGGCGCCCGTGAAGAACTGAACCGCGAAAGGTAGCCATGGCCGGCGAGATCAACATATCCGTCCTGATCCGTCTCGCGGCCGAACAGGCGCGCCGGGAGGCGGCGGCCCTTGGCGGGGACGTGAAGGCGCTGGGCACCGCGGCCGAGGAGGCCGGCCGCAAGACGTCCGCCGCCGGCGCGGCCATCGATCGGGCCGGTGCTGCGGCGCAGACCGCGGCCAGCGGCATCGCGGCGATGACCCAGCCCATCACCCAGATGGTGGGCGCGATGACCGCCGCCGAAACCGTCATGCAACGCCAGGTGGCGGCCTTCGCGGGGATCAAGACGGCGTCGGAAGGCGCCTTCGCGGCGCAGCTCCGGCACGGCGCGATGCTCGATGAGCTGAAGGCCAGGTTCAACCCGCTCTTCGCCGCCTCGCGCGACTACGAACTGCAGCTCCACGGCATCGCCGAGGCCGAGCGGCTGGGGGCGATTTCCGCCCAGGAGGCGGCCGCGGCGCGGAGCCGCGCGGCGCTGGCACTGACGCCGTTTACCGCCGGCCTCGGGCAGTTCGGCGACGCCTCGCGCGCCGCCGCCGCCCATGCGGCGAACCTGTCGTTCCAGATGAACGACATCTTCATGATGACCGCGGTGGGGCAGTCGCCCTGGATGCTGATGATGCAGCAGGGACCGCAGGTCGTGCAGATCATGGGCCAGATGCGCGGCCAGGGCGTATCTCTGGGCGCGGCCCTGACCGGGGCGCTGGGCATGGTGCTCAACCCGGTCGGGCTGCTGACCCTCGGCATGATCGGCCTCGGCGCCGCGGGCGTCCAGGCGCTGTCGAGGCTCGGCGGCGAGACGCGGAGTTTCGACGACGAGCTGAAGGACCTGAACGGCACGCTGGCGCGGATGCGCGGCAATCTCGATCTGCTGGGCACCGTGCGGCTGGAAGACACCTTCGGCAGCCTCACCGGGTCGGTGCGCGGCCTGGCGCAGGGCATGCTCGATCTGGATCGGGCGGCCGAACTGAAGCAGCTCGGTGACGTGATCGACGGTTTCCTCGATAGGGACATTGAGGAGAGCTTTCTTCAGTTGACCGCGCGGTCGCTCGCCATCGGCACGATCGGCGGTATGGGGGGCGCGCTCTCGTTCCCGGAAGAGTCGAGTCGGATCGCGAATTACTCCGCCCTTGGCGCCGCCAATTCTCTCGACGACTTCGAGAAGCGCACCGCCGAGATCAAGGCGCTTGCAGAGGCTGGCGACATCGAGGCGGTGACCGAGCAGCTGCTGGCGCTGCAGGCGGCGATGGCGGGCGGCGGATCCTTCACCGGCATGACGAAGGAACTGCGCGAACTCTGGGGCGCGCTCAGCTCGGCCGCGATCGACGCTGCGAAATTCGAAGCGGTCCTGAACGGCACCGCCCAGGCCAATGCGATCACCCACCAGATCGACAGAATGGTGCAGGGCTACACGCAGCAGCTGGAGCTGGCGGAAGCCTCGCTGCGCTATGGCGAGAACAGCGTCGAGGTCGAAGGTATCCGTGCCCGGCAGGCGCGCGAGGCTCTTCGGATCCGGCTCGAGGACATGAAGGTCCAGCAGGGCAGCGCGGAAGAGTTGCGCGCCTATGCGGCGCTCAACGCCAAGCTCAATGCCGATGCCGACGCAGCACAGGCCCGGCGCCAGAAGGCCCAAACCGAGGTCTTCGCCGATCTTGGGCGCCAGCAGGAACTCTCCACCGCCATCCTGCAGTTCGGCGAGGATTCGGCCGAGGTCGAGGCCGTCCGCGCCCGCCATGCCTGGGATGTCCAGGCCGCCCGGCTTGCCGAGATGGGCCTCGGACCGCAGCTGATCGCGATGGCGCAGGCGCTGTTCCAGGCGGAGCGCGACCGGGCGAATGCCATCCGGCAAGGCGCCGCCGACAAGCGCGGCCAGGACCTGCTGGCCGACCTGCGCGAGGAGGCCGCGATCGGCCAGGCGATCCTGATCCACGGCGAAGACAGCCTGCGGGTGAAGGAGCTGCAGATCGCGGCCGACCGGCGGGCCTTCGAGCAGCAGCTCGCGACGATGCGGATCTCCGAGGAGATGAAGACCCATCTGCGCGAGGCCTGGGAGGCGGCGCGGGGGCTGGCCTCGGCCGATCCGTTCGGCCGCATCGCCGCGGGCAACAGCTATCTGGCGGACCAGCAGGAGCGGATCGACAAGCTCCGGCTCGAGCAGAGCCTCCTGGGCCAGAACGAGGCGATCCAGCGCCGCACCATCGCGCTGTGGGAGGTCGAGCGCGACCTGCGCCGCGAGGGCATCGACCTGACCAGCGCCCGCGCGGCCGAGATCCGGGCCGCGGCGATGCAGGAGTTCGAGCTGACCCGCAGCATCGAGCGCCAGACCGCGGCCTGGCAGGACGTCCAGTCCTCGGCCGAGAGCGCCATCGACGGCATCGTCGAACAGCTCAAGGGTGGCGATATCATCGGGGCGCTGGAGGCGGTTGCCGACGAACTCTCGGACGTGTTCACCGAGCTGGCGGTCACGAACCCGCTGAAGAACGCGATCCTCGGCACCAACTACGGCACGATGCAGGACGTCGGCGGCTTGCAGGGTATCTGGGGCCGCCTGACCGGGCAGGCACCGGAGCTGACGGCGACGGCGAGCAGCATGGGCGTCGGCTCGATGAATGTCACCGCGGCGACGGTGGTTCTCAATGGCAGCATTGCGGGCATGCTCGGGAGCCCGATGGCTGCCATGGGCGCGACCGGGATCGGCGCGGCGAACGTTGCCGCCGCGCCGTCGATGTCGGGCGAGATCCAGAGGCAGATCTGGGAGTTCTTCGGGGGCAAGGGACTGGCGCCGCATCAGATCGCGGGCATCATGGGCAACGTCCAGGGCGAAAGCGGCTTCAACCCGCTGGCGGTGGGCGACAACGGTACCTCCTACGGCCTGTTCCAGCACCATGCGGAGCGCGGCGCCGGCTTGCTGGGCTCGCTCGGCGGCATGAGCGGCCTCGGCAATGTGCAGGGCCAGCTGGAATATGTCTGGCAGGAGCTGATGAGCTCGGAGAAGGAGGCGCTGCAGAAGCTCTTGTCCTCCACCGATGTCGCCGGCGCCACCTCCGCCTGGATGACGGGATTCGAGCGACCCTCCGATGCGGCCATGGCCGAGAGCTGGCCGTCGCGCCTCGCCGCGGCCGAGGCTGCGATGACGACCTTCACCGGCGCGACCGGCGAGGCGACGGCCGGCCTCGGCACGCTCGGCAGCGGGTTCGATGCCTTCGGGTCGGCCCTGGCCAATATGCTCACCGGCGGCGCCGGTGCCGAGGGCCTGTTCGGAACGATCTTCGGCGCGCTCGGCATTCCGGGATTCGCGGTGGGCGGCGTCCACGCGGGCGGGCTGCGCATTGTCGGCGAGAACGGACCGGAGCTCGAATATACCGGCCCCAGCACCATCCTGCCGGCCGATCTGACCCGGTCGATCCTCGGCGCACCGTCGCCGGCCGCCCGGCAGCCCGCCGCCGGCGGTGGCCCCATGCGCGTGTCGTTCAACCTGGTGAACAACTCCGGCGTGCCGATCGAGGCCGAGGGCGAAGCGACCATCGACGAGACCGGCGGCATCACCGTCGAGGCGCGGCTGAACAAGGCCGTCGCGCAGGCGGTGAGCCAGCGGGGCGGTCCCACCGACAAGGCACTGCGCAGCCGGGGCGCCAAGGCGCAGACATGGCGGCGCTCATGACGATCCCGACATGGCCCTCCGAGCTACCCCGCCCCAGCCGCGCCGGCTATCAGCGCCAGGCGCTGGACCCGCGCCTCGCCCGCAGCACGGAAACCGGACCGCCCGGCTATCGCCGCCGCTACTCGGCCGTCGCCGAAACGGTCGAGCTGGTGGTCACGCTGACCCGGCTGCAGCGGAGCGTGTTCGACCTGTTCCACCGCGATCTGGGCCACGGCAGCCTGCCGTTCTGGATGCCGGATCCGACCACCGACGGCTGGCCGATGCTGACCGCCGACGGCACCCCGCTGCTGACCGCCGAGGGCACGCCGATGCTGCTGTCCGCGCAATGGCTTTGCCTGTTCGGGTCCAGCCAGCCGATCGAGACGGTGCAGGGCGTCGAGTTCGTCAAATCGTTCAGCGTGGTGGTGATGCCATGAGGCTGATTTCCCTGGCCGCACGGCGGGCGGCCAATGAGGGCACCACCGACAAGATCGAGTTGCTGCTGATCCAGATCGAGCATCCGGCGCTCGCGGCGCCGCTGCGCTTCTCAACCGATCCGACAGAGCGCTTGTCTGCCGATCCGATCGTCTATTGCACCCGCAGCACCTGGCTGGGGGCCAACCCGATGACCGAGCCCTTCAAGTTCGTGCTGGCAGCAGCCGCGCTGCCCTCGGACGAGGAGGATGTCCCCGCCGCGGCAAGCATCGTGATCTGGGATCTCTCGGGCACCATCGGCACCCTGTTGCGCAGCTTCACTCACCCCCGGGCCACCGTGCATCTCGCCCTGGTGCTGGCCTCGTCGCCCTCGGTGATCGAGGAGGAGCATCGCGGGTTGCAGCTGGTCGAGCGCGACATCGCTGCGGGCGAAGTGCGGCTGGAGATTGCCCGCAAGCGGATCGAAGAGGAGCGCTATCCGATGCTGAGCTTCAGCAAGGGGCTGGCGCCGGGAGTGCATCGCAGGTGACCCGCCCCTCTCCCGTCTGGTCGGATGCCTGGCTCGGCCTGCCCTATGCCGATCTCGGCCGCAGTCGCGCCGGTGCCGATTGCTGGGGCCTCGCGCGGCTGGTCTATGCGGACGAGTGCGGCATCCCTCTGCCCTCCTATGACGAGGCCTATGCCGATCCGGCCGAGGCGCGCGAGATCGAGCGCGCCCTCTCGGACCGCGAGCCCTGGAGCGACTGGCGCCAGGTCGAGCAGCCGCAGCCGTTCGATCTGGCGCTGTTCACCCGCGGTGGCTGGCGGTCGCATGTCGGCATCATCGTGACGGGCCGGCTGATGCTGCACATGCCCCGTACCGGCTCCTGCATCGCGCATCTGGACCGCAGCCGCTGGGGGCAGCGCCTCGCCGGGATATACCGCCACCGCCAGATGGAGGACCGGCCTTGAACACCCCGTTCAACGCCTCATCAATGCCGCTTCGAACGCCTGTGCTGATCCTGCCGCTGCTGGACCCCGGGGCCGGCCGGCGGGTGCTGGATCTGCCCCACGGGCTGACCCTGGCCGAGATCGTCGCGGCCGCCCTCCCGGGCAGCGGTGCGCGGGATCTGGGGCATATCCGCCTGCAGATGGTGACGGAGGCCGGCAGCACGCCGGTCCTGCCGGAGCATTGGCACCGGACCCGCCCGCACCCCGGCGTCACCATCGTGCTGCGCGTGGTGCCGGGCGATGGCCGGCTGGGCTCGATCCTGTCGCTGATCGTCACGGCGGCCGCGGTGAGCCTCGGACAGGCCTGGGCGCCGGCACTCGCCCGCACCACCGGCCTGGGCGTGAAGCTGTCCGCCGGGTTGATCACCGCCGGTGCCTCGATCGTCGGGGCAGCACTGGTCAATGCTCTGGTGCCGGTTCCGCAGCCCAAGGAGCACGAGAAGGACCCCAGCTATGCCATCAGCGGCTGGAAGAACGAGCAGCGGCCCGACCAGCCGCTGCCGGACCTGCATGGCCGCCTGCGCTACGCGCTGCCGTGGATCTGTCCGCCCTACATGGAGATCGTCGGACGGCAGCTGCATTACCGTGGGGTGCTGACGGCCGGCGCCGGGCGGGTCCGGTTTTCGGAATGGCGGATCGGGCAGACCCCGTTCGAGGACTATGACGAGCTGGTGATGGAGGTGCGGGAGGGCACGACCGGAGACGAGCCGATCTACCTCTACCCGCGCCAGGTGCTGGAGGAGGCCACCAACATCGAGCTGACGCGCCCCTATCCGCGCGACGATCAGAACGAGGTGATCGAGGGAGAGCCGCCGGTCGAGACGCCGGTCGAGCGCTGGACCGCGATCGAGGCCTGGGCCTGCACGGTGATCATCGGATTTCCGCGCGGTCTGGGGCGGATCAAGGACAGCGACGGCGATATCAGTTCGAAGGACATCCAGATCCGCATCAGGCACCGCCTGGCCGGGGACGAGTATACCGAGGTCACGACGCTGGCGATCTCCGACAGCACCGACGAGGTGATCTATGCTTCGCATACATGGGTGTTCCCGACCCGAGGCCGCTGGCAGATCGAGGTCACCCGGATGACCGAGGAGCGGCTCAATCCCGATACCTTCGATGTCACGCAGCTGGTGGCGATCCAGACCATCCGCCCCGAATACCCGATCAACAGTCCGGTGCCGCTGGCGCTGCTGGGGCTGAAGGTCAAGGCCACCGCGCAGCTCAACGGCAGCCTGGATCAGATCACCGCGATCTGCGAGCGCTACGGGCCGCACTGGGATGGCACGGCCTGGACGGCCGAGGTGCCGAACAGCAATCCGGCCTCGGCATTCCTGCGCCTGCTTCAAGGGCCGCAGAACCCGTTCCCGGTCCCCGATGCCGAGATCGATCTCGACCAGATCGCGGACTGGTACGCCTGGTGCGTGGCGCAGGGCCTGCACTATGACGATGTGCTGGAGGATGCGCAGAGCTTCGGCGAGGCGCTGGCAACTGTCTGCCGCGCAGGCCGGGCCACCTGGCGCCATGACGGGGTTCGGTGGGGCGTCGTCATCGACCGGCCGCAGGAAATCTCGGTCGATCACCTGTCGCCGCGCAACTCGGCCGAGCTGCGCGCCACCGGCAGCTATATGGATCCGCCGCACGCTTTCCGCGCGCGATTCCGGGACGCCACGAACGACTACGAATGGGCCGAGCGCGAATGCATCTGGCCCGGCTACGAGGGCGACGTCACGCTGACCGAGATGATCGAGATGCCGGGCAAGACGGACCCGGCCGAGGTCTGGCGCGAGCTGCGCCGGTTGCAGCTCTGCCTGATCCACCGACCCGAAGAGATCCCGGTCGTCCAGTCGGGACGGGCTCAAGTGGCGACACGCGGCGACCAGGTGATGCTGTCATCCGACGTGCTGGACCAGCGCCAGCACGCCGCCCGGGTCACCCGCGTCCTGGGCGATCTGGTCGAACTGGATGAGTGGCTGGAGATGGAGCCGGGCACCGATTATGCGCTGCTGTACCGGACCTATGCCGATGACGAGGACGTGCTCGGCCAGTCGACGGTCCGGCACCTGGTCTGGCGGGCCGGGCCGTCGCGCCTGGTCCAGCTGGTCGATCCGGCCGATCTGCCGGCGCTTCGTCCGACGGTGGGCGAGCTGGTGCATTTCGGGGCGGTAGGGGCAGTCTCGGCCGCGATGATCGTCAAGGGGGTGCAGGCAGGCGAGAGCGATACGCGGGTGCTGACGATGGTCGCGGCCGCGCCCGAGATCGACACGATCCTGGCCGAAACCGAGATCCCGGACTGGTCCGGCCGGATAGGTAGCGTGATCGACGGGACCATGACCCCGCTTGCGCCGCAGTTCGTGGCGCTGCGCTCGTCGACGATCTGGCATCCCGCGACAAACGTCGGCGAGAACGACGAGGAACCTGGCTACTATGAATATCGGCTGCAGGTGGAGCTGGCGCCTGCTGCGGGCGAGACGGCCCTCTTGCAGGCCTATGAACTCGACTGGCGGGTGGCGACCGATCCGGACTATGCGACCGGCGTCATCCCGGTCGCCACCACGGCCAGCCTTGGCCCGTTCGACGGCGACGAAACCGTGCAGCTGCGGGCCCGTGCCGTCGGGATCGACGGCACCGTGGGGCCGCCGACACCGGTGGTCGCGGCGCCGGTGACCGCCGATCGGACCTGGCCTCCCGCGGTGCCGGATGGTGCGCTCGTCGTGGAGGGCGGGTATGGCGCCGCCCGCCTCTCGGTCGCTGTTCCGGTCGACCCGACGATCACGTCGATATGGGTGTATCGGGTGCCGGCGGGAGGCACGCTGAACTTCGCCGCCTTCGCAGGCACCTACGCCGCCACACCGGGGCAGACGCTGGAGCGTATCGACGGCGATGGCACCCGCCGCAATCTGGTGACCAACGGCGACTTCGCGACGGCCGACGACTGGACCGCCGCCGGCGGCTGGACCATTGCGAGCATGCCGGGAATCGGGGGGGCCGCCGTCCATACACCCGGCGCCGAGAGCATCCTGTCGCAGGCCCGCCCACCCGTCGCTGGCGCGACCTATCACCTCTCCTTCACGGTCGGCGGCCGCACCGCCGGCAGCGTCACCCCGCAGTTCATCGGGGGCAGCACCACGGTCGCGGGATCGGCCGTGACAGAAGACGGGCTGCAGCGTCAGCCCTTGGTCGCCGCCGCCGGGAACACGGGCCTTGCTTTTGTCGCCAGCGCGGATTTCGATGGCACCGTCACCGACATCGCCATCTGGCAGGACAGCGCGACCGCCATCGATCCGGGCGACTACGACTACTGGGTGCAGACCGTCAACGATGACGGCGCCCCCAGCACAACGACCGGCCCGGTCCCCGTCACCATCCTCTGAAGCCCGGCCCCGCAGGTGCTTGCGGGCGGATCGCGTGCCCGTCTCGCCGCAGGATGCGGCGACACTTCGGGCCGAGGGTGAGACATGGCAACTGCAGGCGTTCCGACGACGCAGGTGGGCGGCGCAACAATGCCGCTGATCGACGAGGTGCTTGGCAACCGGGACGGCAACTCCGGACGCCAGGCAGTCTCGGACCTCGCGGCCCAGCTGGCGGCCGCTGGCGCATTGGCCGAGGCCCTGGCCGCGAAAATCGGGCCGGAGGCACTCGATCCGCTGATCTCCGACCTCGCGGCGCTGACCGCCGCCGCCTATGCCGACGCCCCACGCTTCGACAGCACAGCCGCCGGTCTGGCCGGCACCGACGAGGGCGACTTCTTCCGGCTTCTGAGCACCGACCCGGCCGTGTCGAGCTACATCTACCGTCACGACGCGGGGCCGGTGGCGACACTGGTCGAGACGGTGCCGAGTGCCGACGCGCTGGCGACAAAGGCGCCGCAGGCGCAGGTCGACGAGATCGAGGCCGACGTGGACGAGATCGCGCCGCGCGTCGCAGTGCTGCGGTCGGTTCCGGCCTATGCCGGGCCGCCGGCGATCATGTCGGCCAACGGCGCCGTGATCCTGACCTTCGACGGCGCGGGACGGGCGATCCTGACGCTGTCGCCGGCATCGCTCGCCGCGCTCGTGGCGGAGGCGGCCGCCACCGGTCAGCTGGCCGACGCCGTGCAACTGAATGACGTGGTTGCCCGATCCTCCGGGCTGCTGCAGCTTGCCTCTGCGCCGCTGCCCGGGATCTTCGCCGGCCGGGCCGAGCTGCTCGGGTTCGATCCGGCGACCGGGGAGGCGCGGATGCGCGTGTCGCAGGACATGGCCAATCAGGTGCTCGCCAAGCTGGGCGGGTCGCTGGCGGCCTATGACCCCGTCGCCGCCGGACTGATCCCGTCGGCCACCATCGCCATGTTCGGGGACAGCATGTCGCCGGAGGCGGTGCGGTCGCGGTTGGCGACCAGGCTGGGTCGCACTGTGGAACGATATGCCGTGGGTGGCATGACCACACGCGCGATCGGCGAGTTGCAGGGGGGCCTGCCGCTACCAGTCCGCGTCGTCGGCGGGACAATTCCCGGCGACGGCTCCGAAGCCGATCTGCTGCCGTTCTCCGAAACGATTTCGCCGCTCGACGGGCGGCCCGCCGCCAACCCCTACAACAACCAGACCAGCTCGACGCGTGCCGGAACGTTGCTCGGGGTCCCGGTGGTGCTGCGCCGGTACTCCGATGGCGACAACTCCGATCCGAGCCTGCGCTGGACCCTGCGCCTCGCCTCGCTCGGCGATGCGCTGGCGGTGCCAAACGACAGCGTCGTCACCCTGGATCAGGCGATCTATGCCCGCCCGCTCACCCAGATCATCCAGTCGGGCCGCAACGACTGGTCAAGCCTCATCAGCCGGCAAGCTATCGTGCAGGCACGGGAGGGGATCGAGGCGATGGTGCGCTGGATGTCTCCTGCCTCGAAGCGGTTCCTGATCATGTCGGTCCATACCGGTGTCGGCCAGGGAGTCGGCACGACGGCGCACACGCAGATCACCGCCTTCAACGAGGAGCTGGCGGCGACCTTCGGCGCCAACTTCTGCGACATGCGCCGATACATGATCGACCACGCGATCTACGACGCGCTCGACCAGGGGCTGATCGCCGAGATCACTGCCGACGATCTCGACGACATCGCCTCCGACACGATCCCCCGGACACTGATCAGCAGCGACGGGGTCCATTATGAGGACGTGGGCTGGGAGATGTCCGCGCAATATCAGGCACGTCAAATCCAAGCGAGGGGCTGGTGACATGGCAATCATCCTGCAATCAACCGACTGGGAAATTCCCGAGCCGGCCGTCCTGAACCTGCCGGGGCTGCAGACCGATCCTCATGGTCAGGTGATGGCCGGCGATCTGGCGCTGTTCGATTTCGCGCTCGAGGACCAGGCCGACACGATCGCCGCGGGCGCGGATGTGCCCGGGCTGATCTTCGACCAGGACGCCGGCCACGCCGGGGCGGTCGCCTTCACCGGCGTCGAGGCCGCGAAGGGGCTGGTCTTCGATCCTGCCGCCGGCACCCGCCGGCTATACCTGCCTCCTGCGCAGTTCGACCTCGCCCAGCTCGGTTCGGAGGCATCGCTGCTGATCTCGACCTGGCTCACGCATCGCGCGGGCGGCACCTCCCTCAGCAGCATCATCGGCCACGCCTACCTGAACTCCAGCCAGCATCAGTGGTCGCTCCTCTTCGAGACCGGCAACACGATCACGGCTGCGGTCAACGCGGCGACCAGCGGTACCCGGTTCGGCACGACGGTCACGCCGGATGTGCCTGTGCTGCTGACGATCCTCTGCCGGCGCAAGTCGGCCGGGACCTTCGAGAAGCTCCTCTACCGCGATGACGAGCTGGTCGCGGCCGGCGCCGACACGGCCTATCCGTTCAATAGCGTGACGCAAGTCGGCGCCAACTTCGATCCGATCATCGGTGGGCTTGGGTCTTACGTGGCGGGATGGAAGGGCACCGTGCACCGGGTGCGCATCCGGAAGATCGACCCGGAAAACTTCGACATCGACGCCTATCTCGCAGCGGAAATCGCGGCGAATGCCGGGCGGTTCGCCGCCTGATACTGCCCCCTCGAGGGGCCGGGAGGCGCGCCAACGCCTCCCGACACGGGGACCGATTGAGGCCGTCCCCCGCCGACCAGCGATAGCTTATGGCCGCCCCCACCCTCGCGAGGGAGCGGCATGAAGGCACGATTCTGATGGTCTTGAACAGCCCTTTAACGCCGGTGGAACCGGTGTCTCCACCCGCGCCCTGGCTCGGGGGCAAGCGCAACCTCGCCAAGCGCATCTGCGCGATGATCGAGGGCATCCCGCACACCACCTATGCCGAACCCTTCCTCGGGATGGGCGGCATCTTTCTGCGCCGCGCGCTGCGGCCGCGGGCCGAGGTCATCAACGATTACAGCCGCGACGTCGCGAACCTCTTCCGCATCCTGCAGCGCCATTATCCGCAGTTTCTGGAGGTGCTGCGCTTCCAGCTGACCACCCGCACCGAGTTCAATCGCCTGGTCGACACCCGCCCCGAAACCCTGACCGACTTGGAGCGGGCCGCGCGCTTCCTCTACCTCCAGCGCACCGCTTTCGGCGGCAAGGTCTCTGGCCGGAACTTCGGGGTGCAGAAGGACAGACCCGGCCGTTTCAACCTGACCACGCTGGAGCCGATGCTCGAGGATCTGCATGCCCGCCTCGCCGGCGTGGTGATCGAGTGTCTGGGCTATGGCGACTTCATCCGGCGCTACGACGGGCCGGGCACGCTGTTCTACCTCGATCCGCCCTACTGGGGCAGCGAGGACGACTACGGCAAGGCGATGTTCGGGCGCGATGATTTCCAGAAGCTGGCGGACCAGCTGCGGGGCATCCAGGGGCAGTTCCTGCTGTCGATCAACGACGTGCCGGAGGTGCGGGAGATGTTCGGTTGGGCGCGGGTCGAGGGGGTGAGGACGACGTACACGGTGGCGGGGAAAGGAGCGGCGGGGGCGGCCGAGCTGCTGATCAATGGCGGGGGCGGTTAGAAAACCGCTCTGCTGCAACTTCTGCTGTCACACACTGCAAATTTAGCTGTCACGCTACAACAGCAAGGCCGAGCATCGCCGAGCGCTGCTGCCGCTGCTGAACGACCGGTCCGAGGGGTCCGTCGAGTTCAAGCACCAGAATATCAGCGCGGTGCTGAAGGGGCTCTGCGCCGCATGGTGCTCCACTACGCCCATCTCTGCGCGGCGGCAGGCGGGGTGGACGCCTTCCTGATCGGAACCGAGATGCCGGGGCTGACGACGATCCGCTCGGGCGCGTCCACCTATCCGGCCGTGCAGGCCTACCGGGACCTGCTTGCGGATGTGCGGTCGATCCTCGGGTCCGGGACCAAGATCGGCTATGCGGCGGACTGGTCGGAGTATTTCGGGCACCAGCCGGGCGACGGCTCGGGCGACGTGTTCTTCCATCTCGACCCGCTTTGGGCCGACCCGGAGATCGATTTCGTCGGGATCGACAACTACATGCCGCTCTCGGACTGGCGCGACGGGTTCGAGCATGCCGATGCGCAGGAGGGCTGGCCCGCCATCTACGACCGGGCCTACCTGCAGGGGAACATCGCGGGCGGCGAGGGCTACGACTGGTTCTACGCCAGCGCGGCCGACCGATCCGCGCAGGTGCGGACCCCCGTCACCGATGGCGCGGCGGCCAAGCCGTGGGTGTTCCGCTACAAGGATTTGCGCGCTTGGTGGTCGAACCCGCACTACAACCGCCCCGGCGGGGTGGAGAGCGGCACGCCGACCGCGTGGGTGCCGGAGGCCAAGCCGATCTGGTTCACCGAGCTCGGCTGTCCCGCCATCGACCGCGGCACGAACCAGCCGAACGTCTTCTTCGACCCGAAGTCGTCGGAGAGCTTCACGCCGCATTTCTCGCGGGGCTGGCGCGATGACGCGATCCAGCGGGCCTATCTGGAGGCAACGTATCTCTGGTGGGGCGAGGCCGCGAACAACCCGCTGTCCTCCGTTTACGACGGTCGGATGGTGCATGTGCCCGAATGCGCCGCCTTGGACCTGGGACGCGCGGCCCTATCCCTTCTTCCCGGCGCTGACCGACGTCTGGACCGACGGGGCGAACTGGCGGCTCGGCCACTGGCTGACCGGACGGCTGGGGGCGGTGTCGCTCGCGGCGCTCGTCCGGCATCTCTGCCTGCGCGCGGGCTTGCCTGAGTCCCGCATCGACGTCACCGGCCTCTGGGGCGCGGTCGAAGGCTACGCAATCACGGCGCTCGAAAGCCCGCGCGCCTCGATCACCACACTGTCGCGGCATTTCGGCTTCGACGCCGTGGAGACCGAGGGTGTGATCCGGTTCGTCATGCGCGGCCGGGCCTCTGTGGCCACCCTCGCGCCCGACGATCTGGTGGCCGCCCGCGAGGGCGACCTGCTGGAACTGACCCGCGGCCAGGAGACGGAACTGCCGCAGGCGCTGAAGTGGCAGGTCGCCCGCGCCGACGAGGATTACGACGCCGCCCTCGTCGAGACGCGGCGCATCACTGTGGACACGACCCGGATCGCCTCCGAGTCTTTCCCGATGGCCGTGCCGCCCGAGGAAGCCGAGCGGCGCTGCCGCCGCGCTCTGATGGAGGCGTGGGTGGGGCGCGAGACGGCGGCGTTCCGTCTGCCGCCCTCGCGCCTTGCGCTCGATCCAGCCGACGCGATCCGACTGGAGCATGACGGGCGGCTGGTCGACCTGCGGCTCGTCTCCATCGCCGACGCAGAGGCGCGTGGCATCGAGGCGGTGCGCTCGGACCGCGCGACCTACGACCTACCGCCTGGCGATCCCCGCGCAGCCTCACTGACGCGGGCCGTGGTGTTCGGCGCGCCGGATGCGGTGCTGATGGACCTGCCGCAGCTGACCGAGGACCAGCCCGCGCATCGCCCGCTTGTCGCCGCGCATGCGGCTCCCTGGCCGGGCGAAATGGCGGTGTTTCGCAGCCCCTCCATGGATGGTTTCGAGTTGCTGACCACGTTCGGCAGTCGTGCCAGGATCGGCGCGCTGGTCTCCGACCTCTATCCGGGCCCCACCTCGCGCTTCGACCTCGGCAATGCTCTGGTCGTCGATCTGCTGACCGGCACTTTGGAGAGCGTCACGGACCTGACGCTCTTCGGCGGTGCCAACGCACTCGCGATCGAGAGCGCGCCCGGCGTCTGGGAGATCGTGCAGGCGGGCGCGGCCGAGCTGCTGGCGCCGGGACGCTACAGCCTGACGCGCCTGCTTCGCGGCCAGCGTGGCACCGAGGGCGCCATGGGCAACCCAGCTCCGGCAGGCGCACGGGTCGTCGTGCTGGACACCGCGCTGGCGTCCCTGCCAATCGCCGAGGCCGATCTCGGCATCCCGTGGAACTGGCGCATCGGCCCGGCGAGCCGCCCGGTCAGCGACGAGACCTACGTGGCGCAAGCCTTCACGCCCGCAGGCATCGGACTGCGGCCGTTCTCCGTCGCCCATGTCGAGCAGCCGTGGCGAAAACCCCGCACACCCGGCGACTTGGCGATCCGCTGGACGCGCCGGTCGCGCGCACTCGCGGCCGACAGCTGGGGCGGGCTGGAGGTGCCGCTGGCCGAGGAGATCGAAGCCTACGAGGTCGAGATCCTCGACGGCGCCACCGTGAAGCGGGTGCTGAGCACCGCCACCACCAGCGCGGTCTACACCGCCGCCCAGCAGACCGCCGATTGGGGCGCGCCGCCCCTTGGAATGCTGAAAGGGCAGCTCGGGCAGGATCTTCAGGGCGTCGCGGATGTGATCCCGATTTGCGTCTTCGAACGGGACATCTCCGACGAACTCCACCCAGAATTTTTCCGCGACATTCGCCTTGCTGCCACTGTTGGACGTCCATTTCTTGCCGGCATCGGCATCGCCGGTCTGCTCCATGGAGAAGTCGTCTCCGTATCCGGCCATCTTGAGCTCCTTCATGAGCTTGATCCCCTCGAGAAGCGTGATGCCCCGGGGCTTTGTGAGAACGACTTCCCGCGTTTCGGGCGACAGGTCCCGCAGGTCGATGTTCTTCAGGAGCGGTGGGCGCAGCTTGATCCGGAACGCGGTGTCGTCATCCTTGGCCGCGGTGTCCGGGGACGCGTCCCCGGCCGCGGGCTGGGGCGTTGCCGGTGCCCCCGGCACTGTGGCCGCATTCGCGGCCGGGGCTGCGGCCGAGTCGACCGGCGCCTGAAGAGGCGCGGCAGCCTCCGTTGCCGGCTGTGGCGTGGAAGCTGCCGTCATGGGCGGCACGGCGATGGAGGTCGCGGCCGATGCGGCTGCTGCCGGGATGGCCAGAGCGGGGGCGGACGATCGGGAGGCAGCCACGGGCAGGGCGGCAGCGGGGGAGGCTGACCGGCTCGCCATGACCGACCGGAAGATCGGCGTCACGTCTTCGTAGGTCCCGACCTCGCGCTTTTCTCGCTCGCGCGACACGTCCAGCATGACCCGCAGAGCCTCGAAGGCGAGGGCACGCCAGTCCGAGCTGGTCTCGTCGAGGGTTACGCCGAACTGCTTCGCCATCTCGCGCAGGGGGTCCGTGACCGGGGATCGGTCGCCGAGCGCCAGGGCTCGGCGCAGCATGTCCTGGGTCGCGCGCTCGGTCTGCGCCGCGAAATTCGCCGCCGCCTCGGAACGCGGTTCGGCCGACGCCCGCAGGGCTTCGTGGGCGGCGATCCGGCAGCGCGCCAATTCGGTCAGCAATGTCACGTGCTCGGGGCTCAGATGATCCACCGGTCTCTCCGTCGTCAGCGCGACGGCCAGGTCCGTGAGCGCCGTGAGGGCGCGGACGCGGCATGTCGCTTCGGAGAGGACGTCGGTCCGAAGGCTGAGACAGATGGCCGAACTTTGACCAGGGTTCGATATCTCGACCCAGGCCTTCGGCAGACGACGCCGGAAGAAGTAGCCCGAAGGGCGTTTTTCGAGGTGGGGGGTGTGTGCGACTCCGGCCATGCAGGCAGCCTCCGAAACGGGTTCCAGGGCATCCGGGAGTCGCGGTGGTGCACCGGTTCGGGCACGCGTTTGTGCACCAATTTGTGCACGTGCACAGGTGGCTCCGACTCTGGTCGGAGGTCACATGGTGGGAAACCCAATGAAATAAGGCGTTTTGCCTATGTCTGAGGGATTTTGGCTCCGGCGGTAGGGATCGAACCTACGACCAATTGATTAACAGTATCGGGCCGCGCACCTTTACGCAGCTTTGCATAACCCCGGTATAGCTTTATTTGTTTATTAAAATCATACACTTGACCGACTAACCTGCCCGAGCGTAGCTTTATGCAGCCGTACCGCAACCGTTTGCTATTTGCTTGCTGGGAATTTTGCTATGTCCGACAGAACGACCGTCAAACTCACCAAAACTTTCGTCGACAAGGTGGTTGCTAGCAACCAAGACGCCTTCTTTTGGGACACCGACATTGCCGGGTTCGGCTTGAAGGTGACCCCCAAGGGCAAGCGCATCTTCATCGTTCAGCGTCGGATCAAAGGTGGTGCCAGCGCCGCAGTGCGGATCACGGTGGGCGCCTATGGTCCGCTGACGGTCGAGCGCGCACGGGACGAGGCGCGGGAGTTGGTGCTCGCGATGAGCCGGGGTATCGACCCGCGCGTCGTGGAGGCGGAGAAGAAGGCGCAGGAGGAAGCCGCGAAGAAGAAGCAGGAGCTGGAAGGCATCACGCTCAAGGACGTGTTCGACAGCTACCTTGGCAGGCCGGGCAAGCTAAAGGAGAGCACGAAGGACTGGTATCGCTTCTTCATCGACAAGACCTTCAAGGACTGGGCGGACAAGCCTGTGGTCAGCATAACCCGCGACATGGTGCGCGAGCGGCACGCGGAACTGGTACGCGGCGGGTTGAAGGGGAAGAAGCGGAAGGGCGGGGCACCGGCCAGCGCCAACTCGGCGATGGTCGTCTTGCGCATCATCTTGAATTACGCCGCGGACGAGCATCAGCTTGCGGACGGTGGCCCGCTAATCCCGGTGAACCCCGTGGGTGCGATGAAGCGGCACTGGGCACCGCTGGGGGACCGGACCGACCGTTATGTTCCCTTCGACAAGGTGGGCGCGGTCTGGAACATGCTGCTCGCCGCGCGCGAGACCGCCCGCAACCGTGATGTGCTGGCCGGGGTGAACTTCGTGATGTTCCTGCTAACCACAGGTTGCCGCCGAGGGGAGGCATCCAAGCTACTATGGACTGACGTTCACATCGACCGCGAAGACCCCGCCAGGTCGTATTGGTTCCTCGGGGACCGGAAGCAGGGCAAGCCGATCATGTTGCCGTTGTCATCCGCCACGGTTGCCATCCTCGACGCCTGCAAGCGGGTGGATGGGAATGACCATGTGTTCCCCAGCCGGGGCAAGGACGGGCATATCACCGATCCGCGCACGGTGCTCGCCGAGGTGGACAAGCTGGCTGGGCGCATCGTGGGTGCGCACGGGCTGCGCAAGACGCTTTCCAACATCTCGCAGCGCGAGCTGCGCATCGAGAAATTCCGCACCGATTTGTTGATCGGTCACAAGCCTGCCCAAGAGGATGTGACCAGCCGCGCGTACCTTGACCTGACCGACCTGCGCTGGCTGCACCCCGAGACTGAACAAATCGGCGGCTGGATCGAACAGAAGGCGGCGGTCGCGGCGGGGAAGAACGTCGTGCAGCTAGGGGCTACCGCCTGACCGGCATCGTTCAAAGCTCAAAAACCCACTGTTGAAAGCGCGAGCAGGAATAACACTTGCTCGCGCTGTTCTTTTGTGATTCATTTTAACGGCCGATGATTTGCCTGAGTCGGTTAGATAATTCACTGCCGCAGAAACAAGATACGGCAGACATCCCCAAAATCAGAAACCGCACGTCCGCCTGCTTTATGCATTTCAGGCGGCGACAATTAATGTCCTGTTGGGCGAAGGAGAAACGATATGGCACTTATTGCGAGTGAGGCCAAGGACGTGGCCGTGAAGCTGTGGGAATGCTTCAATGTGAGTCCGGATATGAGCTATGGTTCGCGCGCATTCATGCGCATTGTCGAGCATGAGTTCAACAAGGCCATTTTGGCAAAACAGAATCGCCTCAATCCGCCGCACCCTGTTCCGACTGTCGCTGCGGAGTAAGCACCGTCGGATACGCGCCGCCCCGCTTCGGCGGGGCGGTTCCCGCCCTCGGTGTGCAGCACCGCCGGGCACCCCTGTTTTTCGCGCGCTGGGGTGCTGAGAAGGGTGGGGCAGCTACCCTACCAGCGGCCCCAGCTTACCCCCGCTGTAGCGCGAGATTTTGGGGGTGGCCGTGCAACCGCATTTACCCGCAGAACGCGTGCAATTTTCGCTTGCTAGAATTAGGCATCTTATTGTAGCTTCCCAAGGCCGGGCCAGAGCGGGGCGCGGCACAAAAGAAGAAGTACCGTCTCCGTTAGTCGGGGAGTAGGGTTTTCCAACCCGTGGACCCGGACACTCTGCCAAGGGGTGTTCCTCTGGTGCTGGTGACCACAGCGTAACGTGCCGAACCGCCGTGAGCGGTTTTGGCCAGCTGTGGACCGAAAGCATGTCTGACACCATTACGCCTCCGTGGATGAACGGGAACCGTGCGGCTTCTATTCCGCCGACCGAGACCGCGTCCTATCGCGCGCCCGATCCCAACAAACTCCTTACGTCGCAAGAGACCGCCGCGATGCTCGGCATCCTGAACAATTCTCTCGAGCAATGGAGATTCAAGTGCAAGGGACCGCGCTTCATCAAACTTGGTTCGACTGCCCAATCGCCCGTGCGTTACCGGCTCGGTGATGTTCTTGAGTGGATCGAACAGCACAGCGCCGGGAGTACCAGCGAGTATTCCGCGAACGCTTTACGGTCAATCAATGGCGGGGGCAGGTAATTGCTGCCGAATTTGGACCTGAGCCGCCCGCAGCAAGCCCGCAGTGAGCGCCGCCAATAAAATCGCCCGGAAGTGACCAGCTCCCGGGCGATAGCAACGCAATCCCACCTTGCATAGCGAGACAAGCACAATGGGAAACCTACCCGATACCGCGCTGCACGGCCAGCGCTTCAATTACAGGCGTAAACCCAATTCGTGCATTGGCGCGGCGGAGGTGCGCCGTGGCTGACATTCCGAGTGCGGATGGGCGAGGTAACGCGATTGGCTCCTTCTGGGCTGACGGACCGAAAGCGGACGTGCAGGTGCCTGCTGGCCAGTTCCCGGCGATTACGCTGACCGGCTCGTTCCTGCGCGAGATTGCAAGCCTCTCAGATAGGGCAAATCCGCTGACGCTGGGTGGACCGATTTCGGCGGACGAGTGGCGCGATGCGCGCACCGCACCGCCCTCTATCGTGGACCGCTGGTTCTACGAGGACGTGGGTGTGTTCGTTGCCCCTGGCGGGACGGGCAAGACGACGCTCCTCCTGTTCCAAGCCATACACATCGTGCTGGACCGACCGTTGTTCGGGCACATGGTGGCGGCTCCGGGGCCTGTGGTGATCTTGACCGCCGAAGACAGCCGGGAAACGCTGGTCGCCCGGTTACGACAGATGAGCTACGACTTGGGGCTGACCGAGCAGGAGATGCAAACCGTCCGCAATGAAATTATCATCACGGACGTGTCCGGCAGGGGCATCAAGCTGACCAAGGTGGAAAAGGACGTGGTGGTCCCGAGCGGATACCTCGACCGGCTGGTCGTACAGGTGGCGCTCCTGCACCCCTCGCTGCTCATCATTGACCCGATGGTGTCCTTTGGCGTGGGCGAGAGCCGCGTGAACGATGCTGAGCAAGGGCTGATCGACGCCGCGCGGCACATTCGCAATACTGCGCGGTGCGGCGTGCTTTACGTTCACCACACCGGCAAGCAAAACGCCCGCGAGAAGACGACCGACCAGTACAGCGGGCGCGGAGGTAGCGCATTGGCAGATGGTGCGCGCATGATGCACGTATTGCAGCGCCTCGGTGCGGACGAATGGACCAGCGCGACGGGCGACGTGCTGGAAGGGGAGGACGCAGGGTTTGTGCTGGCGCGCCCGAAGCTGACGTGGTGCCCCCCGCAGCCCGACATTTACCTCAAGCGCCACCGCTACACGTTCACCCGGTACGACCACGTCGGCGAAACCGAGGGTGCTAAGAAGGTGAACCAAATTGCCGATGACAAGGTGTTCGACTTTCTGAAAGCCGAATGGGTTGCGGGGCGCAAGCACACCCAAAACACCCTCGAAGATGCAAGGGTGTTGCCTCAGCGGGTGACAAGGCAAACCGTGAAGCGGCTGTTGGCGCAGGATCGCTTGAGCAAAGAGGACAGCGGCGGCGGCAGAGGGGGTGCCCATCACTATTTGCGTCCGGTTGAATTACCGATGACCACATGAGCAAGGATTGGTGCGTTGGTGCGTTATTGGTGCGTTATTGGCGCGTTAACGTACCAAGGAGCACGGGCACGCAAGCGCAACGCCATTGGTGCGTTGCTGCGTTAGCCCCTATAGGGCAACGCACCAATTAAAGGGTATGTCAGCTTTTACGCCGAAATGTGGTTTGGAAGCACGAAGGGCGGTTTGGTGCGTTACCGGCATTACGCAGACCTAATAACTGAGTAATGGTCGTCCACTTGACCGGGTATCAACCGCACCGGGCACCTAACCCGTTGCATCCGTTGCCGGTGTGGTCATCCACGCGCGCCGCAGCATCCGGCTAGGGAGCGATAAGCGCCAACGCGACTCGCGGCCGGGGGTTTGATTGACTCTGGCTTGCGACCGGTGGACTCAAAATACCTGCTTCATCGTTTTCTCCGTCCCAGCCAAAAGGTCAGCAATTTCCTCTTTGGTAGGTTCTCGCCCCTTTGCGTGGTCACACAGATTGCGAGTATCGGCTAGGCTTTGAATGAACCGCCACTGCGCAACAGTTATCGTACCGCCGTCCTTCAAGAGCTGAATAAGGTCAGAGATAGACGGGTTCTTCTTTGTGACCTTGATATTGTGGGTGTCGCAAACGTGGTGAAGGTGCTTCTCTAACACCACGCCACATATTGCCCCGGCAGCGCGGAGGTAGCCTGCTTTTGCGAGCGCGCCCGCGGTCTCAATCTCACTGTCAAATAGATCCGCCTGCAACACGGCCTTTAGGTCCATTAGAGCGGAATCTAGAGTTGCTTTTGCAGCCTTAACTAGATTGAGCTGCTGAACGAACTCTGGGATTGCGGCTGAACCGTCCGCTACGACTTCGTACCCTGCTCTAGTGATCTTTAGCCCCTGCAAGTAATCTCTAATCATATAGTTCTGGAACGTTATATCTTTTCGGACGCGCGGGTACTCAAAGTACGATATAAAGTCCGCAAGCCGGTCGGGCATAACCTGTTTGATTACGGCCTGCGCTTCGGAGTACCATGCTTGATAGCTGGATCTGAAGTCCGGCAAATCTTTGAGATACTTCTCGATCTTGTCTTCGTCGCCTTTAAACGCTTCTGAGACTTGTTTTTCAAATTCCTTTGGATGGCAGTCGTGTTGAATGGCCATCCGCAACGAATCGCCTCTCGTGATAAGCGCGTCTAGCTGCTCTCCGAACTTCTTGGTCTTTTCGGACATATCACGGCTCCTGCATTTCTTGCGAGAGTGTCTCTGAGAGTTGATCCTTGTCAAGCATCGAGCAAGTAGCCCGGCAGGGCATCGTTAAGTGCTTGGGACGCAATGGAGGGAACTATTTGTCACTATGGTGCCGGTGCGCGTGCGTGCCTGTTTGCAGAATTCGTCGGAGACAGGCGCGCAGGCTGATGTGATGTAGGTCGTAGGTGAGAACAGAAAGGGAACCACCGATGACCGACTATGCCACGATGAACAAGGCCCAGCTCCGCGCCGCGTGCAAGGAGGCGGGGATCAGCTACGCCAACCTCGACAATGACGGAATGCGCGCCGCGTTGACGGGTGTGGTTACCCACACCGACGAACAGCCCGCCCCGATCAAGGTCAAGGTCGAAAGCAACGGCATCATCCGCCCGCGTGCCGGGGGCAAGCTGGATGCGGTGTGGACCGCGCTGGACGGGATGCTGGCCGAGAACGGCAGGGCACCGACGCTCAAGGAGGCGAAGGCGGTCGCTGCCGAGCGCGGGTGGGCGACGGGTACGCTGAACGTCCAGTTCTATCGCTGGAAGCAGTTCACCGCCGCGTAGCCCCAGCTCCACCACTTGTCCCGCACCGGGGCGCTGCCGCAGGGTAGCGCCCCGTTTGCTTTCGCACCCCTGCCGCACCGCAGCGCGTGCTGTAGGGGGTGAGCGCGGTTTTGGGGTGCCAGGGTAGCGGCGCGGTAACCCCCCCGCTGTAGCGCTGCGCTACGCGCTGTCCGTGCGACGGCTGTGCCCCTGCTTCTCACCGGTCATTTGCTGCCCATGAGCTTCGAACATGGTTTGGAACCACGCATCTAGCGACACCATCTTCTTGGCGAGCGCCACCAAGGTTGTGTCATGCCGACGCCGAAGGCTGGCGCGGGCATTGCCGGACCTGCTGTCCTCTCGACGGTTGAACTCCGCCCGGAGCGTGGAAAGCAGCAACCTCGCGCTGTCCCAGCCTTCGGGGATTTCGGACGGCGCGATCTGCGACATGCCCTCGTCCCATGCGTCTGCCAGCCGAACCCTCAGCGCGGAAGGATGAATGCAAAGCATGTTGATCGAGCGATGCGAACGTTCGCAGACATAGTCGAGGGACATAATGTTCTCCTGCTGCTTGGCACCTAACGGTCGCACATATGCGGAAGCCGTGGAATCTCCCTGTGAACAGCGCACCGCACTTTTCCCGGTTTCATGCGCCCCAAAGATTGACAATCAACGGGAGGATTTGACGTAACGCATTGATCTAAAACAAATATCAGGAGACCGGCCGGGGGTTAACAGCTAGTGTAGCCATGCAACAGCAAGCCACATCAGGGTTTCCCACACCATGTCCGACCACATCGACACCCGAATTTCACCGAGCCTGCATCCCGAAAGCCTGTCGACGCTCGACGGGCTGGACGACGACACCCGTGCGGTGATCGCCCCCGCCGTTGACACGCTAAAGTCTGCGTACAAGTTCATCGCGGGCATTCACGATGTGAAGGCTGCGGCTGATGCCGACCCGACGCTGACGAGGGAAGCTGCGCTGCTCCGGGCAGACGATCACGCACAGACCAAGCTGGCCGCCGTGACCCGGCAGTTCGACAGCGTTCACCAGAACTTCGGCAAAGCCATTGCCTCGCTCGAAACTGCGCTCAGCGCTCCGGTCGTCGCGAAGGCCAGCCAGATGATTTCCGGCGAAGTCCGCGCCCACGCCAAGAGCTTGAGCTTGGAACAACGCGACAAGCTGTTGGACGACGCGATGGTCCGTGGGGATCACGATACCCTGTCGAGCATCCTCGGGGGGCCTCACTACCTTAGCGGCATGACGCCCGAGCTGCACGCGATCTGGCTGCGCCGGTACAACGAGGTTCGCGACCCGGTTGCCGCTAACCGTCTCAAGGTGCTGACGCAAGCGCGCGCCGAGATGATGAAGCGCGGTCAGACGCTGTTCGCAGAAATGACGAAAGCGGTCGGGACCATCGCCATCCCGAACGAACACGGCGGCCCGATGCGCCACGTGACCGCACAGGAGGTTCGCAAGAAGCGCGATGCCAGTGCCAAGGTCTACGCCCAGCACGCCTGACCCGCCTTGAACTGAAACTGTTGATGCAGGTGGTCTCATGACAGATGCAGCCCAGCCCACATGGATGCAGGGCTTTGTCCCCGATACCTCGCCCGCACCGGGGCGATGGCGGAAGGGGCAGTCCGGCAACCCGGCGGGTAGACCGAAGGGGTCGCTGAGCAGCCGCGACAAGGTTGCCCGCGAACTGCGGGACGATGGACCCGCTGTCGCGCGCAAGGTGATCGACGCAGCGCTTGCCGGGGACATGCAGGCGGCATCGCTTGTCCTGTCGAGGCTTCTGCCGCCGTTGCGTTCGCAAACCGAGCGGGTCGAGTTTGATTTCGACCCCGAGCTACCCATTGGGAAGCAGATCGAAGCTGTGCTTGCTGCGGTAGCTGCCGGTCAGGTGCCGCCGGATGTGGGGCAGATGATTATCAATGCCATTAGCACGCTGAGCAGCGTGCGTGCCACCGAGGACTTAGAAGCCCGCATCATCCAACTCGAAGCGCGGGAGGTGAACTGATGCCGGTCCATCACGTTGAGAACGGCGGCATGGTCGTTGCCTACGAACCGACACCGCAAGATCGGTTTGTGGTTGTCATCATTGGCACGCCCGCCGGGTCGAGCGACCTGCATACGGTCCCGCTGAGGCGCTACGACGAGGTGCTGGCTTTCGCAAAGAAGATTGCGACCTGGCAGCACCACCCGGTCACACTCCTGCCCATCACGGCGCGGGAGTACGTCGAGCGGAACAAGGACTCGCTGACCGAGCTTTGGGGCGAGCTTCCCCAAGACGTTCGCGAGACGGCAATCGCCGCCTACGAGGGGCGTTACCAATGAGCGCCCGCGCCGCGATGTGGTTATCCCCGGCACAGGCCGCTGACCCCGAACCGAACCGGGCGCAGGCCAGCGAGGATGACCACACCGGCCTCAGCTTCCACTCGGGGCGGTTCTTCCGCCGCGAGGCCATGCGCGACGATCCCGACAACACGGTGACGCCCGCCGAGCAACGCCTGATCGGGCAGCGCGCCGAGGACGCAGCGCGAACGCGGCTCGCCGAGCGCGACCGCGCATTGGCGGGGCTGCGGGAGCTGGGGGCGGCAGTGAGAGCGGCGGGAGGCGCGGGGTGACCACATGCCCAGCACGCAATCGCTCCTTGCCCGTGTGCGAAAGCTGGAACGGGACCGCACCGCCGCGCAGCTCTCGCCGTTCGCGGCGATCTACGGGACGTTCGAGCAGTTCGAGGCTGAGTGCCGCGCCGAGATGGAGGCGGGCAAGCTGGCGAAGGACTTTCCGATTGACTGCCTCGCCCGGTGGGAGCGCGACGGTACATGGGCGCAGTGGCGGCGCGGCGGGAACCGGGTGTGGACGCGATGACCGAGCAGCCCGACTGGCTGGTCGCGTGGCGCGCCTCGAACCCCACAGCGCCGGTCCCGAAGCCCGCACCCAAGCGCACCGCCAAGCCAGCACCCGTCTCCACCGCACCCGAGAAGACGCGGGCCGGGCAGTATTGGCAGGGGTTCGAGGAACCGCCCTCCGAGGCGTGGGCATGGGATGGCGGGGTGCGGCGCGAGCCGGTGTTGGACCACGACCGTTCCCCACCCCGAATCGTCCGGCGCGTCGGGTGGCATGTCTGCCTCAAGTGCCAGAAGCCGTTCTGGTCTGTCGATGTGGTCAGCATCCGCCTCTGCAACCGCTGCAAGGGCGCTGATGACTAAACCCGCGAGGCTGTGGAGAAGAGCCGGACGGGGCGCGGGTCGCCATACCACCCGCGACGAGGACAAGGCCACCGTCCCTCGTTAATCGAACGGAGCCAGCCGTCGGCGGTCATTCTCTGCCGCTCGCAACGGTACGCCCCGGGCGCGAGTCCGGGGCGTTCTCGTTTTGCCCCGCTTGCTAAAGGCTTGCTAGCGCAAAAAGCAGGGTCGGCAACGGTCACTGACCTACCGCTAACTACCTGCTTTTATTGGGATTTTTGGCTCCGGCGGTAGGGATCGAACCTACGACCAATTGATTAACAGTCAACTGCTCTACCGCTGAGCTACGCCGGAACACGGGGGCGGATATAGCGGCCGGGCGGGGGGGTGTCCAGAGGCTTTGCGACGTTTTCTCGACGGCTTCGTTTCGGCAGCACGACAGGCGCCGGGGCGCGGGAACGGGCCGCCATGCGCCGGGTCCGGACGGCCCCGCTGCACGGCTCCGCGCCGCCCCGGACCCGTCCCGTGCGCCGCCCTTACCCCGGCCCGAAGCGCGTGTCGGGGTCGACCGGACCCTCGGGCCGGGCGAGGCCGCGTTCGGCGAGGTCGACGAGATGGGCGAAGACGTTGCGGGCGGCGGCGGGCAGCAGCGCCTCGGGCGTGTCCGCGTAAAGCCGTGCCGCGAGGGCGGCCGCGGTGGCGGGGCCCTCGGCCAGTGCCGCGCGGATCTGCGCCTCGCGCGCGCGGCGATGGGCGGCCAGCGCGGCGATGCGGTCGGGCAGGTCGGTCACGTCCGGCCCGTGGCCCGGATGCGCGACCCGGGCGCCCGTGCCGGCCAGCCGGTCCAGCGCCGCCATGTACTGGCCCATGTCGCCATCGGGCGGCGAGACCAGCGAACTGGACCAGGCCATCACGTGATCGCCGCTGAACAGCCGCTCGCCCCAGAGAAAGCACAGGTGGTTGCCCATATGGCCGGGGGTGTGGAGCGCGGTCAGGCTCCAGCCCGCGCCGGCGACCGTTTCGCCGTCGGCCAGCCGCTCGTCGGGGCGGAAGCCGGCATCGACGCCCTCGCCGCCGCCGGCGCGGCCCCCGGCGGCCAGCCGCGCCATCGCTTGCGACCGGCCGGCGGTGGCGTCGCCGAAGGCCAGCACCGGCGCGCCGGTCGCGGCGGCCAGCGCCCGGGCCAGCGGCGCGTGGTCGCGATGCGCGTGGGTGACGAGGATATGGCTCACCGTCTCGCCCGGGGCCAGCGCGCCCAGGATCGCCCGCAGATGCGCGGGATCCTCCGGCCCCGGATCGATCACCGCCACCCGGCCTTCGCCGAGGATCCAGCTGTTGGTGCCGTGCAGCGTCATCGGCGAGGGGTTGGGGGCCAGCACCCGCCGCAGGCCGGGCGCGACCTGCACCAGCGCGGGCGGCCGGCCGCCGCCGGACCCGCCGTCTTCCGGCGCTGCCGTCTTTCCCCGGCGCAGCTCTGCGGCTAGGTTCGGTCGCATGGCGCGTGATCCCCTTCCCGTTGCGGCCCGTCCCGGCGATGCCCCCGATGATGCCCCCGGCGCTGCCCCCGACGCGGCGGACCCGGCTTCGGCCCCGGATGCCCCGGCCCTGCCTGCCCCGCCGCCGTCCCGGCGCCGGCCGGTGCGGCCCCTGCTGCCGCGGGGGTTGTACGGCCGAGCGGCGCTGATCCTGGTCGTGCCGGTGGTCACGGTGCAGATTGTCCTGTCGGTGGCGGTCATTCAACGGCTTTACGAGGATGTCACCCGGCAGATGACCCGCTCGCTCGCCTCGGGGCTCGAGGCGCTGGCCGAGGCGGTGGAGGCGGCGCCCGACCTGCCCGCCGCGCAAGAGGTGCTGCGCGATCTCGGCCCCTCGGCCAGCGTCCGCGCCGAATTGCCGGCCGGCGGTCCGCTGACCGATGGCCGCGCGCTGACCGATCTGTCGGGCCGCACGGTGATCGAGACGCTGGAGGACGAGGTGGCGGGGGTGCGGGCGGTCGATCTGGTGCCGGGCGGGCCGGTGACGGTCTCGATCGACACCCGGCACGGGCTGCTCGCCGTCAGCTTCGAGCGGCGGCGCGTCTCGCCCTCGAACCCGCATCAGCTGGTGGTGGTGACGGCGGTGACGAGCCTGCTGATGACCTTCATCGCCTTCCTGTTCCTGCGCAACCAGCTGCGCCCGGTACGGCGGCTGGCGCTGGCGGCCGAGGCCTTCGGGCGGGGCAGGGTGGTGCCCTACCGGCCCTCGGGCTCGACCGAGGTGCGGGCGGCGGGGCATGCCTTCCTCGACATGCGGGCGCGGATCGAACGGCAGATCGAACAGCGCACGCTGATGCTGTCGGGGGTCAGCCATGACCTGCGCACGCCGCTGACCCGGCTGAAGCTGGAACTGGCGATGCTGCCGGAGGAGGAGAGCGCGGCCGCCATGTCCCGCGACGTGGCCGAGATGGAGGCGCTGGTCGACGCCTTCCTCGCCTTCGCGCGGGGCGACGCGCTGGATGGCGAGCCGGAACCGGCCGATCCCGTGGCGCTGGTGGCCGATCTGGTGGAACGCTGGTCGCGGGGGGGGCAGCCGGTGGCCGTGGGGCCGGTCTCGGCGGGGGCCGAGGCCGAGGCGACGGTGCCGCTGCGGCGGCAGGCGATCCTGCGGGCGCTGGAAAATCTGGTGGGCAATGCGGTGCGCTATGGCGGCCGCGCCGAGGTCGGCGTGACGCTCAGCCCGCGGGCGGTGGTGTTTTCGGTCGAGGATGACGGGCCGGGGATTCCCCGCGCGCGGCGGGACGAGGCGCTGCGGCCCTTCTCGCGGCTCGATACCGCGCGCAACCAGAATGCCGGCAGCGGCGTCGGGCTGGGCCTTGCCATCGCCACCGACATCGCGCGCAGCCACGGCGGGACATTGCGCCTTGGCGACAGCGAGCGGTTGGGCGGGCTGAAGGCCGAGATCGTGCTGCCGCGCTAGGGCGCGCCGACCCGGATCGGATCGCGGGTCAGATGGCGAGGGACAGCAGCGCGGTCCAGACCAGCAGCGCGGGCAGCGCCATGATCACCAGCCACGACCCCGCCGGCAGCGGCTGCATCGGCGCCGGGCCGCGCGAGCCCGCGTCCCGCCGGTCGAAGGCCTGCGGCCGCCGGGCCGGGCCGAACGAGACGCGGGAGGCGCCTTGGGTCAGCGGCCGGTCCATGGCCCGTGCGACCGGAGTCTTGGCTCTTGAAATCATTGCAGTTCCTCCCTCGTGCTGAACGTTCGTCAGCGGCGCCGGTTCCGCTCCGGCCGCCTTTCTGCCGCCAGTTTTCCCCGCGCCCGCGGTGCGGGCATGGCGCGATCGGGCCGAAGCGGTGGCATTCGCCGGGTATTCTCGCGACCGCCGTGCCCGGACCGGGGCCGTCCCGCTTTCCCGATCCGGCGCTTTGCTCTAAGCGGGGGCATGGCCCTGACGCTCTCCTCCATCGCCGATCTGGCGCGGCTCGATGTCGACGAGATCATCGACGTGCGCTCGCCCTCGGAATATGCCGACGACCATGTGCCGGGGGCGATCAGCCTGCCGGTGCTGGACGATGCCGAACGGGCGCGCGTCGGCACGATCTACAAGCAGGTCTCGCCCTTCACCGCGCGCAAGCTGGGCGCGGCGCTGGTGGCGCGCAATGCGGCAGCGCATCTGGAAGGCCCGCTGGCCGACCGGCCCGGCGGCTGGCGACCGCTGGTCTATTGCTGGCGCGGCGGGCAGCGGTCCGGGTCCTTTGCGACGATCCTCGCGCAGATCGGCTGGCGGGTCGAAACCCTGCAGGGCGGCTATAAAAGCTGGCGCGGCCTGGTGGTCGAGGCGGTGCACCAGCGGCCGGTGCCCGCGCCGGTGGTGCTGCTGGACGGCAATACCGGTTCGGCCAAGACCGAACTCCTGGCGCTCTTGGCGGCGCGCGGGGTGCAGGTGATCGACCTCGAGGGGATGGCGCGGCATCGCGGCTCGCTGTTCGGGGCGACCGGGCCGCAGCCGGGCCAACGCGCGTTCGAGGGGCAGCTGGCGCTGGCGCTGGCGCGGCTCGACCCGGCGCGGCCGGTGGTGATCGAGGCGGAAAGCTCCACCATCGGCAGTTGCCGCCTGCCGCCGCCGCTGTGGAAGGCGATGTGTGCGGCGCCCCGGATCGCGCTGGCGGCGCCCGCCGCGGAACGCGCGCGCTACCTCACCCGCGCCTATGCCGACCTGTGCGAGGGTGGCCAGGGGGACGCGGCCCCGGGGGGCGGGCGGCTTGCCGCGACGCTCGACCGGTTGCGCCCCTATCACGCGGCGGACCTGATCCGCGCCTGGCAGGCGATGGCGGCGGCGGGGCAGTTCACCGCGCTGGCGCAGGCGCTGATGGAGCGGCACTACGACCCGCGCTATGCCCGGCATCGCGGACGGCTGGCGGTGCCGGTGCTGGACTGTCCGGCGCCCAGCCTTGCCGAAGCGGCGCTGCCCGATCTGGCGGACCGGGTCGCGGCGCTGGTCGGACCGGCGGCCGGACAGGCCCGTGCCGCCGCGGCATTATCCGCAGGCGCGTCCGGGGGCCGTCAGGACAGCCGGCTGGGGTAGAGCGTGCCGGCCATCCGGCGGGGGGCCTGCTTGTCCTCGGCATCGAGGCCCGACAGGCCGTGATCCGCGGCATCGTGGCCCGAGGCGAAGACCTCGACATCGGGCGCATAGTCCCAGACGGAGGGGTCGACCCGGTCGGCATGCAGTTGCAGCGCCAGCAGCTGCCGCCGGTCATGGCTCATCAGCCAGCCGCCGCAGAGGCAGCCCTTGCGTTCGTCGCACATCAGCACCTCTTCCGGCTGGAACGGCGTCGGCAGGTCATAGGCCGCGAGGGTTTCATAGCGGTCCTCGGCCTTCGCCCCCGCAGGCGCATCGGTCCGGTAGGGGCAGGCGCGGCAGGGCGCCGGAGGCGGCTTCAGCATTTTTCGTCATCCCTGAACTGCGACATCTCGGTGACACGGGTGTCGACAGTCCTATCGCGCCTGTCTTGGACCTTTCTAGGGCGATGAAATGGCGATCGGGCGTCGAAGAGCGCAGACCGGGTCCCGGCAGGTCGGGCGGCGCAGCACCGGGAAGAAGGAGGCCTGGTAGGCCCGGAGGGACTCGAACCCCCAACCAAGGCGTTATGAGCGCCCTGCTCTGACCATTGAGCTACAGGCCCGGCGGCCCTATCCATAGCCGACGGGGCGGGGCGGTCAACAGGAAGCGGGGGGGGCCGCGGCGCGGCGATGCGTCCGGGGCACGTTTCGCCGCTTGGCGAGGGGCGCGGTGTGGGCCCGGACGACGAAGGCCCGCGCCGAAGCGCGGGCCCGGTCAGCCGGTGCAGCGGGGCGAAGCGCCCCGCCGGCTGGATTACTGCTGCACGTCGTCGGTGTCGTCCATCTGCAGTTCGGTGGCCACGGCTTCGCCCTTGGCTTCCGCCGAATCCTCGAAGCGTTTGGTCGCGTCGCTGAATTCCAGCGCGGTCACCGGCGCGGTGGCCTTGGCCATCAGCTCGGGCTGGTCCACGGCGATCACGAGGTTGTTCTCGCCGACCTGGGCCACGCCGGTCGCATCGACCTGCACCTGGTTGCCGTTGTCCATCGCGAAGATGATGTAGTCGAGCCCGCGCTCGGCGTTGAAGGCGGCGGTCACGACCGACCCGACGACCGCGCCGTCCGAGGAATAGACTTCCCAGCCGGCCAGCGGGCCGGCGCCACCGGTCGAGGGGGTGACGATCTCGTGGGTTTCGCCGCTGATCGTGGTGATGGTCACCGGCAGTTCGTTCTTCGTCAGTTCGCCGCCGCCGGTGGCTTCCTGCGCGATGGCAGCGCCACCCAGACCGAGGGCCAGGACCGAAGCGAAGAGAGCGGTTTTGTCGAAGCGTTTCATGTGCATCGTCCTTTCGGATCATGTGTCTCAGATGGGCAGACAACGCAGGTCTGAAGCCTTGGTTCCGCAAAGTCGCGGCCGGATTCGCGCACGACCGGATCGTGCACGATGCAGCCCCGGCGCGGCGGCGAAACCCGGCCCGCGAAAAAAGCGCCCGCGAGACCCTGCCCGCGTTGCCCGCGCGGCCGCGTTGCGCTATCGGGCGGCAGACAGCGAGAGGATGGGCACGGATGACCGAGGGCGCGACGGGTGCGGGCAAGAACGGGCTGACCTATGCGGCGGCCGGCGTGGACATCGACGCGGGCAACGCGTTGGTCGAGCGGATCAAGCCGGCGGCGAAGCGGACGGACCGGCCCGGCACGGCGGGCGGGCTCGGCGGCTTCGGCGCGCTCTTCGACCTGAAGGCGGCGGGCTATGCGGACCCGATCCTCGTCGCCGCGACCGACGGGGTGGGCACCAAGCTGCGCATCGCCATCGACACCGGCCATGTCGACACGATCGGCATCGACCTTGTCGCCATGTGCGTCAACGACCTCGTCTGCCAGGGGGCGGAGCCGCTGCTGTTCCTCGACTATTTCGCGACCGGCAAGCTCGATGTCGATCAGGCGGCGCGGATCATCGAGGGCATCGCCGAGGGCTGCGCCCGGTCGGGCTGCGCGCTGGTGGGCGGCGAGACGGCGGAAATGCCCGGCATGTATCACGGCGGCGATTTCGACCTCGCGGGGTTTGCCGTGGGCGCGATGGAACGGGGCACCGCGCTGCCCGCCGGCGTGGCCGAGGGCGACCTGCTCCTAGGGCTGGCCTCGGACGGGGTGCATTCCAACGGCTATTCGCTGGTGCGCAAGGTGGTGGATGTGGCGGGCCTCGGCTGGGCCTCGCCCGCGCCCTTCGCCGATGCGCCCTTGGGCGAGGCGCTGCTGGCGCCCACCCGGCTGTATGTCCGCCAGGCGCTGGCGGCGATCCGGGCGGGGGGCGTGCATGCGCTGGCCCATATCACCGGCGGCGGTCTGACGGAAAACCTGCCCCGCGTCCTGCCCGAGGGTCTGGGGGCCGAGATCGACCTTGCCGCCTGGCAGCTGCCGCCGGTCTTCCGCTGGCTCGCCACCACCGCCGGCATGGATCAGCCGGAACTGCTGAAGACCTTCAACTGCGGCATCGGCATGATCCTTGTCGTCGCGCCCGACCGCGCCGGGGCGCTGACGGCGCTGCTGGAAGAGGCGGGCGAGACGGTGACGCGGCTTGGCCATGTGCGGGCGGGGCAGGGGGTCAGCTACCGGAACGCGCTTCTGTGAAACGCGTCGCCATCCTGATCTCGGGCGGCGGGTCGAACATGATCCGTCTGGTCGAGAGCATGACCCAAGGTCCCGAGGCGGAAGGCCATCCGGCGGGGCCGGTGCTGGTGGCCTCGAACGATCCCGCGGCGCCGGGGCTGGCCCGGGCGGCGGCGATGGGTGTGCCGGTGGCAGCGGTGGATCACCGGCCCTTCGGCCGCGACCGCGCGGCGTTCGAGGCGGAATTGCTGAAGCCGATCCTCGCCGCCCGGCCCGACATCCTGTGCCTCGCCGGGTTCATGCGGGTGCTGACCCCGGGCTTCGTGCAGCGGTTCGAGGGGCGGATGCTGAACATCCATCCCTCGCTGCTGCCGAAATATCCCGGGCTTCACACCCATGCCCGCGCGCTGGAGGCGGGCGATGCCGAAGCCGGCTGCACGGTGCATGAGGTGACGGCGGCGCTGGATGACGGGCCGCTGCTCGGCCAGGCGCGGGTGCCGGTGGAACCGGGCGATACGGCCGCGACGCTGGCGGCGCGGGTACTGGCGATGGAACACCGGCTGTATCCGGCGGTGCTGCGCCGCTATGCGGCGGGCGACCGGCGGCCGGTGCTGCTGTCCTGAAGGGGAAGGGGCGCTGCCCCTCTTGGCCGTGCCGGCCAATTCACCCCGGGATATTTTCGTCAGCTGCAGGGGGCGGCCGGCAGCGCCGGTCCCGCCGGCCCGCGACAATCCCCGCTTGCCGTCGGCCCGCCCCTCGGGCTAAACCCCCGCCCGCAGGGTGATTAGCTCAGTTGGTAGAGCGCCTCGCTTACACCGAGGATGTCGGGAGTTCGAGCCTCTCATCACCCACCACGCCCGCAGGCGCCGGCCGTTCCGACGGGCTGCCGCCGGAGGCGGGTGCCGGCAATGCGGCGTGGTTGCGCGCAACCCCGAGGGAGACGCGGCATGACCCCATCGACCGACGATCCGCTTCCCGCCTCGCCCGGCATCTTCCACGCGGTCCGGCTGATTCCGGGCGCCGATCCGCGGCA
The DNA here is from genome assembly GCF_003993775.1 of Frigidibacter oleivorans. Taxonomy (GTDB): domain Bacteria; phylum Pseudomonadota; class Alphaproteobacteria; order Rhodobacterales; family Rhodobacteraceae; genus Frigidibacter; species Frigidibacter oleivorans. Next base: position 46,908 of record NZ_RJRZ01000012.1, read on the forward strand.
GGCGTTGCGCGACCTGTTCCGGCGCATCGCGCAGCAGCAGGACGGGCTGCAGGCGATGGCGGTGGTCACCTGTGTGGGCAGCCTGACCCGCGCCGCGATCCGCCATGCCGACCGCGATGCGGCGACCGTCCATGAGGGGCGTTTCGAGATCACCTCGCTGACCGGCACCGTCGATCCGGAACACATGCACCTGCATATCGCGCTGGCCGACGGCGAGGGGCGGGCCTTCGGCGGGCATCTGATGCCGGGATCGGCGGTCTATACCACGGCGGAACTGGTGGTGGTCGCGCTGCCGGGCCTGTCCTTCCGGCGCGCGCCCTGTCCGCTGTCCGGCTATGACGAGCTGGTGGTGGCGGCGCGGCAGACCCCGCCCGGATCATGACGACGGGGGCGGCGGCCGCCGCCCCTCGTCCCCCCCGCGCGGCAGGATGTGGGTCTACTGGACGATCATCGCGCTCGGGCGCGGGGTGGCCCCGGTCTCGGCCGGCAGCACCGGCAGCACGATCTCCGGCATCCGGCCCGTCAGGCTGTCGAGGAAGGCCACGATCTGCGTGGTCTCTTCGGGGGCCAGCGCCTCGCCCAGCTGGCTTTCCGCCATGATCTCGACCGCGACGGCCAGATCCCAGACCTTGCCCGAATGGAAATAGGGCGCGGTCACGCCGACATTGCGCAGCGGCGCGGCGCGGAAGACATATTCGTCATCTGCCGTCTCCGTCACCGCGAAGCGGCCCTTGTCGCCTTCGGGCAGGATATCCGCGCCGGGGCGTTCGATCAGGCCGAAGGGATAATAGCCGTGGCCACCGACGTTCACGCCGGAATGGCAGGCGGAACAGCCCTTGTCCATGAACAGCTGCAGCCCGGCCTTCGCCTCGGCGCTCAGCGCCGCGTCATCGCCGTTCAGCCAGGCATCGAAGGGGGCGGGGGTGATCAGCGTCGCCTCGAAGGCCTCGATCGCCTTGGCCATGTTGTCGAAGCTGGTCGGGTTCGCCTCGCCCGGGAAGGCGGCGGCGAACCATTCGCCATATTGCGGCATCGAGTTCAGCATCGCCTCGACATTGGGGGGCGTGTTGGCCATCTCGACCCCGGCCTGCACCGGGCCCTTGGCCTGCGCCTTCAGATCCTCGGCCCGGCCGTCCCAGAACTGCGCCTCGTTCAGCACCGCGTTCAGCGCGGTGGGGGCGTTGCGCGGACCCTTCTGCCAGCCATGGCCGACCGAGGTTTCCATGTTGTCGTCGCCGCCGGTGGTCAGGTTGTGGCAGGAATAGCAGGAAAACACCCCCGAGGCCGAGATCCGCGGATCGAAGAACAGCGCCTTGCCCAGTTCGATCTTGGCGGGGGTGGAGGGGTTGTCGGCGATGGCCGGCGTGGTCGAGGGCAGCGGGTGGAAGATTTCCGCCGCCGCCTCGCGCAGCGGGTCGGCCCGCAGCGGAGCCGCCACCGCGGCGGCAGCGGCCGTGATCATCAACAGGGGAAGCATGCGGGGCATCTCTGGCTCCTTCTGGCTCGTCCGCGCATCTTCTTCGATCACGGCGCCGCGAGCGGAGCCTTGATTTGGATCAATTCTAAACTGGCGAGACAGGGTGACGCAGCCGGGGAACGCCCGTGCCATTCCATCCCCTTATTCCCGCCCGGATTTCCGGCTAGCCTGCGCACAGACAGGGGGCGGGATGATCGCGGACGGGCAGGGGCCGGACAGGGAGGACGGGGTCGGCGAGGCCCGGGACAGGCGCGTGGGCACGGTCCGGCGGCGCCGGGTGTTCTACATCCCCGGCTACGATCCCTTCCATCCGCGCCGCTATCGCGAACTGTATCGCCGCGAGGGCGCCGAACAGGCGCGGCTCGGCGGCTATGACCTGTCGCTCAGCCGCCAGCCCCGCAACCCCTTCGGCTGGACCATCGAGGGCGAGGTCGAGGGCGCGCGGGTCCGCACGGTGATGGATGTGCTGGTCTGGTCCGATATCGTGAAGGGCTCGATGGGCCGCTCGATTCCCGCCACCTATGCACAGATGGCGGCGACGGCCTGGGCCTATATCGGCTCGGGCGCGCTGTTCCGGCTGATGCGGTTGCGCAAGGGGCCGACCATCGCCGCGCTTTACCCCGTGGTCATGCTGCTGGTTCAGGCGGCGCTGGCGGCGCTGGCCGGGTGGCTGGCGGGGCGGCTGCTGACCGGGGCGCTGCCGGCAGACTGGACGGCGCTGCCGGGAATCGCGGCGGGGCTCGCGGTCGCGGCGCTGGTGCTGGACCGGTTCCGCCGCGCCGATGGCCGCTTCTACGCCTATTACCTGATGCATGACTATGCCTTCTCGGCCCGCTGGCAGGGCGCCAACCCGCCGGAGCTGGAGGCGCGCATGGAGGCCTTCGGCGACCGGATCGCGGCGGCGCTGTCGGAAGACTGGGACGAGGTGCTGGTGGTGGGCCATTCCTCGGGCGCGCATCTGGCTGTGTCGGTGCTGGCCGACCTGATCCGCGCGGGGCGGGTGCCCGGCGGCGCGGCGCTGTCGCTGCTGTCGCTGGGGCAGGTGGTGCCGATGATGAGCTTCCTGCCCGGCGCGCGGCGGCTGCGGGGCGACCTGCGCTTCCTGTCGGCGCGGGACGAACTGACCTGGGTGGACGTGACCGCACCGGGGGATGGCTGCGCCTTCGCGCTGTGCGATCCGGTGGCGGTGTCGGGGGTGGCGCCCGAGGGGCAGAAATGGCCGCTGGTCCTGACTGCCGCCTTCACCCGCACGCTGTCGCCCGCGCGCTGGCGGGACTTGCGCTGGCGGTTCTTCCGGCTGCATTTCCAGTATCTCTGCGCCTTCGACGCCCTGCCGGGCCGGACGGACGACTATGACTATTTCCGCATCACCGCCGGCCCGCTGACGCTGGCCGACCGGCTGGGGGGCCGCAGCCCTGCGAAGGGCCGCATCGCCCGGCCGGTCAACCGCTTCACGGATTGCGCATGACCCTGCCGCCCAAACCGCCCGCCCGGCCGGACAAGGTCTCGCTCTGGCGCTATCTGCGGCTGTTCCGGGCCGATATCCTGTCGGCGCAGCCGGCGAAGCTGTATCACGCCTGGATGGCGGAGTTTCGCACGCCTTTCTTCACCAGCTACATGTGCAACGATCCGCAACTTGTTGATACGGTGCTGAAAGACAGGCCGAACGACTTTCCGAAATCCGGCCGGGTGCGCGAGGGTCTGGTGCCGCTGCTCGGCAATTCCGTCTTCGTGACCAATGGCGAGGTGTGGAAGCGCCAGCGCCGGATCATCGATCCCGCCTTCGAGGGCGGGCGGCTGCGCGACACCTTCCCGGCGATGCTGGCCGCGGCCGAGGCGGCCCGTATGCGATTGGCGAAGAACGCTGGGCAAACCATCGAGATCGAACAGGAAACCAGCCACGCCGCCGCCGACGCGATCTTCCGCACCCTGTTTTCCATCCCGATCGAGCACGAGATCGCGGCCGAGGTCTTCGCGCAGTTCCGCCGCTATCAGCGCAACCAGCCGCTGCTGAACCTCGCGGCCTTCCTGCCGCTGCCCCGATGGCTGCCCGGCTGGCTGCCGCGCGCCTATCCGCGCGGCACCCGTGCCACCGCCCGGTCGATCCGTGCGCTGATCGAGCGGCTGACCGCCGCCCGGCAGGCCGAGATCGCGGCAGGCACCGCCCCTGACGATCTGGCGACGAAGATCATGACCACCGCCGATCCGCTGACCGGCGAACGCTTCGACACCGCCGAGATGGTCGATCAGGTGGCGATCTTCTTTCTGGCGGGACACGAGACCTCGGCCTCGGCGCTGGCCTGGACGCTCTATCTGCTGGCCACCCATCCCGGGGCGCAGGACCGCGCCGCCGCCGAGGCCGCCGCCCTGCCGGATCGCCCGCAGATGGCCGACATGTCGCGCCTGCGCTTTACCCGCGACGTGTTCCGCGAGGCGTTGCGCCTGTATCCGCCGGTGCCGATGATGGTGCGCGAGACGGTGCAGGCCGAGACCTTCCGCGGCCGGCCCGTTGCGCCCGGGGCGCAGGTGGTGCTGTCGCCCTGGCATCTGCACCGGCATGACCGGATCTGGGCGGATCCCGACGCGTTCGACCCCGACCGCTGGCAGACCGGGGCCGGGCGGCAGGCGGCGCGCGACGGCTTCCTGCCGTTTTCCGCCGGGCCGCGGGTCTGCACCGGCGCCGGTTTCGCGATGCTGGAAGGGGTGCTGATGCTGGCGGTGCTGCTGCGCGCCTTCCGCTTCGATCCCGATCCGGCCCGGGTGCCGGTGCCGGTGGCGCATCTGACCGTGCGCGCGAAGGACGGCATCTGGCTGCGGATCGTCCCGCGCGCGCCCTGATCCCGCGCAGCCGTTTGTGAACCTTTCCTGACGGCGCGTCCGGCGGATTGCCCGGACCGTCCCGCCCGTGGCAGAAGGTCGCGGAATATTCGCGGGGCCATGATGACCGACCGGACCGTTCTCGGCGGGATCGCCCGCACCTTTCTGCGCATCGGCCTGCTGTCCTTCGGCGGGCCGGCGGCGCAGATCGCGCTGATGCACCGGGTCCTGGTGGACGAGGAACGCTGGCTGACCGAGGCGGAATATCTGCGCGCCCTGTCGCTGTGCATGCTGCTGCCGGGGCCCGAGGCGATGCAGCTGGCCACCTATGCCGGCTGGCGGCGCGGCGGCATCGCGGGCGGGCTGATCGCGGGCGGGCTGTTCGTGGGGCCGGGGGCGCTGATCATCCTCGCGCTGGCGGCGGCCTATGTCGCCTGGGGGCAGGTGCCGCTGGTCGCGGCCGCCTTCCTGGGCATCAAGGCTGCCGTCGCCGCCATCGTGATCGAGGCGCTGATCCGCGTCGCCCGGCGCAGCCTGACCGGCCCCGCGCCGCGGATCGTGGCGGCGCTGGCCTTCGCGGGGCTCTTCGTGCTGGGCCTGCCCTTCCCGGCGATCCTGATCGCCGCGGCGATCTGGGGGGCGCTGGCCGCCCGCGGCGGCACCGCCACCGCGCCCGAACCGGTGCAGCCCGGCGCGGTGGCGCAGGGGCTGCGGGCGGCGGGGGGGCTGACGCTGCTGTGGCTCGCGCCGCTGGCGGTGCTGGCGCTGGCGGGGGCGGACTTCCTGCTGGCGCTCGGGCTGTTCTTCGCCAAGCTCGCGCTGCTGACCTTCGGCGGGGCCTATGCGGTGCTGGCCTGGATGGTCGAGGAAATGGCGGCGGGCCGGGGCTGGGTCACGACGGCGGGAATGATGGACGCGCTCGGCCTGGCCGAAACCACGCCGGGGCCGCTGATCCTGGTCACCGCCTTTGCGGCCTTCCTCGCCGGTCAGGCGCAGGGCGGGGCGGCGCTGGCGCTGGCGGCGGCGCTGCTGACGCTGTGGATGACCTTCCTGCCCTCCTTCGCCTTCATCTTCGCCTTCGCGCCGCAGGTGGGCCGGCTGGTGGCGATGCCGCGGCTGGCCGGGGCGCTGAAGGGGGTGACGGCGGCGGTGGTGGGGGTGATCGCGCATCTGGCGGCGGTCTTCGTGCTGCACCTGCTGTTCGGCCCGGCGGGGGACGGCCCGCTGGCCCTGCCCGCGCCGGACTGGGGCGCGCTGAACCTCGGGGCGCTGGCGATCGCGCTGCTGGCCGGCTGGCTGCTGCTGCTGCGCCACTGGCCGGTGCTGCAGGTGCTGGCGGTGGCGGCCGGGGCGGGGCTGGCGGCGCAGGGCATCGGGGCGGCGATGGCGGCGGCGCTGTAGTCGCCGCCCCCTTTCCTTCGACCGCAAACCTTCTATGCTGGCCGCGAGCCCGCCCCCGGAGCTGAGGAGTTCGGCATGGCCCGCCAGATCGACTATGGCAACCTGATGCATCGTGCCCTGCGCGGGCTGATCCAGGAGGTTCTGGCCGATGTGGCGGCGCATGGACTGCCGGGCGGCCACCATTTCTTCATCACCTTCGACACCACCCATCCGCAGGTGCGCATCGCCAGCTGGCTGCATGACCGCTATCCGGACGAGATGACGGTGGTGATGCAGCACTGGTTCGAGGATCTGAGCGTCGATGACGAGGGCTTCGCCGTGACGCTCAACTTCGGCGAAAGCCCCGAACCGCTCTACATCCCCTTCGACGCCATCCGCACCTTCGTCGATCCCTCGGTCGAATTCGGCCTGCGCTTCGAGACGCAGGAATCGGACGATGACGAGGACGACGAGGAGGATGACGACGAGGACGAGGACGATCAGGACGCCCCCCGCCGCGATGCCGAGGTGGTGCGGCTCGATACCTGGCGGAAGTGACACCTGGCTGACGTGACACGGGGCGGACGTGACGCGGGGCCGGTCCGGCCCCGGCATGCGACGGCATGCCGATTGCAAAGCCTGCCCGCATTTCCTATCACCCGGGGCGACAGCATCCGGAGGCTTGGCCTATGACCACCACCCGCACCGAAACCGACAGCTTCGGCCCGCTCGAGGTTCCTGCCGACAAGTACTGGGGCGCGCAGACCCAGCGGTCGATCATGAACTTCCCCATCGGCTGGGAACGCCAGCCCGTGGCCATCGTCCGGGCGCTCGGCGTCATCAAGCAGGCGGCGGCGGAGGTCAACATCGCCACCGGCAAGCTGGACCCCGCGATCGGTCAGGCGATGGTGCAGGCGGCCTCGGAAGTGGTGGCGGGCAAGTTCGACGACAACTTCCCGCTGGTCGTCTGGCAGACGGGGTCGGGCACCCAGTCGAACATGAACGCGAACGAGGTGATCTCGAACCGCGCGATCGAGATCCTCGGCGGCACGATGGGATCGAAGAAGCCCGTCCACCCGAACGACCATGTGAACATGGGGCAAAGCTCCAACGACACCTTCCCGACCGCCATGCATGTGGCCATCGGCATGGTGGCGCGCGACGTGCTGCTGCCGGGGCTGAGGAAGCTGCATTCGGCGCTGGCGGCGAAGTCGGACGAGTTCAGGGACATCATCAAGATCGGCCGCACCCATACCCAGGACGCGACGCCGCTGACGCTGGGCCAGGAATTCGGCGGCTATGCGCATCAGGTCGCCATGGGGATCAAGCGGGTCGAGATGTGCCTGCCCGCCATCTACGAACTGGCGCAAGGCGGCACCGCCGTCGGCACCGGTCTGAACACCAAGAAGGGCTGGGACAGCGCCATCGCCGCCAAGATCGCCGAGATCACCGGCCTGCCCTTCGTCACCGCGCCCAACAAGTTCGAGGCGCTGGCCGCCCATGACGCGATGGTCATGTTCTCGGGCGCGCTGAAGACGGTGGCGGCCTCGCTGTTCAAGATCGCCAATGACATGCGGCTGCTCGGTTCCGGCCCGCGCTCGGGTCTGGGCGAGCTAATCCTGCCGGAAAACGAGCCCGGATCCTCGATCATGCCGGGCAAGGTCAACCCGACCCAGGCCGAGGCGCTGACCATGGTCTGCGCCCATGTGATGGGTAATGACGCCGCCGTGGGCTTCGCCGGGTCGCAGGGGCATTTCGAACTGAACGTCTACAACCCGATGATGAGCTACAACGTGCTGCAATCCATGCAGCTGTTGGGCGACGCGGCGGGCAGCTTCACCGACAACATGGTGGTGGGCACCGAGGCGAACCTGCCGCGGATCGACAAGCTGATGAAGGAATCGCTGATGCTGGTGACGGCGCTGGCGCCGACCATCGGCTATGACAACGCGACCAAGGTCGCGAAGACCGCCCACAAGAACGGAACCACGCTGAAAGAAGAGGCCATCGCGCTCGGCTTCGTCGATGAAGAAACCTTCGACCGCGTGGTGCGCCCGGAACTGATGGTGGGGCCGGAGGACTGAGGACGGGCGCGGGCGCGCGCGGAGCGGAGAGCCTGGCCGAAACGCGGCGCGGCACGCGCCGCCGGCCAGCGGCCGACCGCCCCCCGGGCGGCCGCTTCCTCACCGTCGGCGCGACGATTGCGGGGGAAGCGGCTTTGCCATCAAGTGGCGACCACGGGCGTCGGCAGCGGCCCCCCGCGGTCGGCCGCTGGCCGGCGGCCCACCCATCGCCTTTCCCCGCATCCATGCTAGTCTCGCCGCGACGGAGGGTGCCATGGCCGAGATCGTGAACCTGCGGCAGGCCCGCAAGCAGAAGGCGAAGGCCGGGGCGCGGGCCACGGCCGATGCCAATGCCGCCAAGTTCGGGCGCAGCAAGGCCGAGCGGGCCCGGCAGGAGGCCGAGGCCGGCAAGGCCCGCCGCGACCTCGACGCGCATCGCCGCGACGGCGGCGACGGGTCCGACGCCGAATGACCCGCCCCGCCAAGCGGTCGCTGACGCTGCACGGCCACCGGACCAGCGTCACGCTGGAGGACGAGTTCTGGCAGGGCTTCCGCGACCTCGCCGCGGCCGAGGGGCTTGGCATCAACGCGCTCGCCGCACGGATCGACGACGCCCGGGGCGACACGGGGCTCGCCACCGCGATCCGGCTGGCGGTGCTGGCGCACTACCGCGACCGCTGACGCGGCTCAGCCGGTGGGGGCCACGATCTCGCGCAACAGCTTCATCCGCAGCGTGGGCGCATAGTCGGCCAGCCCCCGCGCCGTCACCACGAAGCCGCCGGGGGTGATGACATAGCGGCGGTAGAATTCGGTGATCGGGATGCCCGCGCCCGGCTCCTCGATCGCGATGGCGTTGATCTCGATTCCCTGCCGGTGGGCGGCAATGGATTGCGAGGTCACGGGGCGTCCGGCATTGATCGGGCCGTCGCCGGAAATGTCGATAACCCGGCGCCGGCAGCCCCCGGTCCCGTCGAATTGCGGCATTGCCCAGGCGACGAAATCGCCGGGCGCGGTGTCGGAGAAGGCAAAGGCGCGCGGCAGCCCGGCCGCCTCCTGCGCCATCCGCGCCGCCTCGGCGGGTTCCGCGATCCGCGTCCAGGGCAGGACCATGCGCTGCTGCCCGACCGAGGACCATTGCACCACCGCCACCAGCGCCCGGCCCGCCGCCAGCGCCGCCGCCACCTCGGGATCGGCGAGCCCGGCCGCCAGCCCCTCGGTCTGCAGCCGGTATTCGCCCCGGTCGATGGAGCCCGACACGTCGATGGCCAGCATCAGCGCGATGTCGCAGCCCCGCGCGGGCAGGGCCGGGCCCGCGGCGGCAAGGATCAGGGTAAGAGTCAGGCGCAACCGGCCATCCATGCGCCAGTGTGACATGGCGGGGCGGCGCGGCAAAGCGCGCTGACGGAGTGGGCGCGTATCGGGAAAAAGTGCAGGTTTCTGTTGCCAGGTACCTGCGAACCCCGCCTTACGCGGCTAAGCGCAAGGACTTAGTTTCGGCGACCCGAACTGCTTACGCAGCCAGAGCCATTGCCGGAGCACGGTTGTCGTTGGCAACTGTACTTTTCGGACCGATAACGGTGGTACCTCACCGGGACAAAGCAAACCCCTTTAGACGTTCGTCGATCCTGTTTCGGCCCCCTCCGCCCCCAACGAGGGTCGTATTGGTGGAGCCGCCGGGTACCGCCCCCGGGTCCGATCCGCTTATTCCGAGCGCGTTTATGTCCATAGTCCGGGTTGCCCCGGACAGGTCCGATATAGGGCGCGGGGCCGCGGCCCGCAAGCGGTTCGCGGCGAGCGTCGCCGGTCAGTCCTTCAGGCGCCGGGCGGGGGCGGGGCGGACGCGGCGCTCGATCTCCTCGAACAGGATGGCGGCGACGTTGCGGTTCGACGCGGCCTCCACCCCCTCGAAGCCGGGCGAGGAATTGACCTCCAGCACCTTCGGCCCCTCGGCGGAGCGCAGCATGTCCACCCCGGCCAGCCCCAGCCGAAAGGCGCGGGCCGCGCGCAGCGCCACCTCGCGTTCCGCGCGGGTCAGCTTCACCGGCTCGGCCCGGCCGCCCTGATGCAGGTTCGACCGGAACTCGCCCGGCGCCGCGACCCGGCGCATGGCCGCGGCGATCCGCCCGCCGATCACCAGCGCGCGGATGTCCTCGCCCCCCGCCTCCTTGACGAATTGCTGCACCAGGAAATCCGCTTTCAGCCCGCGAAAGGCCGAGATCACCGATTGCGCAGCCTTGCGCGTCTCGGCCAGCACCACGCCCTTGCCCTGGGTCGATTCCAGCAGCTTCACCACCAGCGGCGCCTGCCCGACCAGCCCGATCAGGTTGTCGGTATCCTTGGGCGACGAGGCGATGGCCGTCACCGGCATCGGCACCCGGTGGCGGGCCAGCACCTGATGCGCCATCAGCTTGTCGCGGCTGGCGAGAATGCCGTCCGAGGGGTTCACCACGAAGGTGCCCGCCGCCTCGAACTGGCGCAGTACCGCCGCGCCATAGGCGGTGACCGACACGCCGATCCGCGGCACCACCGCGTCGAAGCGGGGCAGGCGCTGGCCGTCGTAATGCACCGCCGGTTCCAGCGCGTTGATGGCAAGATAGCAGCGCGTGGTGTCCAGCACCTCGACCACATGGCCGCGCGCCTCGCCCTCGGCCACCAGCCGCCGGGTGGAATAGGCGCCGCCCTCGCGCGACAGCACGGCGATGCGCAGGGTCCGGGGCGGGGCCTGGGTCTTCATCGCCGCCGAGGAATAGACCTCGTAGCCGCGTTCCGGTTGCAGGAAGCTTTCGGTCGGGCTGACCGTCACCCCTTCGGCCAGCGCCTGCCGCCCGATCAGCATCCGGTAGGCCATCGCCCCCCGGTCGGTCAGGGTGATCTCCACCGGCCAGCGCCGGGGGCCGATCTCGATCTCGGACCGGATGACGTAGCGGTACTCCATCTCGCCGTTGGAGCTGATGACCTCGCGCCGGTCGACGATGCGGGCGGAACAGGGGATGGTCAGGTCGTGGCGGCCGGGGACGGGATGGATGGCGAAGCGCACCTTCGGCGCGTTCACGGGGCCAAAGGGCTCGATGTCGAAGGCATGCAGCGCCGAGGTCCGCGCCCCGGTATCGACCTTGGCCTTCAGCGCCGGCAGGCCGAGCGCGGGCAGGCCCACCCATTCTTCCCAGCCCAGCCGGAAGGGGGTGGCGGAGACATCCTTCATCGCGGCCTCGCAGTTCTGTCGGGCAGTCGGGTCCCGGGGGGCATCGGGTCCGGCGCCCGTTCGGGCCGTGGGATGCCCGAGCATTCCGACAGGAATGTGACAGTCGCGCCCGCCCGGCGCAGGGATGCCGTGCGCGGGGCGGGGATGTCGGGCCGACCTGCCGGCTTGCGCCGGCGCCCGTTGCTCCTTACGGTGGGGACAACTTGATATCGGAGGGCGTGACGATGACGCCCAGGCGTCCCACGGGTGCGGGGGCGCTCCCGGTCCCTGCGGTCGAGCCTCTCGCATCCGATGCGCCCGAGCCGGCGCCGCTTTATGCGGCGCTGGATCTCGGGACCAACAGTTGCCGCATGCTGATCGCCCGTCCGCAGGGTGCGCAGTTCGAGGTCGTGGACAGCTTTTCCAAGACCGTCCAGCTGGGCCACGGGCTGGAGGCCTCGGGCAAGCTCAGTCGTGCCTCGATGGCCCGCACGGTGCAGGCGCTGCAGATCTGCCGCCGCAAGATCGAACAGCACCGGGTCCGGCACATGCGGCTGGTCGCGACCGAGGCCTGCCGCCGCGCCCGCAATGCCCGCGACTTCCTGCGCTATGTCCGGCGCGAGACCGGCCTGCCGCTGGAGATCATCGAGCCCGAGGAAGAGGCGCGGCTGGCGGTGATCGCCTGCGCGCCGCTGGTGTCGCCCAAGACCGAACAGCTGCTGGTGGTGGATATCGGCGGCGGCTCCACCGAACTGGTCTGGATCGACCTGTCGGGCGTGCCGGGGCCGGACCGTCCCCGCGCCATCACCCGGCTGTCGGCGGGCTTCCGGTCCGAACCGGTGACCAATCACCCGGCGGCGCGGGTGGTGGACTGGATCTCGGTCCCGCTCGGCGTGGCGACGCTGAAGGACCAGTTCCACGATGTCGAGGACGATGCCGCCCGCTTCGCGCTGATGAGCTGGTTCTTCGAGGAGAAGCTTGCCGATTTCTCGCCCTACAATGCCGCCCAGACCCGCGAGGGGTTCCAGATCATCGGCACCTCGGGGACGGTGACCACGGTCGCGGCCAGCCATCTGGGCCTGCGCCGCTATGACCGGACCAAGGTCGACGGGCTGCGCATGACCTCGGACCAGATCGACCGGGTGATCCGCGACTATCTGGCGCTCGGCCCCGAAGGCCGGCGCACCGACCCGCGCATCGGCCGCGACCGGCACACGCTGATCATGTCGGGCGCGGCGATCCTGCAGGCGCTGATGCGGATCTGGCCCACCGACCGGCTGTCGGTCGCGGACCGGGGCCTGCGCGAGGGGCTGCTTTACGCGCAGATGGCGGCGCATGGGGTGCTGGCGGAAGGGGCGCTCTGACGGGCGGGGCGGGCGATTGCGCGGGACGGTTGCGATGCGCGCCGCGGCCCGCTATCTGGACGCCCTTGGACAGGAAGGCGGCGATGGCGAAGATACCGGGATCAGGCGGCGGGGCAGGCGGCGGCGGGGGCAATACCTCGGGCCGGGGCCAGCGCGAGTTGCGGGTGCGGGTCAAGACCGCGAAGGGCCGGAAACTGTCCTCGACCCTGTGGCTGGAACGCCAGCTGAACGACCCCTATGTGCAGCGGGCCAAGAAGGAAGGCTATCGCGGCCGCGCCGCCTACAAGATCCTCGAGCTTGACGACCGCTATCGCTTCCTCGTGCCCGGCGCGCGGGTGGTGGACCTCGGCTGCGCGCCGGGGGGCTGGTGCCAGGTGGCGGTGGAGCGGGTGAACGCGCTCGGCGAGAAATCCGGCAAGAAGGTAGGCACCGTGCTGGGCGTCGACCTGCAGGAGGTGGAGCCGATCGCGGGGGCCGATATCCACCAGCTCGATTTCCTGTCCGAGGGCGCGGATGACAAGGTGAAGGCCTGGCTCGGCGGTCCGGCGGATGTGGTGATGTCGGACATGGCGGCCTCTGCCTCGGGGCATCGCGGCACGGACCATCTGCGCATCATCGCGCTGTGCGAGGCGGCGGCCGAGTTCGCCTTCGACGTGCTGGAGGAGGGCGGCACCTTCGTCGCCAAGGTGCTGGCGGGCGGGGCCGAGACCCAGCTGCAGGCGGTGCTGAAGCGCAACTTCCGCAAGGTGGCCAATGTGAAGCCGCCGGCGAGCCGCGCGGATTCGTCGGAGAAATTCGTGGTGGCGCAGGGCTTTCGTGGCCGCCGCAGCGAGATGGAGCCCGACCCGGACGACCCGCGCGCCGATGTGCAGGACGATCCCTGGGCCGAGGAGTGACAGCCCGTGGCTGACCGCCTGCGGCTGGCCGTGGCGGATGCGGGGGTCGAGATCGACCTTGGCCGCGGCGTGCTGACCGACTTGTGGTTCGCGCATGGTCCGCGCGTGAGCCGGCCGCTGCACCGGGCGCATTGGGTGGGCGGGCCGGTGCCCGCGGGCCTCGCCCCGGTCGAGGCGGGGCTGGAGGGCGACTTCCTGTCGGCCCCCTTCGGCCGCGACGATCTGGACCCGGGCGGCCCGATCCACGGCCCCGCCGCCAACAGCCCTTGGGACGTGCTGGAGGTGGCCGAGCGCCCGGACCGGGCCGAGGCGCTGCTGCGGCTGCGGGCGCCGGTGCGGGGCGCGCGTATCGACAAGCGGCTGACCCTGCGCGCCGGGCTGCCGCTGCTGGAAACCCGGCACGAGATCGCGGGCGGCCAGGGGACGCTGACGCTCGCCCATCATCCGATGCTGCGCTTTGCCGGGCCGGGGCATCTGTCCTTCTCGCCCAAACGCGCGGCGCTGACGGCGACGGCGGCGGAACCGGGGCGGCACCGGCTGGCCATCGCCGCGCGGGGCATCGACCTGGCCGCCTTGCCCGGTGTCGACGGTCCCTGCGACCTGCACCGCTGGCCCTGGCCTCCGGGGCACGAAGATTTCCTGACGCTGGTCGAGGCGCCGGGGGCGCGGCTCGGCTGGACCTGCGCGATGCGAGAGGCCGAGGACGATCTGGTGCTGGTGCTGAAGGACCCCGCCACGCTGCCGGTGACGATGCTGTGGCTGTCGAATGGCGGCCGCGACCGCGCCCCCTGGGACGGGCGGCATCTGGGGGTGATCGGCATCGAGGACGGCTGCACCGCCGGCGACGAGGGCAGCCGCGCCGCCGCGGGCGCGAACCGGATCGCGGCCGAGGGCGTGGCCTCCTGCGTGCCGCTGGCGCCGGGCCGGGTGCACCGGACCTGGCAGGCGATCCTCGCCCTGCCGCGCCCGCCCGGCTGGACCCGGCTCGCCGCCGTCAGCGCCGAGGGCGGGCTGGTGCTGCACCCGGAACGGGGCGCGCCCCTGCGGCTTCCGGTCGGCGATACTATACCGGGGTGAACGGCCCGGCCCGGGCCGGAGGGGCCGCGCCCCTTACGGCTGCGGCAGCCCCCATCGCGCCTCGTTCGCCTCGATGGCGGCGATCCGTTCTGCCGTTTTCGGATGGCTCATCAGCCAGGCGGGCGGCGCGCCGCGCGCGCCCGTCAGGCGGTCGAGCTTGCGGAACAGCGCCTTTTGCGGCGCGGTGCCGATCCCCGCCTTCACCAGCAGCGCCGAGGCCCAGCGGTCGGCCTCGTATTCGTCGCCGCGCGACAGCCGGGCCGCGACCAGCCCCGTCACCAGATCGGCGAGCCAGATGCCAAGCCCCGGGATCAGCCGGCCCAGCACCGTCATCAGCAGCATCCTGACCGCGTTCTGCCCGGCGAAGTCGATCATCCGCCGCCGCGCATGGCCGAGCGCCACATGCCCCATCTCATGCGCGATGACCGAGGCCAGTTCCGTATCCGTGACCTCGCCCGCGCGAAAGCGGCGATAGAAGCCGCGGGTCAGGAAGATGCGCCCGTCAGGGGCGGCAAGGCCGTTGACCACATCGACCTCGTAGATGCGGACCGGGATGCGTTCCACCCCCGCCGCTTCGGCCAGACGCTCCAGCACCGGTTCCAGCGCCGGATCGGCCAGACGCACCGACTTCGCGTCCAGCTCGTGGCGCAGCCGCATCGCCGACAGCCGCCACATCAGCAGGCCGTAGCCGATCATCAGCAGGAAGGGCAGGAACTTCAGCATCAGCGGGTCAGGATCAGCCGGTCGCGCCGGATCTCGAGGCTTTCGAACCGCGAGAGATAACCCATGCCCAAAAGGGAATCCTCCAGCCCGCCGTCGGTGACCGTGGCGCGCACCCGGCGATCCTCGATCCCGCCCAGCACCACGCTGTCGATGCGGACGGGGGCGGTGGCGACCATGCCGTTGGCGGTCTGCGCCCGGCCGACATAGGCCAGCCCCGCCGGGTCGATGCCGATGCGTTCGGCATCCGCCCGGCTCAGCACCATGTCGCTCGCGCCGGTATCGACGACGAAGCGGACGGGCACGCCGTTCAGCTCGGCGGTCAGGTGGTAATGGCCGTCGGGGCCGACCGGCACCTCGACGCGGGCGCCGCCCTCCGCGCCGGCCTCGAACACCGATTGCCGGGGCATCACGTCGCGGCCGATATCGTCCCACAGCCCGCGGGCGGCGACCACGCCCAGGAAGATCAGCCCCCAGACCGCCGCCTGGGCCGCCATCTGCCCCAGACGTCCGCGCCACAGGATGGCGATCGAGCCGCCGACGGCCAGCGCCAGCAGGCCCAGATAGATCAGTCGTGCAATCTCGTCGCCGGTCACGCGCGGTCCTCCCCTTGCAGATGTAGGGTGCGGCGGCGCCGTTGTCAGCGGCCCGAGGGCAGCATCCCGATCATTCCCGCGCCGCGCATCCCGTCCAGCACGAACTGCACCGCCAGCGCGGCCAGGAGCATCCCCAGAAGCCGCGTCACCACCAGCGTGCCGGTGCGGCCGAGCGCGCGCTCGATGGGGCCCGCCACCATGAACAGCGCCAGCACGCAGCCCAGAACCCCGGCCATCACCAGATGCACCGCCGCGACATGGCCCCAGCCCGCGCCGGGGCGGTTGACCAGCAGGATCATCGTCGCCATCGCGCCCGGCCCCGCGATCAGCGGCGTCGCCAGCGGAAAGATCGACGGATCGTCGGCCGGGTCGGCGGCCGAGGGCGCGGACTGGTCCTCGCGCCGGCGGGTGCGGCGCTCGAACAGCATGTCGAGCGCGGTCAGGAACAGAAGCACGCCCCCGGCGATGCGGAAGGCGGGCATCGAGATGCCGATGCCGGACAGCAGCCCCTCGCCGAACAGGCCGAAGGCCGTCAGCAGCACCAGCGCGATGGCGGTGGCGCGCAGGCCGATGGCGCGGCGGTGGCGCGCGTCCATGCCCTGCGTCAGCGCGATGAACAGCGGCGCGAGGCCGATGGGATCGACCACGACGAAGAGGGTGACGAAGGCGGTGACGTAGAACGAGGGGTCGGCCATGCGCGCAGACTGGCCCGGCGCCGGCCGCCGCGCAAGCGCGCGGGCAATGCCGCCGCGTCTGCCGCCGCGTCCGGTTGCCGCCCCTAGCCCGCCTCGGCCGCGTCCAGCCGCTCCTGCGCGGCCAGCCACAGCGCCTCGGCCCGGTCGAGGCCCTCCATCACCTCGGCATATTTCTTCTGCCAGGTCTCGCGCTCGCCGGCGCGGGAGGGCTCATAAAGCTCGGGATCGGCCAGCTTGGTGGCCAGCTTGCCGCGCATCTCCTCGATCTTGCCGACGCGCTCCTCGCATTTCCGGAGTTCGGATTTCAGCGCCAGGATCTCGTCGCGGCTCGCGCGCTTCTTCTCGGGCTTCGGCTTCTCCGGCTTCGGCTCGTCCGATTGCAGCAGCAGGGCGCGATAGGCCTCGAGGTCGTCCTCATAGGGCGTCACCGCGCCGTCCTTGACCAGCCACAGCCGGTCCGCCACCAGCCCCAGCAGGTGCATGTCATGGCTGACGAGGATAACCGCGCCCGAATAATCGGTCAGCGCCTCGACCAGCGCCTCGCGGCTTTCGATGTCGAGGTGGTTGGTCGGTTCGTCGAGGATCAGCAGATGCGGCGCGTCGATGGTGGCAAGCAGCAGCGACAGCCGCGCCTTCTGCCCGCCCGACAGCCGCCCCACCCGCGTTTCCGCCTGATCCGCGCCAAGGCCGAAGCCCGCCAGCCGGGCGCGCAGCCGGGGCTGGCCTTCCTCGGGGCGCAGGCGCTGCACATGCTGGATCGGCGTCTCGTCCAGATGCAGTTCCTCGACCTGATGCTGGGCGAAGAAGCCGATGCGCAGTTTCGAGGCGCGATGGATCTGCCCCGCCATCGCCGGCAGCTTGCCCGCCAGCAGCTTCGACAGGGTGGACTTCCCCTCGCCGTTGCGGCCCAGAAGGGCAATCCGGTCGTCCTGGTCGATGCGCAGGTCCAGCTTCCTCAGCACCGCGCGGTCGCCATAGCCCACCGCCGTGCCTTCCAGCCGCAGGATCGGCGGCGACAGTTCCTCGGGCGCGGGGAAGGTGAAGACATGTTTCGCCGCCTCCTCGGGCGCGGTGATCGGCGTCATCTTCTCCAGCATCTTCACCCGGCTCTGCGCCTGCCGGGCCTTGCTGGCCTTGGCCTTGAACCGGTCCACGAAGCTTTGCAGATGGGCGCGGCGCGCCTCCTGCTTGCGGGCCTCGGCGGCCTGCACGGCGCGCTGTTCGGCGCGCTGGCGGGCGAACTGGTCATAGGGGCCGGACCACAGCGTCAGCTTGCGGTCGTCCAGATGCAGGATCGCCCCCACCGCCCGGTTCAGCAGGCCGCGGTCATGGCTGATGATCAGCACGGTATGGGGATATTTCGCCAGATAGCTTTCCAGCCACAGCGCGCCCTCGAGGTCGAGATAGTTGGTCGGTTCGTCCAGCAGCAGATAATCGGGCTGCGCGAACAGCACGCCCGCCAGCGCGACCCGCATCCGCCAGCCGCCCGAGAAATCCGAACAGGGGCGCTGCTGCGCCGCATCGTCGAAGCCGAGCCCCTTGAGGATCGAGGCGGCGCGCGCCTCGGCCGACCAGGCGTCGATATCGGCCAGCCGGGTCTGCACCTCGGCGATGCGATGCGCATCGGTGGCGGTCGCGGCCTCGGCCATCAGCGCCGCGCGTTCGGTATCGGCGGCCAGCACCGTGTCGATCAGGCTGGTGGCCGAGGAGGGCACCTCCTGCGCCACCCCGCCGATCCTCGCCCGGGCGGGGATCGAGATCGTGCCCCCCTCCAGCGCCAGTTCGCCGCGGATCAGCCGGAACAGCGTGGTCTTGCCCGCGCCGTTGCGCCCGACCAGACCCACCTTGTGGCCGGTGGGAATGGTGGCCGAGGCGCCCTCGAACAGGGGCCGCCCCTCGACGGAATAGGTGATGTCGGAAATCTTCAGCATGGCTGCTTGCTGCCTCAGCCGCGCGCCCGCGTCAACAGAGCCTGCCGGAAACCGGGCCGCCCCATCTTCTGTTCGCAAATATCCCGGGGGGAGGCGGCCGCAGGCCGGCGGGGGGCAGCGCCCCCCTCTTCCTGTCCCCGCGCCGGCCGCCGCCCGAAACGGCGGGTTTCCAAGCGCGCGCGCCCGTGCTAGCAGGCGCCGGCAAGATGGCGGGCCGCCGGCCCGCCGACCCTTTCACGCTGTCCAACCCAAGGGCTGACCGACATGGCGACCGAACGCACCCTCTCCATCATCAAGCCGGACGCGACCCGGCGCAACCTGACCGGCAAGATCAATGCCAAGTTCGAGGAAGCGGGCCTGCGCATCGTCGCGCAGAAGCGCATCAAGCTGACGCTGGAACAGGCCGGCAAGTTCTACGAAGTGCACAAGGAACGCCCCTTCTATGGCGAACTGTGCGAGTTCATGGCCTCGGAACCGGTGGTCGTGCAGGTGCTGGAAGGCGAGGGCGCGATCGCGAAGAACCGCGAAGTGATGGGCGCGACCAACCCCGCGCAGGCGGCGGACGGCACCATCCGCAAGGAATTCGCGCTGTCGGTGGGCGAGAACTCGGTCCACGGCTCGGACGCGCCGGAAACCGCGAAAGAGGAAATCTCGTTCTTCTTCTCGGGCCTCGAACTGGTCGGCTGACGACACCGGAGGCACGGCGGCGCCCCGGCGCCGCCATCCCGGCGGAAACGCAAAGGGCCGGCGCGGAGATCCCCGCGCCGGCCCTTCTGCATTTCAGCCTGTGCCGACTCAGCGCGGCGCGATCATCATGATCATCTGCCGGCCTTCCAGCTTCGGCATCGACTCGACCTTGCCCTTCTCGGCCACATCGCCCGCGACGCGGTTCAGCAGTTCCATGCCCAGTTCCTGGTGCGCCATCTCGCGGCCGCGGAAGCGCAGGGTGATCTTCACCTTGTCGCCCTCTTCGAGGAACTTGAAGACCGACCGCATCTTGACCTCGTAATCATGAAGGTCGGTCCCGGGACGGAACTTGATCTCCTTGATCTCGATGATCTTCTGCTTCTTGCGGGCCTCGGCCTCGCGCTTCTGCTGTTCGTACTTGAACTTGCCGAAGTCCATGATCTTGCAGACCGGCGGCACCGCGTTCGGCGAGATTTCCACCAGATCGAGTCCCGCCTCTTCGGCCAGCATCATCGCGCGGCCGGGGGTCACCACGCCGACATTCTCGCCATCGGCGCCGATCAGCCGGATCTCGGGGGCGCGGATGCGGTCGTTGACGCGGGGGCCGGTGTCGCGTTGCGGCGGGGCATTGTGGGGTCTGCGGGCTATGGTAGGATTCCTTCTACAGCCATCGGGGGAATTGGCGCGGAAAATAGGGGCAGGGACGCGGGCTTTCAACCGCGTTTTCACGGGACCGTCATGCGGACGTCATTGCGGGCGGTCCGATGGGCGGCGGTTCCGGGGCAAAACGGAACGGCCGGCCCTGCGGTTCCAGAGCGGTTCCGCAGGCCGGCCGGAGGGATCGGGACGGGGGGCGCGTCAGACGCCGTCGCCCACGAAGGCCTTTTCCACCACATATTCGCGCGGTTCGGAATTGGCGCCCTCGTGCAGGCCGAAGCCTTCCAGCACCGCCATCACATCCTTGTTGAAGGCCAGGCTGCCGCAGACCATCGCCCGGTCGTCCGCCGCCGTCATCGGCGCGATGCCCAGATCGGCGAAGACCTTGCCCGAGGTCAGGTTGTCGGTGATCCGGCCCATATGCGGCGAGGCTTCGCGGGTGGTGGTCGGATAGTAGAGCAGCTTGCCCTCGACCATCTCGCCGATCAGCTCGTCGGAGCGCAGCCCCTCGACCAGTTGCCGCCCGTATTCCAGTTCGGCCACGGTGCGGCAGGTGTGCATCATGATGACCTGATCGTATTTCTCGTAGGTCTCGGGGTCGCGCATCAGGCTGGCGAAGGGGGCGATGCCGGTGCCGGTGGCGAGGAACCAGACCCGCTTGCCCGGCAGCAGCGCGTCATGGACCAGCGTGCCCACCGGCTTCGGCCGCAGGATGATCTCGTCGCCCGGCTGGATATGCTGCAGCTTCGAGGTCAGCGGCCCGTCCGGCACCTTGATCGAGTAGAATTCCAGTTCCTCGTCCCAGCTGGGCGAGGCGATGGAATAGGCGCGCAGCAGGGGTTTGCCGTTGTCGCCCATCAGCCCGATCATCACGAATTCGCCCGAGCGGAAGCGCAGCGACTGCGGCCGCGTCACCCGGAACGAGAACAGGCTGTCGGTCCAATGGGTGACAGCGGTGACGGTCTGCGCATCGGGCAGCGTCTTGACGGCGGGAATGGCGGCACTGGCGGCGGTCTGGGTCACGGCACTCTGTTCGGTCATGGGTCTGGCTGCGCGCGGCTGGCGGGGCTGGGCAGGGGGGCCTGCCGGGCGGCTCGGGCGCGTCTCTCCTTCTATCGCGATATGGGGGGCGGGCAAGGGGCCTGTCAGGCCCGCAGCCGCGACTGATAGTCATGGGCCTGCCAGTCGGCGCGGAACCGCCACTGCGCGGCATCCTGACGGGCAGCCAGATCGTCGGAAATCTCCACCTCGTCGAAGCCCGACCGCCGCGCCATCGCATACTGGTCGGCCAGCACATGGCCGCGCGCCCTGAGCCGCCCGACATAGCCGAGCGCCCGCAGCCGCCGCGCGATGGTAAAGCCGCGCCCGTCGGAGAAGGCCGGGAATTCGACAATCACCATGCCGATGCCGGCCAGCCGGTCCTCGATGGTGGACAGGCAGGTATCGGGCGCCAGGTCCAGCGATACGCCGTGCCAGTCGTCCGGGTGGAAACCGTCGTCGCGGACGATCACGCTCATGCCACGTCCTCCTTCGGGTCGCTGCCATCGGTCAGGTTGACCGAGGCGGGCAGGGGGCCGCGCACCACGCGACCGTTGATGAAATGGATGCCGCACTCTTCCTTGGCCGAGCCGCGCCAGCGTCCGGCGCGCGGGTCCTCGCCGGGCTTGACCGGGCTCGTGCAGGGCGCGCAGCCGATCGAGGGATAGCCCCGGGCGACCAGCGGATGCCGGGGCAGGCGGTTCTGGACCATGTATTCTTCCAGATCCTCGCGGCCCCAGTGTGCCAGCGGGTTGATCTTGACCCGGCCGGTGCCCTCTTCCTCCTCGAAGAAGTCGAGCGCGGCACGCGTGGACCCCTGGAACCGCTTGCGCCCGGTGATCCAGGCGTCGAAGTCCTTCAGCGCGGTTTCCAGCGGCACCGTCTTGCGCAGATGGCAGCAGGCATCGGTGTTGAACTGGTGCAGCGTCCCGTCGGGGTCGTCCAGCGCCAGCGCCGCGTCCGAGGCGGTGATGGTGCGCAGGTCGGTCAGCTTCAGCCTTTCTGCCAGCATCCGCTGATACTCCAGCGTCTCGGGGAACAGCATCTGCGTGTCGATGAACAGCACCGGCAGGTCCGGCGCCATGACCGAGATCAAATGCAGCAGCACCACCGATTCCGCCCCGAAGGAGGAGACCAGCGAGATGCGCCCCAGATCGACATCCTTCAGCGCATGTTCCAGCACCGCCACCGCGCCGTGATGGCGATAGCGGTCGTTCAGCCGGATCACGCGCTCGGCCGTCGGGTCCAGCACGGGCGCGGGCGGTTCCACCCGCGCAAGGGCGTTATGCGGCATCGCGCGCCTCTTCGGGATAGAGCGCGGCCTTGAACGGCGCGGGGCCAAGCCGGCGATAGGCGTCGATGAAGGCTTCTTCCGGCCCGGCGCGTTCCGCCAGATAGGCGCGCAGCAACCGCTCGATGGCGGGCACCACCTGATCGTAGGCGAAGCCCGGCCCCGCCCGTTCGCCGATGGCCGCGGTTTCGGTGCCGTCGCCGCCCAGCGTGATCTGGTAGTTCTCCACCCCCGCGCGGTCGAGCCCGAGGATGCCGATATGGCCGACATGGTGATGGCCGCAGGCGTTGATGCAGCCCGAGATCTTGATCTTCAGCCGGCCGATTTCCTGTTCCAGCCCGAGCGCGTCGAAATGCGTGGCGATTTCCTGCGCCACCGGGATCGAGCGGGCGGTGGCCAGCGCGCAATAGTCCATGCCTGGGCAGGCGATGATGTCCGACACCAGCCCGACATTGGCGGTGGCGAGCCCCGCCGCCTGCAGTTCGGCATGGATCTGCGGCAGGTCGGCGCGATGGACATGGGGCAGGATGACGTTCTGTTCGTGGCTGATCCGCAATTCGCCATGCCCGTGCCGTTCCGCCAGATCGGCCAGCAGCCGCATCTGCTCGGCCGAGGCATCGCCCGGCGTCGCGCCATGCGCCTTCAGGCTGACGGTGACGATGGCATAGCCCTCCACCCGGTGCGGATGCAGGTTGGTATCGGCCCAGGCCCGGAAGACCGGATCGGCGGCATAGGCCGTATCATAGGCATCGACCGGCGCGTTGCGGAAGGCGGGGGGCGCGAACTGCGCCTCGATCCCCTGCAGGATCTGCTGGTCGACGCCGCTGAACTGCGCGCGCGTCTCGGCGAAGCGGTCCTCGACCGCCGCCTTGAACGTGTCGATGCCGTTCTCGAAGACGGTGATCTTGATCCGCGCCTTGTACTTGTTGTCGCGCCGGCCCATTACGTTGTAGGTGCTGACGATCGCTTCCAGATAGGGCAGCAGGTCGGCCTTGGGCAGGAAGTCGCGGATCACCGCGCCCAGCATCGGCGTGCGGCCCAGACCCCCGCCCACCAGCACCTCGAAACCCGGTTCGCCGCGGGCGTTGCGGATCATCCGCAGCCCGATGTCATGGGCGCGGGTCACGGCGCGGTCGTTCGGGCTGCCGGTGATGGCGATCTTGAACTTGCGCGGCAGGAACTGGAATTCCGGATGGTCGGTCGACCATTGCCGGATCAGCTCGGCCACCGGGCGCGGGTCCTCGATCTCGTCGGCGGCGGCGCCGGCGAAGTGATCCGCGGTGGTGTTGCGGATGGTGTTGCCCGAGGTCTGGATCGCGTGGATGCCCACCTCGCCCAGACTGTCGAGGATGTCGGGGATGTCCTTCAGCTTCGGCCAGTTGAACTGGATGTTCTGCCGGGTGGTGAAATGGCCATAGCCCTTGTCCCAGGTCTCGGCGACATGGGCGAGCCGGCGCATCTGGTCCGGGTTCAGCGTGCCATAGGGGATGCAGACCCGCAGCATGTAGGCATGCAGCTGCAGATAGACCCCGTTCATCAGCCGCAGGGGGCGGAATTCTTCCTCGGTCAGGCTGCCGTCGATGCGGCGTTCCACCTGGGCGCGGAACTGCGCATTGCGTTCGGCCAGGAAGGCGCGGTCGAAGTCGTTATAGTTATACATGCTGCGCCTCCTGCTTGCCGTGGGGATAGTTGGACGGGCCGCGGGTGCGGAACGCCTCGCGGAAATGGGTGGGCTCGGGACCCCTGGGGCCGGCTTTGGCATCGGCGAGATAGGCGCCCACCACCCGGTCGCGCTGGCTTTCCGCGAACAGGAGGCGCAGCTGCGCATGCGCCTCGTCCTCGATCAGCTCGGCCTCGTGGTGATGGCGGCTCCAGCGGTCATCCGCGGTCAGATAGATCACGTCGCCTTCCAGCAGATCGTTGGCGGTGACGACTTTCGGGGTGAAGCGGCGGCTCATGACAGGGCCTCTTTCAGTTCGGGAAGGGCAAGGGCCGCGGCACGGGGCGCGAGGCCGAGCAGGATCACGGCGGGGCCGGCCACATCCTCCAGACAGCCGGGCAGGGCGGCGAGGGTGGTGGCGACGATACGCTGGTGCGGCAGGCTCGCATTCTCGACCACCGTCACCTCGGTCGCGGGATCGCCGCCATGCATCATCAGCCGGCCCTGCACGAAGCGCGCGGCCTTCTTGCCCATGTAGATCGCGGCCACCTGACCCGGTTGCGCCAGCGCGCGCCAGTCTTGGTCGGCGAAGCCTTCGGCATCGTGACCGGTCAGGATGCGCAGGCCGGTGTTGCGGCCCCGGCGTGTCAGGCTTTGCCCGATGGCGGCGGCCGCGGCGACCGATGCGGTGATGCCGGGGACGATCTCGTAGCCGATCCCGGCCTCGGCCAGCGGCCCGGTTTCCTCGTCCAGCCGGCCGAAGATGCCGCAATCGCCGCCCTTCAGCCGCAGCACGCGGCGCCCGGCCCGCGCGAAGGCGAGGATCAGGGCGATGATCTCGGTCTGCGGGGTGGAGGGGCCGAAGCCCTCCTTGCCGACGGCGATCAGCGTCGCCTGCGGCCCGGCCAGCGCCAGCACGCCCGGCCCCACCAGCCGGTCGTGCAGGACGATATCCGCCGCCGCCAGCGCGCGGGCGGCGCGCAGGGTCAGCAGGTCGGGATCGCCGGGGCCCGCGCCGACGAAGAGCACGGGCGCGATTTCGGACTGGCTGGACGGCATGGGGCACCTCGCTGTTCTTCTCTGGAATATAGAAAAAAATTCCCGTATGACGCCAGAAGCCGCCATCAATAAGGACGTTCGTTCCAATTCTGCGCCGCAGAAGACCGCACGTTCGCCAAAACCGGAGAAATGCGAATGTCAGTCCGCATCGACGAGATGGACCGGAAAATTCTTGCCGAACTGCAGGAGGATGCGGGCCAGTCGCTGGACGAGATCGCGCGCAAGGTCGGCAGTTCCAAGACCCCGGTCTGGAACCGCATCCGCAAGCTGCGCGAGGCCGGTGTGATCGGCCGGCAGACCATGCTGCTGGATGCCGAGGCCCTGGGGCTGGAGGCCTGCTTCTTCGTGCTGATCCGCACCAGCGAGCATGAGGCCGACTGGCAAAGGCGGTTCCTGACCACGCTGCGCGCCCGGCCCGAGGTGCAGGAGGCGCACCGGCTGGCCGGCGATATCGACTATATCCTGAAGGTGCGGGTGCGGAATGCCCGCGCCTATGACCAGTTCTATCAGGCGCTGATCGCCGAGGTGAAGATCCACAACGTCACGGCGCTGCTGTCGATGGAAGAGATCAAGTCGACGACGCTGCTGCCGCTGTAGCGGGGTTCTGTCGGGGCGGCCCCCCTAAGGACCAGCGGCGCGGGGGCAACATCCCCGCGCCGCCGGGACCGACCGCCGGAGGCAACCGCGGCCGGAACGCTGGGGCAGGGCCGCGGCCCGCCCGTCAGAAATAGGCGCCCACCGTCTGCGCCAGCGGCGAGCCGGCAAAGGCGAAGCCGATCCCCGTCAGCGACATCGCCCGCGCGGTCAGGCGCAGGTCTTCCTTGCCGAAGGCGTTGTAGGTCAGCAGCGCCAGACCCACCGGCAGCACCGCCACCACCAACGCCATGTCCATCGCGTAGAGCGTCAGACGCTGCGGCAGGTTGGGATTGGCCGCCGCCGGATCGGCATAGAGCGCCTGACGGATGCGCGCGGCCTCGTCCCGCATGGGATGGGGCAGGTCGGGCAGGTCGTTGGCCACCACCTGCGCCGCCGCGTTGCGCCGTGCGGCCGCGCGCTGGCGGGCAGCCTCGGCCCGGGCGATGGCGTCCTCTGCCGCCGGCGCCTCCTGCGCCTCGCGGCACAGTTCGCGCACCACATCGTCGAATTCGTCCGGGCCGAAGGCGCCGCCGGTCTCGCTCCACAGCACCTCGTCGGCGGGGAACACCGCCTGCACCTTCTCGACCAGCGACCGGCACAGCGCCTCGCGCCGTTCGGCCAGCACCACGGGCAGGCCCTCGGCGATGCCGAAGCTGACCGCGATCACCAGCGCGGACCGCGCGCGGTCCGGCCCGGGCGCGGCGGCCGCCTGCAGCATCGGATCGGCGCAATGGGCCAGCGAGATGCGCGCGCCGTCGATGGCGAACAGCGCGAAATCGTCATAGGGGCGCAGATGCCGGTAATCGGTCCGCGGCCGGTCCCGGAAGGCCCGATCGAATTGTTCCACCAGCCGCTCGAATTCACCCACCATCGGTTCTCGGTACAGCAGGGCGGCGACGACTGTTGCGGATGCGTGATGCATCGTCCGTCTTCTCCTGTTTCTGTACCTGGCAGGGTGACGGTGGAATGGGCCGCGAATTCGGAAGGATTGAGGAAAAGTCGCGCACAAAGACGCGCGGCCACCGCATTGTCGCCACTATCTGCACGGTAACCCTGCGTCAACCGCGCAACCGCAGCGTGCAAAGCAAAGGCCCCGCGCGGCTGCGCGGGGCCCTGTGGCGACTGATTCCCGGCGGGATCAGGCCGAGTAGTACATCTGGTATTCGACCGGATGCGGCGTGTGTTCGTAGGCGTAGACCTCTTCCCACTTCAGCGCCATGTAGCCTTCGAGCTGGTCCTTGGTGAAGACGTCGCCGGCCAGCAGGAACTCGTGATCCGCCTCGAGCGATTCCAGCGCCTCGCGCAGCGAGCCGCAGACCGTCGGGATTTCCGCCAGCTCTTCCGGCGGCAGGTCGTAGAGGTCCTTGTCCGAGGCCGGGCCGGGATGGATCTTGTTCTTGATCCCGTCGAGGCCGGCCATCAGCAGCGCCGCGAAGGCGAGGTAGGGGTTCGCGGTCGGGTCGGGGAAGCGGGCCTCGACGCGCTTGGCCTTGGGCGATTCCGTCCACGGAATGCGGACGCAGCCCGACCGGTTGCGGGCGGAATAGGCGCGCAGCACCGGCGCCTCGAAGCCCGGGATCAGCCGCTTGTAGCTGTTGGTCGAGGGGTTGGTCAGCGCGTTCAGCGCCTTGGCATGTTTCAGGATGCCGCCGATGAAATACAGCGCCTCCATCGACAGGTCGGCATACTGGTCGCCCGCGAACAGCGGCTTGCCGTCCTTCCAGATCGACATGTTCACATGCATGCCGGATCCGTTGTCGCCCTTCATCGGCTTCGGCATGAAGGTCACGGTCTTGCCATAGGCGGCCGCGACGTTCTGGATGACGTACTTGTATTTCAGGATGTTGTCGGCCTGTTCGGTCAGCCCCCCGAAGATCAGGCCCAGTTCGTGCTGGCAGGTCGCCACTTCGTGGTGGTGCTTGTCGACCTTCATGCCCATGCGCTTCATGGTCGACAGCATCTCGCCGCGCAGGTCCTGCGCCTCGTCCACCGGGTTAACCGGGAAGTAGCCGCCCTTGTGGCCGGCGCGATGGGCGAGGTTGCCGCCCTCATAGTCGGTGTCGGTGTTCCAGGCGGCGGCGTCGGCGTCGATCTGGTAGGACACTTTCGCCGGCGTCACCGAATAGCGGACGTCGTCGAAGATGAAGAATTCGGCCTCGGGGCCGAAATAGGCCGCGTCGCCGATGCCCGAGGATTTCAGATAGGCCTCGGCCTTCAGCGCGGTCCCGCGCGGGTCGCGGCTGTAGGATTCGCCGGTGTCCGGCTCGACGACGGTGCAATGCACGCACATCGTCTTTTCCGCGTAGAACGGGTCGATATAGACCGAGGTCGCATCCGGGATCAGCTTCATGTCGGACTGGTCGATCGACTTCCAGCCGGCGATGGACGAGCCGTCGAACATGAAGCCTTCCTCGAAGAAGTCCTCGTCGACCAGATCGGCGACCAGCGTCACGTGCTGCAGTTTGCCGCGCGGGTCGGTGAAGCGGATGTCGACATATTCGACCTCCTCGTCCTTCATCAGCTTCAGGGCGTCTTTGATGCTCATGTGACTTCTTCCCTTCGTTGAGAGCATTGGGGCCGCGTCCCTCTGGTCCGGCCCGGAATTCTGGGGCGATCAGACGGCGTCGTCGCCGGTCTCGCCGGTGCGGATGCGGATGGCCTGTTCGACGGGCGAGACGAAGATCTTGCCGTCGCCGATCTTGTCGGTGCGCGCGGCCGAGATGATTGCCTCCACCGCCGCCTCGACCATGTCATCGGCCAGCACGACCTCGATCTTCACCTTCGGCAGGAAATCGACCACATATTCGGCGCCGCGATAGAGTTCGGTATGGCCCTTCTGGCGGCCGAACCCCTTGACCTCGATCACCGACAGCCCCTGGACGCCGGCCTCCTGCAGGGCCTCTTTCACCTCGTCCAGCTTGAACGGCTTGATGATCGCCTCGATCTTCTTCATCCGCGACGACTCCCTCTGCCTCTCGCCCTTCGGACCGTGTCAGACCACTTTCGTCCGGGGCTCACAATTGGCTAGGCTGGCCCTGCCGGACGCCCCGGCAGCTTTTCGCGGGTCGCGATCAGGAAATGATCATGTCGCCTACGGATTGTGCGAATTGAGAACGGATTGCCGGTGAAACAGCATCAAATCCTGACCTCTGCCCAAATGCGCGCCATCGAGCAGGCGGCGATTGCCTCTGGCGTCACCTCCGGGCTGGAGATGATGGAGCGGGCCGGGCAGGGCGTGGTCGCGGCGGTGCTGGCGGAATGGCCGGCACTGGCGGCCGGCCCGCAGAGTGCCGTGGTGCTGTGCGGTCCGGGCAACAACGGCGGCGACGGCTTCGTCGTGGCGCGGCTGCTGCGCGACCGGGGGTGGAGGGTGGAGGTGTTCCTCTATGGCGACCCGGCGCGGCTGCCGCCGGATGCCCGGGTGAATTACGAGCGGTGGGGTGAAAAGGTCGGAGACGTTCTTGTGGATTTCGACCGGCGGAGGGGCTGGCACGGCGCCGATCTGGCCGTCGACGCGCTGTTCGGCACGGGACTGACGCGACCCCTCGACGATCTGACGCAGGTGCTGTCCAACCTCGGCGATGCCGCCGACATCTCTGCCGATCCGGTCCGGAGGGTCTCGTCCGCGTTCGACGTGCCCCGCGTCGTCGCGGTCGATCTGCCCAGCGGGATCGACGCCGACAGCGGCAAGACGCTGAACCCGTCGCATGGCGGGCGCGGGGCGGCCTCGGCCAATCTGACCGTCACCTTCCACGCGCCGAAACTGGGACATGTTCTGGCAGAGGGGCCCGTCGCCTGCGGCAAGCTGGTGGTCGCGGATATCGGGCGGGGGCGCGAGCCGGGGCTGCCCTCGCGGCAGGCCAGGGTCGAGGAGGCCTCGGTTTCGGGGGCCGTTTGCAAGGCATCCGGCCACAAATACCATCACGGCCACGCCCTCATCCTGTCCGGCGGCCCGGGCCGGGGCGGGGCGGCCCGGCTTGCCGCCCGCGGTGCGCTCCGGATCGGGGCGGGGCTGGTAACCCTCGCCTGCCCGCCCGCCGCGCTGATCGAGAATGCCGCGCGGCTCGACGCGATCATGCTGCGCCCGCTGCGGGGCGAGAGCGAGGCCGCGGCGCTGGCCGAGCTGCTGGAGGATGCCCGCGTCAACGCGCTGTGCCTCGGTCCCGGGCTCGGCATCGAGAGGGCGGCGGCGCTGATCCCCGTCGCGCTCGAGGCGAAGCGGAAAACCGTCCTCGACGCCGATGCGCTGACCGCGCTGGCCGCCGACCCGAACCTGTTCGCCATGCTCCACGGGGCTTGCGTCATCACCCCGCATGGCGGCGAATTCGCGCGGCTCTTCCCCGACATCGCCGACCGCCTCGCCGCCCCCGCCACCGCCGGCCCCGCCTGGTCCAAGGTCGATGCCACCCGCGAGGCCGCGGCCCGCGCCGGCTGCACCGTTCTTTACAAGGGTCCCGACACCGTGATCGCCACCCCTGAAGGACGGGCCGCGATCAACGCTGCCGCCTATGACCGCGCCGCACCCTGGCTGGCCACTGCCGGGGCAGGGGATGTGCTGGCGGGCTTCATCGCCGGGCTGCTCGCGCGGGGCTTCGATCCATCCGCCGCCGCCGAAACCGCCGCCTGGCTGCATGTGGAGGCCGCGCGCCGCTTCGGCCCCGGCCTGATCGCCGAGGATCTGCCCGAGGCGCTGCCGGGCGTCTTCCGCGATCTCGGGTTCTGACTCCGCCCCCCCTGCACCCGACCCAGATATCCTGCGAAGGTGCGGGTCGCGACACCCCGCGACCCGCCATTCCCCTTGCCAAAGCCCCGCGCATGGCGTAATGGCGCGGCACTTCACAGGCAGGGGCTGGGCCCGAGGGGGAAACATCCCCGAGGGTCCGCCGGTTGGGCGCAAGCCTGAATCCCCTGCCGAGGCGCAAACCGGAAAGGAACGACCATGGCGCTTCCCGACTTCTCCATGCGTCAGCTCTTGGAAGCTGGCGTGCATTACGGTCACCAGACTCAGCGCTGGAACCCGCGGATGGCCGAATACATCTACGGCGACCGCAACGGCATCCACATCATCGACCTGACCCAGACGGTCCCGATGCTGGACGCGGCCCTGCAGGTGATCCGCGATACCGTCGCCAGGGGCGGCCGCATCCTCTTCGTCGGCACCAAGCGTCAGGCCTCGAAGGCCATCGCCGAGGCCGCCGAGAAATCGGCGCAATACTACATGAACCACCGCTGGCTCGGCGGCACGCTGACCAACTGGAAGACCGTGTCGCAGTCGATCGCCCGTCTGAAGCAGATCGACGAGGTCATGGCGTCGGGCGCGGAAGGCCTGACCAAGAAGGAACGGCTGAACACCGAACGCGAGCAGGCCAAGCTGCAGGCCTCGCTGGGCGGGATCCGCGACATGGGCGGCCTGCCGGACCTGCTGTTCGTCATCGACGTGAACAAGGAAGATCTCGCCATCCTCGAGGCGCAGAAGCTGGGCATCCCGGTCGTGGCCGTGGTCGACACCAACTGCTCGCCCAAGGGCGTGGACTATGTGATCCCCGGCAATGACGACGCCGCCCGCGCCATCGCGCTTTATTGCGATCTGGTCGCCCGGGCCGCGCTCGACGGCATGACCGCCCAGATGGGCGCGGCCGGCGTGGACCTCGGCGCGCTCGAGGATGTGGCGCCGGAAGAGGAACTGGCCGAAGGCGCCGGCGCCTGAGGCCGGGCCGGGGCCGCGGCCTTGCCTCCGGGCAGGGCCGGCCCGTCCCCACTGTTACGGAACTGTCATCGGGCGGGGATACTCCCCGCCTGACTTCCGAAGGAAGGCCGGCTTCCCGGCCATATCGCACAATCGAGGAGAGCCGGACATGGCAATCACCGCCCAGATGGTGAAGGAACTGCGCGAATCGACCGGCGCGGGCATGATGGACGCCAAGAAGGCGCTGACCGAAACCGACGGCAACATGGATGCCGCGGTGGACTGGCTGCGCACCAAGGGTCTGGCAAAGGCCGCGAAGAAGGCCGACCGCGTGGCCGCCGAAGGTCTGGTGGGCGTGATGGTGACCGATGGCCGCGGCGTCGCGGTCGAGATCAACTCGGAAACCGACTTCGTAGCGAAGAACGAGGAATTCCAGGGCCTCGTGCGCGACGTGACCCGGGTGGCGCTGGAAACCGGCGACTCGGTCGAGGTGGTGAAAGCCGCCGACCTGAACGGCCAGACCGTCGAACAGGTGCTGACCGATGCCATCGCCCGGATCGGCGAGAACATGACCTTCCGCCGGATGCACCTGCTGGAAGGCGATACCGTCGTGTCCTACGTCCATAACGCCGCCGCCGAAGGCATGGGCAAGATCGGCGTGCTGGTCGCGCTGACCGGTCCCGCCGACAAGGCCCGCGAAGTGGGCAAGCAGTTCGCCATGCACATCGCCGCCACCGCGCCGCTGGCGCTCGGCGAGGCCGATCTGGACCCGGCCGTCGTTGCGCGAGAGCTGGAAGTGCAGACGGCCAAGGCGCTGGAAGAGAACGCGGCCTCGGCCAAGCCGAAGCCCGAGGCGGTGATCCAGAACAACATCATCCCGGGCCGGATGAAGAAGTTCCTGTCGGAAGTGACGCTGCTCGGCCAGTCCTTCGTGATGAATCCCGACGTGACCGTCGAACAGGCGGCCAATGACGCGGGCGTCCGCATCACCGGTTATGCCCGGGTGATGGTGGGCGAGGGCATCGAGAAGGAGAAAGAGGATTTCGCCGCCGAGGTCGCCAAGACCCGCGGCGCCTGATCCGGAGGGTCCGATCTTCGGGCTTGCCTTCACCAGACGATCCGACGGGCCGGGGGGAGACCTCCGGCCCTTTCGCTTTTCCCGGCGCGCCTGCGCGGGCGGGGCAGGGCGAAAGCGGAGGACGAAACACGGGAAGGCGATGCCGGTCCAGCCGACACCGCCCCCGGGGACGCGCCGCATCATTGGGGATGAGGACAGGGCGCGCATCACGATGGGTGTCGGGCCGGCCCGAAACGCGGCCGGCACACGACGTGCGGCAAGGCTCCCCGGAAATGCCCGGGCTGAACCTTGGCCGCTGTTCCTGGCAAAAGCCACCACTCACGGAACGATCGCACTTTCGTCATTTACGCAGCGTAAGGAAAGTCCGGAAATCCTTACCGTCCGGTAAGAATTTTCTGACAACCGCCGTTGAAGCCCGATGGCCCTGCCGCAAGCGTGCGCGCCTACCCGGGGCGCCCGCCGGTCAGGGGCGGGGCTCGCCCGGATGTTCCAGCACGAAGATCTGGTTCTGGAACGAGGCTTTCAGCACCGCCTGCGCGGTGGTGTCGACCTCCAGCGCCTCGCGCGCCAGACGCAGGTGCTTTTCAATCGTGGCCGGGGTCAGGCCCATGATCTTGGCGATGTCGGCGGTGGTCTTGCCGTCCCCCACCCATTCCAGCGCCTCGCGCTGGCGCGGGCTCAGCGACCGGCGCAGGGTGGTGTAGGGCATGGCGGTGATCCGCAGATGCGTGACGTTGTTCAGCAGCAGGATCTCGCGCCCGTGGCGGGCCCAGATCGCATCGACCTCGGCCTGCCGCAGCCCGCGCTGCGCGCAAAGCCCGATCGCACCCTTCGCGCGGCTCGACACGTCGCGGAAGCTGATCGTGTAGCCCGCCACCACCCCGTGGAGCTGGTTGAACTCCATCACCCGCCGCTCGGCCGCGGTCAGCTCGCCCCGGGCCGCGCGCTCCTCGCGGATGCGCCAGGACTGCGCGCCCTCGTGATCGGCGGCCCAGCGGACCATCGGCGCCTGCAGGTAGAGCCCGCCGCGGATGAAGCCGTCGAGATAGGCCTTGTCGTGGTTCGACAGGATCAGCAGGTCGTCGAGGTCGCCGAAGGAATGCGCGGTGCGGAACCGGGTGAAGCCATAGATCAGCCGGTCGAAACCGTATTCCGCCATCCGCGACAGATGCAGCGCCCAGACGTCCTCCATCCGCTCGGCCTGCATCAGCTGTTCCAGATGGTCAATCATCGTCACGCTCGTTCCCACACAAGGGGACCGCTCCGACCGCCGTCCGCACCTGCCGGTGCCTTGCGCCGCGAAATATGCGGCACGTCGCCTTGCGCCAGATTGTTGCAGCGATCGGCCTGTCCCCGGAAATTTCCTGCCATGCCCGTTCCCGCATGTCGAGAGCCCTTTCGGAGAGGCCCGGCTGTTGCTAGCACCGGGGGACCCGGGCGGCGCGGCGCGGGAGGCGGGGGACGGGGCATGACGGAAACCGGCGTGGTGGTGATCGGCGGCGCGGCGATGGGGGCGTCGCTGGCCTTCTGGCTGACGCGGATGGAGCCGGGCCTGCCCGTCACGGTGATCGAGCCTGACCCCAGCTATGCCCGGTCCTGCACCGCGCTTTCCGCCGCCTCGATCCGGCAGCAATTCTCGGAACCCGTCAACGTGGCGATCAGCCGGTTCGGGGTGGAGTTCATCCGCGACTTCGCCCGCTGGACCGGGCCCGCGGGCGGCGTGCCCTCGCTGGGCTTCCGCGAGAACGGCTATCTGTTCCTCGCCGACAGCGCGGCCGAGGCCGAGCGGTTCGAGGCGCTGGCGGCGATGCAGCGCAGCCTCGGCGCCGCGACCGTGGTGCTGACCCCGGCCGAGATCGCCGCGCGCTTTCCCTGGATCGAGGTGGCGGGGCTGCAGGCCGGCAGCTTCGGTCCGCGCGACGAGGGCTGGTTCGACAATATGGGCCTCGTCACCGGGCTGAAGGCCGCGGCGCGGGCGCAGGGCGCCCAGTTCCTGCGCGGGCGGGTGGTGGGGCTGGACCGCGACGGCGACCGCATTGTCGCTGCCCGGCTGGAGGATGGCAGCCGCATCGCCGCCGACCGCTTTGCCTGCGCGGCGGGCACGGCGGCGGGCGCGGTGCTGCGGATGGCGGGGGCCGATCTGCCGGTCGAGCCGCGCAAGCGCACCGTCTTCGTCGTCGATGCGCCGAAGGTCCGCCAGCCGGACGCGCCGCTGATCGTCGATCCGGCGGGCTACTGGATGCGGCCCGAACACGGGCAATGGCTGACCGCGACCGTCCCCGACCGCGACGGCCCCTGCGACCCGCAGGATTTCGCCCCCGAGGCGGACGAGTTCGAGGCGCTGATCTGGGAACGGATCTGGGCGCGCATCCCCGATTTCGACCAGGCGCGGGTGACGCGGGTCTGGGCGGGGCACTATGACTTCAACCCGGTGGATCACAACGGGCTGGTGGGGCGGCATCCGGATCTGGACAACATGTTCCTGCTGAACGGCTTTTCCGGCCACGGGCTGCAACAGGCGCCCGCGGTGGGGCGCGGCGTGGCGGAACTGATGCTGACCGGCGGCTATGTCAGCATCGACCTGTCGGACCTGTCGGCAGCGCGGCTGACCTCGGGCGCGCGGTCGCGGGAACAGGCGATCGTGTGACCGGGGACCGGGCGACCGGGGACCGGGTGACCGGGGATCTGCCGCCGCTTGCCGCCTGGGGCGCCGAGGGGCTGGCGCTGACGCCGCTGCCGGGCGGGCATCGCAACCTCGTGCTGCGCGGGCAGGGCGGCGGGCGCGATCTGGTGTTCAAGACCACGCGCCGCGACGAGGCCGCGCTGCGCTGGCTGGGGCCGGTGCAGGATGCGGCGCGGGCGGCGGGCCTGCGGGCGCCGGGGCTGATCGCCAGCGCGGCCGGGCATCTGCGGGTGGAGGGCTGGACCTGCGAGCCGTGGTTGCCCGGGGTGCCGGCAGAGGCCGCCGATCTGGCCCGCATCGCGCCGCTGGTGGACCGGTTCCACCGGAACGCCCGCCCCCTGCCGCAGCGTCCGGGCTTCGTCGCGGCGGCAGAGGCCGGGCCGCGGACGGCCGCGGGCGACCTCGACCTGCCCGCAATGCCCGGGGATCTGGCCGCGGCCTGCCTGCGGGCCTGGGCGCCGCTGGCGGGGCAGCCGATGACCGCGCTGCATGGCGACCTCGGCCCGGGCAATATCCTGATGACCGTCGACGGTCCGGCGCTGATCGACTGGGACGAGGCGAGGCGGGACGCGCCGCTGTTCGACCTCGCCGCATTGATGCAGGCGGACGACGCCGTGGCGGCCCGGGCCTGCCTCGCCTGGGAGGTCGCGGTGTGCTGGCATGTCGAGCCTGCGCGGGCGCGCCGCCTCGCCCGGGGGCTGAGGGCGGGCTAGGCCCCCCTCAGAACGGGATTTCGTCGTCGAGGTCGCCGCGCGAGCCGCCGCCCGATCCCGACCCGGACCCGCCGCCCGAGCGGCCGCCGCCGCCATAGGAGCCGCCCGAGCCGCCGCCGTAGTCGCCGCCGCCGCCATAGCCCTCATCCGGGCCGCCATAGCCGCCGCCCGATCCGCCGCCGCCTTCGCCGCGACCGTCGAGCAGCGTCAGCTCTCCCCGGTAGGGTCGCAGCACGATCTCGGTCGTGTAGCGGTCCTGGCCAGACTGGTCCTGCCATTTGCGGGTTTCCAGCGCGCCCTCGATGTAGACCTTCGACCCCTTGCGCAGATACTGCTCGGCGATCTTGCCGAGCGGTTCCGAGAAGATCGCGACCGAATGCCATTCGGTCCGTTCCTTGCGCTCGCCGGAATTGCGGTCGCGCCAGGTTTCCGAGGTGGCGATGCGCAGGTTCACCACCTTGCCGCCGTTCTGGAAGCTGCGCACCTCGGGATCGCGCCCGAGATTGCCCACGATGATGACCTTATTCACCGAGCCTGCCATGACCGTCTCCCTGCTGCGCGGCGCCGGCGTTTCCGGCGAATCCCGTATCGAGCCACGGTTAGACCACAGATGGTTGACGGAAGGCAAACGCCGCCCGGCCGCGAGGGCGGGGGCGGGCGGGGGCGGGCGATGGCGGGCTTTCGCTGCCGGCGGTGCGGGCGGCGCGGCGGGGAATCCGGGCGATCTGGCGCGCGGCGGAGTTTTTGCTATAGTCCCGCCGACAGAACACGAGGGACAGACAGTGCAGGACATGTCTTCGGCCCGCGCCGCGCGTGGCCTGATGCTGGCAGCCGGGCTGGTGGCGGCGGTTCCCGTCCTGCTGCCCGGTGCGGTCCGGGCAGAGGGCCTGACCCCCCGCGCCTCGACCCAGTCGCGGATGACGCTGTTTTCCAGCCAGCTTTCGGTGCTCGACGGCCGGGCGTCGCAGCAATACGAAAACTCGGTCCGCTACCAGCCGAACTACGATGCCGAAACCAACAGCGTGGTGCGGGGCATCCCGCGCTTTGCCGGCGCCTACAAGGGCGAGTACCTGCCCGTCGCCCGCGCGGCCGCCCGCAAGCACCGGGTGCCCGAGGATCTGTTCCTGCGGCTGGTGCAGCAGGAATCGGGCTGGAACCCGGGGGCGGTGTCGCCCAAGGGCGCGCTCGGGCTGGCGCAGCTGATGCCCGAGACGGCGATGCTGCTTGGCGTCGATCCGGCCGACCCGCGCGCCAATCTCGAGGGCGGGGCGCGCTATCTGCGGCTGATGTACGACCGGTTCGGCGACTGGAAGCTGGCGCTGGCGGCCTACAATGCGGGGCCGGAGGCGGTGCAGAAGCATGGCGGCGTGCCGCCCTATGTCGAGACGCTGAACTACGTGAAGGTCATCCTCGGCAGCTGAGCGACCCCCCGACTGAGCGCCCCTCGACGAAAAGAGGCCGGGCGCGAAGGCCCGGCCAGGAAGAGGGTTGCCGTCAGGGGTTGGCGGTAACCCGAACCGTCAGGGAGGGATGGCGCCGCCGGGATCAGGCGCGCCAGAAGGGCTTTTCCGCCTCGTGCGCCGCATGGTCGGGCGCAACGCCGATATCGCGCAGCAGGCGGGCGTCGAGCCGGCGCAGCGCGAGGCGGGTGGCGCGGCGCAGGCGATAGTCGGCAATGGTGACCGCCACGCCCCGGACCGCGCGGCGCACCGCGCCGGTGGTGGCGGCTGGCGTGGCGTTCAGGGGAAGCGTCGTC
This sequence comes from Frigidibacter oleivorans, assembly GCF_003993775.1. Lineage (GTDB taxonomy): Bacteria > Pseudomonadota > Alphaproteobacteria > Rhodobacterales > Rhodobacteraceae > Frigidibacter > Frigidibacter oleivorans. The sequence goes on from NZ_RJRZ01000012.1 coordinate 84,049, forward strand.
ATCATGGCACCTTTGTGTTGATACAATTCATGTTGTCTGGTAGTTTGTACCCTACGCCCGCTCCCGGATCGCTGCCAGAGAAACATTGTGACAGATACAACTTGGTGCCCCGACCTCGCCTCTGCCGAAGGGCCGAAATATCTGGCCCTCGCCCATGCCCTGCGCGACGCGGTGCGCGAGGGCCGGCTGACCGAGGGGCAGAAGCTGCCGCCGGTGCGGGAACTGGCCTGGCGGATCGGGGTGACGCCAGGCACCGTCGCCCGCGCGTATACGATCGGCACCGACGAGGGGCTGCTGCAGGCGGCGGTGGGGCGCGGCACCTTCGTCTCGGCCCGCCAGCCCCGGCTGGGTCCCAGCCAGTCGCTGCATGTGGAACGGCCCGAACCCGATGCCTCGGGGCGGGGGCCGGTGGACCTGCGGTCGCCGCAACTGCCCGATGTCGGGCAAAGCGCCGCGCTGGCCGACAGCATGGCCCGGGTCGCCGCGCGGATGACGGCGGGCGAGATCGGGCAGGACTGGCTGGAATATCCCTCGCTGCGCCGCGACCGCCCGCTGCGCGAGGCATTGGTGGACTGGCTCGGCCCCCGCGACCTCGGGCGTTTCGATGCCGACGAGATTGTACCCGCACATGGCGGACAATCGGCGATGAACATCGTGCTGCAATGTTGCCTGCGGGGCGACCGGCCCGTGGTCTTTGCCGAGGAACTGGCCTATCCCGGCTTTCGCCACGCGGCGCGGCTGAGCCGGGCCGAGGTGGTGCCCGTCGCGCTCGATGCGCAGGGGCTGCGGCCCGACGCGCTCGACGCCGCCTGCCGCCGTCACGGCGGGCGCATCGTCTTCATCACGCCCGAGGCGCAGAACCCGACCTCGGTGCGGATGCCGCTGTCCCGGCGGGACGAGATCGTGGCCGTCGCCCGCGCCCATGACCTGCAGATCATCGAGGACGACTGCTATTCGGTGCCGGGCAATGCCGATCCGGCGCTGCGGGCGCTGGCGCCGGAACGGGTCTGGCATGTGTCGAGCCTGTCGAAATCCGTCTCGGCCGGGCTGCGGGTGGGCTGCATCATCACCCCGCGCGGCATGGGCGAGGCGGGGCGGCTGACGGCGCAGCACGGCTTCTTCGGCATGGCGCGGCCGCTGACGGACATCGTGACCGACCTGCTGGTCTCGGGCCGGGCGGCGGAGCTGCGCGACAAGGTGAACGCGGTCTATGCGCGCCGGCTGGCGATGGCGGTCTCGGCGCTCGGGCTGTACGACCTGTCCTGGCAGCCGGGCCTGTCCTTCCTGTGGCTGCGGCTGCCCACCGGCTGGCGGGCCTCGACCTTCGCGCGCGAGGCCGAGGGTGCGGGCGTGCTGATCCGCTCGGCCGACGAATATGCGCTGCAGGATCATCACGCGCCGAACGCGGTGCGGATCGCGGTGGCGGCGGGCGTGCCCGAGGATCGCTTCGCCCGGGCGCTGGACCGGCTGGCGCGGCTGCTGGCCAATCCGCCCGGCGACCTGCCGGTCTAGCGGTGACCGACGGTCGCCATCCTCCCGCCCGGGCACCCGGTCCCGCAACCGGCATCGACGAGGATGCGGCAGAGCGGCGGCTGACGCATTTCGTCGCCGGGGACTGGCGCGCGCCGCTGTCGGTGCGGATGGGCGAGGGGCCGATGGTGCTGGCGGGGCCGGCGGATCTGGCCCGGGCGCTGGCCGCCGCCCGCGCGGCGGGGGCGGGCTGGCGGGCGCGCGGCGGCGAGGGCCGCGCGGTGCTGCTGGGGCTGGGGCAGGCGCTGCCCGACGCATGGCAGCCGGGGGCCGAGCCGGAGCCGGTTCTGGTCGTCGGCCGGGCCGGTCCGCGCCGGCTGACCCGGATGATGGCCGCGGGGGCTGCGGTGGTGCTGCTGCGCCCCGCGCCGCTGTCGCCGGGGCTGGTGGCGCTGGCCGACCGCCTGCGCCGGGCGGGGCTGCCCCCGGGGGTGCTGAGCCTGCTGACCGGACCGCCCGAGGCGGCAGAGGGCTTTGCCCAAATCGCGGGCATCTGCCGGTTCTGACCGCAAAAACCGCGCCGCCCCCCGCGCTTGCCCGCTTCCATCCGTGAAAGACCTGTGCAAACTGAAGGTACGGGACAGGCGCACCATCGGGGCACCGAGACTGGCGCGGACGGGGAAGGCGGGCATGGAAGACCAAGGCTGGTGGGGGCGGTTCCGCCGATCCGAGTCCTTCGCGGGCCTCGCGCTCGTCAGTCCCACGGCCCTCTATGCGCTGCTGCTGCTGGCCGCGCCGCTGGCCACCATCCTGCTCTATTCCTTCCTGACCGATGGCGACACCCAGACCCGGATCGTCTGGGACTTCACGCTGGACAATTACATCGCCACGCTGACCGAACCGCTGTATCGCGCGGTGATGATCCGGTCGTTGTCGGTGTCGATCCTCGTCACCGCGGTCACGGTGATCCTCGCCTTTCCGGTCGCCTACTACGTGTCGTTCCACGTCGCGCCGCAGCGCAAGTCGCTGTGGCTGTTCCTGATCACCATCCCGTTCTGGACCAGCTACCTGATCCGGGTGTTCCTGTGGAAGGTGATCCTCGGCTATAACGGCGTGATCAATTCCGGGCTGACGACGCTCGGCATCATCGACGAGCCGCTGACCTTCATCCTCTACAACGTCAACGCCATCGTCATCACGCTGGCCCATGCCTATGCGCCCTTCGCGATCCTGCCGATCTTCGTCGCGCTGGAAAAGATCGACCGCTCGCTGCTGGAGGCGGGTCAGGATCTGGGGGAATCGAAGGCGATGACCTTCCTGCGGGTGACGCTGCCGCTGGCGATGCCGGGGGTGGTGGCGGCGGTGCTGATCGTGCTGATCCCGACCGTGGGCGACTATGTCACCCCGCAGATCATCGGCGGCGGCAAGATCCCGATGGTGGCCAACCTGATCCAGAGCCGGATGCTGGACCTCGACAACCGGCCGCTCGGCTCGGCGCTGGCGGTGGTGGCGATGCTGGTGGTGACGGTGGTGGCGCTGGCCTTCGTGGCGCTGAACGCCCGCTTCCTGAAGGTGAAGAAATGAGCGAGTCCCGCGACAGGAACGGGCTGCGTGACGGAAAGGGGGGCCGCGGATGACGGACGGTCGCGGGCTGAGACTCTATGCCATCCTCTATCTGGTCTTCCTCTACGCGCCGATCCTGCTGCTGCCGGTCTTCGCGCTGAACGACGCGACCATCGTGGCCTTCCCGCTGTCGGGCTTCACCACCAAATGGTTCGGCCAGCTTGCGCAGCTGCCGACGCTGTTCGACGCGCTGAGGAACTCGCTGATCATCGCGGTCTCCTCCTCGATCCTCGCCACCACGCTCGGCCTGTTCGCCGCCCGCGCGTCCAGCCGCTACGACTTCGCCGGCAAGGGTCCGATCATGGGGCTGATCATGCTGCCGCTGGTCCTGCCGGAAATCATCGTGGCGATGTCGCTGCTGATGGTCCTTCTGGGCATGGGGCTGAACCTTGCCGTCTGGTCGGTGATCCTCGGGCACACGCTGATCTGCATGCCCTTCGCCATCGCCATCCTCTCGGCCGCGTTCCAGAGCCTCGACCGCTCGCTGGAAGAGGCGGCCTACGACCTCGGCGAAAGCCGCTGGTCCACCTTCCGGCTGATCACCCTGCCGCTGGTGATGCCAGGGATCGTCTCGGCGCTGCTGATCTCCTTCACCATCTCGATGGACGAGTTCATCATCGCCTTCTTCCTCGCCGGGGCGGAACCGACGCTACCGGTCTATATCTACTCGCAGCTGCGCTTCCCCAAGCAGATCCCCTCGATCCTCGCGCTCGGCACGATCCTCGTGGCCGTGTCGGTGGTGCTGCTGACCATCGCCGAATATTTCCGCCGCCGCGGCATCGCCAAGGTCGGCGGCAAGGATACCGGAGGTTTCCTGTGACGCTCGCCCCCAACCCTCTGGCGGCCCCCGCCGCAACGCTCGCCGCGACGCCGCGCCCGACGATGATCGAGTTCCGCGACGTCCACAAATATTACGGCGACTATCACGCCCTGCGTGGGATCACCGCGACGATCCGGGCGGGGGAGTTCTTCTCGCTGCTCGGGCCCTCGGGCTGCGGCAAGACCACGCTCCTGCGCACCATCGCCGGGTTCGAGGGCATCTCCTCGGGCGCGGTGCTGATCGACGGCAAGGACATGCAGGGGGTGCCGGCGAATGTGCGGCCCACCAACATGGTGTTCCAGTCCTATGCGATCTTCCCGCATCTGACCGTGGCACAGAACGTGGGCTTCGGCCTGCGCCGCGAGGGCGGGACCGCGGCGGAAAAGGCCCGGCGGGTGGACGAGGCGCTGGAGATGGTGGGGCTGAAGGGCTATGGCGCCCGCGCCGCCCATGCCCTGTCCGGCGGGCAGCGGCAGCGGGTGGCGCTGGCCCGGGCGCTGATCCTGAAGCCCAAGGTGCTGCTGCTGGACGAACCGCTGTCGGCGCTCGACAAGAAGATGCGCGAACAGATGCAGGTCGAGCTGATCCGGCTGCAGCGGCAGGTGGGCATCACCTTCATCCTCGTCACCCATGACCAGGAAGAGGCGCTGGTCATGTCCGACCGGATCGCGGTGATGTTCGAGGGCCAGATCGCGCAGCTCGCCGACCCCGAGATGCTGTACCGCCGCCCGGCGACGCGGCAGGTGGCGGATTTCATCGGGGTGATGAACTTCCTGCCCGCCACCGTCACCTCCGAGGCGGCGGGGCGCATTGCCATCGACGTGCAGGGCCTCGGCCCCTGCGAGATCGACGCGGGCCAGGCCCCCGGCGCGCTGACCGGCGGCGCGGCCGAGGTGGGCTTCCGCCCGGAAACGCTGACGATCCTCTATGACGGCCAGACCGCCACCGACCGCGAAACCCCCGGCACCATCGAGGAGGTCGTCTATTACGGCGACATGACCTATTACGACGTGAAGCTGGACGGGGTGGACCGGCCCGTGCGCATTTCCATGCGCAACGTCTTCGGCCGGCCGGTGCTGGACATCCGCACCCGCACCCGCGTCGCCTGGAGCCCGGGGGCGCTGGTGCTGTTCCGGTGAGGGGGGGCGGTCCGAAGCGGGCGGGCGGGGTTGGTGTGGCGGGGGGCTGGATTCGGCCCAAACCGGCAGTTCGGACTAGGCGCTGCGAACGGCAGATTTCCGAACAGAGAGCGCGCAGCATCGCTGACCTCGAAACGAAGATTTACGTGATGTTCCGTCGCGCGAACGACAGCGAGTTTACGTCAAGAGGGTATGAGTTCAGATAGTCGGCAGCAGTCAGGTCGCTCAACGTCGCCAATCGGAGACCGATCTCGGACAAAGAGAACGGAGCTATCCATCTGATGCCGTTGATTTTCGGCGAAATATGCCTCTTGATCTCGTCGCGATCCGCCAGTTCGCGTTTTTCCTCGTCGTCAAGAATTGCGATGAAAGTGATTGGGATAGAGTCTTTGTTTGACCACCTTGCATGAGGATACACGCGCAACTCACGTATTGAGCGCACCGCTTTTCCCAAGTCTGACTCGCCTTTCGGGTGCTTCGATAGGATCGCCCTGCGCAATGACGCGACCGACGCGACGAAGTCGTCTGGGAAAGCGAAACGGCCAAAGTAAGTTTCGAGCGCCGATGCAAATTCGAGCTGTTGTTGCTCGTCTTTACATCCTCGATGGCGCTTCCAAGTTACAAGAAGCTTCTTGGTTACGCTCATGGTGCGAGAGAAATCGACAACTGCGCCTTCCGGCGCTGCCGACAGAAAACCGTAACGAGGCGCTTGACCACGCTCGATGTCCTCAATGCGTTTCGCATCGACGGTGACCATTGAGCAGACTGATACGTGCGGAACGCGCGCTGGTTCGCGAACCACTTCGCAAGTCTGCGAAACGACGGCAAAACCGACTACTTCGGAGTCAAAGACGGCTCCTCCGTCATCTTCGCCATCTTCTGTCCGCTCGGATATGTCGCGAAAGAGGAAGTCACCGCAATTAAGAGAGAAATCGCCTTGCTGCCATTCAGCAAGGCGAACCAGAAGATCTTTGTCGCTCTCCGATTTTTCCTCGGGCAACCGGCACGTCCTTTATACCTTGCCCCGACGCGCTTTTGCGCGCCGAAGCTTCGGCTGATTGAGCGGTAAGATCTCTGTTTCATCCATTCCGTCCGCTGCTACGATGGCCTTCCCCCAATGTGTTGAAGCATTGAGTTTTTCAGCCTCCTGCGTCAACACGCGGTCGAAGGACGGCCGCCCCGCACCTTTCCCGGCCAGATCGCGGACAAGCTCGTATTCACCGCTGCGCAGCAATTCCAAGTAGGTTTGTCCAAAACGTGTATGCCCCAGAAGCAGATTCCGGTTTTCTTCCGCAGACCCTTTGTCGATAAACCTAAGGACAGCTACGACCCTGCCCAAACGCTCATGGTTTTCAGCGGATACCGTTTCACCTGATGACCAATGGTACGGTGTGCGCTTAGAAACCCCGAAGACCTCCGCAACCTGCGCCCACGTCAGCCCAGAAACCCGCCGGAGTTCGTTGACCAGTTCGGCAGGGGTCTGGTTCGCGAAATAACCTTCGTCCTTCATAGAAAAGGACACTGGTAGGTTCAGAGCCGTACTGCCTTCCAAGTACTCTTGGCGAAGCGCGAGCGCCTGAATGTCACTTACAGATATCTTGAAGCTCGGCGCGTGCGAGAAGGGCGCTGCCACTTCGGGAATGGCTTCGTCCATTGCGTCCAGTCGACCTGCCCCGTGCAATCCGGGAGCGAGAAAAATCGCCGCGGCGACAGCGCCTGCGGGAAGCTGTTCAATCAGCATGTCACTTGGCTCCAAAACGTTCCAAGAATTTTTCAGTCACACCCCAGCGGAAGAAAGCATAAGCGCGTGCGGCAACCTTGTCGAGTTCAGCGCACAGCACTTGGGTATCGAATGCCTGTCCAGCACAATCTGTACTGAAAGAATCTACGTCAAGGACCCAGCTTTTTACGCGAACCGGCGGCGCCATTTCAGGGTCATGGCTGAACTTAGGTGGTGCGAGCCCATATCGAGCGATGATCTTACCTTCCTTGGTCGTGCCGGTGATCTCGGTCATCGAAATATCAATGTGTTGCACCAACCCTGATTGAAGCACGTTCAAGAGTTCCGCATGGATCAAATCAGATAGCGCGGCGAGGTCGTTCGGGTCTTGCAGCCGGTCGACATACCTGAACCCCACCCGTTGAACCAGTGCAGGGTGGATCGTCTCAACGAGCTTCGACAGAATGAACTCAAACCTAGAAAGGAAATCGTTTCGCGACACGTAGCTCGCAGTTTCCAGAGTGATTGCATCGGGCGCTAAAGACACACGTATCACTCTGCGCGCGTCGAAAAATCGCCAGATAGTGGTAGTGAGTTGGTGCGGCCTCACTTCGTTGCCCGTGATAACGATGTCGACGCCTTGGATCGTATCCCTCTGAAAATGCGGGTACTCCCCGCGGATAGCCTCTTGGAAGTTCGCAATGTAGCTTTCTTCCGCGATCTTGGCGATCCTAGGGAACTTCACCTGACCCAGCACGCGCACCAACGGCGCGTTGCTCAGCAGCACGCGCTCAGGAACCTCCCCGAAGAGGGGGTCGTCGCAACGGTCTGCCATGTTGTTCTCCCTCTTTTTGAACGGAATATAGCATATGAAGTAAAGTGTGAAGTACGAATTTCTAGCCGTCAGAGGTTGAAGAATCCTTCAACGGTCGGTGCACTACTCGAGCGCGAGCTGGCGCAGTCGCAACAGCAAGCCGAAGGAGCAGACAAAATGCAGCCAAGCCCTTGTGTGGTTCTCCCCATGCCGTGGCTGGGCGCCGGCTGCGACGTCGCAGCCACTCGTTCGCTTCGCAGCGAAAGACCGCTCTCCGCCCAAAGTGCTCCCCGCCGTCCGCCGTCCGCCGCCCGCCGCCACACATCACCTCACCCCCTACACAGGCCCACCCAAACCCATCGCCCCGGCCTGTCCCCCCACCACCCCCCCCACCCCCCGCTTGCACATCCGCCGCCGCCGCCCTAATCCGGGGGCGCGGCCATCCGGGGCGCGCGCGCGGGGGGCGGGAGGATCGGCGCATGAAGACGGTCGGCGGGCCAGCCCCGGCGCGGGGGCAGCGGCCCCTCCTGGGTGCGCTGTGGATGCTGGGGGCGCTGGCCGGGTTCTCGGCGATGGCGGTCACCGGGCGCTCGGCCTCGGCGGAACTCGACACCTTCGAGATCCTGGTCTGGCGGTCGCTGATCGGGCTGGTGCTGGTCGATGCGGTGGCGCTGGCGACGGGGCAGGCGGCGGCGCTGCGGCCCGAGCGGCTGCGCCTGCACGCGGCGCGCAATGCCGCGCATTTCTTCGGGCAGAACTGCTGGCTCTACGCGGTGGCGACGATCCCGCTGGCGCAGGTCTTCGCGCTGGAATTCACCTATCCGATCCTCGTGGCGCTGCTGGCGCCGCTGTTGCTGGGCGAGGTCTTCCGCCCGCGCGTGCTGGTCTTCGCGGCGGTGGGCTTCGCGGGGATCCTGCTGGTGGCGCGGCCCTCGCCCTCGGGCGGGTTCGATCCGGGGCAGGTGGCGGCGCTGCTGGCGGCCTTCGGCTTCGCCGGCTCCGCCATCGCGACCAAGCGGCTGACCGCCGGCACCTCGCTGACGGCGATCCTGCACTGGTTGTGCCTGATGCAGCTGGCGATGGCGCTGGCCTGCGCCGGAGGGGACGGCGACATCGCGCTGCCGGGGCCGGCGACCGTGCTGCCGGTGGTGGTGCTGTCGGTCGCGGGGCTGCTCGCGCATCTGTGCCTGACCGTGGCGCTGTCGCTCGCCCCCGCCTCGATGATGACGCCCATCGACTTCCTGCGCCTGCCGCTGATCGCGGTCATCGGAATGCTGCTCTATGACGAGGCGCTGGACCCCTTCGTCTTCCTCGGCGGGGCGATGATCTTCGGCGCCAACAGCCTCAATCTGTGGCTCGACCGCCGCGACCGGCGGGGCAGTCCGGCGCTGGCACCGTAAATAGGCTGGACAAGTCGCTGCGGCGCAAAAGAAACTTCGCCCATGCGGCGGAACGCCGCGTCACGGATTGACCGTCACGTCCCTGTGACCTTAGCTGGTTCCAGGAGGAGCATGTCGGGGATGAGGACGGACATGAAACATTTGATCGCCGGGGCCAGCGTTCTGGCCCTGACTACGGGACTGACGGCCGGGGCCGCGGTCGCGGGCGGGGTGGAACGGTCGACCCAGTCGACCGCCATCCTGTTCGAGACGGGGGATTACGTCGAACTGACCTTCGGCAGCGTCAGCCCGGATGTGAGCGGGGTGCAGCAGGTGCCGCTGACGACACCCGCGGGCAACTCGTCGGGCGACATGGCCGGCGACTACATGACCTGGTCGATGGGGGTGAAGACCGACCTGGGCGACCGCTTCGCCTTCGCGCTGGTGATCGACCAGCCGATCGGGGCGGATGTCGATTACCCGGACGACACCGGCTATTCCTATGGCGGCTCGACCGCGACGCTCGACAGCGACGCGCTGACGGCGATGCTGCGCTGGAAGGCGACGCCGGCCTTTTCGGTGATCGGCGGGATCCGCGCGATCCAGACCGAGGGCGAGGTGTCGCTGTTCAACGGCTACGAGATGTCGGTCGACAAGGAAACCGACTGGGGCTACCTGCTGGGCGTCGCCTGGGAGAAGCCCGAGATCGCAGCCCGCGTCTCGCTGACCTACAACTCGGCGGTGGATCACGACTTCAGCGCCGACGAAAGCGCGCTGGTCGAGGTGGCGCCGGGGGTGATCGTGCCCGTGTCGCAGCAGAACGACTTCTCGACCACGATCCCGCAATCGCTGAACCTCGAGTTCCAGACCGGGATCATGGCCGATACGCTGCTCTTCGGCTCGATCCGCTGGGTGGACTGGTCGGAATTCGTGATCGCCCCGCCGCTCTATGTGGCGGGCGCGCAGGACAACCTCGTCGACTACAACGGCGACACCATCACCTATACGCTGGGTCTGGGCCGCCGCTTCAACGAGACCTGGTCGGGCGCGGTCACCGCCAGCTACGAGGATGCGGTCGGCGGCTATTCCGGCAACCTCGGCCCGACCGACGGGGCCACGGCGCTCGGCGTCGCCGCGACCTATACCCGCGGCCCGGTCGAGATCACGGGCGGCGCGCGCTACATCTGGCTGGGCGATACCGAGACGGAGGCGCCCTTGCCCTATCCGGGCGGCACCACCTTCGGCGAGTTCGAGGATAACGAGGGCGTGGCCTTCGGGCTGCGCGTCGCCTACAGCTTCTGATCCCTCACGGGATCGGGACGAAGACCGGGGGGCGCAGCCGATGCGCCCCCCTTTCGCGTCGGGGTCCGGCCTGCACCGGCCCCGGCGCCGCGCGGAATTGTCCTTGGCACAAGATCCGGGTCGCCGGGCGGGGGCGCGGGGCGTAGGAAGGCTGCATCATGACCGAACGCCAGGTTCCCGCCCTCGTCTGGGCCCTGATGGGCCTTCTCGCGCTGATCTGGGGCGGGTCCTTCCCGGCCAACCGGCTGGCGCTGGCCGAAATGGGGGTGCTGACGACGGTCGCCATCCGGATCTGCCTCGGGGCCACGGTGATGTGGTCGCTGGTCGCGCTGCGGGGGGCGCCCCTGCCGCGGCGGCCGGGCGTCTGGGGCCGGATCGCGGTGACGGGCCTGCTGAACACCGCGCTGCCCTTCTCGCTGATCGTCTGGGGCCAGACCCGCATCGATTCCGGCCTTGCCGCGATCCTGAACGCCTCCACCGCGATCTTCGGCGTGCTGGTGGCGGCGCTGGTCTTCCGCGACGAACGGCTGGGGGCGCGGCGCGGCACGGGGGTGGCGCTCGGCTTTCTCGGCGTGGCGACGGTGATCGGCCCGGCGCGGCTGGCAGCGTTCGATCCGACCTCGGCGGGCCAGCTGGCCGTGCTGGCGGCGGCGATGTGCTATGCGGTGGCGGGCAGCATCGGCCGCGGCATCAGCCGCAGCACCGCGCCCGAGGTGGCGGCCGCGGGCACGCTGACGGCGGCGGCGGCGGTGGTGCTGCCGCTGGCGCTGATCGTCGAGGGTCTGCCCGCGCGCCTGCCCGCGCCTTCGGTGCTGGGGGCGCTCGGCTATCTGGGGCTGGTGGCGACGGGGGCGGCCTATCTCGTCTTCTTCCGCATCCTGCGGCTGGCCGGGGCCGGGACCACCAGCCTGGTCACGCTGATGGTGGCGCCGGTGGGCATCCTGCTGGGCGCGCTGATCTTCGGCGAGACGCTGCCCCTGCGGGCCTATGGCGGCTTTGCGCTGCTGGCGGCGGGGCTGATCGTCATCGACGGGCGCTTCCTGCCGCGACTCTACCGGCCGCTGCCGCCCCGCCCCCGGATTTGACGTGACGCGGCCCCGGCCTGCCGCTACATCCCGGCCAGACCGGATGGCAGGCGGACGGGCGGGCAGGGCGATGATCTATTCCAGCGGGGCAGACTGGCGGGCGGCGGCGCAGAAGCGGGTGCTGCTGTTCGGCATGTCGGGACTGGGCAAGACCCATCTGTCGAACACGCTGCGCGGCACCGGCGACTGGTTCCACTACTCGATCGACTACCGCATCGGCACCCGCTACATGGGCGAACATATCGCCGACAACTTCAAGCGCGAGGCGATGAAGGTGCCGCTGCTGCGCGAACTGCTGATGACGGATTCCGTCTGCATCGCGTCCAACATCACCTTCGACAACCTCGCGCCGCTGTCCACCTATCTGGGCAAGCCGGGCGACCCGGCGCGGCACGGGCTGCCCTTCGCCGAATACCTGCGCCGGCAGGACCAGCACCGGCGGGGCGAGATCGCGGCGCTGCTCGACACGCCGCATTTCATCGACCGCGCGCGCGAGATCTATGCCTATCCGCATTTCGTCTGCGACAGCGGCGGGTCGATCTGCGAGGTGGTGGACCCCGAGGATCCCGCCGATCCGGTGCTGACCGCGCTCGCCGCCGCCACGCTGATGGTCTGGATCGAGGGGTCCGAGGCACATACCGCCGAACTCGTCCGCCGCTTCGACCGCGCGCCGAAGCCCATGTATTACCAGCCCGACTTCCTGCAGCAGGCCTGGGCGGATTACCGGGCCGAAACCGGCGCGGCAGAGTCGGGGGTCGATCCCGATGCCTTCGTGCGCTGGACCTATGCCCGGGCGCTGGCCCATCGCCAGCCGCGCTATGCGGCGATGGCGCGCAACTGGGGCGTGTCGGTCACCGCCGAAGAGGTGGCGCAGGTCCGCGACGCCCGCGACTTCGAGGCGCTGATCGCCGCGGCGCTGGACCGGCCCGCCCTGGCCCGCCCGGCGTGAGCGGGGCTTGAGCCTGCCGCGCCCGCGGATTATCTGAGCGGCTCGATAGGAGAACCGCCATGCCCGTGACCCTGCCCGAAACGCTGCCCGCCTTCGACATCCTGTCGCGCGAGGGCGTGATGGTGATGTCGCCGGGCCGGGCTGCGACGCAGGACATCCGGCCGCTGCGGATCGGGCTGCTGAACCTGATGCCGAAGAAGATCCAGACCGAAAACCAGTTCGCCCGGCTGATCGGGGCGACGCCGCTGCAGATCGACTTCCAGCTGATCCGGATGACGGATCACGAGACGAAGAACACCGCCGCCGAACATATGGAGGCTTTCTACCGCCCCTTCGCCGAGGTCGAGGCCTCGGGCGAGAAGTTCGACGGGCTGATCATCACCGGCGCGCCGATCGAGCATCTGGATTTCGCCCAGGTCACCTACTGGGACGAGATGCAGCGGGTCTTCGACTGGACCCAGACCCATGTGCATTCCACCTTCGGCGTCTGCTGGGGCGGGATGGCGATGATCTATCATTTCCACGGCGTGCGGAAACACCTGCTGAACGCCAAGGCCTTCGGCTGCTTCCGCCACCAGAACCGGGTGCCGGCCTCGCCCTTTCTGCGCGGCTTTTCCGACGATTTCGTCATCCCCGTCAGCCGCTGGACCGAGATGCGGCAGGACGAGATCGACGCGGCGCCGGGGCTGGTGACGCTGCTCGGCTCCGACGAGGTGGGGCCCTGCCTGATCGAGGATGCGGGGCATCGCGCGCTGTATATCTTCAACCACTTCGAATACGACACCGGCACGCTGAAAGAGGAATACGATCGCGACGTCGCGGCCGGAAAGCCGATCAACGTGCCGATCAACTACTATCCCTCGGACGATCCGGCCCGCCCGCCCTTGAACCGCTGGCGCAGCCATGCACATCTGCTTTATGGCAACTGGATCAACGAAATCTACCAGACCACGCCCTTCCGCATCGAGGAGATCGGCCTGGACCCGGTCGCTGGCCGCTAGGATGGCGCGCGGCACCGGCCTGATGGCGCTGGTGGCGAGCCTCGGCCTGTCGGCCTGCGCCGCCTCGCGCGAGGCCGCGACCCGCGCCGCCTATCCGCCCGAGGGCCGCTTCGTCAGCGTCGGCGGGCAGCGGGTGCATGTGGTGGTGCGGGGGCAGGGGCCGGACCTGGTGCTGATCCACGGCGCCTCGGGTTCGGGGCGCGACATGACCTTCGACCTCGTGGGCCGGCTGGAAGACCGATACCGGGTGATCGTGCCCGACCGGCCGGGCTTCGGCTGGTCCGATCCGCTGCCGGGCGGCGGGACGCTGGCCGAACAGGCGGCGCTGCTGGCCGGGGCGGCGGCGGAACTGGGCGCGGACCGGCCGCTCGTGGCGGGCCACAGCTATGGCGGCGCGGTGGCGCTGGCCTGGGCGGCGGACCGGCCGGACGGCATCGCCGGGCTGGTGACGCTGGCGGCAGCCTCGCATCCCTGGGAGGGGGACTTGCCGTTCTTCTACCGCGTCACCTCTTCGGCGGTGGGGCGGGCGACGGTGGTGCCGGCGATCACCGCGCTGGTCCCGGAAGGCACGGTCAACGGCATGGTCGAGAACGTCTTCGCCCCGCAGCAGGAGCCGCCCGGCTATGCCGCGCATTTCGGGCCGCTGATGTCGGCCTCGCGCCGGACGCTGGCCGCCAATGCGCAGCAGCGCGCCACGCTGAAGCCGGAACTGGCGGCGCTGGTGCCGCGCTATCCCGGGATAGATGTGCCGGTGGAGGTGGTGCATGGCGGCGCCGACCGGACCGTGGGGCTCGACATCCATTCCCGCCCGCTGGCCCGCGCGGTGCCAGGGGCGCGGCTGACGGTGCTGCCGGGGGTGGGCCACATGCCCCATCACGCCGATCCGCAGGCGGTGGTCGCCGCCATCGACCGCGCCGCCGCGCGGGCGGGGCTGCGGTGAGGGGCGGTCCCGCGCTGCCGATTGCAGTGACGGCACGGCTGGCCTAGCTTCGGCCGGCCCGAGGAGGATGACGATGCCGACCGATCCGCTGCCAGATGCCGCCACCGATGCGGCCACCGCCCCCACGCTTGCCCCCGAACTGGCGCTGGCGGAGGATATCCGCCGCTACCACGCCGAGACGGCGCCGAAATCCATCCGCAAGGCCATCGCCAAGGCCGGCAAGAAGGACATCCTCGCCCCCTTCTATCCCTATGGGCGCGAGATGGACGGCGACGACTATGACGACCGGATGCAGGCGCTGCAGGTCGAACTGGTCAAGATGCTGGCCGGGCTGAAGGTCACCGGCGGGCGGGTGGCGGTGCTGTTCGAGGGCCGCGACGCCGCGGGCAAGGGCGGCACCATCGAACGCCTGCGCGAGAACCTGAACCCCCGCGCCGCCTATATCGTCGCCCTGCCGAAGCCCGACGACCGCGAGGCGGCGCAGCGGTATTTCCAGCGCTATGTCGACTGGCTGCCGGCGGCGGGCGAGATCGCGCTCTTCGACCGCAGCTGGTACAACCGGGGCGTGGTGGAACAGGTCTTCGGCTTCTGCACGCCGCGCCAGCGCGAGCATTTCTTCTGCCAGCTGCCGGATTTCGAGAAGATGCTGGTCGAGGACGGGATCACGCTGGTGAAGATCTGGCTGGAGGTCGGGCGCGCCGAACAGCTGCGCCGCTTCCTCGACCGGGCGAACGACCCTCTGAAGCAATGGAAGCTCAGCTGGATCGATGTCGAGGGGCTGCGGCGGTGGGACGGCTACAGCGCCGCCATCGAGGAAACGCTGGCCCGCAGCCATACCGATCCCGCGCCCTGGACGGTGATCCTGTCCGACGACAAGGACCGGGCGCGCATCGCCGCGATCCAGTCGGTGCTGCTGGCCGTGGACTATCCGGGCAAGGACCCCGCGGCGATCGGCACGCCCGACCCCGCGATCTGCGGCGGGCCCGAGGTGCTGCCGCCGCTGACCGGGCCGGAGAGCGAGGGCGACGGCGAAACCGGCAAGGGCGACGGCAAGGGCGGCAAGGGCGGGGCGTGATGGCCAAGCAGGGCTATCATCACGGCAATCTGCGTCAGGCGCTGGTCGAGGCTGCCCTTGGCCTGATCGAGGCGCAGGGGCCGCAGGGCTTTACCCTGTCCGAGGCGGCGAAATCCGCCGGGGTGACGCCCGCCGCCGTCTATCGCCACTTCGCCGGGCGCGACGACCTGATCGCCGAATGCGCGCTGCAGGGGTTCCGCATCTTCGGCGACCTGATGAACCATGCCTGGAATGACGGGCGGCCCTCGGCTCTTCTGGCCTTCGAGGCGACGGGGCGGGCCTATCTCGCCTTCGCGCGGCGCTTTCCGGGGCATTACATGGCGATGTTCGAAAGCGGGCTGTCGCCCTCGGTGACGCCCGACCTCGCCGCCGCCGCCGCCCGCGCGCAGGGCGTGCTGACCCGCGCCGCCGCCGCGCTGTGCGACCATCTGCCCGAGGGCCGCCGCCCGCCGGCCAGCATGATTTCCGCCCATGTCTGGGCGATGAGCCACGGCGTCGTCGAGCTCTTCGCGCGCGGCGCCCCCGGCGCGCGCGGCCCCTATCCGCCCGAGGACCTGCTGGAGGCGGGGATCGGCATCTACCTGCGCGGGCTGGGGCTGATCCCGGCGGATACGGCGCCCGACCCTTCGGCAGGCACGGCGCCGGATACCGCCCCCGCCGATCCGGCGGCCTGACCCGCCCGGCCCCTCAGCCGAAACGTTCGCGCAGCCCCGGATCGCGCGTGACCAGCAGCAGCCCGAGCGCGCGCAGCGAGGCCACCGGATAGTCCGGCTCTGCCATCCGGTCGAGGGTGAAATCCGGTTCGAACCGCCGCAACCGGGACAGCGCATCGACCGCGCCCGCCAGATCGCCGCGCCGGTGCCTGAGCGCCGCCAGCAGCCGCAGCGGCGGGCGATAGGCCGGCGCGAAGCCGAGCGCGGTGGCCGCGTGGCGTTCGGCTTCGTCCAGCCGGCCCGCCCGCAGCGCCGCGATGGCCTGACGCATCTCCCATGTGGCGGGGCCGAGCGCCGCGATCGGATGGGCCCGGGCGACGCGCGCCTCGGCCAGCGCCTCGTCATGGCGGCCGATCTCGCTCAGCGATTGCGACAAGGCCAGCCGCGCCAGCCCGTTGCCCGGATCGGCCGCCACCGCATGGCGCGCCAGCACATGCGCGGCCTCGGGTTCGCGGCGCAGCGAGGCGACCAGCGAGGCCGCCGACAGCACCACGGGATTGTCCGGCCCCCGTTCCAGCGCGCGGACGGCGAAATCCTGCGCCTCGTCCTCGGCCTGCCGCGCATCGGGCGCCAGCCGTTCCAGCACCTGGGTGTTGCGCAGATAGGCCCGCAGCGCCCAGATCGTCGCCGGTTCCGCCAGCCCCTCGAACCGCGCCAGCGCCTGGTCCGCGGCCTCCAGCCGGTCGGCGGCATAGCTGAACACGTCCGACACCGGCAGCCGGGCGGCAAGGCTGCGATCCGTCCATGTCTCGGCGGCGCGCAGCAGGGCGAAGGCGATCTGCCCCACCGCCGCGCCCAGCGTTTCCGACAGATGCGCGCTGTCCAGCCGGAACCGTTTCAGCCACAGGTTCCGCCGGCTCGCCCGGTCGCGCAGCACCACCAGCACCGCGCAGCCCTCGGCCTCGCGCGTGGCCATGCCCGACAGTTCCAGCCCGGTGGCCGGCGCGCCGCCGTCACCGCCGCCGCCATCCCAGACGGCCATCGGCAGCAGGTCCGCCCCCCGCGCCGCCGCCTCTTGCAGCAGCATGGTCGCGGCGATGGCCGAGGGTTCGTCGCCCGCCGCCACCGGCAGCACCACGAGGTCGGGCAGGCCCGCCGCATCGGCCGGCGCGGCGCGGCGGGCCGCCGCGGGCATCGGCGCGGCCCGCCCCTCCCACAGGGCGGCGTGATGTGCCCGCATCTCGCGCAGCCAGTCCTCGAATTCCGGGTCGCGGATGTCCAGATCGGCGCAGAACTCCGTCCCCGGCTCTGCGGGCGCCGCCGCGTCGAGATGCAGCGCCTCGGGGTCAAGGCCCACCCAGCCCGGCCCGGTCAGCAGCACCGCGCGCCACGCACCGAGGCTCGCCCGGATCTCGCGCAGCGCCTGCCGCAGGCTGGCCGCGCCCTGGTCGGGGGGGCTGCCGCTCCACAGCAGGTCCTGCAGCCGCGACCGCGCCATGCGCATGTCGCGCGCCGTGGCCATCGCGGCCAGCGCGCCCCGCGCCTTCATGCCGCGCGGTGTCAGGTCCAGGCCCTGCGCCGTGACAAGGCGCAGCGGTCCCGCCACCTGCAGGATGATCTTCGGCCCCAGTTTCTTCACCCCCGCTGATCTTGCGTGCTAGGTTAGCCCGGCCCGTCCCGGCGGGTGAAGGAAATTTCATTTCAATCTCAGCGATTGCAGGGTGCCGATGTCTTTGTTGAACGCACAGAACGCGCAAAATGCGCAAAACGCCCAGAATGCGCAGAACGCGCAAAATGCACAGAACGCGCAGAACGCCCAATCCGCCGAAGGCACGTGGGGCGCGGGGGTAGGGTCGATGTTGCTGGCCGCGGCCCTGATGCAGGCCCGCGACGGGATCGTCGACGGCGGGCCGCTGCCGCTGTCGCCGCCGGGGGCGGTAACGCTCGATCCGGTCGGCCGGCTGCTGCGGCTGGACGCGAGCCTGCGCCGCGCGATCCTCGAGGCCGAGCTTCTGGCCGATCTCGACTACGAGGTCGAACCGGCGGGGCTCGCCGCCAGCGCCATCACCGTGCTGCGCCGCGAGGCGGGGGCGGCGCCGCGCAGCGCGAGCTATGTGCCGCTGCTGCGGATCGCCCGGCCCACCGATGCGCAATTCGCCGAACAGGTGCAGCTGGTCGCGGCCTATGCCGATCTGCGGCTGGACCGGATGGCCGAGATCCAGATCCAGACCGGCGACATCGTCAGCTTCTTTGCCGGCATCCTGCGGATGGAACAGCCGCGGATGAAGCGGACGGGGCTGGTGCTGGGTCTGGCGCTCGACATCGCCACGGCGGTGTCGCAGCGGGCGAAGCTGGCGCTGGCGGCGCCGCGCCCCTACCAGTTCTCCACCTCGCTGCAACCGGCGATCCCGGGGCCGGTGCATGCGTCCTATCCGTCCGGCCATGCGACGCAGGCCTTCACGGTGGCGACGGTGCTGTCGATCCTGTCGGGCGCCGGGGGCGAACCCGCGGCCGACAGCCAGCTGTTCCGCATGGCGGCACGGATCGCGGCGAACCGCACCGTGGCGGGGGTGCATTATCCGGTGGACAGCGCGGCGGGCGCGGTGATCGGCATCGCGGTCGGCGGCTATCTGGCGGCGCGGGCGCAGGCGTCGGGGGCGGCGGAGGCCTTCGAGTTCCACGGCGGGGCCTGGGACCTGGCGCCGGGGCCGCGCGACTTCCACCTTGCCGAACTGCTGGCGGCGCTGGCGGGCGACGGCACCATCGACCGCAGCGCCGGGGGGGCGGTGCTGCAGGCGCCGCTCTTCGCCGGGATCTGGGCCGAGGCCGTCAAGGAATGGGGCGAGACATGGAGCTGACCTGGACCCCCGGCACACCCCCCGCCGGGGCGGTGCCGCCCGTTCTGCATGCCTGGCGCGACTGGCAGGCGGCCGGGGCCGCGCCGCATCCCGACGGCAGCCGCCGCGCCGGGCTGGTGGACCTTGCCGCGCGGCTGGAGGCGCGGCTCGACGCACTGGCCGACCGTCTGACGGGCGAGGGTGAGGGCGCCGACCCCTTCGCCGGGCTGGCCGCGACGCTCGCCGGCATGGCCGGCCTGCCGGGGCAGGACCGGCTGAACCCGCACCCCGGCTCCTACCGGGCCGGGGACGAGACCCGGCCCGGCGGCGATTTCCTCGACGCGGCGGCGCTGCCCGACGATCCGGCGCGGCTGTCGGTGCTGGGGGTGATCGACGACGCGATCCCCTTCGCCCACCGGCTGTTCCGCTGTGGGCCGCAGGCGCAGGCCAGCCGCTGCGCCGCGGTCTGGCTGCAGGATGCCTGGCCCGGACCCGCGGCGCAGGCGCCCGGCGGCGACCTGCCCTTCGGGCGGGAATGGCGGGGCTCCGGCATCGGCGCGATGCTGGACAGGCTGGGCAGCGCCGCGATCCCGGATGAAGAGACGCTCTACCGCCGCACCGGCGCGCTCGACTTCGCGCGGGATGTCGTGCCCTCGGCCGCCTATGCGCAGGGGCATGGCGCGGCGGTGGCGGGGCTGGCGGCGGGGCATGACCCCGGCGATCCCCTGGCCGAGCGCGCGGGCCGCGACCACCCGCTGATCGCGGTCAGCCTGCCCGCCGAGGTGACGCGCGACACGATGGGCAGCCTCGCGCCGCCCTTCCTGATGCTGGGGATCCTGTTCATCCTGCACCGCGCCCGGCGCCTGGCCCGGCGGGTGGAGGCGCTGCGCGGCCTGCCGCAGGGCAGCCTGCGGCCGCCGGTGACGCTGGTCATCGCCTATGGGGTGACCGCCGGCCCGCGCGACGGCAGCGATCCGCTGTCGCGGCTGATCGATGCGCTGTCGGGCACCCGCCTGCCGGGGCTGGGGCAGGTGCGCTTCGTGCTGCCCGCGGGCAACCACCGGATGGCGCGGCTGCATGCCGAACTGGCCCCCGGCGCGCCGGTCGACTGGCTGGTGGCGCCCGATGACCGCACGCCGAGCGCGGTGGAGTTCTGGGGTCCGGTCCGGCCCGCGCCGCCCCCGCAGCCCGCGCAGCTGACCCTGCGCTGCGCCGGGCTGGCCGCCCCGGTGACGACCGGCTTTGCCGCCGCGGGCGACTGGCAGCGGCTGACCGACGGGGCAGGGCGCGAGACGGCGCGCGCCTATCACCGGCTGCTGCGGTCGCGGGGCGGCTGGCGCGAGGGGATCGTTCTGGTGTTGCCGCCCACCGCGCCGATGGCCCCCGGATTGCCGCAGGCGCAGGCCGGGCGCTGGACGCTGGCGGTCTCCGACGCGGACGGGGGTGCGTGGCAGGCCTCGGTCCAGCGCGACGACGCGGTGCAGGGCTTCCGCCGCGCCGGACATCAGGGCCGCTTCGACGATCCGGCCTTCCGCCACTGGCTGCCCGACGGGCATGTGGCGGGCTTCGATCCGGTCCCGCCCGCGGGTCCGGTGCGGCGGCAGGGCACGCTCAATGCCTTCGCCTGCGGCGAGGCGCCGCTGCGGGTGGGGGGCGCCTTCGGCGATGGCGGCGACCTGCCCTATGCGGGGCTGTTGCCGGGGCAGGGCGATCCGCGCTGCGGCGACCTGCGCGCGGTCTGCGAGGCGGGGCATGCGGCACGGGGGATCGCGGCCCCGGCCTCTCGCAGCGGCGGCGCGGCGCGGCTGACCGGCACCTCGGTCGCGGCGCCGCAGGTGGCGCGCTGGCTGGCGCAGCGGCTGGCCGACGGTGCCGCGCTGCC
>NZ_RJRZ01000013.1 GCF_003993775.1 Frigidibacter oleivorans
GGGCCGGCCGGGCGCGGGCGCTGCGCGGGCGGCCCGGCCTGCGGCTGGCGCTGGCCGCCATCGGCGGGCCGCGGGGCGAGGCGGGGCCGGTGATCCTGTCGCTGGGGCTGGGCCTGTCGGTGCTGGCGGCGGTGGGGCAGATCGACGCCAACCTGCGCGCCGCCATCGACCGCGACCTGCCCGAGGTGGCGCCCAGCTATTTCTTCGTCGACATCCAGAACGACCAGCTGCCGGGGTTCCGCGACCGGCTGGAGGGCGACCCGGCCGTGACCGGGGTGCAGACCGCGCCGATGCTGCGCGGCATCATCACCCGGATCAACGGTGCAGAGGCGCGGGCGGTCGCGGGCGATCACTGGGTGCTGAACGGCGACCGCGGCGTCACCTATTCCGCCGCGCCGCCCGAGAACACCACCATCACCGCGGGGGCCTGGTGGCCCGAGGGCTATGACGGCCCGCCGCAGGCCAGCTTTTCCGCCGAGGAGGCGGCGGAGATCGGGTTGCAGCTCGGCGACCGGATCACCGTCAACATCCTCGGCCGCGACATCGAGGCCGAGGTGACGAGCTTCCGCACCGTCGATTTCTCCACCGCCGGCATCGGCTTCGTCATCGCGCTGAACCCGGGGGCGCTGGCCGGGGCGCCGCATACGCATATCGCCACCGTCCATGCCGAGCCGCAGGCCGAGGGCGCGATCCTGCGCGATATCGCCACCGCCTATCCCAACATCACCGCGATCCGGGTCCGTGACGCCATCGACCGGGTGGCCGAGGCGCTGGCCGCCATCGCGCAGGCCACCTCCGTCGCGGCGGCGGGTACGCTCGTCACCGGCTTTGCAGTGCTGATCGGCGCGGCGGCGGCGGGCGAGCGGGCGCGCGTCTACGAGGCGGCGCTGCTGAAGGTGCTGGGCGCGGGGCGGGGGCGCATCCTCGGATCCTTCGCGCTCAGGGCGGCGATCATGGGCGCGGCGGCGGGCGCGGTGGCCGTGCTGTTCGGCGGGCTCGCCGGATGGGCGGTGATGACCTTCGTCATGGAGGCGGGCTATGCCTTCGAGCCGGCCAGCGCCTTTGCCATCGTCCTGGGCGGCGCGGTGCTGACGCTGCTGGCGGGGCTGGCCTTCGCGGTGCGGCCGCTGGCGGCACGGCCGGCGCAGGTGCTGCGGGCGCGGGACTGACGCCGCGCCCCCCGTCACCCTCCGTCGCCCTCCGTCACCCCGCGCGCCGCAGCCGCAGCGCGTTGGTCACCACGAAGACCGAGGAAAAGGCCATCGCCCCGGCCGCCAGCATCGGCGACAGCAGCATCCCGTTCACCGGGTACAGCACGCCCGCCGCGACCGGGATCAGCACCACGTTATAGGCGAAGGCCCAGAACAGGTTCTGGCGGATGTTGCGCATCGTCGCGCGGCTGAGCGTGATCGCCGTTGCCACCGCGCCGGGGTCGCCCGAGGCCAGCACCACCTCGGCGCTGTCGATGGCGACGTCGGTGCCGCCGCCCATCGCCAGCCCCACCTCGGCCGCGGCCAGCGCCGGGGCATCGTTGATGCCGTCGCCGACGAAGGCCACCGGCCCCGGCAGGGCGCGGATCGCGTCGAGCTTGCCTTCCGGCAGCACCCCCGCCGTCACCCGGTCGATCCCCGCCCGCGCCGCCACCGCCCGGGCCGTGGCCGGCGCATCGCCCGAGATCATCGCCACCTGCAGGCCCATGGCGCGCAGCGCCGCGACCGCCGGCGGCGTGCCGGGCTTCAGCGGGTCGGCCACGGCGAGGATGGCGGCGGGCCGGCCGTCGCGGGCGACGAGGATCGGGGTCTGCGCCTCTGCCGCCAGCGCCTCGGGCGCGGGGGCGCCGGGCAGCTGCCAGTCGATCCCCGCCTCTTCCATCATCCGGGCATTGCCGATCCGCAGCGCGTGGTCCCCCACCCGCGCCGTCAGGCCGCGGCCGGGCAGGGCCTGCACCTCTGCCGCCCGGGGCAGGGCCAGCCCCCGCGCCTCGGCCGCCGCAGCCAGCGCATGGGCGAGCGGGTGTTCCGACCGCGCCTCGGCCGCCGCAACCTCGGCCAGCAGGGCATCGGCCTCCAGCCCCGCGGCGACATGGATCGCGGTCAGCGCGGGGCGGCCTTCGGTCAGCGTCCCGGTCTTGTCGAAGGCCACGGTCCGCACCCCCGCCAGCCGCTGCAGCGCATCGCCGCGCCGGAACAGCACCCCCAGCTCCGCGCCCCGCCCGGTGCCGACGAGGATCGACACGGGCGTGGCCAGGCCCATCGCGCAGGGGCAGGCGATGATCAGGACGGAGATGCCGGCGACCAGCGCATGGGTCAGCCGCGGGTCCGGCCCGATGGCCAGCCACAGCGCGAAGGCGAGCGCCGCCAGCGCCATCACCACCGGCACGAAGACCCGGGTGACCCGGTCCACCAGCGCCTGCACCGGCAGCTTCACCCCCTGCGCATCCTCGACCAGCCGCACGATCCGCGACAGGACCGTGTCCGCTCCCACCGCCGTCACCCGCACCGACAGCGCGGCGGTGCCGTTGACGGTGCCGCCGGTGACGGCATCGCCCGGCCGCTTGCGCACCGGCGCGGGCTCGCCCGTCAGCATCGCCTCGTCGATATGGCTTTCGCCCTCGGTCACCACCCCGTCCGTCGGCACCCGCTCGCCGGGCGCGACATGCAGGATATCGCCGGGAACCAGATCTGCCACCGCGACCTCGATCACCCTGTCGCCGCGCGCGACGCGGGCGGTGTCGGGGGCCAGGCTCATCAGCCGCCGGATCGCCGCGCCCGCCTGCCCCTTGGCGCGCGCCTCCAGCCAGCGGCCGACGAGGATCAGCGTCACGATGGTGGCCGCCGCCTCGAAATAAACGGCGCGGGCGGTGGGGGGCAGCAGGGCGGGGGCAAGGGTGGCGACGGCCGAATAGCCGAAGGCCGCGAGGCTGCCCAGGGCCACGAGGCTGTTCATCTCGGGCGCGCCGCGGGCCAGCGCCGGCAGGCCGATGGACAGGAACATCCGTCCCGGCCCGGCCAGCACCGCCGCCGTCAGCACCATCTGGATCAGCCAGCTGGCCTGCATCCCGATCGTCGCCATGATCCAGTTGTGGAAGGCGGGCAGCATGTGGCCGCCCATTGCCAGCACCACCACCGGCAGGGTCAGCGCCGCCGACAGGATCACCCGCCGCCGCAGGCCCGCCGCCTCGCGCGCCTGCCGGTCGGCCATCGGTTCGGGCGCGCTGTTCGCCCCGGGCGGGGCGGCCGCATAGCCCGCCGCCGTGACCGCCGCCGCCAGTTCGCCGGGTGAGGTGGCGCCGGTCAGATAGCGGATGGTCGCGCTGCGGGTGGCGAGGTTCACCCCGGCCTCGACCACGCCCGGCACCGCCGCCAGCGCGCGTTCGACCCGGCCGGTGCAGGAGGCGCAATGCATCCCCTCGACCGTCAGCCGCGCCTCGGCCGTCTGCGCCGGATAGCCCGCCGCGCCGAGGGCCTGCGCCAGGGCCCGGGCATCGGCGGGGGCGTCATACTCCACCCGCGCCGTGGCCGACATCAGGTTCACCGCCGCCGCGTCCACGCCGGGCACCGTCGCCAGCGCCCGTTCCACCCGCCCCACGCAAGAGGCGCAATGCATGCCGTCAACGGCAAGCGTCAGGGTCTGGGACATGGCAAAGGGCCTCCGGCTCGTTTGCCCGGAAGCTAGGCCTGCGGCGGAGATATTTCAAGCATGGTTGAAATGGCAGGCGCCGCGGGCCTTGCGCCGCATCGCCGCAGGTGGCCCCGCCTAGACCTCGACCACCACCCGCCCGATGGGCCGCGAGCAGCAGGCGAGGATATAGCCTTCCTCGACATCCTCTTCCGAGATGCCGCCGGAATGCACCATCACCACCTCGCCCTCGGCCTTCATCACCTTGCAGGTGCCGCAGACGCCGAAGGTGCAGCCCGAGGGGATGTTCAGCCCCGAGGCCCGCGCCACGGTCAGGATCGTGTCGGTCTCGCGGCAGGTGGCGGTGACGCCCGAGGAGGAGAATTCCACCTCGGCCATCCGGTCGTCCGAGGGCACCACATCCTCGGGCACGTCGGTGGCCTCTTCCACAGGCGCGTGGAAACTTTCCTGGTGGTAGTTGGCCATGTCATAGCCAAGGCTCGCCAGCATCTCGCGCACCGAGGTCATGAAACTTTCGGGGCCGCAGCAGAACACCTCGCGTTCCAGATAGTCCGGCGCCATCAGGCCCAGCATCAGCGCATTGAACCGGCCGCGATAGCCGGTCCAGGTGCGGTAGTCGTCGTCGTCCTTCACCACCCAGTGCAGCTTCAGCCCGGGCGTCCGGCTGGCCATGTGTTCCAGCCGCTGGCGGAAGATCAGGTCCTGCGGCCGGCGGGCGGCATGGATGAAGCAGATGTCGGGCTGGTGGCCCGAATCCCAGATCCAGGTGGTCATCGCCATCATCGGCGTGATGCCCGACCCGGCCGAGATCATCAGATAGCGGCGCGGCTTCTCATCGGGCAGGGTGAAGTCGCCGCCCGGGCCGAAGGCCTTGATCCGCATCCCGGGCTTCAGCCGGTCCAGCATCCAGCGCGTCCCGACGGAGCCCTCCTGCGCCTTGACGGTGATGGTCAGCGACAGGGGCCGCGAGGGGCTGGAGGAAATGGTGTAGGTGCGGTGGACGGTGCCGCCCGGCACCGGCAGTTCCAGCGTCAGGAACTGGCCGGGCACATGGTCGAAATAGGCCCCCGAGGGCGCGCGGAAGCAGAAGCTTGCCACATCCGGCGCCTCGGGGATCACCATCGTCAGTTCCAGAGGCTCGCTGTCGCGCCAGGGCTGCGCGGGGCGGAAAGTGCCTGCCATGTCGGGTTCGGGCCTCGGTCTTCGCCGGGTATTTCGCCGGGTCTGCATCGTGGCCGGCCCTTGCGGGCCGGCGGCGGGATCACTCGGCGGCCATCACGCCGCGCCCGGTCAGGCGCTGCATCATCGTGCCGCAATACCAGTCGACGAACTGGATCACGCCTTCCTCGACCACGGTGGAATAGGGGCCGGGTTCGTAGGCGGGCGAGTTGATGCCGTACTGGTTTTCCTCGACCACCTGACGATCCTCGTCATTGGTGGCGATCCAGACCTCGGTCAGCTTCTGCAGGTCGTAGTCCACGCCCTCGACCGCGTCCTTGTGGACCAGCCATTTGGTCGTCACCAGCGTTTCCTGCGGGCTGATCGGCAGCACCCGGAAGACGATGGCGTGATCGGCGAGGAAGTGGTTCCAGCTGTTCGGGTAGTGGTAGAACAGCAGCGACCCGGCATCGTTGAACGGCACGTCGCCCATCCGCTTCGACACGGCGGCCTTCGTGTTCATGGTGAAGCTTTCGGCGTTGTTCAGCAGCGGAATCCGCGCCAGCCGCCACTGGAAGTCGGGCTTGTTGGTAAAGCGCGAGGGCAGGCCCGAGTCTTCGCAGCGCGCCCAGTGGTCCATGATCTCGGGCGCGGCGCTGTCGGGGCCGTCCATCGCGGTCATGGTGGGGCTGTCGGAATAGGTGCGGCACAGCGAGGGATGCGAGCCGCCGCAGTGATAGCATTCGCGGTTGTTCTCGATCACCAGCTTCCAGTTGCCCTTCTCGACGATGGTCGATTCGAAGGCGACCTTGGTATCCTCCAGCCGGTGCGGGCCAATATAGGCCTGCATCTTCTCGGCCAGCATGTCGAAAGCGGGCGCGATGTCGGCGAGGCAGACGAAGACCATCCCGCCCGCCTCGCGGCAGTGGACTTCCTTCAGGCTGAACTTCGAGGCGTCGAAATCGGGGCCCATGTCCTTGGCCCACAGGAGCTTGCCGTCGAGTTCGTAGGTCCACTGGTGATAGGGGCAGACCAGCTTGGGCGCCGAACCCTTGACCTTGGAACAGATGCGCTGGCCGCGATGGCGGCAGGTGTTGTGGAAGGCGCGGATCTTCTTGTCGGCGCCGCGGACCACCACCACCGGATAGGCGCCGACCTGCATGGTGACGTAGTTGCCGGTCTTCGGGATCTCGCAGGCGGGCAGCGCGAAGAGCCACTCCTTGTACCAGACCTGCTGAAGGTCGATCTCGAACAGGCCGGGATCGGTGTAGAAGGGCTGGGGCAGCGCGTGGTTGTGCTTGCGGCTGAGCAGCAGCTGGATGGCGTCGGCGTCGCGCATGGATGGTCCTCTGGCAATACGCGGTGAGGGAAAGGCGTGACGGCGATCATGCGCCAAAGCCGGCGCCGCCATTTGGCAAAAAGCGACATTCGGTGAAACGATCCCGATATGCCCATGCCACGGCGGTCACGAACCCGTCACGCGGGCCGCGCCGTCCGGGGCCGGACGGTGCCGGCCCCCCTCCCTGACCGGCCTGCGCCGCGGTCAGAGCCGTTCGATGGCGATGGCGATTCCCTGCCCGCCGCCGATGCACATGGTGATCAGGCCGAGCCGTCCGCCGGTGCGGTCCAGTTCCGCCAGCGCCTTCACCGCGAGGATCGCGCCGGTCGCGCCCACCGGATGGCCGAGAGCGATGGCCCCGCCGTTCGGGTTCACCTTCGCCGGATCGAGGTTCAGCGCCGCCGACACCGCCAGCGCCTGCGCGGCGAAGGCCTCGTTCGATTCGACCACGTCGAAGGCGTCGGGGGTAAGCCCCGTCCGTTCGCACAAGAGCCGCACCGCCGGGATTGGACCCACGCCCATGATCCGCGGCGGCACGCCCGCCACCGCATGACCCAGGATGCGGGCGCGCGGGGTCAGCCCCGCCGCCTCGGCCGCGCCGGCGCGGGCCAGCACCAGCGCCGCGGCGCCGTCGTTGATGCCGCTCGCGTTGCCGGCGGTCACGGTGCCGTCCTTCTGGAAGACCGGCTTCAGCCCGGCCAGCGCCTCGGCGCTGGTGGCCTTGGGATGTTCGTCGGTGTCGAAGGTCACAATGCCCTTGCGCGTCTCGATCTCGACCGGGACGATCTGGTCGCGGAAGCGGCCCTCGGCGATGGCGCGGGCGGCGCGGGTCTGGCTTTCCAGCGCGAAGGCATCCTGCGCGGCGCGGTCGATGCCCCGTTCCGCCGCGACGTTCTCGGCCGTCACGCCCATGTGCCCGGTGCCGAAGGGGCAGGTCAGCGCCCCGGTCATCATGTCGAGCGCCTTCACGTCGCCCATCTTCTGCCCGAACCGGGCCGAGGGCAGGATATGGGGCGACCGGCTCATGCATTCGGCCCCGCCTGCCAGCGCGAAATCGGCCTCGCCCAGCATCAGCACCTGCGCGGCCGAGACGATGGCCTGCGCGCCCGATCCGCACAGCCGGTTGACGTTCATCGCGGGGACGGTGTCGGGGATGCCGGCGTCGATGGCGGCGACCCGCGCCAGGTACATGTCGCGCGGCTCGGTGTTGATGACATGGCCGAAGACGGTGGCGCCGATGCGGTCGCCCGCGATCCCGGCGCGGTCCAGGGCGGCCTTGGCGGCGATGGTGGCCAGCCGGGTCGGCGGCAACGCGGCGAGGCTGCCGCCGAAGGTGCCGATCGGGGTGCGGGCGGCGGACAGGATCACGATCTCGTCGGTCTTGGCAGTCATGGAAACCTCCCTCGGGTGCGGGCGCAGCCTAGCCGCGCATCCCGGCGCTGGCCAGTCGCCGACGCGTCCCTGACGCTGTGTCACGGGACGTGCGGGGCGCGTGCGCGGCGGATCAGGGCGCCGGGTCGGCGGCGCCCGTCTGCCACAGCGGCACGGTAGAGATCGACATCTTCGCCGACCCTTCCGCGATCTGCGCGGAATGGGCGAGGTAGATCAGCACCTCGTTCTCGGCGTCATAGACGCGGCGCACGCGCAGCGACTTGAAGATCAGCGACCGGCTGGTGCGGAAGACCTCTTCGCCCTCGGGCGAGCGGTCGATGTCGCCCAGCCGGATCGGACCGGTCTGGCGGCAGGCGATGGATGAATTCGACGGGTCCTCGAACCAGTTGCCCTGGCTCAGCCGGTCGATCATGCCGCGTTCGAAATAGGCGACGTGGCAGGTGACGCCCGAGACCTTCGGATCGGCCAGCGCCTCCAGCACGATGTCGTTGCCGGTCCAGTCCACGCCGACGCGGCCGATCTCTTCGGCGGAGGCGGCGGAGGGCAGGGCCGTGCCGCAAAGGCCGGCGAGCAGGGCAAGGGTCAGCGCGGGGCGGGTCGCCATCCGGTCTCTCCTTCGACGAAATCGGCGCTGGTGCCGGCGGCGAAGCCCAGCCCGTCGAGCGTCGCGAAATAGCGCGTCACCCGAATCCCGCGGGCGCCGGTGCCGTCCAGCGTCTCGATCAGGTTGAAGTCGTTCTCCTCGCCGCGCAAGCGGGTCGAGAGGCCGGTGCCCGCGGCAACCAGCAGCATGGTCCGCCCGCCCTCGCGCAGGATGTCGGCCGCCGCGCCCCAGGTGTGCAGGTGCCCCGACAGCACCAGATCGGCGCCCGCCTCGTCCAGCGCCCGGGCCGCCTCGCGCCCGTTGGGCATCGGTTCCTTCTTCGATCCCGGCGGGTGGACCAGCGGGTGGTGCATCACCACGACGCGCAGCACGCCGTCGGGCGCGGTGCGCAGCCGCTCGGTGGCGCGGGCCAGGCTGCCGCGCCGGACCCGCCCGCGTTCCCAGGCCTTCGGATCGGCGGTATTGATGCCGATCATCCGCAGCCCCGGCAGGTCGAGCATCGGTTCCAGATCGCGCGAGATCTCGGACCGGTACATGGCGAAGGGCCGCAGGAAGCGCGACAGCGGCCGGTCGAGCGGGATGTCGTGGTTGCCGGGCACGCACAGCACCGGGCAGTCGATGCTGGACAACAGCGCCTGCGCCTCTTCGAACTGCCATTCGCGGGCGCGCTGCGTCAGGTCGCCGGACAGCGCGATGGCGTCGGGCTGCAGCGCCGCCACATGATCCAGCAGCGGCTTCAGCAGTTCCGGGCGGGTGCGGCCGAAATGCAGGTCGGACAGGTGCAGCAGTCTGGGCATCGGCTCAGGCCGCGCCGGCCGAAGGGACAGCCGGTTCGGCCGGCACAGCGCCGCCGACGCGATTGGCGGCGCTGGCCGATTCCCCCGCCCCCTGATCCGGCGCCAGCACGGTCAGCGCCTGTTCCCGCATGCGAAAGCGGAAGGGCTGGGCCATGCGGTCGCGTTCGCCGTCGCGGGCGATGGTGCGGCGGGGGCGGCGCGTCTCGATCACGATGTCGCGCCCGCACAGCAGCTCGAAGTCGCGCTCGGGCCGGGCCGCGCGCATCGCCAGCCGGATCGCGAACCGGATCAGCTGCCAGCGCGAACAGTCCGGGGCGAGGAACACCGCGAAGTCGCCTTGTTCCAGACAGTCGGCCCCCGGCAGTCCGAACTGGTCGAGCTGGTAGCCATTGGCCGCGACGAAAACCATCGGCGTGCGCAGCCGCCGCGCCTGCCCGTCGATGGTGACCCGCATCGACGAGGGCCGGCGAAAGCTGGCGATGGTGGTCAGCACCGACCAGTAGGCCGCCATCCGCGACCTGCCGAAGCGGCCATAGACGCTTTCCCGGTTCTGCAGGATTTCCGCATAGAGCCCGAGGCTCGCATTGTTCAGGAACAGCCTGCCGTTCACCTCGCCGACCGAGATGCGGCGCGGCACCGCCTCGGTCAGGGCGACGAGCGAGTCCTCCGGCGTCTGCGGAAAGCCGAGGCTGCGCGAGAAATAATTGAACGTGCCCATCGGCAGCACGCCCATGGCGATGTCGCTGTCCAGCAGTTCCGCCGCCACGGCGCAGACGGTGCCGTCGCCGCCTGCCGCGATGATGGTGGCGAAGCGGCCCTCGTCCCGGGCGGCGCGCGCCTCGGCCGCGATGCGGTGGCCTTCATGCACCAGCCGCACCTCGGGCGTGCCGCCGATCCGCTCGATCAGCGGGTCGAGCAGCGCATGCATCCGCGCGGCCTTCTTCTTGCCCGATCCGGCATTGGCGATGATGCAGACGGGGCCTTGCATGCAGGGACTCTCCTTGTCGGGGCGCACGGGATGCCATGGCCAACGCCGGCCCCCCGGCCGGGTTCCGCAGCGCGGCGTCGGCGGCGGGCGACCGGGGGCGCAGGCAAATCGCGGGTTGATGGCCGCGGGAAAACAGGCGATCTGCAGGGGACGCCGTGGAATTCAGGAGATGGAATATGAGAAACCCGATCGTGCGGAGCTTCTTCGACCGGGCCACGGGCAGCCTGCAATATGTCTTCCACTGCCCGGCGACGCTGCGGGGCGCGGTGGTGGACCCGGTCTGGAACTACGATCCCCGGGCCGTCGCCGTCTGGACCGACAGCGCCGACGAGATCGAGGCCTATGTCCGCGACAGCGGGATCACGCTGGACTGGATCCTCGACACCCATCCCCATGCCGACCATTTCAGCGCCGCGCCGATCCTGTCCGAACGCTTCGGCGGCGTGCCGCGCGCCATCGGCGATCAGGTGCCGCGTATCCAGAGGCTGTGGCAGGAGATCTATGGCTGGACCGAGGACGAGACGCCGGGCCCCGAGGTCTGGGACCGGCTGTTCGCGGCGGGCGACAGGTTCATGGTGGGCGAGGTGCCGGTGCGGGTGCTGTTCTCGCCCGGCCATACGCTCGCCTCGGTCAGCTATGTCGCCGGCGATGCGGCCTTCGTCCACGACACGCTGATGAAGCCCGCCAGCGGCACCAGCCGGGCGGATTTCCCTGGCGGCGATGCGGGGCAGCTGTGGGATTCGATCCAGGAGATCCTCGCCCTGCCGCCCGAGACGCGGCTCTATGTCGGGCATGACTATCCGGCTAAGGACGCCGACCCCGAGCCGATGGCGACGGTGGCCGCGCATCGGGCCGCGAACGCGCATGTGAAGGAGGGCACCGCCCGCGCCGATTTCGTCGCGCGGCGCGAGGCGCGGGACGCGACCCTGCCGCTGCCCGAACGGATGATCGCGGCGCTGCAGGTCAACCTGCGGGGCGGGCGCCTGCCGCCGGCCGGGCCGGACGGCCGTTCGCGGCTGGTCTTCCCGGTCAACCGCTTCGCGCCGCACCGAACGGGGCGCTGAGCGGGGCGGCGGGCAGCAGGGCCTGCCGCCCGGCCCCGGTCAGGCGGAAGGCGTCGCGCCCCTCGATCACCACCGCCACCAGCGGCCGGCCATAGCCCGCGCCGCCGTCGATGTTCAGCCGGTTGCGGTAATGCTGCGGCGCCTCCAGCGCGGTATGGCCGTGCACCACCAGCGCGCCGTGATCGCGCGTATCGTCGAGAAAGTCGCGGCGGATCCAGACCAGATCGGTTTCCGTCTGGTAGGGCATGCCGACGCCGGGGCGGATGCCGGCATGGACGAACAGCGCCTCGCCCCGCAGGTGCCAGGCGGGCAGGGCGCGCAGGAAATCGACATGGGCACGGGGCACGGCGGCGCGCGCCTCGGCATGGACGGGGGCCACGGGCCGGTCGGCGGGCGCGTGCAGCCCGTAAGAGGCGAGCGTCATCCCGCCGCCGATATTGGGGTGCAGATAGCTGAGATCCGCCCGCAGACCGGGATCGCGCGCCTGCGGATCGTCCATGAAGGTCGTGAACATCCGGTCGTGATTGCCCTTCAGCACCACCCAGGGTTCGCCGCGGGCCTGCCCCTGCATCAGATGCTCGATCACGCCGCGGCTGTCGGGACCGCGATCCACCAGGTCGCCCACATGCACCACCACCGCCTCGGCATCGCCGGTCGCGGCGCGATCCGCCTCGATCAGGGCATGGGCGGCCAGAAGCGCGTCATGCTGGCCGTGGATGTCGCCGATGGCATAGGTCCGCATCTCGTCTCCGCGTCGGGAAGGGGGAAGGTTCAAGACAGAGCCCTGCGGGCCGAGGGGACCGCAGGGCTTCGTCGCGTCCTATAGCGCGACTGTAACGCTTCGTCGAAGGGCGGCGTTCCGCGCCCGCGGTCCGCCGCCGATCGGGCCCCGATGGGCCCCTGCTGGATCAGGCCGCCTCGAACTGCAGCGGGCGCACCTGCTGGAACAGGCCCGTCGCCTCCAGGTCCAGACGCACCGCCTCGGGCAGCGGTTCGTCCAGATAGAGGATGGCGATGGCATCGCCGCCGGTATCCGACCGGCCGAGGGTGAAGTTGGCGATGTTCACCCCGTGCTTGCCCAGGGTGCCGCCGAGCGCGCCGATGATGCCCGGCACGTCGCGGTTGGTGGTGTAGAGCATGTGGCTGCCGACCTCGGCGTCAATGTTGATGCCCTTGACCTGGATGAAGCGCGGCTTGCCGTCCGAGAAGACGGTGCCGGCGATGGACCGTTCGCGGCTGTCCGTCACCATCGTCAGCTTGATATAGGCGTCGAACACGCCCGACTTTTCCTGCCGGGTGGTCGAGATCTGGATGCCGCGTTCCCGGGCGATCACCGGGGCCGAGACCATGTTGGTGTCGGGGTTGGTGGCCTTCATGATGCCGGCGATGGCGGCAGCGTTCAGCGCGGCGAGGTTCATCTCGGCCACGGCACCGTCATAGAGGATGTTGATCGCCTTGATCGGCTCGTCGGTCATCTGGCCGACGAAGGCGCCCAGATGGCCCGCGAGCTTCACCCACGGCCCCATCACCGCGGCCTCTTCGGCGGTGACCGAGGGCATGTTCAGCGCGTTCTGCACCGCGCCGGTCAGCAGGTAGTCCGACATCTGTTCGGCCACCTGCAGCGCGACGTTTTCCTGCGCCTCGGTGGTCGAGGCTCCCAGATGCGGCGTCACCACCACGTTCGGCAGGTTGAACAGCGGGCTGTCGGTCGCGGGTTCCACCTCGAACACGTCGAAGGCCGCGCCGGCCACATGGCCCGAGGCCAGCGCCTCGGCCAGCGCCTTTTCGTCCACCAGCCCGCCACGGGCGCAGTTGACGATCCGCACGCCCTTCTTCGTCTTGGCAAGGTTCTCGGCCGACAGGATGTTGCGGGTCTTGTCGGTCAGCGGCACATGCAGGGTGATGAAATCGGCCCGCGCCAGCAGCTCGTCCAGTTCGACCTTCTGCACGCCCATGGTCTTGGCCCGCTCTTCCGACAGGAAGGGGTCATAGGCCACGACCTTCATGTGCAGGCCAAGCGCGCGGTCGCAGACGATGCCGCCGATATTGCCCGCGCCGATCACGCCCAAGGTCTTGTTGAACAGCTCGACCCCCATGAACTTCGACTTCTCCCATTTCCCGGAATGGGTCGAGGCAGAGGCTTCGGGCAGTTGCCGGGCGACAGCGAACATCATCGCGATGGCATGTTCGGCAGTGGTGATCGAGTTGCCGAAGGGCGTGTTCATGACGATCACGCCCTTCTTCGACGCGGCCGGGATGTCGACATTGTCGACGCCGATGCCGGCGCGGCCGATGACCTTCAGGTTTGTGGCCTTTTCCAGCAGGGCGGCGGTCACCTTGGTGGCGGAGCGGATGGCGAGGCCGTCATACTGATGGATGATCTCGGCCAGCTTTTCCTTGTCCTTGCCGAGCTTCGGCATGTAGTCGACCTCGACGCCGCGGTCGCGGAAGATCTGGACGGCGGTTTCGGAAAGTTCGTCGGAAACGAGAACGCGGGGGGCCATGTCGGGCTCCTGGAAAATGAGGATGGGGAAGGGCCGGGCGCGATCCGCCCGGTCGGGTATCCGGCGTCCGGAAGGGCGGGTGGGCCTGCGCCCTCCCGGACCTCCCGAGGGATCAGGCGGCTTTCGCCTGCGCCTCGATCTCGGCCGCGAAGGCCCATTCGATCCACGGCATCAGCGCGGCGACATCGGCGGTTTCCACCGTCGCGCCGCACCAGATGCGCAGGCCGGGGGGCGCATCGCGATAGGCGCCCGCATCCAGTGCCACGCCCTCTTTCTCCAGCCGCTTGGCCACGGCCTTGGCGAAGGCCGCGCCATCCGCGATGCGCGGGTCGGTGAACTTCAGGCAGACCGAGGTGCAGGAGGCGGTGGCGGGATCGACGGCGAGGTTCGCGATCCAGTCCTTGTCGGCGATGTAGCCGGCGATGGCCGCGGCATTCGCCTCGCTCCGCGCGATCAGCGCGGGCAGGCCACCAAGCGACTGCGCCCATTTCAGCGACACGAGGTAATCCTCGACACACAGCATCGACGGCGTGTTGATCGTCTCGCCGGTGAAGATGCCCTCGATCAGCTTGCCGCCCTTGGTCATGCGGAAGATCTTCGGCAGCGGCCAGGCGGGGCTGTAGGTTTCCAGCCGCTCCACCGCGCGGGGGCTGAGGATCAGCACGCCATGCCCGCCCTCGCCGCCCAGCACCTTCTGCCAGGAGAAGGTGGTGACATCGAGCTTGTCCCAGGGCAGGTCCATCGCGAAGGCGGCGCTGGTCGCGTCGCAGATCGTCAGGCCGGCGCGGGCGGCGGGGATCGCGTCGCCGTTCGGCACGCGCACGCCCGAGGTGGTGCCGTTCCAGGTGAAGACCACGTCGCGGTCGAAATCGACCTCGGCGAAATCCACGATCTCGCCATAGGGGGCCTTGCGGACCGTCGCATCCAGCTTCAGCTGCTTGACGACATCGGTGACCCAGCCCTCGCCGAAGCTTTCCCAGGCCAGCATCTCGACCGGGCGGGCGCCGAGCAGCGACCACATCGCCATCTCCACCGCGCCGGTGTCGGAGGCGGGGACGATGCCGATGCGGTACTCCGCCGGCACGCCCAGAATTTCGCGGGTGAGGTCGATCGCCTCTTTCAGCTTCGCCTTGCCGATGGCGGCGCGATGCGACCGTCCGAGCGGCGCGTCAGCGAGCATGTCGAGGGAGTAACCGGGGATCTTCGCGCAGGGGCCCGAAGAAAAGCGCGGGTTTGCCGGGCGCGCGACCGGGGCGTTCAGTGCCATGCTGGTATCCTTCCAGATAACCGCCCTTCGTTGGGGAAGGGTGTCCCGCCGCCGGAGATACGAAAGCCCGTGAAATAAAGCAAGGGGCAAAAGCGGTTGCCTGCAGGCGTGTGCGGGCGAAGGCAGAACTTTGCGAGAACTTAGGAGGCTAATTCGCACAAAATCCGCACAAGATGTTCTGGGCTCGTTCGGGCCAACGAGAGGAGAACCCTGGATCCAAGCTCCCCGAGAGGCGTCGATGGCGCCTGCAGCTGCCAGCCTAAATTCTCCGCGGACCGGCGGTTTTCTGCACATGCAGCATGCCGGCCGATGATGGAGGGGGTTCTCGCTGCACGCGGGGGTTGCGCTTGATGAAAGCGCCCCATACGACAGACACAGTCGCAAGACTGACACTGTTGCGCCGTAAGCCCTGCAAAGGCCACCTGTTGCCGAGATTCGACGCGTAGTCAGTGCAGTTGCCGTGATTGGACGCGTAGTCAGTAGTTGTCAGCCCTGTTGGCCCCTCAAGCGGGGCCCGTCGCCGGAGCCGCCGGGGGATGTAAGGGGCTGGTGCAGTGCAAGCCAAGAGAAGCAAACCGCGAAGCCTGTCTTCGCATGACCAGAGCGGGCGTATGGCCAAGGCAGTTTCAGGACCACCGTCCCTGCCCTTCCAGATGGAGACAGCGCCTTGCGCCAGATGATTGTCGGCAACGACTCTGACCCAGAGCTCGCCGGCGTTGCTTTGTGCAGGACGGGGCCGACCGGGATGGTTGCTGAAGCCGGGCACGAGGATGCCACCGAACACGACGAACCACTCCGGAGTGGTTTGGGGTCGAACCGCGCGCGGCTGCTCGCGGGGCGGATGGCGATGCCCTATCGGGATTGGCTTGCGCGGAAAGGCGCGCCGCGATGACCCGGGCTGTCCCGCATTCAGACCGCGTGTCGAAGCGTTCGCTGGTTTTCCTTTGGAAGATTTTTGGACCCATGCATGCTGACCGTTGCGACGCTGTCGCTAGGCTCTACGGGCCCAAGGCGCACGTCGCAGGGTTGGAATTGTTGTCTCGCTCCGAGGTCTATGCATGGGACAGTGAGGCTCGGGCCAGTTTCGACAAGACCACTCTTTTTCCGCAGGCGGCGAAACGGCTGGGCGTCCTGAAACATCTCCGCGAAATCGCACGCTTCCGGGCACGACATCCCAATTCTGATTGGTTCATGTGCCATTACGAACGGCCTGAGATGTTGCTGGCGGCCTGGTATCTTCGGCTGCGCGGCCACCGAGTGTTCACCATGGGATGCTCCAAGTTCGACGACTTGCCCCGCAAGGTCTGGCGCGAATGGACGAAGTCACTTTACCTAAGACCCTATCATGGCGCGATCGGTTCCGGGATCCGATCGGTGGGCTATTTCCGCTTCCTTGGGCTGGGGAAGAGGCCTGTCGTCGGCGAACACAACACCGTCTCACTCGCGCGGATCCGGGCGCTTTCGAACACTGCACCCGCACTAGGCGGCCTGCCCTTCGCGGAACGTCACTTCACCATCGTGGCGCGCCTGGTGCCCAAGAAGAACCTCGCGATGGCCCTGCGCGCTTACGCGCAATATCGGGCGTCCGCCGTGAGTCCCCGGCCCCTGCATCTGTGTGGCTCCGGGTCATTGGAAGCAGAGCTGCGAGCCTTGGCGCAGTCCTTGGGCATAGACACCCATGTGACATTCCACGGCTTTGTGCAGACAGCCGATGTCGCCAAGATACTCGGCTCGACGCTGGCGCTGCTGCTGCCGAGCGTAGAAGAACAGTTCGGGAATGTGGTGATCGAAGCTCAGGCCATGGGGCTGCCGGTCATCTTGTCCGACAGCTGTGGCGCGCGCGATCTTTTAGTGCGAATAGGTGTGAACGGCTTCGTGATCGAGCCCGACAACCCCGCCGGCCTCGCCTGGTGCATGAGCCGCATGTCGGATGACGAGCAGACCTGGACGTCGATGGCAACAGCGGCCGCACAGAGCGCCGAGGGCGGCGATGTGGCTAAGTTCGCAGAAGCAGCGAGAGAGCTGGCGCCATGAAGATCCTTCACATCATACCCTCTGTCAGCGCCGAATGGGGCGGTCCGACCGAATATGCGCGCATCATGGCAGAGGAGCATGCCCGTGTCGGACATCAATCGGAGTTTGCGACCTTAGATTCCTCCGGCGCCCCGCATGTCGAAGCATTTCATTTTCCGGTCCATGCCTTCGGCCCGGGCTTCGGCCGCACGAAGGTCACGCCAGCTTTTGGCCGAGGTGTAGAGAAACTGGTCCCCGGTTTTGACGCTGCCGTTGTGCACGGCTTGTGGCACCATGCGTGCGCCGGCGCCTTCGGGGCGATGAAACGCCATAATCTGCCTTGGCTGGTCTTCACGCACTAGATGATGGATCCCTACTTCCGCAGCGAAAGGCCCGTAAAGCACGCGGCAAAACAGGCGTTCTGGCTGCTCTGGCAGGGTAGGATGCTGTCCAATGCTCATGCTGTTCTTTTCACCTGCAAGGAAGAGAAGCGCCTGGCCCGCGGGACGTTCTTCGGCCACGCTGACTATCGGGAAAGAGTGGTTGCGTTCTGCGCCGCAGATCAGGCTACATCAGCAGCGCCCGGCCTTGATGCCTTCCGTGCAGCGCACCCAGTCCTTCAGGACCGCGACTACCTACTGTTTGTCGGACGCATCCACCCGAAGAAGGCTTACGACCAGCTTATCACCGTCTTTGCTACCGTGGCAGATCTCGACCCGGGGATTGACCTCGTCATCGCGGGGCCAGACCAGACCGGGTGGGTTCCGGCATTGAAGGCGCAGGCCGAAACCCTAGGCATCGGCAACCGCGTGCACTGGCCGGGCATGATCGGCGGTGATGTGAAGCAGGCAGCCTGTGCCAATGCTCGTGCCTTCGTTCTGCCCTCTCATCAAGAGAACTTCGGGATCGTTGTGGCTGAAGCGCTTTCGGCCGGCACGCCCGTGCTCATTTCGAACAAGGTCAACATCTGGCGTGAAATCGAGTCTGATGGGGCAGGCCTCGTGGCGCCCGATACGGTCGAGGACACCTCGGACATGCTGCGCCGCTTCCTGACGATGCCGGCGGAGGCCGCGCCCGACATGCGCCTGGCGGCGCGGCGCTGCTATGATGAGCATCTCATGAGAAGGAACGCAGAGACGTGACTGTTGCACGCGTAGGGGCGATGAGCTTGAAGGATGAAATCGCCCCGGTGATCGCTGGTGGTTTCTGTGTAGGTTGCGGGGCCTGCGCGGTCGCGGCCCCCGAGGCAATCAGCATGGTGCGCGACCTTGACGGTGTCTGCCAGCCGCAGATCCGTAAGCCCGCGCTGCTGGATGGCGTTGCGGGGGGCGTCTGCCCGTTCTCGGACGCCGCCCCGGACGAAGACGCCCACGCGCGCCGCTTGTTCCCGGGCGATGTGACGCCCGATGCACATCTGGGCCGCTACCGGCGAACCCTGGCAGGCCATGCAGCTGAAACGGATTTCCGTCAGGGTGGCAGTTCGGGCGGCGTCACCACGTGGGTCCTAGTCGAAGCTCTGCGCCAAAACAAGATCGACGCCGTCGTGCATGTGCACCCCGCAGCGGGCGGGGCACTGTTCGATTTCGATCTAGCCCGGACAGAGGATGAGATCCGCTCCGGGGCCAAGACGCGCTACTATTCGGTCAGCTTCGAGACTGCCCTGAGGTGCGCCGTCGATGCCAAGCTCAGGATCGCCTTTGTCGGGGTGCCCTGCTTCGTGAAGGCGGTGCGCAACCTGGCGGCGCGGGACCCCGACATCGCACAGCAGGTGGTGCTGACGGTCGCAATCATCTGCGGGCACATGAAGTCGCCGGGCTTCGCCGAAAGCCTCGCCTGGCAGGCCGGTGTGCCGCCTGATGACATCGCTGCAGTTGACTTCCGGGTCAAGCGGCCGGGGCATTCGGCCAAGCAATACGGGTTTTCGGTGAAGCGCGCAAAGGACGCCGCGACCTTGGTCAAACCGATGGGCGAAATGGCGGGGCGACGTTGGGACGGCGGATATTTCCGGCTGAAAGCCTGCAATTTCTGCGACGATGTGGTGGGCGAGACGGCGGATATATCCTTCGGTGATGCTTGGCTTAAAGAATACGACGGTGATCCGGGCGGCACCAACGTCATCGTTGTGCGCAGCGACTTGGCAGATGCCCTGATCCATAGCGGTCAGAGTTCGGGGGCGCTCGACGTGCATGACCTTCCCCCCGAACGCGCGATTGCCTCGCAGAGTGCGGGGTTTCGCGACCGGCGGGATGCACTAGCCTACAGGCTCTGGCTAGCCGATCACCGAGGCGGCTGGCGTCCGCAAAAACGGGTGCAGCCGGGGCGTGACCATCTCACGTTTATGCGCCGGGTGATCTATCGGATAAGGGGCGTCGTGCGCGTCCGGAGTTTTGCCAGCCTGCGCCTGAGCAAGCGGTTGGGTAGCCCGCGTCCCTATGTGTGGGAAATGACATTCTGGCACGCCATCCTGCGGCTCGCCGGAGATCTTGAAACCCTCACCGTGAAGATTTCCTCGCGCCGCCGCCGCCGCTAGGCGCCGGCGCCCCGCAACCTAATCAAGGCTCTAACCATGAAAAAGACGGTCCTCTTTTCCTACCAGCAGCTGTCGAACGTCGGCTGCGAGATCATCATCCGGGGCACGGTCGCGTTCCTGGCCCGAACTTTCCCGCAATACGATCTGGAGTTCGTCGTCTCCAGCTACAACCCCGAGAGGGACAGGGCCTTGCTGGCGGACGTGGCGGGGGTAAGGGTCGTGCCAATGCAGGGCTGGAAACGCTATCTGCGCGGGTTTCTTCAGAAGACTGGCTTGTTCGACTCGCGCTGGGTTCCCCGTTTCGCCACATCGGAGTTTCGCCGAGCGGATCTGTTCTGCTCGGTTGGCGGCGACATCTACACGATGTTCGGCAACTCCATTCCGCATGACTGGCTGGGCTATGAGAACTTTGCGACCAGACACGGCATTCCTTCTATCATGTTCGGCGCCAACATGGAGCGCTTTGAGATCGTGCCAGAGGCTGACCGCAGGAAGCTGATCGACCACCTCAAGCGGTTCAAGGTGCTGGCCGTGCGCGACGCGGGCACGGTCGAGTATCTGGGCAGTCACGGCGTTTCCGACAACGTGACCCTACACCCCGACCCTTGTTTCTGCCTGCGCCCCATCACGACCTTCGAACGTAGGCCGATCCGACGGATCGCGATCAACTTCACGCCCATCCTGACCCGCGACTTCGGCGCGCCGGTTGTTGAGCGCTTTGCGAAGGTCGTCGAAGCTCTGGTCGGAAAGGGCTATGAAGTCTCCCTTGTGCCACATGTCTACTCCAGCGAAGGCCTGCCCTCGCTCAGCGATCCCGACGCGCTGGCGCGCCTCTACTCGGCCCTGTCGCCCGACGTCCAGGCAAAGGTGCTGAGGTTCGAGGGCCCGATCTCCTTCGCCACCGTGGCCGCCGCCCTGCGCGAGATTGACCTGTTCGTCGGAGGCCGAATGCATGGCTGCCTGAACTCGCTGACCCTCGGCAAGGCAGTCTGCTTTGTGGGCTATAGCCGGAAGGTGCGCACGATGGTTGACTGGCTCGCCTCGGAGAGCCCGTTCAGCGTAGTGTCGCAAAGCTATGGCGCGGTGCCCGCAGATGAGATCGATGCGGCCTGGCTGGAACAGCTGATCGCGGCCCATGACGCTTGGGCAGCGGCCGACCCCGACGGGAAAGTGGTCATAGACACGCAAGCCTACCTCGACAGTTTGTCCGCCCGCGCTCGAGTGGCCGAGGCGGTCGACTTGAGTGCGTCGAGACGATAGCGAGCATGGCAGAGGATCCAAAAGGGCAGCGGCCAGCAGGCAGCGGGCGCGTTGCCTTCAGGGGCATGGTCTGGACCGCCGCGGCGCTGATCTTTTCCAAGGCGCTGTCCTTTGTCAGTCAGATCGCCCTTGGCTATCTCCTGGCGGTCGAGACCTATGCGATCTTTGCACTCCTCACGACGGCCATGATCTTTGTAAGCGGTTTCCAGAATTCTGGCGTGTCCAAGGCGCTGATCCAGCAGCAGGAGCGTCTGGACGCTCTGTTGCCCGAGTATTCTGCGTTCGCGCTGTGGATGGGCCTGATCGGTTTTGTGCTGCTGATCGTGACGGGGGCAGCCTTCCAGAGCCTCTACGACGTGCCAGGCCTGTTCCTCATCATCTTTGTTCAAGCTCTTAGCCTGCCGCTGATCGCGATGTCGACGATCCTGATGGCGGTGCTCAGCGCTCGACTGGCGTTCCGGACGTTGAACCTGATAGAGATGCGCCGGTCGCTGACCTACTACGCAGTGCTAATCATCGGGGCGGCCGTCGGAACTGCGGGTTTCACGATGGCGCTGGCGCTGTTGGCTGGCGCGATACTGCATCTGACTATGCTCGCGCGCACGGCGGCGCCATTCCACATCGGTTTCCGCCTGTCATTCGCCCGGTTCCGTGCGATGGCCTGGCAACTGCGCTGGATCATCATTTCGGCCTTCCTGTTCGCGCTTGGCATGAACGGCGATTACCTGGTTCTAGGCAAGATGCTGCAATCGCAGGACGTGGGGTATTATTTCTTCGGCTTCATGCTAATCACCAACGTGACGATCTTGCTGGCCAGCGGCATCAACCAAACCCTGCTTCCGGTCTTTTCCAAGCTCAAGAACGACCTTCCCGCGTTGCAGAGACAGGTTCTGATGTCGAGCGGGGCGATCACGCTGATGGCGTGCATGCTGTCGATCTGTCTGATCGGTTTTGGCGCCGTTATGGTCCATCTGATCTGGGGCGGCAAGTGGGACGGCGCGATCGTGGTCGTGCTGTCGGTTGCTGCAATCCAGCCGGTGCGCCTGACGGCGACGATGGGCGGTGTCGTCCTCGAGGCACAGGGCGCATGGAGCCTGCGGCTGGGCACGCTTGTGTTCGACGGAGCGCTGATCCTGGTCTGTTCGGCCGTCGGAGCCTGGCTGGGTGGACTTTATGGCGCCGCCATCGCCGTGGCAGTCCAACGGGCGGCGACGGGGCTGATAACCTTTCCGATGGGTGTGCGCCGGATCGGAATTGGCTGGCGGCGGATCGGGGCCTTCTGGCTGCGTTGCCTTGGGCCTTACTTCCTAGTGGTGGGGGGGCTGTTTCTGCTGGCGCCGGACCGCTATGCAGATGCCGATACTTGGGCAATTGTGGGGCGGGCAGCGCTGGAAACTGCCGGAGCACTGGCGGTTTTCGTGGCCGCCAACATGGTGTTCAATCGCGAACTGCTCGGGGCGATGGCCGGAGTGATCCGGTCGCGGAAACCCGCATGAAACAGCTATCTTTATAAAGTGCGGATCCGGCAATGACCCAGCAAAAGCGCCTTCTCTTCATCGCCTCGGGCACAGAAGGCTATGGCGTGCGGCGGGTCTGGGACAGCCTCGTTGGCGGCCTGACGGCCCGCGGCTACACTGTCCATGTTGCCCTCTTGACGGGCGGAGCCGGAGCAGCGCAAGGCTGGTGCGCGATGGGCGCAGAGATCACTCAAATCGCGCCGGGCGCCTCCCTGCAGAACGCCGGTGAGGCCCGCTGGGGAAAAGCAGCGGCACTAGGATCACGAGCGTTGACACAGTTCCGGATGATCGGGCGCCTAACGGCGCTGGCGCGCAATACAGCGGCAGATAGGATCGTAGTTCAGAGCCCCCTCGAAGTGCCGATGGCCGCACTGGTTGCCAGACGCTGCGGTATTCCTCTTTATTGGATGATGCCCAACGGTGTCTCGGACACGTATCCGCTGGACATTAATCGGAGGCTTTATGCGCTGCTCGGGCGCCGGGCAAACCTCGTGCCGCTGGCCAACTCCCGCTATACGCTAGGCACCTTGGGGTCGCGGGCCGTTCAGGCGGAAGTCTTGCATCTGGGGATCGACATTCAGGAGTTCTTCCCCGGGCGTTGGGATCCTGCCGCTGCCGCGGAACTGCGAAGATCCCTCGGGCTGCGCGGGGATGGCGCGGTTCTTGGACTATTCGCAAGGCTTGTGCCGAACAAGGGCCTTGGCGTTCTGGTCGAGGCCCTGGGCCTGCTGGCGGCTGAGGGTCATCGCCCGAACGTGCTGATTTGCGGCGGCCCTTTGGATAGCAGTTTTGTCGCGTCTGTGAGGTCCCGGGCGCAAGAACTAGGCGTGAGTGAGCAGCTTTTCTTTCAGGGGCCGATCCAAGACATCGGCCCCTGGTATGCGGCAAGCGACATCATCCTCAACACCCGCCTTGACCCGGAACCCTTCGGCTTGTCGGTGATTGAGGGCATGGCAATGGCGAAACCGGTTCTCGCCCACCAAGCCGGTGGCCCCGCCGAAACAGTGCTCGACGGAAAGACGGGGTGGCTGATCACCGCACCAGATCCCGCTTCGTTTGCCGCAGGGATGCGCCGCGCCTTTGCAGATAGGCCGCGGTGGCACGAAATGGGTCTTGCCGCTCGCGCCCAAGTCGAGCGCAATTTCAGCGAGGATAAGATGCTCGACCGGCTTGAAGCCGTCTGGGGCCGGGCGGAGCGGGGCCGACGGGGGACGGCTGGTGTCCAATGAAGAAGCGCCTGTGCGCTGCCTAGGTCATGTTGACAAATGGCGGAGCCAGAGACGGATCGAGGTGATGTCGATGAACCCCAATAAGCTCTCTGCGGTTTTGTCTTAGCGGGTGGCGACGCGGCGGGCGTTCTTCAGCTTGTTGAAGCAGCGCTCGACGAGGTTGCGCAGCCGGTAGAGGGTGCGGTCCACTGTGAGCTACCCCCCGAAATCGGACAGTGACGGAAGCTACGATCTGACGTCTGCTGGTCTCCAAGACCGAGGAGATCAGGCCATGATGAAGTTCGCCCTGAACAAGGCCCATGCCATTGACTTTGCGCTGAAACGTTGCGAATTTTCTCGCCTTGGCCTGCAGGGTTTTGTATGATTTCCGCGGAAACCTTGCAGTTTTGGTTCTGCCATGAAGCACCGTCCGCGCCCTCCGGAACAGGATGACCTGCTGCTCCCTCGGCTTGTCGACATGATCGACCCGCGGCACGAGTTGGTGAAACTGGCGGCGCTGATCGACTGGGAGGCGTTCGAGCGGGAATGGGCGGGGTTCTTTCCGTCCGGCAAGGGACGGCCCGCGACAGTGCCGCGGCTGGTGGCGGGGCTGCTCTATCTCTAGCACGCCTATCGGCTGTCGGACGAGGCGGTGGTCGCGCGTTTGGTGGAGAACTCGCATTGCCAGCACCTCACCGGCGAGACCTTCTTCCAGCACAAGCTGCCGATTGACCCCTCCTCGCCGACCCGCTCACGTGGTCGCATCGGCGAGGAAGGGGTCGAATGGCTGCTGACCCAGACGATCCGGGCCGGCAGAGGTCCGGTGCCATCGACGGGGACAGCGTCAAGCGCGGGGCGGTCGACACGACCGTGATGGAGAAGGCGATTGCCCATCCGACCGATGCCCGGGCTTGACGAGCGGGCGCGGGATCAACTGGTGGTTCTGGCT
Organism: Frigidibacter oleivorans; assembly: GCF_003993775.1. Classification (GTDB taxonomy): domain Bacteria; phylum Pseudomonadota; class Alphaproteobacteria; order Rhodobacterales; family Rhodobacteraceae; genus Frigidibacter; species Frigidibacter oleivorans. The sequence continues at coordinate 24,230 of NZ_RJRZ01000013.1, forward strand.
CAGGAGGCGGGGGTGGCCGCCTGACACAACGCGCGGCGCAGAGTGACGTCGCCCTCACTCTCCAGCCTTGGTTAACAGCAGGTCGGTCTGAGGTTCACCCCCGGCGCTATCTCCCGGTCACTTAAACCTCCGCGTCCGCCCCTCTCTCCGGCCCGACATCATGGGCGCCTCGAATGCGTCGAAGACGCTCATCATCCGGCAGACCCATCTCGGCGCGCACCGCGGCCAGTTCAGCGGCATCGCTCGCCAGCTTCTCCCGCTCATGCCAGTCACGCGCGACGTTCTGGTCGCCACGCTCTGCACGAGCCACTCGGCCACCGGGCGGATCGACGAAGCGCGCGTTCGCGCGGCCCTGCCAGAGGACAAGGTGCTGTCGAGCATCAGTCCCACACGCCCGCAGACATCGACGCGATCATCGCGCAGCGGATCGCAGCGGAAGTAGAGGCCGCAGAGTGGCGGCGGCACCTCGACGGACCCCACGCGCATGTCACGTTCGCGCAGGCGGCTCTTTCCTACGTCGATGCCGAGAAGTCGGACAGGTTCGTGCTGAGGGTCGCCGAGCATTGGAAGGACACCCGCTTGCGCGAGATCACCGGCGAGGCGGTCCGGCAGTCGGCGTTCACGCTGTATCCGAAGGTGAAAGGCGCAACCCGGAACCGCCAAGTCATCGCGCCGACTCAGGCGATCATCAACCATGCCGCGGGCCTTGGCTGGTGCGCGCCCATGAAGATCAAGCGCTTCCCGGTCGAGGTGAAAACCAAGACCATCATCGACCCCGCATGGGCCCATGCCTTTGCGGACCATGCCTCTCCGCATCTTGGCGCGTTGTGCCTGTTCATGCTGGGCACCGCGGCGCGGATCAGCTAGGCGCTGGCGGTGACTTGGCGGCATGTCGATCTAGAAGCCGGGACAGTGAAGATCCCCATGAGCCACAAGAACAACGAAGAGAACATGTCGCATCTGCCAGCCGAGGTGGTCATCGCCCTGGAGGGCACCCCGAGCAACCGCGCGCCCGATGATCATGTGTTCGGCTACTCCGCCAGGGACAGCGTGACCCAGCCCTGGAAAAACGCGATCGAGCGCGCATGCCTCGACCATCGCAGTCCCCATTGCTGCCGGCATGGATTTGCGACGCTGATGCTGCGGGCGGGGCTCGATGTGAAGACCGTCGCCGCCCGCGGTGGATGGAAGGATGCCGGCATCGTCCTGAAGACCTACGCCCACGCTATCGAGGATCGCACGGTGACCGATGCGGTGTTTAGCACAAAACCTGCACAGCCCCGGAAGAAGACGCCAGCAAACCAATGAAAATGATAGGTAATTTAGGCGCTTTCTTCTCCCATCGTTGGGGAAGGGTGTCCCGCCGCGGAGATTACGCGGGCCGGGGCGCGAAAGCAAGGGTCTTGATCGCAGCGCGCTTCGTTTTGCCCGCGCCTTCCCCGCGCCCTCCCGAGCGACGCGGGCGCACAGCCAGCGCGGGGCCATGCGGCGGGGTGGGCGATCGCCTCTCCGCGTGGAACCTCGCACCGGCTAAATGCGTTTTGACGGTGTAGAAGGGGGGATATCATGACTGACCCGTTCATCCGGCATCGCCACGAGATCATCGGTGGGCATCGCCTGTTCCTGCGTGAGGCGGGCGCGACGCATGCCCCGGTGGTTCTGCTGCCGCATGGCTATCCCTGTTCCTCCTACCAGTTCCGCCGGCTGATGCCGGCGCTGGCCGATCGCTGGCGAACCGTGGCGTTCGACTGGCCGGGTTTCGGCTACAGCGACACGCCCGACCCCGGCGGATTCGGCTACGACTTCGACGCCTTTGAAACCGTGCTGACCGCCGTCGCCGACCATCTCCGCCTCGACCGCTATGCCCTGTGGCTGCACGATTACGGCTCGCAGATCGGCCTTCGGCACGCCATCGCGCATCCCGACCGGATCGCCGCGCTGATCATCCAGAACGGCGACATCTACGAAGACGCGCTCGGCCCGAAATACGCGACGATCCGGGCCTACTGGGCCGACAAGACCGCGCAGAACCGCCGCCCGCTGGAGGAGGCCGTCAGCAAGGACGGTTTCCGGGCAGAGTTCGTCGGCGAGGTGGCGGATGACGTCGCGATGCGCATTCCGCCCGATCTGTGGAAATTGCACTGGCCGTTGATGGACACGCCCATGCGCCGCAAGATCGCGGTCGGGCTGATGGAGAAGCTCGAACAGAACCTTCGCTGGTTTCCGCACTATCAGGCCTTCCTGCGCGAGCGGCGCCCGCCGACGCTGATCGTCTGGGGGCCGCAGGACGGCTACATGCCGGCCGAATCCGCCCGCGCCTATCACCGCGACCTTCCGGATGCCGAACTGCATCTTCTGGAGGATGCCGGCCATTGGCTGCTTGAGACCCATTTTGACCAGGCGCTGCCCCTCATCCGCGATTTCCTCGCCCGGCGACACGCTTGACACCCGCGCGTTCGGCATGCCGCCACCCGTTCCCGGAGATGACCATGCCGACCAGACCGACCATCGCCCGCATCTGGTGCGGGCGGACCCGCCGCACCGACGCCGACGATTACGCGGCCTATAACCGCCGCGAAGGCGTTCCGCCGCTCGAGGAGACCGCGCTTGGCGTGCAGCTTTTCCGCGAGGATCGTGAGGACGAGACGTGGTTCACGACGGTGTCCTACTGGGCCGACATGGAGGCGATGACCAGCTTCACCGGGGGGGATCCGACCGAGGTCCATCATCTCGCCCGGGACCCCGAGTTGCTGATCGACCTGCCCGCGCGAATCGAGATCCACCGCATCCTGGACGACCGGCAGGGGTTGCGGGACGGCGGGCCGCGTCTCGCCCGCATCTGGCGGGCGCGGACCCGCCGCGCCCGGGCCGACGATTACGAGCCCTATCTGCGCGCCGGCGGGATCCCGCCCCTTCAGGATACCGCCATGGGATTCCAGCTTCTCCGCGAGGACCGGGAACAGGAAAGCTGGTTCACCTTCATCTCCTACTGGAACGAGATGGCGGAGATGCGCGCCTTCACCAAGGGTGACCCGACCAAGGTCCACCTCTTGCCCCGCGGCGACGAACTCCTGATCGAAAAGCCCGACCGGGTGGAGATATGCCGCATTCTTGTGGACCGGGAGGGGCTGCGCTAGCGGTGGGGCAGGGGGTGCGGGATGCAGGCAAGCGGGGAACCGGGGGATCGTCGTGACGCGGAGGAGCAACCTCCTCTGCCGCGGCGCGTCGGCGGCAACCTCGCGCTCGATCTCGCCAACACCTTCAGCTTTCGCGGCACGGCGCGCGAGGTCGATCATCTGGCGACGGTCGAGGCGGTGCGGCGTTGGGCGGTCGCGGCAGGACTGATCGAGGACGGCTGGTCGCCCGCAACCGACGAGGCGCGAACGCTCGTTGCGACCGTCCACCGCCTGCGCCGCGCCGTGGATGCGACGGGCGCCGCCATCGCGCATTCCGAGGAACCGCCGGCCGAGGCGCTTGCTACCATCCGCGATCTGGCTGCCGGCAGCCTTGCGCGCGCGACCCTCGCCGGAGTGCCGGCGCATCTGTCGTTCGACGGTCCCGACCGCATCGTCGGGCCGGTCGCATGGGCGGCGCTCGACCTGCTGCGCGGGTCGGACCTCGACCGGCTGAAGCAATGCCCGCCCGAGGACTGCCACTGGCTGTTCATCGACCGGACCAAGAACGGCTCGCGCCGCTGGTGCGAGATGGCGACCTGTGGCGACAAGGCGAAACGGCGGGCCCGCAGGTCCGGCACAGGATGAGCGCCGATGCCGGACCTTTCCCCGGGGCCCTCCACATCGCGGATACTGGCCTGCCCCGCGAATATCGCGTAACCCCGCCCCCGCATCACCACAGGGGCAGAGCCATGTTCACCGTCACCCTTCTTGCCAGCCCGGCCCGGGCCGACCTGCAGCGCACGACCGTCGAATCGCTGCGCGACGCCTGGGGCGGGGGCGATGCGCGCTGGCTGGCGGAGGGGATCGCGGCGGAATTCGCGGTGCCGTCGATCCCCGCCAACCGGTGGGAGGTCTGGGAGGGTCTGCAGGGCCTCGGCACCGATCTGGTGGTGCAGCCGACCGAGGGGCGGCGGCGGGCGCTGCTGCTGGCGGACATGGATTCGACCATGATCGGGCAGGAATGCATCGACGAACTGGCCGACCTGGCGGGCGTCGGGCCGCGGGTGGCGGCGATCACCGCCCGGGCGATGAATGGCGAACTGGATTTCGAGGGCGCGCTGAAGGAGCGGGTGGGCCTGCTGGCCGGTCTGCCGGAAGGCGTGATTGCGCAGGTTCTGGCGGACCGCATCACCTATACCCCCGGCGGGCGGGAACTGGTGGCGACGATGCGCGCCAATGGCGGCTTCGCGGCGCTGGTGTCGGGGGGGTTCACCGCCTTCACCGCTGCGGTGGCGGCGCATCTGGGGTTCGACGAGAACCGCGCCAACACGCTGTTGGTCGAGGACGGCCTGCTGACGGGCCGGGTGGCCGAGCCGATCCTTGGCCGCGAGGCCAAGATGCAGGCGCTGACCGAGATCTCGGCGCGGTTGGGCATCGGCCATGACCGGGTGATCGCGGTGGGCGACGGGGCGAACGACCTGGGGATGCTGGGCATGGCGGGCGCGGGGGTGGCGCTGCATGCCAAGCCCGCGGTCGCCGCGCAATGCGACATCCGCATCAACCACGGCGATCTGACGGCGCTTCTGTATCTGCAGGGCTATTCCGCCGAAGAATTCGTGGCCTGATCGCGCCCGCCGCGCTAGCAAGCGGTAGGGGACAGCGAACGAGGCGGCGATGAACGACCACCAGTTGGAAATGACGGTGCTGATGACGCCGGACATGGCGAATTTCAGCGGCAAGGTGCATGGCGGCGCGCTGCTGAACCTGCTGGACCGCGTCGCCTTCTCCTGCGCCTCGCGCTATTCCAAACGCTATGCCGTCACGCTGTCGGTCGATCAGGTGTTCTTCCTCGAACCGATCAATGTGGGCGAACTGGTCACCTTCCGCGCCGCGATCAACCTGACCGGCCGCACCTCGATGGAGGTGGGCATCCGGGTCGAAGCCGAGGATATCCGCGCCGGCACCCGCCGCCACACCAATTCCTGCTATTTCACCATGGTCGCCGTGGATGACGAGGGCCGGCCCGCCGGGGTGCCGCCGCTGGTGCCCGCGACCGATGCCGAGCGGCAACGGATGCGCGCGGCGGAGCTGCGGCGGGAACTGCGGCGCGAGCATCGCGAACGGCTGGAGGCGGTGAAGGGCTAGCCGCCTCCCGCCCCGCCGTCAGGCAAAGCCGGGGGCCAGCCGCATCTCGCCGGTGACGATGCCGCGCCAGTTCTTCTGCGGCCCGGTCAGATACTGCGCCACCACCGGATGCCCCGGCTCCAGCGCGCCCAGCCGGACCAGGAGCGCGGTGATCGCCGCCTCGGCCGCGCGGGTGCCGCCATCGACGATCTTCAGCGCGATGCCGCGCCGCTGGTCGGGCAGGATCCCCACGAACACCGCCTCGGCGCCGGTCTTCACCGCGACGCGGCCCCCCATCGCCCGCATCAGCGCGGTGCAGGCCCGGCCCTCGCCCGCCACCAGTTCGGGAAAGGCGGCCATGGCCCGGGTCAGCCGGGCGGCGGCGCGGTCGCGCGCCCCGCCTTCGGGGTTCGCGCCGGCGAAGAAGGCCATCGCCCGCGCCAGCCCCGCGACCGTGGTGGCGAAGTTCGGGGCGGAACAGCCGTCGATCCCGAAACCGGGGGAGGCTTCCTGCGTCACCTCCTCGAAGGCGGCGCGGATCGCCTGCTGCAGCGGGTGGTCGACTTCGACATATTCGGGGCCGGCTTTGGCGTGGCGCGTCCAGGTCAGGAAGCCCGCATGCTTGCCCGAACAGTTGTTGTGAATCTGGCAGGGGCTGGTGCCGGAACAGGTCAGCCGGTCGCGTTCCGCCGGATCGCCGGGCATGTGGCTGCCGCAGCGCAGGTCGGCCTCGCCCAGCCCGAGGTCCGACAGCCAGCGCCCCACCGCCTCGACATGCAGCGCGGCGCCGTTGTGGCTGGCGCAGGCCAGCGCCAGCTGCGGCTCGGTCAGGCCGGCGGCATCGGCCGCGCCGCTTTCCAGCAGCGGCAGCGCCTGCAGCATCTTGCAGGAGGACCGCGGGAAGATCACCGCCTGCGGATCGCCCCAGGCCATCTCGATCCCCGACGGGCCCCATATCACCGCGTGGCCGGCATGCCAGCTTTCCAGCATTCCGCCCCGCCACAGTTCGATCATCGGTTCGGCCGTCATCCCGGATCCCCTCACACATGCGCGATTTTCCGCCTCCGGGGCTTTCGTCACGCGCCGGACTTGGGCTATCAGGCACATATCGAGTTGAAATGCCCGCCGCCAACGGAAAAGGTGCAAAAAACCCGGGGTTGCCGCGATCCGGCGAACCAGGGCAGCCCGCAGGTGGGGGGCTCGGCAGGAACGCCCGCAAGGGCGAAGAGGCAGAGACGGCTGGAGGCATTGAGACGATGACATCACGCATCACGCGGGGTTTCGCGACTGCGGCGGCACTGGCCGGCGCGCTGGCAGCGGGCATGGCCGGGGCCCAGGAATCGAGCAACCGGGTCGCGGCCAAGACCGACTGGAGCGTCTTCGTCGAGGAGAACCCGAAGGAATGCTGGGGCGTGTCCAAGCCCAAGGAGACGGTGAACACCCGTGACGGCCAGGCCGTCCAGGTGCAGCGCGGCGACATCCTGCTGTTCATCACCTTCCGTCCGGGCAACGCCACGGGCGAGGTGTCCTTCACCGGCGGCTATCCCTTCGCCGGCGGCTCGACGGCGGATCTGGTCGTCGGCAACAGCACCTACAACCTGTTCACCGATGGCGAATGGGCCTGGTCGGGGTCGCGGGATGACGATGCCCGGATCATCGCGGCGATGAAGGCGGGGTCCTCGGCCGTGCTGACCGCGCGGTCGAGCCGGGGTACGCAGACGCAGGACACCTTCTCGCTGCTCGGCTTCACCGCGGCGATGGACGAGGCCGCCAGGCGCTGCGCCAGCTGACGGCGGCCGCCATGATCGACGGATGGCCCGGGCGATGGTCCGGGCCTTTGTCATGTCCGGTCTGCGGCAAGGGCTGTTTTGTTTTGCCCGCGAATCCCATATAGAGGCGCATTCCCGCCGCAGCCTTCCGCCGCCCAAGCCCGCCCGAGGCCCCGATGACCGACCAGACGCCCGCCCAGACCGCCGTCGGCACGCCGATCACGCAGGACGTGCTGACGATCCCGCGCCGCCTGCCGGATGCGGCCCGCGTCAACATCGTCGGGCTGACGCGGGACCAGTTGCGCGCGGCGCTGGTCGAGGCGGGCACGCCCGAGAAGCAGGCGAAGATGCGCGTCGGCCAGATCTGGCAATGGGTCTATTACTGGGGCGTGCGCGACTTCGCGGCGATGACCAACCTCGCCAAGGACTACCGCGCGCTGCTGGCCGACCGGTTCGAGATCGCCCTGCCCGAGGTGGTGTCGCGTCAGGTCTCGGCCGACGGCACGCGCAAATACCTCGTCCGCATCGCCGGCGGGCATGAGGTCGAGGTCGTCTATATCCCCGAAGAGGGGCGCGGCACGCTGTGCGTCTCGTCGCAGGTGGGCTGCACGCTGACCTGTTCCTTCTGCCATACCGGCACGCAAAAGCTGGTGCGCAACCTGACCGCGGGCGAGATCGTGGGGCAGGTGATGCTGGCCCGCGACGATCTGGGCGAATGGCCCGCCGTCGGCACCGGATCGACCGGCGACCGGCTGGTGTCGAACATCGTGCTGATGGGCATGGGCGAGCCGCTCTACAATTTCGAGAATGTGCGCGACGCGATGCGCGTGGTGATGGATGGCGAGGGCATCGGGCTGGGCCGCCGCCGGATCACGCTGTCCACCTCGGGCATCGTGCCGGAAATCGCCCGCACCGCCGAAGAGATCGGCTGCCAGCTGGCGATCAGCTTCCACGCCACCACCGACGAGGTGCGCGACCGGCTGGTGCCGGTGAACCGCAAGTGGAACATCGAAACGCTGCTGGCCGCGCTGCGCGACTATCCGAAACTGTCGAACAGCGAGCGGATCACCTTCGAATATGTGATGCTGAAGGACGTGAACGACAGCGATGCCGATGCGCGGCGGCTGGTGAAGCTGATCCAGGGCATCCCCGCGAAGATCAACCTGATCCCCTTCAACGAATGGCCGGGCGCGCCCTATCAGCGGTCGGACTGGGAGAGGATCGAGGCCTTCGCCGACATCATCTACAAGGCGGGCTATGCCTCGCCGATCCGCACGCCGCGGGGCGAGGATATCATGGCCGCCTGCGGCCAGCTGAAATCCGCGACCGAGCGCGCCCGCAAGTCCCGCGCCGCCATCGCCGCCGAGGCGGGGCTCTAGGGAACGCCGCCGCCCGCCCGCGCGTTGGCCGCAAGGCCGATGGAGGGTGCGATGGCGAAATTCTCGAAGGGCGACACCGTTCGCTGGACCTGGGGCCGGGGCGAGGGCAAAGGCGAAGTGGCCGAGGTCTTCACCCGCCGCGTGCAGCGCACCATCAAGGGCAAGACCATCACCCGCAAGGGCACCAAGGCGCGACCCGCCTATCTGCTGCGGCAGGAGGATGGCGACCGGGTGCTGAAGCTGGAAAGCGAATTGTTGAAGGGGTGACGGCCCCGCGACCGTTCCCGGCCCCCCCGATAACCGCATGGTGATCCGCTGTTATCGAACCGGCGCCGGGCCGGCCCGTTGGGCCTCGGGCGCGTGCGCGTGTGCGGGCCCCATTCGCCACATGAACTCGCCATCAGACAGGGGATCTGCCATGCAACGACCGACCCTCCGAGCGACGCCCGCCTTCGTGACCGGAACCTCCGCCAGCCTGCTGGCCTTGTTGCTGGCGGGCCCGGCGCTGGCGCAGGGGGCGGAAGGCACCGATCCCGCGCATGGCGACGAAGGCACGGCCGCCGGCCTGCCGGTGGAAACCGCCGCCCCCAACGCCCCCGACCAGGAACCCGCCTTCATCGGCCAGACCCGCGCGCCGCAGCCCCGCGAGATGCCCGAGGTCGAGACCGAGGTGGTGGCCGAGGGCCTGCCGCAGCTGTGGTCGATGGAATTCCTGCCGGACGGGCGCATGCTCGTCTCGGCCAAGGAAGGCGCCATGCACATCGTGGCCGAGGACGGCAGCGTCGGCCCCGCCATCGAGGGCGTGCCCGAGGTGGCGGCGGTGGGGCAGGGCGGTCTTCTGGACCTCGCCCTGTCGCCGGAATTCGAGGAGGACGGGCTCGTCTTCTTCTCCTTCGCCGAACCGCGCGATGGCGGCAACGGCACCTCGGTCGCCCGCGGCCGGCTGGAGATGGGCGAGGATGCCACGACCCTGACCGATGTCAGCGTCATCTTCCGCCAGATGCCCACCTATGACGGCGACAAGCATTTCGGCTCGCGCCTCGTCTTCGACGGCGAGGGCGACCTGTTCGTCACCGTGGGCGAACGCTCCGACCGCCAGACGCGGGTCGAGGCGCAGGACCCGGAAAGCGGGTTCGGCAAGATCTTTCACATCACGCCCGACGGCGCGCCCGCGCCCGGCAATCCTTTCGCCGAGGGCGGTGCCAATGCCGGCGCCGGCCTGCCCGAGGTCTGGAGCATCGGCCACCGCAACCTGCAGGCGGCGACGCTGGGGCCGGACGGGGCATTGTGGACGGTCGAGCACGGTCCGCGCGGCGGCGACGAACTGAACCGTCCCGAGGCCGGGCGCAACTATGGCTGGCCGGAAGTCACCTACGGCATCGACTACAGCGGCGCGCCCATCGGCGACGGCATCACCGAGATGGAGGGCACGCAGCAGCCGATCTATTACTGGGATCCGGTGATCGCCCCCTCGGGCATGGCGCTGTACCAGGGCGACGAGTTCCCCGAATGGCAGGATGCGCTGCTGGTGGGCGGGCTGGTCTCGGAAGGCGTGGTGGTGCTGCATGTCGAAGGCGACCGCGTCCATTACGAGGAACGGGTGCCGCTGGACGCGCGGGTCCGCGACGTGAAGGTCGGCCCCGATGGCGCGGTCTATGCCGCGACCGAGAACCGGCAGGCGGGAAGCTCGCAGATCCTGCGCCTGACCGCGGCCGGGTCCGGCCAGTAAGGCAACGGCAGGACAGGCTGTTGCGGCGGCTGGCCAAAAGTTCTGGCCAGCCTGACGGCGGAATGGCAATAGGGCCACGTTCCGGCCCGCGGGCAATTGGCGCCCGCGGGTCCGGTAGTCGGGACCCGCATCTTGCCGCACTGCCCAAGACCCGCCTTCTGGCCGCGCCCCCGGCGTCCCGCGCCGCCCGGCCGCCGGCGCAGTGCTGTCCACGCGGTGCGGGCGGCGCTTGCCCCCATCCTGCTGGCCCTGGCGCTGGCGGGCGCGCCGGTCCCCTCGGCGGCGCAGACCGCCCCGCAGTTTCCTGCCCCGCCGCCCGCCCGCTCGGGTTTTTCCGGCCCCTCCTTTTCGGCCCGGCCCTTCGCCCCGCCGGTGCCGTTTCCCGAGGAACGCCGCACCAACCTCGTGTCGCTGCGGCAGGGCGGCCAGCGCAGCACCGATGTCCGCAGCCTGCGCCCCGGCGGCTATGAGCTGTCCGACGGCACCCGTGTGCGGTTCCGGGACTGGTACAGTTCGGACTGGGAGGATCTGAGTATCCTGCTGCTGACCCAGGTGACGCCGGATTTCGGCATTCTCTGGGGCGTCAGCACCGGCGAATCCGGGCCGAAATACCGCATCGACCCCAGCCTGCGCCTTGGCTTCACCCGGCAGTGGCAGGTCTCGCCCAATGCCTTCCTTACGCTGACCGCCTCGACGATTCTCGGCGGATCGGTGACGGAGGAGACATGCACCGCGGACTACGGTGCCATTGGTGGCGTGCAGGAGGTCAATTGCAGGCTCGCTGCCTCGACTCTTGCTCCAAGCGAGACGCTGCAGTATCTCCTCGACGTGCCGCCTTACGATCGACACGTTGTTACGTTGAGCTACCGCTGGAATTTCTGAGGGATCCGCGCAGTCGCGGTTTGGAGTAATCAAAATGACTTTCAAGGGAATGGCCTTGGCGGGCATCGCTGCCGTCACCCTGTCCTTGTCGGCGGGTGTTGCCGGGGCGCAGGTTCTGCAGGACTGGATGAGCGACGATGTCGCCGATGCCTGGGCCGACGATTACAAGGGCCAGGGCGTGTCGGTGACCGTCATCGACGACTTCACCAGCAATGACCGCTTCCGCGGCAACCTGGGCGAAGGCTCGAAGAAGTGGACCCACGGCATGTGGACCGGCCGCCAGATCATGCTGCTGGCGCCCGAGGCGGATTTCTACGCCAAGAACTTCACCTCGAACTCGGCTGTCCAACTGCACAGCGGGCTGGACGTGCTGAACCTCAGCTACGGGATGTACATCCCCAAGCGGTTCCCGACGGGTGCGATCCCGTGGGGCGCGCGCGAGGAATCGATCATCGAATATGCGCAGACCGGGCAGGCCGTGGTCGTGAAGGCCGCCGGCAACGACGCGGTCGCGATCGGCGATGCCGTGGGCGGCAGCATCGACCAGCTGAACATGGCGCTGGTCGGCGGCGAATCGACCCTGTTCGTCGGCGCGCTGGAACATAACGGCACCGTGGACAATCCGGCCTATCTGGCCGATTACTCCAACTACGCCGGCGACAATGCCGAGGTGCAGGAAAACTTCCTGGTGGTCGGCGTCGAGGGCGACATCACCGGCCTCTACGGCACCTCCTTCGCCGCGCCGGTCGTGTCGGGCTATGCCGCCATCCTGGGCAGCAAGTTCACCACCGCCACGCCCGAGGACATCACCAACCGCCTGCTCGACACCGCCCGCACCGATACGGTCGCGGATTACGACGTGGCGGTGCACGGGCAGGGCGAGGCGAGCCTGTCGCGCGCGCTGGCGCCGAACACCATCAACTGAGATCCCGCCCGCAGGCAGGATCGGAAGGGCCGGGACATCCCGGCCCTTTTCGCATGCGGCGACGCGTGCCGCGGCAGGGGATCAGAGGACGGTCAGGCCGACATCGACATTGTTGCGGGTCGCGTTGGAATAGGGGCAGGTCTGGTGCGCCGCCGCGACCAGCCGTTCCGCATCCTCGCGCGCCAGTCCCGGCAAGCTGATCGCCAGATCAGCGGTGATGCCGAAGCCGCCTTCCGCGCGCGGACCGATCCCGACAGAGGCGGTGATGGACGCATCGGCGGGGATCTTCAGCTTCTGCTGACCGGCGACTGCCTTCAGTGCGCCGAGGAAGCAGGCGGCATAGCCCGCGGCGAACAGCTGTTCGGGATTGGTGCCGGCGCCGCCCGCACCGCCCAGTTCCTGCGGCGTCGACAGCGCGACCTCCAGACGGCCGTCGTCGCTGCGGGCCTGACCTTCGCGCCCGCCGGTGGCAGTGGCCTGGGTCTTGTAGAGAACCTTGACAGACATCATCGCTCCTTTTTGCTTATCGCGGTAATTATGTTCGCGACAAGTGAACGACTGGCCGCTGCGACGGATCATGCCCAGCTTTTTCGTTGCCGCGATAACTAATATCGTGGTAAGTGGCGCCATGACCCACATTCCCACACTTGATGAACGTCTCTGCTTCTCGCTCTACGCGGCCTCCCTTGCCATCAACCGGCTCTACAAGCCGCTGCTGGACCGGCTGGGCATCACCTATCCGCAATATCTTGTGCTGCACGTGCTGTGGGAGGAGGATGGCCGCGGCATCGGGGCAATCGCCGCCCGGCTGGATCTGGAGCCGAGCACGATCACGCCGCTGGTCAAGCGGCTGGAGGCGGCGGGGCTCGTCAGCCGGGCGCGCCGGGTCGACGACGAACGCGGGGTTCTGGTGACGCTGACGGATCGCGGCCGCGCGCTGCAGGCCGATACCGTCTGCCTGGCCGAGGCGCTGTTTGCCCAGGCCGACATGTCGCCCAAGCGTTTAGCGGCGCTCAACCACGAGATCCGGCACCTGCACCACGCGCTGACGCAACGCAAGGGCGAGGCCCCGGCCGGGGCGTGATCCTAGAAGGGGAGGGTGGTGGCGAGGGGGGGACTCGAACCCCCGACCCCGTGATTATGAGTCACGTGCTCTAACCTGCTGAGCTACCTAGCCGCCGTGCCGCGCTAGCTAGACAAGGCGGGGTTCGGCGTCAAGGGGAAACCCGCCCGCGGACTGCGGACCGCCTGCCTGCGCCTCAGAACACCGTCACCGGCGTGCCGATCGCCACGCGGGAATAGAGGTCGATCACATGCTCGTTCACCATCCGGATGCAGCCGTTCGACACGGCGCTGCCGATGGATTGCGGCTCGACCGTGCCGTGGATGCGGATCGCGGTGTCATGGCCGTTCTGGTAGAGGTAGAGCGCGCGCGCCCCCAGCGGGTTGTTCGGCCCGCCCGGCATCCCGTCCGCATATTTGGCGTAATGTCCGGGGCTGCGTTCGATCATCTCGGGCGTGGGCTTCCAACTGGGCCATTCGACCTTGCGCGCGACCTCGGCCGTGCCGCGGAACTTCAACTCGGCCCGGCCGACGGCGACGCCATAGCGGATCGCCACGCCGGGGCTGGAGATATGATAAAGGTGGAAGCGGTCCGACAGCACGATGATCGAGCCCGGCTCCAGATCGCGGCGCACGCGCACGACCTGCGGCATCAGTTCCGGCGCCAGCACCGGCCCGCCCACCGGCAGGAAATCCCCGACCCGTGCCGCCACCGCCGCCCGAGCGATGCCCGGCGTGGACAGGGCGGCAAGGGCGGCCAGTGCGGCGGACCCCATCATCATCTCGCGGCGGGACAGCGTGCCGTTCATGGCCAGATCTCCGTTTCCTTGCCTTGAGCCTAGCAAATGCGGGCTTTGCCGCAATGGTTCCCTTCGCACCCGGACCGGGGCCGCGCCGTGTCGGCCCGGCACCTCCCCTTTCGGCCCGTCGCGGGCCGAATCGTGCATTCGACCGAGCCGGGGCGTCGGGTCCTGCAAAACATTCGCGCAGACGCGGCGGGAAACCGGGCATTTCTTGCGCAGTGGTGAAATATCTTTCGCTGGCGCAGCATGGGGACCGGGCGGGCGTTCACAGTCGTGTCAGCGCCTGCAAACTGCCCTAGGGGAAGCACCCTGGGGAGGCGGCGGCCCGACCGTCGCGAGGGAAGCAACAAGAAAGCGCGCGCTGACGTCCGGACCGCGGTTCCGGGCCCGGAACGGCTGTGCCGCGCACCAGAGAGGGATTTCAAGGACCATGTCCTTTTTCACCAAGACGACTCTGACCTCGGGACTTGCGGCGCTGATGCTGTCGACGGCGGCCTTCGCGCAGGACGACACCATCAAGGTCGGCATCCTGCATTCGCTGTCGGGCACGATGGCGATTTCGGAGACGACGCTGAAGGACGCCATGCTGATGCTGGTGGACGAGCAGAACAAGAAGGGCGGCATCAACGGCAAGATGCTGGAAGCCGTGGTGGTGGACCCGGCCTCGGACTGGCCGCTGTTCGCGGAAAAGGCCCGCGAACTGATCGAGGCGAACGACGTGGACGTGGTCTTCGGCTGCTGGACCTCGGTCAGCCGCAAGTCGGTGCTGCCGGTCTTCGAGGAACTGAACTCGATCCTGTTCTACCCGGTGCAGTACGAAGGCGAGGAAAGCCAGCGCAACGTCTTCTACACCGGCGCCGCGCCGAACCAGCAGGCGATCCCGGCGGTGGATTACCTGATGAACGAGGAAGGCGTGGAACGCTGGGTGCTGGCCGGCACCGACTATGTCTATCCGCGCACCACCAACAAGATCCTCGAGGCCTATCTGCAGGCCAAGGGCGTCGCGCCCGAAGACATCATGATCAACTACACGCCCTTCGGCCATTCCGACTGGCAGACGATCGTGTCGGACATCAAGACCTTCGGTTCCGCCGGCAAGAAGACGGCCGTAGTCTCGACCATCAACGGCGACGCGAACGTGCCCTTCTACAAGGAACTGGGCAACCAGGGCGTGTCGGCGGAAGACATCCCGGTCGTCGCCTTCTCGGTCGGGGAAGAGGAACTGGCTGGTCTGGATACGGCGCCGCTGGTCGGCCACCTGGCCGCCTGGAACTACTTCATGTCGGTGGACACGCCGGAAAACGCGGCCTTCATCGACACCTGGCACGAGTTCATCGGCAGCGACGCCCGCGTCACCAACGACCCGATGGAGGCGCATTACATCGGCTTCAACATGTGGGTGAAGGCGGTCGAGGCCGCGGGCACCACCGATGCCGATGCGGTGATCGACGCGCTGCCGGGGATCGAGGTTCCGAACCTGACCGGCGGCACCTCGGTCATGCTGCCCAACCACCACATCACCAAGCCCGTGCTGATCGGCGAGATCCAGGACGATGGCCAGTTCGACGTGGTCTGGGAAACCGAAGAGCTGGTGCCGGGCGACGCATGGTCCGACTTCCTGCCGGAATCGAAGCCGCTGGAGGCCGACTGGGTCGAGCTCGACTGCGGCAACTACAACACCGAGACAAAGACCTGCGGCGGTTCGGCCTCGAACTGATCTCAGGCACCAGGGGCGCGGATCACCTCCGCGCCCCGACGAATCCCGGGCGCGTTACGACGCGACGCGCCTGACAGAACGCCGCTGCGGAGCCCCAGATGACCTTCTTCCGTGCCGCCTTCGCCGCGACGATCCTCGCGCTGATCCAGATCCTCGCCACCGCCGCCACCGCGCAGGACTTTGCCGGTCTGGTGCGCACCCTGCCCGAGGGCAGCTATTCCGACCGCGCCGCCGTGGTCGCGGCCATCGCCACCAGCGGCGACGCGCGGGCCGAACCGGTGCTGGCCGCGCTGCTGGAGGGCGAGTTGGGCGTCGTCGAGGCGACGGGGCAGGTGATCGTGCAGGGCAGCCCGCCCACCGATGCCGTCACCGGGGACGAGGTCGATGCCGCCACGGCCGACGCGGCAGAGCGCATCCGGGTGAACAACAGCCTGCGCCGCGACATCCGCGCCGCCATCGGCCTGCTGACACTGAGCAGCCCCGATCCGGCCAAGCGCATGGCGGCGGCCGAGGCGGCGATCCGCGCGCCGGACCCGGACCAGATCGCCGCGCTGGAAACGGCCATCGCGGCCGAAGAGGACGGCCGGGTGCGCACCCGTCTGGGCGAGGCGCGGGCCATCGCCGTGCTCGCCTCCGACGCGGGGACCGAGGCACGGATCGCCGCCATCGACACGCTCGCCCGGCGCGGCGACCAGGTGGCGCAATCGGCCATCGCGCCGCTGGCCGGTGCCGAGGATCCCGCCCTGGCCGAGGCCGCGACCCGGGCGCTGGCCGCCATCGAACAGTCGCGGATGCTGTGGGGCTATGCCCAGAACATCTGGTACGGCCTGTCGCTGGGATCGGTGCTGCTGCTGGCGGCGATCGGGCTGGCCATCACCTTCGGGGTGATGGGCGTCATCAACATGGCGCATGGCGAACTGGTGATGCTGGGCGCCTACACCACCTTCGTCGTGCAGGACGCGATCCGCAGCCATGCGCCGGGCCTGTTCGACTGGTCGCTGCTGATCGCGGCGCCGCTGGCCTTCCTCGTCGCGGGCGGCATCGGCGTCGCCATCGAACGCGGCATCGTGCGGCATCTCTATGGCCGGGCGCTGGAAACGCTGCTCGCGACCTGGGGCGTCAGCCTGATCCTGCAACAGGCGGTGCGGTCGATCTTCGGCCCCAACAACCGCGAGGTCGGCAACCCGTCCTGGATGTCGGGCAGCTTCGATGTCGGGCAGATGACCGTCACCTGGAACCGGCTGTGGATCCTGCTGTTCGCGCTGGCCGTCTTCGCGGTACTGCTGGCGGTGATGAAGCGCACCCCGGCCGGGCTGCAGATGCGCGCCGTCACCCAAAACCGGCCGATGGCCGCGAACATGGGCATCCGCACCGCATGGGTCGACGCGATGACCTTCGGCCTGGGCGCCGGGATCGCGGGGCTGGCGGGCGTGGCGCTGAGCCAGATCGACAACGTGTCTCCGAACCTGGGGCAGGGCTATATCGTCGACAGCTTCATGGTCGTGGTGTTCGGCGGCGCGGGCAATATCTGGGGCACGCTGGCCGGGGCCTTCAGCCTCGGCATCGTCAACAAGTTCCTCGAACCCTATGCCGGCGCGGTGCTGGGCAAGATCCTCGTGCTGGTCGCCATCATCCTGTTCATCCAGAAACGTCCCCGCGGCCTCTTCGCCGTCAAGGGCCGCGCGGTGGAGGGCTGAGCGATGCCGGCCTTCGCCCTGCGGCTGATCCTGCCCGTCGAACCGCTGCCCGCCTGGGCCCGCGCTGCCGCCCCCCAACCGGCCGCTCCGGCCGTCCCTGCCGCGAACGACAAGGAGCGGACCGCATGACCACCCTCATCGACCGCCGGATGGGGGTCTTCCTCGCCGGTCTCTTCGTGCTGACCGTGCTGATCCCGGCCGGCAACCTCGCCTCGGACGGGGCGCTAGTGCCCAGCTACATCGTGTCGCTGTTCGGCAAATACCTTTGCTATGCGCTGCTGGCGGTGGCGCTGGACCTCGTCTGGGGCTTCTGCGGCATCCTCAGCCTCGGCCACGGGGCGTTCTTCGCGCTCGGCGGCTATGCGATGGGCATGCATCTGATGCGCGAGATCGGCGACAGGGGCGTCTATGCCAATCCGCTCCTGCCGGATTTCATGGTGTTCCTGAACTGGAAGGAACTGCCGTGGTTCTGGCTGGGCTTCGACCAGTTCTGGTTCGCCAGCCTGATGGTGATGCTGGTGCCCGGGGCGCTGGCCTTCGTCTTCGGCTGGTTCGCCTTCCGCAGCCGGGTGACGGGCGTCTACCTGTCGATCATCACCCAGGCGATGACCTATGCGTTGCAACTTGCCTTCTTCCGCAACGAGATGGGCTTTGGCGGCAACAATGGCCTGACCGACTTCAAGGACGTGCTGGGCATCCCGCTGCAGACCGACACGGCGCGCGCCGGGCTGTTCGTGCTGTCGGCGCTGGCGCTGGCGGCGGGGCTGCTGATCGCGCGGGCCATCACCACCTCGAAGCTGGGGATGATCCTCGTCTGCATCCGCGATGCCGAAAGCCGGACCCGGTTCATGGGCTACCGGGTCGAGGGCTACAAGCTGTTCATCTTCGTCGTCTCGGCGATGATGGCGGGCGTGGCGGGCGCGCTCTACACGCCGCAGGTGGGCATCATCAACCCGGGTGAATTCAGCCCCGCCAACTCGATCGAGATCGTGATCTGGGTGGCGCTCGGCGGGCGCGGCACGCTGGTCGGCGCGGCGCTCGGCGCGATCATCGTCGCCGCGTCGAAGACCCTGTTCACTGGCTGGTTCCCCGAATTCTGGCTGTTCGCCCTGGGCGGGCTGTTCATCGTCGTGACCCTGTTCCTGCCCCGGGGCGTGCTGGGGCTGATCGAGGACGGTCTGGCCAGCCTGCGCGGCGGCGGCGCCCGGCGGGCCGTGTCTGCCGCGCGCGAGGACGGGCAGGCGCCGGACGCCGCCCCCGAGGCGGAGGCACGGGCATGAGCGTTCAACTGCAACTGGACGGCGTGAACCGCAGCTTCGACGGCTACAAGGCGATCAACGACCTGTCGCTGTCGGTGGACAAGGGCGAGCTGCGGGCGGTCATCGGCCCGAACGGCGCGGGCAAGACCACGATGATGGACATCATCACCGGCAAGACCCGCCCCGACAGCGGCAAGGTGCTGTGGAACCAGTCGCTGGACCTGACGAAGATCGACGAGGCCGGATCGGCCCGGCTGGGGATCGGGCGCAAGTTCCAGAAGCCCACCGTCTTCGAGACCCATACCGTCGAGGAGAACATCGCCCTGTCGCTGAAGGCGGAGCGCGGCGTCTTCGCCACGCTGTTCCACCGCCGGACCGAGGCGGAACGCGCCCGGATCACCGAACTGCTGCAGCTTGTCCGGCTGGAAGAGGCCCGCGACCGGCCCGCCGCCGACCTGAGCCACGGCCAGAAGCAATGGCTGGAAATCGGCATGCTGCTGGCGCAGGACCCGGAACTGCTGCTGGTGGACGAACCCGCCGCCGGCATGACCGATGCCGAAACGATGCGCACTGCCGATCTGCTGCGCAGCCTCGCCGGCCGGCACACGGTGATTGTCGTCGAACATGACATGGATTTCGTCCGGGCGCTGAACTGCCGGGTGACGGTACTGCATCAGGGCCATGTGCTGACCGAAGGATCGCTCGATCATGTGTCGTCCAATCCCGAAGTGATCGAAGTCTATCTGGGGCGCTGAGATGCTGGATATTCGCGACATCGACGTGTTTTACGGCGCGGCGCAGGCCCTGCGCGGCGTCTCGCTGACCGCGGTGCCGGGGCGCGTGACCTCGGTGCTCGGCCGCAACGGGGTGGGCAAGACCACGCTTCTGCGGGCGATCACCGGACGGCAGCCGGTCAGGTCGGGCCGGATGACCTGGGAAGGGCAGGACCTGAACCGCCTGCGCCCCGAGGCCCGCGCCCGCGCCGGCATCGCCTTCGTGCCGCAGGGGCGCGAGATCTTCCCGCTGCTCAGCGTGCGCGAGAACCTCGAAACCGGCTTCGCGCTGCTGCCGCGCGCGGAACGGCGCATCCCGGACGAGGTCTTCGCGCTGTTCCCGGTGCTGAAAGAGATGATGGGCCGGCGCGGCGGCGACCTGTCCGGCGGCCAGCAGCAGCAACTGGCCATCGGCCGGGCGATGGTGATGCGCCCGCGGCTTCTGGTGCTGGACGAACCGACCGAGGGCATCCAGCCCTCGATCATCCAGGACATCGGCCGGGCCATCAAGTTCCTGCGCGACCGCGGCGACATGGCCATCGTGCTGGTCGAGCAGTATTTCGACTTCGCCCGCGACCTCGCCGACGATTTCGTGGTGATGGAGCGCGGCCAGATCATCCGCGCTGGCGTTCGGGCCGACATGGAGGGCGACGCGGTGCGAAACCTGCTGACGGTGTGAGGGCGCCTTGAATGGTGCCACATGCCGCGCTAAATTTGGCGCCATTGTTCGTGCCATCGGGGAAGAGCATGCCTCACATCATCCACGCCAGGGTGACGGCCAGCGTCACGGAGCTGAAGCGCAATCCGATGGGGACCATGGCGGCCGGGCAGGGCGCGGCGGTCGCAATCCTTAACCACAACGCCCCGGCCTTCTATTGCGTGCCCGCCGCCGCCTACGAAGCGATGCTGAACATGATCGAGGATGCGGAACTGAACGCGATTGCGGATGCGCGCATGAACAGTCCCGAGATCGCGGTCACGCTGGATGACCTATGACCTGCGCTTTCGCGAAGAGGCGCGAAAGGAGTGGGACGGGCTTGGCGCGACAGTGCGCGCGCAATTCAAGAAGAAGCTGTCCGAACGCTTGCTGAACCCGCATGTCCCTGCGGACCGGCTGCACGGCGCGGTGAACCGCTACAAGATCAAGCTGCGTTCGGCGGGCTATCGGCTGGTCTATGAGGTTCGGGACAGCGAACTGGTCGTCAGCGTGATCGCAGTCGGCCGCCGTGACCGCAGCGCTGTCTATCGCGCGGCAGAGGGAAGACCCTAGTCGTGCCGCCTCACCCCAGATGCGGGCGGAACGCCTCCACCACCTGCTCGTAGACCGCGCGCTTGAAGGGCACGATCTCGGCCAGCAGCCGGTCGGCGTCGATCCAGCACCATTCGGAAAACTCGGGATGTTCGGTGGCGATGTTCACCTGCGCGTCGCTGCCGGTGAAGCGGAACAGGAACCACTTCTGCTTCTGCCCGCGATACTTGCCGCCCCAGACCTTGCCCAGCAGGTCCGGCGGCAGGTCATAGGCCAGCCAGCCCTTCGACTTCGCGACGAATTCCACCAGTTCGGCGGGGATGCCGGTTTCCTCCCACAGCTCGCGCAGGGCGGCGCGGCGGGGCTTCTCGCCGTCGTCGATCCCGCCCTGCGGCATCTGCCAGGCGGGAACCGGGCTGTCGATGCGCCGGCCGGCGAAGATGCGGCCCTGCTCGTCGATCAGCATCACGCCGACACAGGGACGGTAGGGCAGGCTGTCGGGATCGATGCTGGCGGTCGTCACGGCGGGCGGGCTTTCGGGCAGGGGGATCTAGGGCAGGGGACAAAGACACAGCCCCGGCCGTTCGGGGCCGGGGCTGTGGATCGCGTAGTGGATCAGGGGGCCGTCGAGACGTCGGCCGAGGCGGCGCGCGCGATGTTTTCCGGCTCGATCGCCGCAAGGCCCTTCAGGATGTCGATGGCATAGGCCATCTGGTAGTCCTCCTGCCGCAGCTTCGCCGCTTCCTCGGCACGGGCCTGCTCTTCCTCGGCCTGCCGCTTTTCGTCCTCGGTCATCGAGTCGTTGGAGATCGCCCCCCGCAGGTCGGCCTCGCTGCGCAGGCGCAGGGCGGCGCTTTCCGGCGTCTCCGCCTCGTCCTCGACGGCTTCGGGCTGCGGCGCGGGCTGCTGCACCACGATGTCCGGCGCGATCCCGAGCGCCTGGATCGACCGCCCCGAAGGCGTGTAGTAGCGCGCCGTCGTCAGCCGCATCGCCCCGTCGCCCCGCAGCGGCACCACCGTTTGCACCGATCCTTTGCCGAAGCTCTTGGTCCCGACGACGATGGCGCGGCGATGGTCCTGCAGCGCGCCGGTGACGATCTCCGAGGCCGAGGCCGAACCGCCATTGATCAGCACCACGATCGGCTTGCCCTCGGCCAGGTCGCCCGCCTCGGCGTTGAAGCGTTCGCTGTCCTCGGGTTCGCGGCCGCGGGTGGACACGATCTCGCCCGCGTCGAGGAAGGCGTCCGACACCTTGATCGCCTGGGTCAGCAGCCCGCCCGGATTGTTGCGCATGTCGATGACGAAGCCGTTGACGTTGTCCATCCCGCCGGCTTCCTCGACCGAGCTGCGCAGCCCTTCCTCGAGGTTGGCGTAGGTCTGGTCGTTGAAGGTGGTCACGCGCAGCACGACGGTGCTGCCTTCCAGCCGGGCGCGAACCGCGGTCAGCTTGATCGTGTCCCGGATCAGCGTCAGGTCGAAGGGTTCGGCCGTGCCCTCGCGGCCGATGGTGATGACGATCTCGGACCCGACCGGGCCGCGCATCTTTTCCACCGCCTCGTCCAGCGTCAGGCCCAGCAGGCTTTCGCCGTTGACATGGGTGATGAAGTCGCCCGTCTGCACGCCGGCCTCGGCGGCGGGGGTGCCGTCCATCGGCGACACGACCTTGACGAAGCCGTCCTCCTGCGTGACCTCGATCCCCAGCCCGCCGAATTCGCCGCGCGTCTGTTCGCGCATGTCGGTGAAATCCTCGGGCGGCAGATAGCTGGAATGCGGGTCGAGCGAGGTCAGCATGCCGTTGATCGCGGCCTCGATCAGCTCGCCCTCGTCGACCTCTTCGACATACTGGGCGCGGATGCGTTCGAAGATGTCGCCGAACAGGTCGAGCTGTTCATAGACCGAGCTGTCCTTGCTGGCCTCCTGCGCGAGCAGGGGGGCGGCCACCTGCGTGGCGAGCACGGCGCCGGCCACGGTTCCGCCAAGCGCGGCCATCAGGAACTTTCTCATGCGCTAGTCATCCCTCGTTTCGCTGAACCAAGGGGCAGGATCGACCGTTTCCCTGCCCTGTCGCAGCTCCAAGTAAAGCGTCTCGCTGCGGTCGGCGCCACCGCCTTCTTGCACCGCCGCCAGGAACTCGCGTCCGCCGGGTTCGGCCCCGCCCATCAGCCCGACCGGCGCCCCGGCATCGAGAACGTCGCCCACTTCGCCATAGACCGTCCCGAGCCCCGCGAGAACCAGCAGATAGCCCTCCGCAGGCTCAAGGATCATCACATTTCCGTAGTCGAGCAGCGGTCCGCGATAGCGCAGCGTCGCGGGCCAAGGCGTCGTCACCAGCGCGGCGGGGCGGGTCGCGATGACCAGCCCCGGCCGCCGGATGCCCGCCGCGTCCGCCTCGCCCGCGCGGCGCAGGACCGTGCCCAGAACCGGCAGCGGCAGCGTGCCGCGCGCGCCCTCGAAATCCTCCATCGGCGCGCCGATGTCCTGTTCCATCGTGGCGATCCCGCCCGCGAAGGCGTCGAGTGTCTCGGCGCTGTCGCGCAGGCGGCCCAGTTCCTCGGGCTCCTCGAGGAAGCGGCGGGGCAGGTCGCCCCGGTCGGCCATCGCCTGATTGAGCGTCGCGCGCGCCTCCTGCGCGGCGGCGAGCCCCTGCGACAGCAGCGTCTCGGCGCTTTCCTGAAGACGGCGGATCTCGGCCACCTCGCGCAGGCTGCGCGACAGCGCCGCCGCCTCCTGCTGCAGGGCGGGGGTCACGTCGGACAGGATCATCCCGGCGCGCACCGCCGCCTCGGGGCCTTCGGGATGCAGCAGGGTCAGGGGCGCGGGGCTGTCCTGCATCACCATCATCGCCCCCAGCAGGCGCGACAGGCGCGCGCGCCGCGCCTCCAGATCGGCGGCGATCTCGGCCTCGCGCAGGGCGGCGCGGCGCAGCCCGTCGCGCAGGTCCGCCAGACCCGCCTCATAGGCGCGGATCGTCCGGCTGAGCGCCACCGCCTGTTCGCGGCCGCTGCCTGCCCGCTGCAATTCGTCGATGGCGGCGCGCAGCCCCTCGGCGGCGCTGGCGGCATCCTCGGCCACGCTGATCGGCCGGGGCGGGGCGCCGCGCGCCGCCGCCTCGGGCAGGTCGCCGCCGTCCTGCGCCAGCAGGGCCGAGGCCGACAGGACCAGGCAGAGGACAGCCAGACCGCGCCGCATCCGTCAGCCGCGCAGGATCAGGCTGGTGCCGGTCATCTCCGGCGGGGCGGGCAGGCCCATCAGGTCGAGCAGCGTCGGGGCGATGTCGGCCAGCCGCCCCGGGCGCAGCCGCGCGCCCGCCGGCCCGCCGATCAGCGCCACGGGCACCGGGTTGGTGGTGTGGGCGGTATGCGGTCCGCCGGTGACGGGGTCGATCATCACCTCGCAATTGCCGTGATCGGCGGTCAGCAGCATCGCGCCCCCCGCCGCCTCCAGCGCCTGAAGCGCCACGCCCAGACCCGCATCCACCGCCTCGCAGGCGGCGATGGCGGCGGGCAGGCTGCCGGTATGGCCCACCATGTCGGGATTGGCGAAATTGACCACGATCAGGTCATAGCCATGGCGGATCGCGCCGACCAGCTGCGCGGCGACCTCGGGGGCCGACATTTCCGGCTGCAGGTCATAGGTGGCGACCTTGGGCGATTTCGGCATGAACCGGTCCTCGCCCGGTTCGGGCGCCTCTTTCCCGCCGTTCAGGAAGAAGGTCACATGCGGGTATTTCTCGGTCTCGGCCAGCCGGAACTGCGTCAGTCCCTGCGCCGCCACCCATTCGCCCAAGGTGTTGACGATCTCCTGCTTCGGATAGCAGGTGGTCATGAAGGCGTCGTGGCGGCCGGAATAATCGACCATGCCCAACAGCGCCGCCCAGGCGGGGCGCGGGCCGGCGCCGGTTGCGGTGTCGAAGCCGTCGAAATCCGGCGCGCCGAGCGCCAGCAGGATTTCCCGCGCCCGGTCGGCGCGGAAGTTCAGGCAGAAGAAGCCGTCCCCGTCCCGCGCCCCGGCAAAGCCCGCGATCGCCGTGGGCTGGATGAACTCGTCCATCTCGCCCCGCGCATAGGCGGCGTCCACGGCGGCGGCGGCATCGGGGGCCGCCAGCCCCTCGCCCGCGACCATCGCGCGATAGGCGCGCTCCACCCGCTCCCAGCGGTTGTCGCGGTCCATCGCCCAATAGCGGCCGATCACGGTGGCCACGCGCGCGCCCTCGGGCAGCCGGTCCAGCAGGTCGGCGACGAAGCCCGCGGCCGAGGAGGGCGGCACGTCGCGCCCGTCGGTGATCGCGTGCAGCGCGACGGGCACCCCCGCCTGCACCAGCGCCCGGCAGGCCGCCAGCACATGGTCGATATGGCCGTGCACGCCGCCATCCGATACCACGCCCATCAGATGCGCGGTGCCGCCCGTCCGCTTCAGCGTCGCGGCGAAGGCGGTCAGGGCGGGGTTGGCGAAGAAGCTGCCATCCTCGATGGCGAGGTCGATCTGCCCCAGATCCATCGCCACCACCCGGCCCGCGCCGATATTGGTGTGGCCCACCTCGGAATTGCCCATCTGCCCCTTCGGCAGGCCCACATCCGGGCCATGGGTGATCAGCGTGCTGTGCGGGCAGGTCGCCATCACCCGGTCGACATTCGGGGTGGCGGCCAGCAGCGGCGCATTGCCCTCGGCGCGGTCGCTGATGCCCCAGCCGTCGAGGATGCACAGGACGACGGGTTTCGGTCGGGTCATCGGGCAGGCTCCGTTCCGTGCGGGGTCCGTGGCTTGATACGCCGCCTGCCACCCGGCGGCAACCGGGGCGCGCGCCTGTCTGCGGGGGAAAGGGGGCTGTCTGCCCCATCCTGGCCGTGCCGGCCAGTTCACCCCCCGAGGATATTTCCGAACAGAAGATGAGGGAGCGGACGCGCCCGGATCAGACGCGGTGATAGGGGCTGCCGGCGAGGATGGTGGCGGCGCGATACAGCTGTTCGGCCAGCATCGCCCGCACCAGCATATGCGGCCAGACCATCGCGCCGAAGGACAGCGCCGCCTCGGCCCGGTCGCGCAGGGCGGGGGCGATCCCGTCGGCGCCGCCGATCAGGAAGGCCACGTCCGACCGCCCCCCGTCGCGCCAGCGCCCCAGAAGGTCGGCGAAATCGGGCGAGGACATCTGCCGCCCGCGCTCGTCGAGACAGCAGATCAGCGCGCCCGGCGGGGCCGCGCGGGCCAGAAGCTCGGCCTCTGCCTCCATCCCGCCGCCGCGGCGATCCTCGACCTCGTGTTCCGTCGCGGGGCCGAGCCCCAGCGGCCGGCCGGTCCGGTCGAAGCGCTTCAGGTAGTCGTCGACCAGCGCGCGTTCCGGGCCGGACCGGATCCGGCCCACCGCGCAGAGATGCAGGCGCATGCGGTCCCGGGATCAGGACCGGCGGGGCGGCAGGCCGGCGCCCGCGGGCATCCACATCTTCTCGAGCTGGTAGAACTCGCGCACCTCGGGGCGGAAGACATGGACGACGACATCGCCCGCGTCGATCAGCACCCAGTCGCCCTGTTCCTTGCCCTCGACCTTGCAGGTCTGTCCGAATTCGGCCTTCAGCCGCTCGGCCAGCTTGTCGGCGATCGAGGTGACCTGCCGCGACGACCGGCCCGAACAGATGACCATGTGATCGGCCACAGAGGACCTGCCGCGCAGGTCGATGGCGATCACGTCTTCGGCCTTGTCGTCGTCGAGGGAAGCCAGAACACGGTCGAGCAACTCGTCGCTCGTCACGTCATGGGTCAGCGCGGTCACGGGCGCCGATCCTGCGGCCCCGGCAGCGGCCGCGTGGAGTGTGGTAGACAGGACATCGTCCTCCAGGGTTGCGCGCCGGTGACGGCCCCGGCGCCGGGCATGGGATCAATGTAGCATCGGACGCGCGAAATCTCAACGTGCGGGGCTGTCGGATCGGGCCGGAGCGTCCCCGGCCGGCCGGAGGCCGCCTGCCGGGGGCGCGGCGGGCAGGATGCGGACCTCGCGCTGCGGGAAGGGAATGGTGATGCCATGCGCGCGGAAGGCGTCCCACAGCGCCAGGTAGACATTGCCGCGCACATTGGTCAGGCCCTGCGACGGATCGTGAATCCAGAAGCGCAGGATGTAGTCCACCGAACTGTCGCCGAAGCCGGTGATGTGGCAGACAGGGGGCGTCTTCGCCTCGACCCGCTTCACCCCCGCCGCCGCCTCGATCGCCACGCGGCGCACCAGATGCGGGTCGTCCTGGTAGGAGCAGCCGAAGAAGATGTCGAGCCGGACCAGATCGCTGGTATGGGACCAGTTCACCACCTGCCCGGTGATCAGATCCTCGTTCGGGATCAGGTAATCCTTGCCGTCGCGGGTCGAGATCGAGACGTAGCGGGCGCCCAGTTCGGTGATCCAGCCGAAGGTCTCGCCGATGGTGATGACGTCGCCGGGCTTGATCGACTTGTCGAGCAGGATGATCACGCCCGAGATCAGGTTCGACACCACCTTCTGCAGGCCGAAGCCGATGCCGACCCCGATCGCCCCGGACAGGACGGCAAGGCCCGTCAGATCGAACCCCACGGCGCGGAGGCCGAGGAAGAAGGCCGCGGCGTAGAGCGACACCTGCAACCCCTTCAGCGTCAGCACCTGCATCGAGGGCGAGATATCCTCGCGCCCGCGGATGCGGGTCTGGGCGACCGCGGACAGGAACCGCGCCCCCGCCAGCAGCAGCGCCGTCACCGCCACCGCCTTCAGCAGGTCGAGCAGGGACAACCGTGCGCCGCCAAGGCTGATCGCCGCGCTGTCGAGCGCCTGTGCCGCCTCGTCCAGAAGGCCGGTCAGGTAGAGCGTCACCCAGATCCAGGCCACCCATTTCACCAGGCCGCGCAGGCTGGGACTGGCGATCAGCCGGCTGGCAAGCGCCACGGCCAGCCAGCCGGTCGCCAGCGAGGCGGCCGAGGCGAGGATCGCGCCCTCGCCGGGGCGCAGCGCGCGGAACAGCCCCGCCGCGAGCCACGCCAGCGCCGCGAAGCTGCCGATGCCGATCCGGTCGCGCAGCACCACGATCAGCCGCAACCGCGCCCGCGGCCAGCCGGCCCGCTGCCGGATCCAGTCCGACACCCGCGGCACCGATGCGCGCCGGATCGCCAGCGCCAGCGCCGCCAGGAGCGCGAGGACGGCCATCTGCGCCAGCCGGGCGGGATCGGTCAGGCCCTGAAGGAAGGCCTCGACCGTCATCGCCAGATCCTGCAGCAGGTCGAGCAGCCTGTCCGTCATGCGCGCCTCCGCCGGGACAACCGGCCGCGGCTGTGGCGGTTCCGGGCGGGCGGGGCGGGCAGGGCGGCGAAGTCATTGCCTCGGCCGGGATTCGGGCGTATGACCGCTTTCCATGCAGGGCTTCGTCTATTTCGACATCCACGACCGTGCGCGGCTTCCGGGCCGTTTCTTCGGCGTGTCGCATTCGATCCGCGCGCGACTTTGATCGCGCGGGCGTGCACGCCTGACGTGCCGCCGCCGCGCTTGCCGATCCGCCGGCCCCAGTCGGCCCGGCCCTCCCGACAGCCCGATCCATCTGAACAGCCGCGGGCCGATTGCCCGTCCCGCCATTCGTGAGAGACAACAGCCATGACCGATGCGCCCACCGCCACGCCGAAAACGCTTTACGACAAGATCTGGGATGCCCATGTCGTCGACCGGTCCGAGGACGGCACCTGCCTGCTCTATATCGACCGCCACCTCGTGCATGAGGTGACCTCGCCCCAGGCCTTCGAGGGGCTGCGCATGACCGGGCGCAAGGTCCGCGCGCCGGACCGCACCATCGCGGTGCCCGACCACAACGTGCCCACCACCGCGGGCCGCGACACCCATATCGAGAACGAGGAAAGCCGCATCCAGGTCGAGGCGCTGGATACCAATGCGCGCGACTTCGGCATCCACTACTATCCGGTCAGCGACATCCGGCAGGGCATCGTCCACATTGTCGGGCCGGAACAGGGCTGGACCCTGCCGGGCATGACCGTGGTTTGCGGCGACAGCCACACCGCGACGCATGGCGCCTTCGGCGCGCTGGCGCACGGCATCGGCACTTCGGAAGTGGAGCACGTTCTGGCCACGCAGACGCTGATCCAGAAGAAGTCGAAGAACATGAAGGTCGAGATCACCGGCAAGCTGCGCCCCGGTGTGACCGCCAAGGACATCACCCTGTCGGTGATCGGCGCCACCGGCACCGCGGGCGGCACCGGCCATGTCATCGAATATTGCGGCGAGGCGATCCGCGACCTGTCGATGGAAGGCCGGATGACCGTCTGCAACATGGCGATCGAGGGCGGGGCGCGCGCCGGGCTGATCGCGCCCGACGAAAAGACCTTCGCCTATGTCATGGGCCGGCCCCATGCGCCGAAGGGCGCGGCCTGGGAGGCGGCGCTGGCCTGGTGGAAGACGCTCTATACCGACGAGGGCGCGCATTTCGACAAGGTGGTGACGCTGCGCGGCGAGGACATCGCCCCGGTCGTGACCTGGGGCACCTCGCCCGAGGACGTGCTGCCGATCACCGGCGAGGTTCCCGCGCCCGAAAGCTTCACCGGCGGCAAGGTCGAGGCGGCGCGGCGGTCGCTGGACTACATGGGCCTGACCGCCGGCACCAAGCTGACCGACATCGCCATCGACGCGGTGTTCATCGGGTCCTGCACCAACGGCCGGATCGAGGATCTGCGCGCCGCGGCCGAGATCCTGAAGGGCCGCCGCATCGCGCCGGGCGTGCGCGGGATGGTCGTGCCGGGTTCGGGTCTGGTGCGCGCGCAGGCCGAGGACGAGGGGCTGGCGCAGATCTTCATCGACGCGGGCTTCGAATGGCGGCTGGCGGGCTGCTCCATGTGCCTTGCCATGAACCCCGACCAGCTGCGCCCCGGCGAACGCTGCGCCGCCACCTCGAATCGCAATTTCGAGGGCCGGCAGGGCCGGGGCGGGCGCACGCATCTGATGTCGCCCGCGATGGCCGCCGCCGCCGCCGTCACCGGCCGGCTGACCGATGTGCGCACGCTGATGGCGGCCGAGACCGCCACCGCCTGACCCCATGCCTGCGCCCGCGCGGCGCCACCGGGGCGGTATGAATTCCATATCGCAACCGGATGGCCCGCGCGGGCGCGATCACACAGGATTGGACCAATGGACAAGTTCACCACCCTCACCGGCGTCGCGGCGCCCATGCCTCTGGTCAATATCGACACGGACATGATCATCCCGAAGCAGTTCCTGAAGACCATCCAGCGGTCGGGACTGGGCAAGAACCTGTTCGACGAGATGCGCTATAACCCCGATGGCAGCGAGATCCCCGACTTCGTGCTGAACCAGCCGGCCTACCGGCAGGCACAGATCATCGTGGCGGGCGACAATTTCGGCTGCGGCTCGTCGCGCGAACATGCGCCCTGGGCGCTGCTGGATTTCGGCATCCGCTGCGTGATTTCCACCAGCTTCGCCGACATCTTCTACAACAACTGCTTCAAGAACGGCATCCTGCCGGTGGTGCTGCCGCCCGAGGCGGTGGCCGCGCTTATGGAGGATGCGCGCAATGGCGCGAATGCCCGGATCACCGTCGATCTGGAAAACCAGACGGTGACCGGCTCGGACGGCCGGAGCCATGCGTTCGAGGTGGACCCCTTCAAGAAGCACTGTCTTCTCAACGGGCTGGACGATATCGGCCTGACGCTGGAGAAGGTGTCGGCCATCGACAGCTACGAAACCCATGCAGCACAGTCGCGGCCTTGGGTCTGACACCCGCGCCGCGCGCGCCGGCCGGGGCATCGTCCCGGGCCGACGCGCGCCTATCCCCTGCGACGGAGCGGCGGGCGGCCATCTTGCTGCCCGGATGATGATGCAAAGTCGCACCAGTTCGACCATCAAATCGCCGTTCCCGTTTCGTCAATGGGATCAGCGGGTTGTTTCGTGTCCCGCAACGGGTCAGGATCGATGCTGATGGGACGGTCTGCGGGACTGATGCGCAGCACGGGTCGGAACAAGGGGGCGGCGCGCAATCGCTTCCGGCCGGCGAAAGGGTATGGGGCAGTGATTTCGCGTCTGGCCGGGGCGGCCATCCGGGCAGGACTGGTCGTGGTGATGATCGCCACGCCCTCGGTGCTGACCCAGTCCGTGACGCAGGACACGGCCGAGGTGGTGGCGCTGGTCGCGCTGTTCGCTGCCGCGCTGACCTTCTTCGAATATGCCTCGACCTATCCCGGCCTCGTGGAATTCCGCGACGCGCCGCCCTTCAACCGCATCCGGTTCTGCGCGCTGTTCCTGATGGTGTTCCTGCTGTCGGTCGTCTGCATGCAGGGCGCCGACGGCACCCTGCTGATGAAGCTGGTCAAGGCGCTCGGCGGTCAGGTCTCGGTCGCGCTCGACTTCCCCTACAGCCCGGTGCGGCTGATGACGCTCAGCCTGTCGGAACAGGCGCCGCCGGCGCAGGTCGATCTGGTCCGCACCACGGCGGGGGTGGCCTACGGCATCTCGATGGTGACGATGGTGGGCTTCGTGCTGGGGATGCGCGCCTTCGGCTGGCCCGCCTCGGAAGGCAGCTTCAACGTCTGGATCAACCTGCCCACCTTCGACCCGACCACCGGCGGCGATGTGGTGGACCGGCTGCAGCGCGACGCGGTGGCCAATGTGGCGCTTGGCTTCGTGCTGCCCTTCCTGATCCCGGCCGTGGTGAAGTCCGCCTCGATCATGTTCGCGCCGCTGGAATTCGCGTCCGCCCACACGCTGGTCTGGGCGATGACGGCCTGGGCCTTCCTGCCGCTCAGCCTGCTGATGCGGGGCATCGCCATGGGCCGGGTCGCGGCGATGATCGTCGCGCGGCGCAAGATGCATGCCGAGATGGTCGCCGGCATGCAGCCGGCCTGACGCCCGTGCGTGCACCGCTCGCGGCGGCGCTGTTCCTTCTGCTGGTTCCCGCCGCGGCGGCCGATCCCGTCACCGTGGCCGCCTGGACCGTCGAACTGACGGGCGAGGGCCCCGGCCTGATGCTGCGCGACGTCGCGGCGGATGCCCGGGCCGAGGCGGCGGCGCGGTTGCTGGCGGAGCGCGCGCCGGACGTGGTGCTGCTGATGGGCGTCGATTACGATGCGGGGCTGCGGCTGGTCGATGCCTTCGCCGCCCGCGTCGCGGCGGCGGGCACGGCCTATCCGCACCGCCTGTCATTGCGGCCCAACCGGGGGATGGCGACGGGCATCGACCTCGACGGCGACGGACGGCTGGGCGAGCCCGACGATGCGCAGGGCTGGGGCCGGTTCGCGGGCGAGGGCGGAATGGCGATCCTGTCGCGGCTGCCGATCCGGACGGGCGAGGTGACGGACCTGTCGGCGCTGTTGTGGCGCGACCTGCCGGGGGCGATCCCGCCGCCGCTGCCGCCCGAGGTGGCAGCGGTGCAGCGGCTGTCCACCACCGGCCACTGGATCGTGCCGGTGGACCTGCCCGACGGGCGGGTGCTGCGCCTGCTCGTCTTTCACGCCACGCCGCCGGTCTTCGACGGGCCGGAGGATCGCAACGGCCGCCGCAACCACGATGAGGTCGCGCTGTGGTCGGCGCTGCTGGACGGGCGGCTGCCGGTGGCGCCGCCCCCGCCGCCCCTGATGATCGCGGGGAACGCCAATCTCGATCCGCTGGACGGGCAGGGGCGGCGGGAGGCGCTGGCGGCGCTGCTGGCCGATCCGAGGCTGCAGGATCCCGCGCCTCGCTCCGGGGTGCATGGCACCGACACGGTGGACTGGCCCGAGGCCGCGCCGGACGATCCGGGCGACCTGCGCGTGGTCTATCTGCTGCCCTCGGCCGATCTGCAGGTGCGCGACGGCGGCGTGATCTGGCCGGATGCGGGGCAGCCCCTGGCCGCAGAGGCCGGGCTGATCCGGCACAAGCTGGTCTGGCTGCGGGTGGAGTAGGTCAGCCGCGCGGCGCCGCCGCCCGGCGCAGGCGGTCGTTGATGGCGCGACCGAGCCCGCGTTCGGGCACCGGCGACACCGCGATCCGGCCGCCGTTGCCGGCCAGCGCATCGGCCTCGCGCAGGTAGTGGAACAGGTTCGCCGCCGCCTCGACCAGATCGCCCGCAGGCGAGAGGTTCAGCGCCGCGCCCGCCGCCTGCGGCCCGAAGCCCAGCCAGATCTCGTCCTTCCCGGCCTCTGTCGCCTCCAGCCGCACGGCCGCGCCGGGCGCGTAATGCGAGGCGAGCTGTCCGGGGGCGGAGGGCCTGGCGGCATCGCCGCCGCCATTGTCCCCGCTGGCGAGCGGCTGGCCGAGCGCCGCCTCCAGCGCCTCGGCCGGCAGGCCGCCGGGGCGCAGCAGCCTCGCGGGACCGTCGAGGCCGAGGATGGTGCTTTCCACCCCCACCGCGCAGTCGCCGCCATCGACCACCGCCGCGATGCGCCCCGCCAGCCCCGCCATGACATGCGCCGCCCGCGTCGGGCTGACCCGGCCCGAGGGATTGGCCGAGGGCGCGGCCAGCGGGCCGCCGAAGACCGCGAGCAGCGCCCGCGCCACCGGATGTTCCGGCACCCGCACCGCGACCGTCGGCAGCCCCGCCGTCACCAGCGGCGACAGTCCCGCGCCTTCGGCCAGCGGCAGCACCAGCGTCAGGGGGCCGGGCCAGAAGGCCCCGGCCAGACGCTCGGCCCGGTCGTCGAAGCGCGCGATCCGCCGCGCCGCCGCCAGATCGGCGACATGGACGATCAGCGGGTTGAACCGGGGCCGGCCCTTCGCCTCGAAGATCCGGGCGCAGGCCAGATCCGACCGCGCGTCGCCGCCCAGGCCATAGACCGTCTCGGTCGGGAAGGCGACCAGCGCGCCGGCGGCCAGCTGCCGCGCGGCCTCGGCCAGCCCCTCGGGCGTGGGCGGCAGCAGGCGGGTATCGTCCGGGTTCGGCGGGATCATGACGCAGCGTAAAAGTTTGAGGGTCCCCGGCGGTGAGCTAGGGTCCGGGCCGTTGTGACATACGCCCCGTGTCCTGTCTTGCCAAGCGCCGGCCCCGCGGCCCGCGCGGCCGGGCGACCGGGCCGCCGTGCCATCGGGAGGACATCATGGCTTATCGCGCGCCGCTGGCCGAATTCCGCTTCATCCTGGATCAGGTGGTGCCGCTGGCGCCCGTGGCCGCGACCGACCGCTTCGCCGAGGCGACGGGCGAGACCGTCGAGGCGATCCTGACCGAGGCCGCGCGGATGTGCGACGAGGTCATGGCCCCCCTGCAGCGGGCGGGCGACCTGCATCCGGCCCGGCTGGAGAACGGCGTGGTGCGGGCCTCGCCGGGCTTCGCCGAGGGCTATCGCGCCATCGCCGAGGGCGGCTGGGTCGGGCTGGCCGCCGATCCGGCGCAGGGCGGCATGGGCCTGCCGCAGACGCTGAACGTGGCGGTGAACGACATGATGTCGGGCGCCTGCCTCGCGCTGCAGCTGAACCCGCTGCTGACCCAGGGCCAGATCGAGGCGCTGGAACATCATGCCTCGCCCGAGCTGCAGGCGCTGTATCTGCCGAAGCTGATCTCGGGCGAATGGTCGGGGACGATGAACCTGACCGAACCGCAGGCGGGGTCCGATGTCGGCGCGCTGCGGACCCGGGCGGAACCCAAGGGCGACGGCACCTATGCCGTGACCGGGCAGAAGATCTTCATCAGCTGGGGCGACAGCGACGTCACCGCCAATGTCTGCCATCTGGTGCTGGCGCGGCTGCCGGATGCCGCGCCGGGAACGAAGGGCATCAGCCTGTTCATGGTGCCGAAATACCTGCCCGACGCACAGGGCCGGCCGGGGCAGGCGAATGCGCTGAAGGTCGTCAGCCTCGAACACAAGATGGGCCTGCACGGCTCGCCCACCTGCGTGATGGCCTTCGAGGGCGCGACCGGCTGGCTGGTGGGCGAGCCGAACAAGGGCATGGCGGCGATGTTCACGATGATGAACAACGCGCGGCTGGCCGTGGGCGTGCAGGGCATCGGCGTGGCCGAGGCCGCCTACCAGAAGGCGCTGGCCTATGCCGCCGACCGCCGGCAGATGGGGCCGATCCTCGACCATGCGGATGTGCGGCGGATGCTGGCGGGGATGAAGGCCGACATCTTCGCCGCGCGCTGCATCGCGCTGTCCTGCGCGGTGGCCACCGACCTGGCCCGCGCCACGGATGACGGCGATTGCGCCGCGCGCGCCGCCTTCCTGACCCCCATCGCCAAGGCCTTCGGGACCGATGTCGGCATGGCGGTGTCGGACACCGGGGTGCAGGTTCACGGCGGCATGGGCTTCGTCGAGGAGACCGGTGCCGCGCAGTTCTATCGCGACGTGCGGGTGACGGCGATCTACGAAGGCACCAACGGCATCCAGGCGATGGATCTGGTGGGTCGCAAGATGATGGACGAGGGGCGCGCCGCCTTCCGGCTGCTGCAGGAGGTGCAGGACGAGGCCGCCGCCGCCCGCGCCCGGCTGCCCGACCTGGCCGGCGATGTCTGGGCCGCGACCGAGACGCTGCGCGAGGCGACCGAGGCGCTGCTGCGCACGGCGCCGCAGGACCGCTTCGCCGGTGCCGTGCCCTATCTGCGGGCCTTCGCCCGGGTGCTGGGCGGGCATTTCCACCTGAAGGCGGCGCTGGCCGAAGGTGCGGCAGGTCCGCGCGGTGCGCTGGCCCGCGTCTATATCCGCCGCCTTCTGCCGCAACATTCGGCACTGCTGGCCGAGGCGGCAGCGGGGGCGGACGATCTCTATGCCCTTTCCGGCGAGGATCTGGCAGCCTGAGGCCATGACCCTGACCGCACCCGTCCCCGCCGCCCGCACCGCCGCCGCGCCCTTCGCCATCCGCAGCCCTTGGCCGGCGCCGCCCGAACCCGGCGCCGCGACCGAGGTGGCGCCCGGCGTGCTGTGGCTGCGCCTGCCGCTGCCGATGAAGCTCGACCACGTCAACTGCTTCGCGCTGGACGAGGGCGACGGCTGGACGCTGGTCGATGCCGGAATGGATACTGCCCGGTCGCGGGACGAGTGGGAGGCGATCCTGAGCGGCCCCCTGCGCGGCCGGCCGGTGCGGCAGATGGTCGTCACCCACTACCACCCCGATCACATGGGTCTTGCCGGCTGGTTCATGGCGCGGGGCGCGGACCTTGTCACCACGCGCACCAGCTGGCTGATGGCGCGGATGCTGGTGCTGGACGAACAGGACCGCCCGGTGCCCGAGACGCTGGCCTTCTGGCGCGCGGCGGGGATGCCGGCCGAGATGCTGGCGGCCCGGGCGCAGGAGCGCCCCTACAATTTCGCCGACACGGTGCATGCCCTGCCGCTCGGCTATACCCGCGTGGCCGAGGGCGCGGTGCTGCGCATGGGCGGGCGGCGCTGGATCGTGCGCTGCGGCGACGGTCACGCCCCCGAACATGCGACATTCTGGAGCCTCGACGACGACCTGGTGCTGGGCGGCGACCAGCTGCTGCCGTCGATTTCCGCCAATCTGGGGGTCTACGCGACCGAGCCCGACGCCGATCCGGTGGCGGACTGGCTGGCCTCCTGCCGCCGCTTCGCCAGCGTGGCCGAGGACCGGCATCTGGTGCTGCCGGGGCACAAGCTGCCCTTCACCGGGCTGCCGGTGCGGATCGGGCAGATGATCGACAACCACCTGTCGGCGCTCGACCGGCTGCTGGCGCATCTGGACCGGCCGCGCAGCGCCTGCGACTGCTTCCCGCCGCTGTTCCGGCGGGAGATCGGCCCCGCCGAATTCGGGCTGGCGATGGTCGAGGCGGTCGCGCATCTGAACCACCTGCTGCACCAGGGCCGGATCCGGCGCAGCCTGACCGAGGGCGGCGTCTGGCTGTGGTCCCGGACCTGAGCGGGCCGCGGCAAAGCTGCCGCAGGTCCGGCAGGCGTGACGGCCAAGGGGCTGACACCCCGCAATGATTCGGGTATGGCGGGTGCAGGAAACATCCGCAGCACACTTTGCACGAGGGCGCGACATGGCCGAGCACAAGCCGGGCAGCATGGACATCACCACCCAGGAAAAGACCTTCGCGGGTTTCATGCGGCTGACGACATGGGCGGCGGTCCTGATCGTCGTCTCGCTGATCTTCCTCGCGCTGACCAACGGCTGAGGACTCCTTCCCCTGCCGGTGCCCGTGCCGGGCGCCGGGCCGTCCCCCTCCTCCCAGACAGCGGACCTCACATGCGCCCCATCCTTGCCGCGATCGCCCTGCCGGTCGTCCTTGCCGCCTGCGGCGCCGACAACAAATGGGCCAGCGACGCCGATGTGGCGCGGGCCGCCTATGTCAGCCCGGAACCGCCGTCGCTGACGCTCTATACCGCGATCCGGGTCAGCAGCGGCGAAGGCGGCCACAGCGCGCTGATGGTGAATTCGGGCCAGCGGGTGATGTTCGACCCCGCGGGAACCTGGTGGCACCGTACCGTGCCGGAACGGCATGACGTGCTGTATGGCATCACGCCGCAACTGCTGGACTTCTACCTCGACTACCACGCACGCGAGACCTACTACGTGCTGGAACAGAAGATCTACGTGACGCCCGAGGTGGCGGCGCTGGCGCTGGCCAAGGTGCAGGCGAACGGTCCGGTGGGCAAGGCGATGTGCGCGGCCAACACCTCGGACATCCTGAACGACCTGCCGGGATTCGAGAGGCTGCCGCAGACCCTGTTCCCCGCCCGGCTTGCCGCCGCCTTCGCCAAGCTGCCGGGGGTCGAACAGCGCCAGTACTGGGACAACGACGCCGACGACAACCGCGGCCTGCTGGCGGACCAGGGCGGCACCGGCCGGTCGGACGGCACCTTCACCCGTATCGTCGAGGTTCCCCCCGGCGCGATCAGCGGCAAGAACGGCGAGCTGCGCTGATCGTCAGATCAGCCACAGCGCCAGATACAGCACCACCGCCCCGGCCAGGATCGCCTGCAGCACGTTGCGCGTGACGATCCCCGCCGCCACCGTGGCGATCGCCGCGAGGATGCGGGCGGCATCCGGCTGGCCCCCGGTCGCCACCGGCCAGGCCACGGCGGGCGCGACCAGCGCGGGCAGCACCGCGACGGCGGTATAGCGCAGGTGGCGCAGCGCCCATTCCGGCATCTGCCGCCCCCCGATCATGCCGAGGAAGGAAAAGCGCAGCAGGAAGGTGCCGATCCCCAGCCCGAGGATCACCATCCAGATCGTCAGGTCGCTCATCGCGCCTCCTCCGGCCCGCGCCGCAGCTTGTGCCGCGACAGCCACAGTTCCGCCTGCGCGCCCGCCATCATCGCCAGCGCCGAGGCGGCCAGCAGCCCGGTATTGTGCGGCATCCATGCCAGCGCCAGCGAGGCCACGACCGACATCGTCGCCGCGGCGAGATGCGGCAGGGTCCGCAGCATCGGCGCCACCATCGCCAGGAAGGTGATGGGCACCGCGAAGTCGAGCGCGAGCCAGGGCGGGATCGCGGCGCCTACCGTCGCGCCCAGCCAGGTCGCGCCATACCAGACCGGCGCGATCACGGTCATCGTGCCGAAGAAATAGGCCAGCTTGTCGGGCAGGCTCGCCGCGGGGCGCTTGTCATATTCGACCGAGGCCAGCGCATAGGCCTGGTCGATCAGCAGATAGGCGACCAGCGCCCGCTGCCAGGTCGGGGCCTGCCCCAGATGCGGCGTCAGCGAGGCCGAGTACATCGCCATCCGCAGGTTCACGGCCAGCGCCGTGGCAAGGACGATCAGCGCCGGCGCATTGTCGGCGATCATCTGCGCCGCCGCGAATTGCGACGAGCCGGCGATCACCAGAATGGTCATCGCCATGGTCTGGTACAGGTCCAGCCCCGCCTCCTGCGCCACGACGCCGAACAGCAGCCCGAAGGGCGCGACCATCAGGATGAAGGGCAGGGCCTCACGCAGGCCGCGCCGGAAGGTCGGACGATGGAGAAGGGAGGGCATGGCAGGCTCTGGACGCGCGGTGTGCCAAGTCATAGGCATGGGGAGGGTGCGGGCGCAAGGGCCGGCGGGCCGGTCTGACCGGCCCGGCCCGACGGGCAGCGCACCGGAATGCGGGCGGAGGCGGGGATGCAGGGCCGGGCAGCGGGGCCGGGTCTGGGACCGGAGGGCGAAGGCGAATCCGGGCCGGTGGCGGGGGTGATCCTCGCCGGCGGCCTGTCGTCGCGGATGGGCGCGGACAAGGCACTGGCGATGCTGGGTGGGCAGCGGCTGCTGGACCGGGTCGCGCGGCGTCTGGCACCGCAGGTGGCCCGGATGGCGGTCAATACCAACGCGCCGCTGACGGACCCCGGCCTGCCGGTCCTTCCCGATGCGCTGCCGCCGGGGGTGCCCGACCGGCCCGGCCCGCTGGCCGGGATCCTCGCCGCGCTCGACTGGGCGGCGGCCGAGGGTTTCGCGCGGGTGGTGACGGTGCCGGTGGACACGCCCTTCCTGCCTGCGGACCTCGTGGCGCGGCTGGCCGCCGCCGGCTGCCCCGCCATCGCGGAGAGCGGCGGTCGTACGCATCCGGCGGCGGGGCTGTGGCCGGTGAGGCTGGCCCCCGCGCTGCGGGCGGCGCTGGTCGCGGGGCAGCGCCGGGTAGCCCCCTGGGCCGAGGCGGCGGGGGCGGTGCGCGTGACGTTTGCGGGCGATCCCGACCCGTTCCTGAACCTCAACACGCCCGAGGACCTTGCCCGGGCCGAGGCGCTGCTGGCCGGGCAGGGGGCGGGGCGATGACCGTCACCATCACCCGCGGCTTCGAGCCGTCGCTGCGGCCGGTGGCTGCGGGGCTCTACTGGCAGGCCTTCGGGGGCAAGCTCGGCCGGGTAATGCAGCCCGAGGCGCTGGCGCTGGCCCATGTCGCGCGGGTGATGCGGCCGGACCACGCCTTCGCGGCGCTCGACCCGGCGGGCCATCTGGTAGGGATTGCCGGGTTCCGCAGCCTGACCGCCAGCTTCGTCGGCGGCAGCACGGCGGACCTGCGCGACAGCTACGGGCGCCTCGGCGGCACGCTGCGGGGGCTGATGCTGTCGCTGCTGTCGCAGGATGTGGACAACGAACGCTTCCTCGTGGACGGGATCGCGGTGCGCGCCGACCGGCGGGGCGAGGGCATCGGCACCCGGCTGGTCGAGGCGCTGTGCGCCGAGGCGCAGGCGCGCGGCTATCGCCAGATCCGGCTGGACGTGGTGGGCGGCAATGTCCGGGCGCGGCAGCTGTATGAACGGGCGGGCTTCGCCACTGCGGCGCGCAGCCACAGCCGCGCCACCGCGGTGCTGTTCGGCTTCGACAGCGTCACCACGATGGTGCGGCCGCTGTAGCGGCCGCCCGCCGCGGCCGGTCAGTTGGCCGGCGCGGTGTCGGGTGCGGTATCGGGCGCGGCTTCGGCGTCGCCCGCCGCGCCTTCGCTGCCGCCCGCCTCGGAGGCCGGATCGGCGGCGGCCTCGGGTGCCGGTTCGGCAAGCGCGCCGTTCTCCCACCGGCCCGTCGCCGTCTCGCCCGTGGCATAGCGCATGGTGCCTTCGCCCTGCCGCTTGCCCGCGACGAAGGCGCCTTCATAGACATCGCCGTTCGGATAGGTGGCGGTGCCGGTGCCGTCGATCTCGCCCGCCTTCCAGCCGCCGACATAGCGGAAGCCGTCGGCCATCACGATCTCGCCCTCGCCCTCGCGCTGGCCGTTGACGAAGCTGCCGGTATAGACCGTGCCGTCGGCATAGGTGGCGCGGCCCTGCCCGTGGCGCTGCCCCTCGCGCCATTCGCCGTCATAGACATAGCCGTCGGGATAGGTCATCCGGCCCTGCCCGTGGTTCTTGCCGCCGAGGAAGCTGCCCTCGTAGACCAGCCCGTAGGCATAGCGGGCGATGCCTTCGCCCTCGATCACGCCGCCCTTCCACTGGCCTTCATAGGTCGAGCCGTCGGCATATGTGATCTTGCCCGCGCCGTCCTGCAGGTCGTCCGCGAAGGCGCCGACATAGACCGATCCGTCGGGATAGCGGGCGGTGCCTTCGCCCTCGATCCGGCCGGCGGTCCAGGTGCCGGTATAGCTGAACCCGTCCGCGCCGGTAAAGCTGCCCTCGCCCTCGCGCCGGTCGGCGACGAAGCCGCCCTCGTAGACATCGCCATTGGCATAGGTCACGCGGCCCTGGCCCTGACGCTTGCCCTCGACCAGTTCGCCCTCGTAGACATCGCCGTTGGCCTGGGTCAGCTTGCCCAGCCCGTCGATCTGCCCGGCCTTCCACGCGCCTTCATAGGTCAGCCCGTCCGCCATCCGCAGCACGCCCTGCCCGGCGCGCTGGCCGTCGATCAGGTCGCCCTCGTAGACCGATCCGTCGGGATAGGTGATCTTGCCCTTGCCCTGCTTGACCCCCATGACCCAGTCGCCTTCGTAGCGATAGCCGCCGGGGCTTTCCATCACGCCCTTGCCGTCATGCAGCGCGTCGGTGAAGTTCCCGGCATAGCTGGTGCCGTTGGCATAGCGGGCGACGCCCTCGCCCTGGATCTCGCCATCCACCCAGTCGCCTTCGTAGGTGCCGCCATCGGCGAAGGTGATCTTGCCCTTGCCCTGCGGCTTGCCCTTCACGAACTGGCCTTCATAGACCGATCCGTTGGGGAAGCGGGCGACGCCCTCGCCGAGGATCTCGCCCTCGACCCAGTCGCCGGAATATTCGTAGCCGTTGGGCAGGCGATAGGTGCCGCGCCCGTGCTGGCGGCCGTCCTTGAAGGTGCCCTCGTAGACGCCGCCATCCTCGTACTGCTTGGTCACCACGCCCTGCGGCGCGGCGGCCGTCGCGGCCAGCATCGCCGCCATCATCGCCGCTGCCCCGGCT
Source organism: Frigidibacter oleivorans (assembly GCF_003993775.1). Taxonomy (GTDB): domain Bacteria; phylum Pseudomonadota; class Alphaproteobacteria; order Rhodobacterales; family Rhodobacteraceae; genus Frigidibacter; species Frigidibacter oleivorans. The sequence continues at coordinate 65,434 of NZ_RJRZ01000013.1, forward strand.
GTCCGCATCCGCCTCATGTCCTGCCCGCTCCTGGTGTGTCCGGTGTTGCGAAACCCCGCGTGTCCCCCGGGCTGCCCGGCGGTGGCGGGAGGATACCTGCGCGGCCAGACCCTAAGGCCAGCCCGCCCCCGAGACAAGCGCCGGAGGGGCGGCGAAGGGCGGCGCGGGCCTTTCCTGTCCGCCCGATCCTGCTAAGACTGGCGCGCATCGCGGCGGGCGGGGCGGGACGGTCCCGGCGCGCCGCAAGACCCTTGGGACGACACCGCATGGCCGACCGCTTTCGCCTGACCCTTGCCCAGTTGAACGCCACGGTGGGCGCCATCGCCGCCAATTGCGACAAGGCCCGCGCCGCCTGGGCCGAGGGCCGGGACGCGGGGGCCGACCTCGTGGCGCTGCCTGAAATGTTCGTGACCGGCTACCAGACGCAGGATCTGGTGATGAAACCCGCCTTCGCCGAACACGCGATGCAGGCGGCAGAGCAGCTGGCCGCCGATTGCGCCGACGGGCCGGCGCTGGCCATCGGCGCGCCCTGGCGGGTGGAGGACAGGCTCTACAACGCCTACTGGGTGCTGAAGGGCGGGCGGGTGATCGCCCGGGCGCTGAAGCATCACCTGCCCAATGACGACGTGTTCGACGAAGAGCGCCTGTTCGACCACGGCCCGATTTCCGGCCCCTATGCCATCGGCGATGTCCGCATCGGCTCGCCCGTCTGCGAGGATGGCTGGTACGAGGACGTGGCCGAGACGCTGGCCGAGACGGGGGCCGAGATCCTGCTGATCCCCAACGGCTCGCCCTATCGCCGGCGCAAGCTGGACCTGCGGATGAACCACATGGTCGCACGCTCGGTCGAGACGGGCCTGCCCGTGACCTATCTGAACATGGTGGGCGGGCAGGACGATCAGGTCTTCGACGGCGCGTCCTTCGTGCTGAACCCCGGCGGTCAGGTGGCGGCGATGCTGCCGCCCTTCGCGGAAACAGTTGCCCATGTCGATTTCGCGCGCGGGCCGGAGGGCTGGCGGGCGGAACCCGCGACGCTGGCGCCGCAGCCCGACGACTGGGAACAGGACTATCACGCGATGGTTCTGGCGCTGCGTGACTATCTGGGCAAGTCGGGCATCCGCCGCGTGCTGCTCGGCCTGTCGGGGGGGATCGATTCCGCGCTGGTCGCCGCCATCGCCGCCGATGCCATCGGCCCGGACAATGTGCGCGGGGTGATGCTGCCCTCGCGCTTTACCTCGCAGGGCTCGCTCGACGATGCGGCGGATGTGGCGGGACGCCTGGGCATCCGGCTCGACACGCTGCCCATCGGCGGCCCGGTCGCGGCGGTGAGCGCGGCGCTGGACCCGTTCTTCGCCGGCACCGAACCCGGCATCGCCGAGGAAAACATCCAGAGCCGGCTGCGCGGCCTGTTGCTGATGGCGCTGTCGAACAAGACGGGCGAGATGCTGCTGACCACCGGCAACAAGTCGGAAATGGCGGTGGGCTATGCCACGATCTATGGCGACATGGCGGGCGGCTACAACCCGATCAAGGACCTCTACAAGACCCGCGTCTTCGAAACCTGCCGCTGGCGCAACATCACCCACCGGGACTGGATGCAGGGACCGCCGGGCGAGGTGATCCCGCCCGCGATCATCGACAAGCCGCCGTCGGCCGAACTGCGCGACAACCAGAAGGACGAGGACAGCCTGCCGCCCTATCCGGTGCTGGACGCGATCCTCGAGGGGCTGGTCGAGGACGAGGCGAGCGTGGCCGATCTGGTGCTGCGGGGCTTCGACCGGGCGACGGTGAAGAAGGTCGAGGGCCTGCTCTATGGCGCGGAGTGGAAGCGGTTCCAGTCCGCCCCCGGCACGCGGCTGACGACGCGGGCCTTCTGGCTGGACCGCCGCTATCCCATCGTGAACCGCTGGCGGGACGGGTCATGACCCGCAGGCCGCCCGGCGCGGCCCCGTCGGTGCTGTTCGTCGTGCCGGCCTTTCACCCGAACCTCTATTACGCGACGCGCGGACTGGCCCGGGCGGGCATCCGGGTGCATGTCTTCGCGCAGTCGCAGGATGATCATACCCCCGCCACCCATGTGGCGCTGCGCCGCTTCGGACCCGATCCCGGCTGGCGCGACCTGTCGCGGGCGCTGGATGCGGCCGCGCCGGATCTGGTGCTGATCCGGGATGCATCGCCCCTGTCGCGCCGTGCCTCGATGCTGGCCCGGCTGAAGGGGCTGGCGATGATCGGCTATGACATCAAGCCGCTGTCCCGCCGGTCGCCGCCGCGGCTGCTGCTGCAAAAGGCGCTGCGCGGCCAGCCGCCGCGCCGGGTGACGCCGGTGCGCCTGCCGCCGCCCGCCCCGCCGGCGGACCCCTGGGCCTTCTTCCTGCCGCTGCCGGTGGGCATCTATGACGACCCGCCGCCGCCCCGCCCGGCCGGCGACAGGCTGCGGGTGCTGGCGGTGGCGAAGCTCGCCCAGCCGAGGAAGAGGGTGCCGCAACTGATCGAGGAACTGGCGCCGGCGGGGCAGGCGGGGCGGATCGCGCTGACCGTGGTGGGCAGCACCACGCTCGCCGCCTCGCGCGCCGAGGCGGCGATCCTCGACCGGGTGCGCGACCTTTCGGCCGGGGCCGAATGGCTGACCCTGCTGGAGGACCGGCCCTTTCCCGAGATGCCCGCGATCCATGCCGCGCATGATGTCTGCGTCCTGCCCTCGACCGGCGAGCCGCTGGGGATCGCGCCGCTGGAGGGGATGGCCTACGGCACGGTCCCCGTGATTTCGACCGGTGCCGGCAGCGCGGGGATGATCCGGGCCGGAGAGAACGGGCTGACCGTGGACGTGCAGCAGCCGGGCCGGATCGCCGCGGCCATCGACCGGCTGGCGGCGGACCCGGCGCTGCTGGCCCGGTTGCGGGCGGGGGCGCTCGCCACCGTGGCGGACGAGCTGTCCGAGACGGCTTATGTCGCGGCGATCCGGGCGCTGATCGCCTCGCGCGGGCGGCGGATCGCGCCCTGACGGGGCCTTCCGGCGGGGCGGGCGGCGGAACATCCGGCAGGGGCGGCGGTTGGCCTTGCTGACCGTCAGAGGAGCCGCAGATGCCCGATCAAGGCCTGACCGCCCATGCCCTCAGCTGTTCGCTGCGCCGGACCGGCGCGGGCGAACCGTCCTCGAGCGAGAAGATGGTCGAGGACATCTTCGCCGCGCTCGCCCGCCACGGCGTCGCCACCGGCCATGACCGGGTCGCGGATTTCGACGTGAAGCCCGGCGTCGGTTCCGACGAGGGGCCGGGCGACGACTGGCCCGCGCTGCGCCGCCGGGTGCTGGCGGCCGACATCTTCGTGCTGGCGCTGCCGATCTGGATGGGACAGCCGTCGAGCATCGCCAAGCGGGTGCTGGAACGGATGGATGCCTTTCTGGGCGAGGCCGATGACCGGCAGCGGATGCCGCCCCTGGGCAAGGTCGCGCTGGTGGCGGTGGTGGGCAACGAGGACGGCGCCCATGCCTGCCATGCCGCCTGCTTTCAGGCGCTGAGCGATGTGGGCTTCACCATCCCGCCCAATGCCGGGATCTACTGGGTGGGCGAGGCGATGGGCCGCGTGAACTATGTCGACCTGCCCGAGCCGCCCGACAACGTCGCCTCGGCCATCGAGCTTGCCGTCTCGAATGCGGTCGCGCTGGCCCGCGCGCTGAAGGCGCATCCCTATCCGGGGGTCTGACGCCCGCGACCGGGTGCCGCTGTGCCCCGCCGCACAGGCGCGGTGCGAAACCCGCCGCCGCGCGCGGCGTTGGCGGGTGGTAGGATGCAACCGGACCCAACGGAGGACCCGTCCATGACCCAGCCGAAGATCGCCGTCATCTTCTATTCCACCTATGGCACCAACCACGCCATCGCCGAACATGCGGCCGAGGCCGCCCGCGCGGCAGGGGCCGAGGTAAAGCTGCTGAAGGTGAAGGAAACCGCCCCGTCCGAGGTCGTCGCCGGGCAGGATGCCTGGAAGGCGCAGGCCGACAAGATGGCCGACATCCCGGAGGCGACGCCCGAGGACATGGTTTGGGCGGACGGCTATTTCTTCTCGGTCCCGACGCGCTATGGCGTGGCGGCCAGCCAGATGCGCGCCTTCATCGACACGCTGGGCGGCGTCTGGTCCAAGGGTCTGCTGGCCGACAAGCCGGTGACGGCCACGACCAGCGCGCAGAACACCCATGGGGGGCAGGAGGCGACGCTCCTGTCGCTTTACACGACCTTCATGCACTGGGGCGCGATCCTCGTGCCGCCGGGCTATACCGACGACTGCATCTATGCCGCGGGCGGCAATCCCTATGGCTATTCTGCCAAGGCCGGCGCCTTCGACGATGCGGGCCGCGCGGCGGTCACGCATCAGGCGACGCGGCTGGTGCGCTACGCGCAGAAGCTGCGGGGCTGACCCGTCACGAATCCGGCATCCTCCGCTGCTAGCGTCCCGTGCGTCGCTGATCGGAGGATGCCATGCGCCGCGCCCTGTTCCTGTCCCTGATGACCGCCGGACTGCTTACCGGCCTGCCTGCCGCCGCCGAGACCCTGACGGTGATGAGCTTCAACATCTGGGGCGGCGGCGCCAACGAGGGCAAAGGCATCGACGAGACGGTGGCCGCAATCCGCGCCGCCGGGGCCGAGGTGGTGGGCCTGCAGGAAACCCGGCTGGAGGGCGATCCCTGCACCGCCGAGTCCTGCCCGCCCGGCGGCCCCTCGGTCGCGCCCGCCATCGCCGCCGCGCTCGGCTGGCAGGTGCATGACCAGACCGCCGAGAATGCGGCGCTGTGGGCCAATGCCGTGATCTCGGCCCATCCGATCACCGGCCACAGCGCCAACGATCTGGGGGTGAAGCTGGACGTGAACGGGCGCGAGGTGTGGCTGTTCAACATCCATCACGACGACGAGCCCTATCAGCCCTACCAGATCCTGAACATCGAATACGGTCCCGCCCCCTTCGTGTCGACCGCCGCCGAGGCGGAAGACTGGGCGCGGCGAACGCGCGGCGCGGCGATGGACCTGCTGGAGGCCGACATGGCCGATGCGGCGGCGGCCGATCTGGTGCTGGTGACCGGCGACTTCAACGAACCGTCGCATCTGGACTGGACCGAGGCCGCGGCGGCGGCGGGGCAGCAGCCGCTGCCGGTGGCCTGGCCGACGACCAAACGGCTGACCGATGCGGGCTTCACCGATGCCTATCGCGCCGCGCATCCCGACCCGGTGGCGAAGCCCGCCTATACCTGGACCCCGATGGGCGACGAGGCGGACCCGGAAGACCACCACGACCGCATCGACTTCGTCTTCGTGAAGGGTGGCAGCGTCACCTCGGCCGCCATCGTGGGCGAGGAGGGGCCGCGCAGCGACATCGCGGTGATGCCCTGGCCCGCCGATCACCGGGCCGTGGTGGCGACGGTCGATTTCTGAGGTCAGACCTCGGACAGCACCACCCGCTTGCGCAGCCGTTCCGCATCGCGCCGGGTGCAGAGAGCCGTCGCCTCGGTCATCACCGCTGCGGCCGCGGCGGCGGAACCGTGCCGCAGCGCCTCGGCCGCCGGCAGGTCGCGCGCCAGCGCCAGCACGAAGGCGGCGAGGAAGCTGTCGCCCGCGCCCACCGCGCTCGCCACCGGCACGTCGACGCCCGAGGCATGCAGCCGCGCGGTCGCCGTGGCGAGGGTGGAGCCGTCGGCGCCGCGCGCCACGATGGCCATATGCGCCGCGCCGGCCCGGACCAGCGACTGCGCGAAATCGGCGGTGTCGCGGCGGCTGGCCAGCGGGTGCCCCGCCACCTCGGCAGCCTCCTCCTGATCCATCCGCAGCACCTCGACCGGCCGGGTGGCGCGGATCGCCGCCGCCAGCGCCGGGCCGGAGGTATCCAGCACCAGCCGCGCCTTCGCGCGGGCCAGCCGCCGCGCCAGCGCAGCGGCGAAGTCGTCGGGCAGCCCCGGCGGCTGGCTGCCGCTGAGCACGACGAAACCGCCGGGCACCGCCAGCGCCGCGATCGCCGCCAGAACCGCGCGCCGGTCGGTCAGCCGCCACTGCGGGCCGGGCAGCATCAGCCGGTACTGCCCGCCGGTGGCGCGGTCGGTGACGGCCAGCGACTGCCGCGTCTCGCCCGGTCCGGGGAAGGGCGCGGTCGGCACGCCCTCGGCCGCCAGCAGCGCCAGCACCCGCGCGCCCGTGGCACCCCCCGCCGCGACGAAGGCCGTGGCCTGCCCGCCGAGGATATGGACAGCCCGCGCGACGTTGATGCCGCCGCCGCCCGGATCGAGGCTCGGCTCCGTCAGCCGCAGTTTCGGCCCCGGCTGCATCCCCGCCACCGATGCGGCGAGATCGAGGCAGGGGTTCAGCGTCACGGTCAGGATCGGCGCCTGCGGCACGGGCGACGCGGCAAGGGGGGCAGGCAAGATGCGGGCTCCTGCGGAGGGCGGCATGCGCGGGGCAGCGACGGGGGTCCGGGCACCATGCCCCGCGCCCCGCCCCCGCGCAAGCCGGGGGCTCAGGTGCCGAAGCCGGGCAGCATCGGCTGATAGCTGGCCGGGACGAAGCGGAAGCTCTCGCCCTCGGCCTGCAGATAGCCGAGCGCCGGGAAGGGCATGTGATAGCCGATGAAGGGCAGCCCTTCCTCGGCGATCATGCCCAGCACCCGGCGGCGGGTTTCGGCGGCCATCGGCTTGTCCATGTCGAAGCGCACCTCCCAGTCGGGATGGGGCACGGAAAAGGCGAAGTGGTTCGCCACATCCGCGATCAGCACCAGCCGGGCGCCGTCGCTGTCGAGCATATAGCTCATGTGCCCCGGGGTGTGGCCGGCGGTCAGCATCGCGGCGATGCCCGCGACCACCTCGTCGCCATCCCCGAGAAAGGTCATGCGGTCGGCCAGCGGGCGGACATTCGCCTCGAACCCGTCATTGCCGGCCTCCGACCAGTGGTCGAATTCGGCCTGCCCGGTGACATAGCGGGCATTGGCATAGGTCGGCGCACCGTTCGCCATCAGCCCGCCGATATGGTCGCCATGCATATGGGTCAGCACGACGATATCCACCTGATCGGGCTGGTAGCCGGCCGCGGTCAGCGCGGCGGTGGTGCCTTCGGCGGACAGGCCGGTATCGAACAGGACCAGTTCCGAACCGGTGTTCACCAGAACCGGGGTGAAGAAGTTCTGCGACATCTCCACCGGCACCAGCGCCGCGGCGGCGGCGGCGGCGAAATCCTCGTCGCTGGCGTTCAGGCCGAAGGTGCCATGCGGATTTTCCAGCGGGCGCGTGCCGGCCAGCAGCGTCGTCACCTCGAAGGCGCCCAGCATGACGCGGTGGAACTGGGGCATCGGGTTGCCCTCCTGCATCGGCGCGGCGGCAAGGGCCGTGCCCGCGGCCAGCAGCGCGGGCGTGGCAAGCGTGGCGGTCGCCACGGCGGAAAAGATCTGGCGGCGGGTTGGGGCGGATCCGGTCATCTGTCCTCTCGCGTCTCGGGTGGGTTCGCGCAAAGGGTAGGGCGGATGTCGGGCCGGGCGAATGTCAAAGCCGTGTGCACAGGGGCCTGTGCACCTATTCCCACCACTGGTCGATGGCGGCGATGTCCTCGTCCGACCAGCCGAAGTGATGGGCGAATTCGTGCACCGTCACATGTGCCACCAGATCGGGCAGCGCCACGTCGCCCCGGTCGCACCATTCGTCGAGGATCGGGCGGCGGAACAGCCAGACCGTGTCGGGGCGCGACGGCTGGTCCATCACCGATTTCTCGGTCATCGGGATGCCCTCGTACAGCCCCGACAGCTCGAACGGGTCGTTCAGGTCCAGCTCTTCCAGAAACTCCTCGGGCAGGAAATCCTCGACCCGCAACGCCACCTCGGCCGCGGCGGCGGCGAATTGCGGCGGCAGCGCCGCGACCGTGGCGCGGGCCATCGCCTCGATCTCTGCCGCCGAGGGTGCGGCCCGTCCGGTCCAGTGCGTCATGGCGTCCATTTCCGTCATCGGCCGTCTCCCTGGCTGTGCCCGGCCCCGATATGGACAAAACCGGGCCGATGTGAAAGAGCGGGCCGAACAGGAGCCGCCGATGTCCGATACGCCCACCCGCCCCGTCACCACCCGTTTCGCACCCTCGCCCACCGGCTATATCCATGTGGGCAACCTGCGCACGGCGCTGTTCAACTACCTGATCGCGCGGAAGTCGGGCGGGACCTTCATCCTGCGGCTGGACGATACCGACCGCGAACGGTCGAAGCCCGAATATGCCGAGGCGATCAAGGAAGACCTGGCCTGGCTGGGCCTGCACTGGGACCGGGTGGAACGGCAGTCCGACCGGCTGGGTCGCTATGCCGAGGCGGCCGAACAGCTGCGCGCGGCCGGGCGGTTCTACGAGTGTTTCGAGACGCCGACCGAACTGGACCTGAAGCGCAAGAAGCTGCTGAACATGGGCCGCCCGCCGGTCTATGACCGCGCCGCGCTGAAGCTGACCGAGGCCGACCGCGCGCGGATGCGCGCCGACGGGCGCGACGGCTACTGGCGGTTCGAGCTGAACCAGACCCGGATCGAATGGCAGGACGGCATCCTCGGCCCGATCTCGATCGACGCGGGCAGCGTGTCGGACCCGGTGCTGATCCGGGCCGACGGGCAGGTGCTGTATACCTTCGCCTCGTCGGTGGACGACATCGACATGGGCGTCACCCATATCGTGCGCGGGGCGGACCACGTCACCAACACCGCGACGCAGATCCAGATCATCGAGGCGCTCGGGGGCACCCCGCCTGCGTTTGCGCATCACTCGCTGCTGACTGGCGCGCAGGGCGAGGAACTGTCGAAACGGCTGGGCACGCTCAGCCTGCGCGACCTCCGGGCGCGGGGCGTGGCGCCCGAGGCGCTGCTGAGCCTGATGGCGCGGCTGGGGTCGAGTAAGCCGGTGGAACTGCGGATGAGCCTGGACGAACTGGCCGAGGGCTTCGACATCGCGACCTTCGGCGCGGCGCCGACGAAATTCGATGCCGAGGACCTGTTCCCCCTGACGCAGAAGCGCAACCAGGCGCTGCCCTTCGCGGCGGTGGCCGACCGGATCGCCGCGCTTGGCATCCCGGAGGGGATGGCGGAACGGTTCTGGGCCGTCGCCTCGCAGAACATCACCGTGCTGGACGATCTGGGCCACTGGGCCGATCTGGTGCTGAACGGGGCGGAGCCGGACATCGCGCCCGAGGATGCGGAATTCATCGCGCAGGCGATGACGCTGCTGCCCGACCCGCCCTATGACGCGACGACCTGGTCCGAGTGGACCGCGCGGGTGAAAGAGGCGACGGGCCGCAAGGGCAAGGCGCTGTTCATGCCGCTGCGCAAGGCCGTCACCGGGCAGGCGCAGGGGCCGGAAATGGCCGATCTGCTGCCGCTGATGCAGCGGGTGCGGGCAAAGGGCTGATCCGCCGGCCTCAGATCATCTCGGGCAGGGCCGCGGCCAGCCGGGTCAGCCCGCCCGGATGCCAGTCGAGCGCCATCAGCCGCGTGCAATCCATCACGTTGACCCGGTCCGCCTCGGCCCGGGGCGGCAGCGGATGGTCGCTGCCGGTCAGCCAGCGCACCGTCGCCAGCAGGTCGTGCCGGTCCAGCAGCAGGTCCGACACGTTGAACAGGCCCCCGGCGCGGCGATCCAGCACCGTCAGCACCGCATCGGCCACGTCCTCGCCATGCACCTCGGTCGCGACGCGGGGCGCGACGGGGCGGCCGGCGAGGTAGTCGGCGAACAGCCCCGCCCATTTGTGCGGCTGGCCCGGCGCGCCCGGCCCGTAGACGCCGGTCACCCGCAGGCTGGTGCCGGTGAAGCCGTCGCCCGACAGCGCGGCAAGGCCCTGTTCGACCTCCAGCTTCATCCGGCCATAGAGCGTGTCGGGACGGGCCGGCATGTCCTCGGTCAGCAGGGTGCCGGGCGGGTGGTCGCCATAGACGGCGCGGGTGGACAGGAAGACCGCCGCCGACAGACCCGCCGCCTTCGCTGCGCGGAACAGCGCCAGCGACCCGTCGCGATTGGCGGCGAGGAAGCCGTCGGGATCGTCGCCCTCGCCGCCGCGATACTTGCCGGGCTGATGGGCAAAGGCGCAATGCACCAGCGCCTCCTGCCCCGACAGGTCGGGCGGCGGCGCGGTCAGGTCGTAGGGCAGCACCGGCAGACCGGCGGGCAGCAGGCCATCGGGCGGCGGGCGGCGGGCGAGCAGCGTGACCGCATGTCCCGCCTCCACCGCGCCCGCGACGATGAACCGGCCCACCAGCCCGCTGCCGCCGGTGATGGCGACCCTCACCGCGACGGTCCCGGCAGGCCGGCTGCGTCGGGCACCGGCCCGTCGCCGGCATAGGCGCGCCACAGGTCGATCAGCGGGCGCAGGCGGTCGGCCTTGTCATGGTCGGCCCAGGGTTTTTCGTACTGGAAATGCAGCACCCGGATCGCGCGCCAGTCCCAAAGCTCGGGCATCGCGAACCAGACATATTGCAGCATGTTGCAGAAGACGGGCAGGCCGTGCCAGTCGGGGAAGAAGGTTTCCAGAAAGGTCTGGTCCGTCCGCCGCCAGAAGGCGCCGGGCACGTCCAGCCGGGCCAGCATCGCCGCGAAGGTCGCCTCGGAGGGGCGGGCGGTGAAGACGCCGGAATTCATCCGGTGAAAATCGGCGACGCTTTCATAGACGTTCGGGGCGGCGCAGAATTCGGGATAGTCGAACAGCACGTCGGAATTGCGCAGCACCAGCGTGTCAGCGTCGAGGAAGACCACCGCGCGGTATTCCGTCAGCTGCCACAGCCGCAGCTTGGCGAAATTGTCCAAAGGGGTGTGGAAGGGCGGCTTCGTGCCCTTGGTGAAGGCGGCGCGGGCATGCAGCGCGTCGCGGGCATGGGCCGCGTTGAATTCGGCGCCGGTGGGCAGCAGGTCCACCTGCACCAGCCGCGCGCCAAGCGCCTTCAGCGGCGCAAGGTGTTCGGCCGCGACATCGGTATGCAGCACCACCAGATCGGCCCCGGTCCCCGACAGGACGAGCGAGCGCAGCAGCGCCCGCGCGCCCGTGGCATAGTCGGGATTGGTGACCAGCGTGACCCAGGCCCGGTCGCCTTGCGCCGGGCCGTCGGCCAGAAGTCCCTCAGCCATTCACGAAACCGATTTCAGCCGCTTCCCCTCGGGGTCGTGCTCGACCCGCTTGGCGATGTCCTTGGTCCAGGCCGAGACGGCGGGCACGCGGCTGCGGTCGATGCGGTGGGCGAATTTCTTCGCCACGTCCACCACCTCGGACAGCAGGCCCTCGGCCAGCGTGGTCGGGTTCAGGCCCAGCGACAGGAACTGGTCGTTCTTCACGATCAGGTCGTTCTCCTCGGCCTCCTTGCGGGGGTTCGGCAGGTAGGCGACCTTCGCCCCGGTCATCTTCGCCACCAGTTCCGCCAGATCGCGGACGCGGTGGGTCTCGGTCATCTGGTTGAAGATGCGCACCCGCTCGCCCGCCTTCGGCGCATCGCCGATCGCCAGTTCGATGCAGCGCACGCAGTCGCGGATATGGATGAAGGCGCGGGTCTGGCCGCCGGTGCCGTGCACCGTCAGCGGGAAGCCGATCGCCGCCTGAATCAGGAAGCGGTTCAGCACCGTGCCATAGTCGCCATCATAGTCGAAGCGGTTGATCAGCTGCGGATGGCGCGCGGTCTGGTCGGTATGGGTGCCCCAGACGATGCCCTGATGCAGGTCGGTGATCCGCAGCCCGTCGTTCTGGGCGTAGAACTGGAAGAGGATCTGATCGAGGCTCTTGGTCATGTGATAGACCGAGCCGGGCCGCGTCGGATACAGGATCTGCTGCGGCTTTTTGCCGGTGGGGGTCTCGATCTCGATGTCGAGATAGCCCTCGGGGATCGGCGCGCCGACCGAGGAATAGCCATAGACGCCCATCGTCCCCAGATGGACCAGATGCGCGTCGATGCCGGTTTCGACCATCGCGGCCAGCAGGTTATGCGTGGCGTTGACGTTGTTGTTGACGGTGTAGACCTTGTGGCGGTCGGTCTTCATCGAATAGGGCGCGGCGCGCTGTTCGGCGAAATGGATGATCGCCTCGGGCTGGAACTCGGCCAGGAAGTTCTTGATGCGGTCGTATTCGCGCAGGTCGAGGAAGTGGAAGTGCAGCTTCTCGCCCGTTTCCTGCTGCCAGATCCGGCACCGTTCCTGGATCGAATCCATGGGGGTCAGCGACTGCACGCCCAGTTCGGTGTCGATCCAGCGCCGCGACAGGTTGTCGACGATATGCACCTCGTGCCCAAGGCTCGACAGGTGCAGGACCGTGGGCCAACCCACGAAGCCGTCGCCTCCCAGTACCGCAATCCGCATGTGCCGCTCTCCTTCCGGTTCGGTTGCCCGAACATGCCATGTTCGGGCCTGTGTGTCGCCTTTGCCCTGCGCATCTGTGACATGTCCATGAAAGATTTAAGACAGGCCGGGCGCAGCCGCCCGCCGATGCGCGGGCTTCCGCCGGCGTGGAACCTGCGCCATAACGACGGATCAGGGAAGGGGACAATGGCGCACAGGGTCGATCTGGTAATCTTCGATTGCGACGGCGTGCTGATCGACAGCGAGATCATCAGCGCCCGGATGCTGGTGGCCGAACTGGCGCGGCTGGGGGTGGCCATCGACCTGGCCTATGTGGGGCGGCATTTCCTCGGCCGCAGCTATCCGACGGTGCTGAAGCTGATCCGGCAGGATTTCGGTCTGATCCTGCCCGCGGATTTCGAGGTACAGTATCGCCAGCGCCTACTGGCCGCCTTCGAGGCCGGGCTGACGGTGATGCCGGGGGTGGAGCCGGTGCTGCGGGCCCTGCCGCGGCCGTGGTGCGTGGCCACCTCGTCGTCGGAGCCGCGGGCGCGGCGGTCGCTGCAGATCGCGGGGCTGGCCGATCTGGTGGGCGAGCGGCTGTTTACCGCCGGCATGGTCGCCAACGGCAAGCCCGCGCCCGACCTGTTCCTGCTGGCGGCCGCGCGGATGGGGGCCGATCCCGCCCGCTGTCTGGTGATCGAGGACAGCCTGAACGGCATCCGCGCCGCCCTTGCCGCCGGCATGCAGGTCTGGCGTTTCACCGGCGGCAGCCATATGGCGGATGCCACCGAACCCGAACCCGAGGATGCCCGCCCGCACGGGCGCTTCGCCCGGTTCGACCATTTCCCGGGCCTCGCCCCGGAGCTGTTTGCCGAGGCCGCGCGATGAGCCGTTCCGACCATGATCCGAGCCCGCTTGACGATGCCGCCCGCGCGGGCTGGCTGTCCTATGTGGGCGGCATGACGCAGGACCAGATCGCCGTCGAACTGGGCGTGTCGCGGCAGCGGGCGCAGCGGCTGGTCAGCCGGGCGATGGCCGAGGGGCTGATCCGGGTGCGGCTCGACCACCGGATCGGCGCCTGCCTGCGGCTGGAGGCGGAGCTGACCCGCCGCTTCGCGCTGATGGAATGCCGGGTGGCGCCGGCGCTGGCCCCCGGTGCCGATCCCGCCCATGGCATCGCCGGGGTCGCGGCCGAGGTGTTCGAGCGCGTGCTCGCCCGGCCCGAACCCCAGGTGATCGCGGTGGGGACGGGGCGGGCGCTGCGCGGCATGGCGGACGAATTGCAGCCGCAGCCCTGCATCCGGCACCGGATCGTGTCGCTGATCGGCAATATCGCCCCGGACGGCTCGGCCAGCTTCTTCGACGTGCTGATGCGCATCGCCGACAAGCTGCAGGCCCCGCATTACCCGATGCCGGTGCCGGTGATTTCCGACAGTGCCGAGGAGCGTGCCTCCTTCTACCGGCTGCGCCCGGTGCGGGCGGTGGTCGACCTCGCGCAGCGGGCGGACGCGACCTTCGTGGGCGTGGGCCAGATGGGCGATGACGCGCCGCTCTACAAGGACGGGTTCATCACGCTGGACGAACTGCGCGACCTGCAGCGGCAGGGCGCCTCGGGCGAGGTGGCGGGCAATATCTACGACGCCTCGGGCCGCTATCTGGAGACGGAACTGATCGGGCGCATGGGCGGGGTGCGGATCGCCCCCGCCAGCGACCGCCCGGTCGTGGGCATCGCCGCCGGTCCGACCAAGGTCGCGGCGATCCGCGCGGCGCTGACAGGCCGCATCATCAACGCGCTCGTCACCGACGAGACGACGGCGCAGGCGCTTCTGGCCTGAATTTGCACGATCTCTGGGCCGCGCACGAAAAACTGCGTTGACTTTGGCGGGGGGTTGCGAATTATTATTCGCATGGCGGGCAATTGCTCAGAGGAGAGCAGTGCCGATTTGCCGATGGGAGGACTCCATGACCATGACGATCCGCGCCCTTCTGGGGGCGTGCGCCGTTGGCGCGCTTGCCACCGCCGCCACTGCCGAGACGATCACCGTCGCCACCGTGAACAACGGCGACATGATCCGCATGCAGGGCCTGATGGCAGATTTCGAGGAAAAGCACCCCGATATCGACGTCGAATGGGTGACGCTCGAGGAAAACGTGCTGCGCCAGCGCGTGACGACCGACATCGCCACCAAGGGCGGACAGTATGACGTGCTGACCATCGGCACCTACGAGGTGCCGATCTGGGGCAAGCAGGGCTGGCTGGTCAGCCTGAACGATCTTCCGGCGGAATATGACGCCGACGACATCCTGCCGGCCATCCGCAACGGCCTGACCATCGACGGCGAGCTCTATGCCGCGCCCTTCTACGGCGAATCGTCGATGGTGATGTATCGCACCGATCTGATGGAGCAGGCCGGGCTGACGATGCCCGAGGCGCCGACCTGGGACTTCATCAAGGAAGCCGCGGCGGCGATGACCGACAAGCAGAACGAGGTCTATGGCATCTGCCTGCGCGGCAAGGCCGGCTGGGGCGAGAACATGGCCTTCCTGACCGCCATGGCCAACAGCTATGGCGCCAGGTGGTTCGACATGGACTGGCAGCCGCAGTTCGACGGCGAGGCCTGGAAGGCGACGCTGACCGACTACCTCGACCTGATGAACAACTACGGCCCGCCCGGCGCGGCCAACAACGGCTTCAACGAGAACCTCGCGCTGTTCCAGCAGGGCAAGTGCGGCATGTGGATCGACGCCACCGTCGCCGCCTCCTTCGTGACCAACGCCGCGGAATCGACCGTGGCCGACAAGGTGGGCTTCGCGCTGGCGCCCGACAAGGGCCTGGGCAAGCGCGGCAACTGGCTGTGGGCGTGGAACCTCGCGATCCCGGCCGGGTCGCAGAAGGTGGATGCCGCCAAGGCCTTCGTCGCCTGGGCGACCTCGAAGGACTACCTCGCGCTGGTGGCCGAGGAAGAGGGCTGGGCCAACGTGCCGCCGGGCACCCGCACCTCGCTGTATGAGAACCCGGAATACCAGAAGGTGCCCTTCGCCAACATGACGCTGGAATCCATCAACGCGGCGGACCCGACGGCGCCGACCGTGGACGAGGTGCCCTATGTCGGCGTGCAGTTCGTGGCGATCCCGGAATTCCAGGGCATCGGCACGGCGGTGGGCCAGCAGTTCTCGGCCGCGCTGGCCGGGACGGTGTCCGCAGAACAGGCGCTGCAATCCGCGCAGCAACTGACCGAGCGCGAGATGAAGAAGGCCGGCTACATCAAGTAAGCCGCCCGATCCTGCGGCGGGGACGGCTCCTCCCCGGTTCCCGCCGCCCTTTCTTCTCTCGCCACCCCTTCGATCAAGGAAATTCGCGATGGCGACCCAGGCTTCCCGCGCTGCCGGACGGCTGATGCTTTCGCCGGCGGTCATCCTGCTTCTGGCCTGGATGATCGTGCCGCTGGCGATGACGCTCTACTTCTCGTTCCTGCGCTACAACCTGCTGATGCCCGGCATGGAGGAATGGACGGGCTTCGACAACTACACCTACTTCCTGACCGATCCCGCCTTCTTCGACGCGCTGACCAACACGCTGCTGCTGGTGGTGGGGGTGCTGCTGATCACCACGGTGGGCGGCATCGCGCTGGCCCTGCTGCTGGACCAGCCGTTCTGGGGACAGGGGATCGTGCGCGTGCTGGTGATCGCGCCCTTCTTCGTGATGCCCACCGTGTCGGCCCTGGTCTGGAAGAACATGTTCATGAACCCGGTCAACGGGCTCTTCGCGCATCTGGCCAAGGCACTGGGGTTGCAGCCCTATGACTTCCTCGGGGTGGCGCCGCTGTTTTCCATCACCCTGATCGTCGCATGGCAATGGCTACCCTTCGCCACGCTGATCCTGCTGACCGCGCTGCAAAGCCTCGACAGCGAACAGCTGGAGGCGGCCGAGATGGACGGGGCGAGCGCGCTGTCGCGGTTCCGCCACATCATGCTGCCCCATCTGGCGCGGGCGGCGACGGTCGTGATCCTGATCCAGACGATCTTCCTGCTGTCGACCTTCGCGGAAATCCTCGTCACCACCAATGGCGGGCCCGGCACGGCATCGACCACGCTGACCTACCTCGTCTACGTGCAGTCTCTGCTGCAGTTCGACGTGGGCGGCGGTGCGGCGGGCGGCATCGTGGCGGTGATCCTGGCGAATATCGTGGCGATCTTCCTGATGCGGATGATCGGCCGGAATCTGGAGACCTGACATGGCGCGCGCCGCATCCCCCCGCCGCCGGGCGGTCACCACCGTCATCGCCTGGGCCGTCGGACTGGCGATCTTCTTCCCGATCCTCTGGATCGTGATCCTCAGCTTCAAGTCCGAGGGCGACGCGATCCGCCCGCCGCTGCAGGTGCTGACCTCGGCCTGGACGACGCATACCTATGCCGAGGTGCAGGAACGGTCGGACTATTTCCGCCATTTCATGAACTCGGTGATCATCTCCTTCGGCTCGACGCTGGCGGCGCTGGCCATCGCGATCCCGGCGGCCTGGTCCATGGCCTTCGTGCCGGGCCGCCGGACCAAGGACCTGCTGATGTGGATGCTCAGCACCAAGATGCTGCCCGCGGTGGGCGTGCTGGTGCCGATCTACCTGATCTTCCGCGATACCGGGCTGCTGGACACCCGCACGGGGCTGGTGATCGTGCTGACGATGATCAACCTGCCGATCGTCGTCTGGATGCTCTACACCTACTTCAAGGAGATCCCGTCCGAGATCCTCGAGGCGGCGCGGATGGACGGCGCCGGGCTGCGGGACGAGCTGCTGTACGTGCTGACGCCGATGGCGGTGCCGGGCATCGCCTCGACCCTGCTGCTGAACGTGATCCTCGCCTGGAACGAGGCGTTCTGGACGCTGAACCTGACAGCCTCGAAGGCGGCGCCGCTGACCGCCTTCATCGCCAGCTATTCCAGCCCCGAGGGGCTGTTCTACGCGAAACTGTCCGCCGCCTCGACGCTGGCCATCGCCCCCATCCTGATCCTCGGCTGGTTCAGCCAGAAGCAGCTGGTGCGCGGTCTGACCTTCGGCGCGGTGAAATAAGGAGCCCGGACCATGGGACAGATCGAACTGAAAGGCGTCACCAAGCGCTTCGGCGAAGTCGAGGTGATCCCGCCCCTCGACCTTTCCATCGGCAAGGGCGAATTCGTGGTCTTCGTCGGCCCCTCGGGCTGCGGCAAGTCCACGCTGCTGCGGCTGATCGCCGGGCTGGAAGACGTGTCGGGCGGGGTGATCGAGATCGACGGCCAGGACGCGACCCCGCTGCCGCCCGCGCGGCGCCGGCTGGCGATGGTGTTCCAGAGCTATGCCCTCTACCCCCACATGTCGGTGCGGAAGAACATCGCCTTCCCGCTGCGGATGGCAAAGATGGACGCGGCCGAGATCGACCGGCGGGTGGAAAGCGCGGCGAAGATCCTCAACCTCGGCGCCTATCTCGACCGCCGCCCGGGGCAGCTGTCGGGCGGCCAGCGCCAGCGTGTCGCCATCGGCCGGGCCATCGTGCGCGAACCGGCGGCCTTCCTGTTCGACGAACCGCTGTCGAACCTCGATGCCGCGCTGCGCGTGTCGATGCGGATGGAGATTTCCGAACTGCACCAGTCGCTGGGCACGACGATGATCTACGTCACCCATGACCAGGTCGAGGCGATGACCATGGCCGACAAGATCGTGGTGCTGAACGCGGGCCGGATCGAGCAGGTGGGTAGCCCGCTGGACCTGTATCGCCGCCCGGCCAACCTGTTCGTGGCGGGGTTCATCGGCTCGCCGAAGATGAACCTTCTGAACGGGGCCGATGCCGCGCAGCACGGCGCCGCGACCATCGGCATCCGGCCGGAACATCTGCGCGTCAGCCGCGACAACGGCACCTGGAAGGGCAAGGTCACCGTGTCGGAACATCTGGGATCGGATACTTTCCTGCATGTGGCCACCGATCAGGGGCTGCTCAATGCCCGCGTCGGCGGCGAGGTCGAGGCGCGGCATGGCGACACGGTGTGGCTGACGCCCGATCCGGCGCAGCTGCACCGCTTCGGCGCGGACGGGAGGGCGCTGTCGTGAGGCTTGCGGGGCGGCGCGCGCTGATCACCGGCGGCGCGCGGGGCATCGGCCGCGCCTTTGCCGAAGCCTATCTGCGCGAGGGCGCGACGGTGACGATCGGCGATATCGACATCGCCCGCGCCGCCGCGACCGCGGCCGAGATCGGGGCCACGGCGCTGCATCTGGACGTGACCGATCCCGCCAGCATCGAGGCCGCGATGGCGGCGATCCGCGAGGCGGGCGGGATCGACATCCTGATCAACAACGCCGCGATCTTCACCGCCGCCCCGATCGTCGAGATCGCGCGCGCCGATTATGACCGCACCTTCGCCATCAACGTCGCGGGCACCCTGTTCACGATGCAGGCGGCGGCGCGGTTGATGATCGAGCAGGGCCGCGGCGGGCGGATCATCAACATGGCCAGCCAGGCCGGCCGCCGGGGCGAGGCGCTGGTGGCCGTCTATTGCGCGACCAAGGCCGCTGTCATCAGCCTGACCCAGTCCGCCGGGCTGGACCTGATCCGCCACGGCATCAACGTCAATGCCATCGCGCCCGGCGTCGTGGATGGCGAGCACTGGGACGGGGTGGACGCCTTCTTCGCCAGATACGAGGGCAAGGCCCCCGGCCAGAAGAAGCGCGAGGTGGGCGAGGCCGTCCCCTTCGGCCGCATGGGCACCGCCGAGGACCTGACCGGCATGGCCATCTTCCTTGCCTCGGACGAGGCCCGATACATCGTCGCCCAGACCTACAATGTCGACGGCGGCAACTGGATGAGCTGAGGACGCCGACATGACCCTTTCCAACGCCACGCTCGACGCGCTGCCCGCGACCGTCGCCCGCCCCCGCTATGACCGTGCCGCGCTGACGCCGGGGATCGTGCATGTGGGCTGCGGCAACTTCCACCGCGCGCATATGGCGGTCTATCTGGACGATCTCTTCGCCATGGGCGAGGGGCAGGACTGGGCGATCCTCGGGGCCGGCGTGCGCGAGGGCGATGCGCGGATGCGGGCGATGCTGGAACCGCAGGACTGGATGTCCTCGGTGATCGAGCTGGCCCCCGGTGCCCATGCGGCCCGGGTCATCGGCGCGATGACGGGCTTCGTGCCGGTCGAGGCGGGCAACGGCCCGCTGATCGCCGCGATGACCGACCCGGCGATCCGCATCGTGTCGCTGACCGTGACCGAGGGCGGCTATTACATCGACCCCGAGACCGGCACCTTCAGCCCCGACCATCCCGACATCCTGAAGGACGCGGACCATCCCGAAGCGCCGGACACCGTCTTCGGCGCCATCGCGGCGGCGCTGAAGGCGCGGCGGGCGGCGGGGGTGCCGGCCTTTACCGTGATGTGCTGCGACAACGTCCCGCACAATGGCCGCGTCACGCGCGACGCGGTGGTGGGGCTGACCCGGCTGCATGACCCGGCCCTTGCCGACTGGATCGCGGCGGAGGTCGCCTTCCCGAATTCGATGGTGGACCGCATCACCCCGGCCACCGGCCCGCGCGAACGGGCGATGGCGACGGAACTGGGGCTGGACGATGCCGTCCCCGTCACCTGCGAGCCGTTCCGGCAATGGGTGATGGAGGACCGGTTCCCCGCCGGCCGTCCGCCGCTGGAAAAGGTGGGCGTCACCTTCACCCCGCATGTCGACCGGTTCGAGACGATGAAGATCCGCATCCTGAACGGCGGGCACGCGATCATCGCCTATCCGTCCGGGCTGATGGACATCCAGCTGGTGCACGAGGCGATGGCCGATCCGCTGATCCGCGCCTTCCTCGACAAGGTCGAGACGGACGAGATCCTGCCGATCGTGCCGCCGGTGCCCGATACCGACCTGATGGCCTACAAGGCGCTGATCCTCGACCGCTTCTCCAACCCCGAGGTGGCGGACACGGTGCGCCGGCTCTGCCTCGACGGGTCGAACCGGCAGCCGAAGTTCATCATCCCCTCGATCCGCGATCGGGTGGCGGCGGGGCAGGACGCGACCGGGCTGATCCTGCTGTCCGCGCTCTGGTGCCGCTATTGCTTCGGCACCACGGAGTCGGGGGCAGAAATCGCGCCCAACGATCCGAACTGGGACATGCTGACCGCGCGCGCCGCGCGCGCCAAGGCCGATCCCGGCGAATGGCTGGCGATGCGCGAGGTCTATGGCGATCTGGCCGACGACCCGGTGGTGGCCGCACGCTTCGCGCAGATGCTGGGCGCGGTCTGGCGCGAGGGGACGGCGGCGGTGCTGCGCGCCTATCTCGACGGCAGCCTGTGACGGACCTCGCCGGGTAACCGCCGGCTGGCGGGCGGCCGATCCCGCGAATCCGCGCCGAATGCCGCAATTCCGCCGCGCCCGCGCGCGCCTGCCGCACCCTTCCGCATCGCAGGATCGGTCCCGCCGATGACCGCGCCCCGCGCGGACCGGCGGGGCGGATCGGGGGACGGGACGGTGGCGCAACTGGTGCATGCGGGATCGGCGGGCGGCGGACCGATGAGCTATGCCACCGCCATCGGCGATCTGGCCGTGGTGACGACCGCGCAGGGCAGCTGGCTCGTCACCTCCAGCGGGGCGGGAGGCGGGGTCGCGAGCTTCCGGTTGCAGCAGGGCAAGACGCCGGTGCTGGTGGATCAGCAGGGGCTGGCCCCGGGCGGCGCCGCGGTCGGGGTGGAGTTCGGCGCGGTGCAGGCGGGGGGCGGGGTCATGCTTCTCTGCCCCTCGGCCTCGGGCCTGGCGGCGGTGGCGCTGTCGACCGCGGGGATGCTGGATCCCGGCACCGCCCCCGCCGGGGCCGAACCGCCCGCCGCCTTTGCAACCCTCGCCACCAGCGGCGGAAGCTGGCTTTACACCGCGGGCGCGGACGGGCTGACGCAATGGTCGGTCGCCGCGAATGGCAGCCTGACAGAGGTCCGGACCCTGCCGCTGGCCGATCCGGTCACCGAACTGTCGGCGGTGACGGTGGGCGGGGTGCCGATGCTGGTTTCGGCCTCTGCCACGGGCGACAGCGTGACGCTGTGGCAGGTCGATCCGCAGACGGGGCTGCCGGTCGCGTCGGACAGCATCGGCGCCTCGGACGGTCTGGGGATGGACACGCCCGCGGCGCTCGACACGCTGGTGGTGGGCGGGCAGGCCTTTGCGGTGCTGGGCTCGGCCGGATCGAACAGCCTGACGGTGCTGACGCTCGGGGCGGATGGCAGCCTCGGCGTCGCCGACCATGTGATCGACACGCGCGATACCCGGTTCGAGGGCTGCACCGCCCTCGACTGCGTGACGGTGGGCGAGCGTGCCTTCGTGCTGGCGGCGGGGGCGGATGACGGGCTGACGCTGTTCACCCTGCTGCCCGACGGGCGGCTGGTCTGGACGCAGACCATCGCCGACACGGCCGCCACCCGGCTCGACAACCCGACGGCGCTGACGGCGGTGCAGGTCGGGGCGGACCTGCAGGTCTTCACCGCCTCGCAGACGGAACCGGGCGTGTCGCAATTCGTGCTGCCGCTGGCGGGGCTGGGCCTGACCTTGACCGCCGGGGCGGCGGGCGGCAGCCTGACCGGCGGCGCGGCCGAGGATCTGCTGATGGGCGGCGCCGGGGCCGACAGCCTGTTGGGCGGGGCGGGGGCGGACCTGCTGGCGGACGGCGGCGGCAGCGACACGCTGCGCGGCGGCAGCGGCGCGGACCTGTTCATCCTGTCGGCGGATGGCCAGACCGACACTATCGCCGATTTCGAGCCGGGGGTGGACCGGCTGGATCTGGAAGACTGGGCGATGCTCTACGATGCCGACCAGTTGTCCTTCCAGTCCACGGCCGGCGGCGCGCAGATCGTCTGGCGGGACGAGGTGCTGGTGCTGCAATCCGCCACCGGCGGCCCGCTGACCCGGGCGCAGGTCTTTCCAACGGGGCTGGGCGGGCCCGACCGGCCGCCGCTGGTCCTGACCGCGCCGTCCGAGCCAACGCCGGGGCCGGACCATCTGGCCGGCGGGGCCGAGGCCGAGGCGCTGGCGGGCCTTGCCGGGGCGGACACGCTGTCCGGGGCCGGCGGGGCCGACACGCTGGACGGGGGCGAGGGCGATGACAGCCTCGACGGGGGCGCGGGCGATGATCTGCTGTTCGGCGGCGCGGGCTATGACACGATCCGGGGCGGCGACGGCGACGATACGGTCGAGGGCGGCGATGGCCGCGACCTGATCCTGCTGGGCGCGGGCAACGACCGCTTCGTCGATGCCGACCAGTCCGACATCCACGGCGCCGATACCGTCTGGGGCTGGACCGGCGACGACACGATCCTCGGCCGGGGCGGCGACGACCTGCTGCAGGGCGAGGATGGCGCGGACAGCATCGAGGGCGGCGCGGGCCATGACCTGATCGCCGGCGGCACCGGGCGCGACACGCTGCGCGGCGGCGACGGCGATGACAGCGTCGAGGGCGGCGACGGCTGCGACCTGATCTACCTCGGCAACGGCAATGACCTTTTCACCGATGCGGCGGAGACGGGGCCTTCGGGCGCCGACACCGTCTGGGCCGGCCCCGGCAACGACCGCCTTCTGGGCGGCGGCGGCGCGGATATCCTGTATGGCGAGGGGGGCGAGGACAGCATCGAGGGCGGGGCCGAGAATGACGCGCTCTACGGCGGGATCGGCTATGACACGCTGCGCGGCGGTGACGGCGATGACAGCCTCTGGGGCGGCGACGGCTGCGACCTGATCTACATGGGCAACGGCAACGACCTGTTCACCGACGGCGCGCAGGCGGGCGACAAGGCCCGCGACACCGTCTGGGCCGGCCCGGGCGACGATACGATCCTCGGGCGCGGCGGCGACGATCTGCTTTATGGCGAGGGCGGGAACGACAGCATCGAGGGCGGCGCCGGCCATGACCTCCTGTCCGGCGGGGCAGGCGACGACACGCTGCGCGGACTCGACGGCGACGACACCGTGCTGGGGGATGCGGGGGCGGACACGGCCTTGCTGGGCAATGGCAACGACCTGTTCACCGACAGCGCCGATGCGGGGGCGGATACGGTCTGGGGCTGGACCGGCGACGACACGATCATCGGCCAGGGCGGCGACGATTTGTTCTACGGCGAGGACGGGGCGGACAGCCTGTCCGGCGGCGCGGGGCAGGACCGGCTCTATGGCGGGGCGGGGGCCGACTGGCTCGACGGCGGGGCGGGCGATGACAGCCTGTGGGGCGGAATGGGCACCGATCTCTTCACGCTCGCCCCCGGGGGCGGGACCGACCGCATCCTCGATTTCGAACCGGGGCAGGACCGGATCGTGCTGCAGGACGGGCTGTCGATGGCGGCGCTGACCATCAGCTATGCCGCCGGCGCCGCCATCGTCGACACCGGCACCGGCACCCTGACCGTCGAGGGGATCGCCCCCGGCGGGTTGTCGGCCTCGGATTTCATCCTGCCGTGACTCGTCAGCCGGACCCGAGGATCCGGCCCTCGCAGCGGCGCACGAGGAACAGCCCCAGTGTCAGCAGCGCCAGCCCCAGCAGCAGCGGATAGACCGGCATCAGCCCCGGCGGGTCATAGCCCGGATAGATGCCGCGCCGCAGGTCCGCCACCACCTGCGCCACCGGGTTCAGCATCAGCCGGCCCGCCCAGGGATGCGGCATCGCGTCCGGCAGGAAGAACAGCCCGGACACCACGAAGAGCGGACGCGTCAGGATCTGCCAGACCCGTTCCCACAACGGCCAGACCGCGAACAGCGCGCAGTTGACCGCCCCGGCGCCGAAGGCCAGCAGCCCGGCACTGCCCGTCGCCCGCAGGATGGGCCCCGCGCGCGGATCCATGGGCGCCGCGAGCCCCAGGCGCAGCCCCGCCAGCACCAGCAGCAGGATCACCAGATGCGTCCCGAATCCCAGCAGGAACCGCGCGATCAACGCATCGGTCAGCCGCACCGGCGGATAGGCGAAGAGCGGGCGCGAGAATCGCCCCGCCTGCGCCACGCGGCCGGACAGGTCCAGGAACAGCATGAAGGGCAGCCAGCCCGTCGCGTAGAACAGCGCGAAGCTCGACCCGAGCGCCGGGGCGCGCAGGGCGATCGAAAAGCCCAGCGACAACAGCGCGATGGCCGCCAGCGGCTCTGCCAGCGCCCAGAGATAGCCGCCCGGCGAGCGTCCGAAGACGGTCTGCATCTCGCGCAGGACCAGCGCGCCGATCACACGCGCCCGGGGGGACAGCCCGCCGCGCCGGGCCGGGGCCGCCGGTCCGGTCGCCGCCCGCCCTGCGGGTCTGACGGCATTAAGCATTGCTTGATCCTCCCACGCTAATCCGGTCGCCGTGCACCGGCAGAATGGACCGGTGCCGGTTAGCGAAGCGCAAACGCTGCAGGAGGCTGCGATGACCACGGAACCGGCGGGGCCGAGGCCCGTATTGTCCGAACCGCCGGCCGCCGCGCGACAGGCGGCGGCCGGACATGCCGGCCAGCGCACCGACGCGAGACCGGCCCCGGCCCGGGCCGAACCGCTGCTGCCGCGCGGCGGCGCCCGGGTGACCGCGCTGGCCCCCGCGCCCCGGCAGGCCTCGCAGGGCGGCCAAGTGCCCGCGCGTCTGCCGGCTCCGCCGCCCGCGCCCCGTTTCGGCCCCATGCCCCGCCCGCAGGAACCGCACAGCGCCCCCGCCCGGCCGCGCCATCGCGCCGCGCGGACGGGCTTCGTCCTGGGCGTCCTGCTGCCGGTGGCGCTGCTGGCGCTCTACCTCTGGGGCGTCGTCCGGGACCAATATGCCTCGGTCGCGGCCTTCTCGGTCCGGCAGGAGCAACCGGTGGCCCCGCTGGAGGCGTTCGGAGGGATGATCGGCCTCGGGTCGGGCAGTTCCTCGGACAGTGATATCCTGCACGACTTCATCCTCAGCCCCGAGATGGTGGCCCGGATCGACGCGCAGATGGACCTGCGCAGGCTCTACGCCGCCGGCCGGCCCGACCCGCTGTTCGCGCTGGCCGCCGACGCCACGGCCGAGGATCTGCGCGACCACTGGCGGCGGGTGGTGCATCTTGGCTACGATCAGGCCGCGGGGCTGCTGACCCTGCGCGTGCTGGCCTTCGACCCGGCGCAGGCGCAATGGATCGCCGCGGCCATCCTCGACGAAAGCACCCGCGTCATCAACGACATGTCGGCGGCCGCCCGGGCCGATGCCACCCGCGCCGCCGAGGAGGAGCTGGCCCGCGCCCGCGCCCGGCTCGCCGGGGCGCGGATCGCGCTCACGCGCTTTCGCGCAGAACACCGGCTGGTCGATCCCGAGGCCGACCTCGCCAGCCAGACCGGGGTGCTGGACCGGCTGAACGCGGATCTGGCCGAGGCGATGGTGGAACGCGACCTGCTGCTGCGCAGCACCGGGGCCAGCGACCCGCGCATCCTGCTGCGCGACGACCGGATCCGGGTGATCGAGACGCGGATCGCCGCCGAGAAGGCGAAGTTCGGCGGCGGTGCCGGCGACCTCGTCGACCTCGTGGGCGAGTTCGAGCGCCTGACGCTGGAGCGTGACTTCGCCCAGCAGGCCTATGTGGCCGCCCTTGCCGCCCGCGACGCCGCGGTGGCCGAGGCCGGCCGGCAGCGCCGCTACCTTGCGGTACATGTCCGCCCGACGCTGGCCGAACGACCCGAATATCCGCGGCGCTGGCTGTGGATCGCGCTGGCGGCGGCGCTGTCGTCCCTGGTCTGGGCGGTGCTGGTGCTGGCGGCCTGGCCGGAGGACGGGCGGGGGCGCCGCGCATGATCCGGCTCCACGCGCTGTGCAAGCGCCACGTCGCCGGCGGGGTGTGCCGGGTGGTGGCCGATGCGATCACCGCTGAACTGCCCGGCGGACGGTCCATCGCGCTGCTGGGGCGCAACGGCGCCGGCAAGTCCAGCCTTCTGCGCATGATCGCGGGCACGCTCGCCCCGGATTCGGGCCGCATCAGCAGCAGCGGCAGCATCTCCTGGCCCGTGGGCTTTGCCGGCGCCTTCCACGGCGAGCTGACCGGCGCGCAGAACGCCCGTTTCGTGGCGCGGATCTACGGCGTCGACAGCGACCGGCTCTGTGCCGATGTCGAGGCGGTGGCGCGGCTCGGCCCGCACATCCACCAGCCGGTGCGCAGCTATTCCTCGGGCCTGCGCGCGCGCCTCGCCTTCGGCCTGTCGATGGCGATCCGCTTCGACACCTACCTTGTGGACGAGGTGACCTCGGTCGGCGACGCGGCCTTCCGCCTGCACAGCGAGGCGCTGCTCCGCGACCGGCTGCGGGGGGCCTCGGCGATCGTCGTCTCGCACCAGATCGGGATGCTGCGGCGGCTTTGCGACATGGGCGCGGTGCTCGACCGGGGGCGGCTGACGCTGTTCGACG
Source organism: Frigidibacter oleivorans (assembly GCF_003993775.1). Taxonomy (GTDB): domain Bacteria; phylum Pseudomonadota; class Alphaproteobacteria; order Rhodobacterales; family Rhodobacteraceae; genus Frigidibacter; species Frigidibacter oleivorans. The sequence continues at coordinate 92,095 of NZ_RJRZ01000013.1, forward strand.
ATCTGGAGGCGGCGATCCGTCACCACGGCCGGCTGATGCAGGCGGAGGCCGAGGCGCGGGTGTGGATGGGACGGGTGGGCATGGCAGGGATGGAGGCACCGGCATGACGGCAAGGATCGCGATCCTCGGTGCGGGCGGGCAGGTGGGGCGGCTTCTGCAACGGGCCTGGCCCGGCCCGCCGCCGCTGTGGCTGACCCGCCGGCCGGCGCCGGATGCGCTGGCCTGGGACCTGCCGGCCCGGCCGCCCGCCGCCTTGTCTGCCGCGCCGGCCGGTGAGCAGGCGGGCAGACTGGCGGGGACGGACACGCTCGTCTGCCTGCTGCGCCCGCCCGCCGATGCGCCGGTCGAGGCGCATGCCGCGCTGGCCCAGGTGACGGTGGAGGCGGCGCGGCACATCGGCGTCGGCCGGCTGCTGCTCGCCTCCAGCATCGCCGTCTATGGCCGCGACGGCGCGCCCTGGGACGAGGATGCCCCGCTCTGCCCGGCCAACGACTACGGGCGCGGCAAATGCGCGATGGAGGCGGTGGCGCTGGCGGCGCCGCTGCCGGTGACGGTGCTGCGTCTGGGGAATGTCGTCGGCGCCGATGCCCTGTCGGCGGCGCTGGCAAGCGCGGCGCCGGTGACGATCGACCGGACGGGGCCGGCAGGCCCGCTGCGCTCGGTCATCGGGGCCGGGGCGCTGGCGCGGGTGCTGCTGGCACTGGCCCATCGGGCAGAGGTGCCGCCGGTCCTGAACGTGGCGCTGCCCGGCGCGGTGGGGATGGCGGATCTCGCGCGGGCCGCGGGCCGGCATGCCGGCTGGCGGGCGCCCGGTCCCGCGGCGCTCGCGCGGGCCGAGATGCGGGTCGACCGGCTCCAGCGCCTGCTGCCCCGGACGCTGCCGCCGGCCGATGCCGCGGCGCTGATCGCCGAATGGCAGTGCGCGGACCGGGCCGCATGACGACGCGGCGGGCGGCCGATCTGCTGCTGGTCCTGATGCTGTTGCCGCTGGTCCTGCCGCTGTTGGGGCTGCTGGCGGGGCTGGCGCTGATCCTGCAGGGGCGGCCGGTGCTGCATGTCAGCGAACGGATGCGGACACCCGACCGCGCCTTCCGGCTGGTCAAGCTGCGCAGCATGCGGCCGGAGCGCGGAACCGGCATGACGGGCGTCACCGGCGGCGACAAGGCCGCGCGGATCACGCCCTTCGGCCAGGCAATCCGGCGCCTGCGACTGGACGAATTGCCGCAGCTCTGGAACATCCTGCGCGGCGACATGGGATTCGTCGGCCCGCGACCGCCGCTGCGCCAGCATGTCGATTGCGCGCCCGACCTCTTCGCCCGGGTGCTGGCGGACCGGCCCGGCCTGACCGGCGCCGCCACCCTGCGCTTCCACGCCCGCGAGGCCGCGATCCTCGGCGCCTGCCGCGACGCGCAGGAGACCGATGCCACCTATCGCGCGCGCTGCCTGCGGCAGAAGGCGCGGCTCGACCTCGCCTATGCGCGGCGGCGGACGCTGGCGCGGGACGCGGCGATCCTGTGGCTGACGCTGGCGGCCTTGGTGCGGCCGCGCCGGCGGCCGGCCCTGCACGGACCCGCGCCGAGGAGACGGACCGCGCCCGGAAGGATCGGGTCCGGAAGGATCGCGCCTGGAAGAACCGAGCCCGGGAAGACGCCGTTAAGCCTCGCCTGCGACACTCGGGGCATGACAGACGCAGCCACCCCCCCGAATCCCTTCCGCCCGAATCCCCTCCGACCGCTCCCCTTCCGGGCGCGGTGCCGCAAGGGCGGCCGGGACGACGCACCCCGGCCCGAGGATCTGCTCGACCGCCGGCCGGACCCGGAGCCGCTCGCCGGGCTCGGCCCCTGCTATCGCGGGCGATCCGTCCTCGTCACCGGCGCAGCCGGGTCCATCGGCACCGAACTGTGCCGGCACCTGATCGCGCTTGCCCCGCGGCAGCTGCTGCTGCTCGACCATTCGGAAGAGGCGCTTTGGCGGCTCGACCGGGCGCTGGCGCCGCTCGCGGCCGCGGCCGGACTGCGAATGACGCCGGTGCTCGCCTCGGTCACCGCGGCGCCCCTGGTGCAGAACCTGCTGCGCCGGCAGCGGGTCGACATCGTGCTGCATGCCGCCGCCTACAAGCATGTGCCGATGGTCGAGGCGAACCCGGTCGCGGGCCTCGCCAACAACGTGCTCGGCACCGAGACGCTGCTCCGCGCGAGCCTTGCCGCGGGGGTCGACCGTTTCCTGCTGGTCTCCTCGGACAAGGCGGTGCGGCCGGTGGGGGTGATGGGCGCGTCAAAACGATTGGCCGAGATGGTGGTGCAGGACGCGGCCCTGCGCGCGGCCGGCACCCGGCTGGGGATCGTGCGCTTCGGCAATGTCCTCGGCAGTTCCGGCTCGGTGCTCCCCGTCTTTGTCGAGCAGGTGCGCGCGGGCGGGCCGCTGACACTGACCGGGGCGGGCGTCACCCGCTATTTCATGACCGCGCCCGAGGCCGCGGCACTGGTGCTGCGGGCTGCATCGCTCGCCCGGGGCGGCGAGGTGTTCCTGTTCGACATGGGCGCGCCGCTGCGCATCGACGAACTCGCCCGCCGGGTGATCCGCGCGATGGGGCGTCAGCCGCGCGAGGCCGGCTGTCCCGCGGGAATCGAGCTGCGCGAGATCGGGCTGCGCCCCGGCGAGAAGCCGCATGAGGAACTGCTGATCTCGGGCCGGCCGCGCCCCGCCGGCCATCCGCGGCTGTTCGTGGTTGAGGAGCCCTGCCCCTCGCAGGTGGAGGTGGCGGCCATGCTGCGCGATATCCGCGCGGCCACCGTCCGCGACGATGACACGCTGGCCGGTGCGGTGGCCCGGCGGCTGGTCGAGCGCCAGCAGTCGGGCGGCCAGTCAGGCGGCCGGCCGCACCGGGCCGCGGTGCCGGCGACCGCAGAGGGCGCGGCCGTCGGCCGCGGCCCTCCGGACCCGGCCTCAAGGAACCCCGGATCGGGAAGCGGCCCCGGCGCCCAACCCCCGGGACGCGCGGCCGCGGAGCGGGCGGTGGGGGAGCGATAGTCCGCAGCGTGCCGGACCTCGCACCGCCTCCGGGGGAGCGACAGCACGCGGCCCGCCGGACGTCGCATGGCCTGCCGACCGCTTCGGCAGGGCAGACTCGCGCCGCCCGACGGCGACCTGGCCGATGCCCGGCGCCCCGCCTGCAGGGGCATCCGGAAGGAACGGATCCCAGAAGGAATGAACCGATGAACGACCGACTCCTGATCGTCGGCGCCGGCCTCTCGGGCGCGGTGATCGCCCGCACCCTGGCCGAGGCCGGACGCCCCTCGACGGTGATCGAGGCGCGCGACCATCCCGGCGGCAACTGCCACACCGCGCGCGACGAGGCGACCGGGGTGATGGTGCATGTGCACGGCCCGCACATCTTCCACACCGACGATGCCGAAGCCTGGGCGCTGGTCAACCGCTTCGCCAGCTTCCGCCCCTACCGGAACCGGGTGAAGACGACGGCCGCCGGCGCGGTCTATTCGATGCCGATCAACCTGCACACGATCAACCAGTTCTTCGGCCGCACCTTCGCCCCGGGCGAGGCAAGGCAGTTCATCGCCGCGCGGGCCGAACCCGCGACCGCGCCCGCCCGCAGCTTCGAGGATCAGGCGCTGCAGATGATCGGGCGCGACCTCTACGAGACCTTCCTGCGCGGCTACACGCTGAAGCAATGGGGGCGCCCCCCCGCCGAGCTGCCGGCCGCGATCCTGCGCCGGCTGCCGCTGCGCTTCGACTATGACGACAACTACTTCGCGCATCGGTTCCAGGGGATCCCGGAGGAGGGCTATACGGCGATGATCGCGCGGATGCTGGACCATCCGCTGATCGGGCTAGAACTCGGCTGCCCGTTCCGGCCCGGAATGGCCGCCGATTTCGGCCATGTCTTCTATTCCGGCCCGCTCGACGCCTGGTTCGGCTGCGATCTCGGCCCGCTCGGCTATCGCACGCTGGATTTCGAGCGGATCGAGGCGCAGGGCGATTTCCAGGGCTGCGCGGTGATGAATTACGGCGACGCGGATGTGCCCTGGACCCGGATCACCGAACACAAGCATTTCGCCCCGTGGGAGCGGCACGAGGCGACGGTCTGCCATCGCGAATACAGCCGCGCCGCGGGGCCGGGCGACCTGCCCTACTATCCGGTCCGGCTGGTCGAGGAGACGGCGCTGCTGACCCGCTATGCCGGGCGGGCGGCCGAACTGGAGGGCGTGACCTTCGTGGGCAGGCTCGGCACCTACCGCTATCTCGACATGGACGTGACGGTGCGCGAGGCGCTGGACACCGCACAGGCCTTCCTCGCCGCGCGGCGCGACCGGCGACCGATGCCGAGCTTCCTGAGGGCGCCGCTGTGAGGGTGCCGGCGGATCTGCCAAGACCCTGCCTGTGCCGCGAGGCGCCGGAGGCGCGCCGGGGCGGCGCCTCGCCGCTGCCGCGGCCGCTGCAGCGGCGCGACCGTGCCGGCCGGGGGGCCGAGGGGGCGCAGGCGGC
>NZ_RJRZ01000014.1 GCF_003993775.1 Frigidibacter oleivorans
ACGGTGCCGCGCTGCCCGGCCGGGCGGAGGCCGCGGCGCTGCTGGCGGCCGAGACGGGCGCGGCGCCCGGAACGGTGCCGGTCCTGCCGCCCGGCCCGGCCCCGCGCGGCTGGTGAGCAGGCGTAGTCCCGCCGGAACCTGACACGGAGGGCGCCGGTTTCACGCCGGCGCCCGTTCTTTTGCCGCAGCTTTCACGGGCAATTCACGCGCCCGGGCGACTCAGGGGTACGGCCTGCGCGACCGGGCCGGAACAGAGGAGACGCCCGATGAAATCGCATCCGCTCGGACCGGCCTTCTTCGTGCCCGCCGCATCCTGGGAAGGGTTTCTCGAGGATGCATCCCCGGCCCACGAACCCCTGCTGTGCGAGGAGTTCGGTGCATCGCAGGGGCCAAGCGTCCTTGCGGCGGCGCGGCGGGTGCTGTTCGGCATGGCCCTGCTGGACGATGCCGAACTGGCGACACGGCTGGCGCGAATCCTCGAACGGATGGACCAGCGCGAGGTGCAGGGCTTCACCGACTGCCTGAAGAGCGTGGCCGAGGCACTGGATCAGGCCGGGGCGGCAGTGCGCGCGGCCCGCCAGTCGCTGGACCTGCCGGCGCTGCCGCCGCTGGACGGCGGGGATGACCGGCGCCGCGGCAAGCCGCCGCGCCTGCCCGGGGCCGATCCGGACGGCGCCCCGCCGCGACCGCTGTGGCAGGGCGAGGGCGGCGAGGCAGTGCCGCGCCGGCCGACCCGCAGCACGGACAGCGCGCGTCGGCAGGGGGCGATGGCCGGTGCCGCGGCCCACGAGATGTCAGAGCCGCGCCTGCCGGACCTCGTGCCGCAGGCGGTGGCGCGGGCGATCGACCGGGTGCTGCCCGGCCCCGCGCCCTTCGGCCCCGCCGAATATCGCGGGCTGGTGCGGCTGCTGGCGCTGTTGCAGCGGCCCGAGGTGCAGCAGGGCCTGATCAATGCCGCCGCGGGCCTGCCGGGCCGGGTCAGCAACGCGGCGGGGTCCGGCTTCGACAGCGGCGATCTGGTGGTGGCCCTGCGCGACGAGGTGCAACGGCTGGCCGACCAGCTGCTGTTCCTCGGCCCCGCGGCGCCCGGCCGGCGGCCGGACGAGGACGCGCTGACGGACTGGCTGCGGGGGCGGTAGGCGATGGCGCGACGGCGGCGGCCGGGCGGTCCCGGGGGCGCCACGCGACCCGGTGGCAGCGGCGACCGGACAGAGGACTGCGGCGCCACGCCTTCCCCGGCGGAGGACGGCGCCACGGAAGGCGCGGACCGGCCCCTGCCGGCCCTGCGCGACACACTCGAGATTCTCGGCGCATCGCCCCGGACCGGCGCCGAGGACCCGTTGCTGCGGGCGCTTCATGCGCTGGCGGCGGCGGGCAGCGGGGCCGGCATCCCCCCCGTCCCTTCCGGGGGTGCCGGTCCCGCAGGCGGGGGCGAGACGCCTGCCCCGGGCGGCGAGCGCATCGCGCTGCTGGCCGCGGCGCTCGGCGCCTGTCCCGCCTGCTGGGGCGAGGTGCCGGACTGTCCGCTTTGCGGCGGCCGCGGCACGCCTGGGCACCTGCCGCCGGAAGAGGCGAGCTTCGTGCATTTCGTGATGCCCGCGGTGCGGCGGCTGCTGGCGGGGCGGGACCAGGCGGGGGACGTGATCCCCGACGGCGAGGAGGGCCGGTGATGCATCCAGCACGGCTGAGCGACAGCGATCTGCGGCAACTGGCGCGCCTGGTGGCGCTGCTGGACGGTCTGACGGCGGGCGCGGAGCCCGGCCCGCTGGAGACGGCGGCTCAGCCGGCGCGGGCGCTGCGGATGGCGGCGCGCAGGTTGGCGCGGCCAACGGTGCCGGGGAAGAGGTCGCGCCCCACAAGATAGGCGGGCGTGCCGATCAGCCCGAAGGCCTCGGCCTGCAGCAGGTTGCGCCGCAAGAGCCCGGCCCAGAGGTCGGCCGCGGCCCGATAGGCGCGCTCCGCCTCGGCCGGGGCAATGCCCGCGCGGGCCAGCCCGCGGTCGATGCCGGCGGGGGTCAGACGGCCCCGCGCCCGCATCAGCGCATCGAGCGCGGGGGCATAGCCGCCCTGCCGCACCGTCCCCAGCACCCGCTGCGCCGCCAGCAGCGACAGCGGCCCCAGCAGCGGCAGGTCCTTCATCACCAGCCGCAGGCCGGGATCGCGGTCCAGTTCCGCCATCAGCATCGGGTATTCGGCCTTGCAATACGGGCACTGGTAGTCGAACCAGCAGACCACCGTCACGTCGCCCTGCGGATTGCCGAGCGCGGGGGCGTCGGGGTCATGGGTGACCGCGCGCGGCTCGGGCAGGGGCGGCGCCTCGAGCAGCGGCCCCTCCTGCGCGCGGGCGGCGAGGGGCAGCAGCGCCGCGCCGAGGGCGAGGCGGATGGTCTGGCGTCTGTCGGGCATCGGCGCTCCTCTCTCCGCTTTGCAAGGACCATAGCGGAGCGGGCGGCGGGCGCCAGCGGATCGGGCATTTCGCCGCGGCGGGGCAGCGGCTAGAACGGCACCAACCCGCGACCCGAGGACTGCCGATGCCCCACGATACCGACGCCACCCCCGACACGCCCTGGACCCGACGCCCCGCCCATCGCGCCTGGCTCGCCGATCAGGCAGACCGGCTGTGGCGCTTCTTCGAGGGCGCGGCGGACTCGGCGGGCGGGTTCCACACGCTGGATACCGAGGGCCGGCCCCGGCCCGGCGACGGCTTTCGCGACATCCACGACACGACGCGGATGGTGCATTGCTTCGCGCTGGCGGAGATCGCCGGCCGCCCCGGTGCCGCGCCGGTCGTGGAACATGGGCTGCGCTTCCTGCGCGACGCGCATCGCGATCCGGATCGCGGCGGCTGGCTGTGGTCGGCCCGGGCGGACGGGGCGCGGCGGGGGCGCAAGACCGCCTATGGCCATGCCTTCGTGCTGCTGGCCGGGGCCAGCGCCGCGCGGGCGGGCCATGCGGCGGGCCGCGACCTGCTGGACGAGGCGGCGGCGGTGATCGACCGGCACTTCTGGGACGAGGCGGCGGGCGCGCTGCGCGAGGAGTTCGAGCCGGACTGGACCGAGATCCGCGGCTATCGCGGCCAGAACAGCAACATGCACATGGTCGAGGCGCTGATGGCCGCCCATCGCGCCACGGGCGACGCGCTGTTCCTGACCCGGGCCGAACGCATCGCCGACCTGATCGTCAACCGGCTGGCGCGGGCGACGGGCTGGCGGCTCGGCGAGCATTTCGACGAGGACTGGCAGCTCGACCGCGGCTATCGCGGCGACCCGATGTTCCGCCCCGCGGGCATCACCCCCGGCCACGGGCTGGAATGGGCGCGGCTGCTGGTGGAGCTCGACCGCGCCACCGGCGGGCGGCCCTGGATGATCGAGGCGGCGAAGGGCCTGTTCGCCCGCGCGCTGGCGCTCGGCTGGGACGCGGATCGCGGCGGCATCGTCTATACCGTCGGCTGGGACGACCGGGTGGAGATCGCCGACCGCTTCTGGTGGCCCGTCTGCGAAGGCATCGGCGCCGCCCGCGCGCTGACCCCCCACCTGCCCGAGGCCGAAGGCTGGTACCGCCGCCTCTGGGACCTGGCCGCCACCCGCTTCATCGACCACCGCCACGGCGGCTGGCACCCCCAGATCGACGCCGAGGGCCGCCCCTCCAGCGACCCGTTCTTCGGGAAGCCGGATCTCTATCATGCCTTGGGGGCGTGTCTGGTGGGGTGAGGGGGAGGGGGCCTATTTCCCCCTGATGCCAAGAGCTACAAACAACATTGGGTGCACGCGAAACTTGGTAGAGGAGTCGATTTGCTCTTCGGCTACTGGTCGGTTTGTATCGAAGATCCAGTCCCAAGGCCGCTCTTCTCGAAGCTTAAGGCCTATCGCGCCAATTAGGTGCAGCCTGTAGAGAATCTGGCGCGCCAGAGAAAGCGGTTCCAAGTGGTGTACGTTGTTTATCGAATCATTGATTTGTCCCCATATTTCATCATTGTGATTCTCTTGTTCGGCGCCTAACAGATAATATGCCTCGTCAATGAAGTGACTGTGCAAAAATTCGGCGGCTTTACGGTAAACAGGCTTGTCTCGAAGCAGTTCAATCAATGGTCTTATTGCGGGAAATGTCCCTGACCACTCGTGCACCAGCGTCTCGTAACGAAGATTCGAATAACTTGCCTCTCCCTGCAGAAAGTTGTTCTTACTGACTGCAGACTTTCCCACCGAAGCTTGTAGGGCAAGGTTTATGAAATTGATTACGTCTCGTGGCCGGCGAAGCGTTCGGTCGAAAATATAATCCCAAGGGGATGTCCGACTGTCGGGATACTGTTTAAAGATATCGTCGAAATCAACGTTGACTGACGAATACTTTCGCTTGAAAATCTCTCGAATGCGTTTATCTGCGAGCTCCCTCAGCTGTGCTTTGCTCCACTTCATGCGGATGATTAGATCTTCATACTTCTCGATTTGGCGCTGAGAGGCAGGAGTTTCACGGATCATTTTAATGTAGAGGTCATTTCTAAGTGCGACAACTACTTGAAAATTACGGAGACTCTTTAGGGCTTTCAGTGCCTCAAACATCGCTTGCAGAAGCTGAAACTTGATATTGTCATCGACCCAGTGTTCGTCCAGGCCGTCGACGGTGATATAGAATCGGTCCTGTCGGCCGCGTGTATATTCTGCGAGGGCATCAGTCACCGCTGGAATTTCTGACAGCGAAGAACGATTTATAAACTGTTTGGCCCGTTGCTGGAGTTGTACTTTCTGCTGGCTTCCCAATGTATGGACGTAACCGGCTTTAGCTGAGAACTTTCTCACTTCTCCACCAAATTCGGCGTTGAAGGACCGTTCAAGTTCTTGGGCTAGTTCAACAACGTTCTCGTCAATAGTATTCCAAAAATTGGTTTCATGGCGCTCAACAAATTTTTCCAGTTTCTCTCGCTTCTGACTTATTCCAATTGCTGCGACTATGTTTGAGAACCTGAAGCTGAACTGATCTTTGGTCTGACAGTTTAACGCTAGTTTGATATATTCGATTACAAATACATGCCTCCATAGAGCTTGGAAATATAGCGTCAGATCAACATCAAGCGTTTTTAAAAACAAGATGGTGTCGCTGCTGGCGATGTGGTTCATCGCCATGTCGTGAATTGCAAGTGGTGCGGTATGGTCTTTTCGCTGCTGAATCATGCGCAGGATGGCGGTTTTACCTGATCCAGTACTTCCGAGCAGAAAGGTCTTTGACGTATTGACCTCTGTAACTTCTGCATATGCGGGGTGATCGACGAAACAATTGAATAAGAGGTCATCATCATGTTCGGCACCATTTTGGCCGATGTTTATTCCATCTTTCAGTACAATAGTGTTCGCGCTCATTTGATCAATTTCTCTTCGCTGCCTTGGTCGGAATCTATTTGATGCGAAGTTTGCTTGTCTAGCGGGAACCCCTTCCCCCACCGCCCCCCGCCCGCTATACCCCCCCGGCCATGACCCGCTTCGCCTTCCAGATCGCCGCCACCGACGGGGCCGCCCGGACCGGGACCATCTCCACCCCCCGGGGCGAGATCCGCACGCCGGCCTTCATGCCCGTGGGCACCGCCGCCACCGTCAAGGCGATGCTGCCCGACAGCGTGCGGGCGACGGGGGCGGATATCCTGCTGGGCAACACCTATCACCTGATGCTGCGGCCCACGGCGGAACGGGTGGCGCGGATGGGGGGGCTGCACCGCTTCATGAACTGGGAGGGGCCGATCCTGACGGATTCCGGCGGCTTCCAGGTGATGAGCCTCGCCGCCCTGCGCAAGCTGACCGAAGAGGGCGTGACCTTCGCCAGCCATATCGACGGCTCGCGCCACATGCTCAGCCCCGAACGCAGCATGGAGATCCAGCGCCTGCTGGGGTCCGACATCGTGATGGCCTTCGACGAATGCCCGGCGCTGCCCGCGACCGAGGATGAGGTGGCCCGCGCGATGCGGCTGTCGATGCGGTGGGCGGAACGGTCGAAGGCGGCCTTCGGCGACCGGCCGGGCCATGCGCTGTTCGGCATCCAGCAGGGCGGGGTGACGCAAGAGTTGCGCGCCGAAAGCGCCGAGACCCTGCGCGCCATCGGCTTCGACGGCTATGCCATCGGCGGGCTGGCGGTGGGCGAGGGGCAGGCGGCGATGTTCGGGGTGCTGGACTATGCGCCCGGGATGCTGCCCGAAGACAAGCCGCGCTACCTGATGGGCGTGGGCAAGCCCGACGACATCGTCGGCGCGGTGGAACGCGGCGTCGACATGATGGATTGCGTGCTGCCCTCGCGTTCGGGCCGGACCGGGCAGGCCTGGACCCGGCGCGGGCAGGTCAACATCAAGAACGCCCGCCATGCCGACGATCCGCGCCCGCTGGACGAGGACTGCAGCTGCCCCGCCTGCCGGGGCTACAGCCGCGCCTATCTGCACCACGTCTTCCGCGCGGGCGAGATGATTTCCGGCATGCTGCTGACCTGGCACAACCTGCATTACTATCAGGAGCTGATGGCGGGCCTGCGCGCGGCCATCGCGGCGGGGCAGCTGGCGGAATTCGTGACCGGCTTCCACGCCGCCCGGGCCGAGGGCGATATCGAGCCGGTCTAGAGGACTCCGGTGACCGTCAGCAGCACCGCCGCCGCGCCTGCCACGAATGCCAGCCCGATCAGCGCCAGCAGCCCGTCGCGCACCAGCAGCGCCAGCGACATGATGGTGATCGCGGCGCCGAGGATCGACGAGGTGAAGGGCACCAGTTCCAGCAGCGGCATCACCCCGCCGCTGACCATGCAGGCCAGCAGCAGCAATTGCCGCCCCGGCGCCCGCGTCAGCCAGCCGATGCGCTTGCCGGTATGGGCGTCGATCCAGCGGGCCGGCCGCTCCACCCAGGCCAGGGACTGATCCAGCCGCCCTGCCGGCAGGGTGCGGCGCAGGATCACCCCGGGCAGCCACAGGCTCTGTCGGCCCACCAGCATCTGCGCCGCGATCAGCGCGATGATCATGCCGCAAACCGAGGGCAGGATCGGGATGCCGCTGAGCGGCGAGAAGACCAGGAGCGCCGGCAGCATCATCACCGGGATGAAGGAGGCATGGCCCATCGCCGCCACCGCCTCCTCGACCGAGATGCGGCCGTCATGGGCGCCGTTGCCCTGGTGGTCGCCCGGGGGGCCGTCCTCGGGATCCGCGGCCTCTGCCTGCGCCGCCAGCCGTGCGCGCGACAGGATCTGCATCAGCGACCGGGGCTCTTCTCCCGCGCTGCCGGTCTCCGCCCCGGTCTCCGGCGCCTCCGGCGGCTGCCCGTCCCGCTGCTGCATCCTCGACTCCCATTCGTGCCGGCCGACGCCGCCGGTCCGGTCTCTCATCCGGGGCCGGGGCGGCGCAAGCACCTCTGCGCCAACCGGCACGCTGCCGCAGGGTTCCGGCGGGCCGGCCCTTCCTCTGGCCCGCGGCGCGCCCTATCTCGACTGCCGGGGGGGACGGAATGAGGACCGACGATGACAGACGCATTGTTCACCCCGACGACGCTGGGACAGATCCCGCTGAAGAACCGCGTCGTGATGGCGCCCCTGACCCGCAACCGCGCCAGGCCCGAGGATGACACGCCCCACGACCTGCACGCGACCTATTACGCGCAGCGCGCCGGCGCCGGGCTGATCGTCAGCGAGGGCACGCAGATCTCGCCCGAGGGCAAGGGCTATGCCTGGACGCCCGGCATCCACAGCCCGGAACAGGTGGCCGGCTGGAAGCGGGTGACCGAGGCGGTGCATGCCAAGGGCGGGCGCATCGTCGCGCAGCTGTGGCATGTGGGCCGGATCAGCCATGTGTCGCTGCAGCCGGGCGGGGCCGCGCCGGTCGCGCCCTCGGCCCTCGGGGCCGGGTCGAAGACCTTCGACGGCACCGGATTTGTCGAAACCTCGGTGCCGCGCGAACTGACCGAGGCGGAGATCGCCCGCATCGTCGCCGACTATGCCCATGCCGCGCGCTGCGCCGAGGAGGCCGGCTTCGACGGGGTCGAGATCCATGGCGCCAACGGCTATCTGATCGACCAGTTCCTGCGGGACAGCTCCAACCACCGGACCGACGGCTATGGCGGCAGCATCGAGAACCGCGTCCGCTTCCTGCGCGAGGTGGTGGCGGCGGTGACGGGGGTCCTGGGCGGCGGCCGCACCGGCATCCGCATCAGCCCCTGGTCGAACGCCAACAATGTCGGCATCGACAGCGACACGCCGGCGCTGTTCGGCCGCGTGGTCGAGGTGCTGAACGGCTTCGGCCTAGCCTTCCTGCATGTGGTCGAGGGCCAGACCGGCGGCGACCGCAACGCCCCGGCCGAGGAACTGGCGAAGCTGCGCGCCGCTTTCGATGGCCCCTGGATCGCCAATAACGGCTATAACCGGGCGATGGCGATCGCGGCGGTGGCCGAGGGCCGGGCGGATGCGGTGGCCTTCGGGCGGCCCTTCATCGCGAACCCCGACCTTGTCGAGCGGCTGGAGCGCGACGCGCCGCTGGCCGAAGGCGACCGCGACACCTATTACGGCGGTGGCGCGGCGGGCTATACCGACTATCCGACGCTGCAAGGCGCTGCGGAAGGCGCGGCCTGACCGCATTCGGGACGGGTGGCGCCGGGGAGGGCTGTCCGCCCTCCCCGGACCCTTTCGACCCCTCCCGAGGATATTTCCGTCGACAAGACGGGGCGGCGCGGTCGCGGCTCAGCCGGTCGTCACCAGCGCGTGCCGCTTGCGCCCCGCCGACAGCTTCACCGGCGCGGCCAGATCGGCGGCGGTGAAGATGCGCCCGGCATCGGTTTCCGCCGCATCGTCCACCCGCAGCCCCCCTTCCGCGATCAGCCGCTTGGCATCCTTGCCGGATTTCGCCAGACCCGACCGCACCACCAGCTGCGCAAGGCTGATGCCCTCGGTCAGTTCGGCGGCGGGCAGGGCGAGCGTCGGCAGATCCTCTCCGATCCCGCCCTTCTCGAACACCTCGCGCGCCGTGGCCTCGGCCGCCGCCGCGGCATCGGCCCCGTGCAGAAGCGCCGTCACCTCATTGGCGAGGATCGCCTTGGCGGCATTGATCTCCGACCCCGCCAGCGCGCCCAGACGGTCGCATTCCTCGACGGGAAGTTCGGTGTAGAGCTTCAGGAACCGTCCGACATCGGCATCGGTGGTGTTGCGCCAGAACTGCCAGAACTCGTAGGGCGACAGCATCGCCGCGTTCAGCCAGACCGCGCCGCCCTGCGATTTGCCCATCTTGCGCCCGTCCGAAGTCGTCAAGAGCGGCGAGGTCAGGCCGAAGATCTCGTGATCCAGCACCCGCCGGGTCAGGTCGATGCCGTTGACGATATTGCCCCACTGGTCCGACCCGCCCATCTGCAACAGGCAGCCATAGCGGCGGTTCAGTTCGAGGAAATCGTAGGCCTGCAGGATCATGTAGTTGAATTCGAGGAAGGACAGGCTCTGTTCCCGGTCCAGCCGCGACTTCACGCTCTCGAAGCTGAGCATGCGGTTGACGCTGAAATGCCGCCCGATGTCGCGCAGGAAATCGAGGTAGTTCAGGCTGTCGAGCCATTCGGCATTGTTCAGCATCAGCGCGCCGGTCGCGCCCGCATCATAGGACAGGTAGCGGGCGAAGACCTGCTGCATTCCGTCGATATTGGCGTCGATCTGCGCGGGCGTCAGCAGCGGCCGCTCCTCGCTGCGGAAGGAGGGATCGCCGACCTTGGTGGTGCCGCCGCCCATCAGCGTGATCGGGCGATGCCCGGTCTTCTGCAGCCAGCGCAGCATCATGATGTTCAGAAGGTGCCCGACATGCAGCGAGGCCGCGGTGGCATCGTAGCCGATATAGGCCGGTACCACCCCGCCCATCAGCGCCTGGTCCAGCGCCTGAAGGTCGGTGCAGTCGGCCATGTATCCCCGCTGGATCATCACCTGCAGGAAATCGGACTTCGGATGCCAGGTCATGGTTGTCCCCTTTCTTTGCAGGCGGATATACCTGTCGCGACAGCGGAGGGAAAGCCATGGCGGCGATGGTGCGGAATGCGGGTCATCGCGCGGGTCCGGTGGCGGGCAGCGGCCCGGTCTGGGCGCTCGGCTGCATGTCGGGCACCTCGCTGGACGGGGTGGATGCGGCGATGGTGCTGACCGACGGGCAGCGCATCCTCGACTTCGGCCCCACCGCCTTTCGCCCCTACAGCGCCGGGGAAAGGGCCGTTCTGGCCGCGGCGCTCGGCCTCTGGCCGGGGGACCCGGGCGTGGCGGCGGCGGCAGAGGTGGTGGAGATCGCGCATTGCGAGCTGCTGTCGCGCTTTTCGGGGGCCGATCTGGTGGGGTTCCACGGCCAAACGCTGGCCCATGACCCGCAGGGCGGGCGCACCCATCAGGCGGGCGATGGCGAGGTGCTGGCCCGGGCGCTGGACCTGCCGGTGGTCTGGGATTTCCGCTCGGCCGACATGCGGATGGGCGGGCAGGGCGCGCCGCTGGCCCCCTTCTACCATTTCGCCTGTGCCGGGCGGATCGGGGCCACCGCGCCGCTGGCCTTCCTGAACCTCGGGGGGGTGGGCAACCTGACCTTCGTCGATCCCGCCCGCAGCGCGCCCGAGGCGCCCGGCGCGCTGCTCGCCTTCGATACCGGGCCGGCCAATGCGCCGGTGAACGACCTGATGCAGGCGCGGCGGGGGCTCGCGCAGGACGAGGGCGGGGCGCTCGCGGCCGGGGGGGCGGTGGACGATGCGGTGCTGGAGGCTTTCCTCGACCATCCGTTCTTCTGGAAGATGCCGCCGAAATCGCTGGACCGGAACGCGTTCCACGCGCTCTTCGACCGGGTCGCGGGGCTGGCGGATGCCGATGCTGCGGCGACGCTGACCGCGGCCTGCGCGGCGGCGGTGGCGCGGGGGATGGAGCATCTGCCCGCCCGGCCCGCGCGGATGCTGGTCGGGGGCGGCGGGCGGCACAATGCCACGCTGATGGGGATGCTGGCGGCGCGGCTGCCCGGCATCGCGGTCGAACCGGTCGAGGCGGCAGGGCTGGACGGCGACATGCTGGAGGCGCAGGCCTTCGCCTTTCTCGCGGTGCGGGCGCTGCACGGGCTGCCGACCTCTTGCCCCGGCACCACCGGGGTGGCGGCGGCGGTGGGCGGGGCGCGGATCTCGCGGCCGGCCTGAGGCGACTTTCCGGGAACCGGCGCGGGCCGGGGCCGGTTTCCCCATGGAAGCCCCGGCTGCCGGCCGGGCCGATGCAGGAGCCATGATGACCCGTCCCATCCTTCGCCCCGTCCTTCTGTCCCTGCCGGTCGCGCTGATGGCGGCGCTGCCGGTCGCCGCGCAGGACGCGACCACCGCGCCGCCCGCCGAGGCGGCCGCCCCCGAATCCGCGGCCGCCGCGGGCGAAGGGGCGCCCGTCGCCGCCCCGGCGCTGGCCGGATCGGACCTGTCCGGCCTTTGGCCCGCCAGCGAGGCGATCGACAAGCCGCTTTATGCCGTGTCTCTGCCCAATGGCGACTGGTCGCTGGCCGACACCTTCACCGCCGTTCCCGCCGAATGGGTGGAAATCGGCGAGGTGGAGGACATCATGCTGGACCCCGAGGGCCAGGTCGTGGGCGTGCTGGCCGAGATCGGTGGCTTCCTCGGCCTCGGCGATCACGAGGTGCTGCTGGAGCCGGCCGAACTGCGCGCGGTGCGGGTGAACAATGACATCTTCTATGTCACCCGCTATTCCGAGGATGCGCTGCGCGAGCTGCCGCAGGCCGAGGGCCAGTGGTGGGATGACTGACCGCCCGCTTGCGGGCACCGCCGCGCCCGCCTAGGGTCGCGGTGACCGCAAGCCGCGCCCGAGCCCGGATGACCGCCGAGACCGACCCTCCCGCCGCCCGCCCGGCGCCGAAGATGCCGCCGCGCGGGGCCGCCCATGACGGGCTGGTCACCGCGATGGGCAACCGGCTGCTGCCCTTCTACCGGCGTTTTCCGGTGGCGGGGCCGCTGGCGCTGACCACGCTCGACCCGCGGGGGGCGATCCTGCCGGCGCAGCGGGTGTTCTACAGCCGGATGCCCAAGGTCGCCAATTCCACCATCAGCCGGGCGCTGGCACTGCAGGGCGGGCATGGCGCGGCGCTGGCGCGCGGCGGGCGGGCGAAAGAGCTGATGACCCGGCCCTCGCGCCTCGGCCCACGCCGTGCGGCGGAACTGGCCGATCCCGACAGCGGCTGGTTCCGCTTCACCGTCGTCCGCAACCCCTATACCCGCACCCTGTCGGCCTTTCTGGGCAAGATCCTCAGCCGGGCGGCGCAGTCGCGGCCCTTCTATGCCTGGTTCGACCCGCCCGCGCCGCGCCCCCCGGTCTTTCGCGATTTCGTCGAATTCCTCGCGGCGGGCGGGCTGTGGCATGACATCCATTGGGCGCCGCAAAGCGATGTGCTGCTGCTGCCGGTGGACCGCTTCGATTTCATCGGCCGGTTCGAGACGTTGGAGGCCGATCTTCAGACCGCGCTTCATCGCGGTTTCGGCGCCGATACGGTTCTGGACCTGCGCCCCGCCGGACCCAGCACCGGCGCCTCGGCCAAGCGGGCGCAGCATTACGACGCCGAGACGCGGGCGATGGTCGCGCGGCTTTATGCGCGGGATTTCAGTATTTTCGGCTACGATCCTGACGCATAGTCTGCCGCGGCGGGTCTGCCGGGCAGACCCGGGGCCTGCCACCCCAAGGCTTGCCACGGGCCGCCGTTTCGGCATGGTCGGCAGAACATGACCCGAGGTTCGCCCATGCTTCTTCGCCGCTTGGCGATCGCCCTGATCGCCCTCGCCCCTGGCAGCGCCTTCGCCGCCGATTGCCCGATCTGCGGGCCGCAGAGCCTGATCATCGACTTCACCGATATCGGCCCCACCCGGGTCGAGACCCGCTTCGACCCGATCGTGCCTTGGCTGGACGCAGGGCGGGGCACGGGGCTGATCCTGTCGCAGGACGATGCCTTCGCCTTCTGCAACGCGGTGGGGCATCCGGTCGGCGACAGCGAGTTGCGCAGGGACGTCTTCAACCGGATGTTCGACATCTACCGGGAGAAATACCAGGCGGGTCATGTGCTTGACCTCTATCCCGGCATCCGCTGCTCGCCCGGCGTCTCGCTGCTGTCCACCGCCGTCACCTATGGCAACTTCGAGGCCGCAATCGAGATGTACAAGATGCACGTCCCGCTGAACACGGTCAACGAGCGGGGCGAGACGGAGCTCGACTACCTGGTGAACGTCATCGGCCAGATCCGCGACGGCCGGCCCGGCAACCTGATGTGGTACCGGCCGTTCTTCCGGGCCTTTCGCGGCGACAGGCCGAATTACGACATCCCGCTCATGACCTGCGAGGTCGAGGGCACCTGCCGCTGCCCGTTCTCCTTGCCGGAATACGGCGCGGAATGCGTGCCCGCGCAAAACTGACCGGCACCGCCCGGGGCGCGCGCGCGCGGCCCGGGCGGTGCCGTGTTGCGTGTCTCAGCCCTTCAGGATCGAGCGGCCGGCATAGTCCGCCGTCTCGCCCAGCATTTCCTCGATCCGGATCAGCTGGTTGTATTTCGCCAGCCGGTCCGACCGGGCAAGGCTGCCGGTCTTGATCTGCCCGCAATTGGTGGCGACGGCCAGATCGGCGATGGTGGCATCCTCGGTCTCGCCCGACCGGTGCGACATCACGTTGGTATAGCCGGCGCGATGCGCCATCTCGACAGCCTGCAGCGTCTCGGTCAGGGTGCCGATCTGGTTGACCTTGACCAGCATGGAATTGGCACAGCCGCGCCGGATGCCCTCTGCCAGACGCGCGGGGTTGGTCACGAAGAGGTCGTCGCCGACCAACTGCACCGTGCCGCCCAGACGGTCGGTCAGCAACTTCCAGCCCTCCCAGTCATCCTCGGCGCAGCCATCCTCGATCGAGATGATCGGATAGTCGGCGCAGAGCGCGGCGAGGTAATCGACATTCTGGGCGGCCGACAGCGTCTTGCCTTCGCCTTCAAGTACATAGGAGCCGTTCTTGAAGTATTCGGTCGCTGCGCAATCCAGCGCCAGATAGATGTCCTCGCCGGCCTTGTAGCCCGCCTTGTCGATGGATTTCAGAATGAAATCCAGCGCATCGCGGGTGGAGCTGATGTTGGGCGCAAAGCCGCCCTCGTCGCCGATGCCGGTGGACAGGCCCGCCGCCGACAGTTCCTTCTTCAGCGTGTGGAAGACCTCGGAACCCATGCGCACCGCCTCGCGGATATTCGCGGCGCCGACGGGCATGATCATGAATTCCTGGATGTCGATCGGATTGTCGGCATGGGCACCGCCATTGATGATGTTCATCATCGGCACCGGCAGCATCCGGGCGGAAGTTCCGCCCACATAGCGGTACAGCGGCTGGCTGGTGAAATCCGCCGCCGCCTTGGCGACCGCGAGGCTGACGCCGAGGATCGCGTTGGCGCCGAGCCGGCCCTTGTTCGGGGTGCCGTCGATCTCGATCATCATGCGGTCGATGGCCACCTGCTCGGTCGCGTCCTCGCCCACGAGGTTCTCGGCCAGTTCGCCGTTGACCGCAGCCACCGCCTCGAGCACGCCCTTGCCCAGGTAGCGCCCCTTGTCGCCGTCGCGCTTTTCCACCGCCTCATGCGCGCCGGTCGAGGCGCCCGAGGGCACCGCGGCCCGGCCCATCGTGCCGTCTTCGAGGATCACGTCCACCTCGACGGTCGGGTTGCCCCGGCTGTCGAGAATTTCGCGCGCGTGGATGTCGATGATCGTGCTCATGGTCGATCTGCCTCCTCAGGCTGTCCCGGCTTCGCGCCCTGCTTAGCGCGGGGACTTTGGCAAGGAAAGCCGCGGCATCACCGTTTGCGCTGCCGTTTGCGCTCGCGCCAGGCAGCATAGAGGCCCGATCCCACGATCAGCCCGCTGCCGGCCAGGGTCAGGGCGTCGGGGCGTTCGGCGAAGACCGTCGTGCCGATGACAAGCGCGAAGACCAGCCGCATGTAGCGGAAGGGCGTCACCGCCGACACCTCGCCCACGCGCATCGCCGCGGTGATCGCCCAGTATCCGGCGATGCCGCAGACGGTCGCCGCCGCGATGGGCCAGGCGCCGGCCGGTCCGGGCCAGACCGGCGCATCGCCCGCGAGGACCAGGATCAGACCCAGCAGCGCCACCGATCCCATGCCGGAACTGGCCACCTGCATGGTGCCGATGCCGTCCGGGATGCGCCGGGTGGCGATGTCGCGCACCGTCAGCCCGGCCACGGCCAGCAGCGGCCACAGCAGCGCCGCGCTGAAATCGGCGCCGCCCGGCCGGATGATCAGCAGCATGCCCATGAAGCCGGTGCCCACCGCCAGCCAGCGCCGCCAGCCCACGGTTTCGCCCAGAACCAGCGCCGCGGCCATCGTCACCGCCAGCGGGATCGCCTGGAACACCGCGGTGGCCGTGGTCAGCGGGATCGTCGCCAGCGCGGTGACGAAGCCCCATGTGCCGATCATCTCGCCGATGTTGCGGGCCAGAAGCGCGGGCGAGGCCAGGGCGGGGGTCAGCACCCGCTGCCCCTCGCGCGCGGCCAGACGAGCGAAGATCACCGCGCCCACGACACCCAGGATCAGCAGCACCTGACCCAGCGGCTGCCGTGCCAGCGCCAGTTTCAGGAACATGTCTTCCAGCGCGAACAGCGCCATCGACACGACCATCAGCACGATGGCGCGCATGTTGTCCAAGTCGGGGGCCTCCCTCAGCCGCGGCGCGGCCTGTCGCCGCCACCCCTATCCCGGCGGCGGGAGGAAGGCCAGACGGAGAGAAAGGGGATCAGCCGGCGCGGGTGGTGTCGCCGGATGCCTCGGCCCCCACCGCGGATACCCCGACCGCCGGCGCCTCGACCCGCAGGTCGGCCCAGATCGGCAGATGGTCCGAGGCCACGCGCGCCACCGGCGTATCCAGCACGCCCGCATCCAGCAGATGCAGCCCGCGCCCCGTCGCCACCCGGTCCAGCCGGCCGAGCGGCTGGCTGGCCGGAAAGCTGCGGCCCGGGGCGTGGACATGGAAGCCGTCGCTCAGCGCCTCCATCCCGCCCGAGGCAGACCATTCGTTGAAATCGCCGAGGATCGCGGTCGGCAGGGGGGGCATCGCCTCCAGCGCGTCGCGGATGCGCGCCAGTTGCAGCCGGCGCCAGCGGCGGATCAGCCCCAGATGCACCGCCACCATGCGAAAGGCCGGATCGCCGTCCTCGGGCGCCACGTCCACGACCAGCGCCCCGCGCGGTTCCAGTGCGGGCAGGTCCAGCCGTTCCACCGCCGCCGCGCGCAGGCCGGCCCGCAGCAGCACCGTCTGCCCGTGCCAGCCGAGGCTGACGGGGCTGGTGGCCGCGGTGACCGGGGCGAAGCCCGTGCGCGCGCCGATCAGCTCGGGCGGCAGGGCAAAGGGGCGCGGCCCCATGCGGCGGTCCACCTCCTGCAGGGCGATGGCATCGGCGCCGAGCGCGTTCAGCACGTCGACGGTGCGTTCGGGCAGGCGCGCGCCGTCGCTGCCCAGACATTTGCGGATGTTGTAGCTGGCCAGACGGATGCGCATGTCCCCAGTATAGGCGCGCCCGGCAGGGGCGAAAGCGGAAAGGACGCGAATGGCACGGATCGGCCACTGGGTGACGAAATTCCGGCAGCAGCCGGAGGTGGTGCAACTGATCTGGGCAAGCCTCGCGCTGGCCTTCCTCGGCGCGCTGGCCACGGCGCGCTGGTCGCTGGCCTTCGTCGCGCTGGCCACCTTCGCGCTGTCGCTGGCGCCGCTGGTCTTCGTGCGCCGGCTGGGGGTTCGGCTGCCCATGGCCTTCGTCGCCGGGATCGTGATCTTCATCTACTTCACGATCTTCCTGGGCGAAGCCTTCGACTTCTATGAACGGTATGTCTGGTGGGATGTGCTGTTGCATGGCGGGTCGGCGCTGGCCTTCGGCCTGATCGGCTTTCTCTTCGCCTATACGCTGTTCGAAGGCGACCGCTATGCCGCCCCGGCCTGGGCGCTGGCGCTGATCGCCTTCAGCTTTGCCGTGACCATCGGCGCGGTCTGGGAGATCTTCGAATTCGCCATGGACCAGACGTTCGGGCTGAACATGCAGAAATCTGGGCTCGTTGACACGATGTGGGACCTGATCGTGGACGTCACCGGCGGCGGCATCGGCGCCTTTTGCGGCTTCCTGTTCCTCAAGGGGCGGGAACTGGGCGGGCTGACGGCGGTGCTGCACGACTTCGTCGAGAAGAACCGCGCCTTCTATCGCCGCCACCGGCCGCATCGCCGCGCCCGCCGCGGACAGCGCGACTGATCCCTCAGGTGCCGCAGAAGGTGCGCAACACCCGCTGTTCCGGCCAGGGCGCGGCGCGATACGGGCTGTCGGGCGCGGCATCGAAGGGGGCGGCCAGCGCCGCGTTCAGGGCGTGGAACGGGGCGAAATCGCCCTCCACCGCCGCCGCGATCGCCTCTTCGACCCGGTGATTGCGGGCGATGATCGCGGGGTTGGCCCGCGCCATCGCCGCCTTCGCCCCGTCGATGCCCCCCGGTTCCTGCGCCAGCCGCGCCTGCCAGCCCGCCTCCCACGCGTCGAAGGCGGCGGGGTCGAGGAACTCGTCGCGGGCCTTGCCCTCCAGCAGCGCGCGGAAGGTGCGGGTGAAATCGGCCTGCCCCCCGGCCATCCGGGTCAGCAGATCCTCGATCAGCGGCCGGTCGGCCTCGGTCGCGGCGGACAGGCCGATTTTCGCGCCGAAGAGGGCCAGCCATTCCGCCTGATAGATCTCGGCGAAGCCATGCACCACCGCCGTCGCCTCCTCGACCGCGGCGGCGGGCTCGCCCCCGATCAGCGGCAGCAGGCAGGTCGCAAGCTGTGCGAGGTTCCAGACCCCGATCTGCGGCTGGTTCGCCCAGGCATAGCGCCCGAACTGGTCGATCGAGGAAAACACCGTCTCGGGGTGATAATCGTCCATGAAGGCGCAGGGGCCATAGTCGATGGTCTCGCCCGACACTGCCATGTTGTCGGTGTTCATCACCCCGTGGATGAAGCCGAGCGCCATCCATTGCGCGATCAGCCGTGCCTGCCGGTCCACCACCGCCGCCAGCAGCGCCATCGGACCCTCGGCCCCGGGATAGTGCCGGGCGATGACATGGTCGGTCAGCAGGCGCAGCGCCTCGGTATCGTTGCGGGCGCGGAAGAACTGGAAGGTGCCGACGCGGATATGGCTGGCCGCCACCCGCAACAGCACCGCGCCCGGCAGCGGACCCTGTTCGCGCCAGACCTGCTCGCCGGTCGTGGCCGCCGCCAGCGCCCGGGTCGTGGGTACGTTCAGGGCCGCCATCGCCTCGCTGACGATCCATTCGCGCAGGACCGGCCCCAGCCAGGCCCGCCCGTCGCCGCGGCGCGAGAAGGGCGTGGGGCCGGAGCCCTTCAGCTGCAGATCGAAGCGGCCCCCTGCGAGGGGTGAGTCCGCCGGCGCCACCACCTCGCCCAGCAGGATCGCGCGACCGTCGCCAAGCTGCGGGTTGAAGCCGCCGAACTGATGCCCGGCATAGGCCTGGGCCAGCGGCTCCGCCCCCTCGGGCAGCCAGTTGCCGGCCACCATCGCCACGCCCTCGGCCCCGGTCAGCGCCTCGGGGTCGAGCCCGAGCGCGCGGGCCAGCGCCGCATTGACGGCGATGGGGCCGGGGGCGGCCACGGGGACCGGGGCCTGCCGCACATGAAAGCGGTCCGGCAGGCGGGCATAGCTGTTGTCGAAGGGGATGTGCAGGGTCATGGGCCAGATATGGGGCCTGTGCCGGCGCGGGTCCAGCCCGGCGGGCCGGCCGCTACAGCCGTCCGATGCGGTCGGTCAGCAGCGCGAAGAAGCCCTCGCGGTCGATCCCGCCCATGAACATCGCATTGGCCGGCCGGCCCGACACGCCCCACCAGTCGGCGACCGTCATCCCCAGCGTATATTCGCCGCGGGTCTCGATCTCGACATTCACATGCCGCCCGGTGAACAGCCCGGGCTGCAGCAGATAGGCGATGACGCAGGGGTCGTGCAGGGGGGCGCCCTCCTGCCCGTATTTCTGCTTGTCGTAGCGTTCGAAGAAATCGGTCCAGCCCGCCACCGCCGCGCCCGCCTTCGTGCCCATGGCGCGGAAGGCCTCGACCTTGCTGCGGTCGGTCAGCGCCTTGTGCGTCACGTCCAGCGGCATCACCACCAGCGGCACGCCGGCGCGGAACACGATCTCGGCCGCCTCGGGATCCACATGGATGTTGAATTCGGCGGCGGGGGTGATGTTGCCCACCTCGAAATAGGCCCCGCCCATCAGCACGATGCCTTCCAGCCGCGAGGCGATGTCGGGCGCCCGGGTGAAGGCGGTGGCGATGTTGGTCAGCGGCCCGAGCACGCAGAGCGTGACGGTGCCGGGCGTTTCGGCGCGCAGCGTGTCGATCAGGAAATCGACGGCATGGCGGTCGGCCAGCGGCATTTCGGGTTCCGGCAGGTCGGCGCCGTCCAGCCCCGACTTGCCGTGCACATGTTCGGCGGTGATCAGACGGCGCACCATCGGTCCGTCGCAGCCGGCGAAGACCCGCACATCGCCGCGCCCCGCCAGTTCGCAGATCATCCGCGCGTTCCGCTGGGTCAGCGACAGCGGCACGTTCCCGGCGACGGCGGTGATGCCCAGCACCTCCAGTTCCGGCGAGGCCAGCGCCAGCAGGATCGCCACGGCGTCGTCCTGCCCGGGATCGGTGTCGATGATGATCTTGCGCGGCGTGGTCATGGGTCCCTCCAGTCGCGCGGAAGCGTGACCGTCCCGCCCCGCAAAGTAAAGGACCGGCGGGCCGAAAAAGCCCGCCGGTCCCGGCGTCAGTCAGGAAACGCGATCAGCAGCAGTTAGTTATCCGTCGAAGTTCACTTCCTCGATCAGCTTCAGCGCCGCCGGGCGCGCCGCCGCCACCTCGGTCAGACTCAGCCCGTCGGGGGTGAACTCGCCCCAGCCCGCCACCAGCTCCGACCGCTCGACGCCCGGCTCGACCGGGAATTCGTGGTTGGTGCCGGCATAGATCTCCTGCGCGGTGTCGCTGGCCAGGAATTCCATCAGCTGCAGCGCCGCCTCGCGGTTCGGCGCGGCCCGGGTCATCGCGACGCCCGAGATGTTCATATGGGTGCCGCCGCCCTCGAAGACCGGAAAGACGATGCGGACCGAATTGGCCCATTCCGTCTGTTCGGGATCGGCCAGCATCTGCCCCATGTAATAGGTGTTTCCGAGGCTCACGTCGCATTCGCCCGCCCAGATCGACCTGACCTGGCCGCGGTCGTTGCCCTCGGGCTTCTTCGCCAGATTGGCCTTCACCCCTTCCAGCCAGGCGCGGGTCGCCTCTTCGCCGTGATGGATCAGATGCGCGGCGGTCAGCGCCACGTTGTAATCGTTGGTGAAGGGGCGGGTGCAGATACGGCCCTGCCATTTCGGATCGGCCAGATCCTCGTAGGTCGTGACCTCGCCATCGGCCACGCGTTCCTTGCTGGCATAGAGGATGCGCGCGCGGCTGGTCAGGCCGAACCAGTGGTTCCCGGCATCGCGAAAGCCTTCGGGGATGTTCTCCGTCAGGACCTCGGACTCGACGGGCTGGGTCACGCCCGCCGCCACCACCTCGGCCAGGCGGGCGATGTCGACCGTCATCACCAGATCGGCGGGCGAGCGGTCGCCCTCGGCCACCAGCCGCTCGACCATGCCCTTGTCAACGAAGGCCACGTTGACGGTGATGCCGGTTTCGGCGGTGAAGGCATCGAACAGCGGCTGCACCAACTCGGGCTGGCGGTGCGAATAGACATTCACCTCCGCGGCCAGCGCGGGCGCGGCGGCAAGGCCGGCGCCGCAGGCCAGCAGCGCGGAAATACGGGACAGCATCGGACTATTCCTCCCTGACATATCGGGCGGAGTCTGGGCCGAAACCGGACTTTCCGTCAATACCTGATCGAACTAGTCATGATTTATCAGCGACGGGGCGGATCAGGGGGTGCGCGCCGCCTTTTCCGCCGCCTTCGCCGCGTTCCACAGCGCGTCCATCTCGGCCAGGTCGCTGTCCTCGGGGCGGCGGCCGTCGCGGGCCAGCGCCGCCTCGATGGCGCGGAAGCGGCGGGTGAACTTGGCATTGGCGCGCCGCAGCGCGGTTTCCGGGTCGACCTTCAGGTGCCGGGCGAGGTTCGCCATCACGAACAAGAGGTCCCCCATCTCGTCCTCGATCTCGTCGGCGGACAGGCTGTCGCGCGCTTCGACCAGTTCGCGCGATTCCTCGGCGATCTTGTCCAGCACCTCGCCGGTCGTGGGCCAGTCGAAGCCGACCCGCGCCGCGCGCTTTTGCAGCTTCACCGCCCGCATCAGCGCGGGCAGGCCCACCGCCACCCCGTCCAGCACCCCGGTTTCCGCCTTTGCGGCGCGTTCGGCGGCCTTGATGCGTTCCCAGTCCGCCACCTGCTGGTCGGCGGACTTGTCGCGGCTGTCGGCGCCGAAGACATGGGGATGCCGCGCCACCATCTTGTCCGATACATTCCGCGCCACGGCGGCGAAGTCGAAATGCCCCGCCTCCGCCGCCATCTGCGCGTGATAGACCACCTGCAGCAGCAGGTCGCCCAACTCCCCCTCCAGTTCGCCCCAGGCCTGCCGCTCGATCGCGTCGGCCACCTCATAGGCCTCTTCGATGGTGTAGGGCGCGATGGAGGCGAAGTCCTGTTCCAGATCCCAGGGGCAGCCGCCGGCCGGGTCGCGCAGCCGCGCCATGATCGCCAGCAGGCGCGGCATCCCGCCCTTAGGATCGCGGATCAGCGCCTCGTCGGACGCGAGGGCGGACGCGAGGTTAGACGTCGGGTCAGGGGCGGCGGGTCGGGGGAGGGTCATTGCGCAAGCCTCGCGGATGGCGTCATCTGCGCCTAACAGAAACAGCGCGCGAGAGTCCATCATGCCCGTCCTGAACCGGATCGCCGACCTGTCGCCCCGGATGACCGAATGGCGGCGCCACCTGCACCGGCATCCGGAACTGGGGTTCGACTGCCGGCAGACCGCGGCCTATGTGGTCGAGCGCCTGCGCGAGATCGGGGTGGACGAGATCCACGAAGGCATCGGCCGCACCGGCGTCGTGGCGATCCTGAACGGGCAGGGCGAGGGGCCCACCATCGGGCTGCGGGCCGACATGGACGCGCTGCCCATCGACGAGGCCACGGGCAAGGACTGGGCCTCGACCGTGCCGGGGCGGATGCATGCCTGCGGCCATGACGGCCATGTGGCGATGCTGCTCGGCGCGGCGGCCTATCTGGCGGAAGCCCGGCGCTTCGCCGGCCGGGTCGCGCTGATCTTCCAGCCGGCCGAGGAGGATGGCGGCGGCGGGCTCGCCATGGTCGAGGACGGGATGATGGACCGGTTCGGCATCGCCGAGGTCTATGGCATCCACAATTCGCCCAACACGCCCTTCGGCCATTTCCACACCTCGCCCGGCGCGCTGATGGCCGCGGTGGACACGGCCTATGTCTACCTGACCGGCAAGGGCGGCCACGGCGCCACCCCGCACGAGACGGTGGACCCGATCCCGGCCGCCATCGGGATGATCGCGGGGCTGCAGACCATCGTCAGCCGCAACGTCCATGCGCTCGACGAACTGGTGGTCTCGGTCACGCAGGTCCATGCCGGCACAGCCAGCAACATCATCCCCGAAGAGGCGTGGTTCTGCGCGACGATCCGCAGCTTTCGCCCCGAGGTGCGCGAGATGGCCAAGCGCCGCTTCCACGAGATCGTGGCGGGCCATGCCGCGGCCTATGGCGTGACGGCGCGGGTGGACTACGACTGGGGCTATCCGCCGACCGTCAACCATGCGGCGCAGGCGGGCTTCGCCGCCGGGGTCGCGGCCGAGATTTCCGGCGCCGACTCGGTCCTCGCCGATGCGGGCAAGGAGATGGGGGCCGAGGATTTCAGCTACATGCTGGAGGCGCGCCCCGGCGCCTACCTGTTCCTCGGCACCGGGCCGGGGGCGGGGCTGCACCACCCGCAGTTCGACTTCAACGACGAGGCTGCGCCCTACGGGGCGAGTTTCTTCGCGCGGCTGGTGGAACGGGCGCTGCCGCTGGCCTGACCGTCTTCCGTTCGCACATATTCCCGGGGGGCGACTTGCGGCGGCAGCCGCGAGAGGAGCCCCCTTCCTGCTTTCCCCGCCCCGCGCCAGCCGCTATCAGCGCAAGGGTCCGCGAGAGGAGAACCGATGCCCGCCAGCCCCGACCCGACCCCGCAGCCCGCCTTCGTGCTGGTCCGTCCGCAGATGGGCGAGAATATCGGCGCCGCCGCCCGGGCGATGCTGAATTTCGGGCTGGCGCGGATGCGGCTGGTGGACCCGCGCGACGGCTGGCCGAACCCGCGGGCGGTGGCCACCGCCTCGGGCGCGGCGGGGCGGGTGCTGGACCATGCCGGCATCTTCCCCGATGTGGGCGCGGCGCTGGCCGATTGCGACCATGTCTTCGCCACCACCGCCCGCAACCGCGACCTGACGAAGCCGGTCTTCACCCCCGAGGCGGCGATGGCCCGGGCCGGTGAGATGCTGGCGCAGGGACGGCGGGTCGCGGTGCTGTTCGGGCCGGAACGCGCCGGGCTGGAAAACGAGGATCTGGTCCGTGCCGACGCGCTGATCTCCGTCCCCGTCAACCCCGGCTTTCCCTCGCTGAACCTGGCGCAGGCGGTGCTGCTGCTGGCCTATGAATGGCGCCGGGCGGGTGATGCCACCCCGCCCGAACGGATGGCGATGGCCGGCACCGAATTCGCCAGCAAGATCGAGGTCGAGAAGCTGGCCGAACATTACGAGGCGGAACTGGACCGGGCGGGCTTCTTCTTCCCGCCCACCAAGGCCGAGGGGATGAAGCTGAGCCTGCGCAACCTGTGGTTCCGGCTGGGGCTGACCCGGGCCGAAGTTCAGACCTTGCACGGGATGTTGCGTCAACTGCTGCGCCGCGGCGGGTCAGCGGGTTGAACCGCGCCGTTTCGCCAGTATAGGTTGCCTGTCATGGTTGTGTCGGCAGGCCCGGTTCTCCGGACGCGGGATGCCTGTGTCTTGCGGATGTTCCGCTTCCATGGCTGTCAAACCCGAACGGGTCGCGTGAACAGGACGAAGGCATCATATCGGGGTCCGTGCCACGGGCAGGGTCCGGCGGCGGAGGGTCTGCGGCTGCGGGCGCTGCGGGCGCGCCATGCGCGGCTCCGACGCGGGGTCGAACCGCGATGCCGGTGAGCGCCTGCCTCGATTTCGGGCCACCGGACCTCGCGGTGCGCATCGCCGCCGGCGTCTTCGCGGGGATCGCGCTCATCACCTTCTGGCTGGGCCGCCAGCACAGCGTGCCGGGCAAGCCCGTCTTCATGGCGGCGCTGGCGGGGATGATGCTGTGGCTGGCCGGCTCGGCGGCCGAGATGGCGGTGACCGACCTTCACTGCAAGATCTTCTGGTCCGGCGTCACCTGGCCCGCGATCGTGCTGGTTCCCACCGCCTGGACGCTGTTCCTGTCCGACTATCTGATGGGGACCGAGGGGCAGGGGCATGCCCTGCGGCTGGTGGTGCTGGCCGGGGTGCCGCTGCTGCTGGCGGCGGTGGTTCTCAGCAATCCGTGGCATGGGTCGTTCTACGGGCCGGACACGGATCTGGTGATGGTCGAGGGCCGGCTGTCGGCCCGCTATGACCACGGGCCGCTGTTCTTTGTGGCGGCGGGCTATCTTTACCTGTTCCTCGCCGCCGCCGTCGCGATGGTCGTGCTGGCGCTGCCCCGGGCACCGGCCAGCTTTCGCGGCTTTCTCGTGGCGCTGCTGGCGATCACGCTGGTGCCGGTGGCGGGCAACCTTGCCTATATCCTGAACGGCTCCACGATCTTCGGCTTCGATCCGACGCCCTTCATGTTCGCCTTCGTCTTCGCCACCTTCGGGTCGCTGCTGGTCGGCAACCGGCTGATGGACGTGAACCTGATCGCGCGCGAGATGCTGTTCTACCAGTCCTCCGAC
This sequence comes from Frigidibacter oleivorans, assembly GCF_003993775.1. Classification (GTDB taxonomy): domain Bacteria; phylum Pseudomonadota; class Alphaproteobacteria; order Rhodobacterales; family Rhodobacteraceae; genus Frigidibacter; species Frigidibacter oleivorans. The sequence continues at coordinate 24,960 of NZ_RJRZ01000014.1, forward strand.
CCGATCCTGATCTTCGACATGGACCGTCAGCTGGTGGGCGCCAATCCCGAGGCGCGGCGCGTCTTCGGGGCCGATCTGCCGCCGCTGAACCGCCCGCCGCGCGGCGACTGCCCGGTGTCGGGGCTTTGTGCCGGGGCGACGGCCGAACATCCGCTGCCGGCGGTCCGCCGGGACGGGCGCAGCTTCGACCCGCGGGTGACGGTGCTGCGCAATCCCATCGCCCGCAACCACGCGCCGCTCGGCTGCGTGATCGCGCTGGTGGATATCAGCGTGCAGGAACGCATCGCCGCAGCCCTGCGCATCGCCGCCGAGGAGGCGGAGGCGACGAGCCTCGCCAAGTCGCAATTCGTGTCCACCGTCAGCCATGAACTCCGCACGCCGCTGACCTCGATCAAGGGATCGCTGGACCTTCTCGATGCCGGGGCGATGGGCAACCTGCCCCCGGCGGCGCAGCGGGTGGTGCGGATCGCGCGGTCGAACAGCCAGCGGCTGGCGCTGCTGATCGACGATCTGCTGGACGTGCAGCAGATCGAACAGGGGCAGATGCGGATCCGCCATGAGCTGGTGGATCTGGCGCGGGTGGTGCGCGACGCGGTCGAGGCGAACGAAGGCTATGCCCGCTCGCTCGGCGTGCAGCTGGAGCAGGACTGCGTGTCGGGGCCGGTGGAGGTGATGGGCGATGCGCAGCGGCTGATGCAGGTGATGGCCAACATGCTGTCCAACGCCTGCAAGTTCTCGCATCGCGGCGGGGCGGTGACGGTGCGGCTGCAGGTCGAGGGGCGGCAGGCCCGCGTCTCCGTCGCCGACCGGGGCACCGGCATCCCCGAGGGCGCGCGGGAACGGGTCTTCGGCCAGTTCTCGCAGATCGACAGTTCCAACACCCGCCGGATCGGCGGGTCGGGCCTGGGCATGCATATCGCCCGCCGCATCGTCGAACGTCTGGGCGGGCGGATCGACTATGAAAGCCGTCTGGGCGAGGGCACGACCTTCTATGTGGACCTGCCGCTGGCCGGCTAGCGCCGGCTGAAGCCCGGGGCCTACATCAGGCCGCGGCCGATCGCCTCGTCCACGGCGATGTTGTACTCGTCGTGGTAATAGTCCTGCGGATAGCCCGATCCGGCCGGCATCTCGCCGAATTGCGCCATGTTGTCGATATGCGACAGCAGCTGTTCGTCGCTGAACCCCGACATCCACTGCGCGTTCTCGGCGACCTGTCCGTCGTTCATGTAGTGGCGGTTCCAGTCGCCGGCGGCCCGGCCGGCGCTGCCGCCCTCCTCGGCGAAGAGGTCGCCGACGCTGCCCATCGCCGTGGCGATGCTGCTGCCCTGCACGCCCACCGCGGGGCCGATGGCGGCCATCGCGACGATGCCCAGCCCGACGGTCGCGGCGGTCAGCACAACCCAATCCACGGTGACGGCGCCGTCCTCGGCGTCACGGAACGTCTTCAGGGCCTTCATCGCTGTCTCCCTATGCCAATGCGTTTCGTCCTGTCCGGCGCGATCTTCGGAGCCAAGCAAGGCGGAATTCGGGCCGCGCGGGGGTATCTCTCCGGCGTTGTGCGGGTTTCGCGGCCCGGTTCGGCCCGCAAGCCATGTGCGGCGCAGGGGGCTGCCCCGCGCCCCGCTGCATTGCCAAGGCGACGCAAAGGGCATACATCCGTCCGAGCATCTCCCGAAGGAGGTTCCGGTGCGCGACCTGAAGATCCCCGGCGAACGTCATCCCGAAAAGGCTCATCGCCCCGATCAGGAGCAGCCGAAGAAGCCGTCCTGGATCCGGGTCAAGGCGCCCACCTCCGCCGGCTACAGGCAGACCCGCGACATCCTGAAGGAAAACCGGCTCGTCACCGTCTGCGAGGAGGCGGGCTGCCCCAATGTCGGCGAATGCTGGAGCCAGGGCCACGCCACCATGATGATCATGGGCGAGATCTGCACCCGGGGCTGCACCTTCTGCAACGTGGCGACGGGCAAGCCGCAGACGCTGGACGCCTTCGAGCCGGGGCGCGTCGCCCATGCGGTGCAGACGCTGGGGCTGAACCATGTGGTCATCACCAGCGTGGACCGCGACGATCTGGAGGATGGCGGGGCCGAACATTTCGCCCAGACCATCCGCGCCGTCCGCCACCGCTCGCCCGGGACCACGATCGAGGTGCTGACGCCGGACTTCCTGAAATGCGCCCCCTCGGCGGTGGAGAAGGTGGTCGAGGCGCGGCCCGACGTGTTCAACCACAATCTGGAAACCGTGCCCGGCCTCTATCCCGCGGTGCGGCCCGGTGCGCGCTATTTCCATTCGCTGCGGCTGTTGCAGCGGGTGAAGGAACTGGACCCGACGATGTTCACCAAGTCGGGGATCATGGTCGGCCTCGGCGAGGACGGGCAATCGGTCCGGCAGGTCATGGACGACATGCGCTCGGCCGATGTCGATTTCCTGACCATCGGCCAGTATCTGCAGCCGACGCCCAAACATCACCGCGTGGACCGTTTCGTGACGCCCGAGGAATTCGCCGCCTATGAGAAGGCCGCCTATGGCAAGGGCTTCCTCATGGTCTCGGCCACGCCGCTGACCCGGTCCTCCTATCACGCGGGCGACGATTTCGCCCGGATGCGCGACGCGCGGCTGGCAAAGCTCGGCCGGGCCTGAGCCGGGCCGCGCCTGTCACGGCCGCTTGATCCGGGGCCATCGCGTGGTATCTTCCGTCGCATCCGTGAGGAACCGCCATGACCGCCCCCGCCCGCCGCACGACGTCGCTCAGCCTCGATGCCGAGGCCGTGGATTCGGCGCGGGCCTTGGGTCTGGATGTGTCGGCGGTGGCCGAGGCGGCGCTGCTGCGCGCCGTGGCCCGCGCGCGGCAGGACGCCTGGCGCCACGAACATGCCGACATCTTCGCCGCACAGGCGCGCTGGCACGATGAACACGCGCACCCGCTGCGCGACATCCTCGCCGATCCCGACCTCGCCGGCTGGACACGCTAGACGGTGGAGTCGTTCCGACGCTTCGATGTGGCCGTGCATCGCGGGGTGGCGATGGTAACGATTGAAAGCGATCTGCTGCCGCCCGATCCCGCGATCGTGGTCATCCCGCTGCTTGCGGACTATCCTGCCGTGCCGCTGCTGAACCCCGTGCTGCGGCTGGAAGATGGCCGGCAGCTGGTGCTGGCGACCCGCTTGATTGCGTCGGTCCGACGAGGGGCGATCCGGCGCATCGGCAGCGTCTCTGATCAGGGCGAGCGGATCACCCGGGCCATCGACATCCTGATGGCCGGGGTCTGAGCGGACGCAGGCCCGCTCTGCCGGGCACCGAGGATCAGCCCCGGCCCTTGCCTTTCGCCCCGCCCGGTTTGCCGGTGGCAGGTCCGTATTTCGCGCCCTTCGCCCCGGGCTTGCCAAAGCTCTTGCCGGCGGGCTTGCCGCCGGGTTTGGCCGCGGCGCCCTTCGGCTTCGGCTTGGCCCAACCGGACTTCGGTTCGGGTTTGGGTCCGGTCTTGCGCGGCCGGGTGGCGGGAATGCCCTCGGCCTCGGCCGGGGGCGCGCTGTCCCGCGCGGGGTCGAAGGACGGTTCGGACGGATCGCGACCGCCCGGCTTCGGGCGATAGCTGTCGGCCTTGGCCGGGCGCGGCGGGCGCGGGCTGTCGGCCTCGTCGCGGGGGCGATAGGGACGATCCTCGCGCTCCGACCGTGGCGGGCGGGGGGCGCGGTCCGCACGCTCGGGGCGATCCCCGCGTTCGGGCCGATCCCCGCGCTCGGGGCGCGGGCCCTTGCGGATGGTGGATTTGGGCGCGCCGCGGGTTTCGTCGGGGGTGCCGGCGATCCGGCTGACGGCGATCCCCTGTTCCAGCTGCATCGGTTTCCCGAGCGCCTCGAAGAAGCGTTCCTCGGCGCTGGCCGCGATCTGCACCGCGGTGTCGTTCAGCCCGACGCGGATCGCGCCGATCTCGGCCCGGGTGATGCCGCCCGCGCGGCACAGCATCGGCAGCAGCCAGCGCGCCTCGGCCCGGCCGGCATGGCCGACGGAGAGCGAGATCCAGAAGGCCGGGCCGAAATCGGCGTGGTCACGCCGGGGTGCGCCGGCCTCGGGCAGGGGACGCAGATCCTCGGGCGCGCTGCGGCCGGCCGACCACAGCCGGAAATAGCCGGCGGCCAGCTGGCGTGCGGGCATCTCCATCAGCCGGGCCATCAGCGCCGCCTCGTCCTCGGTCACCGGGGCAGACAGCGCGGGATCGGACAGCATCCGCTCGGCATCGGCGGCCAGCACCGCCTCGGCGGCGGGGGCGGGGCCCCATTCGGCGGTGACGCCCGCCCAATGCAGCAGCCGCTCGGCCTTCTTGCGCTGCGACAGCGGCACGATCAGGGCGCTGATCCCCTTGGCGCCCGCGCGTCCGGTCCGGCCGGACCGGTGCAGCAGCGTTTCCTTGTTGGTGGGCATGTCGGCATGGACCACCAGTTCCAGCCCCGGCAGGTCGATGCCGCGCGCCGCCACGTCGGTGGCGATGCACAGCCGCGCCCGCCCGTCGCGCATCGCCTGCAGCGCCTGACTGCGTTCCTGCTGGCTCAACTCGCCCGACAGCGCCACCACCGGGAAGCCGCGGTTGACGAAGCGCGCCGTCAGATGGCTGACCGTGGCGCGGGTGCCGCAAAAGACGATGGCGCGCGAGGGGTCGTGAAAGCGCAGCAGGTTGACGATGGCATTCTCGCGGTCGGCGGTATCCACCAGCACGCCGCGATAGGCGATGTCCCCATGCGCGGCCCGGTCGGACTGGGTGGCGATGCGGCGGGCATCGCGCTGGTAGGTGGCGGCCAGTTCCGCGATCTCGGGCCGGACGGTGGCGGAAAACATCAGCGTGCGCCGGTCGGCGGGCGCGGCCTCCAGCAGGAATTCCAGATCCTCGCGGAAGCCGAGGTCCAGCATCTCGTCGGCCTCGTCCAGGACCGCGACCTTCAGGGCCGAGATATCGAGCGCGCCGCGCCGCAGATGGTCGCAGAGGCGTCCCGGAGTGCCCACGACAAGATGCGCGCCGCGCTCCAGCGCCCGGCGTTCCGCCCGCGCATCCATGCCGCCCACGCAGGAGGCGATCACCGCCCCCGCCTGCGCGTAAAGCCATTCCAGTTCGCGGCGCACCTGCATCGCCAGTTCCCGCGTCGGCGCGATCACCAGCGCGCGCGGCAGGTCGGGCGGGCCGAAATGATCGGCCCCTTCCAGCAGGTCGGCGGCCATGGCGATGCCGAAGGCCACGGTCTTGCCCGAGCCCGTCTGCGCCGAGACCAGCAGATCCTGCCCGGCCAGAGCCGGGTCTGACACGGCCGCCTGCACCGGGGTGGGGTCGGCATAGCCCTTCGCGGCCAGTGCCGCGGCCAGGGGCGCGGGAAGGTCGGAAAAGCCGGCGGCGGGGCCGGTGGAGGCGGAATCGGCAGACATGCGGAACTTTCGGCGGATGGCCCGCGCAGCACAGGGGGCGGGCAGGGGCGGACAGGAACGGAAGGCGGGCAGGGCCCGGACCCGCCGCCTCTACAGGCTTTCCCCCCATCTGTCGAGGCATCTTGCGGCGGCTGGCGGTGTATTGCGGCATGGCAGGACCCGGACCGCCTGTCGAGCGTCCGGGCCGTGCCTGGTTTCGCGGTCGCGCCGGATCAGTTCAGCGCGCGGATCAGCGAGACGATCTGCAGCGTGTCGCGGTCGATCTGCACGATCTGGTCGTCGACGATCGCATAGACGCTGTCGCCGCCCGCCGGGGCAAGGCCGTAGCGGCCGTAATCCTCGACGATGCGATAGTCGCGGCCGCGCACGCTCTCGCCCGGGCGGATCACGACATAGTTGCTGTCGCCGCGACCGTTGTGGACGGTGATCTCGGCGTCCTTGTCGATCTTCCGGGCGACGTCCTTGGGCAGGCAGTGATTGTCGCGCTCGCGCATGCCGCGCGGGCAGTCGTTGTCGGCCAGCGCCGGCGTGGCGAGGGCGGTGACGCCGAGGCTGAGGGACAGCACGGCGGGGATCAGGGTCTTGAGACGGGACATCTTGGCCTCCGGTGTTGCATCCATTGCGGCAATAACACCGAGGCCGCCCCGCGGGTTTCCGTGCGGGGCCGGGCGGGGGACGGACCGGCGGCCGCCCGCCCGGCATGTTGCAGGCGGCTGACGCGGGCGTGAGCGGCGGTGCCGACAGCCTCAGCCGCGGCTCCGGTCCCGGCCCCGCGCGGCGAGGCGCGGCAGCATCGCCGAAAAGTCGCGGCCGCGGCCATCCTCCTCCTCGACGAAGCGGGCGTACAGCTCCGCCGCCAGCGTGCCGATCGGCGTGTCGGCATCGGCGCCCTCGGCCGCCTGCAGGGCCAGCCGCAGGTCCTTCAGCATCAGTTCCGCCGCGAAGCCGGGCTTGTAGCCGGAATCGGCGGGGCTGGCCGGTCCGACGCCGGGGGCGGGACAATAGGCATTCATGCTCCAGCTGTAGCCCGAGGAGGTGGAGACGACGTCGAACATCTTCTGCCGGTCGAGCCCCAGCTTGTCGGCCAGGGCGAAGGCTTCGCAGGTGACGATCATCGTGGCGCCGAGGATCATGTTGTTGCAGATCTTCGCGGCCTGTCCGGCGCCCGCACCGCCGCAATGCACCGCCTTCTGGCCCATGATGTCGAACAGCGGCGCGACCCGGGCGAAGGCCTCGTCCGGCCCGCCCACCATGAAGGTCAGCGTGCCGGCCGCGGCGCCGCCGATGCCGCCCGACACCGGCGCGTCCAGCGCCATCAGCCCCGCCGCCCCGGCCTCGGCCGCGACGGCGCGGGCGCTGTCCACGTCCACGGTCGAGCAGTCGCACAGCACCGCGCCCGGCGACATCGCCGGGATCGCTTCGGCCGCCACCGCGCGCAGGATCGCGCCGTTCGGCAGCATGGTGATGACCACCTCGGCGCCCGCCACCGCCTCGGCCAGCGCGGCGGCGGGGCTGACGCCCTCGGGCATCGGGGCGGCCGGGTCATGGCCCGTCACCCGATGCCCCGCCGCGGCGAGGTTGCGGGCCATCGGCGCGCCCATGTTGCCCAGCCCGATGAATGCGATCTTCATGCGTCAGCCCTCCCAGTCGAGTCCCTGTCCCGCCGGCAGCGGGGACAGCAGCGCCGCCACCTCCTGCGGCGTCACCGCCGCGGCATCGGCGTGCCGCCAGCGCGGCTGGCGATCCTTGTCGATGATCTGCGCCCGCACCCCTTCGAGGAAGTCGGTCGCCGACAGCGCCCGGGCGGTGAAGCGGAACTCGCGCCCGAGCGCCGCGCGCAGGTCCAGATCGCGCGCGCCGCGCACCAGCGCCAGCGTCGCCGCCATCGACAGCGGCGACATCCGCGCCAGCGTCTGATGCGTCGCCGCGGCGAACGCGCCCGGTTCCGCCGCCAGCGCGGCGAGGATCGCGGGCAGGTCCGGCAGGGCGAAGATGCGGTCGATCAGCGGCCGATGCGGGGCGAGGTCGGGCTGCGGCGCGGGCCGGTCGGGCAGGGCGGGCGTGCCCGTCCGTTCCATCGCCGCGATGGCCGCAGGCCAGTCGGCTTCGGGCAGGTAGCGGTCGGCGAAGCCCGCGAGGATCGCGTCGCCCGCCGCCATCCGGTGCCCGGTCAGCCCCAGATATTCACCAAGCCGCCCGGGCGCGCGCGACAGCAGCCAGCTGCCGCCCACATCGGGGATCAGGCCGATGCCGGTTTCCGGCATGGCGATGCGGGTGCTGTCGCCCGCGATCCGCACGGCCGCATGGCCGCCCACCCCCACGCCGCCGCCCATGACGAAGCCCTGCATGAAGGCGATCACCGGTTTCGGGAATTCCGAAATCTTCGCGTTCATCCGGTATTCGTCGCGCCAGAAGGCGATGGCGGCCGCGGCCTCGACCCCGCCGGCGCGGCCCGCGTGATACATCGCGGCGATGTCGCCCCCGGCGCAGAAGGCGCGGTCGCCCTCGGCGTCGATCACCACGAGCGCCACCGCCGGATCGTCGCGCCAGCCGTCCAGCGCCGCCTCGATGGCCAGGCTCATCGCGTGGTTCAGCGCGTTCAGCGCCCTGGGCCGGGTGAAGGTGATGCGCCCGGCCCGGCCGGCGACGCGGATATGCAGGTCGCCGCTCATGTCCGCCCCTCCACCAGCCCGCGCGCGATGATCACGCGCATGATCTCGTTGGTGCCTTCGAGGATCTGGTGCACCCGCAGGTCGCGGACGATCTTCTCGATCCCGTAATCGGCCAGATAGCCATAGCCTCCATGCAGTTGCAGGCACTGGTTCGCCACCTCGAAGGCGGCGTCGGTCACCATCAGCTTGGCCATGGCGCAATGCCGGCCGGCATCGGGGGCGCGCCGGTCGAGCTTCCATGCCGCCTGCCGCAGGAAGACCCGCGCCGATTGCAGCCGCGTCTCCATCTCGGCCAGCCGGAACTGCAGCGCCTGGAACCGGTCGAGGCTCTGGCCGAAGGCGCGGCGTTCGCCCATATAGGCCAGCGTCGCGTCGAAGGCCGCCTGCGCGCCGCCAAGCGCCGTCGCGGCGATGTTCAGCCGCCCGCCGTCGAGCCCCGCCATCGCGTAGGAAAAGCCGCGTCCCTCCTCGCCCAGCAGATCCCCGGCCCCGACGGCGCAACCATCCAGCTGCACCTGACGGGTGGGTTGCGCGCGCCAGCCCATCTTGTCTTCCAGCCCGCCGAAGGACAGGCCCGGCCGGTCCGCGGTCACGAGGAAGGCCGAGATGCCGCGCGGCCCGTCATCGCCCGACCGCGCCATGACGATATAGGCATCGGAATAGCCGCCGCCCGAGATGAAGGCCTTGGTGCCGGTCAGCCGCCAGCCGTCATCCTCGCGCGTGGCCCGGGTGCGCAGCGCCGCCGCATCCGACCCCGAGCCCGGTTCGGTCAGGCAGTAGGACAGCACCGTCCGCATCGCGCAGGCCTCGGGCAGCACCCGCGCCTTCATCTCGGACGAGCCGTAGCGGTCGATCATCGCCGCGCACATGTTGTGGATCGACAGGAAGGCCGCGACCGAGGGGCAGGCCATCGCCAGCGCCTCGAACACCAGCACCGCGTCGAGCCGGGTGAGGCCCGATCCGCCCTGGTCTTCCGACACGTAGATGCCGCCCAACCCCAGGTCCGCCACAAGCGGCCACAGCGCGCGCGGGATCGTTCCCTCCGCCTCCCATGCGCGGGCATGGGGGGCGATGTGTTCGCGCCCGAAGTCCCGGGCCATCGCGACGATGGCCTCCTGCTCCTCGCTCAGACCGAAATCCATCACAGCCTCCCCGCTGCGGCCTCTGTCCGTGTCGCCCCCGCCGGTGCGGGCGGGGCCGGATATCCTCAGTCCAGCGCCTTGAAGTTCAGCGCCGCCCCCTCCTTGATGCCCGAGAACCAGCGCGCGGTGACCGTCTTCGTCCGGGTGTAAAAGCGGAAGGCATCGGGCCCGTACTGGTTGAGGTCGCCGAAGGCCGATTTCTTCCACCCGCCGAAGCTGAAATAGCTCAGCGGCACCGGGATCGGGAAGTTGATGCCGACCATGCCGACATTGACCCGGCTGGCGAAATCGCGCGCGGTGTCGCCATCGGCGGTGAAGATCGCGGTGCCGTTGCCGTAGTCGTTCTTCATCACCAGGTCGAGCGCGTCGTCATAGCTGCCCGCGCGCACGGTGGTCAGGACCGGGCCGAAGATCTCTTCCTTGTAGATGTCCATGTCGGGCGTGACCCGGTCGAACAGCGACGGGCCGAGGAAGAAGCCGTTCTCGTAGCCCTGCAGGCGGAAGTCGCGGCCGTCCACCACCAGATCGGCCCCCTGCGCCACGCCTGAATCGATCAGCCCGCGCACCCGCGTCATCGCGGCGCCGGTGATCAGCGGGCCGTAATCCACATCGTCGCCGCCGGTATAGGGGCCGACCTTCAGCCTCTCGATCTTCGGGACCAGCTTCTCGATCAGGCGGTCGGCGGTCTCCTCGCCCACCGGCACCGCGACCGACACCGCCATGCAGCGTTCGCCCGCCGCGCCGAAGCCCGCGCCGATCAGCGCATCCGCCGCCTTGTCGAGATCGGCGTCGGGCATGATCAGCATGTGGTTCTTGGCGCCGCCGAAGCATTGCGCGCGCTTGCCGTTGGTGGCGGCGCGGCCATAGATGTATTGCGCGATCGGGGTGGAACCGACGAAGCCCACCGCCTGCACCGTCTCGTCATCGAGGATGGTGTCGACCGCCAGCTTGTCGCCGTTGACCACCTGCAGCACGCCGTCGGGCAGCCCCGCCTCCTTCAGCAGTTCGGCGAGGATCAGCGCGGTGGAGGGCGTGCGTTCCGAAGGCTTCAGGATCACCGCATTGCCGGCGGCGAGCGCCGGCGACATCTTCCACAGGGGGATCATCGCCGGGAAGTTGAAGGGCGTGATGCCCGCGACGACGCCGAGCGGCTGGCGCATCGCGTAAAGGTCGATGCCCGGACCGGCGCTGTCCATGAACTCGCCCTTCAGCATCGCGGGCGCGCCCATGCAGACCTCGACGACCTCCAGCCCGCGCTGCACGTCGCCGCGCGCATCGGGCAGGGTCTTGCCATGTTCGCGGCTGACGGCTTCGGCCAGACGGTCCATGTTGGCGTTGATCAGCGCGCCGAAGGCCATCATCACCCGGGCGCGGCGCTGCGGGTTGGTCGCGGCCCAGCCCGGCTGCGCGGCGGCGGCGGCGGCGATGGCCTGGGTCATCTCCTCGACGCTGGCGAGCGCCACCCGGGCCTGCACCTCGCCCGTGGCGGGGTTGAACACATCCGCGAACCGGCCCGAGGTGCCGGCGACGCGGCGTCCGTTGATCCAGTGTCCGATCTCTTCCATGACGTTCCTCCCGCACGATCTGCCGTCTCCGCCTACACTAGCCTTGCAGATTTGCCCGGTGAAGCGGTAGATGCACAGGTTGGTTTTGCAGAATTGCAAGGATCCCCGATGCGCATCTGCATCCTGTCCCGCGCGATGGAACGGCACCGGCCCGGCTATCTCTGGCCGTTCGAGATCCTGTCGAAGGATTTCGCCCGCGCCGGGCATGAGGTGACGGTGCTGACGACCGGGCTGCCGGACGGCGCGCCCGCGGTCGACCGCATGGCGGGGCGCGAGGTGCATTATCTGCCGGGCACCCGGCCGGAACGGGTGGACGCGGCCTTCTGGCGCGACAGCGCCGCGACCTTTGCCGCGATGCAGGCCGCGGCGCCCTTCGACATCGTCATCGGCCGGGGCGCGTCCAGCTGGGGGCTGGTGCAGGCGGGGCTGGCGGGCGGAACCCCGGGCCGCAGGGCTGGCCTGCCGCTGATCTCGCATGAGGGCACCTATCCTGCCTGGATGCACGGCCGGGCGCTGCATCCGCGACCGTGGAGCGGGGCCGTCACGGCGCTCGACGCGGGCCTGCACGCGCTCCGGGCGAAGGAACGGCCGCTGCGGGCCTGTCTCGCCGCCTCGGCCCGGGTCGTCTGCCTCTCGCCGGGGCTGGAACGGGCGGTGCGGCGGATGGCGTGGTGGGCGCCGCCGCGCACGGTGACGCTGCCCTATGCGCTGGACCTGTCGCGCTGGCCGGAGCCCGCCGCCCGGCCCGAACCGCGGCTCGTCTATGTGGGCCGCCTGTCCGAGGCGAAGGGGGCGGCGGCGATGCCGGCGATCCTCGCCCGGATGCGGCGGCCCGCGGTGCTGGAGGTGATCGGCGGCGTCACCGATGCCGAACGCGCGGCGATGGAGGCGCATGCCGCCCGTGCGGGCGTGGCGGACCGGCTGCGGATGACCGGGGCGCTGCCCCATGAGGCGCTGCCCGGCCGGCTGCACGGGGCGACGGCCTTCCTCTTCCCCTCGACCCATCCCGAGGGGCTGAGCAAGGTGGTGATGGAGGCGATGGCCGCCGGCCTGCCGGTGGTCGCCTGGCGGCTGCCGGCGCATGAGGGGCTGGTGGAACCGGGGCGCACCGGCTGGCTGCTGCCGCCGGGCGACATCGCCGGCACCGCGGCGCGGCTGGACGCGCTGCTGGCCGATCCGGCGCGGGCGGCGGCGACGGGGGCGGCGGGCCGCGCCCATATCGCCCGCCATCACGCGCCCGGCGTCATCGCCGCGCGCTGGCAGGCACTGTTCGACGCGGTGCGGCGATGATCGCGCCCGACTGGGACGACCTGCGCATCTTCCTCGCCGTCGCGCGGGGCGACAGCCTGTCGGCGGCGGGGCGGTCGCTGCGGCTGGACCCGGCGACGGTGGGGCGCCGGATCACCCGGCTGGAGGACGGGCTGGGCCAGCCGCTGTTCCTGCGCTCGGCCCAGGGCTACCGGCTGACCGAGGCGGGACAGCGGCTGATGCCGCACGCCGAATCGGCCGAACGCGCCATGGCGGGCGCGGTCGAGGCGACGGCCGGGGTGGCGGCGGGACTGGGCGGGCAGATCCGCATCGGCGCCCCCGACGGCTGCGCCAATTTCCTGCTGCCGCAGGTGACGGCCGAGATCTGCGACGCCAACCCGGGGCTCGAGGTGCAGATCGTGGCCCTGCCGCGCATCTTCAACCTGTCGCGGCGCGAGGCCGACCTCGCCATCGCGGTCAGCCGGCCGCAGCAGGGCCGGCTCGCGGTGCAGAAACTGTCGGACTACCGGCTGAGCCTTGCCGCGGACGAGGGCTATCTGGCGCGACATCCACCGGTGCGGGCGCTGGCGGACCTGACGGCGCATCGCATGGTGGGCTACATCCCCGACATGATCTTCGACAAGGAACTGGACTACCTCGCGGGGATCGGCGCGGGGGCGGTGCCCCTGGCCTCCAACTCCGTCGCGGTGCAGCTGATGTGGCTGCGCGCGGGGGCCGGGATCGGGGTCGTCCACGACTTCGCCATGCCGGTGGCGCCCGGCCTGCGGCGGGTGCTGCCCGACGCGGTGACGCTGACGCGCAGCTTCTGGCTGATCCGGCACGAGGATGACCGCCGCTCCGACCGGATGACGCGGTTCTGCGAGGCGCTGTCGCAGGGGATGCGGCGGGAAATCGCCCGGCTGGAGGCGCTGGCCTCGGCGCAATGACGCGGGCGACCGGGCATTGTGACGCCGGTCGCGGCCCGACGCTTGACAGGGGCGCCCCCTCGCCGGACGCTTTGACAGACGCTTACGGGTAGAGGAGGACTCGCATGCTGGTGCAGCAGATTCTGAAGGCCAAGGCCGATGACGGGGTGGTGACGGTCGCCCCCGGCTGGAACCTCGCCGCGGTGGCCGAGGTCCTGTCGGCACGCCGGATCGGCGCGGTGGTGGTGTCGAGCGACGGCAAGACGGTGCAGGGCATCCTGTCGGAACGCGACATCGTGCGCGAACTGGGCCGGCGCGGCACGACCTGCCTGACCGATGCCGTCGATCAGGTGATGACCCGCACCATCGTCACCTGCACCCGGTCCGACACCGCCCAGCATGTGCTGGAGCGGATGACGGCGGGCCGGTTCCGGCACATGCCGGTCGTCGAGGATGGCGAGATGGTGGGCCTGATCTCGATCGGCGACATCGTGAAGGCGCGGCTCGAGGAGCTGGAGACCGAGCGCGAGGCGCTGACCGGGATGATCATGGGCAACTGACGCCCGCGGCCGGTCCGGGCCTCGGGCGGCGGGTATCGCTGCGCTTGCATTCCGGCACGGGCTGTTGTTCCGTGCCGGCCGGGGGCGGCGCGGGCGGGCGCAGGGAGACCTCCAGACAGGCCTCCGGAGGAGCTCATGCGCATCGGCCTTTACCCCGGCACCTTCGATCCGGTGACGCTCGGCCATATCGACATCATCCAGCGCGCGGCCCGGCTGGTGGACAGGCTGGTGATCGGCGTCGCGATCAACCGCGACAAGGGGCCGATGTTCACGCTCGAGGAACGGGTGGCGATGGTGGGCGCGGAATGCGCCGCCATCGCCAAGACCTCGGGGACCGAGATCCTCGTGCATCCGTTCGAGAACCTGCTGATCGACTGCGCCCGCGACGTGGGCGCCAGCGTGATCGTGCGCGGGCTGCGGGCGGTGGCGGATTTCGAATACGAATTCCAGATGGTGGGCATGAACCGGGTGCTCGATTCCCGGGTCGAGACGGTGTTCCTGATGGCCGATGCCCGGCGGCAGGCGATCGCCTCGAAGCTGGTGAAGGAGATCGCCCGCCTCGGCGGCGACGTGTCGCAATTCGTGCCGGCCGCCGTGGACGTCGCGCTGCGCGAGCGGCTGGCCCGCGCCTAGGAGGCGGCCGCGGGGCGCGGCGCGGGTTCTGGTGCCGGCTCTGGTTCGGGGTTCGCCGCGCTGCCGGTTCCGGCGGGCGGGGGCGCGTCGGAGGCGGCCTCCGGCGGTGCATCCGGCGGTTCGCTCCCCTCCGCCTGCGGCAGCGCCGGCCCCGGCAGATCGGCGGGCGCGCCGGGTGCCGCATCGGCCGCCAGCGGCGCGGGCTGCGGCATCTCTCGCCCGCCGAACAGCACGGGATCGACCTTGACCCCGCGCCGCGCCGCGCTGTCCACCACTGCCTGGCGCAGTTCCGGGCTCTGGTCCAGCAGCTTGCGGAACCGCGTCTCGTCCAGCGCCAACAGCGTGCAGGGCGTGATCGCCACCACCTGCGCCCGCCGCCGGACCCGCGCCAGCAGCGCGAGCTGCCCGAACATCTCGCCCCGGCCCAGCCGGTGCCGGGTGCTGGCGGTGATCGCCTCCACCGCGCCCGAGGCGATGAACCAGACCTGCCGGGGCGGCGCATCGCGGGGCAGGATCACCTGACCGGGCCGGGCATAGACGGTGCGCAGCCGGCGCGCCAGCATCCGGCGCACGCCTTCGTCCAGTTCCGAAAACAGCGGAAACTGCGCCACAAGGTCCGACTTCTGCAGCTTCAGGTCCAGCGTCGGCCGTTCCGCCAGCCTGCCGCGCCGCCGGCCGATCTCTTCGGCGAGCCGGGCGCGCAGTTCCGGGCCGATCAGCCCGTCCTCGGTCAGCGCGTCGTATTCGCGTTCTTCCAGCTGCAGGGTGGTGCGGCGGATCAGGCGGCGTTCCAGCGTCTCGGCATAGCCGGGGAATTGCAGGCGCAGGCCTTCCAGCTCTTTCTGGACCTCTTCCTGCCGGCGCTCCAGCAGCTCGTGCAGCAGTTCGGCCACCCGCCGGCCGTGGATGCGGTAGATGCGGTCGTCGATGAAACCGTGCAGCTGCGGCAGGATCATCCCGAGCGCCACCAGTGCCTCGAACCGGTCCTCGGTCAGGCGGGCGAGGGGGCGGCCCATGCCGGTGCGGTTGTGCAGGGCGCTCGCCAGCCGGTGCAGCCGGCCCGGCGCCAGCGCCTTGCGCGCCGCGGCGCGATAGGCGTTGCGGCCGCCGATCCGCGTCGCCTCGATCACCCCGTCGGCCCCGGCCAGCAGCCGTTCGGCCAACTGCGCCGGAATGACCTGCGCCCGGAATTCCTCGAGGATCAGGTCGCGCTCGCGCCCCGCCAGCGCCACCAGACCCAGCGTGATCCGGTCGCGGTCCTGGATCTCCTGCGCCTCGTCGGCCTGGCGCACCGCATCGTCCAGCCGCTCGCCGAAGCGCTTGGCCTCCTCGCGCACGATCTCGCGCGTCAGGCCGAAGTCGCGGGCGGTTTCCGCCACGCCCTCGCGCACCGTCTGCAGCGCGACGGCGATGACCTGCCGGCTGAGCGCGCGGTCGATCGGCGACAGCAGGTCCAGCCCCAGCCGGTGGATGACCCATCTGAGCGTCGTGCCCTGCACGATCAGCGTGAACAGGGTGAAGCCGGTGGCGACGATGCCGACCATCCGCTTCACGTCGGCGGGGACGAACCGGCTTTCGGTCACCGCCAGCGCCAGCGCCAGCGTCACCGCGCCGCGCAGCCCGCCCCAGAGGATCGCCAGCCGGTAGGGCCGTTCCACCCGCGGCGACAGGCGCAACAGCGTCAGCAGCGGCAGCACCCCGAACAGGATCATCGCCCGGGCCGCCAGCGCCGCCAGCGCCACCACGCCCACCAGCACCAGATCGAAGGCCTGCACGGTGGACAGAAGCCGCGGGATCAGGAGCGCGGCGAGGATGAAGATCAGCGAGCCCGCCCAATGGGCCAGCAGGTCCCATGTATCGCGCAAAAGAGCCGTCAGCGCCGGCGAAAAGCGACCCGGCGCCATCAGGTTCATCACCAGCCCCGCCGCGACCACGCCGACGACGCCCGAGGCCGCCAGCAGCTGTTCGGCGCCGATATAGGTCAGATAGGGCAGTGCGACCGAGACCGAGATCTGTCCCAGCGGGTGATCCGGCATCCGCGCCATCAGCCCCACCGCCAGCCGCGCCGCGACGATCCCGGCCAGTGCCCCGCCCGCGAGGATCCAGGGAAAGCGCAGCAGGCCGCCGGCGAGGTCGGCATCCTGCCCCACCACGGTGACGAAGCCGAGGAACAGCCCGAACAGGGCGATGGCGGCGGCGTCGTTCAGCAGGCTCTCGCCCTCGACGATGCGGGCCAGCCGCTGTGGCGCGGCCGTGGCGCGGAAGATCGACACCACCGCCGACGGATCGGTCGTCGAGACGATGGCGCCGATCAGCAGGCAGGCGGCCAGCGGCAATCCGGCGAAGGGCAGCAGCGCCAGCCCGATCACCACCGTCGCCACCAGCACCGCCAGCACCGCCAGCACGAGGATCGGCACCCAGTCGTCGAGGATGCGGCGCAGGTTCAGCCCCAGTGAGACCTGAAAGACCAGTGTCGGCAGAAAGACATAAAGGAAGACGTTCGACCGGATCGGCAGGTTCAGGATCGCCAGCGCCAGCGGGTTCAGCGCATCGGTCAGGTCCGTCCGCCAGAAGAAGGTCGCCGCCGCGCCGATGGCCACGCCCACCGCGGCCAGGATCACCGTATAGGGCAGGCGCAGCCGCGCCGCCAACGGCTCGCACAGGCCGATGACCATGAACAGCGCGGCAGTGACGGCGACGATCACGAGAAGGTCCATACCTGTCGATAGCGCGCATGGCCCCGGCCGGTAAGTCCTTGGCCGCCCTGTTGGGGATAAGTTTTCGTGACGGGCGTGAAACATGCCGCCGCAAGGCGCGGCCGGCGGTGCGACCGGCGCGAAGGCGGGCAGGGCGGGGATGATCGGCGGCCGGATGCCGGCCGGACCGCGCGCCCCCTTGCGCCCGGGCCGGTCCTGACGCTCAATCCCGCCCGTGGATCAGGGAGGATCGCGCGATGATGCCCAAGAACACCGTCTGCATCTGGTATGACACCGAAGCCGAGGCCGCCGCCCGCTTCTATGCCGAAACCTTCCCCGACAGCGCCGTCCATGCCGTAAACCGCGCCCCGTCAGACTTTCCCGGCGGAACGGCGGGGCAGGTGCTGACGGTGGACTTCACCGTGGCGGGGCTGCGCTGCATCGGGCTGAACGGCGGCCCGGTCTTTCCGCAGACCGAGGCCGTCTCGTTCCAGATCGCCACCGACGACCAGGCGGAAACCGACCGCTACTGGACCGCCATCGTCGGCAATGGCGGGCAGGAAAGCGCCTGCGGCTGGTGCAAGGACCGCTGGGGCGTCAACTGGCAGATCACCCCCCGCGTGCTGACCGACGCAATGGCCGCGGGCGGGGATCAGGCCGCGCGGGCCTTCGCCGCGATGATGACCATGCGCAAGATCGACGTGGCGGCGATCGAGGCCGCTGTCGAGGCAGCGCGCCGGGGCTGAGACCCGGCTCGACCCACCGGCCACCCGCGAGGCAGCCCGATGATCACCGAGATCGAGGAGTATTTCACCAAGGGCTGCGGCCGCTGCCCCCGCTTCGATACCGCCGACTGTTCCACCCGTCACTGGGCGGCGGGGCTGGCGGAACTCCGGCGGCAATGCCGGGCGGCGGGGCTGGCCGAGACGGTGAAATGGGGGCATCCCTGCTATATGCATGCGGGGCGCAACATCGCGATCCTCGGCGCCTTTCGCGGCGATTTCCGGCTGAGCTTCTTCGATGCCGCGCTGCTGTCCGATCCCGAGGCGGTGCTGGAACCGCAGGGGCCGAACAGCCGCCCCGACATGATCCGCTTCACCGACGATGCGCAGCCCGCCGCGATGGCGCCGGTGATCGGCGCCTATCTGGCCGAGGCGATGGGCCATGCCGAACGGGGGACCAGGCCGCCGAGACGCGCCGAGGAGGTGGATCTGCCCGAGGAACTGCTGGACGCGCTCGACGCCGACATCGCGCTGGCCGAGGCCTTTCGCGCCCTGACGCCGGGCCGGCAGCGCAGCTACGCGATCCACCTCGCCTCGGCCAAGACCTCGGCCACCCGCACCGCCCGGATCCTGCGGGCGCGCGACCGGATCCTTGCCGGCAAGGGCGCGAACGAGCGCTAGTGCCCGCCGGCCGTTCCCGGCTTCTTGCCCCGGACCGCCGCCACCGCCGGTTCGATCACCCGCGCCGCGACCGGGATCAGCAGCATGCCGAGGATCAGCCCGAAGATGCCGTCGAAGAAGGCGGTGACCGCCCAATGGACGAAGCCGCCCGCCACCGGCAGCGCATGGGCCGCCACCTCGGCCATGTGCTCAATGGCATGGCCGGGCTGGGTCAGGCCGAATTCCTCCAGCCCGTGGATGACGATGGCGCCGCCCACCCAGATCATCGCCGCCGTGCCCACGACCGACAGCACCGCCATCAGCCGCGGCATCGCCCGGACCAGCCCCCGGCCCAGACCCCGGCCCGCGCCGGTCCGCGCCTCGCGCGCCAGATGCAGGCCCACATCGTCCATCTTCACGATCAGCGCGACGCCGCCATAGACCAGCGCGGTGATCGCCACGCCCACCACGGCCAGCGTCACCGCCTGCATCACGAAGCTGCCCGGCCCGATCTCGTTCAGGGCGATGGTCATGATCTCGGCCGACAGGATGAAATCGGTCTTGATCGCGCCCGCGACCTTCTCTTCTTCCAGATGCGCGGGGTCCTTCACGTCCAGATCGCGTTCGACCATCGCGGCGGGATGCGGGAACAGCCAGTGATGGACCTTCTCCGCCCCCTCGAAGCACAGATAGGCGCCGCCGACCATCAGCAGCGGCGTGATCGCCCAGGGGGCGAAATGCGACAGGATCAGCGCCAGCGGCAACAGGATGACCAGCTTGTTGCGCAGCGACCCCAGCGAGATGCGCCAGATGATCGGCAGTTCGCGGCTGGCCTCGAAGCCGTGGACGTATTTCGGCGTCACCGCCGCGTCGTCGATGACCACGCCCGCGGCCTTCATCCCGGCCTTGCCGGCCATGCCCGCCACATCGTCGACCGAGGCGGCCGCCGCCTTGGCGATGCCCGCCACGTCATCGAGAAGCGCCAGAAGACCGCTCATGCCCGCATCCGTCCTGTTGCCGGGCACGCGCGCCCCTTTCGGGAAGCCTAGCGCAAGCACCGCCGGCTGCAAGGCCGTGCCGCGCCGCGGCATCGGCGGCCCGGGACGGTGCCGTCGTTAGCGCCACCAGCCGATGTTTTCGCTAACATGTTGATCTGGCGGGTTTTCTGCGGTGCAGCCCCGGGTTATATGCAGCAGACTATCGCGCGATCGGCCCCGTTGCGGCCCGGACAGGAGAGCCTGATGACCATCACCGTCGGAATCAACGGCTTTGGCCGGATCGGCCGCTGCACGCTTGCCCATATCGCCGAGGCCGCGCGCAACGACGTGCAGGTGGTCCGCATCAACGCCACCGGCCCGATCGAGACCAACGCCCATCTGCTGAAATACGACAGCGTCCACGGCCGTTTTCCGGGGCCGGTCAAGGTGACGGGCAGCACGCTGGACCTGGGCCGCGGCCCGATCGAGGTCATGTCCACCTATGAACCGCGCGAGCTGGACTGGGAGGGCGTGGACGTGGTGCTGGAATGCACCGGCAAGTTCAACGACCGCGAGGCGGCGGCGGTGCACCTGACCCGCGGCGCCAAACGGGTGCTGGTCTCGGCCCCGGCGAAGAATGCCGACAAGACCGTGGTCTATGGCGTCAACCACCGCAGCCTGACGCCCGACCATCTGGTCGTGTCGAACGGCTCCTGCACCACCAACTGCCTCGCGCCGCTGGCCAAGGTGCTGAACGACGCCATCGGCATCGAGTCGGGGATCATGACCACGATCCATTCCTATACCGGCGACCAGCCCACGCTCGACCGCCGCCACAAGGACCTCTATCGCGCCCGCGCCGCAGCGATGGCGATGATCCCCACCTCGACCGGGGCGGCCAAGGCCATCGGCGAGGTGCTGCCGGAACTGAAGGGCCGGCTCGACGGCTCGGCGATCCGGGTGCCCACGCCCAATGTCTCGGCGGTGGACCTGACCTTCGTGGCGGGCCGCGACGTGACCGTGGCCGACGTGAACGAGATCGTGCGCGAGGCGGCGGCGGGGCATATGGGCCATGTGCTGGCCTACGATCCGGAACCGAAGGTCTCGATCGACTTCAACCACACCACGCATTCGTCTATCTTCGCCCCGGACCAGACCAAGGTCGTGGGCGGCCGCACCGTCCGCGTGCTGGCCTGGTACGACAACGAATGGGGTTTTTCCTGCCGGATGGCCGATGTGGCCGGGGCGATGGGGCGGCTCCTGCACTGAGGAACCGCCGGGGGCATCGTCCCCCGCCCATGCCACCGGGTGACCATGACCGACCGGATCGCTCTCGTCCTCGGCATCCTGATCGCGCTCGTCTTCGTCATCGACGCGCTGGCCTTCGGCGGCAGCCTGCCCCTGTTCCTGGGGCGGCGCCTGGCAGGGCTGATCGAGTATCTCGCCTTCTGGAGATAGCCGCGCTAACCTCCGCCTTGACCTTTCCGGCGCTGGCTGGATGTTAGCGCCAACGGCGCGCGGCGACGGCCCGCGCGCCGCAGCGGCAATTGCCAGAGGAGACGGACATGACGGTCAAGGTGGCGATCAACGGCTTCGGTCGGATCGGGCGCAACGTGCTGCGCGCGATCGTGGAATCGGGGCGCACCGACATCGAGGTGGTGGCGATCAACGATCTGGGCCCGGTCGAGACCAACGCCCATCTGATCCGCTTCGACAGCGTGCATGGCCGCTTTCCGGGTGAGGTGACGACGGGCGAGGACTGGATCGACGTGGGCCGCGGCCGGATGAAGGTGACGGCGGTGCGCAACCCCGCCGAACTTCCCTGGGACGGGGTGGACATCGCGCTGGAATGCACCGGCATCTTCGCCGACCGCGACAAGGCGGCAGCGCATCTGCAGAACGGGTCCAAGCGGGTGCTGGTCTCGGCCCCGGCGACGGGCGCCGACAAGACCATCGTCTTCGGCGTCAATGACGGCTCGCTGACGGCCGGGGACCTGGTGGTGTCGAACGCCTCCTGCACCACCAACTGCCTCGCCCCGGTGGCCAAGGTGCTGAACGACTCCATCGGCATCGCCAAGGGCTTCATGACCACGATCCACAGCTATACGGGCGACCAGCCGACGCTCGACACGCTGCACAAGGACCTGTACCGCGCCCGCGCCGCGGCGATGAGCATGATCCCCACCTCGACCGGCGCGGCCAAGGCCGTCGGTCTGGTCCTGCCGGAACTGAAGGGCCGGCTCGACGGCGTGTCGATCCGGGTGCCGACGCCCAATGTCTCGGTCGTGGACCTGACCTTCGAGGCGGCGCGCGAGACCACGGTCGAGGAGATCAACGCCGCAATCCGCGGTGCGGCGGACGGCCCGCTGAAGGGCATCCTCGGCTATACCGACCGGCCGAACGTGTCGATCGACTTCAACCACGACCCCCACAGCTCGACCTTCGCGATGGACCAGACCAAGGTCATGGAGGGCACCTTCTGCCGCATCCTGACCTGGTATGACAACGAATGGGGCTTCTCGAACCGGATGAGCGACACCGCCGTGGCGATGGGCAAGCTGATCTGATCCCAAAGGGGGGCGGCCTTCGCGCCGCCGCCCCATCGCGGCACGGGCGCGGCGACGGATGCCGCCGCGCCGCTGGCGTCAGAGCAGCGCCTTCACCTTCGCCGCCACCGCCTCGGCGGTGATGCCGAACTCGCGGTACAGCGTCTCGGCCGGGGCCGAGGCGCCGAAGCCCTCCATCCCCACGAAACCGGCCTTGGCCTCTTTGCCGCGCTCGGCCAGCAGCCAGCGGTCCCAGGGCATGCGTACCGCCGCCTCGACCGCGACGCGTACCGGGCCGGCGGGCAGCACCTTGCGCCGCCAGGTCTCGTCCTGCGCGGCGAACAGCTCCATGCAAGGCATGGACACGACGCGGGTGCCGATGCCCTCGGCCTCCAGCAGGTCGCGCGCCTTCATCGCCAGTTCGACCTCCGACCCCGTCGCCATGACGATCGCCTGACGCTTGCCCGTCGCCTCGGCCAGCACATAGCCGCCGCGGGCGGTCAGGTTCTGGTTCGTGTGCTCGCGCCGCAGGGTCGGCAGGTTCTGCCGGCTCAGCGCCAGCACCGAGGGCGTGCGTTCGGCCGTCAGCGCCAGTTCCCAGGCCTCGGCGGTCTCGATCACGTCGGCGGGGCGGAAGGTCCAGGTGTTGGGCGTGGCGCGGCAGATCGCCAGATGCTCGACCGGCTGGTGGGTCGGCCCGTCCTCGCCCAGACCGATGGAGTCATGCGTCATCACATAGACCGCCGGCACGCCCATCAGTGCCGACAGCCGCATCGCCCCCCGCGCATAGTCGGTGAAGCAGAAGAAGGTGCCGCCATAGGGCCGCACGCCGCCATGCAGCCACAGCCCGTTCATCGCGGCGGCCATGCCATGTTCGCGGATGCCGTAATGGATGTAGCGGCCCTTGCGGTCGGTGGCGCTGAAGACGCCCAGATCGGCGGTCTTGGTCAGGTTCGACCCGGTCAGGTCGGCCGAACCGCCAAGCGCCTCGGGCACCACCGGGTTGACCGCGGCCAGCACCATCTCGCTCGCCTTGCGGGTGGCGACCTTCGGCGCGGCTTCGGACTGGGCCTTCTTGAAGGCGCGGATCGCGCCGGACAGCTTCTTGGCCATCCCGCCCGACATCTGCCGTTCGAACTCCGCCCGCTTGTTGGCCGGCAGCTCTGCCAGCCGGCCTTCCCAGGCGGCGCGTTCGGCACCGCCGCGCGATCCGATCTCCAGCCAGGCGGCGCGGATGTCCTCGGGGATCTCGAAGGCACCGTGCGGCCAGCCGTACAGATCCTTGGTCGCCGCGATCTCGGTATCGCCGAGCGGCGAGCCATGGGCGGCATAGCTGTCGGCCTTGGTGGGCGCGCCAAAGCCGATGATCGTCTTGCAATCGACCATCACCGGGCCCTCGGCGGCCTTCGCTTCGGTCAGGACGCGGTCGATATCTTCGGGGTCATGGCCGTCGCAATGCAGCACCGTCCAGCCCGAGGCGGCGAAGCGGGCGCGCTGGTCGGTCGAATCCGACATCGACACCCGGCCGTCGATGGTGATGTCGTTGTTGTCCCACAGCACGATCAGGTTGTTCAGCTTCAGGTGGCCCGCCAGGCCGATCGCCTCCTGGCTGATGCCCTCCATCAGGCAGCCGTCGCCCGAGATGACCCAGGTGCGGTGATCGACGATCTTCTTGCCGAAGCGCGCCTGCAGCGACTGTTCGGCGATGGCCATGCCCACGGCGGTGGCGATGCCCTGGCCCAGCGGGCCGGTCGTCGTCTCGATCGCCTCGACCAGGAAATTTTCCGGGTGGCCCGCGGTCAGCGCGCCCCATTGCCGGAAGGACTTGATCTGGTCCAGCGTGATCTGCGCATCGCCGCACAGGTGCAGCAGGCCATAGATCAGCATCGAGCCATGGCCCGCCGACAGCACGAAACGGTCGCGGTCGGCCCAGTGCGGCGCGGTCGCGTCGAACTTCAGATGCTTGCCGAACAGCACGGTCGCGACATCGGCCATGCCCATCGGCATGCCGGGATGGCCGGAATTGGCGGCCTGCACCGCATCCATGGCCAGCGCGCGCAGGGCGGCGGCCTTCATCCAGTGATCGGGGTGGCGCGCGCGCAGCGTGGCGATATCCAAGGCAGGCGTCCTTCGGCAGGGGTGGTCGCGTTTGCGCGTTCAATAGCAGCAACGCCCCCGATATCAAGCGCGGCGGGACGGAACGGCGGCGGAGAGCCGGCGAAACCGGGGGTAAACCCCCGGCCACTTTCCGCTAAGATCGCGTGAAACGCCCACGGCGTCCGATTCGCCAGCAGGCGGCGACAAGGGGACCGGCGGGCCGAACGACACCCGGAACGGGGATGAGCGGATGAGTGACATTACCGAACTGGAACGGCGGCTGAGCGCCGCGCTCGACCGTATCGGCGCGGGGCTGGACGATCTGGCGGCGCGGCCCCGGCCGGGCCCGGGCGAGGCGCCGGTCATGGCGCCCGTCGCGGCGCCCGACGCAGGCCCCGGCGATCACGGCGGCGAGTTCAACGGCGACGAACGCGGCGCGGCCGAAGCCGAGATCGCCGCGCTGCAAGAGGCGCTGGAGGCCGAGCGCACCGCCAACAAGCAGCTGACCGAGCGCGTGCGCGCCATCCGCGAACGGCAGGAAACGGCGGTGGCGGCGCTGGAACAGCGGGTGCAGCGGCTGACGGAACTGCTGGACCGGGGCGGGGCGGAATCGGCGCGGCTGCGCCGGGCCAACGGCCAGCTGCGCGAGATGAACCAGAGCCTGCGCGCCGCGATGGAACAGGGCCTGCCGGAGCCGCATCTGATCAACCGCGCGATGATGGCGGAGCTGGAGGGCCTGCGCGCGGTGCGCGCCGCCGAGGCGGCCGAGATCGACGAGATCCTGTCGGAACTGCGGCCCCTGATCGGCGAGGTGAGCCATGCCTGAGATCACGATCCATATCGGCGGGCGGGATTTCGCCGTCGCCTGCCAGGACGGCGAGGAGCCCTTCCTGCAGGCCGCGGCAGCGATGCTGGACGGCGAGGCGCAGTCGCTGACCGGCCAGTTGGGCCGGATGCCCGAGGCGCGGATGCTGCTGATGGCGGGGCTGATGCTGGCCGACCGCACCGCCGGTCAGGATGAACGGCTGGCGGCGGCCGAGGCGCGGGCGGCGGCGGCCGAGGCGGCGCTGGCCGCGATCAAGGCCGATCCGCCGCGGGTCGAGGTGCCGGCGATCCCGCAGATCGTCATCGATACGCTGGCGGAACTGGCCGCGCGGGCCGAGGCGCTGGCGGACAGGGCCGAGGAACAGGCGGCAGAGGATCAGGCGGCACCCGTCTGACGGCAGCGGTTCCAAGGCGGCGGTGCGACGGCGGGGGCGGGGGCTTGGCGGCCCCCGATCCCGGGTCAGGCGTTGGCTTCGCGGATCTTGTCGGCGGCGGCCTTGTCATAGGGCACGCCGGCCTGTTCGAACAGCGCGTCGAGCTCGCCGGACAGCGTCATCTCGGTGATGATGTCGCAGCCGCCCACGAACTCGCCCTTCACATACAGCTGCGGGATCGTCGGCCAGTCGGAGAAATCCTTGATCCCCTGACGGATCGACGGGTCGGCCAGCACGTCGACATCGGCGAAATCGACGCCCATGTAGTTCAGGACGCCCGCGACGCGGCTGGAAAAGCCGCATTTCGGCATCGACTTGCTGCCCTTCATGAACAGCACCACGGCATTGGTCCCGATCAGGCTGCGGATGCGGTCCAGCGCGGGATTGTCGGCGGTTGCGTCGGCGGTGACTTCGGGGGTTGCTTCGGACATGGGGTTTCCTCGGGTGGGGCCGCGCGCCCCGGGGGCGGCGGCCGAGTGGGGTGGTCCCTCAGGCGGGAACCTTCGTCGTCAGCGCAAGCGCGTGCAGCGCGCCGTTCGGACCGTCCATCTTGCCTTTCAGCGAGGCGTAGACCGCCCGCTGCTGCTGCACCCGGTTCATGCCGCGGAAGCTTTCGTCCACGACCTCGGCCGCCCAGTGGTTGCCGTCGCCGGCGAGGTCGGTGATCGTGATTTTCGCATTCGGGAAGCTCTCGCGGATGAGGGCCTCGATGTCATGCGCTTCCATCGCCATGGGTGGAGTCCTTGCTGCCTGATGCCCAAGATGTAGCCCTTGCGCCGGAACGGGACAAGGGCCGCGCCGGCCCGAATGCCGCCGGGCGGGCCATGGACAGGGCCGGTGCCGGGGGCGGATCAGGCCACCGCCGCCGCGAAGGCCCCGCGATAGAGCGCCGAGAGTTCCGCCAACGCCGCGTTGTCGCCGCCGAGGCTGACCGCGTCGCCGCCGAACCGGCCGACCCGCGCCACGGGCACGCCCGCCGCCGCGGCCGCAGCCTCCAGCGCCTCGGCCCCCGCGGCGTCGCAGGCGACCAGATAGCGGGCCTGATCCTCGCCGAAGAGGGTGGCGATGTCGGCGGGGTCCAGCGTCACGCCCAGACCCGCCGCCTCTGCCATCTCGAAGGCGGCCAGCGCCATCCCGCCATCCGACAGGTCGGTTGCGGCGCGCAGATGCGCGCGGTTGGCCTGCAGGAAGGTGCCGTGGCGGCGCTCGGCCTCCAGATCCACGGGGGGCGCGTCGCCCGCCTCGATCCCGAAGGCCTCGGCCAGCAGCGCCGACTGGCCCAGATGGCCTTCGGTCGTGCCGATCACCAGCGCCAGATCGCCGTCGCCCGGCAGGCCCGCGATGATGTCGGCGGTGGAGGCCAGCAGACCCACGGCGCCGATGGTCGGGGTGGGCAGGATCGGCTGGCCGTCGGTTTCGTTGTAAAGCGACACGTTGCCCGACACGATCGGGAAGTCGAGCGCGCGGCAGGCTTCGCCGATGCCCTGGATCGCGCCGACGAACTGGCCCATGATCTCAGGCTTTTCGGGGTTGCCGAAGTTCAGGTTGTCGGTCGCGGCAAGGGGCGTCGCACCCACGGCGATCAGGTTGCGCCACGCTTCGGCCACCGCCTGCTTGCCACCCTCGAACGGATTGGCGCGGACATAGCGGGGGGTAACGTCGCTGGTGAAGGCCAGCGCCTTGCCCGAGCCGTGAACGCGGACGATCCCCGCGCCCAGACCCGGCGCGCGGATCGTGTCGGCCATCACCGTGGTGTCGTACTGTTCCCAGACCCAGCCCTTGTGCGCATGGGAGGGCGCGCCGATCAGCGCCCTGAGCGCGTCGATGGCGCCGATACGCGGCACCGGGCCAAGCGGCGCGGCCGGCGGCGTCTCGACCCAGGGCCGGTCGTATTCAGGCGCGTTCGAGGACAGTTTCGACAGCGGCAGGTCGGCCTTCACCTCGTTGCCGTGCAGGATCAGGAAGCGGTCCTCGGGGATCGTCTCGCCCACGATGGCGAAG
This sequence comes from Frigidibacter oleivorans, assembly GCF_003993775.1. Taxonomy (GTDB): domain Bacteria; phylum Pseudomonadota; class Alphaproteobacteria; order Rhodobacterales; family Rhodobacteraceae; genus Frigidibacter; species Frigidibacter oleivorans. The sequence goes on from NZ_RJRZ01000014.1 coordinate 52,073, forward strand.
TCCAGATCCCATTTCTCGAAGATCGCCCGCGCCTCGGCCTCGCGTTCGGGCTTCAGCACCATCAGCATCCGTTCCTGGCTTTCCGAGAGCATCATCTCGTAGGCCGTCATGTTCTTCTCGCGCTGCGGCACGTCGTCGAGCTGCAGCCGGATGCCGAGCCCGCCCTTGTCGCCCATCTCGACCGCCGAACAGGTCAGCCCCGCCGCACCCATGTCCTGGATCGAGATCACCGCGCCCGAGGCCATGAGTTCGAGGCAGGCCTCCAGCAGCCGCTTTTCGGTGAAGGGGTCGCCCACCTGCACCGTCGGGCGCTTCTCCTCGATGGTATCGTCGAATTCGGCGCTGGCCATGGTCGCGCCGCCGACGCCGTCGCGCCCGGTCTTGGCCCCCAGATAGACGACGGGCATCCCCACGCCCGAGGCGGCGGAATAGAAGATCGCGTCGGTCTCGGCCAGGCCCGCCGCGAAGGCATTCACCAGGCAGTTGCCGTTGTAGGAGGGGTGAAAGCGCACCTCGCCCCCCACGTTCGGCACGCCGAAGGCATTGCCATAGCCGCCGATGCCCTCGACCACGCCCTTGACCAGATGCGCGGTCTTGGGATGCGAGGGCGCGCCGAAGCTCAGCGCGTCCATGGCGGCGATGGGCCGGGCGCCCATGGTGAACACGTCGCGCAGGATGCCGCCCACCCCGGTCGCCGCGCCCTGATGCGGCTCGATGTAAGAGGGGTGGTTGTGGCTTTCCATCTTGAAGATCACCGCCTGCCCGTCGCCGATATCGACGACGCCGGCATTCTCGCCCGGGCCGCAGATCACCTGCGGGCCGGTGGTGTGCAGGGTCCGCAGCCATTTCTTCGACGACTTGTAGGAACAGTGCTCGTTCCACATCGCCGAGAAGATGCCGAGTTCGGTGAAGGTCGGGGGGCGGCCGATGATGTCGAGGATCCGCTGGTATTCGTCGGCCTTCAGGCCATGGGCGGCGATCAGCTCGGGGGTGATCTGCGGGTCCTGCATGAATCCGTCCTTGCATCGGGGGCGCGGGTAAAGTGCGGCGCATCTCTAGGGGATGCGCCGGATGCAGGAAAGGGGGTTGTGCCGGCCCGGGCCGCAAATGGCGCGGCGGGCGATAGCCGGGGTGGGGTGAAGACGCCGGGGTGGGGTGAAGACATGGAAAAGGCGCGCACCCGAGGTGCGCGCTCTGTTCCCGCAACGGTCCACCGCGAAGCGGCGTGCCGGAGTGCCGGGACCGTGGCCCCGGCCATTCCCGGACGTCTCCCGCAGGACGCCGCAGGGATCGGCGGGCGAACCCGCCGAAAACCGTCAGTTCATTTGCACCGAGCTTTCGAATTCGGTCCGGCTCATCGGCACCATGTAGCGGCCGTCGCTGTCCATCGAGGGCGACTCGGTCAGCGTCAGCGTGCCTTCGCCCGACATGCCCATCGCGGTATCCGGGGTCAGCACGATGACCGTGCTGCCGCCGTCGACGGTCGCGCTGCTGACAGTGCCCAGGACCACGCCGTCGCTCGACACCACGGTGCCGCCGGCCATGTTGCCGAGATCGCTCGCGGTGGTCATCGAGTTCTGCGGTTCGGCCGCGGCGCTGGTGCCGGCGGTGTTGCCGTCCTGCGCGGGCACGGATTCCTGTTCGGCATCGGTGTTCTGCGCGGTGGCCGCGATCGGCGCGGCGACCAGCCCGGCGATGGCGAGGGGGGCGAGCGAGGCGGCGAGGGTCTTGCGGAGGTCGATCATCTGATTTCCCTTTCTGATCCTTGCGGCTGCGTCGCCCCGGAACCTCTCGGGTGCCTCGGGGACCGGCAGCACGGGCCGGGGTGGCGCCGTTTCAGCAAAGAAATGATCGGGACGGGGCGCAGTTCCTTCACGCCGCCGTGAGCGCACCGGCCCGCGCGGGTGCATCGGCCGCGCAGCGCGAAAAAAAAGGCCGAGCCTAAGCTCGGCCGAAGTCCAACAGGGAGGTATGAAGTCGCGCAGAGTTTCCTCACGAACGCGTCTTCGCAGATGCATTTATGGGCAGTGTATGAACATATCAAGGCGAAAGGCCCGAGCTGCGCGCAGGTCCGCTATGCGCGGCGGGAATACCACAGGTTGTGGCTCGCCGCGCGGCGGGCAGCTGCGACCGGCTCAGCCCTGGCCCGCCTCGTCGATCTGCCGCTTGCGATAGGCAAGGATTTCCTCGGTCACGAAATCGCGGAACGCGCCCACGCGCTTCGACTGGCGCAGCTCCTCGGGATAGGCGAGGAAGACCGGCACCTCTGCCGACAGCACCTCGGGCAGGACATGCACCAGATGCGGGAAATCGTCGGTCAGATAGTCGGGCAGCACCCCGATGCCCACGTTGTTCAGCACGCCCTGCAACACGCCGAAATAGTTGTTCACGAACAGATGCGACGGGATGTCGAAGCCCATCAGCTTCTGCACCAGCAGCGCCCCGGCCGCCACCTGCACCGAGGTCGGGTTCTGGCAGATCAGCCGGTGGTTCTGGATGTCCTCCAGCCGTTCCGGGGTGCCGCGCGCCTCCAGATAGGCCTCGGTCGCGTAAAGGCGCATGCGGATGTTCAGCAGCCGCTTGCGGATCAGGTCGGCCTGGCTCGGCTCCTTCATCCGGATCGCCACATCCGCCTCGCGCATCGGCAGGTCGAGCACGCGCTCTTCCAGCATCAGGTCGATGGTCAGGTCGGGATAGCGTTCGTAAAGCTTGGTCAGCCTGGGGGCGAGCCACAGCGTGCCGAAGCCCATCGTCGCCGTGACCTTCAGCGTGCCATAGACCTCTTCCTCGCTGTCGCGGATGCGCGCGGCGGCGGCATCGAGCCGCTTGGTCATCGAGCGCGTCGCCTCGAACAGCAGCTCGCCCTGTTCGGTGAGAATCAGCCCCCGCGCGTGGCGGTGGAACAGGGTGGTGTTCAGGCTCTCTTCCAGCGCGCGGATCTGGCGGGAAACCGCCGACTGGCTCAGATGCAGGGTGTCGCCGGCGTGGGTCAGGCTGCCCGCGTCTGCCACGGCGTGAAAGATTCGCAGTCTGTCCCAGTCCATCCCGATGCCTTTCATGCGCGGCCAGCGGTCGCATCTGCGCAAAGATTACATGGCTGCATTGCACCCCCTACATAGGATGCCCGGGAAAAGGAAACGGGAAAGTCTGCAAAACTTGATTTTGTAGGTCAGACTTTTTGACCTATCATCGTCCCGTGCTCATTCAGCAAGGGGAGGTGCCCAATGAGCAGGCACGATCTGGCTCGCGAGATCTCTCTCGCCGACCGCTTCGACCTGACGAAATCGCCGGTGCTCCTGAACGGGACGCAGGCGCTGGTGCGGCTGATGCTGATGCAGGCGGCCCGCGACCGCATGGCGGGGCTGGATACCGGCGGCTATGTCACCGGCTATCGCGGCTCGCCGCTCGGCGGGGTGGACCTGCAGATGGACCGGGCGCGCAAGCAGCTGTCGGAGGCGGGCGTCCTGTTCCAGGAGGGGCTGAACGAGGATCTGGCGGCGACGGCGATCTGGGGCACCCAGCAGGCGGAACTGCGCGGCGAGGGGCGCAAGGACGGGGTCTTCGCGCTGTGGTACGGCAAGGGGCCGGGGGTGGACCGCACCGGCGACGTGATGCGCCATGCCAACATGGCCGGCAGTTCGCGCCATGGCGGGGTGCTGATGGCGATGGGCGACGACCATACCGGCGAATCCTCGACGGTGCTGCACCAGTCCGACTGGGCGATGGTCGATGCCTATATCCCGGTGCTCAGCCCCGCCGGCGTGCAGGAGATCCTCGATTACGGGCTCTACGGCATCGCGCTCAGCCGGTTCGCCGGGATGTGGGTGGGGCTGAAGACGATGAAGGACACGGTCGAGGCCACCGCCGTCGTCGATGGCCGGCCCGAGCGGATGCGCTTCGTCACGCCGGATTACCCGCTGCCCGAGGGCGGGCTGAACATCCGGCTGGGCGACACGCCCGTGGCGCAGGAAGCGCGGATGATCGACCACAAGCGCTTTGCCGCCGAAGCCTTCGCCCGCGCCAATGGCATCGACCGCCGGGTCTGGGGCCGGCCGGGGGCGAAGATCGGCTTCGTCGCGGCCGGCAAGAACTGGCTCGACCTCGTCCATGCGCTGTCGCTGCTTGGGCTCGACCCGGCCGAGGCGGAACGGCTGGGGATCACCACCTACAAGGTCGGCCAGACCTGGCCCCTGGACATGCGCAGCTTCCACGACTGGGCCGAGGGGCTGGACCTGATCGTGGTGGTCGAGGAAAAGCGCAAGCTGATCGAGGTGCAGGTCAAGGAGTCGATCTTCGACGACCGCCGCGGCCGGCGCGTCCATGGCTGGAAACATGCGGGCACCGGGGCGGAGCTGTTCCCGACGCGCTTCGCGCTCGACCCCGTGGGTATCGCCGAAAAGATCGGCGGCATCCTGGTCGAGGAAGGGCGCGGCATCGACGCGGTGCGCGCGGGCCTTGCCCGCATTGCCGAGGCGCGGCGCGCCGACAACGCGCCCGAGATCGCGCAGCGCCAGCCCTGGTTCTGTTCGGGCTGCCCGCATAACACCTCCACCCGCCTGCCGGAGGGCGCGCGCGCCTATGCGGGCATCGGCTGCCACTACATGGTGCAGTGGATGGACCGCGAGACGACGGGCTTCACCCATATGGGCGGCGAGGGCGCGAACTGGATCGGCGAGGCGCCGTTCTCGACCCGCGACCACATCTTCCAGAACCTCGGCGACGGCACCTACAACCATTCCGGGGTGCAGGCGATCCGCGCCGCGCTCGCCGCCGGGGTGAACATCACCTACAAGATCCTGTTCAACGACGCCGTGGCGATGACCGGCGGGCAAAGGAACGAGGGCGGGCTGACCGCCGACCGGATCGTGCGGGAATTGCTGGCGATGGGCGTGGGCCATGTGGCCGTGGTCCATGACGAGAAGGAAGAGGTGGACCTGTCGCGCTTCCCCAAGGGGATCGAGGTGGTGGAACGGGCCGGGCTGATGCCGCTGCAGGACCGCTTCGCGCGCATCCCCGGCGTGTCGGCCATCGTCTATATCCAGACCTGCGCCGCCGAAAAGCGCCGCCGCCGCAAGCGCGGCACCTTCCCGGACCCGGATCGCCGCGTCTTCATCAATCCCGATGTCTGCGAGGGCTGCGGCGATTGCGGGGTGCAGTCGAACTGCGTGTCGATCGTGCCGCTGGACACCGCCTTCGGGCGCAAGCGGGCCATCGACCAATCCTCCTGCAACAAGGACTTCTCCTGCCTGAACGGTTTCTGCCCCAGCTTCGTCACGCTGGAGGGCGCGAAGCCCCGCAAGCGCGCGGCGGCAGAGCTGTCGCTGCCCGACCTGCCGGACCCGGCGCTGCCGGCGATCCGGGGCACGCATAACACCGTGCTGACCGGGGTGGGCGGCACCGGCGTGGTGACGGTGGGCGCGGTGCTGGCGATGGCCGCGCATCTGGACGGTCTGGGCGTCGGCATGATGGAAATGGCGGGTCTGGCGCAGAAGGGCGGCGCCGTGCACATCCACCTGCGCATCGCCGAACGGCCCGAGGACATCAGCGCGATCCGCGTCGCCGTGGGCGAGGCCGATTGCGTGGTGGGCGGCGATCTGGTGGTGACGGCGGGGGCCAAGACGCTGGGCCTGATGGCCGAGGGCCGCACCGGCGCCGTGGTCAACAGCCACGAGATCATCACCGGCGCCTTCACCCGCGACCGCGATTTCCGCCTGCCCTCGGGCCGGCTGCGGCTGTCGCTGGAGGCGCGGCTGCGCGAGGGGGTGAGTTTCCTCGATGCGACGCGGCTGGCCGAACGCGCCCTTGGCGATTCCATCTATTCCAACATGCTGGTGCTGGGGGCCGCCTGGCAGCGCGGGCTGCTGCCGCTGTCGGCCGCGGCGATCCGCCGCGCCATCGAGATGAACGGCGCGGGGGTGAAGGGCAACCTCGCTGCCTTCGAGATCGGGCGCTGGTCGGCGGTCGATCCTGCGGCAGCGGCGGCGCTGCTGGCCGATCCGGCCCCCGCCGGAACGCCCGCGCCGGACGCGGTGGCCCTACGCGCCCGGCATCTGGAGGACTATCAGGATGCGGCGCTGGCCCGGCGCTATCGCGACTTCGTCGCCCGCGCGCCGGAACCGCTGCGCGCCGCCGTGGCCGAGGGCTATCACAAGCTGCTGGCGTACAAGGATGAATACGAGGTGGCCCGGCTGCATCTGGACACGCTCGACAAGGCGCGGGTGGAATTCGAGGGCGAGTTTCGCCCGGTCTTCCACCTCGCGCCGCCCTTCCTGCCGGGCAAGGATGCGGCGGGCCGGCCGCGGAAGCGCGCCTTCGGGGCATGGATGCTGCCCGCCTTCCGCCTGCTGGCGGGGATGAAGCGGCTGCGCGGCACGCCGCTCGACCCGTTCGGGCGGACGGCAGAGCGGCGGATGGAACGGCGGCTGATCGCGGAATACGAGGCCGACATGGCCGAGGTCTTTGCCGGCTACGATCCCGACCGCCATGACACGGCCGAGGCGCTCGCCCGGCTGCCGCTGGCGATCCGCGGCTTCGGCCCGGTGAAGGAGGCCGCGGCGGCGGCGGCGGCCAGCGAACGCGCGGCGCTGCTGGCGGCCTTCCGCGCCCCGCCCGCGCCCCTGCGCCACGCCGCCGAATAGGCGCGCGATGGGGCAGGGCGGCCCCAAACGTGCGGCGGCGGCGGTCTTTCCGTGGCGGGGCCGCCGCCGCAGCCCCCAACCGCGCGGGGTCACGTCAATTTTTCTCGCCCGACTCGCGCGTTCCGGCTACGACACGTTCGGGATTTGACGGCACGGCCCATGACCAGACAGATTGCGCGCGAGATCAGTTACGCCTCTTCGGCCCGCTCCCGCGGCGGGCGCACCCTGATCCGGGTGGTCGAGAACGCGACCGGGCGTCTGGGGCTGATCCGCCGCGCGGCGGGCTATGAGCTGGAGGTGGCGAACGGCCGCGACTTCTGGCAGGTGATGGCCGAACGCTATGGCCTGTCGCTGAAGGTCATCGGCGGCAGCCTGTCGGACATTCCGGCCACCGGGCCGCTGATCCTGATCGCCAACCATCCCTACGGAATCCTCGACGGGCTGATGATGGGGCTGATCCTCAGCCATACCCGCGGCGATTTCCGCATCCTCGCCAATTCGGTCTTCCGCCGGGCCGAGGATCTGAACCGGATCGTGCTGCCCATCTCCTTCGAGGACACGAAAGAGGCGCAGCGCCAGAACCTCGAGACCCGGGCCGAGGCGCTGCGCTATCTGAAGGCGGGCGGGGCGATCGGCATCTTCCCCGGCGGCACGGTCAGCACTGCCGCGCGGCCCTTCGGCCGGCCGATGGACCCGGGCTGGCGCAACTTCACCGCGCGGATGGTGGGCAAGTCGCAGGCGACGGTGGTGCCGCTGTTCTTCAACGGCCACAATTCCCGCCTGTTCCAGCTGGCCAGCCACCTGCACATGACGCTGCGGCTGGCGCTGCTGATCAAGGAATTCCGCGCCCGGGTGGACGAACCGGTCGAGGTGGTGGTGGGCCGGCCGATCCCGGCGGCCGATATCGCCGCCCGTGCCGGCGACCCCAAGGCGATGATGGATTTCCTGCGCCGCGCGACGTATCAGTTGAGCCCGAAGCCCTTGGACACCTACGATCCGGGCTATGAGTTCGAGGCAAAATACCGCGCCTGATCCCGGCGGCGGGGAACAGGGGCAGACATGGCGGTGGGCGTTTTCGATTCCGGTCTCGGCGGGCTGACGGTGCTCGAGGCGCTGCAGGCGCGGCTGCCCTCGGTGCCCTTCGTCTATCTGGGCGACAGCGCCCATGCCCCCTATGGCGTCCGCACCGCCGAGGACATCTTCCACCTGACCTGCGCCGGGGTGGAACGGCTGTGGGACGAGGGCTGCGATCTGGTGATCCTTGCCTGCAACACCGCCTCGGCCGCCGCGCTGAAGCGGATGCAGGAGACCTGGGTGCCGCAGGACAAGCGGGTGCTGGGCGTCTTCGTGCCGCTGATCGAGGCGCTGACCGAACGCAACTGGGGCGACAACACGCCCCCGCGCGAGGTGGCGGTCAAGCATGTGGCGCTGTTCGCGACCCCCGCCACCGTCGCCAGCCGCGCCTTCCAGCGGGAACTGGCCTTCCGCGCCATCGGCGTGGATGTCGAGGCGCAGCCCTGCGGCGGCGTGGTCGACGCGATCGAGACGGGCGACGAGATCCTGGCCGAGGCGCTGGTGAAAAGCCATGTCGAGGCGCTGCTGCGCCGGATGCCGAAGCCCGATGCCGCGATCCTCGGCTGCACCCATTACCCGCTGATGGAACATGCCTTCCAGGCGGCGCTCGGCCCCGATGTGCGGGTCTTCTCGCAGCCGCGGCTGGTGGCCGAGGCGACGGCGGACTACCTGCTGCGCCGGCCCGGGATGCTGGGTCCGGGCACGGCGAGCCGCTATCTGACGACCGGCCGCCCCGACAGCGTCAGCGCCCATGCGACGCAGTTCCTGCGCCGGGGCGTGCGGTTCGAGGCGGCCTAGGGGCAGGTCCGTTCGCCCCTTCTGCCGTCTGCCGTTTCATCCCTTTTCGTCATCGGAACGACCCGTCGGCGCATCCGGACCGGCGGAGGGATGGGTGCCCCCGCGCATTCTTTATTTCTGCTTCCAATTCGGTAGATGACGCCTCCGAAGGTATTGTTGTACCGTCGTCTGGATGGCGGGTTTCGGCATCTCTTGCCGGATCGTCTTTGTGCAGCGGATGGTCCTTTGCCGCTTCGATATTCAGAGATGTCGGGTTTCTTTAATTAACTGCCGCCCAATTAAAGATAACGCCGATATGCGAAAGTTTGTCGGCCCCGTCTGGGTTCTCATCGTCCCGGCAGGCCCGCATAACGTCTTGTCCTAAAGTATTTCGTGGCCATTCCTTCTCATGTTGCGCTGATTGTTTCCGCAGCGGCCTATAATCGACGGCCGAACCGGACCTCGCGCCCCACCCTCGGAAGTTCCGCGCGATTCGCGCTCCGGATCGACAGGCCGGAACCGGCGGCGTAATTGCGGCCGCATTTCCCGCTCCGGTCGCATCAGTTTCGCCGTCCTCGCGATTTTAGCGGTGTGGGCACGCGTCAATGCGCGGCTGACGTCGGGAAATCGCTTTACACCGCAAATTGGCGCGTAAATTGCATCCCGCTTTTGCGAGCGCGGTGGAATGACTGTCCCTGCCGGACGGAATTTCCGGACCCTGCCGCGCATCAGATCGGGAATTGGCAAGGAAACTGCGAACAATGACGCGCAACATGTTGAACGGACCCTCCGCCCCCGCCGCGCTCGGCCGGGCGGCCACGCTGGCGCTGGCGCTGGCGGCGATCGCCGCCGCCGCGCCCCTGCGGGCCGAGGAGCATCGCTATGACCGGGTCGCCATCGGCGGCGGCGACATGGCCGACGCGGGCACCACCGCGCTGGCGCTCAGCCAGGCGGGACTGGTCGAGACCAACCCGATGCTGGCGGGCTTCGGTCCGGCGGCGCCGCTGGCCGCGCTCGGGCTGAAATACGGCATCAAGCATGCCCTCGTCGCCTCGGGCCGCACCCCCGCCCGGGCCGAGGTGACGGTCGGCGCCGCCGGTTATGGCGCGGCCTGCGCCAACCTGATGACCGTGGCGGGCGCCGCGCTGCCGGTGGCGGTGGTGGGGCTGGTGGGCTGCCACCTGGTCGCGCACCGGCAGATGGCGCGGTCCTACGAACGGGCGACGGGCCATTCCATCGACGGGTACTCGACCGCCGCGGGGGCCGCGCATGGCAGGCTGACGGTCCGGCCGCTGATCCTGGTGACGCCGGCCACCGGCGACAGCCCGGCCGTCGTGCAGCGCGCCACCGAGGCCGCGGCGGCCCCCGCGGTGCGGATGTCCACCCGATCCGCCGACGCGCCGGCCCCGCGCCGCGCGGCCCCGCCCGTTCCGGCGGCGGGAACCGACCGGGTGACGATCGTCGTGCCGGCCCCGGGCGATACCGCGGCCCGCCCGCAGATCATCGTGCCCGCCCCGCGCTCGCGCGGCTGAGACGCGGCCGGGAACCCGGTCCCCGGCGGGGCGTCACCGCTTGCCGCGACGCCCCGCCCGTGCGAAAAGCCGCGCGACGGGGCGTGGTCCGGTCCGCCGGACCCGCCCGCCCGCACGGCAACACGCGAGGGAGCCCGCCATGACCCACCGCATCGCCATCCTCGGCGCCTCCGGCTATACCGGCGCGGAACTGGTGCGCCTGATCTCCACCCATCCCGCGATGACGGTCGTGGCGCTGTCCGGCGACCGCAAGGCGGGGATGGAGATGGGCGATGTCTTCCCGCATCTGCGCCACATCGCGCTGCCGGTGCTGCAGAAGATCGAGGACATCGACTTTTCGGGCGTGGACCTGTGCTTCTGCGCGCTGCCCCATGCCACCAGCCAGGCGGTGATCGCGGGCCTGCCGCGCGACCTGAAGGTGGTGGACCTGTCCGCCGACTTCCGGCTGCGCGATCCGGCGGATTACGAGAAGTGGTACGGGAAGCCCCATGCCGCGGTCGAGCTGCAGGCAGAGGCCGTCTATGGCCTGACCGAGTTCTACCGGGACGAGATTGCCACCGCCCGGCTGGTCGCCGGCACCGGCTGCAACGCCGCGACCGGGCAGTTCGCCATCCGCCCGCTGATCGAGGCCGGGGTGATCGACCTCGACGACATCATCCTCGACCTGAAGAACGGCGTGTCGGGCGCGGGCCGCAGCCTGAAGGAAAACCTGCTGCATGCCGAACTGTCGGGCGGCACCCATCCCTATTCTGCCGGCGGCACCCACCGCCATCTGGGCGAATTCGACCAGGAGTTCAGCAAGGCGGCAGGCCGGCCGGTGCGGGTGATGTTCACTCCGCATCTCGCGCCCTTCAACCGCGGCATCCTCGCCACCTGCTATGTGAAGGGCGAGGGGGCGGCGATCCATGCCGCGCTGGCGGCGCGCTATGCGACCGAACCCTTCATCGAGGTGCTGCCTTTTGGCGCAGTCCCCTCGACACGGGCTGTCGCCGGGTCCAATTTCGTGCATATCGGCGTGGTGGCCGACCGGATCGCCGGCCGCGCCACCGTGGTGGCCGCGCTCGACAACCTGACCAAGGGCTCGTCGGGTCAGGCGATCCAGAACGCCAACCTGATGCTGGGGATCGAGGAGACGGCGGGCCTGATGCTCGCGCCTCTCTTCCCCTGAGGGGGCAGGATGAAGGGGCTGAAGAAGAAGCGGCGGATCCAGCTGATCGTGGCGGCGATGCTGGCGCTGGCCTTGGCGACGGGGCTGGTGGGCTATGCGATGCGCGACGGCATCAACTTCTTCCGCTCGCCCAGCCAGCTGGCCACCGAACCGCCCCGCCCGGGCGAGGTGTTCCGGCTGGGCGGCCTGGTCGAGGCCGGCAGCCTGGTGCGCGGGCAGGGCGAAACCGTCAGCTTCCGCGTGACCGATGGCGGCGCGACGGTGCCGGTGCGCTATACCGGCGTGCTGCCCGACCTCTTCGGCGAGAACCAGGGCATGATCGGCACCGGCAGCATGGAGGGCGAGGTCTTCGTCGCCCGCGAAATCCTGGCCAAGCACGACGAAAGCTACATGCCCCGCGAGGTGACCGACGCGCTGAAGGAACAGGGCGTCTACCGCGAGGCAGGCAGCTGAGGGCCGGCGGGCGCCGTCTCATGTCCGGGCCGCGGCGCGACATCCCGGCGCATGGGGTTTCGCGCGGGCGCCGCCGGGCCTAGAATGATCCGCCAACAGCCGGAGCCGCCGCAGCCATGATCACCGAACTCGGCCATTTCGCGCTGATCCTCGCCTTCGTGGTGGCGATCCTGCAATCTACCGTGCCCCTGATCGGCGCGCAGCGGGGCTGGGCGGGCTGGATGGCGGTGGCGATGCCGGCGGCGGCGGCGCAGTTCTGGCTGATCGCGCTGGCCTTCGCGGCGCTGACCCATGCCTTCGTCACCTCGGATTTTTCGCTCGAGGTGGTCTGGGCGAATTCGCATACCGACAAGCCGATGCTCTACAAGCTGTCGGGGGTCTGGGGCAATCACGAGGGCTCGATGCTGCTGTGGGTGCTGATCCTCGCGCTGTTCGGCGCCTCGGCCGCGTGGTTCGGCGGGCAATTGCCGCCGCGGCTGAAGGCGCGGGTGCTGGCGGTGCAGGGGATGATCGGCGTGGCCTTCCTGGCCTTCATCCTCTTCACCTCGAACCCCTTCGCGCGGCTGCCGCTCGCCCCGTTCAACGGCAAGGACCTGAACCCGCTGCTGCAGGATCCGGGCCTCGCCTTCCATCCGCCCTTCCTCTACCTCGGCTATGTGGGGCTCAGCATGGCCTTCTCCTTTGCCGTGGCCGCGCTGATCGAGGGCCGGGTCGATGCGGCATGGGCCCGCTGGGTGCGGCCCTGGACGCTGGCGGCCTGGGTCTTCCTGACCATCGGCATCGCGCTCGGCTCCTGGTGGGCCTATTACGAACTGGGCTGGGGCGGGTTCTGGTTCTGGGACCCGGTGGAAAACGCCAGCTTCATGCCCTGGCTGCTGGCGGCGGCGCTGCTGCATTCGGCCATCGTGGTCGAAAAGCGCGAGGCGCTGAAAAGCTGGACGATCCTGCTGGCCATCCTCGCCTTCGGCTTCTCGCTGATCGGCACCTTCCTCGTGCGGTCGGGGGTCATCACCTCGGTCCATGCCTTCGCCAACGATCCCGAACGCGGGGTCTTCATCCTGATGATCCTCTGCGTCTTCCTCGGCGGCTCGCTGACGCTCTTCGCGGCGCGGGCGGGGGCAATGCAGGCCAAGGGCGTCTTCGGCATGGTCAGCCGCGAAAGCGCGCTGGTGCTGAACAACATCCTGCTGGCGGTCTCGGCCTTCGTGGTGTTCATCGGCACGATCTGGCCGCTGGTGGCCGAAATGGCCTGGGACCGCAAGCTGTCGGTCGGGGCGCCCTTCTTCAACCAGGCCTTCACCCCCTTCATGATCGGCCTCGCGCTGGTGCTGCCGGTGGGTGCGATCCTGCCGTGGAAGCGCGGCCAGATCGGCCGGACGCTGCGGCCCCTGCGCGGCGCGCTGGTCCTGGCGCTGGCGGCGGGCTGCCTGGCCTACGCCATGGGTACGGGGCGTTCGGCCATCGGGCCGGTGGGCGCCGCGCTCGGCACCTGGCTGATCGCGGGGGCTGCGGCCGACCTGTGGCAGCGCACCGGGCAGAAGGGCCGGGCCCGCTGGTCCCGGCTGACCCGGCTGCCGCGGGCCGACTGGGGCAAGGCCGTCGCCCATGCCGGGCTGGGAGTGACCTTCGTCGGCATCTCGCTGCTGACGGCGGGACAGGTCGAGGATATCCGGGTGGCGCAGGTGGGCGCGCCCTTCGACGTGGGGGGCTACGAGATCGCGCTCGACCGGGTCGAGGCGGTGCAGGGGCCGAACTACCGCTCTACCCGCGCGACCCTGTCCATCCGGCGCGGCGGGCGCGAGGTGGCGGTGCTGCATCCGGAAAAGCGGATCTATCCGGTGCAGGCGATGCCCACGACCGAGGCCGATATCGACAACGGCCTGTTCCGTGACCTCTATCTGGTGATCGGCGACGAACAGGAGGGCGGCGGATGGGCGGTGCGCACCTATGTGAAGCCCTTCGCCAACTGGATCTGGGCCGGCGCCGCGATCATGGCCCTCGGCGGCGCGCTCAGCCTGTCGGACCGGCGCTATCGGGTGGCGGCGGGGGCGCGGCGGGCGACGGCCGTCCCCGCCGGCGCCGCCCCGGCAGAGTGACGCCGATGCGGGTCCTCGCGCTCCTGTCCCTGCTCCTCTGCCTGCTCGCGCCCGCTGCCATCGCCGTGCAGCCCGACGAGGTGCTGGCCGATCCGGCGCTGGAATCGCGCGCCCGCGCGATTTCGCAGCTGCTGCGCTGCCCGGTCTGCCAGTCGGAGAATATCGACGAATCCAACGCCACGGTGGCGCGCGACCTGCGGCTTCTGGTGCGCGAACGGCTGCTGGCGGGCGACAGCGATGCCGAGGTGGTGGACTATGTCACCGACCGCTATGGCGAATATGTGCTGTTCCGCCCGCCGGCCCGGGGCAGCAACCTGATCCTCTGGCTGACCGGCCCGGCGATGCTGCTGGTGGGGCTGGGGGTCGGCTGGATCTTCCTGCGCGGCAGGCGGGGGGCCGAACCGCCGCTCGCCGCGCTCGACGCGGACGAGGAACGCCGGATCGCCGAACTGCTGAAAGAGTGACGCCGCGTCCCCGCCTCGGCCGGCGTCTAGGCCCCGGGCCGCCCGCCCGATAGGCTTCGCGCGGACCGAGGGAGGAGGCGCGCATGAGCTATGAGACCATCCTGTGCGAACTGGAGGACGGAATCGGCGTGGTGACGCTGAACCGCCCCGAGGTGATGAACGCGCTGAACGCCGCGATGCGGGTCGAGATCCGGCAGGCGGTGGAGGATCTGTCCGGCCGCGCCCGGGCGATCGTGCTGACCGGGGCGGGGCGGGCCTTCTGTTCGGGTCAGGACCTGACCGATGCCGGCGCCATCGAGGCGGTGGATTTCACCCGCATCCTGCGCGAGGAATACGAACCGATGCTGGCCGCCGTCACCGGTTGCCCGGTGCCGGTGATCGCCGCGGTCAACGGCGCGGCGGCGGGGGCGGGGGCCAATCTCGCGCTCGGCTGCGACGTGGTGATTGCGGCGGACAGCGCGGTCTTCCTGCAGGCCTTCACCCGGATCGGGCTGGTCCCGGATGCGGGCGGCACCCACTGGCTGCCGCGCCAAGTGGGCTTCGCCCGGGCGATGGGGGCGATGCTCTTCGCCGAACCCGTCACCGCCCGCCGCGCCGCCGACTGGGGCATGATCTGGGAGGCGCTGCCCGATGCGGATTTCGCCGCGGGCTGGCGGGCGCGGGCGGCGCATCTGGCGGCGGGGCCGACGCTGGCCTATCGCGGCATCAAGCAGGCGCTGCGCGGCGCCGCCGACCGCAGCCTGCCCGAGCAGCTGGCGCTGGAAGCAGACCTGCAGGGCACCTGCGGCGCCAGCGCCGATTTCCGCGAGGGCGTGGCGGCCTTCCTCGCCAAGCGCCCGCCCCGCTTCACCGGCGCCTGAAGGGGAAGGGGGCCCTTAGCCCCTTCTTGCCGCCGCCCGCCGCAATTTCTGTCAGCTGCAAAAGGCCCGCCCGCGCCCCCTGCCGCTGACGAAAATATCCCGGGGGGAGGCCCGGACCGGGCCGGGGGGCAGCGCCCCCCTCTTCCCGGGGGTCAGCGCGGCGCCAGCGGCGCGATGAAATTCGCGCTCTGCCCGTTCGGCGGGGCGGCGACATTGCCGATGCGCAGGAAATGCGCCAGCAGCGCCGCGTCGAATTGCGGATCGCCCGACGACCGCGCGATCGTCGCCCGCGTCACCTGGCCGCTGCCGCTGACCGTGACGTTCAGCACCAGCGGCCGCGCATTTGCAAAGCTGCGGCGGCCGACATGGCGCTGGAACTGGCCCTGCACCTTGCCCATCCAGCGCTCCATCTGGCTGGCGGTCGCCTGCTGTCCGGCCGCCGCCTGCGCCGCCCCGCCGGAGGAGGCGCGCGAGGCTTGGCTTTGCGGCGGCTGGCGCCGGTCCTCGCGCGGGCGGTCCTGACGCTGGGCCTGCTGTTCGCGCGGGCGTTCCTGCCGCTCGGGTTCCGGCTCGCGCCGGGGCTGCGGGCGCGGCGTGTCGGGCAGCGCCACCTGCGCCTCGACGATGGGGGCGGGGGGCGGCGGCGGTTCCGGCGAGGTCGTGTCGGGCAGCGTTTCGGCCAGCTCTTCGGGCGCCTCGATCGGCTCCGGTTCCGTCAGGTCGGGCGGCGGTTCGGCCACCGGTTCCGGCAGCGGCGGGGTCTCCTCCGGGTCCTCGGTCGGCTCCGGGGCGTCGGGCGCCTCGGCCATCGGGATATCGGGCGAGGGTTCGGGCACGTCCGACACCGCCACCGCGGCCGGCAGCGGCGGCAGGTCGAGCATCAGCACGCCCTCATCCTCCTGCCCGCGGCTGCGGTCCAGCCACAGCGCGAAGGCCGCCGTCGCCGCCAGCATCAGCGCCACCAGCGCCGCGGCCAGCAGCCAGGCCACGAATTCGGTCCAGCGCCGGGCGCGGCCGATGGTGGCGGCCCAGTCGGTCATGGCGCGGAAGCCCCGGGGGCGGAAGCTGCGGGCGCGCCCCCGGCGGCGGGGACGCCTTCCAGCCCCACTAGCGCGATCTTCAGATAGCCTGCGCCCCTGAGCAGGTTCATCGCGTCCATGACATCGCCATAGGCAACCGCCTCGTCGGCGCGCAGGAAGACCCGCGTTTCCAGATCGCCGCCGGTGCGGGCGTTCAGCGCGGCCGCGAGCGCGTCGCGCCCCACCGTCTCGTTGTCGAGCGACAGGCTCAGGTCGCGCTGCACGGTCAGGTACAGCGGCCGGTCGGGCCGTTCCCGCGCCTCGGCGGTCGAGGTGGGCAGGTCCACCGGCACGTCCACCGTGGCCAGCGGCGCCGCGACCATGAAGATGATCAGCAGCACCAGCATCACGTCGATGAAGGGCGTGACGTTGATCTCATGGTTCTCGGCCAGGTCGTCGCCGCCCGACTCGCGGATGCCGCCGGCCATGTCAGGCCCCCCGCCCGGCGCGGACCGGGCTGACCACGCGCGGCGCGATGCCGGCCTTGCGGCGGTCCAGATCGCGGCTCAGCAGCCGCTCGACCCCCGCGCCGGCATCGCCCAGCACCAGCCGGTAGCCGGCGATGGCGCGGGCGAAGTGGTTGTAGACGATGACCGCCGGGATCGCCGCGACAAGGCCGATGGCCGTGGCCAGCAGCGCCTCGGCGATGCCGGGGGCCACGACGGCGAGGTTCGTCGTCTGCGACCGCGAGATGCCGATGAACGAATTCATGATCCCCCAGACCGTGCCGAACAGGCCGACGAAGGGCGCGGTGGAGCCGATGGTGGCCAGCATCCCCGTGCCGCGCATCAGCCGGCGCCCGGCCTGCAGTTCTGTCCGGTCGAGGATCGAGCGCACGCGTTCCTTCACGCCCGCGGGGCCGGCGGCATCGACCATGTCGATCGAGCGGTCGAATTCCTCCAGCGCGGCGCGGGCCATGAAGCTGCCGGGATCGCGGCGCTGCCCGAGGCTGGCGGCGGCGGCGGCGAGGCTGTCGGCATCGCGCATGGTCACGGCGGCGCGGCCGGCGGCGCGGCGGGCCGCGGCGACCTCGACCAGCTTGAACAGCAGGATCGTCCAGGTGACGAAAGCCGCGAAGGCGAGGCCGACCATCACCGCCTTCACCACGATGTCGGCGGCCATGAACATGCCCCAGGGCGACAGTTCATGCGGCAGCGGGCTGCCCTGGGTCGAGGCGTTCTCCGCCGGTGCGGTGGCCTCCGGCAGGGCGGTGGCGGGGCCGGTCGCGGGGGCGGCCTCGGTCGGGACCGTCTGGGCCGGGGCAACATCGGTCGGGGCGGCCGCTTCGCCGCCGGGCAGGGCAGGGGCCGACTGTTCGGCACCCGGCGCGGCGGGCAGGTCCGTCGCGGCCTCGGGGGCGGGCGCGCCTATCTGCGGCGCCTCGATCTGCAGCCCGGCGGGGGGCGCGTCCACGGCGGACGCCTCTCCCGGCGCGGTCTCCGGCGCGGGCTCGCCCGGTGCCGCATCCGCGGGTGCGGGCGCCGTCGCGGGCGGCAGCGTCGCATCCTGCGCATGGGCCGGACCGAAGCTTCCCGCCGCCGCCAGTGTCACCGCCAGCAGCAGCGCCGGGACCGGCGATCCGCAGCCGGCAGGGGTCCAGCGGGGAAGTTCGAGGAAATGCGCCATAATTCCGACTCTTTTAGTCTGCTTTCGCCCTTTTATAGCGAAGTCGCGACCGAACGAAACCTTCAATTTGTCGAGTCGCGCCTGCACCTTGCACCCCGATGCGAAAGGGCCGCCCCGAAGGACGGCCCCTGTCGCGATCTGCCGGAACGCTCAGCGCTGTCCGACATCCACATAGTCGCGCTGCGTCGCCCCCACATAGAGCTGCCGCGGACGGCCGATCTTCAGCTGCGGGTCCGAGATCATTTCGCGCCACTGCGCGATCCAGCCGACGGTGCGCGACAGCGCGAAGATCGGCGTGAACATCGAGGTCGGGAAGCCCATCGCGTCGAGGATGATGCCCGAGTAGAAGTCGACATTGGGATAGAGCTTCTTCGAGATGAAGTAGTCGTCCTCCAGCGCGATCCGCTCCAGCTCCTTGGCGACCTGCAGCGTCGGGTTGTTCTCGACCCCCAGCAGTTCCAGCACCTCGTCGGCGCTTTCCTTCATCACCTTGGCGCGCGGGTCGAAGTTCTTGTAGACCCGGTGCCCGAAGCCCATCAGGCGGAAGCCCGAGTTCTTGTCCTTGGCCTTCTCGATGAATTCCGGGATGCGGTCGACGGTGCCGATCTCGCGCAGCATTTCCAGGCAGGCCTGGTTGGCGCCGCCATGCGCCGGCCCCCAGAGGCAGGCGATGCCGGCGGCGATGCAGGCGAAGGGGTTGGCGCCCGACGATCCGGCGAGGCGCACGGTCGAGGTCGAGGCGTTCTGTTCGTGGTCGGCATGCAGCAGGAAGATGCGGTCCATCGCCTTGGCCAGCGCCGGCTCGACCTTGTATTCCTCGGCCGGGACCGCGAAGCACATGTGCAGGAAGTTCGACGCATAGTCGAGGTCGTTGCGCGGATAGACGAAGGGCTGGCCGATCGAATACTTGTAGGCCATCGCCGCGATCGTCGGCAGCTTGGCGATCAGCCGGAAGGCCGCGATCTCGCGCTGGCGCGGGTCGCTGATATCGGTCGAGTCGTGATAGAAGGCCGACATCGCGCCGACCACGCCCACCATCGTCGCCATCGGATGCGCATCGCGGCGGAAGCCGCGGAAGAAGTTGTGCATCTGTTCGTGCACCATCGTGTGACGGGTCACGGTGCGTTCGAAATCGTTCATCTGCGTCTCGGTCGGCAGTTCGCCGTAGAGCAGCAGATAGGCCGCTTCCAGGTGATGCGACTTCTCCGCCAGCTGCTCGATCGGGTAGCCGCGATAGAGAAGCTCGCCCTTGTCGCCGTCGATATAGGTGATGGTCGAGTCGCAGGACGCGGTGGAGGTGAAGCCCGGATCGTAGGTGAACACGTCGGCCTGGCCATAGAGCTTGCGGATGTCGAGCACATCCGGCCCCGCCGTGGGCGACATCACCGGCAGTTCATAGCTCTTGCCGTCGAGGCTCAGCGTCGCGATTCGTTGTTCAGCCATCTTGATCCCTCTCCATAGGCCGCGGCTGGCCCGGCGCGGGGCCGCCGCGGAAACTGCGAGGCCCGTGGCGGGCCTCAGCGCGTCGCGTCGGACAGGCGCGCCACCGTCTCGTCCCGACCGATGACCAGCATCATGTCGAATACGCTGGGAGTGGCGCTTCGCCCCGCCAGGGCTGCGCGCAGCGGCCCGGCAATCTTGCCGAGGCCGGTGCCATGCGCCTCGGCAACCGCCGCTACTCTGGCCTCCAATTCCTCGCGCGTCCAGCTAGCATTTCGCAGTTGCGGCGTCAATTCCGACAGTATACCACGGGATACCTCGTCGAGCGATTTCGCCGCCTTCTCGTCCGGCACCAGCGGCCGGTCGGCCAGCAGGAAATGCGCCTTCTCGATCAGGTCGGGGAAGGTTTTCGCCCGTTCCTTCAGGCAGTACATGCCCCGCAGCATCAGGTCGCGCTGCCTGTCGGTCAGCGCGGGCTCGCCGGTCGCGGCGAGGAAGGCCTCCAGTTCCGCCACCAGCGCCGCATCCTCGGCCATGGCGATCTGCTGGCCGCAGATGCTTTCCAGTTTTTTGAAATCCAGCCGGGCCGGGCTGCGGCCGATCCCGTCGAGGTCGAACCACGCGCGCGCCTGCGCATCGGTGAAGACCTCGTCATCGCCATGGCTCCAGCCCAGCCGGGCGAGGTAGTTGCGCATCCCCGCCGCCGGATAGCCCATCAGCTGATATTCCTCGAGCCCGACCGCGCCGTGCCGCTTGGACAGTTTCTTGCCGTCGGGGCCGTGGATCAGCGGAATATGGGCGAAGACCGGTTCCGCCCAGCCCATCGCCCGGAAGATCTGCACCTGCCGCGCGGCATTGGTCAGGTGATCGTCGCCGCGGATCACATGGGTCACGCCCATGTCGTGATCGTCCACCACCACCGCATGCATGTAGGTGGGCGTCCCGTCCGAACGCAGCAGCACCATGTCGTCCAGTTGGTCGTTGCGGAAGGTGACGTCGCCCTGCACCCGGTCCGCGATCACCGTCACGCCCTCGCGCGGGGCCTTCAGCCGGATCACGAAGGGCGCATCGGGATGGGTGGCGGGGTCCGCGTCGCGCCAGGGCGACTGGAACAGGGTCGAGCGTTTCTCGGCCTCGGCGGCGGCGCGGAAGGCCGCGATCTCGTCCTGGGTGGAGAAGCATTTGTAGGCGCTGCCCGCCGCCAGCATCGCGCGCGCCACCTCGGCATGGCGGTCCTTGCGGGCGAACTGGCTGGTCGGCTCGCCGTCCCAGTCGAGCCCGAGCCATTCGAGGCCCTTCAGGATCGCCGCCGTCGCCTCGGGCGTGGACCGCTCGCGGTCGGTATCCTCGATCCGCAGCAGGAAGGTGCCGCCATGGCCGCGGGCGTAAAGCCAGTTGAACAGCGCGGTGCGCGCGCCGCCGATATGCAGATAGCCGGTGGGCGAGGGCGCGAAGCGGGTGACGACCCTTTGCGCCCCGTCATGGTCCGCGCCGTCCTGCTGCCGCCCGTTCTCCTGCGAAATCCCGGTCATCGCGCATTAACCTTTCGGAAAGCCTGCGGCCTCTAGCCTGTCCCCGGTTCTCTAGGCACTCGAGGCGGGGGAGGCAAGGTGACCGCACGGATGGGCGCCAGCCCTTTGCGCCAGGACGGAACCGGCGAGGGGGCAGAGGCGCCCGCCGCCGGCCCCCGGCCTGCCGCCGCCGCGTCGCGTGCGCTCGCGGCGCTGTCTGCGGCGCGGGGCGGGCTGTTCCCCTGGCTGCCGGTGCTGATGTCGCTGGGGATCGGCGGCTGGTTCGCCGCGCCCTCGGAGCCCGGGGCGCCGGTGCTGTCGGCGTTGGGCGCAGTATGCGCCGCGGGGCTGGTGCTGCGGCTCGTGGGCCCGGAACTCGCCCATGTCCCGGCGCTGGCGCTGGCGCTGGTGGCGGCGGGGGCGCTGCTGGCGGCAGGGCGGGCGCAGACGGTCGCCGCCCCGGCCCTGGGCTTTCGCTATTACGGCCCGGTCGAGGGGCGGATCGTCGCGGTGGATCGGTCCTGGTCCGACCGGCTGCGCGTGACGCTCGACCGGGTGGTGCTGCGCGACACCGCGCCCGCGCGCATGCCGGACCGGGTGCGCGTCTCGCTGCATGGCGATCAGGTGGAACGGCCGGAACCGGGGCTGACCGTGATCCTGACCGCGCATCTGACGCCGCCGCAGGGGCCGGTCGCGCCCGGCGGCTTCGATTTCCAGCGGCTCGCCTTCTTCGACGGGCTGGGGGCGGTCGGCTATGCCCGCACGCCGATGCTGATCCTCGATCCCGCCCGGCCCGGCGACTGGAGCCTTGCCGCCCACCGGCTGAGGATGCGGGTGTCGCAGGGCATCCAGGCGCGGATCGCGGGGCAGCCCGGCGCCTTCGCCGCCGCGGTGCTGACGGGCGACCGGTCGGGGATCGAGGCCGCGACCGACGACTCGATGCGGGCCTCGAACCTCTATCACCTGATCTCGATCTCGGGCCTGCACATGGGGCTGCTCGCAGGCTTCGTCTTCGCGGTGATCCGCTACGGGCTGGCGCTGGTGCCGCCGCTGGCGCTGCGCCTGCCCGCGAAGAAGATCGCGGCCGCCGCGGCCATCGCCGCCGCCGCCGCCTACCTGTGGCTGTCGGGGGCCGATGTCGCCACCGAACGCGCCTTCGTGATGGCGGCGGTGATGCTGGCGGCGGTGCTGGTGGACCGGCGGGCGGTGACGCTGCGCTCGGTGGCGCTGGCGGCGCTGATCCTGCTGGTCCGCGCCCCGGAAAGCCTGGTGGAGCCGGGGTTCCAGATGAGCTTCGGCGCGACGGTGGCGCTGATCCTCGCCTGGCGGCCGTGGCGGCGGCTGTCGGGGCGGGTGCCGGCGCTGCTGCGGCCGGCGGCGGGGCTGGTCCTGTCCTCGCTGGCGGCGGGGCTGGCCACCGCGCCGATCGCCGCGGCGCATTTCAACCGGATGGCGGAATACGGGCTGCTGGCCAACCTGCTGGCGGTGCCGGCGATGGGGATGGCGGTGATGCCCGCGGGCGTGGTCGCGGCGCTGCTGTGGCCCCTGGGGCTGGAGGGTCCGGCGCTGTGGGTCGTCGATATCGGCTGCCGCTGGATCCTCGCCGTGTCGGACGCGGTCGCGGGCCTCGGCGGTGCGGTGGTCGCGGTGCGCGATCCGCCCGCCGCGGTGCTGCCGGTGCTGGCGGCGGGGGCGCTGCTCGCCGGCCTCGGCGCGCGCTGGCTGCGGCTGGCGGGGCTGGCCCTGGTGCTGGCGGCGGCGGCACTGTGGCTGACCGCCACGCGCCCGCCGCTGCTGATCGCGGCCGATGGCGCGCTGATCGGGCTGATGACGCCGCAGGGCCGGGCGCTGTCGCGCCCCGCGGGCGCGGGCTTCACCGCCGAAAGCTGGCTGGAGGATGACGGCGACATGGCGACGCAAGAGGCGGCGGCGGCCCGCCCCGGCTTCACCGGCCCCGCCCATCGGCGCGAGGCGCGGGTCGCGGACCGCCCGCTGCGGCACCTGACCGGCAAGACCGGCCTTTCTGCGCTGCCCGAGGCCTGCCGCGACGGCGCGCTGGTGGTGCTCGCGGCCCGCGCGCCCGAAGGCTTTGCCGGCGACTGCGACCTGTGGGACCAGCGGCGGCTGGCCGGGACCGGCGCGCTGGCGCTGTGGCCCGAACGGGGAAAGTGGCGGATCGTCACCGCGCGCGAGGTCACGGGCGACCGCATCTGGCGGCGGTAAGGGCGGCGCCTCAGCCCGCCTCCAGCAGCGAGGGTTCGCGCCGGGCGGGGCAGGCGGCGCGCGGGCAGATGCGGCAGGTGCTGCCGGCCTCGATCTCGCCCGGTGCGCGCGCGGCCTCGGCCGGTTGCAGCAGCATCCCCGCCGTCACCACCTCGGGTCCGTCGAAACCGGCGGGATGCGCGGTTTCCGCATAGGCCCAGCTCCGGAACCGGCGCGGCACCCGGCCCGCCACCTCCATCACCGCCGCCACCGGCAGGCCCGGCCGGGTCAGCGCCCGGTAGAGCGGCCACAGCGCGCAGGGCGCGCCGAAGCGGGGCAGGGCAAAGCCCTCGGGCAGCCGGCGGAACACCGGCGCCCCCGCCGCATCGCAGAGGATCAGCCCCGGCGCCGGCCGCCCCGGTTCCGGCGGCAACAGCGCCAGCCGCCGGAACACCGCGATCGGCCCGGTGCCGAAGCGCGCCGCGATCCGGCCCGGATCGTCGCCCAGCTCTGCCCGCGCCGCCGCCAGCGCCGCCAGCGGCAGCGCCTGCGCATCGGCCCGCGCCCGGTCGAGGAAGGCGCGCGCCAGATCCCGCGACGCCGCCGAGGCAAGCTCCGGCGCGGTGGCGACGATCCGGTCCAGATCGGGCGTCTCCGCCGCCTCGAGCGCGGGCAGGTGCCAGCCCTGCGCGGCCAGCCAGGCCTCGAGCTCGTCCAGCGGCGCGGCCGGTCCCGCATCGCGTTCCGACCCGGCGTCGAGATAGGCCACCAGCGCCTCGGCGGCATGGGCCAGCCTCTCGCTGTCGTCGCGCAGGTTGGCGTGGAACCGGGCGCGCCAGTCGGGGTCGATATCCTCGGTCTCGGCCAGGATCGCGGCGGTGGAGCGGACCGAGGTGACGGAGGACAGCACCTCGTGCAGGCTCGCCGACAGCTGCGGGTCATGGGCCAGCCGTTCCGTCAGCCCCTCGATCGCGCGTTCCAGCGCCACCACCCGTTCCTGCCGCCGGGCCAGCCGCATGGCCCAGCCGGGATAGCGGGTGGCGAATTCCTCGACGCGGTCCAGTTCCGCCGGCGGGTCCCCGCCCGTGCCGGGCTCTGCCGCCGCCTCGCGCAGCGCCTCGTACAGCAGCGGCTCGCCCCCCTCGGCCAGAACCGAGGGCCGCGTGTCCAGCGCCGCAGCCAGCACCGACAGCATCCGCTCGGTCACCGGGCGGCGATTGTGTTCGATCAGGTTCAGGTAGGTGGGCGACACGCCGACCGCCCGCGCGAGCTCGGCCTGTTTCAGGCCGAGCCGGGCGCGGCGTTCGCGGATGCGGGTTCCGGTCAGGGGCGTGCGGGACATCGGCTCCTCCGGCTTTCGATGTGCCAGCGGCGGCGGTTCCGCGCAAGCATCCGCCGCGCGGACGCCCGGATCGGGAACCAACGCCGCATTGCGGCATTTCCCGGACATGCAGACCGAACTGACCGAACTTCGTCTTTTCGTGGACCGCGCCACCGGCTGGCTGCCCGACTGGCTGGCCGCGATCATCGTCTTCACCGTGGCGGGCGCCGCCGGCTTCCTGCTGTGGCGCACGATCTTCGAGATCCTGACCCGCGCCGTGTCGGGGCGCGACCTGTTCTGGCGCTCGCTGGTGCAGCGGGGGGCGCGGCCCGCGCGCTTTGCCTTCGTGATCGTGGCGCTGATCCTTGCCACCTCGCTGGTGGCGCCGCTGAACGACGGCGCGCGGCTGGCCTGGCAGCGGTTCCTGACCATCGGGCTGATCGTCTGCATCGCCCTCGGCGCGCAGACCGCGCTGTACATCTGGACGACGATCCACCTGCGCCGGTTCAAGCTGGATGCCGAGGACAACCTGCTGGCGCGCAAGCATGTCACCCAAAGCCGGATCCTGATGCGGGTGGCGAATGTGGTGATCGTGGTGCTGGGCCTGTCGGCGGCGCTGATGACCTTCGATTCCGTCCGCCAGTTCGGGGTGTCGCTGCTGGCGGCGGGCGGGGCCGCCGGTGTCGTCGTCGGTCTGGCGCTGCAGCCGGTGCTGAAGAACCTCTTCGCCGGCATCCAGCTGGCCATCACCCAGCCGATCCGCATCGACGATGCGGTGATCGTCGAGGGCGAATGGGGCAATGTCGAGGAGATCACCTCGACCTATGTGGTGGTCAAGGTCTGGGACTGGCGGCGGCTAATCGTGCCCCTGGTCTATTTCATCGAACAGCCCTTCCAGAACTGGACGCGCGAGAATGCGGCGCTGATCGGCACGGTGATGCTGTATCTCGACCATTCCGCGCCGGTGGACCGCATCCGCGCCAGGGGCGAAGAGATCGCCAAGGCGTCGCCGCTGTGGGACGGCAAGGTCTATAACCTCGCCGTCACCGATTTCCGCGAACGGGTGATGGAGGTGCGGGTGCTGGTCTCTGCCCGCAACGCACCGCGCGTCTTCGACCTGCGCTGCGAGATGCGGGAAAAGCTGATCGGCTGGGTGCAGGCGGAACTGCCCGGCGCGCTGCCCCGCACCCGCGAGGAGATCAGCAGCACCGACAGCCGCCTTCTGGCGATGCCGGCGGTGTCGGGGCCGGCGATGGCCGACCCCGGTCCCCGCAGCTAGAGCAGCAGACCCAGCCCGCCGATCGCCGCCAGCATCGCCAGCAGCAGCAGCCAGTGCAGCAGGGTGTTGCTGCCCGCCGCGGTCTTCGGTGTCGCCCTCTGCGCGGCGTCGCGGCGGCAGAGGCCGCACAGCGCCTCGCCGGGCTCGAGGTCGTTGCCGCAGGCGGTGCCGCCGGCGTTCTGTCCGGTGCCGGGGCAGGGCCGGACCGCGGCCGTCCGGCGCGGGGCCGGCCGGCCCGGACCGGGGGGCAGCTCCTTCGGCATCTGGATCATGCGGGCGAGGTTGCCCGCGGGCGGGGTGCCGTCGGGATCCGTGCGCCGCCGCCGCGCCGCGCGGCGGGTGCTGGTCCAGATCAGGGCGCCGGCACCGATGGCCGGCATCAGCCCGGTCAGGGCTTCGGGATGGATGGTCATGTCGTCTCTCCGGATCGTGGCGCCGGGATGCCCCGGCAGGGTGCCGTCGGATCAGAGGGACGCAGGCGGGGCGCGGGCCGCGGGCAGGGGGGCGGACAGACCCCGGGCGGGGCCGCGCCGGCGCGGGACGGCCCGGGCCAGCCGCCGCAGCGGGCGGAGGACAGGCAGGACCGGCGCAGGCGGCAGGGTCGCTGCGGGCGGCGTGCCGGGGCCGGGCAGGTCGGCGGGCGGCTTGGCGATGGCGGCGGGCCGCGCCGGCAGGGCCGCCACCGTCTCGACCGGCAGCAGGACCCGCGCGGGACCGGACCCGAGGGGGGCATCGGGGTGCGCACCGGGCGCCGCCGGTCCGGCCAGCAGCCCGATCGCCGCCAGCCCCGCCAGCGCCAGTCGCAGGCAGAGGATCAGGCGCAGGAACAGGGCGGGGCCGGGACGCATCCCGCACAGATCGCAGCCGCCGCGCCGAAGATCAAGAGAGCGGGTGGGGGGGAGGGGCGGCGGCACCGCCCTTCCCGGCACGGGTCACTGCAGCGCGGCGTCGGTGATGTCGAGCGTATAGGCGCCCTCGGGCTCCTTCGAGATCACGGGATCCGACCCGCCCGCCAGCAGCACCTTCACCGTCCGCTCGTAATCGGCGGGGTCCAGCGCGCCTTCGGACCCGGCGGTCAGCTTCGCCACCTCGCCCATCATCCGCTTCTGGTGTTCCTCGGTCTGTGCGCCGGTCTCGTCATTGTCGAGCACGATCATCGCCGCCTCGTCCGGGTTCGCCTCGGCATATTTCCAGCCCTTCATGCTGGCCCGCACGAATTTCACCATCTTCTCCCGGAAGACCGGATCGGCGAGGTTGTCCTCCATGACGTACAGCCCGTCCTCCAGCGTCGCCACGCCCTCGTCCTCGTACTTGAAGGTCACGAGGTCGTCGGGGCTGATCCCGGCGTCGATGACCTGCCAGTACTCGTTATAGGTCATGGTGGAAATGCAGGCGGCCTGCTTCTGCAGCAGCGGATCGACGTTGAAGCCCTGCTTCAGCACCTCCACCCCCTCGGCCCCGCCGGTGGTGGGAATGCCGAGCGTCGCCATCCAGGACAGGAACGGATATTCGTTGCCATAGAACCAGACGCCGAGCGTCTTGCCCCTGAAATCCTCGGGCGAGGTGATACCCGTCTCCTTCAGGCAGGTCAGCATCATCCCCGAGGACTTGTAGGGCTGGGCGATATTGACCAGCGCCAGCCCCTTTTCCCGCGCCGCCAGCGCCGAGGGCATCCAGTCGATCACCACATCGGCGCCGCCGCCGGCGATCACCTGCGTCGGCGCGATGTCCGGCCCGCCCGGCTTGATGGTGACCTCGAGGCCTTCCTCTTCGTAGAAGCCCTTCTCGGCGGCGACGTAATAGCCCGCGAACTGCGCCTGCGTCACCCATTTCAGCTGCAGCACCACCTCGTCGGCGGCCTGCGCGGCCCCCGCAAGGCCGCCCGTCGCCAGAAGCCCCGCGACAAGGGCCAGAGTCTGCGTCTTCATCCTTGATACCTCCGTGATAAACCGGCCCGGCTGTCCCGCCGGGTCCGTCAGGATCTGCGTTGCGACGGGTGCCAGAAGGTCAGCCGCCGTTCGAGAAGCGTCACCAGCCCATAGAAGCCGGTCCCGGCCAGCGCCGCCACCGCGATCTCGGCCCAGACGAGGTCGAGCGCGAGTTGCCCCACCGCGGTCGAGATGCGAAAGCCCATGCCCCGCGTGGGGCTGCCGAAGAATTCCGCGACGATGGCCCCGATCAGCGCCAGCGTGGTCGCGATCTTCAGCCCGTTGAACAGGAAGGGCAGGGCGGCGGGCAGCCGCAGCTTCCACAGCGCCTGTCCGTAGCTCGCGTTCCAGGTCGCCATCAGGTCGCGCTGCATCGCGTCGGTGGCCGCCAGCCCCGCCACCATGTTCACCAGCACCGGGAAGAACACCATCACCACCACCACCGCCGCCTTCGACTGCCAGTCGAAGCCGAACCACATCACCAGGATGGGGGCGATGCCCACGACCGGCAGCGCGGCCACGAAATTGCCCACCGGCAATAGCCCCCGCTGCAGGAAGGGCGAGCGGTCGATGGCGATGGCGGTCAGCACGGCGGCGCCGCAGCCGATCAGCCAGCCCGACAGCGCGCCCTTCAGGATCGTCTGGAGGAAATCGGTCCACAGGATGTCGCCCGACACCGCGATCCGCGCGGCGATGGCCGAGGGCGGCGGCAGGATCACCGGGCTGACGCCCAAGCCGCGCACCAGCCCCTCCCACAGCACCAGCAGGGCGAGCCCGAAGAGCGCGGGGATCGCCAGCCGCCGCCAGCGGTCGCCCGGACCCGTCGCACGGGCGAGCGCGAGGTTCGCCGCCGTCGCCGCCAGCCAGACCAGCACCGATCCCGCCACCCAGATCACCGCGCCATCCCCATCCGCCGCAGCGCCCGCCGCTCGATCAGCCCGACGAGGCCGACCAGCGCCGCCGCCAGCACCGCCGCCGCGACCAGCGCCGCCCAGATCTGCACCGTCTGCCCGTAATAGCTGCCCGACAGCAGGCGCGCGCCCAGCCCCGCCGTGGCCCCCGCCGGCAGTTCGCCGACGATGGTGCCGACCAGCGCCGCCGCCACCGACACCTTCAGCGAGGCGAAAAGCCAGGGGACGGAGGCGGGCAGCCGCAGCTTCCAGAACATCTGCCCCGGTGTCGCGGTCCAGGTGCGCATCTGGTCGATCTGCATCGCGTCTGGCGCGCGCAGCCCCTTGACCATGCCCACCACCACCGGAAAGAAGGACAGCCAGCCGGCGATCACCGCCTTGGGCAACAGCCCCGTCACCCCGACCGAGGCCAGCACCACGATCACCATCGGCGCGATGGCGAGGATCGGGATCGTCTGGCTCGCCACCGCCCAAGGCATCACGCTCAGGTCCATGGCACGGGAATGCACGATGCCGATGGCCAGCAGGATGCCCGCGCCCGATCCCAGCAGGAAGCCCACCGCGGTCGCCGACAACGTGACCCAGCCATGCCAGACAAGGCTGCGCTTGGAGGTGACTTTGGTCGCGGCCACCGTCTTCCAAAGTTCCGCCCCCACCTGATGCGGGGCGGGCAGCACCGGGCGGTCCTGCGTCATCGTGTCGGCCACCAGCGCCGGCAGGGTCAGCGTCGCCTCTGCCCGCGCCGCCTGATCCCGCGCCCAGGGGGCGTTCAGCCAGACCGTCGCGGCATACCAGAGCAGGAGGATCGCGCCGACCACGGTCAGCACGGGCAGCAGCCGGGTCATGCGCCGCCCCCATCTTCTGTTCGCAAATATCCTCGGGGGGACGGGCCGGAACGGCCCGCGGGGGGCAGACAGCCCCCCGTCCCGCACCCGCCGCCCGCCGCCCGCTTAGTCCGCATCGCCATGCCCCGCGCGCAGCCCCTCGCGCACCCGATGCGCGATGGCGATGAATTCCGGAGTGTCGCGGATGTCGAGCGGCCTGTCCCGCGGCAGGGGGCTGTCGATCACGTCGGTGATCCGGCCCGGGCGCGGCGACATCACCACGATCTTCGTCGACAGGTAGACCGCCTCGGGGATCGAATGGGTGACGAAGAGCGCGGTCTTTCCCGTCGCGGCCCACAGCCGCAGCAGTTCCTCGTTCAGCCGGTCGCGCACGATCTCGTCCAGCGCGCCGAAGGGTTCGTCCATCAGCAGGATGTCGGCATCGAAGGCCAGGGCGCGGGCAATGCTGGCGCGCTGCTGCATCCCGCCCGACAGCTGCCACGGGAATTTCGCGGCGAAGCCTTCCAGATCGACCAGCTTCAGCACCCGCGCCACCCGCTCGGCCCGCTCGGGCTTCGGGAAGCCCATGATCTCCAGCGGCAGGGCGATGTTGCCGGCGATGGTCCGCCAGGGGTACAGACCTGCGGCCTGGAACACATAGCCATAGGCGCGGGCGCGGCGGGCGGCGTCGGGTTCCATCCCGTTCACCGTCAGCGTGCCCGAGGTCGGCTGTTCCAGCGCCGCCACGCAGCGCAGGAAAGTGGTCTTGCCGCAGCCCGAGGGGCCGATGAAGCTGACGAACTCGCCCTTGCCCACCGACAGCGACACGTCCTTCAGCGCGTGGACCGGACCGTCCCGCGTCTCGTAGGTCAGGTTCAGCCCGTGCGCGGCGATGACGGGACTCATGCGGCGGTCTCCAGCAGGCCCGCCCCGGCCAGCGCCGTTTCCACCATCCGCAGGCAGGGCTCGGGGAACAGCCCGGCCAGCACCGAATACCAGACCTCGGCCCCGGCAAGCAGCGCCCCGGCGGCCATCGCATCGCCGCTGTAGCCCAGCGTGCAGCCTGCGGGCAGCCGCGCGCGCAGCGCCGCGATCTCCGGCCCCGGATCGGGGTTGGGCGGCATCTTCACCGAGACCAGCCCCGGCAGCGCCGCAATCGCCGCGATCAGGTCCGGCGTGAAGGTCACATGCGTCGTCGAGGGGTTGTTGTAGAGCACGACCGGCAGCCCCGCCTCGGCCGTCACCGCGCGGTAGAGGCCCAGCACCTCTTCGGGGCGCAGCGGCTGATAGGTGACGGGGGCGAGCAGCAGCGCATCCGCCCCCGCCTCGGCCGCATCGCGGGCGTTCCGCAGCACATCGGCCAGTGCCACCGCGCCCACCCCGGCCAGCAGCGGCACGCCGGGCGCGGCGGCCCGGGCCACGGCCAGCGCCTCGGCCCGGGCGGCGCGGTCGAGATAGGCATAGCTGCCGGTACTGCCCATCGCGCCGACGGAATCCACCCCCGCCGCCGCCAGCCGCGCCACCAGCCGGGCGAAGGCGTCGAGGTCGATCCGCCCGCGCCCGTCGGTCGGCGTGATCGGAAAGGCCGAAAGTCCGGTCAGCATCACAGCCCCCGCATCAGGCCGCCATCCACGCGGATGTTCTGCCCGGTGATGTAGCCTGCGCCCCCGGAGCACAGGAACGCCACCGTAGCCGCGATCTCCTCCTCGGTCCCGTAGCGGCGCATCGGCACCGCGGCGGCGCGCGCCTCGGTCTGCGGCAGGCTGTCGATCCAGCCCGGCAGCACGTTGTTCATGCGGATGCCGTCTGCCGCGTGCTGATCGGCATAAAGCTTGGTATAGGCCGCCAACCCCGCCCGGAACACCGCCGAGGTGGGGAACATCTCTGCAGGCTCGAAGGTCCAGGCCGAGGAGATGTTGACGATCGCGCCCGATCCCTGCGCCTGCATCACCGGCGTCACCAGCCGCACGGCGCGGACCACGTTCAGGAAATAGGTCTCCATCCCCAGCTGCCAGTCGTCATCGGTCAGCGTGGCGACCGGCCCGCGCGGCCCGTGCCCGGCCGAGTTCACCAGCACGTCGATCCGGCCCCACCGCGCCATCGCCGCCTCGACGAAGCGTTGCAGGTCCGCCGGCTCCCGGTTCGATCCGGTGACGCCGAGCCCGCCCAGTTCCTCGGCCAGGGCCGCGCCCCGGCCCGAGGAGGACAGCACCGCCACCGCGTAGCCCTCCGCCGCCAGCCTGCGGGCCGCCGCGGCGCCCATGCCCGATCCGCCCGCGGCGATCAATGCAACCCGGTCCATACTCCGCTTACACCCCCGTCGCCGGAATGCCGCCGCGCTGCACCGGGCGCGGCGCGGTCAGCGCCTTCCAGGTGGCGAGCGCGGTCGAGACCGGCCCCGCCGGCGGGCGGGCGACGAATTCGCCATGGCCTTCCCGCGAACTCATCGCGCCCTCGGTCACCGCCACCTGACCCCGGGTCAGCACGAAGCGCGGCAGGCCCGTCACCTCCTGCCCCTCGAAGACGTTGTAGTCGATGGCGGACTGCTGATGCGCGGCGCTGATGGTCTTCGTGGCCGCGGGGTCCCAGACCACCAGGTCGGCATCGGCCCCCACCAGCACCGCGCCCTTCTTCGGGTAGAGGTTCAGGATCTTGGCGATATTGGTCGAGGTGACGGCCACGAATTCGTTCATCGTCAGCCGCCCGGTCCGCACCCCCTTCGTCCACAGCATCGGCAGCCGGTCTTCCAGCCCGCCGGTGCCGTTGGGGATGGCGGCAAAGCTGTCGCGGCCGAACCGCTTTTGTTCGGTGGTGAAGGCGCAGTGATCGGTGGCCACGCAGGACAGCGACCCGGCCGCCAGCCCCGCCCACAGGCTGTCCTGATGGCGCCTGTCGCGGAAGGGCGGCGACATCACCCGCCGCGCCGCATGGTCCCAGTCGGGATGCAGGTATTCGCTGTCGTCCAGCGTCAGGTGCTGGATCAGCGGCTCGCCCCAGACCCGCTTGCCCGCCTGCCGCGCCCGGCGGATCGCCTCATGCGCCTCCTCGCAGGAGGTATGCACGACATAGAGCGGCACCCCCGCGATGTCGGCGATCATGATGGCGCGGTTGGTCGCCTCGCCCTCGACCTGCGGCGGGCGCGACCAGGCATGGCCCTCGGGTCCGGTCTTGCCCTCGGCGATCAGCCGGGCGGTCAGTTCCGCCACCACATCGCCATTCTCGGCATGGACCAGCGGGATCGCCCCCAGATCGGCGCAGCGGCGGAAGCTGGCGAACATCTCGTCGTCGTTCACCATCAGCGCGCCCTTGTAGGCCATGAAATGCTTGAAGGTGTTGATGCCGCGATCCACCACCTCGGCCATCTCGTCGAAAACCTGCTCGCCCCACCAGGTCACCGCCATGTGGAAGCTGTAGTCGCAATGGGCGCGGGTGGACTTGTTGTCCCACATCTTCAGCGCGTCCATCAGCCCCTGTCCCGGCGCGGGCAGGGCGAAATCCACCACCATCGTCGTGCCGCCCGCCAGCGCGGCGCGGGTGCCGGAATCGAAATCGTCGGCGGAATAGGTGCCCATGAAGGGCATTTCCAGATGGGTATGCGGGTCGATCCCGCCCGGCATCACATAGCAGCCGGTCGCGTCGAGCGTCTCGTCGCCCCTGAGGTCCGGCCCGATGGCGGCGATCCGCCCGCCCTCGACCAGAACATCGGCCCGGTAGGTCAGGTCGGCGGTGACGATGGTGCCGTTCTTGATGACGGTGGACATGGGCTACCCCGCTTCGGTTCCAGTTTGCAGGCGGTTCACGGCTTCAGGCTGATGAGCTTCACCCCGAAGCCGAGGAAGACGAGGCCGGTCGCGCCCTTGACCCAGGCCTGCACCCGGCCGCTGGTCACGACCCCGGTGAGGCGCGAGAACAGCATCACCATCAGCGTGAACCAGGTCGCGTTCAGCGCGGAATGCACGAGCACCAGCGCATAGACATTGGCGGGCGTCATCGCCTCGGGTGGCAGGAATTGCGGCAGGGCGGCGATGTAGAACATCGACACCTTGGGGTTCAGCGCATTGGTCAGCAGACCCTCGACATAGGCGCGGCGCAGGCTGCGGGGCCGGCGGGCGGGGGCGACCCGGATCGTGGCCACGCCGCGCCAGGCCTCCACCAGCGCCTTGATACCGACCCAGCACAGATAGGCGGCGCCCAGCATCTTGACGATGAAGAAGGCGGTGGCCGAACTGAGCAGGAGGACCGACAGCCCGAAGACGGCCAGCGTGCCATGCAGGAAGAAGGCGGTGACGAAGCCCGCGATGGTCGCGAAACCGGCCGCCCGGCCGGAGGTGGGCACGGTGCGGGCGATCAGCAGGTTGTTCGGTCCGGGCGAGACGATCAGCAGCGTCGCGACCACGGCGAAGGCGAGAACGGTGTCGAGCGTCACGCGACCACCCCCGCCGTTTCCAGCACCGCATGCAGCAGCACATCGGTGCCCTTCGCCGCCCAGTCGGGGGTGATCTCCTCGGCCTCGTTGTGCGACAGTCCGCCCACGCAGGGGCACATCACCATCGTCGCGGGGGCGACCTTGGCGGCCCAGCAGGCATCGTGGCCCGCGCCCGAGACGATGTCGCGATGGGGCAGGCCCAGCCGGTCCGCCGCGCGGCGGACGGTGGCGACCAGTTCGGGGGCGAAGGTGACCGGGTCGAAATGGCCGACCGGCTCTACCGCGCAGGCCACGCCCAGGTCGGCGCAGATCGCGGCCGCGCGCGTTTCGATGGCCGCGCGCATCCGGTCGAGCTTGACCTGGTCCGGGCTGCGGATGTCGACGGTGAACACCACCTGCCCGGGCAGCACGTTGCGGCTGTTGGGGGCAAAGCGCATCTGGCCGACACCGCCCACCGCATCGGGCTGTTCGGACAGCGCGACCTCCTGCACCATCTCCAGGATCCGCGCCATGGCAAGCCCCGCATTGACCCGCATCGCCATCGGCGTCGATCCGGTATGCGCCTCTCGCCCGGTCAGGGTGAATTCCAGCCACCACAGGCCCTGGCAATGGGTGACGACGCCGATATCCGCGCCCTCGGCCTCGAGGATCGGGCCCTGTTCGATATGCAGCTCGTAATAGGCGTGCATCTTCCGCGCGCCGACCTCTTCCTCGCCCTGCCAGCCGATGCGGGCCAGTTCGTCGCCATAGGTCTTGCCGTCCGGGTCGCGGCGGCCATAGGCATAGTCGAGCGAATGGACCCCGGCGAAGACGCCCGAGGCGAGCATCGCCGGGGCGAAGCGCGCGCCTTCCTCGTTGGCCCAGTTCGTCACGACGATGGGGTGGCGGGTGCGGATGCCGAGGTCGTTCATCGTGCGGACGCATTCCAGCGCCCCCAGCACCCCCAGCACCCCGTCATAGCGCCCGCCGGTGGGCTGGGTGTCCAGATGGCTGCCGACATAGACGGGCAGCGCCCCGGGGTCCTCGCCGGGGCGGGTGGCGAACATCGTCCCCATCCGGTCCACGCCCATGGTCATCCCGGCCTTGCGGCACCAGTCGGCGAAAAGCGCGCGGCCCTCGGCATCGGCATCGGTCAGGGTCTGGCGGTTGTTGCCGCCCGCCACGCCGGGGCCGATCTCGGCCATCTGCATCAGGCTGTCCCACAGCCGCGCGGAATCGATGCGCAGGTTCTGGCCGGCTGCCGGCATCATCTCTCTCCCTGTCGGGCGGGGGCCTTTCCGGCCTCTGGCGGAACCGCCTGCGACGAATCTGTCTCTGACCATCCGGTCAGGTTTCATGCTGCATGGCCGGTCCCGCCGGTCAACACCCGCGCCGGGGGCGCGGGTGGGTTCTCTGCCCCGACACCGCTTGCGGATCGTGCATCTGCCGCGAAATCGGGCGCTTCGCGGATGGACCCGTGCGCGCCGGTCAGTCCAGCCCGTCCAGAACCTCGCCCAGCGTGCCCACCAGCTCGTCGATCTGCGGTTCCGAGATGATCAGCGGCGGCGACATGGCGATGATGTCGCCGGTGGTGCGGATCAGGATGCCCTTCTCGAAGGCCTTCAGGAAGGCGGTGAAGGCGCGCTTCGTCGGTTCGCCCGGGATCGGTTCCAGTTCCACCGCGCCGATCAGGCCGAGGTTGCGGATGTCGATGACATGGCGCCGGTCGCGCAGGGAATGCAGCGCCTGTTCCCAATAGGGGGCCAGCGCGGCGGCCCGTTCGAACAGGCCCTCCTCGCGATAGGTTTCCAGAGTGGCGAGTCCCGCGGCACAGGCGATGGGGCTGCCGGAATAGGTATAGCCGTGGAACAGTTCGATCATGTGTTCCGGCCCCTGCATGAAGGCGTCATGCACCGCGGCCGTGGTCAGCACCGCCCCCATCGGGATCACGCCCGAGGTCAGGCCCTTGGCGCAGGTGATCAGGTCCGGGGTGACACCGAAATGCTGGCTGGCGAAGGGCGCGCCAAGGCGGCCGAAGCCGGTGATGACCTCATCGAAGATCAGAAGGATGCCGTGCTTCGTGCTGATCTCGCGCAGTTTTTCCAGATAGCCCTTCGGCGGCATCAATACGCCGGTCGATCCCGCCATCGGCTCGACGATCACGGCGGCGATGGTTTCCGGCCCGTGCAGCGCCACGATCCGTTCCAGTTCGTCCGCCAGATGCGCGCCATGTTCCGGCTGGCCCTTCGTGAAGGCG
Organism: Frigidibacter oleivorans; assembly: GCF_003993775.1. Classification (GTDB taxonomy): domain Bacteria; phylum Pseudomonadota; class Alphaproteobacteria; order Rhodobacterales; family Rhodobacteraceae; genus Frigidibacter; species Frigidibacter oleivorans. Next base: position 87,918 of record NZ_RJRZ01000014.1, read on the forward strand.
TTCTGCCCGGGCAGATGCGTGTGCGGCAGATGATCCACCCCGTTCAGAAGCGTGCCGAAATACTTGCGGTTGTTGACGATTCCGCCGACGGAGATGCCGCCGAAGCCCACGCCGTGATAGCCCCGCTCGCGCCCGATCAGCCGGGTCCGGGTGCCCTCGCCGCGCGCCCGGTGATAGGCGATGGCGATTTTCAGCGCCGTATCGACGGCTTCGGATCCGGAGTTGCAGTAGAACACATGGTCCATCCCCTCCGGCGCGATCTCGACGAGGCGGTTGGCCAGCTCGAAGGCCGAGGGGTGGCCCATCTGGAAGGCCGGCGCATAGTCCAGCTCGCCCGCCATCTCGCGGATCGCGGCGGTGATCTTCGGGCGGCAATGGCCGGCATTGCAGCACCACAGCCCCGCCGTCCCGTCGAGGATCTGCCGACCGTCCGCCGCCGTGTAATGCATGTCCTGTGCCGCGACCAGCATCCGCGGCGCCTTCTTGAACTGGCGGTTGGCGGTGAAGGGCATCCAGAAGGCGTTCAGGTCGTTCGGGGCGGGGTTGCGGTCCAGCGCCATGGGAAATCTCCAACAGGAAGGGGTGGCGGGGACGGACCCGGCCGGGCGGCCCGCAGCGGGCCGCGGTCAGGTTAGCAGGCGCGCGATGCCGGTCAATGGCGGCGGGAGGTTGCCGCCCCCGCGGCGGGCGCGATAGGAAGGGCGCGACGGGAGCGGGACGACGGGGGGCGGATGCAGGACGACGCGGCAGAGGCAGCAGGCCAGGATGGCGCAGAGACGGGGCCGCGGTCGCGCACCCGGATCCAGCAGCGCAACATCGCGATGATCCTCGAGGCGGCGCTGGAGGTGTTTTCGGCGCAGGGCTTCCGCGGCGCCACGCTCGACCAGATCGCCGAGGTGGCAGGCCTGTCGAAGCCGAACCTGCTGTACTACTTCCCCTCGAAAGAGGCGATGCATGTCGAGCTGCTGACCGGCCTGCTGGACACCTGGCTGGAGCCGCTGCGCCGGCTGGACCCGGCCGGCGATCCGCGGGCCGAGATCATGGGCTACATGCGCGGCAAGCTGGAGATGGCCCGCGACTATCCGCGCGAAAGCCGGCTTTTCGCCAACGAGATCCTGCAGGGCGCGCCGCGGATGCGCCCCTTCATCGAGGGCGAGCTGAAGCGGCTGGTGGACGAGAAGGCGGCGGTGATCCGGGGCTGGCAGGCCGAGGGCCGGATCGCGCCGGTCGATCCGCATCACCTGATCTTCTCGATCTGGGCGCTGACCCAGCACTACGCCGATTTCGACATGCAGGTGCGCGCGGTGCTGGGGCCGGAAGTGGCCGATCCCTTCCCCGAGGCGGCGCGCTTCCTCGACGGGCTCTATGCCCGGCTGCTCGGCCCCTGACTTCCCCCGGCACCCGCCCGCGCGGGCTTTGACGCGGGCGGCCTTTCGCGCGATAGTCCGGGTCCTGAGGGCGCCGCCGGGGGAGAGGCGGCGGGGGGACGACACATGGACAAGCATGTGCTGCTGATCGAGGACGAGCCGAACATCGCCGAGGCGGTGAGCTTCATCCTGTCGCGCGACGGCTGGCGCGTCAGCGTGCATGGCGACGGGGCGACGGCGGTGGCCCGGGTGCGGGATCTGTCGCCCGATGCGCTGGTGCTGGACGTGATGCTGCCCGGCCGCTCGGGCTTCGACATCCTGGCCGACCTGCGCGCCGATCCGGCGCTGGCCGCGACGCCGGTGCTGATGCTGACGGCGCGGGGACAGGGGCGGGAACGCGAGGCGGCCGAACAGGCGGGCGCGGACCGCTTCCTGTCCAAGCCCTTCGCCAATGCCGAGGTGGTGGCGGCGCTGCGCGATCTGGTCGGGGGCTAGCCCATGCCGCAAAGCCAGCGACCGCTGTTCCTGGCCCGCCGCAGCTATCGCCGCCGCCGGATGATGGATGCGGCGCGGCTGCTGCCGGTCTTCGGCGCGCTGGCGCTGATGCTGCCGATCCTGTGGCGCGCGCCGGGCGCGGCCGGGGGGCGCAGCACCGCCACCGGCACCGTCTATGTCTTCGTGGTCTGGGCGCTGCTGATCGGGCTGGCCTTCGTGCTGGCCCGCCGCCTGCGCCCGGCCATCGGCGACGAGGCGGACCCGCCCGAACCCGCCGGCCCGACGCTCCGGGGCGACTGATGGTGCCGTTCAACCTGCTGGTCGCGGCCTGCCTCGCCTATGTGTGCCTGCTGTTCGTCGTGGCCTTCTGGGCCGATGGCGCGGCGCGGCGCGGGCAGGTGCGCTGGCTGCGCTCGCCCCTGGTCTATACGCTGTCGCTGTCGATCTACTGCACCGCCTGGACCTTCTATGGCGCGGTGGGCTATGCGGCGCGGTCGGGGCTGGAATTCGCCACCATCTACCTCGGCCCGACGCTGGTGCTGATCGGCTGGTGGTGGCTGCTGCGCAAGCTGGTCCGCATCGGCCGGATGCAGCGCGTGACCTCCATCGCCGACCTGATCTCGTCGCGCTTCGGCAAGTCGAACCTGCTGGGGGTCATCGTCACCGCGATCTGCGTCGTCGCCGCCACGCCCTATATCGCGCTGCAGCTGCAATCGGTGACGCTGTCCTTCAACGTCTTCGCGGGGCCGCTGCCCACCGGCTGGGGCCTGCCCGACCGCGGGGCGACGGTGCTGTGGGTGGCGGGGGGGCTCGCGCTCTTCACCATCCTCTTCGGCACCCGCAACCTCGACGCCAACGAACGCCACGAGGGCATCGTCACCGCCATCGCGCTGGAGGCGGTGGTGAAGCTGGTGGCGCTGGTGGCGGTGGGGGTGTTCACCGTCTGGGGCGTGGCGGGGGGCGTGGCCGACATCCTCGACCGGATCGCGGACTCGCCCATCGCCGACTGGCAGATGGCGCCGGGGCGCTGGACGGGGCTGATGTTCCTGGCCGGGGCGGCGGTGCTGACCCTGCCGCGGATGTTCCAGGTGATGGTGGTCGAGAATTCCGACGAACGCCACCTCGCCACCGCCTCCTGGGCCTTTCCGCTGTATCTGCTGCTGATGAGCCTCTTCGTGGTGCCGATCGCGGTGGTGGGGCTCGCGGTGCTGCCGGCGGGATCGAACCCCGACCTCTTCGTCCTGACGCTGCCTTTGGCGCAGCAGCAGGGGGCGCTGGCGATGCTGGCCTTCCTCGGCGGCTTTTCCTCGGCCACCTCCATGGTCATCGTCGAGGCGATCGCGCTGGCCACCATGGTGTCGAACCATGTGGTGCTGCCGCTGTGGCTGCGGCTCCGGCGGCGCCAGCAGCAGGAGGCGGGGCAGGGGATGGTCGTGACCGGCGACCTGCGCGGGCTGGTCCTGCTGTCGCGGCGGTTGTCCATCGCCGGGGTGCTGGCGCTCGGCTATGCCTATTACAGCGTCTCGGGCGGGTCGGGGGCGCTGGCGGCGATCGGGCTGATCTCCTTCGTCGGCGTGGCGCAGATCCTGCCCGCGATGCTGGGCGGGCTGTTCTGGCGCGGGGCGACGCGGGCGGGGGCGGCGGCGGGGCTGGTCGCGGGCTTCGCCGTCTGGCTGTATGCGCTGTTCCTGCCCTCCTTCGGGTCGGGCAACCTGATGCCCGAGGCGCTGATGCAGGCGGGGCCCTGGGGCATTGCCTGGCTGCGGCCGCAGGCGCTGTTCGGGCTGGAGGGGCTAGACCCGCTGCTGCACGCGGCCTTCTGGTCGCTGGCGCTGAACGCGGGGCTGTTCTGTGCCGTCTCTCTCGTCACCTTTCCCGCGCCGATGGAACGGCTGCAGGGTCTGGCCTTCGTCAATGTCTTCGAACAGGCGGGGCCGGCGCGCGGCTGGACCCGCGGCGGGGCCGAGGCCGAGGATCTGCTGGCGATGGCGCAGGGCGTGATCGGGGCCGAGGAGGCGCAGGATTTCTTTCAGGCGCAGGCGGCGGCGCAGGGCAAGGCGGGCTTCCTGCCCGACACCACGCCGGATTTCTTTGCCGCGCTGGAACGGCGGCTGGCGGGATCGGTGGGCGCGGCCACCGCCCATGCGATGATCGCGCAATTCGCCGCCGGGGCCGCGGTGTCGGTGCAGGACCTGATGGCGGTGGCGAGCGAGGCGCAGCAGATCCTCGAATATTCCACCCAGCTGGAGGCCAAGTCCGAGGAACTGGCCCGCACCGCCCGCGCCCTGTCCGAGGCGAATGACAAGCTGCGCGCGCTGTCGGTGCAAAAGGATGCCTTCCTCAGCCAGATCAGCCACGAGCTGCGCACGCCGATGACCTCGATCCGCGCCTTTTCGGAAATCCTGATGGAGGGCGGGCTGGAACCGCCCGACCTCGCCCGCTATGCCGGCATCATCCATGACGAGGCGATCCGGCTGACCCGGCTGCTGGACGACCTGCTGGACCTGTCGGTGCTGGAAAACGGCCGGGTGCGGCTGTCGGTGCGGCCGGCGAACCTGCACGACCTGATCGACCGGGCGCTGCGGGCGGCGGGATCGACCCGCGCCGACCGCTCGTTCACCATCCATCGCGATGCGGCGGCCGAACATATGCCGGTCTTCACCGATGCCGACCGGCTGGTGCAGGTCTTCATCAACGTCATCTCCAACGCGCGGAAATACTGCGATGCCGCCCGGCCGGAACTGACCATCCGCACCCGGCGGCGCGACAGCCGGATCGAGGTGGATTTCATCGACAACGGCAGCGGCATCCCCGCCGCCGCGCAGGCGCTGATCTTCGAGAAATTCGCCCGCCTGACCGACCAGACCCGGGCCGGGGGCGCGGGGCTCGGCCTCGCCATCTGCCGCGAGATCATGGAAAACCTCGGCGGCGCGATCACCTATCTGCCGGGCCAGGGTGGCGCGGCCTTTCGGGTCAGCCTGCCCGCGCGCCCGGTAGTGCCGCCCTCCCGCGGCGCCGAGGCGGATGCCGGGGCCGCCCCGGCCTGAGGCGTCAACCTGACGCTAACCTGCGTCCGCCCATGCTCGCCCGGACCGACAGGCGGAGAGGCGGATGACCGACAGCAGCAGCGCGGGGGACAGCGCGGGCCACAGCGCCCCCCCATCGGCGATGCGCCGCAAGATCGCCGCCGCGGCGGCACCCGCCGCCCGCGGCATCGGCCCCGACCGCGCGCTGGCGCAGGCGCTCGCCCGCGCCGCGCAAGAGGGCCCGGGCCTGATCCTGCAGGTGACTCGGGTGGAGGCCGGCCGCGCGCAGGTCGAGGATCTGGCGCAGATGGCGGGCGAGCAGGCGCTGATCTTCGCGCTGGAGGGCCCCGCCGGCGGCACGGGGATCGTCGCGCTGTCGCCCGGGCTGATGGCCGGGCTGATCGAGATGCGGATGATGGGGCGGCTGACCCCGCACAGCCCCGCGCCGCGACCGCCCACGCCGACCGATGCGGCGATCTGCGGCGACACCGCGCAGGGCACGCTCGACGCGCTGGCCGCCGCGCTGGCCGGCACGGCGGACGAGGCCTGGACCGCCGGCTTCCGCCTGCGCGCGCCCGTGGGGGCCGAGGCGCTGGCGCTGCTGCTGGAGGCGGGCGAGCGGCGCTGCCTGCGCGCCCATGCCGAATTCGGGCTGGGCGGCGCGCGGTCGGGGATGCTGCTGCTGGCGCTGCCG
>NZ_RJRZ01000015.1 GCF_003993775.1 Frigidibacter oleivorans
GTGAACGCGGCCGACGGCCCGATGCCGCAGACGCGCGAGCACATCCTGCTGGGCCGCCAGGTCGGCATCCCCTACATGGTCGTCTACCTGAACAAGGTCGACCAGGTGGATGACGAGGAACTGCTGGAACTGGTCGAGATGGAAGTGCGGGAACTGCTGGCCTCCTATGACTATCCCGGCGACGACATCCCGATCATCAAGGGCTCGGCGCTGGCGGCGCTGGAAGGCCGCGACGAGGAGATCGGCGAGAAGTCGATCCGGGCGCTGATGGATGCGGTGGACAGCTACATCCCGACCCCGGCGCGTCCGGTGGACCAGCCGTTCCTGATGCCGATCGAGGACGTGTTCTCGATCTCGGGCCGCGGCACGGTGGTGACCGGCCGGGTGGAGCGCGGCGTGATCAATGTCGGCGACGAGGTCGAGATCGTGGGCATCCGCGCCACGCAGAAATCGACCTGCACCGGCGTCGAGATGTTCCGCAAGCTGCTGGACCGCGGCGAGGCGGGCGACAACATCGGCGCGCTCTTGCGCGGGATCGACCGGGACGGCGTGGAGCGCGGCCAGGTGCTGTGCAAGCCCGGCTCGGTGAAGCCGCACACCCATTTCGAGGCCGAGGCCTATATCCTGACCAAGGAAGAGGGCGGGCGCCACACGCCGTTCTTCGCCAACTACCGTCCGCAGTTCTACTTCCGCACCACGGACGTGACCGGGACGGTGAAGCTGCCGGAAGGCACCGAGATGGTGATGCCGGGCGACAACCTGAAGTTCGAGGTCGAGCTGATCGCCCCGATCGCGATGGAAGAGAAACTGCGCTTCGCCATCCGCGAAGGCGGCCGCACCGTCGGCGCAGGTGTGGTGTCGAAAATCCTCAAGTAAGTTCTCCTCGATCCATGTCGTGAGGGCCGCCTTCGGGCGGCCCTTTTTCTTTGTCTGCCGCGACATCCGGGCCGTCTGTGCGCGAAATGCGGCTGTCGGTGCGGCCCCCCGGAAACCCCCGGACCTCACGGCGCGATCACGGGATCGCGAGCATCTTCATCCGTCGGGAACCCGCGGCGCGCGAACCTGCAACGCAGGGCCTCACCGCAAGGTCACATTCCCGCGACGGCGCGTGAGCGAACCGCGATTTCCGTCGCCGGATTTGCTGGCCCATATGCCTTGAACCGGGCAGGACGCCCGGCCCGGCACCGCCACGGCGCGACCCGCGCGACAGACCGGCGGACGGGACAAAAAGGAGACGAAGTCATGAAAACCCTTGCCATTGCTGCCGCCGCCCTCGTGGCCGTTGCCGGTGTCGCCTCGGCCGACACCTACACGCCCACCCTGTCGCGCATCGAGATCAGCGAGATCCGGAGCCTCGTGCCGAATGCGGACCTGAGCGACCTCAGCACCTATCAGGTCGTCGCGCTGCAATCCGCGATCCACGGCGACGACAGCGGCGCCGCGGCGCAGGTCCGCGCGATCCTGAACTGACGCGCGCGCACTGAGCGGCCGGGCGAGGACGCCCGATCGCGACGGCTCTTCGTGGCCTGCAAGGTCCGCCCTCCCGGGCGGACCTTCTGCATTCGCGGACCGGCGGCGGCGGGCGCGGAAATGGGCCTTGATTTCCCCGCCGCCGTGGCTTACCCCGCCCTTCACGACCACAGGGGTATAGCTCAGCTGGTAGAGCGACGGTCTCCAAAACCGTAGGTCGCGGGTTCGAGCCCTGCTGCCCCTGCCACGGTCGTCTTCCCCCGACATGCCGACGATCCTCAGGGCGCAGAGCGGTGCCTGCCGGCGCCCCGGTGCGGCCTGTCGTCAGGCCTCCGCGCCCCGCACTTGAATTCGGCAACGGTTGCCGGTATCTGCCCTGCGACACGGCGCCCGGACAGATCCGGAGGCGCCGCAGCAGGGGAACGACAATGGCAAATCCGCTCCAGTTCATGCAGCAGGTCCGGTCGGAAGTCGCCAAGGTCGTCTGGCCGACGCGCCGCGAGGTGGGGCTGACCACCGTCATGGTGCTGATCATGGCGACGCTGGCCTCGGTCTTCTTCTTCCTCGTCGATCTGGCGATCCGGTCGGGGCTGACGGCGGCGCTGAACGTCTTCGGCCAGTAAGGCAGGCCGTCTCGGGCCGGCCGTCGCGACGGACGCGGGCCGCCCTTGAACGCGACCCGGTTCGCGGGTAAGGCGGGCGGACCTTTTGCAACCGGCGCGCATCGATTCGGTGGTGCGCGCTTTTTGCATCGGGGGACCGGCATCTGCCGGAACGGATGGAATGACAGACTGCGGCGGACGATCCGCCGGCGATGCGGGGTAAGGCGGAATGGCGAAGCGTTGGTATTCGGTGAGCGTCCTCTCGAATTTCGAGAAGAAGGTCGCCGAGCAGATCCGGCAAGCCGTGGCCGAGAAGGGTCTCGAGGACGAGATCGAGGAAGTGCTGGTGCCGACGGAAGAGGTCATCGAGATCCGCCGCGGCAAGAAGGTCACCTCCGAACGCCGCTTCATGCCGGGCTATGTGCTCGTCCGCATGGAGATGACCGATCGCGCCTATCACGCGATCATCTCGATCAACCGCGTCACCGGCTTCCTCGGCCCGCAGGGCAAGCCGATGCCGATGCGCGACGCCGAGGTGAACGCGATCCTGAACCGGGTGGAAGAGGGCGAGGCGCAGCCGCGCAACCTGATCCGCTTCGAGATCGGGGAACAGGTGAAGGTGGCCGACGGCCCCTTCGAGGGCTTTACCGGCATGGTGGAGGAAGTGGACGAAGCGTCGAACCGCCTGAAGGTGACGGTGTCGATCTTCGGCCGCCCCACCCCGGTCGAACTGGAATTCACCCAGGTGTCGAAAGGCGCCTGAGTGATCGCTGCGGGAGGACGGGGCATCCCGTCCGCTGACCGCTAAACCAAGGCCCGCAGGTCGCGGGCAGGTGACAGAGGAGAGGCCACATGGCCAAGAAAGTCGTCGGGCAGCTGAAGCTGCAAGTCAAGGCGGGGCAAGCCAACCCTTCCCCGCCCATCGGTCCCGCGCTCGGTCAGCGCGGCATCAACATCATGGCCTTCTGCAAGGAGTTCAACGCTCGCACGCAGGAGATGGAGCAGGGCACCCCCACTCCGGTGATCATCACCTACTATGCCGACAAGTCCTTCACCTTCGAGATGAAGACGGCGCCGGCATCGTTCTACCTGAAGAAGGCCGCGGGCCTGAAGCCGGTGGGCAAGCGCAACCGTCCGAAGGGCTCGGCCAAGCCGGGCCGCGAGGTCGCGGGCTATGTCACTGTCGCGCAGGTGCGCCAGATCGCCGAAGCCAAGATGAAGGACCTCTCCGCCAACGACGTCGAGGCGGCGATGCAGATCATCCTCGGGTCGGCGAAGTCGATCGGTATCGAGGTCAAGGGGTAAGTCATGGCCAAGCACGGTAAACGCACCCAGACTGCCCGCGCCCAGTTCGAGGGCAAGGCGAACCTGTCCGTCGAAGAGGCGGTCGCGCTGATCAAGCAGGCGGCCTCGGCCAAGTTCGACGAGACGGTCGAGATCGCAATGAACCTCGGCGTCGATCCGCGCCACGCCGACCAGATGGTCCGTGGCGTCTGCCAGCTGCCGAACGGCACCGGCAAGACCGTCCGCGTCGCGGTGTTCGCGCGCGGCGCCAAGGCCGACGAGGCCAAGGCGGCGGGGGCCGACATCGTCGGCGCCGAAGACCTGATGGAAACCATCCAGTCGGGCAAGATCGAGTTCGACCGTTGCATCGCGACGCCGGACATGATGCCGCTGGTGGGCCGTCTGGGCAAGATCCTCGGCCCGCGCAACCTGATGCCGAACCCGAAGGTCGGCACGGTGACGATGGACGTGAAGACTGCCGTCGAGGCCGCCAAGGGCGGCGAGGTGCAGTTCAAGGTCGAGAAGGCGGGCGTGATCCATGCCGGCGTCGGCAAGGTCTCGTTCGAGGGCGACAAGCTCGCGCAGAACGTCCGCGCCTTCGTCGAGGCGGTCAGCCGGGCCAAGCCCACGGGCGCCAAGGGCACCTATCTGAAGAAGGTGTCGCTGTCCTCGACCATGGGCCCGGGCGTGACCCTGGACCTGACCTCGGCCACCACGGCGGCCACCACCGCGGCCTGAGGCCAGCGGACGGAATGCGATGCGGGCGGCCCTTGGGGGCCGCCCGTTTCTTTTCGGCCCCGTCTTCTTTTCGGCCCCGTCGCTCGCGCCGCTGGTCCGCGGGCCGAAGATGCGCTAGCCTCTGCGCCAGCCGCGATCGCGGCGGATCCGGCAGGCGGCAGCGCGGGCTGTGCCTGCTGTTGCGCAATCGGCTCTTGGAAAGCGCCCCCGTTCCGACTAGGAAGCAATCTCCGGCCCGGTAGCGATTCGTCGTTGCCGGTCGGTGCACGTCCGAGACGGTGGGCATCCATAAGTCCTGCCCGAGACGGGATCAGTCAATTTCGCTCTCGAACGCGCTTCGGGATGTGGGTTGGGTAGCCCGTAATACCGGACTCGTATGCCCCGCCTTCCGGCGGGGCGGAACTGAGCCGGGGGGAAACCCCCATACTTGGAGTGAAACTGTGGATAGAGCCCAGAAAGAGAAAGTGGTCGAGGAACTCGGCCAGATCTTCGAAAGCTCTGGCGTCGTGGTGGTTGCCCACTACGAAGGCATGACAGTTGCTCAGATGCAGGACCTGCGGGCGGAGATGCGTGCCGTCGGCGGGTCTGTCCGCGTCGCCAAGAACAGGCTCGCCAAGATCGCCCTCGAAGGCAAGCCCGGCGAAAGCATGGGTGCGCTTCTCAAGGGGATGACCGTGTTCGCCTTCTCCGAAGACCCCGTCGCCGCGGCGAAGGTCTCGGACGCCTATGCCAAGAAGAACGAGAAGTTCGTGATCCTTGGCGGTGCGATGGGCACCACGGTCCTCGACCAGGCCGGTGTGAAAGCTGTGGCCCAGATGCCGTCGCGCGAGGAGCTTATTGCTTCGATCGTGGCTTGCATCGGCGCCCCTGCCTCGAACGTCGCCGGTGCGATCGGCGCGCCCGCTTCGAACATTGCCGGCATCCTCAAGACCCTCGAGGAACGGGAAGCCGCGTGAGCAACCAAGTGCCGCGTAGGGTTGTCGCCCTGACGTTGGACCCCCATCTTTAGAACGGAACAGAGAAATGGCTGATCTGAAAGCACTCGCCGAGCAAATCGTCAACCTGACGCTGCTGCAGGCCCAGGAACTGAAAACCATCCTCAAGGACGAATACGGCATCGAGCCGGCTGCCGGTGGCGCCGTCATGATGGCTGGCCCGGCCGCTGGCCCGGCTGCTGCCGCCGAAGAGGAAAAGACCGAGTTCGACGTCGTCCTGACCGACGCCGGCGCCAACAAGATCAACGTCATCAAGGAAGTCCGCGCCATCACCGGCCTGGGCCTGAAAGAGGCGAAGGATCTGGTCGAGGCCGGCGGCAAGGTGAAGGAAGCCGCGCCGAAGTCCGAAGCCGAAGAGCTGAAGAAGAAGCTCGAAGCTGCTGGCGCCAAGGTCGAGCTGAAGTAATCCAGACGGATGCGCGTTCCGCATCCCGAGGCATGAAAGATGGCTGGGTCCGGGTTTCCCGGGCCCGGCCTGACCCGTCTTGGAGAGGTCCCGTTCGGCACGAGCGGGGCAGGGCCTCTCCAAGGCGCGGTTCGAGGTTCGGGTGCCGCCCGGTGGGACGGTCGGCGGGAATGGAACCTCACCCCCTTCATTCGGCGGCGTGTCCGTGGCCCCGACGGGACGTGCGCAGAGAAGACGAAAGGTGACGACGAGCATGGCTCAGAGCTACGTTGGCCAGAAGCGTATCCGCAGGTATTTCGGCAAGATCCGCGAAGTGCTGGAGATGCCGAACCTCATCGAGGTCCAGAAATCCTCCTATGACCTGTTCCTGAAATCCGGCGACGGCCCGCAGGCGGCGGACGGCGAGGGGATCCGGGGCGTCTTCCAGTCGGTCTTCCCGATCAAGGACTTCAACGAGAATGCCATCCTCGAGTTCGTGAAATACGAACTCGAGAAGCCGAAATACGACGTCGACGAATGCCAGGCGCGCGACATGACCTACAGCGCGCCGCTGAAGGTGACGCTGCGCCTGATCGTGTTCGATATCGACGAACATACCGGGGCGAAATCCGTCAAGGACATCAAGGAACAGGACGTCTACATGGGCGACATGCCCCTGATGACGCCCAACGGGACGTTCATCGTGAACGGCACCGAACGCGTCATCGTGAGCCAGATGCACCGTTCGCCCGGCGTGTTCTTCGACCATGACAAGGGCAAGACCCATTCCTCGGGCAAGCTGCTGTTCGCCTGCCGGATCATCCCCTATCGCGGGTCCTGGCTGGACTTCGAGTTCGACGCCAAGGACATCGTGTTCGCGCGCATCGACCGTCGCCGCAAGCTGCCGGTGACCACCCTGCTCTATGCCCTCGGGCTGGATCAGGAAGGCATCATGGATGCCTATTACAACACCGTCGCCTTCAAGCACATGAAGAACCGCGGCTGGGTCACCCGCTTCTTCCCCGAACGCGTGCGGGGCACCCGTCCGACCTATGACCTGATCGACGCCGCCACCGGCGAGGTCATCTGCAAGGCGGGCGACAAGGTCACGCCGCGGATGGTCAAGAAGCTGCAGGACGAGGGCAAGGTCACCGAACTGCTGGTGCCCTTCGACCACATCGTCGGCCGCTTCGTCGCCAAGGACATCATCAACGAGGAAACGGGCGCGATCTATGTCGAGGCCGGGGACGAGATCACCCTGACCTATGACCGCGACGGCGAGATCACCGGCGGCACGCTGAAGGTCCTGCTGGACAACGGCATCACCGACATCCCGGTGCTGGACATCGACAACGTCAACGTCGGTCCCTACATCCGCAACACGATGGCCGCGGACAAGAACATGAACCGCGACGGCGCGCTCATGGACATCTACCGCGTGATGCGCCCGGGCGAGCCGCCGACCGTCGAGGCCGCCTCGACCCTGTTCAACAGCCTGTTCTTCGACAGCGAACGCTATGACCTGTCGGCCGTGGGCCGGGTCAAGATGAACATGCGCCTGAACCTCGATGCGCCCGACACGCAGCGCACCCTGCGCCGCGAGGACATCATCTCGTGCATCAAGGCGCTGGTCGAACTGCGCGACGGCAAGGGCGAGATCGACGATATCGACCACCTCGGCAACCGCCGGGTGCGGTCGGTGGGCGAGCTGATGGAAAACCAGTATCGCGTCGGCCTGCTGCGGATGGAACGCGCGATCAAGGAACGCATGTCCTCGGTCGAGATCGACACGGTGATGCCGCAGGACCTGATCAACGCCAAGCCGGCGGCGGCGGCGGTGCGCGAATTCTTCGGCTCGTCGCAGCTGTCGCAGTTCATGGACCAGACCAACCCGCTGTCGGAAGTGACGCACAAGCGGCGTCTGTCGGCGCTCGGGCCGGGCGGTCTGACCCGCGAACGCGCGGGCTTCGAGGTTCGCGACGTTCACCCGACCCACTATGGCCGGATGTGCCCGATCGAGACGCCGGAAGGCCCGAATATCGGCCTGATCAACTCGCTGGCGACCTTCGCCCGGGTGAACAAGTACGGCTTCATCGAGACCCCCTACCGCAAGGTTTCCGGCGGCAAGGTCACGGATGACGTGCAGTACATGTCGGCCACCGAGGAAATGCGCCACACCGTCGCGCAGGCGAATGCCGAACTCGACGCCGAAGGCCGTTTCGTGTCGGACCTGATCTCGACCCGCCAGTCGGGCGAATTCATGCTGAACCCGCCGGATGCGGTGGACCTGATCGACGTGTCGCCGAAGCAGCTGGTCTCGGTTGCGGCCTCGCTGATCCCGTTCCTCGAAAACGACGACGCCAACCGCGCGCTGATGGGTTCGAACATGCAGCGGCAGGCGGTGCCGCTGCTGCAGGCCGACGCGCCCTTCGTCGGCACCGGGATCGAGGCCGTGGTGGCCCAGGATTCCGGCGCCGCGATCATGGCGCGCCGCGGCGGCGTGATCGACCAGGTCGATGCCACCCGGATCGTGATCCGGGCGACGGAAGACCTGGAGATCGGCGATGCTGGCGTGGACATCTACCGTCTGCGCAAGTTCCAGCGTTCGAACCAGAACACCTGCATCAACCAGAAGCCGCTGGTGAAGGTGGGCGACCGCATCCGCAAGGGCGAGGTGATCGCCGACGGTCCGTCGACCGACATGGGGGAACTGGCGCTCGGCAAGAACGTCATCGTCGCCTTCATGCCGTGGAACGGCTACAACTACGAGGACTCGATCCTGATCTCGGAACGCATCGTCCGTGACGACGTGTTCACCTCGATCCATATCGAGGAATACGAGGTTTCGGCCCGCGATACCAAGCTGGGCCCGGAAGAGATCACCCGCGACATCCCGAACGTGGGCGAAGAGGCGCTGCGCAACCTCGACGAGGCCGGCATCGTCTATATCGGCGCCGAAGTGGGGCCGGGCGACATCCTCGTGGGCAAGATCACCCCCAAGGGCGAAAGCCCGATGACGCCGGAAGAGAAACTTCTGCGCGCCATCTTCGGGGAAAAGGCGTCGGACGTGCGCGATACCTCGCTGCGCCTGCCGCCGGGTGACTACGGCACGGTGGTCGAGGTCCGCGTGTTCAACCGCCACGGCGTCGACAAGGACGAACGTGCGCTGCAGATCGAGCGGGAAGAGGTGGAGCGTCTGGCCCGGGACCGGGACGACGAGCTGCACATCCTCGAACGCAACATCTATGCGCGTCTGAAGTCGATGATCCTCGGCAAGTCCGCGGTGAAGGGTCCGAAGGGCATCAAGGCCGGGACCGAGATCACCGAGGAGCTGCTGGAAACGCTGTCGCGCGGCCAGTGGTGGCAGCTGGCACTCGGCGAAGAGGCCGATGCGCAGCAGGTCGAGGCGCTGAACTCGCAGTTCGAGGCGCAGAAGCGGGCGCTGGAGCACCGGTTCGAGGACAAGGTCGAAAAGGTCCGCCGTGGCGACGACCTGCCCCCGGGCGTGATGAAGTCGGTCAAGGTGTTCGTGGCGGTGAAGCGCAAGCTGCAGCCGGGCGACAAGATGGCCGGCCGTCACGGCAACAAGGGTGTCGTGTCCAAGGTGGTGCCCATCGAGGACATGCCGTTCCTCGCCGATGGCACCGCTGTCGACATGGTGCTGAACCCGCTGGGCGTGCCGTCGCGGATGAACGTCGGTCAGATCCTCGAAACCCATATGGGCTGGGCCGCGCGCGGTCTGGGCCTGCGGATCGACGATGCGCTGAACGACTATCGCCGCAACGGCGACATGACCCCGGTCCGCGACGCGCTGAAGCACGGCTACGGTCCCGATGCCTATGAGGACGCCTTCGGCGACCTCGAGGAAGACGAGCTGCTGGAGAAGGCCGGCGCGGTCCGCCGCGGCGTGCCGATCGCCACGCCCGTCTTCGACGGCGCGAAGGAGGCCGATGTCAACGACGCGCTGATGCGGGCGGGCTTCGACACCTCGGGCCAGTCGGAGCTGTTCGACGGCCGGTCGGGCGAGAAGTTCGCGCGGAAGGTCACCGTCGGGGTCAAGTACCTGCTGAAACTGCACCACCTTGTCGACGACAAGATCCACGCGCGTTCGACCGGGCCCTACAGCCTCGTCACGCAGCAGCCCCTGGGCGGCAAGGCCCAGTTCGGCGGCCAGCGGTTCGGCGAGATGGAGGTCTGGGCGCTGGAAGCCTATGGCGCGGCCTACACCCTGCAGGAGATGCTGACCGTCAAGTCGGACGACGTGGCGGGCCGGACCAAGGTCTACGAGTCGATCGTCAAGGGCGAGGACAACTTCGAGGCCGGCGTCCCCGAAAGCTTCAACGTGCTGGTGAAAGAGGTCCGGGGTCTGGGCCTCAACATGGAACTCCTGGATGCGGATGGAGAGGAGTGACCGGCAGGCGGGCTAGCCCCGCCTCTCGGTCCCCGGGGGGGGCGATCCCGTCGCCCCGCCGCCACCGCCCGATTGCAAGGATTGGAAGATGAACCAGGAACTGACCGCGAATCCGTTCAACCCGCTCGCCGCGCCGAAGTCCTTCGACGAGATCAAGATCTCGCTGGCCTCGCCCGAGCGGATCCTCAGCTGGTCCTACGGCGAGATCAAGAAGCCCGAGACCATCAACTACCGCACGTTCAAGCCCGAACGCGACGGCCTGTTCTGCGCGCGCATCTTCGGGCCGATCAAGGACTACGAGTGCCTCTGCGGCAAGTACAAGCGGATGAAGTATCGCGGCGTCGTCTGCGAGAAATGCGGCGTGGAAGTCACGCTGCAGAAGGTCCGCCGCGAACGCATGGGCCATATCGAGCTGGCCGCGCCCGTCGCGCATATCTGGTTCCTGAAGTCGCTGCCCTCGCGCATCGGCCTGATGCTGGACATGACGCTGCGCGATCTGGAGCGCATCCTCTATTTCGAGAACTACGTCGTCATCGAGCCGGGCCTGACCGACCTGACCTATGGCCAGCTGCTGACCGAGGAAGACTTCCTCGACGCGCAGGACCAGTACGGGGCTGACGCCTTCACCGCCAATATCGGCGCCGAGGCGATCCGCGAGATGCTGGCGGCCATCGACCTCGAGGCCACTGCCGACCAGCTGCGCGAGGAGCTGAAGGAGGCCACCGGCGAGCTGAAGCCGAAGAAGATCATCAAGCGGCTGAAGATCGTCGAATCCTTCCTCGAATCCGGCAACCGCCCGGAATGGATGGTGCTGACCGTGATCCCGGTCATCCCGCCGGAACTGCGCCCGCTGGTACCGCTGGACGGGGGCCGTTTCGCGACCTCGGACCTGAACGACCTCTACCGCCGGGTCATCAACCGGAACAACCGCCTGAAGCGGCTGATCGAACTGCGCGCGCCCGACATCATCGTCCGCAACGAAAAGCGGATGCTGCAGGAATCGGTCGATGCGCTGTTCGACAACGGCCGCCGCGGCCGCGTGATCACGGGTGCCAACAAGCGCCCGCTGAAATCGCTGTCGGACATGCTGAAGGGCAAGCAGGGCCGGTTCCGCCAGAACCTTCTGGGCAAGCGGGTGGACTTCTCGGGCCGCTCGGTCATCGTGACCGGGCCGGAACTGAAGCTGCACCAGTGCGGCCTGCCGAAGAAGATGGCGCTCGAACTGTTCAAGCCGTTCATCTATTCGCGGCTGGAGGCGAAGGGCCTGTCCTCGACCGTCAAGCAGGCGAAGAAGCTGGTCGAGAAGGAGCGCCCCGAGGTCTGGGATATCCTCGACGAGGTGATCCGCGAACATCCGGTCCTTCTGAACCGCGCGCCGACGCTGCACCGTCTGGGCATCCAGGCGTTTGAACCCATCCTGATCGAAGGCAAGGCGATCCAGCTCCACCCGCTGGTCTGCTCGGCCTTCAACGCCGACTTCGACGGTGACCAGATGGCCGTGCACGTTCCGCTTTCGCTGGAAGCCCAGCTGGAAGCGCGCGTGCTGATGATGTCGACCAACAACGTGCTGTCGCCCGCCAACGGCGCGCCGATCATCGTGCCCTCGCAGGACATGGTGCTGGGCCTCTACTATGTGTCGATGGCGCGGGACGGGATGCCGGGCGAGGGCATGGCCTTCGCTTCGGTCGAAGAGGTGGAACACGCGCTGAACGCGGGTGCGGTGCATCTGCATTCCAAGATCACCGCGCGGGTCAAGCAGATCGATTCCGAAGGCAACGAGGTGTCCAAGCGCTTCGAAACCACGCCGGGCCGGGTCCGTCTGGGCAGCCTGCTGCCGCTGAATGCCAAGGCCCCGTTCGAGCTGGTGAACCGCCTGCTGCGGAAGAAGGACGTGCAGAACGTCATCGACACCGTCTACCGCTATTGCGGGCAGAAGGAGTCGGTCATCTTCTGCGACCAGATCATGGGTCTGGGCTTCCGCGAGGCCTTCCGGGCCGGCATCTCGTTCGGCAAGGACGACATGGTCATCCCGGACAGCAAGTGGAAGATCGTGGGCGACGTCCAGGATCAGGTGAAGGAATTCGAACAGCAGTACATGGACGGCCTGATCACCCAGGGTGAGAAGTACAACAAGGTCGTCGATGCCTGGTCGAAATGTTCGGATGCCGTCGCGGCCGAGATGATGAAGGAAATCTCGGCGGTCCGTAAGGACGATGCCGGGGCCGAGAAAGAGCCGAACTCCGTCTACATGATGTCCCACTCTGGGGCACGGGGTTCGCCTGCGCAGATGAAACAGCTGGGCGGGATGCGCGGCCTGATGGCCAAGCCGTCGGGCGAGATCATCGAGACGCCGATCATCTCGAACTTCAAGGAAGGCCTGACCGTGCTGGAGTACTTCAACTCCACCCACGGCGCGCGGAAGGGTCTGGCCGATACCGCGCTGAAGACCGCGAACTCAGGCTACCTGACCCGCCGTCTGGTCGACGTGGCGCAGGACTGCATCATCCGGCTGCATGACTGCGGCACGGAACGGGCGATCACTGCCTCGGCCGCCGTCAATGACGGCGAGGTGGTCTCGCCGCTCAGCGAACGCATCCTGGGCCGCGTCGCGGCCGAGGACGTGCTGGTGCCGGGCACCGACGAGGTGGTCGTGCGCAAGAACGAACTGATCGACGAGCGCAAGGCCGATGCGGTCGAGACGGCGGGCGTGCAGGCGATGCGCATCCGTTCGGCCCTGACCTGCGAGGCCGAAGAGGGCGTCTGCGCCATGTGCTATGGCCGCGACCTCGCGCGCGGGACGCTGGTGAACCAGGGCGAGGCGGTGGGCATCATCGCCGCGCAGTCGATCGGCGAACCCGGCACGCAGCTGACGATGCGGACCTTCCACATCGGCGGCATCGCGCAGGGCGGCCAGCAGTCGTTCCTCGAAGCCAGCCAGGAAGGCGTGATCGAGTTCCGCAACCCGAACATCCTCGTCAACGCGAATGGCGAGCAGATCGTGATGGGCCGGAACATGCAGCTCGCCATCATCGACGAGGCCGGCCAGGAACGGGCCAGCCACAAGCTGTCCTACGGCTCGAAGATCTTCGTCAAGGAAGGCGCCACCGTCAAACGCGGTGCCAAGCTGTTCGAATGGGACCCCTATACCCTGCCGATCATCGCCGAAAAGGCGGGCGTGGCGAAGTTCGTGGACCTGATCTCGGGGATCGCCGTGCGCGAGGAAACCGACGAAGCCACGGGCATGACCCAGAAGATCGTCACCGACTGGCGCACCGCGCCGCGCGGCAACGACCTGAAGCCCGAGATCATCATCATGGACGGCGAATCCGGCGAGCCCGTGCGCAACGAGCAGGGCAACCCGGTCAGCTATCCGATGTCGGTGGACGCCATCCTGTCGGTCGAGGACGGGCAGGAGGTGAAGGCCGGCGACGTGGTGGCGCGTATCCCGCGCGAAGGTGCCAAGACCAAGGACATCACCGGGGGTCTTCCCCGCGTGGCGGAACTGTTCGAGGCCCGTCGTCCGAAGGACCACGCCATCATCGCCGAGATCGACGGCTACGTGCGCTTCGGCAAGGACTACAAGAACAAACGCCGGATCACGATCGAGCCGACCGACGAGACGATGCAGACGGTCGAGTACATGGTGCCGAAGGGCAAGCACATCCCGGTGCAGGAAGGCGACTTCGTGCAGAAGGGCGACTACATCATGGACGGCAACCCCGCGCCGCATGACATCCTGCGCATCATGGGGATCGAGGCGCTGGCCGACTACCTGATCGACGAGGTGCAGGACGTCTACCGGCTGCAGGGCGTGAAGATCAACGACAAGCACATCGAGGTGATCGTCCGCCAGATGCTGCAGAAGATCGAGATCCTCGATTCCGGCGAGACGACGCTGCTGAAAGGCGAGCACATCGACAAGGCGGAGTTCGAGGAAGAGAACGCCAAGGTCATCGCCCGCGGCGCCCGTCCGGCAGTGGGCGAGCCGGTGCTGCTCGGCATCACCAAGGCCAGCCTGCAGACCCGCAGCTTCATCTCGGCGGCGTCCTTCCAGGAAACGACCCGGGTGCTGACCGAGGCTGCCGTTCAGGGCAAGCGCGACAAGCTTGTGGGCCTGAAGGAAAACGTCATCGTCGGCCGGCTGATCCCGGCCGGCACCGGCGGCGCGACCTCGCGCATCCGCAAGATCGCGTCCGACCGCGATCAGGCGGTGATCGAGCAGCGCCGGGCCGAGGCCGAACGCGCCGCGGCCCTCGCCGCCCCGATGGGGATGGGCGAGGTGATCGGCGAGGACGAGGACGCCTTCGGTCTGGTGGACACGCCGGAAAGCCGGGATTGATCCCGGCGGCCTGAGGCCACCGTCAGCAACAGGACGGCCCCGCAGCGATGCGGGGCCGTTTGCGTGTGGCTGCCCCCTTACCGCGCCGCTGCGGCGCGGATCAGGTGCAGGCGGCGGCGGGGGTCGTCCTCCGGCGCACGCCCGGCCCGGGCGGCCAGCCGGGCGGCATAGTCGGCGCAGCACAGGTGGTGCAGCCGCGCGACGCCAGGCAGGGTCATCGCCCGGGCGTGCAGCGCGTCGAAGGCGGCGGCATGGCGTAGCGCGCTGGTATCCTCGGCCTCGTTCCGGTTGAATCGGTCGAAGAATTCGTCGGTATAGCGGTCCTTCAGCGCCGCGGCGCTGAGCGTCCCGCGCTTCAGCGAAAAACTTTCCTCGGACCGCAGCATGTAGTGGTTGATCTGCGCGGCCTCATGGGTCGTCAGGTGCTGGGGCGTCATCCGCATATAGGCGCCTTCGGGGTGCCAGTCGGGCAGGACGGTGCCGGCGGAATTGACCCAGACCAGCGGTTCGGCGCCCCAGTCCGCCCCCGCCGTCGCGCGGTCGAAGCCCGAAGGTCCGTGCGACTGGAACTTGCCGAAGATCTCGGGCCGCCGGAACAGCCCCTTGAACCAGCGATTGACGCCATGCACCCGCCAGGCGCAGCGGTGGAACTGCCGGTGCACCAGCCCGTCGCCCCAGTCTAGCCGGTTGCCGGTGCCGAACACCCGCCAGTTGATCGACATGCCGGTAAAGGGGGCGTCGCCCGCGGGCAGCAGGTCGCCGATCCGGCCCTCGCCCCGGTGGATGACCAGGAATTCGTCGACGTCGCAGATCAGGATCCAGTCCGCCTCGGCCACCAGCGGATGCCGGCGGGCGCGGCGCAGTTTGGCCTGCTGCGGATAGGCGCCGTCCGGGATGGTGGCGCGCACATGCGTCACCCAGCCCGCCGCCTGCAGCGCATCGAGCAGGTCCGGCGAATGGTCGCTGCAGTCATTGGTCAGCACGAGGATGTCGGTAAAGCCGATCAGCCGGTACCAGGTAACCCATTCGACGATGAACGGACCTTCGTCCCGCATCGAGGATATGACCAGCGCACGCATCGGACCTCCGGGCAGATGGCACGTTGAACCATGCCGCCCCGGCTCCGTCCAGTGCGGGTGCTCTGGCTGCGCCGGCGCGGCGCTGGTATGGCGGCAGCATGATGCGACCGTCCGGAAATCTCGCGGGTGTCCTGTTGATGGTGGCGGCGATGGCCGCCTTCACCGGCAATGACACGCTGATGAAGGCCGCGACCCGCGAGGTGCCGCTGTTTCAGGCGATCTTCCTGCGCGGGGTGGTGACGTTGCTGCTGCTGGCAGGGCTGTCGCGGGTGACGGGCGACATCCGTCTGGGACTGCCGCGCCGCGACCGCGGGGTGATGGCGCTGCGGCTGGCGGGCGAGGTGCTGGCGACGGCCCTGTTCCTGACCGCGCTGCAGTACATGGCGCTGGCCAACCTGTCGGCGATCATGCAGTCGCTGCCGCTGGTGATGACGCTGCTGGCGGCGGTCGTCTTCGGCGAAGGGATCGGCTGGCGCCGGCTGCTGGCGGTGCTGGCGGGATTTGTGGGCGTGCTGCTGATCATCAAGCCGGGGGCCGAGGGGTTCAACGTCTGGTCGCTGATGGGGCTGGCCGCGATGCTGGCGGTGGCGCTGCGCGACCTGTCCACCCGCCGGCTGTCGGCCGACCTGCCCTCGATGACCGTGGTGGCCTATGCCGCGATCGCGGTGATGCTGCTGGGGGCGGTGGCGAGCCCGTTCCAGGGCTGGGCACCGGTGCCCCCGGTGGCGGCGGTGCAGCTGGCGGGTTCGGGCGCCTTCCTGATCGCGGGCTACCTCTGCATCACCATGGCGATGCGCACCGGCGAGATGGCGGTGGTGGCGCCCTTCCGCTATACCGCGCTGCTGTGGGCGATCCTGCTGGGCTGGATCAGCTTCGGTCAGCTGCCCGACCGGCTGACGCTGGCCGGCGCGGGCATCGTCATCGTCTCGGGCCTGTTCACCCTGTGGCGGGAAAGCCGGCTGGCAGGTAAGCGGGGCGCGTCGCAGGCGTGACCGCCGGTCCGCGGACCCCGCGGGCCGAGGGGCTGCTGTTGACAACCCCCGCGACTCCCCATATACGGCGCGCACTCGCGTGGTGGGGAAGGCTCTGCCCGTGTGTATCTGAATGAATGTGGTCAAGATCCGGGCCGGTCGGTCCCGATCCTCTGGAACTCCACCGCGTCGTCCCCGCGCAGGGGACGGATGCGGTTTTGGTGTTTTGCGGACGCGCAGGGCACATCACTGACGACTGCCCCCGAATGTCCCGCCGACGGGCGAGTACTGAACGGGCCGCAACATAGGGCGAGCTATATGCCGACGATCCAGCAGCTGATCCGCAAACCGCGGCAGCCCAAGGTGCAGCGCTCCAAGTCGCAGCACCTCCAATCCTGCCCGCAGAAGCGTGGCGTGTGCACCCGCGTGTACACGACGACCCCGAAGAAACCGAACTCCGCCATGCGGAAGGTCGCCAAGGTGCGGCTGACCAACGGTTTCGAGGTGATCAGCTACATCCCCGGTGAAAAGCACAACCTCCAAGAGCACTCGGTCGTGCTCATCCGCGGGGGCCGGGTGAAGGACCTTCCGGGTGTCCGCTATCACATCCTGCGCGGTGTGTTGGATACCCAGGGTGTCAAAGACCGTCGTCAACGCCGTTCGAAATACGGCGCGAAGCGTCCGAAGTAAGGAGAGGCGCATATGTCCCGTCGTCACGCTGCCGAGAAGCGCGAAGTCCTGCCGGATGCCAAGTTCGGCGACCGCGTCATCTCGAAATTCATGAACAACCTGATGGTCGACGGCAAGAAGTCCGTCGCCGAGCGCATCGTCTACAACGCCCTCGACCGGGTGCAGACCCGGCTGAAGCGCGAGCCGGTCGAGGTCTTCCACGAGGCCCTCGACAACGTGAAGCCCTCGGTCGAGGTCCGCTCGCGCCGGGTCGGCGGTGCGACCTACCAGGTGCCCGTCGAGGTCCGCCCCGAGCGCCGGGAGGCGCTGGCGATCCGCTGGCTGATCACCGCCGCCAAGAACCGCAACGAGAACACGATGGAAGAGCGCCTCGCGGGCGAGCTGCTCGACGCCGCGAACTCGCGCGGGACCGCGGTGAAGAAGCGCGAAGACACCCACAAGATGGCCGACGCCAACAAGGCGTTCAGCCACTACCGCTGGTAACAACTTCAGCCTGAGGACTGCCCAATGGCACGCGACTATCCCCTGAACCGCTACCGGAACTTCGGGATCATGGCCCATATCGACGCGGGCAAGACCACGACGACCGAGCGGATTCTGTATTACACCGGCAAGTCCCACAAGATCGGCGAGGTGCATGAAGGCGCCGCGACGATGGACTGGATGGAGCAGGAGCAGGAGCGGGGGATCACCATCACCTCGGCCGCGACGACGACCTTCTGGCAGCGCCAGGAAGATCCGACGGCGCAGGGCACCTCGGACACGAAGTACCGCTTTAACATCATCGACACCCCCGGCCACGTCGACTTCACCATCGAGGTCGAACGTTCGCTGGCGGTGCTCGACGGTGCGGTCTGCCTTCTCGACGCCAATGCCGGCGTCGAGCCCCAGACCGAAACGGTGTGGCGTCAGGCCGACCGCTACAAGGTTCCGCGCATCGTGTTCGTCAACAAGATGGACAAGATCGGCGCCGACTTCTTCAACTGCGTCCGCATGATCAAGGACCGTACCGGCGCCACCCCCGCCCCGATCGCCCTGCCGATCGGCGCCGAGGACAAGCTGGAAGGCATCATCGACCTCGTGACGATGGAAGAGTGGACCTGGAAAGGCGAGGATCTGGGCGCGTCCTGGACCCGTCAGGAGGTTCGTGCCGAGCTGAAGGCCGAGGCCGAGGAATGGCGCGGCAAGCTGATCGAACTGGCCGTCGAGATGGACGACACCGCGATGGAGGCCTATCTCGAGGGCACCGAGCCGGATGTCGACACCCTGCGCAAGCTGATCCGCAAGGCCTGCCTCAGCATGACCTTCGTGCCGGTCACCTGCGGTTCGGCCTTCAAGAACAAGGGCGTGCAGCCGATGCTGAACGCCGTGATCGACTACCTGCCCTCGCCGCTGGACGTGCCCGCCTATATGGGCTTCGCGCCGGGCGACGAGACGGAAACCCGGAACATCGCCCGTTCGGCCGATGACGCGCAGCCCTTCGCGGGCCTCGCCTTCAAGATCATGAACGACCCCTTCGTGGGCTCGCTGACCTTCACCCGCCTCTATTCCGGCGTCCTCAAGAAGGGCGACCAGATGATGAATGCGACGAAGGGCAAGCGCGAGCGCGTCGGCCGGATGATGATGATGCACGCCATCAACCGGGAAGAGATCGACGAAGCCTTCGCGGGCGACATCATCGCGCTGGCCGGTCTGAAAGAGACCACCACCGGCGACACCCTCTGCGACCCGGCGAACCCGGTCGTGCTGGAAACGATGACTTTCCCCGAGCCGGTGATCGAGATCGCGGTCGAGCCGAAGTCGAAGGCCGACCAGGAAAAGATGGGTCTGGCGCTGGCGCGTCTGGCCGCCGAGGACCCCTCCTTCCGCGTCGAGACCGATCTGGAATCGGGCCAGACGATCATGAAGGGCATGGGCGAACTTCACCTCGACATCCTCGTCGACCGCATGCGGCGCGAGTTCAAGGTCGAGGCGAATATCGGCGCGCCGCAGGTGGCCTATCGCGAGACCATCTCGCAGCCGGCCGAGATCGACTACACGCACAAGAAGCAGACCGGCGGCACGGGCCAGTTCGCCCGCGTCAAGCTGGCGATCACCCCGACCGAAGCGGGCGAAGGCTACAGCTTCGAGTCGAAGATCGTCGGCGGCGCGGTGCCGAAGGAATACATCCCCGGCGTCGAGAAGGGCATCAAGTCGGTCATGGACTCGGGCCCGCTCGCCGGCTTCCCGGTGATCGACTTCAAGGTCGCGCTGCTGGACGGTGCCTTCCACGACGTCGACTCCTCGGTCCTGGCCTTCGAGATCGCCTCGCGTGCCGCGATGCGGGAAGGCCTGCGCAAGGCCGGTGCGAAGCTGCTGGAACCGATCATGAAGGTCGAGGTGGTGACGCCCGAGGAATATACCGGGTCGATCATCGGCGACCTGACCTCGCGGCGCGGCATGGTGACGGGGCAGGAATCGCGCGGCAACGCCAACGTGATCAACGCCTTCGTGCCGCTGGCCAACATGTTCGGCTACATCAACAACCTGCGCTCCATGTCCTCGGGTCGCGCCGTGTTCACGATGCTGTTCGACCACTACGACCCGGTCCCGCAGAACATCTCGGACGAGATCCAGAAGAAATACGCATAAGCGCGGTGCGCCCGGAAGGGCGCACCCTACCCATGTAGGGTGCGTGGCTCACGCACCGTGACCGATACAGGAGGCCATGATGGCAAAGGCAAAGTTTGAACGGACGAAACCGCACGTGAACGTGGGGACGATCGGGCATGTTGACCACGGCAAGACGACGCTGACGGCGGCGATCACGAAGTATTTCGGCGAATTCAAGGCCTATGACCAGATCGACGCGGCGCCGGAAGAGCGTGCGCGGGGGATCACGATCTCGACGGCGCATGTGGAATACGAGACGGCGAACCGTCACTATGCGCATGTGGACTGCCCCGGCCACGCCGACTATGTGAAGAACATGATCACCGGCGCGGCGCAGATGGACGGCGCGATCCTGGTGGTGAACGCGGCCGACGGCCCGATGCCGCAGACGCGCGAGCACATCCTGCTGGGCCGCCAGGTCGGCATCCCCTACATGGTCGTCTACCTGAACAAGGTCGACCAGGTGGATGACGAGGAACTGCTGGAACTGGTCGAGATGGAAGTGCGGGAACTGCTGGCCTCCTATGACTATCCCGGCGACGACATCCCGATCATCAAGGGCTCGGCGCTGGCGGCGCTGGAAGGCCGCGACGAGGAGATCGGCGAGAAGTCGATCCGGGCGCTGATGGATGCGGTGGACAGCTACATCCCGACCCCGGCGCGTCCGGTGGACCAGCCGTTCCTGATGCCGATCGAGGACGTGTTCTCGATCTCGGGCCGCGGCACGGTCGTGACCGGCCGGGTGGAGCGCGGCGTGATCAACGTCGGCGACGAGGTCGAGATCGTGGGCATCCGTGCCACGCAGAAATCGACCTGCACCGGCGTCGAGATGTTCCGCAAGCTGCTGGACCGCGGCGAGGCGGGCGACAACATCGGGGCGCTCTTGCGCGGGATCGACCGGGACGGCGTGGAGCGCGGCCAGGTGCTGTGCAAGCCCGGCTCGGTGAAGCCGCACACCCATTTCGAGGCCGAGGCCTATATCCTGACCAAGGAAGAGGGCGGGCGCCACACGCCGTTCTTCGCCAATTACCGTCCGCAGTTCTACTTCCGCACCACGGACGTGACCGGGACGGTGAAGCTGCCGGAAGGCACCGAGATGGTGATGCCGGGCGACAACCTGAAGTTCGAGGTCGAGCTGATCGCCCCGATCGCGATGGAAGAGAAACTGCGCTTCGCCATCCGCGAAGGCGGCCGCACCGTCGGCGCAGGTGTCGTTTCCAAGATCCTCAAGTAAGAGGGTTGCAGCAGAATTTTCCGGCCCGGCATCGTCCGGGCCGGATTTTCTCTTGAACGACGGGGCTGCGCGGTGTATCGCCGCGCGTCCCTGACAAAGACGGTTCGACGCAGGCCCGGCATGAGGCCGGATCTGCCTCTCAACCGAGACCTCTGAACGAGGCGACATGATGCAAGGTACCAACATCCGCATCCGGCTGAAGGCCTTCGATTACCGCGTGCTCGACGCCAGCACGCAGGAGATCGTCAATACGGCCAAGCGGACCGGCGCGCAGGTGCGCGGCCCGATCCCGCTGCCGAACAAGATCGAGAAATTCACGGTTCTCCGTGGTCCGCATATCGACAAGAAGTCGCGCGACCAGTGGGAGATCCGCACGCACAAGCGCCTGCTCGACATCGTCGACCCGACGCCCCAGACCGTGGACGCGCTGATGAAGCTCGACCTCGCGGCGGGCGTGGACGTCGAGATCAAGGTCTGAGGAGGGCGTGACGATGCTGCGTTCCGGAGTGATCGCCAAGAAGCTGGGCATGACCCGGCTGTTCCTCGAGGATGGCAAGCAGGTCCCGGTGACCGTGCTGCAACTCGACAACCTGCAGGTCGTGGCTCAGCGCACGGTCGAGCGTGACGGCTACAGCGCCGTCCAGCTTGGCGCGGGCTCGGCCAAGGCCAAGAACACGACCGCCGCGATGCGCGGCCACTTCGCCAAGGCGAACGTGGCGCCCAAGCGCAAGATCGCCGAGTTCCGGGTCGCCCCCGAGAACCTGATCGCCGTCGGTGAAGAGATCACGGCCGACCACTACTTTGCCGGCCAGTTCGTCGACATCGCCGGCACCTCGATCGGCAAGGGCTTTGCCGGTGCGATGAAGCGGCACAACTTCGGCGGTCTGCGCGCCTCGCACGGCGTGTCGATCAGCCACCGTTCGCACGGTTCGACCGGCCAGTGCCAGGACCCCGGCAAGGTGTTCAAGGGCAAGAAGATGGCGGGTCATCTGGGCGCGGTCCGCGTGACCACCCAGAACATCCAGATCGTGCGCACCGACAGCGACCGTGGCCTGATCATGGTCAAGGGCTCGGTCCCCGGGTCCAAGGGCGGCTGGGTCACGATCAAGGACGCGGTGAAGAAGCCGGTCCCCGAGAACGTCATCCTGCCGGCCGCGCTGCGCAGCCATGCCGAAGAGGCCAAGCGCGCCGCCGAGGCCGCCGCCGCCGAAGCCGCCGCCGAGGCTGAAGCCGCCGCGAAGGCCGCGGCCGAAGCGCAGGCCGCCGCCGAAGCCGCAGCCCTGGCCGAAGCCGAGAACGGCTCTGCCGCCGCGGACGAAGCTCCGGAAGGGGAAGACAAATGAAACTCGACGTGATCAAGCTCGACGGCGGCAAGGCCGGCTCGATCGATCTGGACGAGGCGCTGTTCGGCCTGGAGCCGCGCGCGGACATCCTGCATCGTGTCGTGCGCTGGCAGCGCGCCAAGGCCCAGGCCGGCACCCATTCGGTGCTGGGCAAGTCGGATGTCAGCTATTCGACCAAGAAGATCTATCGCCAGAAGGGCACGGGCGGCGCACGCCACGGCTCGCGCAAGGCGCCGATCTTCCGCAAGGGCGGTGTCTACAAGGGTCCGACCCCGCGCAGCCACGCCCATGACCTGCCGAAGAAGTTCCGCGCGCTCGGCCTGCGCCACGCGCTGTCGGCCAAGGCGAAGGCCGGCAACCTCGTGGTACTGGACGTGGCCGAGATGGCCGAGGCCAAGACCGCGATGCTGGCCCGCGCCGCCAAGGAGCTGGGCTGGAAGCGCGTGCTGATCATCGACGGCGCCGCGGTGAACGAGAACTTCGCCCGGGCCGCCCGCAACATCGACGGCATCGACGTGCTGCCGACCATCGGCGCCAATGTCTACGACATCCTGAAGCGTGACACTTTGGTGATCACGAAGGCGGGTGTCGAGGCGCTGGAAGCCCGCCTTGGCAAAGGGGACGTGAAATGAGCGCGAAACCCGAACATTTCGACCTGATCCTGAAGCCGGTGATCACCGAGAAGGCCACCATGGCCTCCGAGGCGAATGCCGTCGTGTTCCAAGTCCGCCGCGATGCCACCAAGCCCGCGATCAAGGAAGCGGTCGAGGCGGTCTTCGGCGTGAAGGTGAAGGCGGTCAACACCACCATCACCAAGGGCAAGACCAAGCGTTTCCGCGGCCGCCCCGGCGAGCGCAGCGACGTGAAGAAGGCCTATGTGACCCTCGAGGAGGGGAACACTATCGACGTGGCCACCGGCCTCTGATAGAGAACCGCGACTCGCGCGGCCCCGGATTTCCGGGGCCGTCGAGCATTTACGGAAACCGGGTCGCAAGACCCAGAAGCTGACGGAAGACAGAAAGCATGGCACTCAAGTCGTATAAACCGACGACGCCTGGCCAGCGTGGGCTGGTTCTGATCGACCGTTCGGAGCTTTGGAAAGGCCGTCCCGTCAAGTCCCTCACCGAGGGCCTGACGAAGAACGGGGGCCGGAACAACACCGGACGGATCACCGCGTTCCGCATCGGCGGCGGCGCGAAGCGTCTGTACCGCATCGTGGACTTCAAGCGTCGGAAGTTCGATGTGGCCGCGACGGTGGAGCGGATCGAATATGACCCGAACCGCACCGCCTTCATCGCGCTGGTCCGCTATGCGGATGGCGAGCAGGCCTATATCCTCGCGCCGCAGCGCCTGGCCGTGGGCGACAGCGTCATCGCCGGCACCAAGACCGACGTGAAGCCCGGCAACGCGATGCCCTTCTCGGGCATGCCGATCGGCACGATCGTTCACAATGTCGAGCTGAAGCCCGGCAAGGGCGGTCAGCTGGCGCGCGCCGCCGGCACCTATGCGCAGTTCGTCGGCCGTGACGGCGGCTATGCGCAGATCCGCCTCAGCTCGGGCGAGCTGCGTCTGGTCCGCCAGGAATGCATGGCGACCGTGGGCGCGGTCTCGAACGCCGACCACTCGAACCAGAACCTCGGCAAGGCCGGCCGGACCCGCCACCTCGGCAAGCGTCCCTCGGTCCGCGGCGTCGCGATGAACCCGATCGACCACCCGCATGGCGGCGGCGAAGGCCGCACCTCGGGCGGCCGGACCCCGGTCACCCCGTGGGGCAAGGACACCAAGGGCAAGCGCACCCGCAGCAACAAGGCGACCGACAAGTACATCCTGCGGTCTCGCCACGCGAAGAAGAAAGGACGCTGATCCATGAGCCGTTCTGTTTGGAAAGGTCCTTTCGTCGACGCCTACGTCCTGAAAAAGGCCGAGAAGGCGCGTGATTCGGGCAAGAGCGAAGTGATCAAGATCTGGTCGCGCCGCTCGACCATCCTGCCGCAGTTCGTCGGGCTGACCTTCGGCGTCTACAACGGGCACAAGCACATCCCCGTTGCCGTCACCGAAGAGATGATCGGCCAGAAGTTCGGTGAATACTCGCCGACGCGGACCTATTACGGCCACGCCGCCGACAAGAAAGCCAAGAGGAAGTAAACCGTCATGGGTAAGGAACAGAATCCGCGCCGCGTGGCGGACAACGAAGCGCAGGCGATCTCGCGCATGCTGCGCACCTCGCCGCAGAAGCTGAACCTCGTCGCCGCCATGATCCGCGGCAAGAAGGTGGACAAGGCGCTGGCCGACCTCACCTTCTCGAAGCGCCGCATCGCGGGCGACGTGAAGAAGTGCCTGCAGTCGGCCATCGCCAATGCCGAGAACAACCACAACCTCGATGTCGACAGCCTGATCGTCGCCGAGGCCTGGGTCGGCAAGAACCTGGTGATGAAGCGGGGCCGTCCGCGGGCCCGGGGTCGCTATGGCAAGATCATGAAGCCCTTCTCGGAACTGACGATCAAGGTGCGCCAGGTCGAGGAAACCGTCGGGGAGCAAGCGTAATGGGACAGAAGGTCAACCCGATCGGGATGCGCCTGCAGGTCAACCGCACCTGGGACAGCCGCTGGTTCGCCGAGTCGAAGGACTATGGCAACCTGCTGCTGGAAGACCTGAAGATGCGCGACTTCATCCATGAAGAGTGCAAGCAGGCGGGCGTCAGCCGCGTGATCATCGAGCGTCCGCACAAGAAGTGCCGGGTGACGATTCACACCGCGCGTCCGGGCGTGATCATCGGCAAGAAGGGCGCCGATATCGAAACCCTGCGCAAGAAGCTGGCCAACTTCACCAAGTCGGAACTGCACCTCAACATCGTCGAGGTCCGCAAGCCCGAGGTGGACGCCCAGCTGGTGGCAGAATCGATCGCGCAGCAGATGGAACGCCGCGTGTCGTTCCGCCGCGCGATGAAGCGCGCCGTGCAGAACGCGATGCGGATGGGTGCGCTCGGCATCCGGGTCAATGTCGGCGGCCGTCTCGGCGGGGCCGAGATCGCCCGGACCGAATGGTACCGCGAAGGCCGCGTGCCGCTGCACACCCTGCGCGCCGACATCGACTATGCGCTGTCGGAAGCCACGACCCCCTACGGGATCATCGGCGTCAAGGTCTGGATCTTCAAGGGCGAGATCATGGAGCACGACCCGCAGGCCCGCGACCGCCGCCACGCGGAAGCGCAGGAAGGGGCTCCGCCCCGTCCGCAGCGCCGCCAAGAGCGTTGAGGAGTAAGGAAAGATGCTGCAACCGAAACGGACGAAGTTCCGCAAACAGCACAAGGGCCGCATCCACGGCGAAGCCAAGGGCGGGTTCCTCCTCAACTTCGGCTCCTTCGCGCTGAAGGCGACCGAACCGGAACGCGTCACCGCGCGGCAGATCGAGGCGGCCCGCCGCGCGATCACCCGCCACATGAAGCGTCAGGGCCGGGTCTGGATCCGCGTGTTCCCGGACACGCCGGTCACCTCGAAGCCGACCGAAGTGCGGATGGGTAAGGGCAAGGGCTCCGTCGATTTCTGGGCGGCCAAGGTGAAGCCGGGCCGGATCATGTTCGAGATCGACGGCGTGGCCGAATCCATCGCCCGCGAGGCGCTGCGCCTTGGCGCGAACAAGCTGCCGGTGACGACCCGGATCGTGGCCAAGGAAGACTGGTAAGTCCGGCCTCCGCCACCGACAGGACAGAAGGCCCCCGCCCGCCGCGGGGGCCTTTGCCGTTCCGGCCCCCTGGTTTGCCACGCGCTTGCCGAAAAGGCCCAAGTTTTCCTTGCCCTCGGGGTGGCTCTTCTGTATCAGGCCCCATCCACGGTTCCGGGGCGACTCGGAATCGTCGGCTCGTCATTGATCCACCAGGTTCAAGGTCACCCTGCGGCACCGCGACAGCGGCGGATTTCAGGGGCCCTCTGGTGATTGTGGAAGGAAAGACGGCGATGAACGCCAAGGATCTGCATACGAAGTCCCCGGACCAGCTGCGCGATGAACTCGTGTCGCTGAAGAAGGAAGCCTTCAACCTGCGCTTCCAGCAGGCCACCGGCCAGCTGGAAAACACCGCCCGCATGCGCGCCGTCCGCCGTGACGCCGCCCGTGTGAAGACGGTTCTGAACCAGAAGGCCGCCGAAGCGGCTGCCGACGCGAAGTAAGGAGCAACGCATATGCCCCGTCGTATCCTGCAAGGCGTCGTCACCAGCGACAAGAACGCCCAGACCGTCACCGTTCTGGTCGAGCGCCGCTTCACCCATCCGGTTCTGAAGAAGACCGTGCGTCTGTCGAAGAAATATCGCGCGCATGACGAGAACAACCAGTTCAAGGTCGGCGACGCCGTCCGCATCATCGAATGCGCGCCGATCTCGAAGACGAAACGTTGGACCGTGGTGACCGACCAGGCGACCGCCTGATCCGAAGCCTCGATCCGATCTGATCGAAACCCTGGGGCGGCGATGCGCTGTCTCCAAAGGTCGGGAGAAACCGAATGATCCAGATGCAGACCAATCTGGATGTCGCTGACAACTCCGGCGCTCGCCGGGTGCAGTGCATCAAGGTTCTGGGCGGCTCGCATCGCCGCTACGCATCCGTGGGCGACATCATCGTGGTGTCGGTCAAGGAGGCGATTCCGAAAGGCCGCGTGAAGAAAGGCGACGTCCGCAAGGCCGTCGTCGTCCGCACCGCGAAGGAAGTCCGCCGTGAAGACGGCACCGCCATCCGCTTCGACCGCAATGCCGCCGTCATCCTGAACAACCAGGGCGAACCGGTCGGCACCCGTATCTTCGGGCCGGTCGTGCGCGAACTGCGGGCCAAGAACTTCATGAAGATCATCTCGCTTGCGCCGGAGGTGCTGTGATGGCCGCGAAACTCCGCAAAGGCGACAAGGTCGTCGTGCTGGCCGGCAAGGACAAGGGCAAGCAGGGTGAGATCACCCAGGTCCTGCCCAAGGACAACAAGGCCGTGGTCGAGGGCGTGAACATCGCCATCCGCCACCAGCGCCAGACGCAGACAACGCAGGGCGGCCGCACGCCGAAGGCGATGCCGATCGACCTGTCGAACCTCGCGCTGATCGACACCAACGGCAAGGCCACCCGCGTCGGCTTCCGCATGGAAGGCGACAAGAAGGTGCGTTTCGCCAAGACCACCGGGGAGGCGATCTGATGCTGGACGCAACCACCTATACCCCGCGCCTGAAGTCGCATTATGCCGGCACGATCCGTGCGGCCTTGAAGGAGGAATTCTCCTACAAGAACGACATGATGATCCCGCGGCTCGAGAAGATCGTGCTGAACATGGGCGTCGGCGAGGCCGTCAAGGACACCAAGAAGGTGAAGCAGGCGGCGGAAGAGCTGTCGAAGATCGCCGGTCAGAAGGCCGTCATCACCAAGGCGAAGAAGTCGATCGCCGGCTTCCGCGTCCGCGAGGAGATGCCGCTGGGCTGCAAGGTCACGCTGCGCGGCGACCGGATGTTCGAATTCCTCGACCGTCTGATCAACATCGCGCTGCCCCGCGTCCGCGACTTCCGCGGCGTCAAGGGAAGCTCGTTCGACGGCCGCGGCAACTATGCCATGGGTCTGAAGGAACACATCGTGTTCCCCGAGATCGACTTCGACAAGGTCGACGAAGTTCTCGGCATGGACATCATCATCTGCACCACCGCGAAAACCAACGCGGAAGCGAAGGCGCTGTTGAAGCAATTCAACATGCCCTTCAACAGCTGATCGCGGCAGGAGTACGCAACATGGCAAAAGTTTCCATGGTCGAGCGCGAGAAGAAGCGCGCCAAGCTTGTGAAGCAGTATGCGAACAAGCGCGCCGCCCTGAAGGCGGTCATCGAAGATCAGTCGCGCCCGATGGAAGAGCGGTTCAAGGCCACGCTCAAGCTCGCGCAACTGCCCCGCAATTCGTCGGCGACCCGGCTGCACAACCGCTGCCAGCTTACGGGCCGTCCCCATGCTTACTACCGTAAGCTCAAACTCTCGCGGATCATGCTGCGCGAACTGGCCTCCTTCGGCCAGATCCCCGGCATGGTGAAGTCGAGCTGGTAAGGAGGTCGGGCAATGTCGATGAACGATCCGCTCGGCGATATGCTGACCCGCATCCGCAACGCGCAGATGCGCGGCAAGTCCACCGTCCGCTCGCCGGCCTCCAAGCTGCGTGCCTGGGTGCTGGATGTGCTGAAGGACGAGGGCTACATCCGCGGCTATGAGAACGTGACGACGGCCGATGGCCGGTCGGAACTGGAAATCAGCCTGAAGTACTACGAAGGCACCCCGGTGATCCGCGAACTGAAGCGGGTGTCGAAGCCGGGCCGCCGCGTGTACATGGCCATGAAGGACCTGCCGTCGCCCCGCAACGGGCTCGGCGTGTCGATCGTCTCCACGCCGAAAGGCGTCATGTCCGATGCAAACGCTCGCTCTGCCAATGTTGGCGGCGAAGTGCTTTGCACCGTGTTCTGAGGAGGGTGGAATGTCTCGTATCGGCAAGAAACCCGTAGAACTGGCCAAGGGCGTTTCGGCGACCGTGTCGGGCCAGACCGTCGAGGTGAAGGGACCGAAAGGCACCCGCAGCTTCACGGCGACCGACGACGTCACCATCGCGCTGGAGGACAACGCGCTGAAGGTCACCCCGCGTGGCCTGTCCAAGCGCGCCCGCCAGCAGTGGGGCATGACCCGCTCGATGCTGGAAAACCTCGTGACCGGCGTGACGACCGGCTTCAAGAAAGAGCTGGAAATCCAGGGCGTGGGTTACCGCGCCG
This sequence comes from Frigidibacter oleivorans, assembly GCF_003993775.1. Lineage (GTDB taxonomy): Bacteria > Pseudomonadota > Alphaproteobacteria > Rhodobacterales > Rhodobacteraceae > Frigidibacter > Frigidibacter oleivorans. The sequence goes on from NZ_RJRZ01000015.1 coordinate 28,956, forward strand.
CGATGGCCGGCAACGTCCTGAAGCTGTCGCTCGGCTATTCGCATGAAGTGAATTTCGATGTGCCGAAGGGCGTGACCGTCACGACCCCGAAGCAGACCGAGATCGTGGTGGAAGGCATCGACCAGCAAGAGGTCGGCCAGGTCGCCGCGAACATCCGCGAATGGCGCGGCCCCGAGCCCTACAAGGGCAAGGGCATCCGCTACAAGGGCGAGTTCATCTTCCGCAAGGAAGGCAAGAAGAAGTAAGGGGCGCATGATGGCGAACAACAAGAGAGAGCTGTTCCTCAAGCGCCGCCTGCGCGTCCGGAACAAACTGCGGAAAATGGCCAACGGCCGGGCCCGCCTGTCGGTGCACCGTTCCTCGAAGAACATCAGCGTACAGCTGATCGACGACGTGAACGGCGTGACGCTGGCGGCTGCCTCGACGCTCGAGAAGGATCTCGGCGTCGTCGGCAAGAACAATGTCGAGGCGGCCGCGAAGGTCGGTGCGGCCATCGCCGAACGGGCGAAGAAGGCCGGCATCGAAGAGTGCTACTTCGATCGTGGCGGGTTCCTCTTTCACGGGAAGATCAAGGCGCTTGCCGACGCTGCCCGTGACGGCGGCCTGAAGTTCTGAGGAGACGGAAATGGCAGAACGTGAAAACCGCCGCGACCGCCGCGAAGACCGTCGCGAGCGCGAGGAAACCCCGGAATTCGCCGAACGTCTCGTGGCGATCAACCGCGTGTCGAAAACCGTGAAGGGCGGCAAACGCTTCGGCTTTGCCGCGCTCGTGGTGGTCGGCGACCAGCGCGGTCGCGTCGGCTTCGGCAAGGGCAAGGCGAAAGAAGTGCCCGAGGCGATCCGCAAGGCGACGGAGCAGGCGAAACGCTCGCTGATCCGCGTGCCGCTGCGCGACGGCCGCACCCTGCACCACGACCAGGAAGGCCGCCACGGCGCCGGCAAGGTCGTGATGCGGACCGCGGTCGCGGGGACCGGCATCATCGCCGGTGGTCCGATGCGCGCCGTGTTCGAGATGCTGGGCATCCAGGACGTGGTGGCGAAGTCGCTGGGGTCGCAGAACCCCTACAACATGATCCGTGCCACGCTGGACGGTCTGAAGCAGGAATCCTCGCCCCGTCAGGTCGCGCAGCGCCGCGGCAAGAAGGTGGCGGACATCCTGAAGAAGCCCGAAGCCGAAGCGATCGAAGCGTAAGGAGCGGGACAAATGGCAAAGACCATCGTCGTCAAGCAGATCGGTTCGCCGATCCGCCGCCCGGCCAAGCAGCAGGCCACGCTGAAGGGCCTCGGGCTGAACAAGATGCACAAGACCCGCGAGCTGGAGGATACGCCCTCGGTCCGCGGCATGGTGAACGCGATCCCGCATCTGGTGCAGATCGTCGAAGAGCGCGGCTGACACCGCGCCGCGATGCAAGACGGAACGCCGCCCTTCGGGGCGGCGCTCGGCTTTCGGGGCAGGGACGGGATCAGCGGGCTTGATCCGCACCCGGATTTGCCCCTATACGCCGCCGGTGGGCCGCTGGCCCCCAGACTTATCATGAACAGGCCGCGTGCCCCCATCCGTCGCTGGCGGGGGTCTTCCGGCAAAGGAGAGCGACATGAAACTGCATGAACTGCGCGACAACGACGGCGCGGCGAAGAAGAAGAAGCGCGTGGCGCGTGGCCCGGGTTCGGGCAAGGGCAAGACCGCCGGCCGCGGGATCAAGGGTCAGACCTCGCGTTCGGGCGTGGCGCTGAACGGCTATGAAGGCGGCCAGATGCCGCTGTACCGCCGCCTGCCGAAGCGCGGCTTCAACAAGCCGAACCGGCTGGAATACGCGGTGGTCAACCTCGGCCTGATCGAGAAGTTCGTGGCCGCCGGCAAGCTGGACGCCTCGGCCGAGATCACCGAGGATGCGCTGGTCGCGGCCGGCGTCACCGCCCGCAAGCGCGACGGCATCCGCGTGCTGGCCAAGGGCGAGGCCACGTCGAAGCTGACCCTCGTCGTCACCGGCGCGTCGAAGGCCGCGATCGAGGCGGTCGAAAAGGCCGGCGGCACCCTGACCGTCAAGGCCCCGGCAGCGGCTGAATAAGGTGTTGTGGGCGGTCTGCGTGCCGCTTACATAGGCCCTTGAGTTTTTCCAGGCGCCGCCGACCGGAAAACGGTTCGGCGGCGCTGTGCATGAGAGAGATCGACATGGCATCCGCCGCAGAGCAAATGGCCGCGAACCTCAGCTGGGGCGCGCTTGGCAAGGCGACCGATCTTCGGCAACGCATCTTCTTCACCATCGGCCTGCTGATCGTCTATCGGCTCGGCACCTTCATCCCGGTGCCGGGGATCGACGGCGCGGCGCTGCGGCAGTTCATGACCGACGCGGCGGCGGGCCTGGGCGGGATCCTGTCGATGTTCACCGGCGGCGCGCTCGGCCGGATGGGGATCTTCGCGCTCGGCATCATGCCCTATATCTCGGCCTCCATCATCGTGCAGCTTCTCAGCGCGATGGTGCCGTCGCTGGAACAGCTGAAGAAGGAAGGCGAACAGGGCCGCAAGAAGCTGAACCAGTACACCCGCTATGCGACCGTGGCGCTGGCGCTGTTCCAGGCCTATGGCCTCGCCCGCAGCCTCGAGGCGGGGGGGCTGGCCCATGATCCGGGCCTGTTCTTCCAGCTGTCGGTGGTGATCACGCTGGTCGGCGGCACCATGTTCCTGATGTGGCTGGGCGAGCAGATCACCGCGCGCGGCATCGGCAACGGCATCTCGCTGATCATCTTCGTGGGCATCGTGGCGGAAATCCCCGCGGCGCTGGCGCAGTTCCTGAGCCAGGGCCGCGCCGGGACCATCTCGCCCGCGGTGATCATCGGCGTGCTGGTGATGATTGTGGTGGTGGTGGGCTTCGTCGTGTTCATGGAACGCGCGCTGCGCAAGATCCACATCCAGTATCCGCGCCGTCAGGTCGGCATGAAGATCTATGACGGCGGGTCCAGCCACCTGCCGATCAAGGTCAACCCGGCAGGCGTGATCCCGGCGATCTTCGCCTCGTCGCTGCTGCTGCTGCCGACCACAATCGCCACCTTCTCGGGCCAGCAGACCGGGCCGGTGATGTCGACGATCCTGGCCTATTTCGGGCCGGGCCAGCCGCTGTATCTGTTGTTCTTCGTCGCGATGCTGGTGTTCTTCTCGTATTTCTACACGGCGAACGTGTCCTTCAAGACCGATGACGTGGCCGACAACCTGAAGAACCAGGGCGGCTTCATCCCCGGCATCCGCCCGGGCAAGCGGACGGAGGAATACCTCGACTACGTGGTGAACCGGATCCTCGTGATCGGCTCGGCCTATCTGGCGCTGGTCTGCCTGTTGCCGGAAATCCTGCGCTCGCAACTGGCGATCCCGTTCTATTTCGGCGGGACGTCGGTGCTGATCGTCGTCAGCGTCACCATGGACACGATCAACCAGGTTCAGTCGCATCTGCTGGCGCACCAGTACGAAGGGCTGATCGAGAAATCCCAGCTTCGCGGCAAGAAGCGCGGCACTGCGAAGAAGCCGCCCGCGCGGCGCTGAGACGACGACAAGAGGGACGGAGACATGACCAACATCATCCTGCTGGGACCCCCGGGCGCAGGCAAGGGAACCCAGGCGCGCCAGCTGACCGAAGACCGCGGCATGGTCCAGCTTTCGACCGGCGACATGCTGCGCGAGGCGCGGGCCTCGGGGACCGAGATGGGGCGGCGCGTGGCCGAGGTCATGGATCGCGGCGAGCTCGTCACCGACGAGATCGTCATCGGCCTGATCGAGGAAAAGCTGCGCCAGGGGTCCGCCGGCGGCTTCATCTTCGACGGCTTTCCCCGGACGCTGAAGCAGGCCGACGCGCTTGGCGAGTTGCTGGCGCGGATGGGTCAGCGGCTGGACGCGGTGATCGAGCTGGTCGTCGATGACGCGGCTCTGGTCGGCCGGATCGTCAAGCGCGCCGAGGAGACGCTGGCCGCGGGCCAGCCGGTGCGCAAGGACGACACGCCCGAGGTCTTTGCCGACCGCCTGCGGGAATACTATCGCAAGACCGCGCCGCTGATCGGCTATTACTATGCCAAGGGCGACCTGCGGCAGGTCGACGGCATGGCCGATGTGGCGGACGTGTCCGGCGCCATCGCGCAGCTGCTGGATCGGGCCTGAGCCCCGCGACACGGTCCCGCGCCGGTGATCCGGGGCGGCCCGCGTCGCTTGACGCCGCGGTGAGAAACCCTTAAGGCACGGCGTCTCGCAAGAGAATCGTTTGGTGCGGCGGAACCATCCCCGAATCGGACAGATCGTGCGGCCCGGTGGTCCCGACCCCGGGCCTGCGTTGTGAAAAAAGGTTCCGGCGCTACGGAACCGCAACAAAAAGGAAGAACGCGTGGCTCGTATTGCTGGCGTCAACATCCCCACCGGAAAGCGCGTTCCGATCGCGCTTCAGTATATTCACGGCATCGGCCCGATGTTCGCCAAGCAGATCGTCGAGGCCGTCGGCATCGACGAAGCCCGCCGCGTGAACGACCTGTCGGATGCCGAAGTCCTGCAGATCCGCGAATATATCGACGCGAACCTGACGGTCGAAGGCGACCTGCGCCGCGAAGTGTCGATGAACATCAAGCGTCTGATGGACCTTGGCTGCTATCGCGGCCTGCGTCACCGCAAGAACCTGCCGGTCCGCGGCCAGCGCACCCACACCAATGCCCGCACCCGCAAGGGCCCGGCGAAGCCGATCGCCGGCAAGAAGAAGTAAGGGGAGGGTTTCGCAATGGCTCGTGACAAGACCCGCATGAAGCGGAAGGAACGCAAGAACATCGCTGCCGGCGTGGCGCATGTGAACTCGTCGTTCAACAACACCAAGATCCTGATCTCGGACGTGCAGGGCAACGCGATCTCGTGGTCGTCGGCCGGCACCATGGGCTTCAAGGGTTCGCGCAAGTCGACCCCCTATGCCGCGCAGATGGCCGCCGAGGATGCGGGCCGCAAGGCGCAGGAACATGGCGTGAAAACGATCGAGGTCGAGGTTCAGGGTCCGGGTTCGGGCCGGGAATCGGCGCTGCGCGCGCTGGCCGCCGTGGGCTTCAACATCACCTCGATCCGCGACGTGACGCCGATCGCCCATAACGGATGCCGGCCGCCCAAGCGCCGCCGCGTCTGACGGTTTCTTTCCGGGCCGGGCCGTGCGGGTATCGCGCGGCCCGGTCCGCTTTTCGTTTTTATCCTCGGGTGTTCCGGGCCGCGGACATGGGTCCGGAACTGGTATGGAGGCAGAACGCATGATCCACAAGAATTGGGCCGAACTGATCAAGCCCGCGCAGCTCGACGTGCGCGCCGGCAACGATCCGGCGCGCCAGGCGACCGTGGTCGCCGAACCGCTGGAGCGTGGCTTCGGCCTGACGCTCGGCAATGCGCTGCGCCGCGTGCTGCTGTCCTCGCTGCAAGGCGCGGCCATCACCAGCGTCCAGATCGACAACGTGCTGCACGAGTTCTCTTCGGTCGCGGGCGTGCGCGAGGACGTGACGGACATCGTGCTGAACCTCAAGGGCGTCAGCCTGAAGATGGAAGTCGAGGGGCCGAAGCGTCTGTCGATCTCGGCCAAGGGTCCGGGCGTCGTGACGGCGGGCGACATCTCGGAATCGAACGGCATCGAGGTCCTGAACAAGGACCACGTGATCTGCCATCTCGATGACGGCGCCGACCTGTTCATGGAACTGACGGTCAACACCGGCAAGGGCTATGTCGCGGCGGAAAAGAACCGCCCCGAGGATGCGCCGATCGGCCTGATCCCGATCGACGCGATCTATTCGCCGGTCAAGAAGGTCAGCTACGAGGTGCAGCCCACCCGCGAGGGCCAGGTGCTGGACTATGACAAGCTGACCATGAAGATCGAGACCGACGGCTCGCTGACCCCCGACGATGCCGTGGCCTATGCCGCGCGCATCCTGCAGGACCAGCTGTCGATCTTCGTCAACTTCGACGAACCGGAATCGGCCAGCCGGTCGGACGTGGATGACGGGCTGGAATTCAACCCGCTGCTGCTGAAGAAGGTGGACGAGCTGGAACTGTCGGTCCGCTCGGCCAACTGCCTGAAGAACGACAACATCGTCTATATCGGCGACCTGATCCAGAAGACCGAGGCCGAGATGCTGCGGACCCCGAACTTCGGCCGGAAGTCGCTGAACGAGATCAAGGAAGTGCTGTCCTCGATGGGCCTGCACCTCGGCATGGAAGTCGAGGACTGGCCGCCGGAGAACATCGAGGACCTCGCCAAGCGCTTCGAGGACCAGTTCTGATCGGACGGGGGCGGTCGCACAGACCGCCCCCGCCAATGCCCGGATTGCCGGGGAAAGCCTGGGCAGATGCCCCAACGACGCGGACCGCAACGCACGGGACCGCAACACAAAGCAAAACGCGAAGAGGAGATCATCATGCGTCACGCTCGCGGCTATCGCCGCCTGAACCGTACCCACGAACACCGCAAGGCGCTGTTCGCCAACATGTGCGGCTCGCTCATCGAACATGAGCAGATCAAGACCACCCTGCCCAAGGCCAAGGAACTGCGCCCGATCATCGAAAAGCTGATCACGCTGGCCAAGCGCGGCGACCTGCATGCCCGCCGCCAGGTCGCGGCCGTGCTGAAGCAGGACAAGGACGTGGCCAAGCTGTTCGAAGTGCTGGGCCCGCGCTACAAGGACCGCGCCGGCGGCTACAGCCGCGTGCTGAAGGCCGGGTTCCGCTATGGCGACATGGCGCCGATGGCGATCATCGAGCTTGTGGACCGCGACACCTCGGCCAAGGGTGCCGCCGACAAGGCGCGGCTGGAGGCTGAGGCCGCCGAAGCCTGATCGCCGTTCGACCGTTCGACCGGACCAGACACGAAGGCCCCGCATTGCGGGGCCTTTTCCTTTTGCGGCGGCCCGCGGGCGCCGCTCTGCGCGATCTCGCGCCCCGGCTGCGGGCTGCCTAGTTCGCGCCCGGACGCGCCGCGCGCCGCTCGGTTTCCGGGCGACGCAACGTCAGTTTTTCGATCATTTCCGCCAGATGGACATCGGCAACCGGGGTCGCGCCCAAGAATTCCAGCAAATCGCCCCGTGTCGCATCGGGCAGTCGCATCAGCTTGGTAAAGAGGGAGGGGTCAATCACACGCACGTCCGAATCCGCCTTGAACAGCAACTTCTGCCGCTCAATTTACGGTTGACGCTAAACCGATCAACTTGTCTAAAAAGACATGTCCATTCAGGCAAGAATCGACCGCGAACTCAAGCATTTGGGAACAATCGTCCCGAATGGATACTCGATAGGTTTGCACATCAGATTCACGTCGCCGATCATGTTCTTCCAGACCTATGACCAAGTCTGGCTCGATCACTATACGGAGCGCGGATATGTCCTTCGGGATCCCTGTGTCGCCTGGGGGTTCAGCACGACCGGAACGATCCGGTGGAGCGATCCGAGCCTGCCGGACCCGTTCGGACTGTTTCAGGAGGCCGCGTCTTTCGGACTTGTCTACGGAATGACTTCGGCCCATGGCCCTGTGAAATCGCGCACAATCGCCAGTTTCGCGCGCGACGACCGGGAATTCACGGATGCCGAGATGGCAGAGATACATGCGGTGGTCGGGGGTCTGCATGACCTGACCGAACCGCCCGAAGAACTGACGAAGGCCCAGATCGAGGCCCTCAGATGTATTGCGGGGGGCGACCGTCATGCCGCGGCCGCCGCCAAGCTCGGTATATCCGAGAGTGCCCTGAAGGCCCGGATCACCTCGGCCCGCAACAGGCTGATGGCCCGAACCACGGCCGAAGCCATTCAGCGCGCCAAGGACTACCGCCTGATCTGAGGATCTGCCCTCCGCAAGGTTTTTACTACCACCCTGCAGGAGGCAAACATGCAGACCACGACACTGTCCTTCGAAAACATCCACAACCACGGCGAGTTGTTCGCGAACATGCTTCGTGCCAGGCGCGAACTGTTCATCGTGCACAACAAGTGGGACCTGCCCGAAGCGCTCGGCATGGAGTACGACCAGTACGACACGCCGGCCAGCCGCTGGGTCGTCGTTCATGACGAACTGGGCCAGGTGCTGGCAGGGAACCGGCTGACGCCGACCACCGCCCGTTGCGGGATCTACAGCTACATGATCCGCGACGCGCAGCGCGGGCTGCTGGACACGATCCCGTCGGACCTGCTCTACGACGAGGCGCCGGTCAGCGACACGATCTGGGAAAGCTCGCGCCTGTTCGTGTCGCACAGCGTGCCGGCCTCGCTGCGCCGCAAGGTCCATGCCCAGCTGATCCGCGACCTCGGCCATGCTTCGATGAAGCTGGGTGCGACGCGCTGCCTGACGCTGCTCAACGCCAACTGGCCCCGCTGGGCGGGACGGGTCGGCGTCGGCATGACGGCGATGGGTCCGGTGATGAACATCGAGGGCGTCGACAACCAGGTCGTCTCGATGGACTTCAGCCAGCAGCTGCACTGAGGCGCAGGCCGAGACCCGGACCGGGCGTCCCGGCGACGGCGGACTGGACCCGCCCCGCCCCGCGCCCGCCCCGGACAACCCACCCGGACGCGCCCCTTCCTCCCGGGGGCGCGTCCCAAACCCCCGGGGCCGGCCGCGCGACATCGCGGCCGGCCCCGATGCATTGAACGGGCGCCGCTTCCCCCGCGCCGCGGCCGGCGATAAAAGGGGCCATGTCAGACCTTTTCGACAGACCGCCCCAGAACGGCGCCCCCGACGGTCCGCGCAAGGCGGGCGCCGCGCCGCGGCCGCTGGCGGACCGGATCCGGCCCGCCGCCCTGTCCGAGGTGATCGGCCAGGAACATGTGCTGGGGCCGGATGGTCCGCTGGGGGCGATGCTGGCCGCGGGATCGCTGTCGTCGCTGATCCTCTGGGGGCCGCCCGGCGTCGGCAAGACGACCATCGCCCGGCTGCTGGCGGATGCGACCGACCTGACCTTCGTGCAGATCAGCGCGATCTTCAGCGGCGTCCCCGAACTGCGCAAGGTGTTCGAGGCCGCCAAGCTGCGGCGGAGCCAGGGTCAGGGCACGCTGCTGTTCGTGGACGAGATCCACCGCTTCAACAAGGCGCAGCAGGACGGCTTCCTGCCGCATATGGAGGACGGGACCATCCTCCTCGTCGGTGCCACCACCGAGAACCCGAGTTTCGAGCTGAACGCGGCGCTCCTGTCCCGGTCGCAGGTGATCGTGCTGAACCGCCTGACCCCCGCCGATCTGGAACGGCTGGTCCAGCGCGCAGAGCAGGAGGCCGGGCGCCCGCTGCCCCTGACCGCCCCGGCGCGCGAGGCGTTGATCGAGATGGCGGATGGCGACGGGCGGGCGGCGCTGAACCTCGTCGAACAGGTGCTGGCCTGGAAGGTGGAAGGCAAGCTCGACCCGCAGGCGCTGGCGCAGCGGCTGATGCGGCGGGCGGCGAAATACGACAAGTCGGGCGACGAACATTTCAACCTGATCTCTGCCCTGCACAAGTCGGTGCGCGGCTCGGACCCGGATGCCGCGCTCTATTGGTTCGCGCGAATGCTGGAGGGGGGCGAGGATCCGCGCTACCTCGCCCGGCGGCTGGTGCGGATGGCGGTGGAGGATATCGGGCTCGCCGATCCGCAATGCCAGACGCAATGCCTGCACGCCTGGGAGATCTATGAACGGCTCGGCAGCCCCGAGGGCGAACTGGCGCTGGCGCAGGCGGTGATCTACCTCGCGCTCGCGCCCAAGTCGAACGCCGGCTATGTCGCCTACAAGGCGGCGCGGGCCGAGGCGCGGCGCAGCGGGTCGGAACCGCCGCCGAAGCACATCCTGAACGCGCCGACCCGGCTGATGAAGGATCAGGGCTATGGCGCGGGCTATGCCTATGACCATGACGCCGAGGACGGCTTTTCCGGGCAGGACTATTTCCCCGAAGGCATGCGCCGGCCGCTGCTCTACCAGCCCGTCGAACGCGGCTTCGAACGCGAGCTGAAAAAGCGGCTCGAGTTCTTCGCGCGGCTCCGCGACAAGCGCCGGACCTGACCTTCTGCACCTGATGCAGCCCTGCGGGGGGGCCGGGGCGCGCCAGGTCCCCCGGCGCGCAGCCCCCTGAAGCCCCCCCGTGCCGGTTGACTTTCCGCCCCCTCCGATCCAGTGAGACGGGATGATCCAGACGCTTTTTCAGGTCGCCCTCGGCGGCGCGCTCGGCGCTTCGGCCCGCTGGCTGACAGGTGTGGCGGTGCTGCGCCTGATCGGGCCGGGATTCCCCTGGGCCACGCTGCTGGTGAACGTGCTGGGCTCGTTCCTGATGGGGGTTCTGGTGCTTGTCCTCGCGGGCTGGGGCAACCGCTATGCGCCCTTCGCGATGACCGGCCTTCTGGGCGGCTTCACCACCTTCTCGGCCTTCTCGCTCGACACGGTGACGCTGTGGGAGCGTGGCCAGCCGGAACTGGCACTGGCCTATGTCGCGGCTTCGGTCCTGCTGTCGCTGTCGGCGCTGGCGGCGGGGCTGGTCCTGGCGCGGGCGGTGCTGGCATGAGCGGCGTGCAACTGGTGCAGGTGACCGAGGCCGAGGGCGAGGCGCGGCTCGACCGCTGGATGAAGCGGCGCTTTCCGCAGGTGACGCAGGGCGCCATCGAAAAGCTGTGCCGCACCGGCCAGATCCGGGTGGACGGGGCGCGGGCCAAGGCCTCGACCCGCGTCGCGCCGGGGATGGAGGTGCGCGTGCCGCCGCTGCCCGAGGCGAAGCCCGCCGAGGCGACCGAGGACGCCGCCGCGCCCGAGACGCGGCGCCCTGCGATCCCCGCCGCCGATGCCGAGATGATCCAGGCCGCGGTGCTGTGGAAGGACGAACACATCATCGCGCTGAACAAGCCGCCGGGCCTGCCCTCGCAGGGCGGATCGGGGCAGGGGGGGCGGCATGTCGACGGGCTGACGCCCGCGCTGATGTTCGGCTACAAGGACCGGCCGAAGCTGGTGCACCGGCTGGACAAGGATACGTCGGGCGTGCTGCTCTTGGCCCGCACCGACCGGGTCGCCCGCGCCCTGTCCGAGGCATTCCGGCTGAAGACCACGCGCAAGATCTACTGGGCCGCGGTGGCGGGGGTGCCGAACCCGCGGATGGGCACCATCCGCTTCGGCCTCGTCAAGGCGGCGGGCCGGGGCGGGTCGGGCGACGAGCGGATGATCTGCATTCACCCGTCGAAAGTCGACCAGACCGAAGGCGCCAAGCGCGCGACCACCGATTATGCCGTGCTCGACGCGCTCGGCACCCGCGCCGCCTGGGTGGCGCTGGTGCCGATCACCGGGCGCACGCATCAGCTGCGCGCGCATATGGCCGAGATCGGTCACCCGATCGCCGGCGACGGCAAGTATGGCGGGTCCGGGCAGGAAAACCTCGGCGACGGCTGGGGCGCGAACCTCGGCGGCGAGATCAGCCGCAAGCTGCACCTGCACGCCCGCCAGATCAGCTTCGACCACCCGATCACGAAGAAGCGCATCACCCTGACCGCGCCGCTGCCCGATCACATGGCGCGGACGTGGAAGACGCTGGGCTGGAACGAACGCGACGTGCCCGCCGATCCGTTCCAGGAGCCGACGTGAGCCTGCGTCTTGTCATCTTCGATGTCGACGGCACGCTCGTGGACAGCCAGAACCACATCCATGCCGCGATGACCGAGGGGTTCCGCAGCGCGGGCCACGCGCCGCCTCCGCTGGACCGGGTGCTGTCGATCGTGGGCCTGTCGCTGCCCGAGGCGGTGGCGGTGCTGGCCCCGGACCTGCCCCCGGCCGAGCGCGACGCGATTGTCGCCGCCTACAAGGCCTCGTTCCAGCGGCTGCGCGTCGCCGGGCTGGCGCCGCTCTATCCCGGCGCGCGCGAGGCGCTGGTCACGCTGTCGGCGCGGCCGGGGCTGGATCTGGGCATCGCCACCGGCAAGTCGCGGCGCGGGCTGACGCATATCCTGTCGGCGCATGACCTGGCGCGGATGTTCGTGACGACGCAGGTGGCGGACGATCATCCGTCGAAGCCGCATCCCGCGATGCTGCACGCCGCGCTCGAACAGGCGGGGGTGGACGCGGCCGAGGCGGTGATGGTCGGCGACACGACCTATGATGTGGAGATGGCGCAGGCGGCCGGCATGGCGGCAATCGGCGTGGGCTGGGGCTATCACAGCGCGCCCGCGCTGGTCGCGGCGGGGGCCGTGGCGGTGGTGGCGGATTTCGCCGGGCTGCTGGACCGGATCGACGCGCTGACCGTAAGGACATCGGCATGAGCGAGTGGAAGGCGCGGCGGTTCTGGACGGCGGCGGCGGTGGAACCGGCCGCCGGGGGCTTTGCCGTCACGCTCGACGGGCGGCCCGTGCGCACCCCCGGCAAGCGCCCGCTGGTCCTGCCGACCCGGGCGCTGGCCGAGGCGGTGGCGGCGGAATGGCAGGCGCAGGGCGATACGGTCGATCCCCGCGCAATGCCCGTCACCCGCGCCGCCAATTCCGCGCTCGATACCGTGGCGCAGAACCGCGCCAGCATCGAGGGGATGATCGCGGCCTATGGTGCCAGCGACCTTCTGTGCTATCGGGCCGAGGCGCCGGAGGCACTGGTGGCGCGGCAGGCGGCGGAATGGGATCCGCTGCTGGACTGGGCTGCCCGCGACCTGGGCGCGCCGCTGCGGGTGACGGCCGGCGTCGTGCCGGTCGATCAGCCGCCCGAAAGCCTCGCGGCCCTGGCCGCGCGGCTGGCGGCGCTGACCGACATGGAACTGACGGCGATGCACGATCTGGTGGCGCTCAGCGGCTCGCTGGTGCTGGGCCTCGCCGCAGCCGATGGCCTGCACCCGCCGGAAGACATCTGGCGCCTGTCCCGAATCGACGAGGATCATCAGGCCTCGGAATGGGGTGTCGACGAAGAGGCGGCAGAGGTGGCCGCGCGCAAGCGGGCGGACTTCCTGCAGGCGCATCGTCTGCTGCGGCTGGCCCGCGCGGAGTAACGCCCGCGCGCCGCCCCGGAGCCGGTGGCAAACCATGGATCTGGCGGCATTGAAGCGGCCTGCCCAAAGGCTGGGCAAGTGCCAAGCGGCTGGGCAAATGCCCTCCCGTTCGCCTTGACTGGCCAATCAAAATCGGCCCACACTCCGCTCATTGAGGACACCCTCAAGACGCAACCGGTCAGCGGCTGCGCGAAATACCGCCGTCCGGGCGGCAACTCAGGAAGAGGTAAGCATGAACAGAACCGTATTTCTTGGCACGCTGGCGGCTGCCGGCCTGTCCGCGGGCCTTGCCGGTGCGGCTACGCTGGATGACGTCAAGGCGCGCGACGAACTGAACTGCGGCGTGAACACCGGCCTCGTGGGCTTTGCCGCACCGGATGCCAGCGGCGCCTGGTCGGGCTTCGACGTGGCCATCTGCAAGGCCGTCGCGGCGGCGGTTCTGGGCGATGCCAACAAGGTGAAGTACGTGCCCACCACCGGCCAAACCCGCTTTACCGCGCTGGCCTCGGGCGAGGTCGACATCCTGTCGCGCAACACCACCTGGACCTTCTCGCGCGATGCCGACCTGAAGTTCACCTTCGTGGGCGTCAACTACTATGACGGCCAGGGCTTCATGGTGAACAAGTCGCTGGGCGTCAGCTCGGCCAAGGAACTCGACGGCGCCACGATCTGCATCCAGACCGGCACCACGACCGAGCTGAACCTCGCCGACTACTTCAAGACCAACAACATGAGCTATCAGCCGGTCCCGATCGAGACCAATGCCGAGGGCGAACAGCAGTTCCTCGCGGGGGCCTGCGATGCCTACACCACCGACGCCTCGGGCCTCGCCGCCACCCGCGCCGCCTTTGCCAACCCCGATGATTTCGTGATTCTGCCCGAGATCATCTCGAAAGAGCCGCTGGGGCCGCTGGTCCGTCAGGGCGACGACGAATGGGCCGACGTTGTCCGCTGGACGCTGAACGCGCTGATCGCCGCGGAAGAATACGGCATCACCTCGGCCAATATCGAGGAACGCTCGAAGTCGACCGACAACCCGGAAGTCGCCCGTCTGCTGGGCGCGGGCGAGGACGATCTGGGCGCGATGATCCGGCTCGACAAGGAATGGGCCAAGCGCGCCATCATGGCGGGCGGCAACTACGGCGAAATCTTCGCCGCGACGATCGGTGAATCGACCCCGATCGGCCTCGCCCGCGGCCTGAACGCGCAGTGGACCCAGGGCGGGCTGCTCTACACTCCGCCGTTCCGCTAAGAACCGGCCCCGGGGGCGCGCCGCGAGGTGCGCCCCCGATGCTTCCAACGGGGTGACCGGACCGCAGGGCGCTTGACGCCCGCCAATCAGGCCAAAGGCCGCGCGGGACCGGGATCAGGGGATGACATATAATGACGATCGCCACCGATCCGCCGAAGGACTCCTTTCGGCTGAGCATGTTGCTGTACGACACGCGCTATCGCGCGCTGACCATCCAGGTCGTCGTGCTGCTGCTGTTCATGGCGGGGGTTGCCTGGCTGGTGGACAACACCATCCAGAACCTTCAGACGCTGGGCAAGGATTTCAGCTTCGGCTTCCTGACCAACCGGGCAGGCTATGACATCAACCAGCGGCTGATCGCCTATACCAACGACAGCAGCCACGCGCGGGCCATGCTGGTCGGCCTGCTGAACACGCTGCTGGTTTCGGCGATGGCCTGTGCCGCCGCGACGGTGATCGGCATCTTCGTCGGCGTGCTGCGCCTGTCGCCGAACTGGCTGATCGCGCGGCTGATGACCGTCTATGTCGAGATGTTCCGCAACATCCCCGTGCTGCTGTGGATCCTCGTCGCCTATGCCGTCTTCACCGAGGTGACGCCGCAGCCGCGCGACTTTCGCCTGACGCCCGAGATGGAGGCCGCGGGCGAAACCCCCGCCGCCTCGATGCTGCTGTTCGACAGCATCGCCATCACCAATCGCGGCACCTCGATCCCCGAACCGCTGTTCGACCGGTCGCTGGGCAATGTCAGCCTCGGGCTGTTCGATGTCAGCCTCGATCTGGTCGCGCTGGTCGCGGTCATCGTCGCCGCCGTTCTGGCCAACCGGGCGCTGCTGCGGCAGGCGGCCCGCATCCAGGACGCGACCGGGCGCCGCCCGACGACATGGTGGAAAAGCCTGCTGATCCTCGTGCTGCCGCCGGTCCTGCTGCTGGTGGCGCTGGGCTTCCATCTGGGGCTGCCGGAACTGGCGGGCTTCAACTTCCAGGGCGGCATCCTCGTGTCCAACTCGCTGATGGCGCTGTGGCTGGGGCTGACGCTCTATACCGCGGCCTTCATCGCCGAGGCGGTGCGCGCCGGCATCCTCGCCGTGTCGCGCGGCCAGACCGAGGCCGCCTATGCGCTGGGCCTGCGCCCGCGCCGGACGATGAGCCTCGTGATCCTGCCGCAGGCGCTGCGGGTGATCGTGCCGCCGCTGATCTCGCAATACCTCAACATCACCAAGAACTCGTCGCTGGCCATCGCCGTGGGCTACATGGACCTGCGCGGCACGCTGGGGGGCATCACCCTGAACCAGACGGGGCGCGAGCTGGAGGCGGTGCTGCTGATGATGCTGATCTACCTAATCATCAGCCTCGTCATCTCGGGCGTGATGAACGTCTACAACAACTCCGTCCGGCTGAAGGAGCGCTGAGATGAGCGATACCCACGCCGAAACCGTCGCCTTCGTCCGGGAAACGATGCTGCCGCAGGCCGCCCCGCCGGCCAGCCAGACCGGTGCCGTCCGGTGGCTGCGCGAAAACCTGTTCTCGACCTGGGTGAACGGGGCGCTGACCGTGCTGGGCCTTCTGGCCATCTTCTGGCTGGGGACGCATCTGCTGCCCTGGTTCCTGCACGGGGTCTGGAACGCCAACTCGCTGGCCGAGTGCCGCGAGATCATCGCCAACCGCTGGGGCGACGAGGCGAGCGGCGCCTGCTGGGCGGTGATCCGCGAACGCTGGAACCAGTTCCTGTTCGGCTTCTATCCCAGCCACCTTTACTGGCGGCCGATCCTGGCGCTGCTGCTGCTGTTCGCGGCGCTGGCGCCGGTGCTGTTCGGCAGCGCGCCGCGGCAGCTGCTGATCCTGTCCCTCGCCTATCCGGGGCTGGCCTATCTGCTGCTTTGGGGCGGGTCGGTCTGGTTCCCGATCTCGGCCTATCTGGGCTTCGGCGCGGGCATCGCGGCCTTCCTGCTGCTGCGCCGGGCGGGCCAGTCGCTGCTGGCGCCCATCGTGGCCGTTCTGGCCGCGGTGCTGTGGTGGCTGTTCCTGGCCGGGCCGGTGGAACGCGGGCTGCAGTCGATGATCCCGCTGGCGATGGAACCGGTGCGGTCCAACGCCTTCGGCGGCTTCGTGCTGTCGATCACCATCGGGGTCGCCGCGATCGCGCTGTCGCTGCCGCTCGGCATCGTGCTGGCGCTCGGCCGGCGGTCGGACATGTTCCTGGTCAAGGCGCTGTCGGTGGGCTTCATCGAGTTCATCCGCGGCGTGCCGCTGATCACGCTGCTGTTCACCGCCTCGCTGCTGCTGAACTATTTCCTGCCGCCGGGCACGAATTTCGACATCATCCTGCGCGTCATCATCATGGTGACGCTGTTCGCCGCCGCCTATATCGCCGAGGTCATCCGCGGCGGGCTGGCGGCGCTGCCGCGCGGCCAGTACGAGGCGGCCGATGCGCTCGGCCTCGACTACTTCAAGTCGATGCGGCTGATCATCCTGCCGCAGGCGCTGAAGATCTCGATCCCCGGCATCGTGTCCACCTTCATCGGCCTGTTCAAGGACACCACGCTGGTGATCTTCGTGGGTCTGCTCGACCCGCTGAAGGGCATCACCGACGCCGTCCGCGCCGCGATCGAGTGGAAGGGGATCTACTGGGAACCCTTCATCTTCGTCGGCGCCATCTTCTTCGTCTTCAACTTCGCCATGTCGCGCTACTCGATGCATCTCGAGCGCCGGCTGAAGCGCGATCACCGCTGAGGAACCCCGCATGGAAACCATCGAACGCGCGATCGACCGCAGCCACATGCAGGTCTCGGACGAGGTCGCGGTGCAGATCACGCAGATGAACAAGTGGTACGGCCAGTTCCACGTGCTGCGCGACATCAACCTGACCGTGAACAAGGGCGAACGCATCGTCATCGCCGGCCCCTCCGGGTCGGGGAAATCGACGCTGATCCGCTGCATCAACCGGCTGGAGGAACATCAGTCGGGCCGGATCGTGGTGGACGGCACCGAACTGACCAGCGACCTGAAGAACATCGACAAGGTCCGGTCCGAGGTCGGGATGGTGTTCCAGCACTTCAACCTGTTCCCGCATCTGACCATCCTCGAGAACTGCACGCTGGCGCCGATATGGGTGCGCAAGGTGCCGAAGAAGGAAGCCGAGGACACGGCCATGCATTTCCTGCACAAGGTCAAGATCCCGGAACAGGCGCACAAGTATCCGGGCCAGCTGTCCGGCGGCCAGCAGCAGCGGGTGGCCATCGCCCGGTCGCTGTGCATGCGGCCGCGGATCATGCTGTTCGACGAACCGACCTCGGCGCTGGACCCCGAGATGATCAAGGAAGTGCTCGACACGATGATCGAGCTGGCCGAAGAGGGCATGACCATGCTCTGCGTCACCCACGAGATGGGCTTTGCCCAGGCGGTGGCGAACCGGGTGATCTTCATGGATCAGGGCCAGATCGTCGAACAGAACGAGCCCTATGCCTTCTTCAACAACCCGCAGAGCGAACGGACGAAGCTGTTCCTCAGCCAGATCCTCGGGCACTGAGGGCCGGGATCGGAGCGCGGGGGCGCCGCCGCCCCCGCAACCCCGCGCGGAAGGGGCTGTCTGCCCCTCCCGCGACCCGCCCCGAGGATAGTTCCGCCGACCAGAAGCCGCGCCGGCGATCCGGGCGTCAGGCGACCAGTTCGCGCGGCACCACGAAGTCGAGCGCGGCGCCCGTGCCCCAGTCGGCCGAGGCCCAGCCCTCGCCGCCGAAATCGGCCACCAGCGTCGCACCCGTCGGGTAATGGGCGAATTCGGCATGGCGGGGCGGGGCCGCCAGCAGGCGCGCGGCGAATTCCGCGATGCCCGGGTTATGGCCCAGCATCATCACCGTCTGCCCCGTGGCCTTGCGCAGTTCCGCCAGCATCGCCTGCGCTTCGGCATGATAGAGCGCCGGTACGAACTGTGTCGGCACCTCGCCCAGGCCCAGCATCTCCAGCGTTTCGCGGGTGCGGGTGGCGCTGGAACACAGCACCTGATCCGGCAGGTAGCCCCGGCTGCGCAGCCAGTGGCCAAGCGCCTCGGCCGACCGCCGCCCCCGCGCGTTCAGCCTGCGGTCGTGGTCGGCGGCTTCGGGATCGTCCCAGGAGGACTTGGCGTGGCGGATCAGGATCAGGCGGGTCATTTGGTGTGGAACCGGCTCATGTGATAGGCGGACTGTTCTGGCAACCTGCCATGCGCGTGGCTGACGGGGCAAGCGCGGCGAACATGGCAGCCGCCGGACAGGCAATCGGCACCTGCCGGGCTGTCGAGAAATGCGTGGCAGCGCGGCAGGTCATAGCCTCCGGCGCCGAGCGCGCCCGCCGGGCAGGCCGACAGGCAGGGCTGCCCGGCACAGCTGGCGCAGGGCGGGGCGGCGGGCGGGGCCGGCAGGTCCAGCCGGTCCTTCAGCGCGATGGCCCCGCGATAGGAGGCGAAGAGCCCCATGCGGTCATGGACCAACAGCGCCACGGGCGAGGGCCAGGCCCGGCCCGAGCGCAGCGCCCAGGCAAAGAAGGGTTTCCACGGGGGCCCGCCGAAGGGGAAATGCGCCTTGCCGCCGAACCGGCAGGCCAGCCGTCCCAACGTCCGACGCGACCAGCGGTCGACGGGGTCGGGGCGGCCGTCCAGCCATTCGGGTTGCGCCGTCAGATGCGCCCAGAACCCCGGTTCGGCCGGCGACAGCAGCAGCAGCGTGCCGGTCGCCTCCGGCAGGCCGTCCCCGGGCCCCGGATGAAAGCCGCCGGAGATCGCCAGCCTCTCGGCCGCCGCGGCGGCCTCGATGGCGGCAAGGGTCGCGGTCATTTCCGCCGGGGCTTCACCCGCGGTTCGGTGGACCGGATCTGGCTGCCGGCGCCGTGTTCGGTGAACAGTTCCAGCAGGCAGGCATTCGGCACCCGCCCGTCGACGATGGTGACGGCGCGCACGCCTTCCTCCAGCGCCTTCAGCGCGGTTTCGGTCTTGGGGATCATGCCGCCGGCGATGGTGCCGTCGGCGATCAGCGCGCGCACATCCTCGGGCGTCAGCTGGGTCAGCACCTCGCCCGCCTTGTTCTTCACCCCCGCCACGTCGGTCAGCAGCAGCAGCCGGTCCGCCTGCAGCGCGCCGGCGATGGCGCCCGCCGCGGTGTCGCCGTTGACGTTGAAGGTCTCGTTATCGGCCATGCCCGTCGCCACCGGCGCCACGACGGGGATGATCCCCGCCCCGTAGAGGTCGCGCAGCACCTGCACGTTCATCTCGATCGGCCGGCCGACGAAGCCCAGTTCCGGGTCGTCCGCCTCGCAGACCATCAGGTCGTCGTCCTTGCCGGAAATGCCGACGGCGCGGCCACCCTCGTCCATGATTGCTTGCACGATGCGCTTGTTGACCAGCCCGGCCAGCACCATCTCGACCACCTCGACCGTGGCCTTGTCGGTGACGCGCTTGCCGCGGACGAAACGGCTTTCGATGCCGAGCTTGCCCAGCAGGTCGTTGATCATCGGGCCGCCGCCATGCACGACGACCGGGTTCAGCCCCACCTGCTGCATCAGCACGATGTCACGGGCGAATTCCGCCATCGCCGCGTCGTCGCCCATCGCATTGCCGCCGAACTTCACGACGACCACCGCGCCGGCATAGCGCTGCAGATAGGGAAGCGCCTCGGACAGCGTCCGGGCGGTGGCGATCCAGTCACGGTCCATGGGCTGCTTTCTCATCGGGGGCTCCGCAAGGTCGGCCCGAGTGTTAGACGCTTCGCCCCCCGCTGCCAAGCCCGGGGGACCGAAGGCGCGACCGACGCGGCGGGCCGTTGCGCAGGCGCGGAAAACCTCTAGGCTCCGGTCGGATGGAAACCGGGGTCGGCGATGGCGGATGACGAAGCGAAGGTGATGCTGCTGACCGGGGCCAGCCGGGGGATCGGCCATGCCACGGTCAAGCGGTTTGCGCGCGAAGGCTGGCGGGTGATCACCTGCTCGCGCCAGCCCTTTCCCGAACAATGCCCCTGGGGCGGCGGGCGCGACGATCACATCCAGATCGACCTTGCCGACCCGGCCGACACGATCAACGCCATCGAGCTGATCCGCGAACGGCTGGACGGCGGGCGGCTGCACGCGCTGGTCAACAATGCCGGCATCTCGCCCAAGGGGCCGAAGGGCGAACGGCTGTCGACGCTGTCCACCGACCTGATGACCTGGGGCCACGTCTTCCACGTCAACTTCTTCGCCCCCATCGTGCTGGCGCGCGGCCTGATCGAGGAACTGTCGGCGGCGCAGGGCGCGGTGGTCAACGTGACCTCGATCGCCGGCAGCCGGGTGCATCCTTTCGCGGGCGCGGCCTATGCCACGTCGAAGGCGGCGCTGGCGGCGCTGACGCGCGAGATGGCGCATGACTTCGGCCCGCTCGGGGTGCGCGTCAACGCCATCGCACCCGGCGAGATCGAGACCTCGATCCTGTCGCCCGGCACCGAGAAGATCGTCGAGACGCTGCCCCTGCGCCGTCTGGGGCAGCCGCGCGAGGTGGCGGACGTGATCTGGTTTCTGTGCAACCCGGCCTCGAGTTATGTCACCGGGACCGAGGTGCAGGTGAACGCGGGCCAGCACGTCTGACCCGCGTCCCCGCGCCGGCTATTCCAGCCCGGCTATTCCAGCGTAGCGACGATGGCGCGCAAGTTTTCGATCCCCATGCCCTTTTCGGAACTGGTCAGCACCATTTCGGGATAGGCGGCGGGATGTTTCGACAGCGCGCCCCGCACCTGGTCCAGGACCCGGGCGCGCTCTTTCTCCGACACCTTGTCGGCCTTGGTCATCACCACCTGAAAGGTGACGGCGGACCGGTCGAGCAGGGCGAGGATTTCCTCGTCCACCGCCTTCACCCCGTGGCGGGTGTCGATCAGCACGAAGGCCCGGCGCAGGGTCTGGCGGCCGGCGAGGTAGGATTTCAGCAGCCGCTGCCATTTCTCGACCACCGCCACCGGCGCCTCGGCAAAGCCATAGCCGGGCAGGTCGACCAGATAGCGGCTGTCGCCGAGCGCGAAATAGTTGATCTCCTGCGTCCGGCCCGGGGTGTTCGAGGCGCGGGCGAGGTTCTTGCGCCCGGTCAGGGCGTTGATCAGGCTGGACTTGCCGACATTCGACCGTCCGGCGAAACAGACCTCCAGCCGATCGGGCGGGGGCAGGCCGTCCATCGCCACGACGCCCTTCACGAAATCGACGGGGCCCGCGAACAGCAGCCGCCCCGCCTCGCGCGCCGCGTCTTCGGGATCGGGGGCCAGGGGGAAGGGCAGGGTCATTCCAGCACCGCCCGGTCGCCCTGTGCGACCTCGCCCGCCGCGATCACCGTGGCATAGACCCCGAATTCCTGCACGCCCAGCAGGTCATCCAGCGCCCCCAGCGTATCGGCATCGGACTCGCCCGTTTCGGGATTGCCGGTGGTGGCCTTGCAGCGGCCGATGGGTTCCTCGATCCGCAGCCGCGCGCCGCCGATTCGCAGCGTGCGGCCGATCCAGGCGCGTTCTTCCCAAGGGGCCAGCCCGTCCAGCCAGATGTTGCCGCGCCAGCGGTGGATCGACAGGTCCTGCCCCAGATGTGCGGCAAGCGCCGCGTTCGAGGCGAGGTTCTTGATCGAGATCGAGGGGAAGTCGCTGTCGGTCATCGCCTGCCCCGGGGCAGAGACCAGCGCCACCGGGCGGAACGGGCCGTCCTGCGGGCTGATCGGGGCCAGCCAGTCGATCAGCCGCACGCCCTCGGTCCCGGGGCGGAAGGTCAGGGGCGGCAGGTCCGGGTGGGTCAGCCGCATCTCGCCCGCCGCCTCGTCCCACCGCGCTGCAATCGCCATCAGCGTCCGGGTGCGGGCGGCGCGCTGGAACTGGCCGCACGGCGTCCAGGCCGGGTGGGCCGGATCGAATTTCGACCCGGCATGGGCGACGGCCCAGTGCCGGTCCCAGGGCAGGGCCGCCCCTTCCGAAAGCCGAACGGACGCGAGATCCTCGCGTCCGTGGGCCTTGATCGGGTGGCGGACCAGATGCGCGACCGTGGCAGTCATGCGGGGCCGGTCATTTCTTCGCCGGGGCGGCGGGTTCGGCCTTCTTGCGTTTGAACCCGGCCCGGATGTTGCCGAAGAGGTCGGGCCGGTGCCCGTGCATGGTCATGATCAGGTATTGCTGGATGAAGGTGATGGTGTTGTTCGCGATCCAGTAGAGCACGAGGCCCGAGGCGAAGCCCCCCAGCATGAACATGAAGATCCAGGGCATCCAGGCGAAGATCATCTGCTGTGCCGGGTCGGCGGGCGCGGGGTTCAGCTTCTGCTGGAACCACATCGAGACGCCGAGGCAGATCGGCAGGATGCCGAGCGAGAAGATGAAGAACAGCGAGCCCGGTTCCGGCGTGGCATAGGGCAGCAGCCCGAACAGGTTGAGGATCGAGGACGGGTCCGGCGCCGACAGGTCGCGGATCCAGCCGAACCACGGCGCATGGCGCAGTTCCAGCGTGACGAAGATCACCTTGTAGAGCGAGAAGAAGATCGGGATCTGCAGCAGCACCGGCAGGCAGCCCGAAGCCGGGTTCACCTTCTCGCGCTTGTAGAGCGCCATCATCTCCTGCTGGAACTTGGCGCGGTCGTCGCCGGTCTTTTCCTTCAGCTTCTCCATCTCGGGCTGAAGTTCCTTCATCTTCGCCATCGAGATGTAGGATTTGCGCGCCAGCGGGAAGACGATGGCCTTGATGATCAGCGTCAGCGCGATGATCGCCCAGCCCATGTTGCCGATCACGCCATGCAGCCAGTGCAGCAGGATGAAGATCGGCTTGGTCAGGAAGAAGAACCAGCCCCAGTCGATGGAGTCGACGAAGCGGTCGATGCCGACATCGTTCTGGTAGTGGCGGATCGCCTCCCATTCCTTCGCGCCGGCGAAGAGCATGGTTTCCACCCCCGCGGTCGCGCCCGGCGCGACCTCGACCACCGGCATCCGGGTCTCGGTCTGGTAGACGGCGGAGTTCGGGACATGCTTGACGACGGCGGTGAAGCTTTCGCCCGGCTTCGGCGCCAGCGCGGTCATCCAGTATTTGTCGGTGAAGCCGATCCAGCCGTTCTCGGCGACATCGGTGACCTCGACGGCCCCGCCTTCGCGCGCGGACTGTTCCAGTTCCGGCATGTCGTCGTAGTCGATTTCCTGCAGCGCGCCGTCGGCCATGCGGACGACGCCCTCGTGCAGCACCCAGATGCCCTGCGTCTGCGGCTCGCCATGGCGGGCGATGATGCCATAGGGGGCAAGGCGGACGGCGGCGCCGGTGGTGTTTTCCACGGTCTGGCCGATGGTGAAGAGGTAATCCTCGTCGACCGAGATGGTGCGGCGGAAGATCAGGCCCGCGCCATTGTCCCAGGCCAGCGTGACCGGCTGGCCGGGGGCGAGCGTGGTGCCGCTTTCCTGGGTCCAGACGGTGCGGGCATCCGGCACCGCCTCGGCGGGCAGGCCGCCGGCCGGCGCCCAGCCATAGACGGCGTAATAGGGCTGCGGCGCGCCGAGCGCGGCCTCGCCCACCGGGGTCAGCAGGCGCACGAGGCCGGAGGCCGGATCCAGCGTTTCCTTGTAGTCCTTCAGCGACAGGTCGTCGATGCGGCCGCCGGCCAGCGACAGCGAGCCGGTCAGGCGGGGCGTGTCGATGGCGATGCGCGGGGCGGCGGCGACCTCGACGGCGGCAGGGCTCGTGGCGGCATCGGCGACGGCCGGGGCATCGGCGGGCACGGCAGGCGGGGTGCCCCCTTCGGCCGGGGCGGTGGCGACGGCCGGCGCGTTCGGGTCCACGGTCGGCTGCGGCGGCGCGAAGACCGTGTACCAGACCAGGATCACCACGAAGGAGAGCACGGTCGCGAGGATGAGATTCTTGTTCTGATTGTCCATCGAAGGGACGCCACCTGTCCTGCCAAGGTTCGGGGAGGTTCAACAGAAGGGGGCGTCAAAGGTCAAGCGGTTTCACCCGCGCGGTCCGGGCGGGGCCGGACGGTCGGCAAGAGTTGATCGGCGGGCGCCGCCGCGCGCCCTAGCCCTGGCGGGGCAGGATGCGCAGCGGCTGAGTCCGGGCGGTTTCGTGCACGCCCCAGCCAGGCCGTCGCCGCCTCGGCCGGCATCGGCCGGGCGATGGCATAGCCCTGGACATGGGCGCAGCCCAGCTGTGCCAGCACCGTGTGTTCGCCCGCCGTCTCGACCCCTTCGCCCACGCAGTCCAGTTCCAGCCGTTCGGCCAGCGACAGGATCGCCGCGACCATGCGCCGCTGCGCCGGATCGCTGTCCACCCGGGCGACGAAGCTGCGGTCGATCTTCAGCCGGTTCACCGCGAAGCGCCGGATATGCGCGATCGAGGACTGGCCGGTGCCGAAATCGTCGAGGTCGATGCCGCAGCCCATGCCGGCCAGCAGCGCGACGTTGCGCGCCACCACCTCTTGCCCCGCATCGGCGACGACGGTTTCGAGAATCTCCACCGTCAGGCGCTGCGGGGCGAGGTCGAATCGGTCCAGTTCCCAACGGATGCGGTCGGGCAGGCGCGCGTCGCGCAGATCCTCGTGGCAGAAGTTCACCGCGACGCGCGGCACCGCCAGCCCCGCCCGGTCCCAGGCCCGGATCGCGGCAAGCGCCTGTGCGAGCATCGTGTCGCACAGGCGGCCGGACAGGCCGCCCGCCTGCAGCGCCGGCAGGAAGGCCGCGGGCGAGACGAGGCCGCGGCCCGGATGATCCCATCGCGCCAGGGCCTCCATTCCCGAGACGGCGCCGGTATCGGTGCACAGCTGGGGCTGGAAATGCGCGCGGATCTGCCCGGCCTCGAAGGCGCGGGCGATCTCGTCGGGGGCGGGGCCGGCGGGGTCGTCGCGGCGGGCGCGGGCCGGCAGCCCCAGTTCCGGCCCATAGGCGCGGATCGCCCCCGGCCCGGCCTGCCGTGCCGCCTCGAGCGCCCGGCAGGCCGCGGCCAGCAGGCCGGCGCCGGTTCGGTCGGGGGCGCGCCCGGCCAGGCAGAAGCCGACGGACAGGGTCGGATGCAGGGTCAGCCCGTCCAGTGCCAGGGGCAGTTCGGCCGCGGTCTGCAGGCGCGCGGCGATCTGGATCAGGCTTTCGAGGTCGGCCTGCCGCACCGGAGCAAGGCAGACGGCAAGGCGGGGACCGTCGAGCCGGATCACCCCGTCGCCGCCGCGCAGCGCCGCCCCCAGCCGGTCCGACACGGCGGCAAGGATGCGGTCGCGCGCCGCGGCGCCGTGACGGCGGGCCAGCGCCTCTGCCCCGTCCAGGGCGAGCGCGAGGCAGGCGGTGCCAAGCCCGTCGCGCGACGCGGCGGCAAGCGCCTTGTCCAGCAGGCATTCGGCGGCGGCCCTTCCCGCGGCGTCCGCATCCGGGCCAGCGTCGCCGAACGCATCGCCTGGCGCGGCACCGGGCGCGGTCAGCGCCACCGCCGTGATCGCGCCCACCAGCGCCGCGCCGCCCGCGCCGAACCACCAGCCCGCCAGCAGCAGCGCGGGTGCGAAGACGAAAACCTCGGGCCGCCGGACCGCCGCCCGCAGCCGCCGCCGGCTGGCCTGCCAGTTGATCATGAGCCGTCCCCCGCTGCGCCGGTCGGTCCCGGCAGCGGCAGGTTAGGGACGAAGCGTCAGCACCGGGTTAACCGCGATGGGTGCGATCAGTCGGCGGCCGGGCGCAGCCGGGGCGGGGCCTCGGCCTCCGCCGCACCACCCAGCATCAGCCCCGCGAAGTCGAACAGCGCCGGGTCGCACAGATGCGAGGGCCGGGCGTTCATCAGGGCGCGGAACATCACCTGCCGCCGGCCGGGGGTCCGCGCCTCCCACCCGTCGAGGATCTGCTTGACCTGCTGGCGCTGCAGCCCGTCCTGACTGCCGCACAGGTCGCAGGGGATGATCGGATAGTTCATCGCCCGGGCGAATTTCTCGCAATCCGCCTCGGCCACGAAGGCGAGCGGACGATACAGGAACAGATCCCCGTCCTCGTTCACCAGCTTCGGCGGCATCGTCGCCAGCCGCCCGCCATGGAAGAGGTTCATGAAGAACGTCTCGAGGATGTCGTCGCGGTGATGGCCCAGCACCACGGCGGTGCAGCCCTCCTCGCGCGCGATGCGATAGAGGTTGCCGCGCCGGAGCCGTGAGCACAGCGCGCAATAGGTGCGGTTGGCCGGCACCTTGTCCACGACGATGGAATAGGTGTCCTGATACTCGATACGGTGGGGCACGCCCATCCTCGTCAGGAACTCGGGCAGCACCGTCGCCGGAAAGCCGGGCTGGCCCTGGTCGAGGTTGCAGGCCAGCAGGTCCACCGGCAGCAGCCCGCGCCACTGCAATTCGTGCAGAACGGCCAGCAGGGTGTAGCTGTCCTTGCCGCCGGACAGGCAGACCAGCCATTTGCCGCCGCGTTCCACCATGCCATAGGTCTCGACCGCCTCGCGCACGTTCTGCACGATCCGCTTGCGCAGCTTCTTGAACTCGGTCGATTTCGGGGCGCCGTGGAACAGCGGGTGGATGTCGTCGGCTTCGTCCAGCATGTCAGACGTCCTTGCGCGCGGGATCGGGTGCGGGGGCGGGTGGCGGGGGATGCCGGGGCGGGGAACGGCGGGGCGGCACCGGATCATAGCCCGATCCGCCCCAAGGATGACAGCGGCAGATCCGGCCCGCGGCCAGCGCGGTGCCGCGGATGCCGCCATGTTCGCGCAGCGCGTCCAGAGCGTATTCCGAACAGGTGGGCTGGAACCGGCAGGATCGCCCCAGCCAGGGGCTGAGCAGCAGCCGGTAGCCGCGGACGGGCAGGGCGATCAGCGCGGCGAGCGGGGTCATCGCGGACCCTTGCCGCGGCGGCGCTGGCCGTCGCCCGCCGGTGCGGGGTGCTCGGGCGTGGGGCCGCCCTTGTCGGACCGCTGGGCGTGGACCTGCGCCAGCGCGCGCGTCAGGTCCGACAGGAGGTCGGCGAAGGGCCGGTCGATGGTGGCGCCGGGCCGTCCCACCAGCACATAGTCCCAGCCTGGCCGCGCGCCGCCCGGCAGCACCGCACGGGCCACTTCGCGCAACCGCCGCTTGGCCCGGTTGCGGGCGACGGCGTTGCCGATCTTCCGGGAACAGGTGAAGCCGACGCGCACGGATGTGGCGGGGGCGGGCTCGCCCTCGCGCCGCTGGCGGGCCTGCAGCAGGAACCCCGGCGCGCCCTGCCGCCGGGCCTGGGCCGCGCGCAGGAAGTCCGCCCTCTGGGTCAGCGTCACGATCATCGGCAGCCCTGCTTCACCCGGCCTTGCGTCACCCGGCCCTAAGTCATCCGGGCCTGCGTCACCCCGTCCCTCGCCCCGCGCGCAAACGGAAACCGCCGGAGGCGGCCTCGCGCGATCGACGGGATCGGGCGGGGGCGCGTCCGGCGGCATGGTCGCGTCAGGCATCGCGGCGGGCGCTCAGGCCCGCGCGCCGACGGCGATCAGGCGCACAGCACCTTGCGGCCACGGGCGCGGCGCGCGTTCAGGACCTTGCGGCCGCCCTTCGTCGCCATCCGCGCACGGAAGCCGTGCCGGCGCTTGCGAACCAGGTTCGACGGCTGGAAAGTGCGTTTGCTCATCGTTCTGCTCCATCTTCCGACGGCGCGAACCCGGCAAGGATTCGAGCGCCGCAGCATTCGAAGCCCGTCCTCTAAGGGCAGTCGCCGCGCAAGTCAACGACCGCGGGGCAGAAAATGTCGCCCGCCGCGCCCTGCCGCAATGGCCGCCGTCCCGGGCGCAACGCGCGGAAGTTGCGGCGGAATCCGGCACGGCGATTCGGGAATTTCGGCTTGCCGCTTTCAAACATTCGCGGGAACGCTTATTTGATCGGAAAAACCGTTACCATAACGACACAGGCCGGGGCGGCCGATCGGCGGGTCGCCAGACCGGCGGGTCGCCATCCGGCAAACCGCGAGGCCGAGAGGCGAGCATGCAGCGCGCGACTTTCCTGAACACGCTTTCAGGCCGCTTCCTGTTGCTGACCACCGCCGTCGTCCTTTTGGCGGAGGTGATGATCTTCGTGCCCTCGGTGGCGCGGTTCCGGGTGGATTATCTGGAACTGCGGCTGGAACGGGCGCAGATCGCCTCGCTGTCGCTCCTGGCTTCTGATGACGTGATCTCCGAGGATCTGGAACGCGAGCTTCTGGAAAACGCGGGCGTCTTCAACGTCGTCCTGCGCCGGGACGAGATGCGGCAACTGGTGCTGTCCTCGCCGATCCCGGGCGCGATCTCGGCCAGCTATGACCTGCGCGAGGCACAGGGGTTCACGCTGATCCGCGACGCGCTGGTCGATCTGGTGATCCCCGAGAACCGGATCATCCGCGTCATCGGCGAGCCGGTGCGCGAGGGCGGGTCGCAGATCGAGGTCACGATGGAGACGGGCCCGATGCGCAAGGAGATGCTGGCCTACGGGCTGCGGATCCTCGGCATGTCGGCGGTGATCTCGGTGCTGACGGCGATCCTTCTGTTCTTCGCGGTGCGGCGGCTGCTGGTGGTGCCGATCCGGCGGGTGGTCACGCATATGACCTCTTACGCCGAGGCGCCCGAGGATGCGCGGCGGGTGATCGAACCCACCGCCCGCATCGCCGAACTGCGCGAGGCCGAGGACGCCCTGCAAAGCCTGCAGACGCAGCTGACCGGCGCCTTGCGGCAGAAGGAGCGGCTGGCCCAGCTGGGCGGTGCCGTCGCCAAGATCAGCCACGACCTGCGCAACATCCTGACTACGGCGCAGATCTTTGCCGACCGGATGGAGGCGTCGGAGGATCCGGCGGTGAAGCGGGCGGCGCCGAAGCTGGTCGGCTCGATCAGCCGGGCGGTCAACCTGTGCGAAAGCACGCTGACCTTCGGCCGCGCCGAAGAGCCGCCGCCGCGGCTGGCGCGCTTCATGCTGGCGGGGCTGGTGACCGAGGTGCTGGAAGGCGAGCGTCCCTCGGCCGAGGCGGGGCAGATCGAGTTCGTCACCGACGTGCCGCCGAACCTCGCCATCCGCGCCGATGCGGAACAGCTGCATCGGGTTCTGCTGAACCTCGTGCGCAATGCCCGGCAGGCGATCGAGGCGACCAAGCGTGCCGGCACCGTCGAGGTCGGCGCGGGCGAGGATGACGGGCAATGGTGGATCCGCGTGGGCGATACCGGCCCCGGCCTGCCCGAGCGCGCCCGCCAGCACCTGTTCCAGCCGTTCCAGGGCGGCATCCGCAAGGGCGGCACCGGGCTCGGGCTCGCGATCTCGGCCGAACTGGTGCGCGGGCATGGCGGCCGGCTGGAACTGCTGCGGTCCGACGAGGAGGGCAGCGAGTTCATCATCCGCCTGCCGAAGTCGGTGAACCAGTCCGAGGCGGCGGCCTGACCCGCGCCCGAAGCTGCGGCACCCCGCCACAGCGGCCGCGCGGCGGAACCGGGGCCGGAATCGCGTAGGACGGGCGAACGCGCAGTCACAGCCACGGATTTCAGCCATGACTTTCCGCACCTGGGTCACGCCCCTGACGGCCGCCACCTTCGCCCTCGTCGCCGCCTCGGGCCTCCTGCTCTTCTTCCACCTCGCGCCCGGCGCCACCCGGGCGCTCCATGAATGGGTCGGCTGGGCGCTGGCCGCCGCCGTCGCGCTGCATCTGGTGCTGAACCGGCGCAGCCTGCGCGGCCATCTGCGCCGCCCGGCGATGCCGCTGCTGCTGGCGCTGGCGGCGGTCCTGACCCTGGGCCAGCTGTTCCTTCCGGCCGGCAGTCCGCCCTTCGCCGGGATGCGGGCGCTGGCGCAGGCCGCCGAACCGCGGACGCTGCGGGAACTGGCCGCCTTTGCCGGCATCGCCCCGGACGAGGCGGTGGCGCGGCTGGACGCGAAGGGTTTCGCGGTCCGGCCGGACATGAGCCTGCGACAGATCGCCGGCGCCGATCCGGCCGGGGCCAATGCGGTGCTGGCGGCGTTGCTGATCCCCCGGTCCTGAGCAGAGGGGCAGGGGCGGAACCGGCATTCCCGCGAATTCGCCCTTGCGCCGGCCCGGCCGGGTCGCTAAATGGCTGCCCTACAGCGGACCCGTAGCTCAGCTGGATAGAGCATCAGACTACGAATCTGAGGGTCGGGCGTTCGAATCGCTCCGGGTCCGCCATTTCCCCATACAGCATCGGCGAAGCCGGCAGGTCCGGGCCTTCGCCGCGTTCGCTGCCGAGGCCGATCCAGGATATGTGACCTGGATCAAAGAGCACCGGGGACGGATTTGCCATTGCTTGTGCATGGAAATCGGTAGGCGAATCTTCATTGGCGGCGCCGTCGCGGGTGCGGCAGCTTTCGGAGCCGGTCTTTGGTGGCGTGGTCTCTCGGCGCCATACGTCGCTGCGGCCGATCGCCTGAGATCGCCCCTTCCCTCCCTGCCGGAAACGCTCGACCTTGTCCGCTTCGCCACGCTGGGGGCGAACGGGCACAACACCCAGCCCTGGCGGTTCTCGAAGGTGGCCGATGGACTCGCCATCGCGCCCGACTTCTCTCGACGGACCCCGGTGGTTGATCCCGACGACCATCATCTCTACGCGAGCCTCGGCTGCGCCGCCGAGTCGCTGTCCATTGCCGCCCGCGCCCGCGGACTGTCCGGAGAGATCGGCGAGGCCGGGGCAGAGGGACTGATAGCGACGCTCCGTCCGGCTCAACCCGAGATTGGCGCGCTCTTCGCCGCGATCCCCGAACGTCAATGCACCCGGAGCGCATATGACGGCACACGGCTGACGTCCGAAGAGGTGGGCGTCCTCGCGGCAGAAGCGAAAGTTCACGGCGTGACGGCAATCTGGCGCGAGGGTGCGGCGGTCGAACCAATCCTCGACCTTGTGATTGCCGGCAACACGCGGCAGATGGAAAACCCGGCCTTCGTGGCCGAACTCAGGAAATGGATCCGCTTCAACGGCGCGCAGGCAGCCCGGACCGGCGATGGGCTCTACGCCGCCGTCTCCGGGAACCCGACCGCGCCAGAGACGATCGGGCGGATTCTTTTCGATGCCTTCTTCCGGATCGGGCCCGAGAACGACAAGTACGCACGCCACATCCGCTCCTCGGCCGGAATTTTCACGCTGGTCGCACCATCGAACGATCCCGCTGGCTGGATCGCGGCGGGCCGCGCCTACCAGCGTATGGCGCTCCGCGCGACGGCAATGGGCCTGCGAAACGCCTTCGTGAACCAGTCGGTCGAGGAGCCGGCGGTGCGCGCTGACCTCGCCTCGCTCCTCGACCTCGACGAGATGCGCCCGAACCTCGTGTTCCGCGTCGGGCGGGCGCCTCCGATGCCGCGCTCGCTCCGCCGCCTGCCCGAGGCAGTCATGAATTGACACCCTGGGTTCCAGAGATACTCCCCGCACTTAGGAACGAATGGTCGCGATGCGTATATGGGCGACAATCGCTTTTCGGCGGTGCTTCGGGCGGTGGTCCGCCGTCGAACGCTGGGATCGTGACGGAGAAGGCGAAGGTTCGAAGTATCCGCAGAGCAGGCACGTGCGCGGGGCGCGTCGAAGGGTCGTTCTAAGGCGAAAATGCTTGGCAGCGGGGTCGAGCGCTTCCCCATGGCATTCGACACCAACGTGCCGTTCAGCAGCGGTCCGCCCCATCGCCATCGTCATCGCCATTGTCGATGCGGCTGCGGGCCAGGATCGCCGCGTCGATGGTCTCGATGGCCCGCGCATAGCGCCGCGCCAGCGACGCTGCCGTGTCGGGCGGCAGCAGGCCCAGCCGGGCCGGGTCGCTGTTGTCGGCAAGATCGGCCCGCTTGACGCGGAGCGCGGAGACCGGCGCGCTGTCGGCCAGCGCCTCGATCCATTGCTGATAGCTGCGCCCGTCCTCGGGCCGCGTCAGCGCCGTGACCACGGCGACGATGTCCGGATCATAGCCGCGCGCGACGAGGCCCTGCGCGGTCATCGTCGTGTCCTCGATGGTGTCATGCAGCCAGACCGCGTGGCGTTCGGTCAGACTGGCGTCGGGATAGAGCCGCAGGAGATTGCGGGCCACGCGCCCGAGATGGCCGATATAGGGCTCGCCCGACTTGTCCGTCTGGGCGGCGTGGAGCATCCCCGCCAGCGCGGCCGTCTCTTCGACTGTCGGATGATCTGTGACCACGTTTCAGGGTCCGGGC
This sequence comes from Frigidibacter oleivorans, assembly GCF_003993775.1. Lineage (GTDB taxonomy): Bacteria > Pseudomonadota > Alphaproteobacteria > Rhodobacterales > Rhodobacteraceae > Frigidibacter > Frigidibacter oleivorans. Next base: position 61,235 of record NZ_RJRZ01000015.1, read on the forward strand.
TGGTTGGCAAACATGCGGGGATGATCGTCGCAAATCCCCGCCAGAGCCAGCCTGAACGCCCCGCGGGGTCGGCTGCGGCCCCTGCGCGCGACCGCCTGTCGCAGCGTGATCGCATCTCTTGGTGACCCAGGTCACCGACAGCGCCGCCGGATGTCGCGCATCCTGTCCCGGACATTGGGAAGGAGACATCCGATGACCGTCAACATGGGAACACTCGACCGCGGCCTGCGCGTGCTCGCCGGCATCGTCCTCATCATCCTCGCCTTCGGAACCGACTTCGCCGCGACGGGGGTGCTGCACTGGGTGCTGACCGTCGCGGGGGCGGTGATGCTGCTGACCGCCGTGATCGGCTATTGCCCGCTTTATTCCGCGATCGGGCTGCGCACCTGCCGCGCCCGCTGAGGAGGGGACCATGACCTATCCCGTCCACATGAACGTCCACCCCGAGGTGACGGGCTTCTTCGACCCGGCCACCAACACCATCAGCTATGTGGTGAAGGATCCCGGATCCTCCGCCTGTGCCATCGTCGATTCGGTGATGGACATCGACTATGCCGCCGGCCGGATCAGCCATGACCATGCCGACGAGATCATCGCCTTCGTCGAGGCCCACGGCCTGACCGTCGACTGGCTGATCGAGACGCATGTCCATGCCGATCACCTGTCGGCGGCGCCCTATATCCAGCAGCGGCTGGGGGGCAAGCTGGGGATCGGCCGCAACATCACCGTGGTGCAGGAAACCTTCGGCAAGCTCTTCAACGAAGGCACCGAGTTCCAGCGCGACGGCAGCCAGTTCGACCGGCTGTTCGACGATGGCGACACCTATCGCGTCGGGGGCATGGACTGCCTGGCGATCCACACGCCGGGCCACACGCCCGCCTGCATGACCCATGTGATGGGCGATGCGGCCTTCGTGGGCGACACGCTGTTCATGCCCGATGGCGGCTCGGCCCGCGCCGATTTCCCCGGCGGCGATGCCGGGGTGCTGTACGATTCCATCCAGAAGGTGCTGGCCCTGCCCGATGCCATGCGCCTGTTCATGTGTCACGACTACGGCCCGAACGGCCGCGACATCCGCTGGGAAACGACGGTGGGCGAGGAAAAGGCCCACAACATCCATGTCGGCGGCGGCCGCAGCAGGGAAGAGTTCGTCCGCTTCCGCACCGAACGCGATGCCACGCTGTCGATGCCGAAGCTGATCATCCCCTCGCTGCAGGTCAACATGCGCGGGGGCGAACTGCCGCCCCCCGATGACAGCGGCCAGCGCTTCCTGAAGGTGCCGATCAACGGCCTGTAGGACGGATTGATGGCCGCCCCGGCGTGGGGAAACCGCCGGGGCGCGCATCGCATGCGAGGGGAGGAGACGCGCGAATGGAGCTGAAGACGATCCATGAGGGGCTGACGGTCAGCCCCCAGATTCATGCCGGGGACATGCCCGAGATCGCCCGTCAGGGCTTTCGCGCGGTGATCTGCAACCGGCCCGACGGCGAGGCGGCCGATCAGCCGGGCGAGGCGGAACTGGCGCTGGCCGCGCGGGCGGCGGGGCTGGAATTCCGCTACATGCCGGTGGTGCCGGGAAAGGCCGATCAGGCCGATGCCGCGGCCTTCGCCGCCGCGCTGCGCGACCTGCCGGGGCCGGTGCTGGCCTTCTGCCGGACGGGCACCCGCTCGGCCACCCTCTGGGCGCTGTCCGAGGCGCGCGACCGGCCGCTGCCGCAGATCCTCGCCACCGCGCGGATGGCGGGATACGACCTGTCCGGCCTGTCACGGATGCTGGCGCAGGGCGGCCGCGCGGTGCCGGCGGGGGACGAGCTGTCGCATGCGGTGGTCATCGTCGGGGCGGGCGCGGCGGGCATCGCCGTCGCCGCCTCGCTGAAGGCGCGCCAGCCGGATCTGGACGTGGCGGTGATCGACCCCGCCGATGTGCATTACTATCAGCCGGGCTGGACGATGGTGGGCGCCGGCATCTTCGAACCGCGCGAGACGGCGCGCACCACCGGCGGGCTGATCCCCCGGGGCGTCACCTGGATCAAGGCCGCGGTCGTGGCCTTCGAGCCCGAGAAGAACGCCGTGGTGCTGGAAGGCTGTCGCATCGTCACCTACGGCCGGCTGATCGTCTGCCCGGGACTGAAGCTCGACTGGCACGCGATCCCCGGCCTGGCCGAGACGCTGGGCCGGAACGGCGTCACCTCGAACTATCGCTACGACCTCGCGCCCTATACATGGCAGCTGGTGCAGGGGCTGACCGAGGGCCGGGCGCTGTTCACGCAGCCGCCGATGCCGATCAAATGCGCGGGCGCGCCGCAGAAGGCGATGTACCTGTCCGCCGACCACTGGCTGCGGTCCGGCCGGCTCGACCGCATCTCGATCGAGTTCCTGAATGCCGGCGGGGTGCTCTTCGGGGTGAAGGACTATGTGCCGGCGCTGATGGACTATGTGCAGCGCTATCACGCGACGCTGTCCTTCTTTCACCGGCTGGTGGCCATCGACGGCCCCGCCCGCACCGCCACATTCGAGATCGCGGCGCCGGATCAGCCGCCACGGACCGAGACGCGCGCCTTCGACATGATCCATGTGGTGCCGCCGCAGGTCGCGCCGGATTTCATCCGCGTCTCGCCGCTGGCCGATGCGGCGGGCTGGGTCGATGTCGATCCCCACACGCTGCGCCACCGGATGTTCGACAATGTCTGGTCGCTGGGCGATGCGATGAACGCCCCCAACGCCAAGACCGCCGCCGCGGCGCGCAAGCAGGCGCCGGTCGTGGCGGACAATATCGTGGCCGATCTGGCCGGCCGGTCGGCGGTGTCGCAATACGATGGCTACGGCTCTTGCCCGCTGACGGTGGAACGCGGGAAGATCGTGCTGGCGGAATTCGGCTATGGCGGGGCGCTGAAGCCCTCGTTCCCGCGCTGGCTCCTGGACGGCACCCGGCCCAGCCGGGCCGCCTGGTGGCTGAAGGAGCGGATCCTGCCCCCCGTCTACTGGCAGGGGATGCTGAAGGGCCGCGAATGGCTTGCCCATCCCGACCGGGTGACGCAAGGGTAAGGACGAAAGAGCCGCGATGCGCCTGACCCGATACCTGCCGATCCTCGACTGGGGGCGCCGCTATGACCGCGCGGCACTGTCCTCCGATCTCGTCGCCGCGGTGATCGTCACGATCATGCTGATCCCGCAGTCGCTGGCCTATGCGATGCTGGCCGGCCTGCCGCCCGAGGCGGGGATCTATGCCTCGATCGCGCCGATCCTGCTCTATGCCGTCTTCGGCACCAGCCGGGCGCTGGCGGTGGGGCCGGTGGCGGTGGTGTCGCTGATGACGGCGGCGGCGGTGGGCGAGGTCGCGCAGGCAGGCACGGCCGGCTATGCCGCGGCGGCGCTGACGCTGGCCTTGCTGTCGGGCGGGATGCTGCTGGCGATGGGGCTGTTGCGCATGGGCTTCATCGCCAATTTCCTCAGCCATCCGGTGATCGCGGGCTTCATCACCGCCAGCGGCATCCTGATCGCCACCAGCCAGCTGCGCCACATCCTGGGCGTCCAGGCCGGCGGCGATACCCTGCCCGAGATGCTGACGGGCCTGATCCGAGCCCTGCCGCAGACCAACCCGGTCACGCTGGCGATCGGGGCCGCGGCCACGGCCTTCCTGTTCTGGGCGCGCAAGGGGCTGAAACCCGCGCTGATCCGGGCCGGGATGCGCCCCGGCCTTGCGGCGCTGGCGACGCGGACCGGGCCGGTGCTGGCGGTCGTCGCCACCACGGCGCTGGTGGCGGGGCTGCGGCTGGACCGGCAGGGCGTGTCGGTCGTGGGTGCGGTGCCGCAGGGACTGCCGCCCTTCACCCTGCCTGCCCTGTCGCCCGACCTGCTGGGGGCGCTGCTGCTGCCGGCGGCGCTGATCTCGATCATCGGGTTCGTCGAATCGATCTCCGTCGCGCAGACGCTGGCCGCCAAGCGGCGCCAGCGGATCGACCCCGATCAGGAACTGGTGGGGCTGGGGATGGCGAACCTCGGCGCGGCCTTCACCGGCGGCTACCCGGTGACCGGCGGCTTCGCGCGCTCGGTCGTCAACTACGACGCGGGGGCGGAAACGCCCGCCGCCGGGGCCTTCACCGCCATCGGACTGGCCATCGCCGCGCTGCTGCTGACGCCGCTGATCCACTACCTGCCCAATGCGACGCTGGCCGCGACAATCATAGTGGCGGTGCTGAGCCTCGTCGATTTCGGCATCCTGCGCCGGGCCTGGGGCTATTCGCGGCCCGATTTCGCCGCCGTCGCCGCCACCATCGCGCTGACGCTGCTGGCGGGGGTCGAGGCCGGCGTGTCCGCGGGGGTGGTGCTGTCGATCCTGCTGCACCTCGCCCACAGCGCGCGGCCGCATGTGGCCGAGGTCGGGCTGATGCCCGGCAGCCAGCATTTCCGCAACATCCGCCGCCACCGGGTCGAGACGCATCCCGCCGTGCTGACGCTGCGGGTGGACGAAAGCCTGTGGTTCGCCAATGCGCGGTTCCTCGAGGATTATGTGCTGGACCGGGTGACGGGCGATACCGCGCTGCGGGACGTGGTGCTGATGTGCTCGGCGGTGAACCGCATCGACCTGTCGGCGCTGGAAACGCTGGAAAGCCTGAACCACCGGCTGCGCGACATGGGGCTGCGGCTGCACCTGTCCGAGGTGAAGGGCCCGGTGATGGACCGGCTGAAGACCACGCATCTGCTGGACGACCTGACGGGCGAGGTGTTCCTGTCGCAATACGACGCTTGGCACAGCCTGTGCGGCAAGGCCGACGCGGCCGCCTGAACGGGCGCGGGGCGCTGCGTCAGCTGCGCGCCAGACGCGCCAGCGCGGCGGGGGCGGTCAGCCGGATCTCGCCCCGCGCCTGTTCGATCCAGCCGCGGCGGACGAAGTCCTGCAACAGGCGCGAGACGACCTCGCGCGCGGTGCCCAGATCGTTGGCCAGCGCCTGATGCGTGACCCGCACCACCCCGTCCTCGGCCAGGGCGGCCAGACGGGCGGCGAGCCGCACATCCATCCGGTTGAAGGCGATGTCCTCGATCACGCCGAACAGTTCGGTGATCCGGCGCGAGAAGGCGGCGAAGACGAACTGCCGGAACTCGCGCGAGGCGGCCACCAGTTCGTCGAAGGCCTCGCGCGGCAGGGTGGCGGCGATCACCTCCGTCTCGGCCACGCCCTCGGCGGTGTAATCCTCATAACCCAGCAGGCAGGCCGTGGTCAGCACGCAGGTGTCGCCGGCCTGGACCCGGTACAGCAGCACCTCGCGGCCGTTTTCCCCGCGCTGCTGCACCCGCACCGCACCCTTGAGCAGCAGCACCATCGCCGTGGGCGCCTGGCCGGGACCGAAGAGCCGCGTGCCCTCCGGCAGGTGGACGACCCGCGCCGCCGCCAGCAGGCGGTCGCGCAGATCCTGCGACAGGCCGGCGAGCCCGTCGAAACGGCGGGTCCAGTCGGCATCGGACAGATCGGGGGCAGGGGGCGCGGTCATGCGGGGCCGGGTGCGGGAACGGTCCCCGCGAGCATCGCGCGAAGCGCGGGCCGGCACAACCGCCCCCGGCAGGGCGGCGACGGGACTGGACCCGCCGCGCGTGGCGGCGGGTCCGGGGGCCGCCTCAGGAGGTACGGCCGTAGAACTTCAGATGCGCGGGGTTCTTCGGCGCCTCGCCGTAGAACACCTCGATCCGGTCGATGGCGGCGCCATCCTCCATCGGCAGCGCGATCTCGCGCGTCTCGTTGCCTTCGGGGATGCGCTTCTGGATCGAACGCTCGACGCTGCGCCCGCCGGCGAAATGCACGACGACGCGGTCGATCTGCGCGGCGGACTGCTGGACCCGCACCTGCAGCGCGGTCAGCTTGCCCTTGTCGGCGCCCACCTCGATGGTGTCATGGGCGTCGCCGCGGGTCAGGTAGTATTCGCCGAGATAGATCACCTCGGCCGATGCGGCCACGGGTGCCAGCGCACCGATGGCAAGCGCAAGGCCGAGAAGGCCCTTGCGGAGGGTCATGGGGATATCCTTTCTGCTCGATGGATCGTCCGCCCGCGAAGCGGGTGCAGAAGGCCGGAAGTGGAACGGTCACGAAGGACCGGAACGGGGCGCAACCGCAACACGGGGTCTGGACCTGACTGGGCGGGGGCCTGTTTACCCCGCGTCGCCATTAAACCACGAGGCGAGTATCGCGGCAACGCGGCAGGGCCGGGACGGGGCGCGGCAGGGCCCGCGAAGGCGGCAAGACGCCGACACGTTTTCGTGGGCGCGGCCCGGGGCGGCCCGCGGGCGGCACGGGTGCACCGTCTTGCGCCGAAATTCCCCGCAGCCGCCGCAATTTTGCCCGCTGCCGGCACGAGCCTCGGCCTATCCCGATCCCGGTTCCCCGCTGCAAGAGGCCAAGATGCGACTGACCGACCTGCTGCATCCCGCCGTCGTCCTGGCCGCGCCAGAGCCGGATTTCGAGGTCTTCGAACTGCGTCTGGCCCGGATGATCGGCGCGGACCGGGTGGTGTCGCCCGCCGCACCGGTCTTCCGAGCCGCGGGACCGGCCGATCCCGCCGGCTCGGGCCGGGGCATCGCCCGCGGGCGGATCTTTCGCCCGCGGCTGTTCAGAATGCGACGGTCACGTTCGGCAAGCGCAGCTCCTTGACCAGATCGCGCAGTTCCTGCCGGGCGGCGACGTTCGACAGGCTCAGCCCCTCGACCCCCACATCCTTCAGATCCAGCAGCGTCAGCCCGCGCGGAAACAGCTCGCGGAAGATCACCCGTTCCGAAAAGCCCGGCGACACGCGAAAGCCGATGCGCCGCGACAGGTTCGCCAGCGCGTCGCCCACCTTCTTCTTGTTGTGCATCTGCTGCGCGCCCAGCCGGTTGCGCAGCACGATCCAGTCGATGGGCTTCAGCCCGGCCCGCGCCCGCAGCTGCCGCGCGTTCCAGACCATCTCGGCATAGATCGAGGGGCCGAGCACGCGGCCCGTTTCCGGATCCGTCCGGGCGAGCAGGTCGAAGTCGATGAAACTGTCGTTCAGCGGCGTCACCAGCGTATCGGCCAGCGAGTGCGCCACCTGGCTCAGCCGCGTATGCGAGCCGGGGCAGTCGATCAGGATGAAGTCGCATTGCGCGTCCAGCCCCGCCACCGCCGCCGACAGCCGGTGGTCGAAGATGTTCTCGCCCGCGGGCAGGCTCGCCTCGTCGATCTCGGGCAGGTCGCGGTATTCGGGCGTGGGCAGGTCCAGCCCCTCGCGCGCGGCGAAGGCGCGGCGGTTTTCCAGATAGCGGCCAAAGCTCTTCTGCCGCACGTCGAGGTCGAGCGCCCCCACCCGCCAGCCCATGCGGGCAAGCGCCGTGGCGACATGCATGCAGGTCGTGGACTTGCCCGACCCGCCCTTCTCGTTCCCGGTGACGATGATATGCGCCACGTCCGATCCCCTCTGCCGCCCCACACTGCTATATGTTGCGGTCGCCATCAGGGGAAGCGCGAGCGACAGGTTTATCCACCGCTTTCCGCTGCGCGCCGCCCGGGTGACGCGGCGGCGCAACGCAAAGGGGCGCGCCCTGTGGCGCGCCCCCCGTATCCGTCGATGGCAGGCAGGCTCAGAAGCCGAGGCCCGCGTATTTGTTCTTGAACTTCGACACGCGGCCGCCGGTGTCCATCAGCTTGGCGTTGCCGCCGGTCCAGGCCGGATGCGCCAGCGGGTCGATGTCGAGCGACATGGTATCGCCTTCCTTGCCCCAGGACGACCGGGTCTGGTAGGTCGTGCCGTCGGTCATCTTGACGGTGATGAAGTGGTATTCGGGATGGATGCCCTGTTTCATCGGTCCGCTCCTCAGGCCTTGGGTTTGTAGTTGCTGACTTCGGCGATCCGGGCGGATTTGCCGCGGCGCGACCGGAGGTAGTACAGCTTGGCACGGCGCACCTTGCCGCGGCGCACGACCTCGATCGAGTCGATGTTGGTCGAATACAGCGGGAACACCCGTTCCACGCCCTCGCCGAACGAGATCTTGCGCACGGTGAACGAGGCCGCGATGGTTTCGCCGCCCTTGCGCGAGATGCAGACGCCTTCATAGGCCTGCACGCGCGAGCGGGTGCCCTCGGTCACCTTGTAGCCGACGCGGATCGTGTCGCCGGCCTTGAAATCCGGGATGGTCTTGCCGAGGGCGGCGATCTGTTCCGCCTCGATCTGTGCGATCAGGTTCATCGCATGGTCCTTTGCTCTGCTCGCGGTTCAGCCCGCGAAGTGATGCGCCCTCAGAGCTCTCGGTCTTCATCCGGGTCCGTGCCGTGCCGTGCACACCACGCCCGCCAGAGATCAGGACGGCGTTCCTTGGTCAGGCGTCTTGCCTGGTCCCGCCGCCAGACGGCGACTTTCGCGTGGTTCCCGGACAGAAGAATTTCCGGTATGGCGCGACCGTTCCACACGGCGGGTTTCGTGAACTGCGGGTGTTCCAGCAGACCGTCCGAGAAGGATTCCTCCTCGGTGGACGCCTGATTCCCGAGCACGCGGGGTATAAGGCGAACGGTCGCGTCGATCAAGGCCTGTGCGGCGATCTCGCCGCCGGTCAGGACGAAATCGCCAAGGCTGATCTCCTCGACCCCGTAATGGTCCAGCAGCCGCTGGTCCACGCCCTCGAACCGGCCGCAGAGAAGGGTGATGCCGTCGGTCTGCGACAGCCGTTCCGCGGTCGCCTGATCGAAGGGCCGGCCGCGTGGCGAGAGGTAGATCACCGGCCAGCGCGCGCGGTCGGCGGGCGTGCCCTCGGCCGCGCGGTCCAGCGCCCGGGCCACCACATCGGCGCGCAGCACCATGCCGGCGCCGCCGCCCGCGGGCGTGTCGTCCACGTTGCGATGCCGCCCCTCGCCGAAGGGGCGCAGGTCGATCGTCTCCAGCGCCCACAGCCCGCTGTCCAGCGCCTTGCCGGTCAGCGACAGGCCCAGCGTGCCGGGAAAGGCCTCGGGGAACAGCGTCACGATCTTCGCCCGCCACGCGCCCTTCACCCGCAGCGGCCCGTCCATCAGGTCGCGCGGGGTCAGCGAGGCGGAAATCGACAGCCGCCCGTGCGAACGGGGCGCGGCTCCGGGCTTGCGGTCGGTCATGCGCCCGTCCCGTCCAGCTGGCTGACCAGCCGCCGCAACCGTTCGGCGCGGGCGGGATCGGTCTCCACCGCCTGCCGCGCCGTCGCGGCGCGGCGCAGGCCGCCGGTGCCCGTTTCGAACCCCGTCTTGCCCAGCCAGCTTTCGGCCAGCGCCAGCGATTCGTCGATGCGGCCCGGCGCGGAACTGGCCAGCCCGTCCGCCGCCAGCGCCGCCACCGCCTCGTTCGACAGGCGCGTGGTGCGGCTGGCCGGATGGGCCAGGAACCGCAGCAACACCAGGTCCCACAGCGGATGGCTGCCGCGCCGGCGGGCCAGCGCCTCATAGGCGCCATCGCCATCGGGAAGCCGGGCCAGTTCATCGACCTCGCGGTCGAGGTCGCCGGCATCGGAAACCGAGGAATGGATCAGCGACTCCAGCCGGGTCAGCACCGCGCCCAGCGAGTCGCGCCCCGCCTCGGCCCCGGCAAGGGCGGCGGCGATGCGGTCGGCCTCGCCGCCCAGGGGCGTGCCGGCCTCGGCTGCCGCATCCTCGCGCCGCGCGATCTCGGCCCGGGCCTCGGCCATCAGCCGGTCCACCTGCGGGTCGGGTCCGCGGCGGTTGCCGGCCAGCGCCATGGGCAGCGCCGCCAGCGCCAGCGCCACCGGCAGCCACAGCGGCACGGGCAGCGGTTCGCCCGCCATGCCGGCAAAGCCCCGCCCCAGCCCGAAGGCCGCCGCGATCAGCAGCGATTGCAGCAGCGCCTTGGCCGCCAGCCGCGCCGCCACCGGCGCCATCGGCCCGCCGGCGGGCAGCGCCCACAGCCGCGGCCGCGCCAGCGCCAGCCACAGCACGAAGGCCGCGACGAAGACCGGCAGCAGGGCGATGGGCGTCACCGCCAGCCCCGCCAGCAGCGGCGCGAGGTGGATGAGCCCGCCCGACAGCGGCAACAGCACCCCCGGCGCGTGCAGCGTGCCCCCGGCCATCATGCGTCTTCCGGCGGATCGGCGATCAGGCGCCGCGCGGTCAGGTCGACCGTCGGCACCACCGCGCGGGTGAAGGGCAGCAGCAGCGCGCTGCGCTGGCCGGGGGCGAAGACCTCGATTATGTCGCCCGCGCCGTGGTTGTGGATGGCCCGCACCGTGCCCAGCACCGCCCCGCCGGGGTCGAGCACCTGCAGCCCGATCAGGTCGGCATGGTAGAATTCGTCATCCGGCAGCGAGGGCAGGCGGTCGCGCTCGGCCCAGAGGGTGACGCCCTTCAGCGCATCCGCCTGTTCCTTGCTGGCCACGCCCGACAGCCGCGCGCCGAGCCCGCCGGTGACGGGCCGGGTCAGCCGGACGGTGAAGCTGCGGCTGCCATCCTCGGTGTAGAGCGGCGCATAGGCAGCGATGGCCTCGGGTTCGGCGCAGAAGCTCTTCAGCCGCACCTCGCCCTGCACGCCGAAGGCCCCGGCGATGGCGCCGACGCAGACGCGGTCCTGCCCCGGCTGCGGGGCCGTGCCCGGACCCTGACTTTGCACCCTCTCGCCCTCGGCCATGGTCGCCTGTCACTCCTCCGCACCCCGGACGGCCCGACCCCGGACGGCCCGAACCCGGCCGCCCGCACCGCCACCCGCCCGTGAAAACGGCGGGCAGCCACCGCCACCCGCCGCAAATTTCAGCGCAAACCGCGGCCTTTTCAAGGCGCACGCGATGCGGCGGCCCAAGGCCAGCCGAGGCCCGCCGAGGCCTGCGCGCCGGCACCGTGCGCCGGATCGCGCGCCCCGTCGCGGCTGGCCCGCCCCGGCGTCAGCCGGCGATCACTCGGCGGTCGCGGCGGCGGCCTTCTTGGCCTTCTCTTCGGCGCGGGCCTTGGCTTTCTTGCCCGGCTCGGCCTGCTTGGGGTTGTTGCGGGTCTTCTTGGCGGCGATGCCGGCGGCTTCCAGCATCCGGGCGATCCGGTCGGTGGGCTGGGCGCCCTGCGACAGCCAGTACTGCACCCGCTCCAGGTTCATCTTCACCCGGTCTTCGCTGTCCTTGGCCAGCAGCGGGTTGTAGGTGCCCAGCTTCTCGATGAAGCGGCCGTCGCGCGGCATGCGCGAGTCGGACGCGACGATCGAATAGTGCGGGCGCTTTTTCGAGCCGCCGCGGGCCAGACGGATTTTCATCGACATGTCAGTTTCTCCTTGGTCGTGTCGAACCGGGCAGGATGCCCGTCATTTCTGCAGTTTCTCGTGATGCCTGATGACTTCGCTGATGATGAAGGTCAGGAATTTCTTGGCGAAGGCCGGGTCGAGGTCGGCCTCGCGCGACAGCCGTTCCAGCCGCTCGATCTGGGCGGCCTCGCGCGCCGGGTCCGAGGGCGGCAGGTCGTGTTCGGCCTTCAGCCGGCCCACCGCCTGCGTGTGCTTGAACCGTTCGGCCAGCGTGTAGACAAGGATCGCGTCCAGCCGGTCGATGCTGTCGCGATGTTCGTGCAGCAGGGCCGCGGCGCGGCTGGCGGTGTCGGCGGTCATGCGGCCTCCGGTCGGGGGTGGCGGAAGACGCGGCAGGGGCCGTCGCCGGGAAAGGCCGCGCCCGGTTCCTCGACGGCGCCGAGGCGCAGGGCCAGCGCGGCGGACCGGTCGTTCGCGGGGGCGATGTAGCTGACGGCGGTGGTCCAGCCGAGGTCGCGGAAGGCATGGACGCGGGCGGCGGCAGCGGCCTCGAAGGCCAGACCCTTGCCCTCGGCCCCCGGTGCCCAGACCGACCAGCCGAGTTCCCGTTCCGGCCAGCCCTCGGGATACCACGGACCGGTCATGCCGAGGGGCGTGCCTTCGGGCGTGGCGAAGACGAAGCTGCCGAAGCCGCGCATCGCCCAATGGCCGATCACATGGCCGAAGGCACGCCATGCCGTATCGCGGCTGTAGGGGCCGCCCATGTGGCGCGACCGGTCCGACATGGCGAAGGCGCACCACGCCTCCCAGTCCGATCCCTCGGGCGCGCGCAGCACCAGCCGTTCGGTGCGCAGCACGGGGGTATCGGTCAGTGCGGGGGACGCGGCCGTCATTTCTTGCGCCCGATCCCCAGGCCCGACAGGTTGCCCGGCAGGTTCACGCCGCTGCCGCCCAGCCCGGGCAGGCCGCCCGGCATCCCGCCGCCGACCTTGCCCTGCAGCGCCTTCGCGGCCTCTTCCATCTGGGCGGGGTCCATCTTCGACGGGTCGGGCATGCCCTTGCCGCCGAACATCTGCATGGCCTGCTTCAGCATGCCGCCCTTGCCCATCTTGCCCAGCTTCTTCATCGTGTCGGCCATCTGCCGGTGCATCTTCAGCAGCCGGTTGAGTTCCGCCACGTCCAGCCCCGCGCCCGCCGCGATCCGCTTCTTGCGGCTGGCCTGCAGCAGGTCGGGATTGGCGCGTTCCTTCTTGGTCATCGAGTTGATCAGCGCGATCTGGCGGCGGATCGTCAGGTCGTTCATGCCGGCGGCCTCGGCCTGCTTGGCCATCTTGCCCATGCCGGGCATCATGCCCATCACGCCCTGCATCCCGCCCATCTTCAGCATCTGGTCGAGCTGCCCCTTCAGGTCGTTCATGTTGAACAGACCCTTCTGGAACCGCTTCATCATCCGCTCGGCCTGTTCGGCCTCGAAGACTTCCTGCGCCTTCTCGACCAGCGCGACGATGTCGCCCATGCCGAGGATGCGGCCGGCGATGCGTTCGGCCTCGAAGGTCTCGATCGCATCCATCTTCTCGCCCAGACCGACGAAGCGGATGGGCTTGCCGGTGATGGCGCGCATCGACAGGGCGGCGCCGCCGCGCCCGTCGCCGTCCATCCGGGTCAGCACCACGCCGGTGATGCCGACCTTGCCGTCGAATTCGGTGGCGACGTTGACCGCGTCCTGCCCGGTCAGGCCGTCGACGACCAGAAGCGTCTCGCGCGGCTGCGCGACGTCGCGCACCGCCTGCACCTCGTCCATCAGCACGTCGTCGATATGCAGACGGCCCGCGGTGTCGAGGATGTAGACGTCATAGCCGCCCAGCGTCGCCTGCTGCTTCGCCCGCTTGGCGATCTGCACCGCCGACTCGCCCTTGACGATCGGCAGCGTCTCGACCCCGATCTGCTGGCCGAGGATGGCGAGCTGTTCCATCGCCGCCGGGCGGTTGGTGTCGAGCGAGGCCAGCAGCACGCGCTTCTTCTCGCGGTCCTTCAGGCGCTTGGCGATCTTGGCGGTGGTGGTGGTCTTGCCCGAGCCCTGCAGGCCGACCATCAGGATCGGCGCGGGCGGGCTGTCGATCTTCAGCTGGCCGGGATCGCCCTCGCCCTTCAGCACATGGATCAGTTCGTCATGGACGATCTTCACCACCTGCTGGCCGGGCGTCACCGACCGGGTGACGGCGGCGCCGGTGGCCTTGGCGGTGACGGCCTTGACGAAGGACCGGGCGACCGGCAGCGACACGTCGGCTTCCAGCAGCGCGACGCGAACCTCGCGCATCGCGGTTTCCACGTCCTCGGCGCTGAGCGCGCCCTGCTTCGTCAGCCGCTCGAAGACCCCGGAGAGCCGTTCGGACAGATTCTCGAACATCGCGCGGCCCTCCTTCGGCCTGTTGACACCCTGCCGGCCATATGGGGACCGACGCCTGAAACCCAACCCTCAAAGCGGAACGGCACCCGTGGGCGCAACGCGCTGACGGATGGCGATCCCCCCGGACGGGACGGGACCGGAAGCAGTGCACTTCCGGGAATTCCGGCAGCCCCTAAACGCAGCCGGCCGCGGAGTCAAGCCGCGGCCGGTTCGTCGAATGGGGCGGGGTGGGGCTCAGGCGGCCAGCGCGTCGACCGCGGCCTCGGCCTTGGCGATGGTGCCGACCGGGTCGAAGACCATCGCGTCGGCGGTGATGAACTCCACCGACTCGAAGCCGAGGAAGGTCAGCATGTGGCGCACATAGCCGCTGGCGAAGTCGAAGTCCGACCCGAAGCGGGTGCCGTCCGAGGACATCACCACATAGGCGCGCTTGCCTTTCAGCAGGCCCTCGGGGCCGGCCTCGCTATAGCGGAAGGTGATGCCCTTGCGGGCGATGTGGTCGAACCAGGTCTTCAGCGTGGCCGGCACGCCGAAATTGTAGATCGGCAGGCCGATCACCACGATGTCCGCCGCCAGCAGTTCGGCGAGGATCGCCTCGGACTCGGCGGCGATCCGGGTCTGGTCGGCGTCGCGCGCCTCGGCGGGGGTGAAGACGGCGCCCAGCCAGGCCGGATCGACCGGCGGGATGCCCGCGGCGAGGTCGCGGGTGGTGACAGTCGCGCCGCCGGCGGTCAGGCGGTCGATCAGGCGGTCGGTCAGCTGGCGCGAGACCGAGCCTTCGGGTTTGATGGTCGCGTCCAGGCGCAGGATGCTGGTCATGTCACAAGTCCTCTCTGCCGGTCCGCTTCACCGCGAGGCCGGGTGGTTCGTCATCTGGGGTTGGAGTGCCGGGCGTCGAAGCGGTGATGCCCCGCGGTGGCCTTTGCAAAGTTGGCCATTGCATTCCCGAACACAACCTACATATTCGCACCCGTACTGTTGAAAGGCGCACAGGCGATGAGCTTTCAGAACTGGGACGAGATCCGCACCGCCTATCAGGTGGCGCGCATCGGGACGGTCAGCGGCGCGGCGGATGTGCTGGGGGTGCATCATGCCACGGTGATCCGGCATATCGACGCGCTGGAAACCCGGCTGGGCGCGAAGCTGTTCCAGCGCCATGCCCGCGGCTATACGCCCACCGAGGCGGGGCAGGAGCTGCTGAAGGTCGCCGAGACGACCGAGGACCAGTTCAGCCAGCTGGCCGCCCGGATCAACGGCGCCGGGTCCGAGATGTCGGGCGAACTGGTGGTGACCTCGCTGCCCGGCCTGTCGCAGCTGGTGACGCCGGTGATGGCGCAGCTGATGGCCGATCATCCGCAGCTGATCGTGCGCTATGTCACCGACCTGCGGGTGTTCCGGCTGGAATACGGCGAGGCGCATGTGGCGATCCGCGCCGGCGCCGCGCCCACCGAACCCGATAACGTGGTGCAGCGGCTGCACGAATATCAGGTCGCGCTCTATGGTTCCTCGGCCTATGTCGCGGCGCATGGCCAGCCCGCCACCGCGGCGGACCTTGCCGCGCATCGCTTCGTTGGCCCCGAGGATCTGTCCACCCGGGCCCCTTTCTACCGCTGGCTGGCGCAGCAGGTGCCGCGGGACCGCGTCACCTATCGCTGCAACGACAACGAGTCGACCGAGGCGGCGGTGCGCGCCGGGCTGGGGCTGGGCTTCCTGCCGGTGCCGATGGGCCGCCATGCGCCCGATCTGGTCGAGGTGATGCCCGCGCGCGAGGAATGGACCTCGCCGCTGTGGCTGGTGACCCATGTGGACCTGCACCGCACGACCAAGGTCCAGGCCTTCCTGACCGCGATCAAGGCGGCGGCGCGCGACTGGCCGGCGCAATGTTCCGGCCGGCACTGACCGGCGCACTGATCGGCGCGGTGCGCTAGCGCCCCAGCACCCCGCGCAGCCGGGCGTGGCGGTTCACATCCTTGTACAGCAGATAGCGGAACGGGCCCGGCCCGCCCGCATAGCAGGCCTGCGGGCAATAGGCGCGCAGCCACATGAAGTCGCCGGCCTCGACCTCAACCCAGTCGCGGTTCAGCTTGTAGACCGCCTTGCCCTGCAGCACGTAGAGCCCGTGCTCCATCACATGCGTTTCCTCGAAGGGGATGGTCGCGCCGGGCTGCAGGGTGACGATGTTCACATGCATGTCGTGCCGCAGGTCGGCCGGATCGACGAAGCGGGTGGTGGCCCAGCCCCCGCCGGTATCGGGCATGGCAATGGGCGCGATTTCGGCCTCGTCGGTGACGAAGGGGTCGGGGCGGGCGATGCCCTCCGCCGGTTCCCAGATCTTGCGGACCCAGTGGAAGCGCGCGGGTTCGGTCCCGCCATTGCGCAGCCGCCAGTCGCAGCCCGCCGGCAGATAGGCATAGCCGCCGGGGCCGAGCTCATGCTCCTCGCCGCCGATCCGCAGCCAGATCACCCCGCCGGTGACGAAGATCACCCCCTGCGCGCCGGCATCGGGTTCCGGCCGGTCGGACCCGCCGCCGGGGGCCACCTCCATCACATACTGGCTGAAGGTTTCGGAGAATCCCGACATCGGCCGCGCGATCAGCCACATCCGCGTGCCGGACCATCCGGGCAGGAAGCTGGTGACGATGTCCGAGAACACGCCCTTGGGCAAAAGGGCATAGGCCTCGGTGAAGACGGCCCGCTGGGTCATCAGCCGGGTCTGGGGCGGCAGGCCGCCGGGGGGCGCGTAATAGCTGGGGGGCATGGTGTCTTTCGCTTCTCGCCGCGATCCTGCGCGCGCCGCTGGCCGAGGGCAAGCCCCGGGTGGAGAGGGCGCGGGGGGCGCTGCCCCCCGGCTGCTGGCGCAGCCTCCCCCGGGATATTTCGGAGCAGAAGATGAGAGGGCGGGTCAGCCCAGCATCTGCGCGAGCCTCAGTTCGGCGATGCGTTCGACCTGGCGGCAGGCGGTGTCGAATTCGGTGTCGCTGTCCTGCGCGACCCGCTGGCGGAAGGCCGCGAGGATGCCAGCCTTGTCATGGTCGCGCACGGCGATGATGAAGGGGAAGCCGTGCCGGGCGACATAGGCGTCGTTCAGCGCCTCGAACTCGGCCCGTTCCGCATCGGTCAGCGCGTCGAGGCCGGCGCTGGCCTGTTCCGCGGTCGAGTCCGCCGTCAGCCGCCGGGCCTGCGCCAGCCTGCCGGCCAGATCGGGATGGGCGCGCAGCACTGCCAGCCTCTCGCCGCGCTCGGCGCTGCGAAAGGCGCGGGCCAGCGCATTGGCCAGCCCCGCCGGGCCGTCATGCGCGGGGCCGAGTTCCAGCCCGTAGGCCCGTTCCGCCACCCAGGGCGAATGTTCGTAGACGCCGCCGAAGCGGGCGACGAAGGTTTCACGATCCATCCGGCTGGGCCGCTCGCGCCGCTGCGGCGGGTGGACCTCGGCCCAGTGCCGCGCGATCTGGCCGCGGGTGGCGAACCAGACGCCGCCCTTCGCCTGCGCGTGGTCGAGAAAGCGCATCAGCCCGGCGATCTTGCCCGGGCGTCCGATCAGCCGGCAATGCAGCCCGATCGAGAACATCTTCGGCCGGCCCGCCGCACCCTCGTCCCACAGCACGTCGAGGCTGTCGCGCAGATAGGTGAAGAACTGTTCGCCCGTCACATAGCCGGGCGCGGTGGCGAAGCGCATGTCGTTGGCTTCCAGCGTATAGGGGATCACCAGCTGGTCGCGCCCGCCCGCCCGGGTCCAGTAGGGCAGGTCGTCGTCATAGGCGTCCGAGATCCAGTCGAAGCCGCCCTCCTCGGCGGTCAGGCGCAGGGTGTTGACCGAACAGCGCCCCGTGTACCAGCCGCGCGGCCGTTCGCCCACGACCTCGGTGTGCAGGCGGATCGCCTCGGCGATCTGGCGGCGTTCCTCCTCTTCCGGCATGTCCTTGTGCTCGACCCATTTCAGCCCGTGGCTGGCGATTTCCCATCCCGCCGCCTGCATCGCCGCCACCTGTTCGGGGCTGCGGGCCAAGGCGCTCGCCACGCCATAGACGGTGACGGGCAGGCCGCGCCCGGTGAACAGCCGGTGCAGCCGCCAGAAGCCGGCCCGCGCGCCGTAGTCGTAGATCGATTCCATGTTCCAGTGCCGCTGCCCGGGCCAGGGCTGGGCGCCCGCGATGTCGGACAGGAAGGCCTCGGACTGCGCGTCGCCATGCAGGATCGAGTTCTCGCCGCCTTCCTCGTAGTTCAGCACGAGGCTGACCGCCACCTTCGCCCCGCCCGGCCAGCGCGCATCGGGCGGGGTCGGGCCGTGCCCGGTCATGTCGCGGGGATAGCGGGTCATCGGTCGCTCTGCCTTGCCGTTTCTGCGGGTTCCGGCCAAGAATGGCCGCCGGGGTGGCGAAAGACCAGAGGGACCGAATGGCAGAGGCGGAAACCGGGGCGGGTTATCTGACGACGCATGTGCTGGACACCGCGCGCGGCTGTCCGGCGGCCGGGCTGCGGATCGTGCTGCGCCGCGCCGGTTCGGCGGCGGTGCTGGCCGAGAAGGTGACGAATGCCGATGGCCGCACCGACGGGCCGATCCTGCCGGCGGCGGATTTCGCGCCCGGCATCTATGAGCTGACCTTCCACGCGGGCGACTATCTGCGCGCGACCGGGCAGGGCGGGGAAGAGCCGCTGTTCCTCGACGAGGTGCCGATCCGCTTCGGCATGGCGGATGCGGCGGCGCATTACCATGTGCCGCTGCTGCTGTCGCCCTACGGCTATTCGACCTATCGCGGAAGCTGATCGCGCGGGCAGGGCGCGCCGCCGCTGCCCGGCGAACGGGCAGGGCGCGGCGAAGGGACCGCGGTGGGCGCTCGCGGCGGGACAAGCGCGGCGGGGCGCGCGACAGATGGCGACAGCAGGGCGCGGCGCGACCGCCCGCCGCAGGAGACAGGGGCAGGAATGAACGACTTCGCGATCTTCATGGACTGGGCGGAATTCGCCGTCAGGTGGCTGCATGTCGTCACCGCCATCGCCTGGATCGGGTCGTCCTTCTATTTCATCGCGCTGGACCTGGGGCTGCGCAAGGCGCCCGACCTCGCCCCCGGCGTCTCGGGCGAGGAATGGCAGGTGCATGGCGGCGGCTTCTACCACATCCAGAAATACATGGTGGCGCCGGACCGGATGCCCGACGACCTGATCTGGTTCAAATGGGAAAGCTATTCCACCTGGCTGTCGGGCTTCGCGCTGCTCTGCCTCGTCTATTACCTCGGGGCCGACCTCTATCTGGTCGATCCGAACGTGCTCGACATCCCGGTCTGGCAGGCGATCGGCATCTCCGTCGCCTCGCTGGCGCTGGGCTGGATCCTCTACGACACGATCTGCAAGAGCCGCTTCGGCGACGACAACACGCGGCTGATGATCGGGCTCTACATCATCCTCGTGGCGATGGCCTGGGGCTATACGCAGGTGTTTTCGGGGCGGGCGGCGCTGCTGCATCTGGGGGCCTTCACCGCCACGATCATGTCGGCCAATGTCTTCATGATCATCATCCCCAACCAGACGATCGTGGTGGCGGACCTGAAGGCGGGGCGGGTGCCGGACGCGAAATACGGCAAGATCGCCAAGCAGCGGTCCACCCACAACAACTACCTGACGCTGCCCGTCGTCTTCCTGATGCTGTCGAACCACTATCCGCTGGCCTTCGCGAGCGAATGGAACTGGCTGATCGCCAGCCTCGTCTTCCTGATGGGGGTGACGATCCGGCACTGGTTCAACACCCATCACGCGCGCAAGGGCAACCCGCACTGGACCTGGGCCGCGACGGCGGTGCTGTTCCTGATCGTCATGTGGCTGTCCACCGCGCCGATGTTCCGCCCCGACCCCGAGGCGGAAGCCGCCCTGCCGGCGGGGGCGCAGCGGTTCGCCGATGCCGAGGGCTTTGCCGAGGTGGCCGACATCGTCACCGGCCGCTGCTCGATGTGCCATGCGGCGGAACCGGTCTGGGACGGCATCCATTACGCGCCGCGCGGCGTGCATCTGGAAACGCCCGCGCAGATCGCGCTGATGGCGCGCGAGATCTACCTGCAGGCGGGCGTCAGCCATGCGATGCCGCCCGCAAATGCGTCCTTCATCGAACCGCAGGAACGCGCCCGCATCGTCGCCTGGTATCGCGGCGCCGCGGGCTGAGCGTCGCGGGTTGAGCCGTCAGCGCGCGAGGCAGCCCGCCAGCGCGTCGGCGAGCCCGGTCATCAGGGTTTCGTACAGCGCCGCGCCCGGTTCCAGTGTGCTGCCCTCGGGGTCGAGCGCCGGACCGACGCGCACCGCCGTGCCCTCGGCCATCAGCGCCACCTGTTTCGGGTCGTGCTGCGCCTCGGGGAAGAGGCAGACCACGCCGTCATGTTCCAGCGTCGCGCGGATGTCGGCCAGACGTTCGGCCCCCGGGGCGGCGGCATCGCCCTCGGCCAGCGATCCGGCCTGGGTCAGGCCGTAATGGTCGGTCAGGTAGCCATAGGCGGCATGGAAGGTGACGAAGGGCCGGTCCGCCACCGGGGCGAGCGTCGCGGCGATGCGGGCGTCGAGATCGGCGATCCGCGCCTCGGCCGCGCGAGCATTGGCGGCATAGGTCGCGGCATTCTCCGGGTCCTGCTCCGACAGCGCGGCGGCGATGGCCCCCAGCCAGACGCGGGCATTGCCGGGATCGAGCCAGGCATGCGGATCGGTGCCCTCGTGGGAATGGCCGTGGTCGTGATCGTGATCGTGATCGTGCCCGGCATGGTCTTCGCCGGCATGGTCATGGCCGGCTTCCGCATGATCCTCTTCGTGCTCGTGCTCGTGCTCGTGCTCGTGCTCGTGCTCGTGCTCGTGCTCGTGCTCGTGCTCGTGCTCGTGCGCCTCTTCGGCGTCATAGTCGCGGGTCTGCGTGCCCTCGGTCGCCAGCAGGCCCAGCACCTTGCCCCGGCCAAGGCTGTCGATCGGCCCGTCGAGCCATGCCGTCATCTCCGGCCCGATCCAGACCACAAGATCGGCCTCCTGCACGGCGCGGGCCTGGCTGGGGCGCAGCTGGAAGTCATGCGGATCGGCGCCGCGGTCCAGCAGCAGCTCCGGTGTGCCGAGATCGCCCATCACCAGCGCCACCAGCGACTGCGTGGGCGACAGGTCGGTCACGACCTTCGGCACTTCGGCCAGCGCAGGCAGCGCGGCGGTGGAGGCGAGAAGCGAAAGCGCGAGGGGCAGGACGGGACGCATGGCGGGGCCTTCTCGTGGTTGTGGATTGGTCAACGCTTCTCTAAGTTACACGATAACATGTCAAGCCGAATGTGATTTTGTAACATGACGCAGCCTGAAACCCTCGCCTTCCATGCGCATGACCACGCCCATTGCGCCGGCGACACCCTTGCCCGGGCCGAGGCGCTGGCCGCCGAGCAGGGGCTGCGCCTGACCCCGGTGCGCCGCCGGGTGCTGCAACTGCTGCTGGAGGCGCATCGCGCCATGGGCGCCTATGAGGTGCTGGACCGTCTGGCGGCCGAGGGCTTCGGCAACCAGCCGCCGGTGGCCTATCGCGCGCTGGAGTTTCTGGTCGAGAACGGCTTCGCCCACCGCCTGCACCGGCTGAACGCCTTTGCCGCCTGCATGCACCCGGGCGAGGATCACAGCCCGGTCTTCCTGATCTGCCGGTCCTGCGACGCGGTGGCCGAGGCCCCGGCGGACCCGGTGCGCCGCGCGCTGGCCGAGGCGGGCGAGGCGGCGGGCTTCGCCATCGAGCGGATGACGGTGGAGGCGATGGGCCTGTGCCCCGCCTGCCGCGCGGCGGAGGCGGCATGACACCCGATGCGGTCGGGCCGCTGATCGCGGCCGAGGGCCTGACGGTGCGCCACGGCGGCGCGGCGGTGCTGCGCGACGTCAGTTTCGCGATCCGCCCGGGCGAGATCGTGACGGTGGTGGGACCCAACGGGTCGGGCAAGTCGACGCTGCTGCGGGCGCTGATCGGGCTGCAGCCCGCGGCCTCGGGCCAGGTGGCGCGGCGGACGGGGCTGCGCATCGGCTATGTGCCGCAGCGGCTGCAGATCGACGCGGGCCTGCCGCTGACGGTGCGGCGCTTCCTGTCGATGCCCCGCCGGGTGCGCGATGCCGAGGCGCAGGCGGCACTGGCCCGCACCGGCGTCGCCGATCTGGGGCCGCGGCAGATGGCGCGGCTGTCGGGCGGGCAGTTCCAGCGGGTGATGCTGGCCCGGGCGCTGCTGGCGCGGCCCGACATCCTGATCCTCGACGAGCCGACGCAGGGGCTGGACCAGCCCGGCACCGGCGCCTTCTACCGGCTGATCGAGGAGGTGCGCGCCGAAACGCGGGCGGCGGTGCTGATGGTCAGCCATGACCTGCATGTGGTGATGAGCGCGACCGACCGGGTGATCTGCCTCAACGGCCATGTCTGCTGCGAAGGCGCGCCCGATGTCGTGACCTCGGCGCCCGAATATCGCGCCCTGTTCGGCATGGGCACGCAGGGGGCGCTGGCGCTGTATCGCCATGTCCACGACCACGATCACGAGACGGATCAGGGCCATGGCCACGACCATGCCCACCCGCATCACATCCACGGGCCGGACTGCCGGCACGGGCACGGGGCCTGAGATGCTGGACGATTTCCTGACCCGCGCCGCGCTGGCCGGCACCGGCCTGTCGCTCGCCACCGGCCCCTTGGGCTGTTTCGTCGTCTGGCGGCGGATGGCCTATTTCGGCGATGCGACCGCCCATGCCGCGATCCTCGGGGTCGCGCTGGCCTTCGCCGCGGGGCTGCCGATCTATGCCGGCACCCTGACCGTGGCGCTGGCCATGGCGGCGACGGTGGCCGCGCTCGCGTCCCGCGGTCATGCGATGGACACGGTCCTCGGCGTGCTGGCGCATTCGGCGCTGGCCTTCGGGCTGGTGGCGGTGTCCTTCCTGCCGGGGGTGCGGACCGACCTGCAGGGCTTCCTGTTCGGCGACATCCTCGCCGTGTCGCGGCTGGACCTCGCCTGGGTCTGGGGCGGGGCGGCGGCGGTGCTGGCGCTGGTGGCCTGGAACTGGCAGCGGCTGCTGACCTCGACGGTGAACGAGGAACTGGCGCAGGCCGAAGGTGGCGACCCGCGGCGCGAACGGCTGGTGCTGACGCTGGCGCTGGCGGTGACGGTGGCCGTGTCGATCAAGATCGTGGGGGCGCTGCTGATCGCGGCGTTGCTGATCATCCCGGCGGCGGCGGCGCGGTCCGGCACCCGCACGCCCGAGGCCATGGCGGCGACCGCCACCGCCGCCTCGGTGCTGTCGGTGCTGGCGGGGCTGGGCCTGTCGCTGCATCTCGACACGCCGGCCGGCCCCTCCATCGTCGCGGCGGCGGCCTGCCTCTTCGCGCTGTCGCTGCCGCTGACACGGCTGCGGCGGGACTGAGCACCGCGCCGCCGGCCTAGACCGCGCCCGCCGGCCTCTGGCCCATCGCCAGTTCGTCCCTCACCGCCGGGTCGGCGTCGAGGAAGCGCGGCTCGGCCTGCGCGCCGACGGCATCGAAATAGCGGCTGAGGAAGGCGCGGAACGAGGCGGCGAGCGCGATATCGGCGATGTTGAGGTCCGAAAAGCCCAGCGATCGCAGCCGCTGGATGTCTGCCTCGGTGATGCGCGAGGCGTCGCGGCTGATCTGCACCGCGTAGTCGAGCATGGCGACCTCCGGTTCGCCCAGCCCGGCGGTCCGGTGATCCCGCGCCAGGGCAAGCGCCCGGTCCCGCCCGAGCGCGTCGGAGAGCAGGCGGAAATAGACCTGCGAACAATAGCCCGACGGCACATGCCGCGCCGCGACGAAGGTGATCAGGCGGAAATTCAGCAGGCCCAGCGAGAACCCGTCCCGGATCTGATGCAGCAACCGTTCCACGGGCAGGATGATGTCGGGCCGGGCAGACCAGCACCGGGTCGCCTGCATCACCATTCCCATCGCCTCCATCTCGGCTGCATAAAGCGCCGCGATGTCGCCCGTCGCCTCCTCCGGCCCGATCGTCTTGATGAACACCGGCACGCCCCCTCTGACCGACGCGCCCAAGGTAGCCGGTCTTGCCCGCGCTGGCGACGATTCAGATGGCTTGGGCTGCCCGGGGCGGGTCAGGTCGGCGCGGCCATATGCGGAAAGGGGCGCGGCTTGCGCCCCGCCCCCCGATCCTGCCGTCGCCGTCCGGTCGGCCCGTCAGCGCCCGACGGCGCAATAGGCGGCGAAGCCCGCCTCGGTGGCATCCGCCTCGGAATAGACGTTGCGCAGATCGGCCATGCGCGCCGTCGTCATCCGCCCGGCCATCCGCCCGAGGTCGAGCGCGCGGAACTCGTTCCATTCCGTCAGGATCACGACGCAATCGGCGGCCTCGGCGGCCTCATAGGGGTCCTCGCACCACTGCACGCCCGGCAGCAGCGCCTCGCCTTCCTTGCGGCCCTGCGGATCGACGACGCGCACCTTGGCACCGCCGCCCACCAGCGCGGGCACGATGGTCAGGGCCGGGGCGTCGCGCATGTCGTCTGTGTTGGGCTTGAAGGTCACGCCCAGTACCGCCACGGTCTTGCCGTTCACCGACCCGTCGCAGAGGTCGAGGATCTTCGACACCATCCGGCGCTTGACCTCGTCATTGACCTTGATGACCGTCTCGACGATCTGCATCGGCACGGCATGGTCCTGCCCGATCCGGGCCAGCGCCTGCGTGTCCTTGGGGAAGCACGACCCGCCATAGCCGGGACCGGCATGCAGGAATTTGTTGCCGATCCGTCCGTCCAGACCGATGCCCTTGGACACCTGCTTCACATCGGCGCCGACGCGTTCGCACAGAAGCGCGATCTCGTTGATGAAGGTGATCTTGGTGGCGAGGAAGGCGTTGGCCGCGTATTTGATCATCTCGGCGGTTTCCAGATCGGTGTACATGATCGGGAAATCGCGCAGGAACAGCGGGCGGTAGATCTCGCCCATGATCTTCTGCGCCCGTTCGCTTTCGGTGCCGACGACCACGCGGTCGGGGCGCATGAAGTCGTCGATGGCCGCGCCCTCGCGCAGGAATTCGGGGTTGGAGGCGACGTCGAAATCCGCCTCGGGCGCCGCCGCGCGGATCGTCTCGGCCACCTTGGCATTGGTGCCGACCGGCACCGTCGATTTCGTCACCACCACGGCATAGTGCTTCAGCGCGCGGCCGATCTCTTCGGCGGCGGCCATCACATAGGTCAGGTCCGCATGGCCGTCGCCGCGCCGCGTGGGGGTGCCCACCGCGATGAACACCGCCTCGGCCCCCTCGATCGCCTCGGCCAGGTCCAGCGTAAAGGACAGCCGGCCGGCATTCACGTTCTTGGCCATCAGGTCGTCGAGGCCCGGTTCGTAGATCGGCACCTCGCCGTTCTTCAGCCGGTCGATCTTGCGCGGGTCCTTGTCGACGCAAACCACCTCGTGGCCGAAGTCGGAGAAGCATACACCCGAGACGAGCCCGACATAGCCCGTTCCGATCATCGCGATTTTCATCTCGTGCCGTCCTCGTCTCTACCGCAGCCGGTGCCTTTTCTTCAGGCTGACACAGGGATGGGCGATGGCGGGGGCAGTGTCAACGGGCGCCGTGCTGCACCTGCGAAACGCCGGCGGTGCGCGGCCGGTGCCTCCGCCGGGGTCACGGAACCGGGGCGGAGGGTCGTGGCGCCGGCTGGCGGTCAGTTCAGCTTCTCGACCACCCGCTCGGCGAAGAGCGCGATCATCGCCTGATAATAGGCGGGGCTGTCGATGCCGATGGCGGTCATGTCGGCGCCGGCCGGCAGGTAGGCGGTGTCGAAGGCCACCGACAGGTCATAGGTGTCGAACTTGGTGTTGTCGGTGTTGCTGGAGATGTTGACCCGCCCGGACAGCCGCGAATCCGCGATGTTCAGCGCCTGTTCGTAGCTGTTCGACAGCTCGATCTCGTTGATGTCGATCGAGATGCGGACCCCGTCATTGTCGACGCGGTCGGCCACGCGGGCCAGCAGCGCGGCCTGCAGGTCGGGGCCGACATTGGCCCAGACCGTCGCGGCGCGGGCATTCTGGATCGCGGACAGGTCGACCTCGACGGCGACTTCGCGCACTTCGGTCTGGGCGAGGGCGGGGGCCGCGGCGCCCAGTGCCAGTGCGGCGGCCAGTGCGGCGGACAGAGCAGCGGGGGCAAGCAAGGAACGGCGGGGCATGGCGAACACTCCTGACTGGGCGGCCGCACGGTCGGGGCCGCTCTCGGCGCGTCAACCTGCCTCGGGCCGCGCCGGTTCCGTCAGGCCGGGCGAAAGCGCAGGTTGTCCCTCGTCAGGTCCGCCACCCGCCGCGCCCCTGCCAGCCGCATCCCGCGTTGCAGTTCCGCCGTCATCTGCGTCAGCGCCCGCTCGATCCCCGCCTGCCCGGCCGCGGCGAGCGGGAACAGGTAGTACCGGCCCAGCCCCACCGCCTTCGCGCCCAGGCTCAGCGCCTTCAGCACATGGGTGCCGCGGGTGACGCCGCCATCCATCATCACGTCCAGCCGGTCGCCCGCGGCCTGCACCACCTCGTCCAGCGCGTCGAAGGCGGCGCGCGACCCGTCGAGCTGCCGGCCGCCGTGGTTCGACAGCACGATCCCGGTGCAGCCGATCTCGGCCGCGCGGCGGGCATCGGCGGCGCTCATCACCCCTTTCAGGCAGAAGGGGCCGCCCCATTCCGCCACCATCGCCGCCACGTCGTCCCAGTCCATCGCCGGGTCCAGCATCTCGGTGAAATAGCGGCCGATGGTCAGGGTGTCGCCCTTCATGTCGATATGCGCGTCGAGCTGCGGCAGGCTGAATTTCTCGTGCCGCAGGTAGTTGATGCCCCACATCGGCTTCATCGCGAATTGCGCCATGCCCGCCGCGGTCAGCCGGAACGGGATCGCGAAGCCGGTGCGCAGGTCGCGTTCGCGGTTGCCGCCGGTGATGCTGTCCACGGTCAGCATCATCACCTTGATGCCGCTGTCCTTGGCCTTCTGCATCATTGCGCGGTTCAGCCCGCGATCCTTGTGGAAATAGAACTGGTAGACCTGCGGGTTGCGATGCTTGCGCGCCAGCTCCTCCATCGACACGGTACCAAGGCTCGACACCCCGAACATCGTGCCATGCGCCTCGGCCGCGGCGGCGGTGGCGCGCTCGCCCTGATGGTGGAACAGCCGCTGCAGCGCGGTCGGCGACAGATAGACCGGCAGGGCCAGCCGCTGTCCCATGACCGTGACCGACAGATCCACGTCCGACATCCCGCGCAGGACCGAGGGCACGAGGTCGCAGGCCTCGAAGGCCGCGCGGTTGCGCCGCAGCGTCACCTCGTCATCGGCGCCGCCGTCGATATAGTTGAAGATCGGGCCGGGAAGCCTGCGTCGCGCCAGCCGGCGGAAGTCGTCGAAGTTGTGGCAGTCGGACAGGCGCATGGACGTCCTCGAAACGAAACGGCGACCCCCGCCCGGGTGGCGGGGCGCGGGCCGCATCATGGCGCGGGCGGCGATCCGCGCAAGGGCCTTGCGGGGGCTCGGCGGGGCGCTGTCCGTCAGACCTTCGCCGCAAGCTCCGGCGCGGCGGCGGCCGGGGTCACCGGGCGCGTCAGGTCGAGCACCATCCGCCCCTCGATCCCGCCGGCCCGGAGCCGGTCGAAGATCAGGTTGATGTCGGACAGGGGTGCCGCCTGCACCTCGGCCCGCACCAGGCCGCGCGCGGCGAAGTCCAGCGCATCGTCGAGGTCGCGCCGGGTGCCGACGATCGAGCCGCGCACCGTGATCCGCTTCAGCACCACGGGGAAGATCGGCGTCGGGAAGTCGCCGGGCGGCAGGCCGACAAGGCTGACGGTCCCGCGGCGGCGCACGATTTCCAGCGCCTGCGCAAAGGCCGGGCGCGACACTGCCGTCACCAGCACCCCCTGCGCCCCGCCGCCCGTCGCGTCGAGGATCTGCGCCACCGCCTCCGGCGCCGAGGCATCGACCGCCAGTTCCGCCCCGGCCTCGCGCGCCAGCGCCAGCTTGGCAGGCGCGATGTCCAGCGCCGCCACCCGCAGCCCCATCGCGCGGGCATACTGGATGGCGACATGGCCAAGCCCGCCCACGCCCGAGATCGCGACCCAGTCGCCGGGCTTCGCCTCGGTCTCCTTCAGGCCCTTGTAGGTGGTCACGCCGGCGCAGAGGATCGGCGCGATCGCTACCATGTCGACGCCCTCGGGCAGCCGCGCGGCGAATCCGGCATCGGCGATGACATATTCGGCAAAGCCGCCGTTCACGCTATAGCCGGTATTGTGCTGCCGTTCGCACAGCGTTTCCCAGCCGGTGCCGCAATATTCGCAGTCCCGGCAGGCGTCGTGCAGCCAGGGCACGCCCACCCGGTCGCCCACCGCCAGCGTGGTGACGCCGGGGCCGAGCGCCTCGACCACGCCCGCAGCCTCGTGCCCGGGGATGAAGGGCAGGGCGGGCTTCACCGGCCAGTCGCCCTCGGCCGCATGCAGGTCGGTATGGCAGACGCCGCAGGCCATCACCCGCACCAGCACCTCGCCGGGACCCGGCTGGGGGACGGGCACCTTCTCGATCGACAGCGGCTGGCCGAACGCATGCACGACCGCCGCCCACATCATCTTCGTCATGACGTCACCTTTCGCGTTGCAGGATGCGGGCAGACTGCGGGCTGCGGGCCGGGGCGACCATGACATGGGTCAAGCGGGGACCCGCCACGCGCGGTCCGGCGGACCCACGCCATCGTTCCTTGACGCATTCCGCGGCTGCGGCGACCCTCAGGGCGCGCGGGGGCTCGACGCGCGCGGCGGCAAGGTGGGGAGGCGCGGATGACCGGACGGGCAGTTCTACGCGGGGCGGGGGCCGGCCTGTGGCTGGCGATGGCGGCCATGCCGGCCCTGGCGCAGGCCGACCGGCCGGCCTTTGCGCCGGTGGCCACGCAGGCCCCGGCGGGAACCTACCGGCTGGACCTTGCCCATGGCCGCTTGCTGTTCCGCGTCAGCCATCTGGGCTTTTCCAACTACACCGCCTTCTTCCGCGACTTCGACGCGACGCTGGCCTTCGACCCCGCCGACCCCGAGGCGATGACGGTGGAGGCGACGGTCGATCCCGCCTCGGTCGAGACGCTCTATCCGGACCCCGCCTTCGACTTCAACGCGGTGATCGCCGGGCCGGAATTCCTGGATGCCGCGCAGTTCCCCGAGATGACGTTCCGGTCCACACGGGTCCGGATGACCGGGCCGGACCGGGCGGCGGTGACCGGCGACCTGACGCTGCACGGCGTCACCCGGCCGATCACCCTGCGCGTGACCTTCAACGGCGGCTATCCGCCGCAGGACTTCGATCCCGGCGGGGCGCGCATCGGCTTTTCCGCGACCGGCACGCTGTTCCGGTCAGATTTCGGCATCGGCTATGGCATCCCCGCGCCGGGCAGCACGCTGGGCGTGTCCGACGCGGTCGAGATCGTGATCGAGGCGGAGTTCATCAACCCCGATGCCAGCGGCGGTCAGCCCGGACCCTGAGCCGGATCGCCGGCCTGTCCGATCAGGTCCAAGAGCGGTGGCCCGAGCGTTTCGGCGATGATCGCCGCGCCCCTGGCCGTGGGATGGATGCCGTCGGACTGCACCAGCCCCGTCCGCGCCTCGGGCGGCAGGTCGGCCAGCCCCGCCAGCATGTTCGGCACCAGCACCGCGCCATATTCGGCCGCGAGTTCGGGCCAGATCGCGTCGAAATCGGCCTTGTAGTCCGGGCCGAAATTGCCCGGCGCCGGGATCGCCGCCAGCAGCACCGGCAGGTCCTTGGCCTGTGCCGCCTCCAGCATGGCCGTCACGTTGGCGCGCGTCTCTTCGGGCGGCAGGCCGCGCAGCAGGTCGTTGCCGCCAAGCGCGATCAGCAGCACATCGGCCCCGCCCTCCAGCGTCCAGCCGATGCGGGCGGCCCCGCCCGCCGTGGTGTCGCCCGACACGCCCGCATTGACCACCGTGACCTCGGCCCCGCGGTCGGTCAGCCAGCCCTGCAGCTGCGGCACCAGCCCGTCCTCGGGCGGCAGGCCATAGCCCTGCGTCAGGCTGTCGCCGAGCGCCACCAGCACCGCCGGATCGGCGGACGCGGGCAGCGCGGCCATTCCGACCGCCGCGGCGAAAAGCGCGCCCGCGGCACGGTTGCGGTCGCGGCGATCCGCGCCATATCGGGCAAGGGGCAGGACGACACGAAACAGGACGGGAACAGGGACTTTCATGGCCGAGACGGTTCTGGCGCTCGATGCGGCGCGGTTGGTTCTGGCGGGCAATGCCGGGCCGGTGGAGGTGCTGAAGGATGTCAGCCTGTCGGTCGGGCGGGGCGAAAGCCTCGCGCTGGTCGGTCCGTCCGGGTCGGGCAAGTCGTCGCTCCTCATGCTGATGGGCGGGCTGGAACGCGCCACCGGGGGGCGGGTCGAGGCGCTCGGCCATGACCTGACGGCGATGGACGAGGACGCGCTGGCCCGCTTTCGCAGGGGGAATATGGGCATCGTCTTCCAGTCCTTCCACCTGATCCCGACGATGACCGCGCTGGAAAATGTCGCGCTGCCGCTGGAACTGGCGGGGGTCGATGACGCCTTCGACCGCGCGGCGGCGGAACTGGCGGCGGTGGGGCTGGCCGGCCGCATGGGCCATTACCCGGCGCAGATGTCGGGGGGCGAGCAGCAGCGCGTGGCGCTGGCCCGCGCCGTGGCGCCGCGCCCGGCGATCCTGCTGGCGGACGAACCCACCGGCAATCTCGACGCCGCGACGGGAGCCACGATCATGGACCTGCTGTTCTCGCTGCGCGACCGGCACGGGGCGACGCTGGTTCTGGTCACCCATGCGCCGGAACTCGCCGCGCGCTGCGACCGGGTGTTGCGGCTGGCCGACGGGGCGGTGGCGGGCGAGGACCGGCGCGCGGCGGTGTCCGCATGAGCGCGCGCCCCGGCGCGCCGATGTTCCTGAGGATCGCGGCGCGGGAATTGCGGGGCGGTCTGGCGGGGTTCCGCATCTTCCTGACCTGCCTGATCCTCGGCGTCGCCGCCATCGCCGCGGTGGCCACCCTGCGCGACGGTATTCGCCGCGGGCTGGACGCGCAGGGGGCGGTTCTGCTGGGCGGCGATGCGCAGATGGAATTCACCTATCGCTATGCCACGCCCGAGGAACGGGGCTGGATCGAGGATCGCGCCAGCGCCGTGTCGGAGATCGTCGATTTCCGCTCGATGGCCGTGGCGGGCGAGGATCGGGCGCTGACGCAGGTGAAGGGCGTGGACGATGCCTATCCGCTGGTGGGCGAGGTCGCGCTCGACCCGCCGGTGCCGCTGGCCGAGGCGCTGGCGGGGGACGGCACACGCCCCGGCGCGGTGCTCGACGGGGTTCTGGCCGACCGGATGGGGCTGCAGCTGGGCGACGGCGTCCGGCTGGGGCTGACCGAGTTCGTGCTGACCGCGCGGCTGCTGCGCGAACCCGACGCGGCGGCGGGGGGCTTCGGCCTCGGCCCGCGCACGCTGGTCCGCACCGCCGATCTGGCGGGATCTGGCCTGCTGGAACCGGGCACCCTGTTCGAGACGGAATACCGGATGATCCTGCCGCCGGGCGCCGACCTGCCGGCGCTGGAGGCCGAGGCCGAGGCGGCCTTCCGCGACAGCGGCATGTCCTGGCAGGACCGCCGCCGTGGCGCGCCGGGGGTCGAACGCTTCGTGGACCGGATGGCGGCCTTCCTGGTGCTGGTGGGGCTCGCCGGGCTCGCGGTGGGCGGGGTCGGCATCGCTGCGGCGGTGCGGGCCTATCTCGACCGCAAGACCGAGGCCATCGCGGTGCTGAAGGCGCTGGGCGCGACCGGGGGCACGATCCTCGCCGCCTATCTGGCGCAGATCGGGGCGCTGGCGCTGGCGGGGGTGGCGGCGGGCCTGACGCTGGGTACGGCGATCCCGCTGCTGGCCGCGCCGCTGATCGCCGCGCGCCTGCCGATCCCGGTCGAGATGGGCCTGTCGGGCGCCGCCTTGGCCGAGGCCGCGATCTACGGCCTGCTGACCGCGGCGATCTTCAGCCTCTGGCCGCTGTCGCGTCTGGCCGAGGTGCGGGCGGCGGCGCTGTTCCGCGATCTGGGTCCGGGGCGGCGGGGCCGGCCGCCGCTGCCGCTGGCGCTGGCGCTCGTGCTGTCGGTGGCGGCGCTGGCGGGCGCGGCGCTGTGGTTCTCGGGCGTGCCGCAGCTGGCGGCGGGAACGCTGGGCGGGGTGGCCGCGGCGCTGGCGATCCTCGCCGCCGCCGCCTGGGTCCTCGGCCG
>NZ_RJRZ01000016.1 GCF_003993775.1 Frigidibacter oleivorans
GGGCGGCAGGCCCTCGGCCACCTCCTCGGCATGAAGGGCATCGTTCCGCGCCTCGCCGGGCGCGGTGGGGGACAGGGTCATGACGGGCTCCGCTCAGGAACGAATGGCAACGACAGGCGATCCGGGGCAGGGCGCCCGCCGGCGGGGGGCATGCCGGCGGGCAGCACGCGGGCAGGCAGCACGCGGGCAGGCAGCACGCGACCGGCACACGCGGGCAGGCAGCACGCGGGCGGGCGGGCAGACCGGCGCCGCCCGCCCGCGGCGGCTCAGTTCAGCACGCCCATTTCCCGGTAGTAGCGTTCCGCGCCCTGATGCAGCGGGATCGGCAGCCCCTCGGCCGCCGTCTCGATGCGGATATTGCCCGCCGCCGCATGCGAGGATTTCAGCCGGTCGAGGTTTTCGAACAGCAGCTTCGTCATCTGATAGGCGGTTTCCTCGCTGACGCCGTCATGGCTGACGAGGATGTTGCCCACCGTGGCCGTGGGCACATCGGCGTCCTGACCGTCATAGGTGCCTGCCGGGATCACCGCCGCCGCATAGGGCGCGCCGATCTTTTCCACCACCTCGGCCGGGATGCCGACCAGCGTGATGTCATGGGTGGCGGACAGGTCCTTGATGAAGGCCACGCCCAGCCCCGCCGATTGCAGCGTCGACTGCAGCTGCCGGTTCTTGATCAGCTCGCCCGACTCGGCGAAGGGCAGGTATTCGACTTTGGACAGGTCGTCATAGCTCATCCCCGCGGCCTCGAAGATCGCGCGGGCATTGAGTTCGGTGCCCGAGGCCGGTGCGCCCACCGACATGGTCTTGCCTTTCAGATCCTCCAGCGTCTCGATCCCGGCGCTGCCCTCGGCAACGATCTGGATGTAATTGGGATAGATCGCGGCGATGGCGCGCAGGTTTTCCAGCGGGCGGGGAAAGCCCGCCTCCTGATTGCCTTCCCAGGCGAACTTGACGCTGTCGCCGAGCGCGAAGGCGATCTCGCCCTTGCCCTGCGCCAGCAGGTTGAGGTTCTCGACCGAGGCCTTGGTCGCCTGCACCTGGGTGCGCGCGCCCTCGATCCCGTCGGCATAGATTTCCGACAGCCCGACGCCCATCGGATAGTAGACGCCCGAGGTGCCGCCGGTCAGCACGTTGATGAACTCCTGCGCGGCCGCGACCTGCGGCCCCGCCGCCAGCGACATGCCGAGAACGGCCGCGGGTACGGCCGTGCCGATCCGGTGAAACATGCGATTTCCTCCCTGTTGTCGTCTCCCGCGGACATCCGCCTGCCGGCTGTGCCCGATCCTCCTTCCTGCCATAGTGCATGGCCCATTCATCCAATCAAGACTCGGTTTACCGCAGGCGTTCCGCCCCGATCCTGCGGTCCAGCGACAGCCGCCCCGGCCCGCCGATCACCAGCGCGATCAGGCAGGCGGCCCACAGGCCATGGGTCTGCCACGCCTCGGGATAGACGAAAATCTGGATCACCGCGGTCATTGCCAGCAGGCCGAGCGCCGACAGCCGGGTGGCGAGGCCCAGGACCAGCAGAACCGGCAGCAGATGTTCGGCGAGGGTCGCCGCCACGGCGGCCCAGTCGGAGGGGATCAGCGGCAGCGCATATTCATGCTGGAACAGGAACCAGGTGGAATCCGCGATCCGCCAGCCGTCGACCTTGGTCCGGCCCGAGGCGAAGAAGACCGCGGCCGGGAACAGGCGCAGGGGCAGCGCGGCCGTGTCCCAGGGCAGGCGGGACAGCCTGGCATTGACGCGGGCCAGCAGGGTCACGGGTCGCATGGATCGCTCCTTGGGTCGGTGAGGGCGCCCCGGCGGGCGAGAAGCCCCAGCACCGGCGCGGGATCATGGGAAGGGTCGGCCGCCTCGGCCGCCGCGGCGGCGGCCAGCAGCGTGCCACCGGACAGAAGCGCCGCGACGAAGGCCGCGTCGCCGGCGTCGAGCCTGTCGACATGCACCCGGTCGGCGGGGTCGCGCAGCACCAGCGCGATTTCGGGCCGGGCGGGATCGACCGGTGCCGGGGCCGTCCCCGGCTGGTTGGCCCGCCAGATCGTCACCACCGCGTGACGCGAGCGCAGGAGCGCGGCCGAGGGGTGCAGCCCGATCCGCAGCGTCGCCGCGGCACCGGCGCCGGCCATTGCGGCGGGCGGCAGGGGCGGGCGATCCGCCGCGTGATGGGCGACGCCGCGCAGCCATTCCAGCCGCGCCACATCGGGCAGGTAGGGCAGCGCCGCGACCGGCGGGAAGCGTTCGAGGAACCCCGCGAAGCCCTCGCCCCAGCGGAACAGCAGCGGCGAGACGGGCGGATCGGCCTGCAGGTAGAGCGGCGCCATCGCCGCGAAGAATTCGGCGCCCACCAGCCGCTCCACCACCGGATAGCGGCGGGCCAGCGCCCGGCACAGGCTGTGGGCGACGTTGTTGCGGTAGACGGCGAAGCGGCGCGCCGCCTCGTCGGGGGCGGTGGCGGTGACGCCCCCCGGCAGCGTGCCGGTGGCAAGGCCGCGGCGGAAGGCGGCGGTCAGGTCAGCATGCGCGGGCAATGCGGGCCTCCCCCGTCCGGGCGGGCGCCGATGCGGCATCGCGCAGGATGCGGTCCGCCTGCGCGGCCTCGGCCAGCAGCACCGGAAACTCCGGCACGTCGTTGTCCCATTCGATCAGCGTCGGCAGCGGGCCGGTGCGGGCGATCGTCTCGGCATAGAGCGTCCAGACCGGATCGGCCACTGCCCGCCCGTGATCGTCGATCAGCAGCGGGCCGGAGGGCAGGTCCTCCGTCGCGTGGCCGCCGAGGTGGATCTCGCCCACCGCCTGCAGCGGGAAGGCGTCCAGATAGGCGCGGGCGTCGCTGCGGTGATTGGTGGCCGAGACGAAGACGTTGTTGACGTCGAGCAGCAGGCCGCATCCGGTGCGGCGCACCACTTCGGCGAGGAAATCGGTCTCCGACAGCGTGGACTGTTCGAACAGGATGTAGGTGGAGGGATTTTCCAGCAGCACACGCTGCCCGATGGCGGCCTGCAGCTCGTCGAGATGGTCGCAGACGATGTCCAGCGTCTCGGGCGTGTAGGGCAGGGGCAGCAGGTCGTTCAGGTATTCGCCGCCATGGCTGGACCAGGCCAGATGTTCGGAAAAGCTGTCGGGCCGGTAGCGGTCCACCAGCCGGCGCAGCCGGGCGAGGTGGTCGGGGTCGAGCCGCCCGGGCCCGCCGATGGACAGGCCCACGCCATGCAGCGACAGCGCATAGTCGCGGCGCAGCGCCGCCAGCTGGCGGTGCGGCTGGCCGCCGTCGCCCATGTAGTTTTCGGCATGGACCTCGAAGAAGCCGAGATCGGGGCGGTCTTCCTGGATCGGGGCGAAATGCTCGGACTTGAAGCCGAGGCCGCTGCGGGCGGGAAGGGTCATGGCGATGCTCCGGCGGAAGGTGCGGGCTGCGGAAGGGGCCGGGGCGCGCGGCGAGGCACCCCGGCCCGGCAGGTCACGACTTGATCGGTTCCAGCGAGCCGTGGCCGTTCGGCGTCATCATCGTGGTGCAGGTGCCGGCGGGGACCAGCTTCCAGGCGTTGCCCTGATAGTCCATGGTCGAGGTGCCGGCGCAGGTGGTGCCGGGGCCGGCCGCGCAGTCGTTCTGACCGGCCAGCGCGACGCCATAGCACTTCTCCATCCCGTCCTGCGATTGCGCTTCGGCAGCGGCGACGGACAGGGCCGTGGCGAGCGTGGCGGTCAGCGCGAGCGTCTTGTCGAACTTCATGGGTGTCTCCTCTCGTGAAGCCGAGGACCGGCGTGGTCCTCTGCCAGACAGTTCGGCGGCCGGGCCACCGGCGTTACAGCGTGGGAGCGGGGTTTCGCGCGGATAATTTTTGCGCTTCGGTGGCCCCAGCCTGTAACGTTCCGCCGCGCAGGCCGAAGGGACAGCCGATGAACGACCGCGAACGCGAATGGGCGGCGCTGCTGCGGGCGGCGAATGCAGGGGATGGGCGTGCCTATGCCCGGTTCCTCGCCGCGGTCACGCCGGTGCTGCGCGGAATCGTCCGCAGCCGCGCGCGCGGTCATTCACCCGATGCTCACGAGGACATAGTGCAGGACGTGCTGATCGCCATTCATACCAAGCGGCATACATGGGACCAGACGGCGCCCCTGCTGCCCTGGCTCTATGCGGTGACCCGCTACAAGGTGATCGACGCCTTCCGCCGGCAGCGGATCGCCGTGCATCTGCCGATCGAGGATTTCCAGGAAAGCCTCGCCGCCGACATGCAGGACGCGACCGCGGCCCGCGACAGCGCCGCGCTGCTCGCCCGGCTGGACCCGCGCTCGGCCGGCATCGTGCGCGCCATCGGGCTGGACGGCGACAGCGCGGCCGAGGTCGGGCAGCGGCTGGCGATGAGCGAAGGCGCCGTCCGGGTGGCGATGCACCGCGCCATGGCGCGGCTCGGCCGCATCGCGAGGGGAGAGAAGGGATGAGGACCGAGGATCTGCTCGTCCGCATCGCGGCCGACCCGCCGCAACCGCCGCTGCGCCCCGGCCGGATGCTGGCGCAGACGGCGGCGGCGATGGCCGGCTGCTGCCTGCTGTTCCTTGCGGTGATGGGCACGCGCGACGGGCTGGGCACCGCGCTGTCGCAGCCGCTGGTTGCGGTCAAGTCGCTGTTGCCGCTGCTGGTGTGCCTGGCCTGCCTGCCCGCGGCGCTGCATGGCGCCCGGCCGGAGGCGCGCCCCGCCCGGCCTTGGGTGCCGCTCGCCCTTGCCGGGGCGGCGGGGGCGCTGTGGCTTGCGAGCTATGCGCTGCGCCCGCCCGGGGCGCGGTTCGCCGATGTCTCGGTGCCCGCGGTGGCGGAATGTCTGGGCTTCATCCTCGCCCTCGCGGCGCTGCCGCTGTCGCTGGCGATCGCGCTGCTCCGGCGCGGGGCGCCGACGCGGCCCCGCGCCGCGGGCGCCTTGGCGGGGCTGGCCGTCGCGGCCGGGGTCGCGGCGGGCTATTCGCTTTACTGTACGCAGGACAACCCGCTGTTCTACCTGACCTGGTACGGTGCGGCGATCGGGTTGGCCGCGGCCGTCGGCGCGCTGGCCGGCGACCGCTGGCTGCGGTGGTAGCCGGGGGCGCCTCAGGCGACCGCGACCAGAACCATCGTTCCGGCGGCCAGCGGCAGCAACACGATGATCGCGCGCCAGAAATAGGTGCGGTTGTAGAAGGGCGTCGGCGCATAGCAGTCGCCGCAGCGGGCCGCCCCGTAGCGCAGCTTGTAGCCGCATTTGCAGGTGAAAATCCGTCGAACCTCGGCCATGTCGTCCCTCAACAGCGCAGGCTTGCCTGTGCCCCCGGCGCCGTTATGCGCCGAAACTGCGACGGGAACAGGGGCGTCGCGCGCCGCGTCTTCTATTTGAACCGGTTCCGGCTGCCGCCGCGGCAACTTTGACGTTCCGTGAACGTAGGACCCGTTCGCTGCCGCAGTTCTGTGCAGACGACCCGCGCCGCGGCGGGTGTCGACGGGCCTGTGCGGGGCGGGGCGAGTCGGGTGCCGGTGCGCCTCAGCCGAAGATCAGCCAGGCGATGAAACCCAGCTGCAACGCGGCCGAGATGTAGAGAACCGGGCCGCCGATCCGCAGCCCGCATCCCAGATCGCGCAGGAATTCGGCCGGCGAGGGGCGGTCCAGCCGCCACAGATCCTCTTGCGGGGCGATGGGCGGCAGGCGGTCGCGCGCGGCGGGACCGGCGGGACCCCGCGGCGTGTCCGCCGGCACCGGGCGCGAGGGCCGCGGGCCCGAAAACAGCATGGGCGGGGGTCTTTGGGTCATCGGTGCTTCCTGGCGCTGGAAGCATCTCATGGGTGCCGACTGTGGCGGGAATCCGGCGGTTTGAGGGTATCGCCGCGATGATCTGCGGGGTCGGTTGAGCGCTCCTTGGATGTATTCCCGCAGGGGTTGCGCGGGGCCAACGGGGCCGCGCCGGGGGCCCCGCCAGACGGTCTTGCCGTCAGCCGTAATGGGCGACGGGCGTCCCGGCCAGCGCCGACATGTTCAGCAGCCCGCGGGCGGTGATCGAGGGGGTGACGACATGCGCGCGGTTGC
The DNA here is from genome assembly GCF_003993775.1 of Frigidibacter oleivorans. Lineage (GTDB taxonomy): Bacteria > Pseudomonadota > Alphaproteobacteria > Rhodobacterales > Rhodobacteraceae > Frigidibacter > Frigidibacter oleivorans. The sequence continues at coordinate 6,048 of NZ_RJRZ01000016.1, forward strand.
CCATGCCCATCAGGATCGGCCCGACCTCCAGCCCGCCCGACTTCATCTTCAGGATGTTGCGCACGGCCGAGGCCGCGTCCGTATTGCCGAAGATCAGCACATTGGCCGGCCCGTCGAACCGGCCGCCGGGGAAGATGCGGTCGCGCAGACCCTGATCCAGCGCGGCATCGACATGCATCTCGCCCTCGTAGCAGAAATCCGCCTCGCGCGCGTCGAGGATTTCCAGCGCCGCCCGCATCCGCCGCCCCGAGGAGGTGTCGAGATTGCCGAACTGCGAATGCGCGCACATGGCGATCTTCGGCACCAGACCGAAGCGGCGCACATGCCGCGCCGCGCCGATGGCGGTGTCGGCCAGCTCCTCGGGCGTCGGTTCGTGATGCACCTGCGTATCGGCGACGAACAGCGGCCCGTCTTCCAGGATCATCAGGCTCAGCGCGCCGACCGGGCGCAACCCGTCGCGGGCGAGGATCTCGCGCACATATTTCAGGTGCCACAGATACTGGCCGAAGGTGCCGCAGATCAGGCTGTCGGCCTCGTCCCGGTGCACCATCACCGCGCCGATGGCGGTGGTATTGGTGCGCATTACCGCGCGGGCGATGTCCGGCGTCACGCCCTGCCGCGCCATCAGCCCGTGATAGGTTTCCCAATAGTCGCGATAGCGGCGGTCGCTTTCGGGGTTCACGATCTCGAAGTCGCGGTCGGGCCGGATCGGCAGGCCGGCGCGTTCGGCCCGCATCGCCACGACATCGGGGCGGCCGATCAGGATCGGCTTGTCGGTCGTCTCTTCCAGCATGGCGTTCGCGGCGCGCAGCACGCGCTCGTCCTCGCCCTCGGCGAAGACGATGCGGCGCGTGGTCGAGGCGGCCGCCTCGAAGACCGGGCGCATCAGCATCGCCGAGCGGAAGACCGAGTTGTCCAGCCGGCGCTTGTAGTCGGCCAGATCGTCGATGGGGCGGGTGGCGACGCCGGTTTCCATCGCGGCGCGGGCCACGGCCTTGGCCACCACGCCCATCAGCCGGGGGTCGAACGGCTTCGGGATCAGATAGTCGGTGCCGAAGGTCAGGGTCTCGCCCCGGTAGGCGGCCGCCGCCTCGGCGCTGGTGGTGGTGCGGGCAAGGGCGGCGATGCCCTCGATGCAGGCGATCTTCATCGCGTCGTTGATCGTGGTCGCGCCCACGTCCAGCGCGCCCCGGAAGATGAAGGGGAAGCACAGCACGTTGTTGACCTGGTTCGGATAGTCCGAGCGGCCGGTGGCGATGATCGCCTCGGGCGCCACGGCGCGCACGTGATCGGGCAGGATTTCCGGCGTGGGGTTGGCGAGCGCGAAGACGATCGGCCGCGCCGCCATCCGCGCTACCATCTCGGGCGTCAGCACACCCGGGCCGGACAGGCCCAGAAACAGGTCCGCGCCCTCGATCACCTCGGCCAGCGTGGCGGGGCTGTCGCCCTGCGCATAGGCGGCCTTCTGCGGCGTCATCTCGGCCTCGCGGCCCCGGTGGACCAGCCCGGCGAGGTCGCACAGCCAGACATTCTCGCGCCGCACGCCCAGCTTCAGCAGCATGTTCAGGCAGGCGATGCCCGCCGCCCCGCCGCCGGTGGACACCACCTTGATGTCCTCGAACCGCTTGCCGGCAAGGTGCAGCGCGTTGGTCGCCGCCGCGCCGACCACGATGGCGGTGCCGTGCTGGTCGTCGTGGAAGACCGGGATGTTCATCCGCTGGCGGCAGATTTCCTCGACCACGAAACAGTCGGGGGCCTTGATGTCTTCCAGGTTGATCGCGCCGAAGGAAGGTTCCAGCGCGCAGACGATCTCGGCCAGTTTCACCGGGTCGGTTTCGGCCAGTTCGATGTCGAAACAGTCGATATTGGCGAATTTCTTGAAGAGGACGGCCTTGCCCTCCATCACCGGCTTCGCGGCCAGCGGTCCGATATTGCCGAGGCCCAGCACGGCGGTGCCGTTCGACACCACCGCGACGAGGTTCCCGCGCGAGGTATAGCGCGCGGCGGCGGCGGGATCGGCCTTGATGTCGAGGCAGGCCTCGGCCACGCCGGGACTGTAGGCAAGGCTCAGGTCGCGGCCGTTGGCCAGCGGCTTGGTCGCGCGGATCTCCAGCTTTCCGGGCTTGGGAAACTCGTGATAGCGCAGCGCGTCGTGGCGGGCGGTGTCATGGCGCGCGGCATCCTGCTGGTCCGCATCCAGCGCGGCGGCCTCGTCATGCCGCGGCCGCTGGCGGCCCTCGTCTTCCCGGTGGGTCCGGCCGTCGCGTCCGTCTTCCATGCTCGCCTCCTCTCGCGCGGGCGCCGATTGTTTAGCGTTCAACTACCGGCTCTTTCAGATACGCTCGCCACGCCTGCGGCGCAAGCGCGCAGCCGGGGCGGCCGCCCGGTCCGGGCGGCGGATGGCTTGCATCGCGCGGTCAGGCGGCGCAGACTCCGGCCATCCATGCCCCGGAGGCCGCGCCCGTGACCCAAGCCCCCCCGATGCCGCCGGATGCCGCGCAACTGTTGTCCGCGGCGACCGAGGTGCGCGAGAACGCCTATGTGCCCTATTCGCATTTCAAGGTGGGCGCGGCGCTGCGCGGGGCCTCGGGCACCGTCTATCGCGGCTGCAATGTCGAGAATGTCGCCTATCCCGAGGGCACCTGCGCCGAGGCCGGCGCCATCGCGGCGATGGTGGCGGCGGGCGAGACGGAGCTGGTCGCGGTCTGCGTCATCGCCGACAGCCCCGATCCGGTGCCCCCCTGCGGCGGCTGCCGGCAGAAGCTGGCGGAATTCGGCCGGGCCGAGGTGCCGGTGACGCTGGCCACCACGGCGGGCCGCCGGCTGCACACCACCATCGGCGAGCTGTTGCCGGGATCCTTCTCGGTCGCCCATATGGCCCACGCCGCGCGGTCCGAGTGATGGCGGCAGGGTGATGGCGGCGCGCGAGGTGCTGGCACGGCTGCGCGACGGGTTTGGGCTTTCGCCCGAGGATGCGGACTGGTTCGCGCGCGGTCTGGCCACGGGCGAGGTCAGCGACGCCCAGGCGGGGGCCTTCGCCATGGCGGTGCGGCTGCGCGGGCTGGATCCCGACGGGCGCGTCGCGCTGACCCGCGCCATGCGCGACAGCGGGCAGGTGCTGGACTGGGACATGCCCGGCCCGGTGATCGACAAGCATTCGACCGGCGGCGTGGGCGACAGCGTGTCGCTGCTGCTGGCCCCGGCGCTGGCGGCCTGCGGCGCCTATGTCCCGATGATCTCGGGCCGGGGCTTGGGCCATACCGGCGGCACGCTCGACAAGCTGGAGGCGATCCCCGGCTATCGCACCGCGGTGGGGGTGGAGGAGTTGCAGCGCCTCGTGCGCGACTTCCGCTGCGTGATCGTGGGCGCTGGGCCCGAGATCGCGCCCGCCGACCGGCGGCTTTATGCGGTGCGCGACGTGACCGGCACGGTGGAAAGCCTCGACCTGATCACCGCCTCGATCCTGTCGAAGAAGCTCGCGGCGGGGCTCGAGGCGCTGGTGCTGGACGTCAAGGTGGGCTCCGGCGCCTTCATGAAGACGATGGACCGGGCGCAGGCGCTGGCACAGGCGCTGGTCGAGACGGCGCAGGGCGCGGGCTGCATGACCACCGCGCTGATCACCGACATGAGCCAGCCCCTGGGCACCTGCGCCGGCAATGCGCTGGAGGTGATCGAGGTGATGGAGACGCTGACCGGCAGCGCCGTCAACCAGGCGTTGTGGGATCTGACCGCCGCGCTGGGCGGCGAGGCGCTGGCGCTGGCGGGGCTGGCCGAGGATGCCGAGGAGGGCGCGCTGCGCATCGACGACGCGCTGGAAAGCGGCCGCGCCGCCGCCACCTTCGGCGAGATGGTGGCGGCGCTGGGCGGGCCGATGGATTTCGTCGAACGCTTCCCCGACCGTCTGCCCTCGGCCCCGGTGATGCGCGAGGTGACGGCGGAGGGCGAGGGCTATGTCGCCGCCGTGGACGGCGAGGCACTGGGCCTTGCCGTAGTCCGGCTGGGCGGCGGGCGGTTGCGGGAAAGCGACCGGGTCAACCCCTCGGTCGGGCTGTCGCAGCTGTCGATGATCGGCGAGCGGGTGACGCCGGGCCTGCCGCTGGCCGTCGTCCATGCCGCGACCGACGCGGATGCCGAGCGGGCGGCGGGCGCGGTGCGCGCCGCCTACCGGCTGGCCGAGGCTGCGCCGGACGAGCCGGACCTGATCCATGCGAGGGTGGGATGACCGGCGGGGCGGGGGCCGGGCCGCGGCGGGCCTTCCTGATCGTGATGGATTCGGTGGGCGCGGGCGGCGCGCCCGATGCGGACCGCTTCTTCAACGACAGCCGGCCCGATACCGGCGCCAACACGCTCGCCCATATCGCCGCGGCCTGCGCCGAGGGCCGCGCCGAGGAGGGCCGCAGCGGCCCGCTGCGCCTGCCGGTGCTGGACGGCCTGGGCCTGACGGCGGCGGTGCGGCTGGCCTCGGGCGCGGAGATGCCCGGCCTGGGCGCGGTGCCGGCCGGGTTGTGGGGCGCGGCCACGGAACGGTCGCCGGGCAAGGACACGCCCTCGGGTCATTGGGAACTGGCCGGGGTGCCGGTGCCCTGGGACTGGACGGTGTTTCCCAAGGCCGATCCCGCCTTCCCGCCCGATCTGCTGGCCGAGGTGGCGCGGCTGGCGGGGGTGGCCGGCACGCTGGGCAACTGCCACGCCTCGGGGACCGAGATCATCGCCCGGCTGGGGGAGGATCATCTGCGGACCGGCTGGCCGATCTGCTATACCTCGGCCGACAGCGTGTTCCAGATCGCGGCGCATGAACAGGTCTTCGGGCTGGACCGGCTGCTGTCGCTTTGCGCGGGGATTGCGCCCCGGCTGCATGCGATGCGGGTGGGACGGGTGATCGCCCGGCCCTTCACCGGCACGCCCGGCCGTTTCGCCCGTACCGCCAACCGGCACGACTATGCGATCGCCCCGCCGGGGCCGACGATCCTCGACCGCGCCGCCGGGGCGGGGCGGCAGACGCGGGGCATCGGCAAGATCGGCGACATCTTCTCGGGCCGGGGTCTGGAGGCGGTGCTGAAGGGGGCGGATGACGCGGCGCTGGCGGACCATCTGCTGGACCTGGCCGACACCGCCGCCCCGGGCTCGCTGACTGTCGCCAATTTCGTGGAGTTCGACAGCCTTTACGGCCATCGCCGCGATGTGGCGGGCTATGCGCGGGCGCTGGAATGGTTCGACGGGGTGGCGGGGCGGTTCCTCGCGCGGCTGCGGGCGGGCGATCTGGCGATCTTCACCGCCGACCATGGCAACGACCCGACCTGGACCGGCACCGACCATACCCGCGAACGGGTGCCGGTGCTGGGCTGGGGCCGTGGCACCCGACCAGTGGGGCAGGTGGGATTTGTCGATGTGGCGGCCAGCCTCGCCGATCATCTGGGGCTGCCGGCCGAGGGGCCGGGAAGGAGTTTTCTGTGACGGATCTGCAGAAGGTCGAACTGCATCTGCATCTGGAAGGCGCGGCGCCGCCCGCCTTCGTGCGCGGGCTGGCGGCCGAGAAGAAGATGGACATTTCCGGCATCTTCGACGCAAGGGGCGGCTATGCCTTCCGCGATTTCCGCCAGTTTCTCGATGTCTACGAGGCTGCGACCGGCACCCTGCAATCGCCCGAGGACTATCGCCGCCTGACGCTGGCCGTGCTGGAACAGAGCGCGGAGAGCGGGGTGATCTATACCGAATGCTTCCTGTCGCCCGATTTCTGCGGCGGCGGCGATCTGGCGGCATGGCGCGACCATCTGCTGGCGATGCGCGAGGCGGCGGACGAGGTCGCGCGCGCCGGCGGCCCGGCGATGCGCGGCATCGTCACCGCGATCCGGCATTTCGGCCCGGACCGGGCGCGCGCCGCCGCCATCTGCGCGGCCGAGACGGCGGGCGATTTCGTCACCGGCTTCGGCCTGGCCGGGGACGAACGGCGCGGGCGGGCGCAGGATTTCGCCTGGGCCTTCGACTGCGCGCGTGAGGCGGGGCTGCGGCTGACCGCCCATGCCGGCGAATGGGGCGGGCCGGACAGCATCCGCGACGCGCTGACGCTGGGGGTGGAACGGATCGGCCACGGCGTGCGGGCGATCGAGGATCTGGCGCTGGTCGACGATCTCGCCGAACGCGGCACCGTGCTGGAGGTCTGTCCGGGGTCGAACATCGCGCTCGGCCTCTATCCCGGCTGGCGGCAGCACCCGATCCACCGCCTGCGCGAACGGGGGGTGAAGGTGACGGTGTCCACGGACGACCCGCCCTTTTTCCACACCACGATGGCGCGGGAATACGACCGGCTGGCCGAGGCCTTCGACTGGGACGAGGGCGTGTTCCGCGACCTGGCCCGAACCGCGGCCGCGGCGGCCTTTTGCGACGCGGACACCCGCGCCAGGATCATCACCCAACTGGAGGGACAGGATGCTTGACCATCTGACCGTCGTCACGCACCCGCTGGTGCAGCACAAGCTGTCGATCATGCGGGACAAGGAGACCTCGACCGCCGGTTTCCGCCGCCTGCTACGCGAGATCAGCCTGCTTCTGGCCTATGAGGTCACGCGCGAGCTGGACATGACCACGGCCGAGATCGAGACGCCGCTGACGAAGATGCAGGCGCCGATCCTCGACGGCAAGAAGCTGGCGCTGATCTCGATCCTGCGGGCGGGCAACGGGCTGCTGGACGGGATCCTGGAACTGATCCCAGCGGCGCGGGTGGGGTTCGTCGGGCTCTACCGCGACCCCGAGACGCTGCAGCCGGTGCAATACTATTGCAAGGTGCCCGAGCTTCTGGACCAGCGCATGGTGATCGTCGTCGATCCGATGCTGGCCACCGGCAATTCCTCGGTCGCGGCCATCGACCTGCTGAAGGCGAAGGGCGCGGCGAACCTGCGCTTCCTGTGCCTGCTGGCCGCGCCGGAAGGCATCGCCCGGATGAAGGCGGCGCATCCGGACGTGCCCATCGTCACAGCGGCTGTGGATGAGCGGTTGAACGACCATGGATATATTGTTCCGGGCCTAGGGGATGCGGGCGACCGAATGTTCGGCACCAAATAAAGGCGTAGCCCCCTTTACAGCGAATCGGTTCTGCGGCATCCTCTGAGGGCTTACACCCGGGGGGGTCAAGAGCATGAATGTTGTAAAACTGCTGTCCGCTGCCGGTATGGCGGTGGTCTTCTCCGCTGTATCCGCATGGTCCGTGACATTTGACGAGATCAGCGGGCCGGCGGAATATCCGCCGCCGGGTTTCGGCGGGTCGCAATATGTGGACAGCGCCGGCTGCGTCTTCATGCGTGCGGGCTATGCCGGGCAGGTGACCTGGGTGCCGCGTGTCACCCGGGACCGTCAGGTGATCTGCGGCCAGACGCCGACCTTCGGCCGGGGCGGCGCAGGACTGCCGGTGGTGGCCGATGCCGCCGCACCGGCCCCCGCGCCCCGGGCGGAACGCGTGGGCCCGCCGATGCAGACCATCGCCGGCACCACCGCCCCGCCCAGGGTGCGCGTCGCCGCCCCCGCCGCCCCGTCGACCGTGGACCCCCGCAGCTATACCCCGGCGCCGGTGGTCGTGGCACGGCCCGCCGCGCAGGCGAAGCCCGTGGCATCCCCGGCGCGGGAGGTGCGCGGCACGGTGCTGCAGAAGGGCTGGCCCGCCGGTCAGACCGCCTGCCCGAACCGCGATCTGGTGGCGCAGCGCTTCATGCTGTCGGACGGGCGCCACGCGATCCGCTGCGTCCCGCAAAGCGAATATCCGAAGACCTATGTCAATGCGGCGACGGCCGCGGCGCTGCCGCAGGGCGTGGCGCCCGCGCCGGTGACGATCCCGCCGGGCTACAAGCCCGCCTGGGAGGATGACCGGCTGAACCCGATGCGCGGCGTGGGCACCGCCACGGGCGAGGCGCAGATGCGTCAGGTCTGGACCGATCAGGTGCCGATGCGGGCGGCGCAGCCGGTGCGGGTGGTGCGCTATGTCCCCGCCGCCCCGGCCCCGGCACAACGGGTGACGGTCTCGTCCCGCAACGCGCCGGCGGCGAAGGCCGTGACGGCGAGGACATCGGCGGCGGCGGGCGGGCGTTATGTCCAGGTGGGCGCCTTCGGCGTCGCCGCCAATGCCGAGGCCGCGGGTGCCCGGCTGCGGGCGGCCGGGCTGCCGGTGGCGGTCAGCCGGTCGAAGGGGATGCAGGTGGTGCTGGCCGGGCCGGTCGCGGCCGAGGCGCTGCCGCAGGTGCTGGCGACCGCGCGGCGCGCGGGATTTGGAGATGCCTTCGTGCGCTGAGCGCGAAGGGGAGGCTTAACCGGGGGAAACGTCGGGCAGTGCGAGCCCCGGCTTCCGCAAGGAAGCCGGGGATTTCGTTTGTTGCGCCGTCCCCTGTGCCTCAGCCCTGGCAGATGCCCTGCAGCGCCACCCAGTCGGCATCGGTCAGGACCGGCCCCTGCGGCCCGGCCCCGGCAGGGTAGGGATCGGCCTCGATCAGCGGCAGCACCGTCTCGCCGCTGGGGTCGATCGACCAGGCATAGGGGCTGGAACTGACCCCGGCCGCGGCAAAGCGCGTCAGCAGCGTGTCGGGGTCGGGGGGCGGGCTGGCGTCGGGCCCGGCGCGGTGCAGCATCTCTTCGGCCTGTCCAGCGATGGCCGAGGGCGCCAGCTCGCCCGTCGTCAGCAGCCGGAAGGTGGCGCCGATGCCGGCCCGGTGCAGCAGGTCGCGCATCGGATCCTGCAGCTCGGCCCGCAGCCGGGCGGCAAGTGCATGGCCCGCCAGAACCTCGGGCGACTCCTCCGCCTCGATCAGGGCGCGGTTCGCCACGACGAACCGGCCCGGCAGCGGAACCGCGCCGGGGATCGCTTCGCGCATCACGACGATCCGGCCGCCATCCGGCCCGAACAGCCGCAGCGACAGGCGGGCCAGCGCGGCATCGCCCAGCCGGGTGGAGCAGGGGGGGCCGCCGACGCGGGCCAGATCGTCGAGCAGGATCTGCCCCACCGCCTGCCGGGTGGCGAAGGGCAGGGCCGCGGCGGTGTGATCAACCATTGCGCCCGGCAGCCAGAGCAGCCCGAGCGCCGCGACGCCGAGCGCCACCGCCCCCGTCAGCGCCAGCCGCAGCCGCCCGGGATGCGGGCGCCGCGCCTCGATCAGGTGGCGCACCTTGTCCAGCGCCTCGACCATCGCCGGTTCGTCCAGTTCCAGCGTCTCGTCGCTGTCTGGGCCGGGGGCGTAGAGGGCGGGCATGTCGCCGGGGTTCAGCCGCTCGACCGCCGGCAGCGACCAGTGGGTCAGCGCCCGTTCGCTGCGGCTGTCCGAGATGACGACGGTGGCATCGCCCAGCGACACGATCACGTCCCGGCGCTGCCCGGCGGCAGACCCGCGCCAGAGGCCGGGGCATTCGAGCCGCTGATATTCCGATAGTGCCGTCATCGGCGAAGTGGCGCCCGAACCTGTCTGCGATCCTGCCCGTGACCCCGCCGGCGATGCGGCAGGGGGGCTGGCGGAGCATAGCGGCGCGAATCCGGGGCGGCAATCACGCGCGACCGGCCCGTTCGGGTGCCGAGGGCGGCGCCGGTTCCGGGGGCGTCACCGGCAGCACCGGGGGGCGCGGGTCGATCCATTCGGCCAGCGCCACGCAGGCCAGCGCCCAGGCGGCCCCCGCGGCCCAGCCCCCCAGCACGTCGGTCGGCCAGTGGACGCCCAGATAGACGCGGCTGATGCCCACGGCTACGGCCATCAGAACGGCCAGCGCCACCAGATAGACGGCGACCCACCGCCGCGGTTCGGTCCGGACTGCCATCGCCGCCAGCGTCAGCCAGATTACCGCCGCCATCATCGAATGGCCCGAGGGGAAACTGGCGCTTGTCACCAGCGTGCCATGCGGCACCAGATCGGGGCGGGGCCGGTCGAAGAAGCCCTTGGCCAGCCAGGAAAACGCCTGTCCGCCCGCCACGGCCAGCAGCAGCGGCCCCACCGTGCGCCGCCGGCCCTGCAGCCACAGCAGGCCCGACACCGCCAGCACCGCGAAGCCCAGCACCGTCAGGCCGCCAAGCGCGGTGATGTCGCGCATCACCGTTTCCAGCCAGGGCGGACCCAGCGGATCGTTGCGGTCGGCGGGGTTGCGCAGGGCCAGCAGCAACGCCTCGTCGAAGGCGTGGGTATCGCCCTCGATCATGTCCTCGGCCAGTTCGAAGAAGGCCCAGAGGGCGGTGGCGATGAAGGCCCCCGCCGCCAGCCGCGACGGCGGGATCCGCCGCATCCGCGCCCCCAGCCGAAGATGAAGGCGGCGCGGGGCGGGCGGGGTCGCCGGCTCGGGCGCGGGACGGTGGTCGGGGCGGGGGTCGGGGCGGGGGCTGGGCATGGCGGTCTCCGTCATCGTGCCCGACAAGGCGCGGGACGCGGTGCAGGTTCCCGCCCGGCCCCCGCCGGCGCTGCGTCGGATTGCCGCCTCGCGCCCGCGGCACGGGGCCGGGCACGGGGCCGGGCACGCTCAATCCCCAAGCTTGGCATGCACCTCGTCGAGATCGACCTCCCCCAGCGGGAACTTGTTGTCGGGGTTGTCGAAGTCATAGCGGAACAGCTGGAAGTCCTTCTTGTAGATTTCCCAGATCAGGTGCCGCGACAGGTCGTCGAAATAGTCGCTGACCTTGTGCGCGCGCTTCGGCCCGTGGCCTTCGGATTCGTTGAAGCGCGGGATCGCGGCCAGATCGACCGGCACCTTCGGCTCGATCAGGTTCAGGACCTGCTGCATCCCCTCGTTGAATGTCTCGGTAAAGAAGATGCGGTCATAGCGGCCGCCATTGACGATGAAGGTCGAGATATGGCCGGACATCGCCGACCAGTGGATGTCGGGTTCCATCGGGCGGCGCCAGCGGATCGTATCGCGCGCGAACAGCAGGAAGCGGCGGAAGCTGGCGATCTGGTCGAAGTCGAAGCCGTTGTCCGGGCTGCCGACGTCGATGCCGTATTTCTGCGCAAGCTGCGGCACGAGGTTGCCGCGATAGCGTTTGCCGTTGCGCTGGATGCCCGCGATCTTGTCGAAGAAGGACGACAGGATGCGCGCGTAGGGATTGCGGACGCAGGTGAAGGCCGGGGCGGTGTGGCCCTTCACCGCCGCCTCGATCTTGGGCTGGCTGGCCTCCATCGACCATTTGTGCAGGCCCGCCTGCGCGTCGTGGATATCGCCGTCGAAAAAGCGGCCGTGATCGGACCAGAACATGATCTGTCCGATGGTCGAGCAGGCGCATTTCGGCACCACCCGGTAGACGAGCGTCTCGCTCTCGGTCATCCAGGTGCCCGGGAACCCCATGATGCTACCCTCTTTCATCGCGGTCAGGCGCGCGCGATCGCAGCTTGCACCCGGTGGACAATTGCGCATTAAAAAGCAAAGAAACGCTTGCCTTACAATGTCCGATCGACGCGGCCGGCCGGCCGGGTGCGGACCAGCCCGGGATCGCCGATGGCCCGCATCGCCTTCATCCTGCTGTGCCACAAGGATCCCGAGGGCATCGTCCGGCAGGCCGAGCGGCTGACCGCGACGGGCGACTACATGGCGATCCATTTCGACGGCCGCGCCCGGGCCGCCGATTACGCGCTGATCCGCGACCGGCTGGCGGGCAACCCGAACGTGGTCTTCGCCAGGCGCCGGGTGAAATGCGGCTGGGGCGAGTGGAGCCTCGTCGAGGCCTCGCTGCTGGCGACGGAGGCGGCGGAGGCGGCCTTCCCGCGCGCCACCCATTTCTACATGCTGTCTGGCGACTGCATGCCGATCAAGACCGCGGAGTTCGCGCATCGGATCCTCGATGCCGAAGAGGTGGACTATATCGAGAGCTTCGACTTCCTCAGTTCCGACTGGATCAAGACCGGGATGAAGGAGGACCGGCTGATCTATCGCCACTGGTTCAACGAACGCACGCAGAAGCGGCGGTTCTACTGGTCCTACGAATTCCAGCGCCGCTGGGGGCTCCGGCGCGAGGTTCCGTCCGACATCCAGGTGATGATCGGCAGCCAGTGGTGGTGCCTGCGCCGCCGCACGGTGGAATGGGTGCTGGAGTTCTGCCGCAAGCGGCGCGACGTGGTGCGCTTCTTCCGCACCACATGGATCCCGGACGAGACCTTCTTCCAGACGCTGGTGCGGCATCTGGTGCCCGATGCGGAGATCCGCACCCGCACCCAGACCTTCCTGATGTTTTCCGACTACGGGATGCCCGTCACCTTCTACAACGACCAGTATGACCTGCTGCTGAGCCAGGACTACCTGTTCGCGCGCAAGATCTCGCCCGATGCGCTGGAACTGAAGCGGCGGCTGGGGGATCTGTGGGCCAGCGAGGGGGTGGCGTTCCGCATCTCGAACGAGGGGCGCCGGCTTTACGGTTTCCTGACCGGGCGGGGCCGGATCGGCCGCCGCTTCGCCCCCCGGTTCTGGGAAACCGAGGCGAGCCTGGGGCGCGAGCGGGAGCTGCTGCTGGTGGTCTGCAAGAAATGGCATGTCGCCAAGCGGCTGGTGGAGCGGATGCGCAGGGTCACCGGCCTGCCCGCCATCGACTACATGTTCCACGAGGAATCGACGCCGCTGCCCGATCTGGGCGGTATCCAGACCACGCTGGAAAAGCGCACCCGCCACCGCCGCGCGCTGCTGCGGATGCTGTATGACTGGCACGGGACCAACCGGCTGATCGTCTGCCTCGATCCCTCGGGCATCGACCTGATGCAGGACTTCTATGCCGACCGCTGCGTGACCCGGATGCTGGAGATCGACTGCACCTTCGACGACGACTATCTGATCGGCCATGCGCGGCGGATCGGGCTGGCGGGCGAGGGCACGCCGCAGGACGTGATCGACCGGCTGCTGCCGACGATCCGCTATGACGTGCGCTTCGAAAGCGACCGCATCCGCGATGCGGGCTTCGCCAACCTGAGCTATATCCGCCAGGGCCGCCCGGTGGAGGAGAATGCCGAGGCGATCGCCGCCTTCCTGACGCTGCCGCCCGATCCGGCGCGCGAGATCGCGGCAACGCCCTACCTGTTCGACGACTGACCCTTCGGGACCGCCAGAGGAACGCCCATGACCTATGACTATGACGACACGAACATCTTCGCCCGCATCCTGCGCGGCGAGATCCCGAACAAGACCGTGCTGGAAACGGATCACACGCTCGCCTTCGAGGATATCCGCCCGCAGGCGCCGGTGCATGTGCTGGTGATCCCGAAGGGCCGCTATGTCAGCTACGACCACTTCGCCCGCGAGGCGGGGGCCGAGGAGATCGTCGATTTCGTCCGCACGGTGGGCGAGGTCTGCCGCATCACCGGGGTCGCGCTGGATGGGGGGCAGGGCTGCCGCACCATTTCCAACGCCGGCGCGCATGGCGTGCAGGAAGTACCGCACATGCATGTGCATGTGCTGGGCGGGCGGGTGCTGGGCCGGATGCTGGAGCCCGCGGACTGAGCGGCGGCGGCGCCCTCAGACCGTGTTCAGGTAGAGGTCGTAATCCACATCCGCGATGGTCCGCGCGACCCGGGCATGTTCCGCCGCCTTGATCGCGCAGAAGGTGCGGTGCATGTCCGGCCCGAGCGCGTCCTTCAGGAAGGCGGAGCCCTGCGCCGCCCGGATCGCCTCGCGCCAGTCGCCGGGGATCGGCAGGTCGTCGGTGCCGGCATAGCCGTTGCCGGTGGTTTCCGGCCCCGGGTCGATCCGTTCCGCCATCCCCTTGCGCAGCCCCGCCAGCACCGTGGCGCCCACCAGATAGGGATTGGCGTCCACCCCGGCCGGGCGGTGTTCGATCCGCCGCGCCGCCACCTCGCCTGCCGGGATACGCAGCGCGACCGAGCGGTTGTTGACCCCCCAGCTGGGCGAGACGGGGGCATAGCTCTGGCTGGCAAAGCGGCGCCAGCTGTTGGCATGGGGGGCGAAGACCAGCATCGCCTCGCCCATCGTCTGCCGCAGCCCGCCGATCGCGTGCAGCAGCCGCGGCTCCCACGCGCCGGGACGATCCTCGGCGAAGACGTTGCGCCCCGCGCCGTCGCGCAGCGAGACGTGGAAATGCATCCCCGACCCGGCATAGCGTTCGACGGGCTTGGCCATGAAGCAGGCCACCACCCCGTGCCGCCGCGCCTGCATCCGCACGATCCGCTTCAGCCGCACGAGGTCGTCGGCGGCCTGCATCACGTCGGTGCGATAGTGCAGCGTCAGTTCGTACTGGCCGGGCGCATATTCCGAAATCACGGTTTCCGCCCGGATCCCCATCGCCTCGGCCCCGCGATAGATGTCGGAAAACAGCGGCTCCATCCCGTGCAGGTGATCGACGGAATAGACCTCGGTCCAGGGCGAGCGGCGGCCGTCCAGCACGGCGGCGGCGGGCTGCGCATAGCCCTGCGCGTCCAGCTGCGGGTCGAGCAGGAAGAATTCCAGCTCGAACGCGCCGGCCGGGTGCAGCCCCTCGCCCGCCATCGCCGCCACCTGCCGCTGCAGCGCGTGACGCGGGTCCGAGGTCATCTCGGCCCCGTCGAGGTGATACATGCTCATCAGCAGTTCGGCCCGGGCGGGCGCCGTGCCATGCAGCGCCTTCAGCGTGCCGGGGACCGGCCAGGCGCGCAGGTCGCCGTCGCCCTCGTCCCAGATGAGGCCCGTCTCGTGCACATCCTCGCCGCAGATGTCGAGCCCGAGGATCGAGATCGGCAGGTGCCGCCCGTTGCGGTAGAGCCCTTCCAGTTCATGCCGGCGGATGATCTTGCCGCGGCCGATGCCGTTGGCATCGGTCAGCACGATGTCGATGGCCTCCACCTCGGGATGGGCGGCGAGGAAGGCGCGGGCTTCGTCGGGCGAGGATCCGCTGGGGCTGTGATCGGTCATGGCGGGTCTTTCAGGCAAACAGCTCGGCGCAGATCCCGTCGAAGGCGGCGATCAGGCGGTCGATCTGCTTGCGCTTGGTGACGGGGCTGACGAGCATCATGTTGTGGAAGGGCGCGATCAGGCAGCCGCGGTTCAGCAGCGCGGCATGGATCGCGGCCTCCAGCGCGGGGTGATGGGCGGCCTCGGCCTCGGTGCCGTTGGTCAGGGGCACGGGGTGGCAGATGAATTCCACCCGCGCGCCGACCCGCACCACATGCCAGGGCGCGCCGTGCCGGTCGATGGCCTTGGTCAGGCCGCGCGCCAGCCGCGCGGCGCCCGCCTCCATCCGGGCATAGGCCTTTTCGGTCATCACCTCGTCCAGCGTCGCGCGCAGGCAGGCGAACTGCATCGGGTTGGCCGACAGCGTGGTGCCCATGCCGGAATGGCCGGCGGGGCGCGCCGCGTCATAGGCGCGGAACCGGTCCGCGACCTCGGCCGTCATCCCCCAGACCGCCGCGGGCATGCCGCCGGCCACCGCCTTGCCCGCGACGAAGATGTCGGGCTGCAGCCCATGGCTGCGGGTATAGCCGCCCAGGCCCGAGGACAGGGTATGCGTCTCGTCGATGATCAGCAGGGCGCCGTGCTTGCGCGTGATCTCGCGCAGCGCCTTGTGGAAGCCGGGCGCGGGCAGGACCATGCAGGAATTTGTCATCACCGGCTCGGTCAGCACCGCCGCCACCTCGCCCGTGGCCAGCGCCCGGTCCAGCGCCACGGTGTCGTTGAACTCGATCGCCACCGCGGTCGCCGACAGGTCCGCCGCCTGCCCGACCAGACCCGGCCGCGCCACGGTGAGGCCGGCCTCCAGCCGCACCATCGTGTCGTCCACCGTCCCGTGATAGCAGCCGCTGAACACCAGAACCTTCGGCCGCCCGGTCACGGCGCGGGCCACCCGCAGGGCGAAGCGGTTGGCATCGGTCGCGGTGGTGGCAATCTGCCATTCCATCAGCCCGAACCGCTTTTGCAGCAAGGCGCCCGCCTTCAGCGCGTCCTCGGTGGGCAGCATGAAGGTCAGCCCGCGGCGCGACTGGCGCCGGATCGCCTTGGCCACGGGGGCGGGCGAATGACCGAACATGCTGCCGGTATCGCCGAGGCAGAAATCGTCAAGGACGTGTCCGTCGATATCCTCGATCACGGCGCCCGCGGCCTTGTCCACCAGCAGCGGAAAGGGCTGCGGCCAGTCGCGCATCCAGTGCATCGGCACGCCGTTCAGGAAGGGACGCGCACCCTTCTTCAGCGCGGCGCGCGTCTTCGGGCGTGCGGCGGCAAAGGCCGCAGCCTCGCGCGCGCGCAGGGCCTCGATCCGGGCGGTGGCGACGCCGCCGGCAAGGTCGGTGACCGGAACGCGTTTCTTGGGCATGCGATGCTGTCCTGGCTGCAACCTGCCCGCTCTATCCCGGCGCAAATCGGTCCGTCAACTCGCCCCTCGGGAATCGCCGGCGCAGCCATTCGCGGCGGCGCGGCAAAAGAGGCTGCAAATGCGGCGGGAATTCGGCGGCGCGGTCCGGTTCCGGTCGGGAAATGCGCGAGGATGGGTGCCCATGTCCTCGGCCGCGAGACGGCCATAACACAACCGGAAGGCTGGCAAGATTGGGGCCTGAGATACGCAAGTATCGGCGGGCGCCGCCGCGCCTCTTTGGTCCCTCGAGTTTCGACAAGTCGCGCAAGATGTCGAATTCCCGCCCCTATGACGGTCCCTCCGGGTCACGTTGATGCCCTCATTGGCCGCTAGGTCTTGCATGTCGGTGGGGGCACCGGCCGCTCTGACGGCACAATCGGGTGGACAACATGGTGACACAGATTTTCGGGCGCGGGCCTCTGGTCCGCGCAGGGGTCCTGCCGTGCCTTGTGCAGGTGCTGACGACCCTGGCCCTGATCGCGGGGCTGGCACTGGCCGGACCGGCCGAGGCGCAATCCACGCGCCGGTCGAATTATGCGATGGCGCCGCTGGTGGTGCGCGACGATCCGGGCGGACGCGTCGATCACCGCGCCGCCGAGATCGCGAAGCTGCGCAAGTCGGGCCAGCCGGTGGAACTGCGCGGCGAATGCTTCAGCGCCTGCACGATGTATCTGGCGCTGCCCAATGCCTGCACGGCGCGCAACACGATGTTCGGCTTTCACGGGCCCAGCTACTATGGCGCGCCGCTGCCGAAATTCGACTTCGAATACTGGTCGAAGATCATCGCCTCGCATTATCCGCCGAAGCTGGCGCAGTGGTACATGACCAAGGCGCGGTACAAGACCAACCGCATGGTGCGGCTGAGCGGGGCGGAACTGATCAAGTTCGGCATCGCGGAATGCGGGGCGGCCCCGCGGCCGGCCCGGCAGACCGGAACGGGAGCCTGACAGCGGGTCGGTGACCTGCACCGGCCAGGGGCCGGAACGACACGGGGATGGAGGCGCAGAAGGCCGCGGCAGAAGCCGCGGCCTGCGTGCTTTCGGGACCTGGCGTCCGCGCGGGCGCGGTGCCGGAAATTCTTGAAACCGTCACAGCCCGCCCGTATATCGTCCGTTCCCTTGCGCGCCCGCCCTGTCGCGCATCCCGTTGAGGAGCCGCCATGACCGACGCCGCGATCCCCACCCCCTATTACCTGATCGACGCGGCGGCGCTGCGGGCGAACATGGAGAAGGTGAAGCGGCTGTGCGACCTGTCCGGCGCCAAGGCGCTGCTGGCGCTGAAATGCTTCGCCACATGGTCCGCCTTCGACCACATGCGCGGTTCCATGGCCGGCACCACCTCGTCCTCGCTCTACGAATTGCGGCTGGGGCGCGAGAAGTTCGGCAAGGAGACGCATGCCTATTCCGTCGCCTGGTCCGAGGACGAGATCGACGAGGCGGTGTCGCTGGCCGACAAGATCATCTTCAACACCATCGGCCAGCTGGAACGGTTCGAGTCGCGGGCGCAGTCGATCCAGCGCGGGCTGCGGCTGAACCCCGGCATCTCGACCAGCGGCTTCGACCTTGCCGACCCCGCCCGGCCGTTCAGCCGGCTGGGCGAATGGGACAGCGAGAAGATCGCGGCGGTCATCGACCGGATTTCCGGCTTCATGATCCACTACAACTGCGAGAACGAGGATTTCGACCTCTTCGACCGGCAGCTGACCGATATCGAGAACCGCTTTGGCAACCTCCTGTCCCAGGTGGAATGGGTCAGCCTCGGCGGCGGCATCCATTTCACCGGCGAGGGCTATCCGCTGGAACGGCTGGCGGCGCGGCTCGCGGCCTTCGCGGATCGCTTCGGGGTGCAGGTCTATCTGGAACCCGGCGAGGCCTCGATCACCCGCACCACCACGCTGGAGCTGACGGTGCTCGACATCCTCGACAACGGCAAGCAACTGGCCATCGTCGACAGCTCGATCGAGGCGCATATGCTCGACCTGCTGATCTACCGCCTGCCGGCGAAGATCGCGCCGGACACGGGCGCGCATCGCTACATGGTCTGCGGCAAGTCCTGCCTGGCCGGCGACATCTTCGGCGAATTCGCCTTCCCGGAACCGCTGAAGGTGGGTGACCGCATCTCGGTCCAGGACGCGGCTGGCTACACGATGGTCAAGAAGAACTGGTTCAACGGCGTCGCCATGCCGTCGATCTGCATCCGCGAAACCGACGGAACCATCCGCAGCGTGCGGACCTTCGGCTACGCCGATTACGAAAGCAGCCTCTCCTGAGGCACGCCCGCCTTCCCCGGAAGGCCCTTTTCCCAATCGGACAAAAGGAGACGGTCTGAATTGAAACGGAACGTGCTGATCATCGGCGCCGGTGGCGTCGCGCAGGTGGTGGCGCATAAATGCGCCCAGAACAACGATGTGCTCGGCGATCTTCACATCGCCTCGCGCACGCTGGCCAAGTGCGAGGCCATCATCGCGTCGGTGAACGACAAGGGCGCGATGAAGGTGCCCGGCACGTTCGCGGCCCATGCGGTCGACGCGACCGACAGTGCGGCGGTGGCGGCGCTGATCCGGCAGACCGGGGCGCAGATCGTGATCAACGTCGGGTCCGCCTTCGTCAACATGTATGTGCTGCAGGCCTGCATCGACACCGGCGTGGCCTATATGGACACCGCGATCCACGAGGATCCGGCCAAGGTCTGCGAAACGCCGCCCTGGTACGGCAACTACGAATGGAAGCGGCGCGAGGCCTGCGCGGCGGCGGGCGTGACCGCGATCCTCGGCATCGGCTTCGATCCCGGGGTGGTCAATGCCTATGCGCGGCTGGCGGCCGAGGAGTATCTGGACAGCGTCGAGTCCATCGACATCGTCGACATCAATGCCGGGTCGCACGGGCGCTGGTTCGCCACGAATTTCGACCCCGAGATCAACTTCCGCGAATTCACCGGCACCGTTTACTCGTGGCAGGATGGCGGCTGGCAGGAAAACCGCATGTTCGAGGTGGGCCGCGAATGGGACCTGCCCGTCGTGGGCAGGCAGAAAGCCTACCTGACCGGCCATGACGAGGTGCATTCGCTGTCGGCGAACTACCCGCAGGCGGATGTGCGGTTCTGGATGGGCTTCGGCGATCACTACATCAACGTCTTCACGGTGCTGAAGAATCTCGGCCTGCTGTCGGAAAAGCCGGTGACGACCGCCGAGGGGCAGGAGGTGATCCCGCTGAAGGTGGTGAAGGCGGTGCTGCCGGACCCGGCCTCGCTCGCCCCCGACTATACCGGCAAGACCTGCATCGGCGATGTGGTGAAGGGCACGAAGGACGGCCGGCCGCGCGAGGTCTTCATCTACAACGTCGCCGACCACAAGGACGCCTATGAGGAGGTCGGCGCGCAGGGCATCAGCTATACCGCCGGCGTTCCCCCCGTCGCCGCCGCGATCATGGTGGCGAAGGGCGACTGGGACGTGGGCCGGATGGTCAATGTCGAGGAACTGCCGCCGATGGACTTCCTGCGCGAGATGCACCGGCTCGGCCTGTCCACCCGGCTGAAAGAGGGCGAGACGGACATCGCCCTGACCTGAGGCGCGAAAGGGGCCGTCCCGCCGGGGCGGCCCCTGTCCGACGAATGTGTCAGGCCCGCGCGCGCGAGGCCGCGATCTCGGCCGCGAGCTGGCGGGATTTCGCGCCGGCCCAGTCATGGGCATCCGCCCCGAACAACAGCCGCTGCGCCGGGTCGGGCGTGGATGCCTCGGCCACGATCAGGGCGGACAGTACCTCGGGATCGTTCTGCTGGGTGCCGTTCGCCGCTGCGATGAACGACCGGAACCCGGCCACCGCCTCGGCATAATCCGCGATCTCGATCTCTCCCTGCCGGACGGTGGAGGGGTCGAGGAAATTCGTGCGCATCATCCCCGGCTCGACGATCAGCGACCGGATGCCCAGCGGGGCGATTTCGGCGGCAAGCCCCTCCATCCAGCCCTCCAGCGCGAATTTCGACGCGGCGTAGACCGAGCCGCCGGGGTTCGAGACGAGGCCGTTCACCGACGAGATGGCGATGACAAGCCCCGACCGTTGCCGCCGCATCACGGGCAGCACCGCCCGCGCCACGTTCATCGCCCCGAAGAGGTTGATCTCGAACTGCCGCCGCACGTCCCGATCCGGGATCGTCTCGAACCATCCCAGCTGCGCGCGGCCGGCATTGTTGACCAGGATGTCGATCCGGCCGAATGCCGCGACGGCCGCGTCCCGTGCGGCCGCGGCGGCCATGGCATCGGTCACGTCGAGCGGCCGCACCAGCAGGCGGTCCTCCGCGACACCCAGCCCTTCGGCAAGCCCGTCGACGGTCCGGCTGGTGGCCACGACCCTGTCTCCCGCGGCCAACGCATCGCGCGCCAGCAGATACCCCAGCCCCCGGCCTGCCCCGGTGATGAACCATACCTTGTCTGTCATTTATCAGTTCTCCTGCTAACGGAACAGGATCTGCGCATTGGAAAGACCGAAGTTTAGGGCTGGGCAGATTGTCGGAGCGAGTAGTAGAAATACTGAATGGACCCGCGAAAACTTTCCGACCTCGTCGTCTTCCACCGGGTCGCGGCAGAGCGCAGCTTCACCGCCGCGGCGCGAAGTCTGGGGGTGACCCAGTCCGCCGTCAGCCAGACGGTGAAGCGCCTCGAGGGCGAGATGGGGATCAGGCTGCTGTCCCGCTCGACCCGCAGCCTTGCGCCCACCGCCGCGGGCGAACGGCTGCTGGATACGCTGGTTCCGCTGATCGCGGACATGGATGCCGAGATCGAGGACCTTGCCCGGCTGCGCGAACAGCCGGGCGGGCGGCTGCGGGTGACCTGCGGCAAACATGCCGCCGACACGCTGGTCTGGCCCGCCTTCGCGCGGCTGATCGCGAAACATCCCGAGATCGAGGGCGAACTGAGCGTGGAGAACCGCCATGTCGACATCGTGGCCGAACGGTTCGATGCCGGAATACGGCTGCGCGAGGATCTGCAGATGGACATGGTCGCCGTTCCGGTGGGGCCGCCCCTGCGGATCGTGGTCGTGGGCGCGCCAGGCTATCTGGCCAGACGCGATCCGCCCCGCCGGCCGCGCGATCTGTCGGCGCATCGCTGCATCGGCTTCAGAAATGCCGGCGGCATCCTGTCGCCCTGGTCGTTCGAGAAGGATGGGCATGTGGAGACGGTCCGGCTGTCGCCGTCGCTTGTCGTGAATGACGGCGACGCGCTGGTCGGGGCGGCCTGCGCGGGGATCGGCCTTGCCTATATGCTGAAGGACCTCGCCGCGCCCGCCCTCGGGGCAGGACATCTTGTCGAGGTTCTCGGGGACTGGTGCCCGCCGTTTCCGGGCTACCATGCCTTCTATTCCAGCCGGCGCCAGCCGACCCGCGCCTTCACGCTGTTTCTCGACGCCCTGCGGCAGGAAGCCCGCGCGGCAACCGGGGAATAGGCGGCGCGCCTACAGCCGGTAGACCTTCGAGATGCGGTCGACCGGCGTGCCGTCGGCCAGCGGCACCGCCGGGGTCACCCGGTCGTCCTGGAACCCCATCGCCGCATAGAAGGCCAGACCGCCGGTATTGTCGGCGCGGATCGTGGCGTCGATGGCGGCTATGCCGTTGCGCGCGGCCCAGTCCCGCGTCGCCGCGAACAGCGCCCGCCCCGCCCCCGGCAGCGGGTCGTCGCGGCGGGTGAAGGTGCCGATCGTCACCCAGTCCCGGGGCAGGGCGGGATGGCGGGCGACGCTCTGGAACCCGGCGGGCCGGCCCCCGGGGTCCAGCGCCACGAAGGTGGCCACCGCCTCGGCCCCCGGCAGGTAATGGGCGGTGAAGCCCGCCGCGTCGAAGGGCGTCTGATGCGCGGTGGTGCCGCCGGCCGCGATGATCGCGTTGATCAGCGCCACCAGCGCCGGCACATCCTCGGGCCGGGCGGGGCGTGTGGCGATGTCGGGACGGGTCATGGGCGCTTCCGGATCGGGTCGGGTGGCGGCAGCCTGCCGCGCCGGGGCAGCCGAGGCAAGGACGGCCGCGCCCGGGGGGTCTGTCACAAAACCGCAGCGGAACCCCAGCATCACTGATACATCCCGCCCCTAAGACCCCTCCATCCGCTAGAACCCGAGGGGCTTACCATGATCCGTAACCTTGCTGTTTCCGGCCTCGCGCTGGCCGCGTCGATGACCGCCGCCGCCGCGCAGGAGCGTGTCGAAATCCAGTGGTGGCATGCCATGGGCGGCGAGCTTGGCACCAAGCTCGAAGAGATCGTGAAGGGCTATAACGAAAGCCAGGACCAGTACACCGTGGTCCCGTCCTTCAAGGGCACCTATCCTGAGACGATGACCGCCGCCATCGCCGCCTTCCGCGCCAACGAGCAGCCGACGATCGTGCAGGTCTTCGAGGTCGGCACCGGCACGATGATGGCCGCCAAGGGCGCGATCTACCCGGTCTATCAGCTGATGCAGGACGCGGGCGAGGACTTCGACCCGTCGAGCTTCCTGTCGGCGGTCGTCGGCTATTACACCGACACGGAAGGCAACATGCTGTCGATGCCCTTCAACAGCTCGACCCCGATCCTCTACTACAACAAGGACGTGTTCGAGAAGGCGGGCCTCGACCGCGAGACCCCGCCCACGACCTGGGCCGAGGTGGTCGATTTCTCGCAGAAGATCATGGAATCCGGCGCCGCCCCCTGCGGCTTCACCACCGGCTGGATCAGCTGGGTCCAGCTGGAAAACCTGTCGGCCTGGCACAACCAGCCGATCGGCACGCTCGAAAACGGCTTCGGCGGTCTGGAAGCCGAGCTGACGGTGAACGGCCCGGTGCAGGTCCAGCACTGGACCAACCTCGCCCAGTGGCAGAAGGACGGAATCTTCCAGTATGGCGGGCCGGGCGGCGGCAACGACGCCCCGCCGAAGTTCTACGCGCAGGAATGCGCCATGTACATGAACTCCTCGGCCAGCCGCGCGGGCGTCGTCGCCAACGCGCAGGACTTCGAGGTGGGCTATGGCATGCTGCCCTATTACGACGATGTCGAGGGCGCGCCGCAGAACTCGATCATCGGCGGCGCGACCCTCTGGGTGCTGCAGGGCCATGACGAAGAGGAATACAAGGCCGCAGCCGACTTCTTCACGTACCTCTCCTCGCCCGAGGTGCAGGCCGACTGGCACCAGTTCTCGGGCTACCTGCCGATCACCCAGGCCGCCTATGACCTGTCGACCGAACAGGGCTTCTACGACCAGAACCCCGGCACCGACGTGTCGATCAAGCAGATCACGCTCAACCCGCCGACCGAGAACTCCAAGGGCCTGCGCTTCGGCAACTACGTGCAGATCCGCACCGTGATCGACGAAGAGTTCCAGGCGCTGCTGGCCGGCCAGAAACACGCGCAGGGCGCGCTGGACGCGGTGGTGGAGCGTGGCAACGCGCTGATCCGCGAGTTCGAAGCGGCGAACAAGTAAGATCGTCCGATGACAGCCGGGCCCGCGCCATGTCGCGCGGGCCCGTTCTGCCTTGAAAGCCCCGCATGAAACGCACGATCTTCGGCCATCGCCTGCTGCCCTGGCTGCTGCTGTTTCCGCAGCTGGCGGTTACCTTCGTCTTCTTCCTCTGGCCGGCGGGCCAGGCCGCGCGGCAAAGTTTCCTGCGCGAGGATGCGTTCGGGCTGAAGACGGAATTCGTGGGTCTTGCGAACTATGCGGCGCTGTTCCGCGACCCGCTCTACCTCAACTCGCTGCAGGTCACGGTGGTCTTCTCCGTCGCGGTGGCGGTGCTGTCGATGGGCACGGCGCTGCTGTTCGCGCTGGCGGTGGACCGGATGCTGCGCAGCGCGCGGGCCTATACCACGCTGATCGTCTGGCCCTATGCGGTCGCCCCGGCGATTGCGGGGATCATGTGGTGGTTCATCTTCAACCCCACCATCGGCATCATGCCCTATCTGCTCGACATCGCGGGCTATGACTGGAACCACGGGATCGACACGACCGACGCGATGATCCTCGTCGTCATCGCCTCGAGCTGGAAGCAGATCAGCTACAACTTCCTGTTCTTCGTGGCCGGGCTGCAGGCGATCCCGGCCAGCCTGCGCGAGGCCGCGGCCATCGACGGGGCGGGGCCGGTGAAGCGGTTCTTCACCGTGACCTTCCCGCTGCTGTCGCCCACCACCTTCTTCCTGCTGGTGGTGAACGTGACCTACACGCTGTTCGACACCTTCCCGGTGATCCACGCCACCACCGAGGGCGGCCCGGCGCAATCGACCAACATCCTCGTCTACAAGGTCTTCGTCGACGGGTTCATCGGGCTGAACCTCGGTTCGTCCGCCGCGCAGTCGGTGGTGCTGATGGCGATCGTGATCGCGCTGACCGCGATCCAGTTCCGCTGGATCGAGCGGCGGGTGGAATACTGAGATGGTCGAGAAACGTCCCTTCCTGCACCTTCTGGCGCATCTGGTGCTGATCCTCGGCGTGCTGATCGTGGCCTTCCCGGTCTGGCTGGCCTTCGTCGCCTCGACCCACGAACCCACCGCCTTCACCAGCGGGGTGATCCCGCTGCTGCCGGGGTCCAACGGGGTCGAGACCTATGCCACCATGCTCGGCACCGGGATGTCCACGTCGGGCGCGCCGCCGCTGGGGCTCTTGCTGTGGAACAGCTTCGTCATGGCGATGCTGATCGCGGTGGGCAAGATCGCGATCTCGATCCTGTCGGCCTTCGCCATCGTCTATTTCCGCTTTCCGCTGCGCAGCCTCGCCTTCTGGTGCATCTTCATCACCCTGATGCTGCCGGTCGAGGTGCGGATCGTGCCGACCTTCAAGGTGGTGGCCGATCTGGGCCTGCTGAACAGCTATGCCGGGCTGACGGTTCCGCTGATCGCCTCGGCCACCGCGACCTTCCTGTTCCGGCAGGTGTTCCTGACCATCCCGGACGAACTGACCGAGGCGGCGCGGATCGACGGGGCGGGGCCGATGAAGTTCTTCCGCGACATCCTCGTGCCGCTCAGCCGCACCAATATCGCGGCGCTGTTCGTGATCCTGTTCATCTATGGCTGGAACCAGTATCTGTGGCCGCTGCTGGTGACGACGGATGCGAAATTCTACACCGTGGTCGCGGCGATCAAGCGCATGGCCGAGGTGACGGATGCGCAGCCGCAATGGAATTTCGTCATGGCCACCGCGGTCATGGCGATGCTGCCGCCGGTTCTGGTGGTGATCCTGATGCAAAGGCTCTTCGTGAAGGGCCTCGTCGAGACGGAGAAGTGACATGGCGCGGATCACGCTGAAGGGCGTCGGCAAGGTCTATGCGGGCGGCACCCGCGCCGTGGGCGGCGTCGACATCGAGGTGGCGGATGGCGAGTTCCTGGTGCTGGTCGGACCGTCGGGCTGCGGCAAGTCCACGCTGCTGCGGATGATCGCGGGGCTGGAGACGATCAGCGAGGGCACCATCGCCATCGGCGACCGGGTGGTGAACGAGGTGGAGCCCGCCGACCGCGACATCGCGATGGTGTTCCAGAACTACGCGCTGTACCCGCACATGACGGTGCGCCAGAACCTCGCCTACGGGCTGAAGAACCGCCGCACCCCCAAGGCCGAGATCGAGCGCCGCGTGGCCGAGGCGGCGCGGATGCTGGAAATCGGGCCCTATCTGGACCGCAAGCCCCGCGCCCTGTCCGGCGGCCAGCGGCAGCGGGTGGCGATGGGCCGCGCGATCGTGCGCGAACCTGCGGTCTTCCTGTTCGACGAGCCGCTGTCGAACCTCGACGCCAAGCTGCGGGTGCAGATGCGGGGCGAGATCAAGCAGCTGCAGGCCCGGCTCGGCACCACCTCGGTCTATGTCACCCATGACCAGCTGGAGGCGATGACGCTGGCGCACCGGCTGGCGGTGCTGAACGGCGGCAAGGTCGAACAGATCGGCGCGCCGCTGGAACTGTATCACCGCCCGGCCTCGACCTTCGTCGCCGCGTTCATCGGCTCGCCGGCGATGAACCTGATCGACGCTGAACTGGTCGCGGGCCAGCCCCGGATCGGCGAGACGATGCTGGGCGAGGTCACGGGCGGGCGGGGTCAGGTGATCCTCGGCATCCGGCCCGAGGATCTGCGCCCCGTGCCCGCGCGTACCCCCGGTGCCGTCCCGGCCCGGTTGTCCTATGTCGAGGAACTGGGCGCGCAGCGGCTGGTCCATGCCCATGTCGAGGGCCAGCCCGTGGTGGCGGCGGTGCCGGCGGGCACCGACCTGCCCGAAACGCTGCACCTGCTGCCGGCGCGGGGCGCGCTGCACCTGTTCGACGTGACGACGGGACAGCGCCTGCAGGTCGAGGCCGAGGCGGCGGACAGCATCTTTGCCTGAGGCCCTTCAGCCCGGCGGATCGGGGTCGAAGCGATAGCCGAAGCGGGCGATGTCCTCGGCGGCGATCTCGGCCACGCGGGCGGCGGCGGCATCGGAATAGAGCGTCCGCCAGTCGCGCGGCCGGTCCGAGGCATTGACCCGCGACAGGGCCGGCAGTTTCAGGTCCAGGAGCGTTTCCAGCCGGGGAATGTCCTCGTCCAGACGCTCCAGCCGCAGGAACAGGGTGCACCGGTCCACGCCGCCGGCATCGCGGACATAGCTGCCATAGGGCGCGGCGGCCAAGGGCACCCGGATCTGCGGATGGTCGAGGAAGGCGTCGAAGGCCAGCGTCTTCGACAGGGCCACGGCGGGATGGCCGAAGGCCTGCCCGCGCAGCCAGTGGTAATAGCTGGCGATCCGGTCCCAGGGGTTGCGGACCAGCGTGAAGACCCGGTAGCGCGGCGTCTGATCGGCCGTCACGATCCCGTCGATATCGGCCAGCGTCGAATGCTTCCACAGCCGTCCCGCCGTATGCAGCCCCTTCAGCCGTCCGCGCCGGGCGCGCGCCTTGGGCGTGTCGCCGATCAGGATGTCGTCCTTCATCGCCCGCGCCTCGAGCGCCAGCGCCAGCGCGGTGCCGCCGGTCTTGGGAATATGGACGAAGATGGCGCGCCGCCCGGGCGAGATGATCATGGCGCAATCCTCTGGTCCGGGTCAGGGTGCCAGCGCCGGGCCGTGCCCGCAAGCCGGCTCAGCCGCCGCCGCCGTCGCGCGCCCCGCGCAGCGCGATGACCGTTCCCGCCGCCACGATCAGCAGGATGCCGGCCAGCGCGCGCGGTTCCAGTACATCGCCCTGCAGCAGCCAGCCCCAGATGGCGGCGCAGGGCAGGAACAGGTATTCCAGCACCGAGGCGCGGCTGGCATCGGCCAGCTGATAGCTGCGCGTGGCCATGTACATCGCGAACACCGCCCCCGCCGCCTGGATGCAGAGCCATCCCATCGTTTCCGGCGAGGGCAGCACCGGCGGGCGCAGCACGAAACCGGCCGTGCCCGCGGGCGCCGTGCCGCCGAAGGCCGCGAGGACCGCCATTCCCGCCAGCCCGTAGACCAGCAGCCCCGCGAAGAAGCCCGCGGTCAGCGTCGCCGTCGTCTCGCCCGCGCAGCCGCGCCGCGTGGCGATGTTGCCGAGCGCATAGAACACGGCCCCCGCCGCCGGGGCCAGCGCCGCGGGCGACAGCGCATTGCCCCCCGACGGGCCCAGCACCAGCACGGTGCCGGCGAAGCCCGCCGCGACCGCCAGCACCCGCGCGGGACCGATCCTCGCGCCGAAGGCGAAACGGGTGATCAGCAACACGAAGATCGGCGCGGTGAACAGCCCCGCCGCGGCAATGGCGACGGGCAGGAAGGCGAGGCTGCCGAAATAGCACAGCATCGCCGTGCCATGCAGCGCGCTGCGCCCCGCCACCGCCCGCCAGTTGCGGGGGCGCAGCGGAATCCCCGCCACCCGCGCCGCCACCAGCAACAGCAGCAACGCGATGGCGGACCGGGTGGCATGGAACTGCCACAGCCCGATCTCGCCCGCGACGCGGCGCACCTGATTGTCGGTGAAGCCGATCACCACCGTATAGGCCAGCATAGCAGCGACCGCCGCAAGCATGCGTTCCGGCGGCGCGGCCGCGCCGGCCGCCGCGGTGGGCGTGATGTCTGCGCTGCTCATTCCGGGGCCTCCTGCGGGGCCAGTAAACCCGCGCGGACCACCCCGCCGCCTGTCCGAAAGCGACATGCCGGGTTCAGATCAGCCCCTGCGCGTGGAACAGCCGCTTCAGGTCCGTCTCGGGCCGGGCGCCGAAATGGCTGATCACCTCGGCCGCCGCGACACAGCCCATGCGGCCCGCCCGGTCCAGCGGCTGCCCGGTGGCGAGACCATAGAGGAAGCCCGCCGCGAACTGGTCGCCCGCGCCGGTGGCATCGACCGGCACCACCCGGTGCACCGGCACCTCGACCCGCTCGTCGCCCCGGATCAGCACCACATCCGCGCCCGACCGGGTGCAGACCACCAGCCCGCACTCGGCCCGCGCCTGCGCCAGCGCCGCCTCCAGATCCTCGGTCTGGTAGAGCGAGGTCCATTCATGGACATTGCCGATGACGTAATCCATCTCCTCGCGGATCAGGCGGCGGAAATCGGCGCGGTGCCGGTCCACGCAGAACGGGTCCGACAGCGCGATCCCGGTCATCCCGCCGCCCCGGTGGGTGGACCGCGCGGCCTTCAGGAAGGCTTCCTTCCCCTTGTCCTTGTCGAAGAGATACCCTTCGAGGAACAGGATCTCGGCCCCGCCGGTCACCGCCTCGTCCACGTCATCGGGCGACAGGTCGGCCGAGATGCCCAGATAGGTGTTCATCGACCGCTCGCCGTCGGGCGTCACGAAGATCATGCTGCGCGAGGTCGGCAGATCGGCCCCCGGCACCGGCGCGTTCGGGAAATCCGTGCCTTCCGCCGCCATCGAGGCCGCATAGAACCGGCCGAGCGCGTCGTCGCGGACCCGGCCGATGAAGGCGGTGGACAGGCCGAGATTGCCCAGCCCCGCCAGCGTGTTCGCCACCGACCCGCCCGGCGCCTCGGTCCGCTCGCGCATCCCGGCATACAGCACCTCGGCCCGTTCGCGTTCGACCAGTTGCATGATGCCCTTCTCGATCCCCATCAGGTCGAGGAAGCGGTCGTCGGAATGCGACAGGACATCGACGATGGCGTTGCCGATACCGACAACCTGATGGGGCTGGGTCACGCGGTCTTCTCCTCGTAGGGGCAAAATTCGTGGATCGGGCAGATGCCGCATTTCGGCTTGCGGGCCACGCAGATATAGCGGCCATGCAGGATCAGCCAGTGATGGGCATGGGTCTGAAACTCGACGGGCACATTATCCTCGATGGCGCGCTCCACCGCCTCGACATCCTTGCCGGGGCAGATGCCGGTCCGGTTGCCCACGCGGAAGATATGGGTGTCGACCGCCTGCGCCGGATGGTGGAACCACATGCTGAGCACGACATTCGCGGTCTTGCGCCCGACCCCCGGCAGCGATTGCAGCGCCGCACGGGACGAGGGCACCTCGCCCCCGAACCGCTCGATCAGGATTTCCGACAGGCGGATCACGTTCTTCGCCTTCTGGCGGAACAGGCCGATGGTCTTGATCGCGTCGGTCAGCCCGTCGAGCCCGAGCGCCAGCATCTTCTCGGGCGTGTCGGCGATCCGGAACAGCGGCCGCGTCGCCTTGTTCACCCCGGCATCCGTCGCCTGCGCCGACAGCGCCACCGCCACCAGCAGGGTGAAGGCGTTGACATGTTCCAGCTCGCCCTTTGGTTCGGGCTCCACCGCCTGAAAGCGGCCGAAGATCGCGCGAAGCGTATGATAATCCAGCTGGCGGGCCATGACCCCGCTATGCACCGGCCCCGCGCCCCGGGCAAGGTCAGAACCGGAAGCGCAGCTTCCGGGTCGCGGGCGGGGCGGGCCGCGCCTATCTTGCAGGCAGGACGATGACGCATTCCGGGGGAAGGCATCCGATGGACGGCAGCACCGAGACGGCGGAAGACCGCTATCACTACCGCGTCGTGGCGCGGGCGATCCGGCTGATCGAGGAGGCGGGTCCCGACCTGACGCTCGACCGGCTGGCCGGGCAGATGGGCATGAGCGCGCCGCATTTCCAGCGGCTGTTCTCGGCCTGGGCCGGGGTGTCGCCCAAACGCTTCCAGCAATATCTGACGCTGGACCTGTCGCGCCGGCTGCTGGCCGAACGGCGCAGCCTGCTCGACACCGCGCTGGAGGCGGGCCTGTCGGGATCGGGTCGCCTGCACGACCTTTTCCTGCGGTGGGAGGCGATGACGCCCGGCGACTTCGCCAAGGGCGGCGCGGGGCTGACGATCCGCTGGGGCAGCTTCGGCTCGCCCTTCGGGCCGGTGCTGGCTATGGGCACCGCGCGGGGCCTGTGCGGGCTGGCCTTCACCGATGCGGTGGGCGAAGCGGCGGCCTTCGCCGACCTCGCCGGGCGCTGGCCCGCCGCGACCCTGAGCGAAGACCCCGAAGCGCTGCGGCCATGGGTCGAGGCGGCCTTTGCGGGCGGGCGGACGCCGGTGCAGGCGGTGGGCGGCCCGTTCCAGATCAAGGTATGGGAGGCGCTGCTGCGCGTTCCCGCCGGCGAGGTCACGACCTATGGCGATATCGCCGCGGCTATCGGCAACCCCGGCGCGGTGCGGGCGGTGGGCACCGCGGTGGGACGCAACCCGCTGGCCTTCCTGATCCCCTGCCACCGGGTGATCGCGGGGTCGGGGGCGCTGGCCGGCTATCACTGGGGCCTGCCGGTGAAACGGGCGCTGCTGGCCTGGGAAACGGCCCGGGCCGAGGCGGGGACAGGTGCGGGCGGCCCAGCCGGCCCGGCATCGCCGACACATGCGCTCGCCGGGATGTGATGGGCGAAAAGCCGCTTCCGGCCCACCAGCCGCTGCACGACCGCACGGAACCTCTGCTATAGGTCGCACGATGTGCCCAAGGGGCGGGATGAAACCCGCGGAGGCACCGGCAAGAGAGGCGGCAGTCATGACCTTCAACAAGACCTTCATCCTCGCCATCGCGGGCAGCCTCGGCCTGTCCGCCTGCGTGGACAATTCGGGCGGCTACTACGGCGGCCAGCCCCAGACCAACAATGCCCGCAACGCGGCCATCGCCGGCGCGGTGGTCGGCGGCGTCCTTGGGGCGACGGCCGATGGCGACGAACGGCTGACCAAGGCCGCCGCGGGCGCCATCGCCGGCGCGGCCATCGGCGGCGTGGCGGGCTCGCTGCTGGACCGGCAGGCGCAGGAACTGCAGGGGCAGCTCGGCAACGGCACCACGGTGACCAACACCGGTTCGAACCTCGTGGTGAACATGCCGGAAAGCGTCCTCTTCGCGGTAGACAGCGCCACCGTGTCGCAATCCAGCGTCAACAACCTCTACACCCTGGCCGACAGCCTGAACCGCTATCCGAACACCTCGGTGCAGGTCGTGGGCCATACCGACTCCACCGGGTCCGAGGCCTATAACCAGGACCTGTCGCAGCGCCGCGCCTCGGCCGTGGCGCAGGTGCTGCGGACCAGCGGCGTGGCCCCGGGGCGGATCACCTTCTACGGGCAGGGCGAAAGCCGCCCGGTGGCCAGCAACGCCACCGAATCCGGCCGCGCGCAGAACCGCCGGGTCGAGATCATCATCACGCCGAACCAGTAAGGTCGGCGCCGAAGATCGAAGGGAGGGCCGGGCCGGAAGGTCCGGCCCTTCTCATTTCGGGGCCGTCACGCCGCGGCCGTCACTGCAGGTTCTGCGGCACGCCGTCGGCGATGTCGTAATAGTCGCCCTTGTCGGCGGTGAAGATGTGCAGCGCCAGCCGGGTGCCGGTCGGCCCGTCGAAGGCCCCCATCGCCACCGCGATCCAGTCATGGTCGCGCGGGTCGAAGAGCAGCGACGACCCGCAGGTCGCGCAAAAGCCGCGCCGCGCCTTGGCGGAGGAGGCATACCAGGTGACATGCTCGGCGCCCTCCACGGCCAGCCGGTCGCGCGGCAGGTCCACCGAGGCCTCGAAATGCCCCGAATGCCTGCGGCAGATCGTGCAGTGGCAGGCGGTGACCTCGGGCAGGTCGCCGGTCACCGTGAAGCGGACCTTGCCGCAAAGGCAGGAGCCCCGATGGATCGCCGTCATTCCGCCCCCCTTTGGCTGCCGGGGCGAGGCTAGCATGGCGCGGGCGGGCGCAGAAGGCGCCCGTTGCGCGCCGCCGGCGCCCGTCCTAAGCCTTGGGCATGGGCGCAGGAGGTGGGATGCCGTTCCGCAAGGTCGAAACCGCGAAGCTGTCGGACTCGGTGGTGCGGCAGATCGAGCTGCTGATCCTTCAGGGCATCCTGCGGCCGGGCGAGCGTCTGCCGGCGGAACGCGAGCTGGCCGAACGGCTGGGCGTGTCGCGGCCCTCGCTGCGCGAGGCGCTGGCCGAGCTGCAGGCGGCTGGGCTGGTCGTCAGCCGTCCCGGCGCGGGGGTCTTCGTGGCCGAGGTTCTGGGCAACGCCTTCTCGCCCGCGCTGATCCGGCTGTTTGCCAGCCATGACGAGGCGGTGTCGGATTACCTCGACTTCCGCCGCGATCTGGAGGGGCTGGCGGCGGAGCGCGCGGCGCGGCTCGGGTCCGACACCGACCTGAAGGTGGTGGCCGCGGTGCTGGCGCGGATGGAGACCGCCCATGCCAAGCGCAACCCCGAGGAAGAGGCGGCGCTGGACGCGCAGTTCCACATGGCGATCCTCGAGGCGAGCCACAACGTCGTGCTGCTGCACATGATGCGGTCGATGTTCGACCTCTTGCGCGAGGGCGTGTTCTACAACCGCCAGATCATGTTCCGCAATCGCAGCACCCGCGACCTGCTGCTGGACCAGCACCGCGCCATCGAGGCGGCGCTGCGCGCCCGCGACCCGCAGGCGGCCCGGACCGCGGTGGAGGCGCATCTCGATTTCATCCGCACCGCACTGGCCGAGCAGGGCCGCAGCGCCCGGAACGAGGCTGTGGCGCAGCTGCGGTTCGAACACGAGCGGGGGCGGTAGAGCAGGGCCCACCGCGAAAGGCAAAAGCCCCGGTCCTGCGACCGGGGCCTTCGCGAAGATCCGGGTGTGGCGCCCTCAGTGCAGCCGGGCCTCGACCTCGCCGATGGCGGCGTCGATCTGGGCCGACTTGTCGGCGGGCTGCATGTCGCGGGCGATGATCTCGCTCGCGGCGGCCACGGCCACCGACACGGCGCGGTTGCGCACCTCGTTCACCGCGGCCTTCTCGGCCGAGGCGATCTGTTCCTCGGCGGCCTTCAGGCGCCGCGCGATCGAGGTCTTCAGGTCGGCCTTCGCCTTGTCGGCGGCGGCCATCGCCTCTTTCTTCGCGGTGGCGACGATGATGTCCGACTGCTCCATCATCTCCTTCTGCTTGCGCTCGTAAGAGGCGAGGATCGTCTGGGCCTCCTCGCGCAGCGCGCGGGCCTCGTCGAGTTCCGCGCGGATCGTCGCGGCGCGCTTGTCCAGCAGCCCGCCGATCAGCGCCGGCACCTTGAAGTAGACGAGGATGCCGACGAACAGCAGGAAGGCCAGGGTGACGATGAAGTCGGTGTTGCCCAGCGAGAAGAAGGGGCCGGTGGCCGCGAGGGCGGGACCGGCGGCCAGCAGCAGAACCGGCAGAAGCATCCGCATGGTCTTACCCCTTGATCCGGGCGGCCACGGCCGCGTCGATGGCACCGGCATCCGCCCGGGCGCCGAAATGGGCGACGATCTCTGCCGCGGCTTCGCGGGCGACGGCATTCACCGCCTCCAGCGCGCCGGCACGGATTTCGCCGATCCGCGCTTCCGATTCCGCCGCCTTCGCCGCGATTTCCGCATCGGCATGGGCAGTCGCGGCGTCTAGGTCGGCCTGGATCTCGGCCTTGGCCGCGGCGACGATCTTCGCCGCCTCGGCCCGGGCATCGGCCAGCGCCTTGGTATAGGCGGCCTCGGCCTCGCGGGCCTTCAGCTTCATCTCCTCGGCGGTGGCGAGGTCGTTGGTGATCGTGCCCGCCCGTTCGGCCAGCACGCCGCCGATGCGGGGCAGGGCGATGCGCGACAGCACGAGGTAGATCACCACCAGCGCGACGAGCAGCCAGAAGATCTGATTCGGAAAGGTTTCGAAGACCAGCTGCGGCATGCCCACGGCACTGCCATGCGCATCGGTGCCGGGCAGCAGCGGATTGACGGCATCCGCCGCATGTGCCGCCGCTTCTTCCGTTGTTGTTGCCATGTCTTTCCCCCGGTCCGGCTGGACCTGTCAAACCGTCGGGCAGGCCCCGCGAGGGGCCCGCCCGGCTTCAGCTTTCGGAGATCAGACCGCGAACAGCAGCAGCAGCGCGACGAGGAACGAGAAGATGCCGAGCGCTTCGGCAAAGGCCATGCCGATGAACAGGGTCGCGGTCTGCGACGCGGCGGCCGAGGGGTTGCGGAGCGCGCCGGCGAGGTAGTTGCCGGCAACGTTGCCCACCCCCATGGCGGCCCCGGCCATGCCGATGCAGGCCAGACCGGCGCCGAGATATTGACCGAGTTGGGCGAGGCTTTCCATGTCGAAGCTCCTTCAGGATTGGAAAGGTTGGAAGATCGGAACCGACCGGGGCCTCAGTGGCCCGGGTGCAGCGCGTCCTTGAGGTAGACGCAGGTGAGGATGGTGAAGACATAGGCCTGGATCAGCGCGACCAGCACCTCGAGCCCGTACATCGCGGTGATGGCGAGGATCGAGACCGGGGCGATGGCGGCGATGGCTGCAAAGCCCGCGAAGACCTTGATCACCGCGTGGCCGGCCATGACGTTGCCCGCAAGTCGGATGGAGTGGCTGACCGGCCGCACGAAGTAGGAGATGACCTCGATCACCGCCAGCACCGGACGCAGCGGCAGCGGCGCCGACGAGACCCAGAACAGGTTCAGGAAATGCGTGCCGTTCTTGACGAAGCCGAGGATGGTGACGCCGAGGAAGACCATCAGCGCCAGCACCGCGGTAACCGCGATATGCGAGGTGGTCGAGAAGGACATCGGGATCAGGCCGAGGAAGTTGGCAAAGACGATGAAGCAGAAGAGCGTCATTACATAGGGGAAGTATTTCAGCCCCTCCTTGCCGGTGATGTCCTCGAGCATCTTGTGGACCATGCCGAAGGTCAGTTCGGCGACCGACTGGGCCCGGCTGGGGACGATGGCGCGCCCGCGCGAACCCACGACCAGCAGCAGCACGATCGCCAGCACCGTGAGCGCCATCCACAGCGTCACATTGGTGGGCGTGTACCAGTGGATCTCTGAGCCGCCGAACAGCGGACGGACCAGGAACTGGTCCATCGGGTGAAAGGCGAGCCCGCCTTCGGCTGCATGTTCGGTCGCGGTTTCCGTCGCCACTTCACTTCCCCTCATCCGCGGCGGCCTCGGCCGCCTGACGTTTTTCCTGCATCTCCGTGGCGGTCCGGATCACGGTCTTGATCCCCGCGGCCAGCCCCAGAAGCACGAACAGCACCATCAGGAACGGCATCGTTCCGAACAGCACATCCAGCCCGTATCCGATGCCGAAGCCGATCCCGATGCCCGAGACCAGTTCGATCACCATGCGCCAGGCCATTTCGGACTGGCTGAAGTTCTTTCCGACCCCACCGGACGCGGCACCGGCCTTTTCCGCTCGGGCCCGTGCCAGCCGCGTTTCGAACGCGTCGAGCCGGGTCTTGTCTGGATCCTCGGCCATGCGGGGCCCCCCGTCGGCAGTTGCGGCCTTGGTAGGGATCGCGGGGGCGTGAGTCAAGGTGCTTCCCGGTCGATGTGATGACGGGCAAACCATTGATTTGTTTATAGAATGACGTGGGTCTCGCGCCGCCCTTCACCTCACGGGATGCGGCTGCGGCGAAAACCGTCATTCAACCGATCGGTTGACGATTGCCGCGACCCTTGCGAAGACGGGTCATGCCAGAGGCGCCCGCCCCCCCTGCCGATACCGAACCGCGCGCGGTTCCGCAGCCGCGGCTCGATGCGGTATTCTCGGCGCTGGCGGACCCGACGCGGCGCACGATCCTTTCGATGCTGCTGGAGGACGACATGGCGGTGACGGATGTGGCCGACCCGTTCCGGATGTCGCTGGCCGCGATCTCCAAACATCTGCAGATCCTCGCCGAGGCCGGGCTGATCAGCCAGGAAAAGCGCGGCCGGGTGAAATGGTGCCGGCTGGAACCGGATGCGCTGCGCGAGGCGAGCGTGTGGATGCAGGGCTTCGGCCAGTTCGACCGGCTGGACTTCGATGCCTTCGAGCGTTTCCTCGCGGTGGAACTCGACCCGCAGCGCGACGGGTTCGACGCGGTTGAGGCCGGCGATGGACCCGGCGCGGAGGAGGACACGGAATGCACGTCATTGCCGCAGAACCGCTGACCGAGCGGGCGTTCGGCCCCTTCGGCGATGTGCTTCAGGCCGAGGGCACGCCGGACCGGATGATCAATGCGGGCCTGTGCGGGCGCTATCACGACCGGGCGCGGCTCGATTTCGGCGACGGTCGGGCCGGGCTGTCGATCTTCGACGCGGTGCCCCGGCAACTGCCCTATGGCTTCGATCTGGTCGAGCGGCACCCCGAGGGCAGCCAGGCCTTCCTGCCGATGTCGCTGCAGCCCTTCCTGGTGATCGTGGCGCCCGATGCGGGCGGGGTGCCGGGCCGGCCGCGCGCCTTCGTCACCGGGCCGGGGCAGGGGATCAACCTGCATCGCGGCACATGGCACGGTGTCCTGACCCCGCTGCATGCGCCCGGCCTCTTCGCCGTGGTGGACCGGATCGGACCCGGCGACAACCTGCAGGAACACCGCTACGAGGCGCCCTGGACGGTGGTGGCGGACTAGGGGTTTCGCCGCCCCGTCCCCCGCCATCTGGGCGGGCAACCGCGCAGGCGCGGCAATGATACCGGTTTCGCCCGTTGCGGTGCGGCGAGCGGGGCTGACAGCGGGCGCGGGCTTCTCTACCATCCTTCCGGCATTCCCGAAGTGCTCGGAGGGGCGATGCTCGACGACGGATTGAAGACGCTCTTTGCCGAAACCGGGGAAAATCTCGGGCTGACGCGGCCCGCCTCGCTGTGTTTCGCGGCCATCTGGCGGGCACCGAATCCCCCCTGTGCCGACGATCTGGTGCAGGTCGCGGGCATCTCGCGATCGAACGTGTCCACCGCGCTGAAGGAGTTGCGGGCCTGGGGCCTCGTCGCCGTCACCCGGGTGCCGGGCGACCGGCGCGAGTTCTTCGTTGCCCCGGCCGACCCCTGGATGCTGGTGCGCCAGATGCTGGCCGAACGCGAACGGCGGGTGCTGAGCCCGGCGGTGGACCGGCTGCGCGCCCTGCGTCAGGTGGCGCCGGACGGGGCGCTGGCCGAACTGTCCGAGGCGCTGGAGACGATGGCGCTGTGGCAGGCGCGGCTGGCCCGGCTGGAGCCCGCGGAACTGCAGCAGCTGATGCAGTCCCCCCCGGCGCCGCAGGACCGCAAGAAAAAGAAGAAATCGAAGAAAAGCTGATCCCGGCTGCCGGCGGCGCGGCCCGGTCGCGGGATGCCTGCGTGCCGCCGCTATTCCTGATCAGAAAAATCGGGTTTGACAAGCCTGACTTTTTCACTCAACTTCCTCGCATAGCCAACCGGTCGGGTAGCCGCGCATCCTATCCGAGGGAACAGCATGAAACGCGCAGTCGAAGACCGCCCCCGGGGCGCCGATACGGACCGGACGTTCCTGCCTGACCCGGCGGGAGGGATCATGCTGTCGCTGATCGCCGGTCTCGTTCCACGCGGATCCGCCCTGGACCAGGTGTTCGACCGGATCGAGAGGACGTCATGAACGCAACGCTTTCCACCACCTTCTCGCTGCAGGACGCCGTGCCTGTCCATGATGCCACCCGGCTGACCGAGGGCGGCGTTCAGGCGCGGATCGTGCTGAACGGGCAGATCTACACGCTGCGCATCACCCGTGCGGGCAAGCTGATCCTGACGAAGTGAGCGGCAGAGACGAGTTTTCCCGGCGGGATGTTCCCGCCGGTCGCAGGTCCTGAGGGAGGACAGAATGACGCCCCGGCTTTTCGCCATCGCTCTTGCCAGCACCGCCCTGACCGGGCTGCCCGCACTCGCCGCCGAAAAGGCCGAGGTGCTGGATACCTACGCGGATATCGCCGAGGCCGGCTATTCCGACAGCCTGACCACCGCGCAGGCGCTGCGCGACGCCGTCGCCGCGCTGGTGGAGGCACCGTCCGAAGCGACGCTCGACGCCGCGAAAGAGGCCTGGCTGGCCGCGCGGGTGCCCTATCAGCAGACCGAGGTCTTCCGCTTCGGCAACGCCATCGTCGATGACTGGGAAGGCAAGGTGAATGCCTGGCCGCTGGACGAGGGCCTGATCGACTATGTCGATTCGGGCTATGGCGAGGCCAGCGATGAAAACGAATACCGCGTGCTGAACGTCATCGCCAATCCCGGCTTCGACCTGGCCGGCGAGACGGTGGACGCCACCGAGATCACGCCAGAGCTGATCGCCGACACGCTGCACGAGGCCGACGAGACCGAGGCCAACGTCGCCTCGGGCTATCACGCGATCGAGTTCCTGCTGTGGGGGCAGGATCTGCACGGCACCGAGGCCGGGGCGGGGGAACGCCCCTATACCGACTACATGCAGGGCGAGGGCTGCACCGGCGGCAATTGCGACCGCCGCGCGGACTATCTGACCGCGGCAACCGATCTGCTGGTGTCGGACCTCGAATACATGGCCGCGCAATGGGCCGAGGGCGGCGCCGCGCGCGAGGCACTGTTGACCGACGAGGATGCGGGCCTGTCGGCGATCCTGACCGGCATGGGCAGCCTGTCCTATGGCGAACAGGCGGGCGAGCGGATGAAGCTGGGCCTGATGCTGAACGACCCCGAGGAAGAGCATGACTGCTTTTCGGACAATACCCATAACAGCCACTACTATGACGGGCTCGGGATCCGGAACGTCTATCTGGGCAGCTATACCCGCACCGACGGCAGCACCGTCTCCGGCCCCTCGGTGTCGGAACTGGTGGCCGAGGCCGACCCGGCGGTCGATGCCGAACTGAAGGCCAAGCTCGATCATACCGTGGCGGCGCTGCAGGCGCTGGTGGACGCGGCCGAGGGCGGCATGGCCTATGACATGATGCTGGCCCCCGGCAATGCCGAGGGCGAGGCGCTGATCACCGCCGCCGTCGACGGGCTGGTGGACCAGACCAGCAGCATCGAACGCGCGGTGACCGCGCTCGGCGTGTCCGACATCGCCTTCGAAGGCTCCGACAGCCTCGACAACCCCACCGCCGTCTTCCAGTGACCCTGTCACGGCGGCGCCCTGCCGGCGCCGCCGCTTGCCGCCGAAAGACCAGCATGATCGTCTGTCACTGCCAGTCCATCACCGACCGCGACATCGGCGCCGCCATCGACTGGATGCGCGCCGCCGACCCCGAGACCATCATCACGCCCGGCAAGATCTACCGGGCGCTCGGCAAGCGGTCGGATTGCGGCGGCTGCATGCCGCTTTTCCTTGCCACCATGCGCAAGTCGGACAATCTTGAGGTGCCACCAAACTTGCGCGGCCTGCGCCGCGCGGCAGGAAAGGACACCTCGAATGAAGGGCGACCCGAAGGTCATCGACTATCTCAACGCGGCCCTGCGGTCTGAGCTGACCGCGGTCAGCCAGTACTGGCTGCATTACCGGCTGCAGGAGGACTGGGGCTTCGGCCGGATCGCCGACAAGAGCCGCGCGGAAAGCATCGAGGAGATGCACCACGCCGACAAGCTGATCCAGCGGATCATCTTCCTCGAAGGCCATCCGAACCTGCAAAAGCTCGACCCGCTGCGCATCGGCCAGACCCTGCGCGAGACGCTGGAGGCCGACCTTGCCGCCGAGCATGACGCCCGCACCCTCTATATCGAGGCGCGCGACCATTGCGAAAGCGTGGGCGACTATGTCTCGAAGATCCTGTTCGAGGAACTGATCACCGACGAGGAAGGCCATATCGACTTTCTGGAAACCCAGATCGGCCTGTTCGAGAAGATCGGCGAGGAACGCTATGGCCTGCTGAACGCCAAACCGGCGAACGAGGCGGAATAACGCGGCCCGCCCGCCTGCGGCAAAGCGGCCCGTCCCCTGTCGCAGGCAGTTTTCCGATTGAAAGCCTCGGGCATCGGGCGCTAGCTCGGATCATGAGACGCCCGATCCTGCCCCTGTCCATGCTGCTCGTCGCGGGCGCGGCGCTGGCCGCCCCGCGCAGCCCCGAGGAACAGGCGCGCATCGCCGCCGTCACCGCCCCGCCCGCCAGTTTCGCGGCCCCCGAACCGTTCGAGGCGCTGCCGGGCGGGCGGGCGACGCTGCGGGGCGAACGGGCGCGCGGGCCGGGCGCGTTCGCCGCCCCCGTGCCGGGGCTGGCCGACCCGCTGGATGCCGAACTGGGCGCGGCGCTCTTTGCCAAGCTGTGGGTCGCCGCGCCCTCGACCACCCGCG
Source organism: Frigidibacter oleivorans (assembly GCF_003993775.1). Classification (GTDB taxonomy): domain Bacteria; phylum Pseudomonadota; class Alphaproteobacteria; order Rhodobacterales; family Rhodobacteraceae; genus Frigidibacter; species Frigidibacter oleivorans. The sequence continues at coordinate 46,657 of NZ_RJRZ01000016.1, forward strand.
CCTCCGACGGGCTGGGGCCGCTTTACAACGCGCGCTCCTGCCTCGGCTGCCATCCCGGAAACGGGCGCGGCCGGCCGGCAGAGCCCGGGCGCACGGGGCAGGGGATGATCCTGCGCCTGTCCGCGGCGGACGCGTCGCCGCATCCGCTGCTGGGGGAACAGCTGCAGGATCTGGCGCTGCCCGGGCTGGCGCCCGAGGGCCGGCTGACGGTCGGCTGGCAGGACCGGACCGTGCCGCTGGCGGGGGGCGAGGTCGCCCATCTGCGGCGCCCGGTCATCGCCGTCGACCCCGCCCTGCCGCCCGGCACGCGGATCAGCGCCCGGGTGGCGCAGCCGATGACCGGGCTCGGCCTGCTGGCGGCCATTCCCGACGCCGACATCCTGGCGCTGGAAGACCCGCAGGACCGCGACGGCGACGGCATCTCGGGCCGCGCGAACCGGCTGCCCGGGCCGGACGGCCGCGTGCGGCTCGGCCGCTTCGGCTGGAAGGCCGGGCACGCGACGTTGGCCGATCAGGTGGCCTCGGCCTTCGCGCTCGACATCGGGATTTCCAGCCCGTCCCGTCCCGCGGGCTGGGGCGACTGCACCCCGGCGCAGGCCGGATGCCGCGCCCGCCCCGACGGTCATGACCCGGGGCTGCGCGACGGGGTCGAGATCGACGGGCGGGCGCTGGCGCTGGTCGCGCTGCACCTCGCCTCGCGCGCCGTGCCGGAACGGCGCGACATCGCTGACCCGCAGGTGCTGCGCGGCAAGGCGCTGTTTCACGAGACGGGCTGTCCCGCCTGCCACCGGCCGAAATTCGTGACCGACCGCCTGCCCGCCGCGGCGCCCGCCAGCCTGTCGCGCAGCTTTCAGCTGATCTGGCCCTATTCCGACCTTTTGCTGCACGACATGGGGCCGGGGCTGGCCGACGACCGGCCCGAGGCCGGGGCCGGCGGGCAGGAATGGCGGACGCCGCCGCTGTGGGGCCTCGGCTTGACGCAGGCGGTCTCGGGGCACAGGCTGCTGCTGCATGACGGCCGCGCCCGCGGCGTGCTGGAGGCGGTGCTGTGGCATGGGGGCGAGGCGCAGGCGGCCCGCGACCGGGTGGCGGCCCTGCCGCCCGCCGACCGCGCCGCCCTGATCCGGTTTCTGGAGAGCCTATGAAACATCTCGCCCCGTTCCTGCTGCTGCTGGCCCTGGCCGCCCCCGTGCCCGCGCGTGCCGATCCGGTGGTCGACCGGGTGGTCGACACGGTGATCCTGCCGCGCTTCGACGCCTTCGCCGAGGCCGCCGGGACGCTGTCCGCCGCGGCCGAGGCCGATTGCCGTGCCGACAGCCCGGCCCTGCGTGCCGCCTGGAACGACGCCTTCGACGCCTGGCTGCCGGTGCAGGCCTTCCGCTTCGGCCCGCTGGAAGAGGACGGCCGCGGGCTCGCCATCGCCTTCTGGCCCGATCCCAAGGGGGCGACCGACCGGACGCTGCGGCAGCTTCTGGCTGCGGACGGACCCGAACTGGACGGCCCCGCCGCCTATCACGGCGTCTCGGTCGCGGCGCGCGGTCTTTATGCGCTGGAGGCGATGCTATTCGACCCGGCCTTTTCGTCCTACGGCCCCGGCGATCCCGGCTGTGCCCTGACCCGCGCCGCGGCCGGGGATCTGGCCGCCACCGCCGCCGCCGCGGCCGAGGCCTGGCACCGGGATTTCGCGCCGCTCCTGCGCGACGCGGGCGCGCCCGGCAACACCCGCTTCCTGTCGGGGCACGAGGCCCGGCAGGCGATCTTCACCCAGCTGGTGACGCAGCTTGGCTTCGACGCCGAAACCCGGCTGGGCCGGCCGCTCGGGACCATCGAGCGGCCCCGCCCGCTGCGCGCCGAAAGCCGGCTGTCCGGCCGCAGCCTGCGCAATGTACAGCTGTCGCTGGCCGCGAACCGGGCGCTGGCGCAGGCGCTGACCGATGGCGGCACCGAGCTGCTGTTCGACCAGTTCGACTATGCGCAGCAGGTGGCCGCCCGGCTGTCCGACCCGGTCTTCGACGCGGTGGAGGCGCCGACGGGCCGGATGCGGACCGAAGAGCTGAAGACGGCCATCGAACGGCTGCACGACACCGCCAATGCCGAACTCGCGGCCGAACTCGGCGTCGCGGCCGGGTTCAACGCGCTGGATGGAGATTGAGGACATGACCACCCGCCGCGGCTTCCTCGCCACGCTTCTCGCCGCCTCGACCCTGCCGCGGCTCGGCTGGGCGGATGCGGGCAGCCCCGCCTTCCTCGCCGCCGCCCGGGATGCCGACGGGCGCTTCGCGCTTTACGGCGTGGGCGCGGACGGGACCGACCGGTTCCGCATCGGCCTGCCGGCGCGGGGCCATGCCGGGGCGGTACATCCGACCGAGCCGCTGGCCGTGGCCTTCGCCCGCCGTCCCGGCACCTTCGCCGTGGTGCTGAACTGCGTCACGGGGGAAACGCTGGCCCGGCTCGACAGTCCCGCGGGCCGGCACTTCATGGGTCATGGCAGCTTCTCGCCCGATGGCGCGCTGCTCTACACCGCCGAGAACGATTTCGTCACCACCCGCGGCAAGATCGGCCTGTGGTCGCGGGCCGAGGGCTGGCGGCGGGTGGGCGAGCTGGAAAGTCACGGCATCGGGCCGCATGACGTGCAGTTCCTGCCGGACGGGGTGACGCTGGCCATCGCCAATGGCGGGATCGAGACGCATCCCGACCGAGGGCGCGAGAAGCTGAACCTGCCCACCATGCAGCCCTCGCTGGCCTATCTGGACCTCGCGGGCAGGCTGCTCGACCGGGTGGACCTGCCGCCCGCCTGGCACCGCAATTCCATCCGCCATCTCGCCATCGGACCGGACGGGACCGTGGCCTTCGCCATGCAATGGGAGGATGTGCCCGAAACCGCGCCGCCGCTGTTGGGCCTGCACCGCCGCGGCGCGGCCCCGGTCTTCGCCGAGGCGGGCGAGGTGCAGCACCGGCTGATGAAGGGCTATGTCGGCAGCGTCGCCATCAGCCGGGACGGCAGCCTGATCGCCGTGTCCTGCCCGCGCGGCGGCCGGGTGCAGGTCTTCGACCGGCAGGGCGCGCTGGTGCAGACGGTGGAACGCGCCGATGTCTGCGGGCTGGCGCCCCTGGGCGCGGGCTTCGCGCTGACGGACGGGGTCGGCGGCCTGCTGCGGCTGGAGGACGGACAGCTGACCGCGCTCGGCGCCCGGGCCCGGGCCTGGGACAATCACGCGGTGGCGCTGCCCGGCTGAGCCGGCCGCGGCTTCCTGTCGGCCCAATATCCCGGGGGCGAATTGCGCCGGATGGCGCGAGAGGGGGCAGCGCCCCCTCCTGCCCTGTCGTCAGGCTGCCCTGGCCTTGTCCGGGGCGAAGCGGCCGTAGAAGCTCTGCCCCTGCGCCGCCATCTCGCGCAGCAGGGCCGGCGGCTCGAACCGCTTGCCGTGGCGGGCGGTCAGATCGTCGCAGATCTCGACCGCGCGCGCGGCGCCGAGGATGTCGAGCCACGAGAACGGCCCGCCCGACCATGGGGCAAAGCCCCAGCCGAGAATCGCGCCGACATCGCCTTCGCGGATGTCGGTCAGCACCCCCGCCTCCAGCGCGCGCACCGCCTCCAGCACCTGCGCGAACAGCAGCCGGTGCTGCACTTCGGTCAGTTCCGGCTGGTCGCTGCGGGTCGGGTAGTCCTGCGGCAGGCCTTCCCACAGGCCCAGCCGTCCGCCCTTGTCGTCATAGGCATAGAAGCCGGCATTGGACTTGCGGCCCAGACGGCCCTTGTCCGCCATGGCGAACAGCACCGCGTCCACCGCCTCGTCGGGATAGTCGGCTCCCATCGCGGCCTTGGTGGCCTTGGCGATCTTCACCCCGAGGTCGATCGAGGTTTCGTCCACCAGTTGCAGCGGCCCCAGCGGCATGCCCACCAGCTTGGCCGCGTTCTCGACCAGCGCCGGTTCCACGCCCTCGGCCACCATGCGGATGCCTTCGTTGATATAGGGGATGATGCAGCGGTTGGCGTAGAAGAAGCGCGCGTCGTTGACGACGATCGGCGTCTTGCGGATCTGGCGCACGAAGTCGAGCGCTTTGGCCACCGCGACATCGCCGGTTTCCTTGCCCCGGATGATCTCGACAAGGTTCATCTTGTCCACGGGGCTGAAGAAATGGATGCCGATGAACTGTCCCGGCCGGGCGCTGGCGCGGGCCAGGTCGCTGATCGGCAGGGTGGAGGTATTGGTGGCGAAGACGGCGTCGGCGGGGATCACCGCCTCGGCCTTCTGGGTCACGCCGGCCTTCACGCCCGGATCCTCGAACACCGCCTCGACGATCAGGTCGCAGCCCGACAGCGCGGCATAGTCGGTGGTGGCGGCGATCCGGCCCAGAACCTCGGCCTTCTTCTCGGCCGTGACCTTGCCGCGCTTCATCCCCTTGTCGAGCAGGCTTTCCGAATGCGCGCGGCCCCGGTCGGCGGCTTCCTGCGCGGCGTCGATCAGCACCACCTCGATTCCGGCCAGCGCCGCGACATAGGCGATGCCCGCGCCCATCATCCCGGCGCCGAGCACGCCCAGCTTCCTCACCGTCTGGTCGGGGACGGCGGGGCGGTTGGCGCCCTTCTCCAGCGCCTCCTTGTTGATGAACAGCGACCGGATCATCGCGTTGGAAGAGGGGTTCAGCAGCACATGGGTGAACCAGCGCGCCTCGATCTTCAGCGCGGTGTCGAAGGGCACCAGCGCGCCTTCATAGACCGCCGACAACAGCGCCTTCGCCGCCGGATAGACGCCTTGGGTCTTGCCGTTCACCATCGCCGAGGCGCCGACGAAGGTCATGAACCCGGCCGGGTGATAGGGCGCGCCGCCGGGCATCTTCCAGCCCTTCGCGTCCCAGGGCTTCACCAGGTCGGCATCCTTCGCCGACAGCACCCATTCCTTCGCCCGGGCCAGCAGTTCGTCGGGGGCGACGACCTCGTCGATCAGCCCCGCCTTCTGCGCCGATTTCGGATCGCTCAGCTTGCCTTCCAGCAGGAAGGGCGCCGCCGCCATCGCGCCCAGCTTGCGGCTGACGCGGGTGGTGCCGCCGCCGCCGGGGAAGATGCCGACCATGATTTCCGGCAGGCCGATCTTGGCCTTCGGATTGTCGGCGGCGATGATCCGGTGGCAGGCCAGCGGCAGTTCCAGCCCGATGCCGAGCGCGGTGCCCGGCAGCGCCGCGACGATAGGCTTGCCCCCCTTCAGCGTCTTGGCATCCATGCCCGCGCGTTCGATCTTGCGCAGCACGCCATGCATCTGCATCACGCCGTCGAAGATCGCCTGTGCCCCGCCCTCGCGCATCTGCGCGATGACGTTCAGGTCCATCCCCCCGGCGAAGTCCTTCTTGCCCGAGGTGACGATCACGCCCTTCACCGCCGGATCGGCGAGTGCCGCGTCGATATGGCCGTCGAGTTCGGCGAAGCCCGTCATCGACATGACGTTCATCGACTTCGCGGCGACGTCCCAGGTGATGGTGGCAACGCCGTCCGCATCGACGGCATAGGTGAAATCGGTCATTCGTCCTCTCCCTTCCTCGGATAGGGGGTGCCGTCGAGATGCGTGTAGCCGTCAGGCGTGCCCAGCAGATCGAGGCCCGGATATGTCGTGATGTTGCGCGGCTGCCGGCTGCCGAGGATCAGGTAGGTCGCCGGTTCGCCGGTATGGTTCTTCAGCATGTGGCCGACCTCGACCCCCGCCTTCCAGCAGCAGAAGTCGCCGGGGCCGATCACCGTGCCCTCGCCATCCTCGATCACGGTCAGGCTGCCCGAGATCATGAACAGGAATTCGTCCTCGTCGGATTCCCAGTGCATCTGCGACGACTGGCCGCCCGGATGCAGGCTTTCCAGCGCGAGCCCGAACTGCGTCAGCCCGCCGGCATCGGTCAGGTGCCGCCACGACAGGTTGCCGGCCCCCTGGTTATAGGGATCGGGATAGCTCGACACGCCATGGGTCTCGGGCACGTCGGCGACATGGAAGATCGCCATGTCAGACCCTTTCGATGATCGTGGCCGCGCCCATGCCGCTGGCGATGCAGAGCGTGGCGAGCCCGGTGGACAGGTCGCGCCGTTCCATCTCGTCCAGCAGGGTGCCGAGGATGATCGCTCCGGTCGCGCCCAGCGGGTGGCCCATCGCGATCGCGCCGCCGTTCACGTTGACCTTGTCGGCGGACACGTCGAAGGCCTGCATGAAGCGCAGGACGACCGCCGCGAAGGCCTCGTTCACCTCGAACAGGTCGATATCGGAAATCGACATGCCGCTGTCCTTCAGGATCTTCTCGGTCACCGGCACCGGGCCGGTCAGCATGATCGTGGGATCCGTGCCGATCTTGGCGGTGGCGCGGATGCGGGCGCGGGGTTTCAGGCCCTGCGCCTCGCCGAATTCCCTGCTGCCGATCAGCACGGCTGCCGCACCGTCCACGATGCCGCTGGAATTGCCGGCGTGATGGACATGCTCGACCCGTTCCAGATGCGGATATTTCATCAGCGCGATCTTGTCGAAGCCGGGCATCACCTCGCCCATGTCCTTGAACGAGGGTTTCAGCGCCCCCAGCGACTGCATGTCGGTGCTCGGGCGCATGTATTCGTCGCGGGCGAGGATCGGCAGGCCGTTCTGGTCGGTCACCGGGACGATCGAGCGGGCGAAGCGGTTGTCGGCCCAGGCCTCGGCCGCGCGGCGTTGCGATTCCACCGCCAGCGCGTCCACATCGTCCCGGCCGAAGCCGTATTCGGTTGCGATGATGTCGGCGGATATGCCCTGCGGCACGAAATAGCTCTTCATCGCCAGCGCCGGATCGACGGCGATGGCTGCCCCGTCCGACCCCATCGCCACGCGGCCCATCATCTCGACCCCGCCGGCGATATAGGCCCGGCCCGCGCCGGCCTTCACCTGGTTGGCGGCAAGGTTCACCGCCTCCAGCCCCGAGGCGCAGAAGCGGTTGATCGACAGGCCCGGGATCGACTGGTCGAGATCCGACATCAGCACGGCGGACCGGGCCAGGCAGCCGCCCTGTTCGGCCACCTGCGTGACATTGCCCCAGATCACGTCCTCGACTGCGTGACCGTCGAGCCCGTTGCGATCCTTCACCGCGTTCAGCAGCCGTGCGGACAGCGCCAGCGAGGTCACCTCGTGCAGCGCGCCATCGGGCCGGCCCTTGCCGCGCGGCGTGCGGCAGGCGTCGTAGATATAGGCTTCGGTCATCGGGTTCTCCTTGGTCTCGCGGGGCCGCGGCTCATGCCCTGTCGGACGGGTTGCCGGGCATCAGGTCGTAGGGGTGTTTCCAGCCGGGCAGGGCCGCGATGCGGTCCAGCCACAGGTCGACCGCCGGCATCGCCTTGCGGTCGAAGGTGAAGGGTTCGGGATAGAACAGATAGCCGCAGCAGGCGAAGTCGGCGAGCGTCGGCCCGTCGCCCACCATCCAGTCGCGGCCCGCCAGATGGCCCTCCAGCACCGCCAGCGCGGTCTGCACCCGGCCCGTCAGCCACTGGATCGCCTCGGCGGGCCGCTTGTCCGGCGGCACGAAGTTCATCATGAAACGCAGCCCGCCCTGCTGGCCCGAGCCCTTCTGCGCATCCCAGAACATCCAGCGCAGGATCTCGTTGCGGTCGCCGTCGAGGAACTTGCCGGTGCGTTCGGCCACATGCAGCTGGATCACGCAGGACTGGGTCAGGGTCAGCCCGTCCTCGACGAAGACCGGCGCCTCGCCCATCTCGTTGATCGCGCGGAAGGCGGGGCTGCGGGCCTCGCCGTGGAAGAAGTCCACATATTCCGGCTGCCAGTCATAGCCGGCCAGCGTCATCGTCAGCGCCGCCTTGTAGGCATTGCCGCTTTCGCCGAAGCAATAGAGTTTCGCGGTCATGTCATCCCTCCCCGGGTGCCTTGGTCAGGTCTTGCGCGCGTCCAGTTCGGCCCGGAACAGCCGCAGCCGGTGTGTCAGGTTCGACTCATGGGTGACCGAACCGAAATTCTCGAACAGGAAGACCAGCGCCTCGTCCTGGGTCACCTGCGCCTCGTCGGCGAAGCGGCGCAGGGCGCGATAGGCATCCTCGGTCAGCGCGACCGGAAAGCGGCGGGTCAGGCGCAGGCGCTTGGGCATCAGCGGCCCTCCGCCGCCTGATGGCTGTGCGCCTGTTCCGTCGTCGCCTCGCCCGGCAGGCCGGCGAGGTGGTCGATCCAGCCGAGCCGGCTTTCCATGCCGAACTGCCGCACCGGCCGGAAGGGGAAGCCCGCGGGAAGGCTGCCCTCGGTCACTTCGATCTGGTCCTCTCCAAACGAGCGGAAGGCCAGGGGCGTGCCGCAGGCGGGGCAGAAGCCGCGTTCTGCGATGTCGGACGAGGCGAACCACGCGGGTTCGGCCAGCCACGTCACCCGGTCCGCCGGCAGTTTCAGGAAGGCCGCATAGGGGCCACCCACCTGCCGCTGGCACATCCGGCAATGGCAGACCGAGGCGCGGGTCGGCCCCGCCGCGATGCGATAGCGCACCGCCCCGCACTGGCAGGATCCTTCCGCCGCCGGCGTCTCGATCCAGTCGTCCTCCGCTGCTTCGGCCATCGCTCCCTCCTCCGTTCCGGCGGCCCGGCAGGCCGCGCTGCTGCGGGTCGAGACTAGAACGCCTCGGCCGGCAGCGCCATGACCGGCTCGGCCCCCGTGGTGATCCGGGCCAGATGGGTCGCGGTCATCGGCAGCTGCCGCGCCATGTAGTAACGGCCGGTGGCGAGCTTCGTTTCGAGGAAGTCGCGGTCGCCGTCGCCCGCCTCCAGCGCATCCCGCGCGACCTTGGCCATCCGCGCCCACATCAGGCCAAGGCAGACATGGCCGAAGAGATGCATGAAGTCGTAGGAGCCGGACAGCGCCGCATTGGGGTTCTTCATCCCGTTCTGCATGAAGAACATCGCCGCCGCCTGCAGGTCCTTGGACGCGGCCTTCAGCGGGTCGAGGAAGCCGGTCTTCAGCTCTGCATCGGCCTCGTTCTCCTTGATGAAGGTCTTCACCATCTCGAAGAAGGCCATGACATGCTTGCCGCCGTCGGCCGCCAGCTTGCGGCCCACGAGGTCCAGCGCCTGGATGCCGTTCGCGCCTTCGTAGATCATCGCGATCCGGGCGTCGCGGGCGAATTGCGACATGCCCCATTCCTCGATGTAGCCATGCCCGCCATAGACCTGCTGGGCATTCACCGCCACCTCGAAGCCCTTGTCGGTGAGGAAGCCCTTGATCACCGGGGTCAGCAGCGAGATCAGGCCTTCGGCCTCTGCATCCTGCGCGCGATGGCTGCGGTCGATCAGATGCGCGCCCCAGAAGGTGAAGGCCCGCGCCCCTTCGAGGAAGGATTTCTGGTCCATCAGGTTGCGGCGGATGTCGGGATGCACGATCAGCGGATCGGCCGGCCCGTTCGTGTTGACCGCGCCCGTCACCGCCCTGCCCTGCAGCCGGTCCTTGGCATAGGCGACGGCGTTCTGATAGGCGGCCTCGGCCACGGCATAGCCCTGCAGGCCCACGCCGAGCCGCGCCTCGTTCATCATGGTGAACATGGCGCGCATGCCCTTGTGCAGGTCGCCGAGCAGCCAGCCCACGGCCCCGTCATAGTTCATCACGCAGGTGGCATTGCCGTGGATGCCCATCTTCTCTTCGATCTTGCCGACCGAGACGGCGTTGCGGGCGCCGAGGCTGCCATCGGCGTTCACCAGGATCTTCGGCACGATGAACAGCGAGATGCCCTTGGTGCCCTCGCCGCCGCCCGGGGCCTTGGCCAGCACCAGATGCACGACATTCTCGGCCAGGTCGTGATCGCCGGCCGAGATGAAGATCTTCTGCCCGGTGATCAGATAGCTGCCGTCGTCCTGCGGCTCGGCCCGGGTGCGCAGCAGCCCCAGATCGGTGCCGCAATGCGGCTCGGTCAGGTTCATCGTCCCGGTCCAGTCGCAGCTGACCAGCTTCGGCAGCCAGGTCTGCTTCTGTTCCTCGGTGCCGTGGACATGGATGGCGGAATAGGCGCCGTGGGTCAGGCCCTGATACATGTTGAAGGCCATGTTGGCGCTGACGAACATCTCGCCCACGGCGCAGTTCATCAGATAGGGCATCCCCTGACCGCCATAGTCCGGGTCGCAGTCGAGCGCGGTCCAGCCGCCCTCCTTCATCGCCTCGAACGCGGCCTTGAAGCCTTCGGGGGTGCGCACGACGCCGTTTTCCAGCCGGCAGCCCTCGCGGTCGCCCACCGCGTTCAGCGGCGCCAGAACCTCGGACGACACCTTGCCCGCCGCCTCCAGCACCTGCTGGGTGAAGTCGCGGTCCATGTCCTCGTAGCCGGGCACGCTGCTGTCGGCGGCGCGCAGCAGGTCATGCAGCACGAACTGCATGTCGCGGATCGGGGCGGTATAGCTCGGCATTCGTCATCCTCCCAATGTCGTGACCGGCGCCGCCGCCGTGGCGGGGCCGGCAGTCCGGGCCGCCGGCGACGGCCCGGAACAGATGTCTTCCGCCGCTCAGGCGGCAGAGGGCGCGGCCAGCCGCGCCAGTTCCTCTTCGCCCCAGCTGATCTGGCCGCGCAATTCGGCGATCCTCTCGGCCAGGGCGCGATGCTCGTCCTCCATCGCATCCAGCCGCCGCCGCGCCACGTCGATGGTGCGGCGCAACTGCTGGTGTGCGCCCTCGCCCGGCGCGTAGAGGTCCAGCAACTGCCGGATATCCTCCAAGCTGAAGCCGAACTTCTTGCCGCGCAGGATCAGCGTCAGCCGCGCCCGGTCGCGCCGGGTGAACAGCCGCTTCTGCCCCTCGCGGATCGGGAACAGCAGCTCCTTTGCCTCGTAGAACCGCAAGGTGCGCGGCGTCACGTCGAAGGTGTCGCACATCTCGCGGATCGTCATGATCTCGTCACTCAAGGGCGTGACCCTCCATGCCTGTCGTAGCGTCATGGGCGGGCCAGATGGGTCGGTTCGGACTTTCTTACAAGCGACCTTGACGTGAGCGTAAACGTAACGTGGCGTCATCGCCGAAATGACGTAATGTCCCGCAAAAACGGCCCTACGGAACGTAATTTTCAACTGCGCGCGCTGCCCGGCCGCACCGGCGGTCAGTCCGGCTCGCGGTCGAGGATGCGCTGCGTTTCGTCCCGCAGGTCGCGCAGGTCGCCGATCGCCGCGTCGAGTTCGGCGCGCTGCCGGTCGAGTTCGGCCAGCTGCCGGTTGGCGAGGTCGATCCAGACCCGATACTGCTCGCGCGTGCCCTTCTGATCGTAAAGCAGCAGCCATTGCCGCAGATCCTCGAGGCTGAAACCGAAGCGGCGTCCGCGCAGGATCAGCGTCATCCGCGCGATTTCCCGCGGCCCGTAGAACCGGGCGCGGCCCTCCTTCTCGGGCGACAGCAACTCGATGTATTCGTAATAGCGCAGGGTGCGCGGCGTCACGTCGAACCGCGCGCACATTTCCTTGAACGTCAGTCGCTCGGCCATCGGTCACCTCCGCGGCGGAAGCTAGCGCCCCGTCCGGAATTGCTCAACCGCCGCGTGGGTCGGTCCGTGGATTGCCGCTTGCCGCAGCCGGGGCAGGACCGTAACCAGAGGGAAAGGAGCGCGCGGATGGACGACGAGCGGAAGATGCAGGTGGCGCGGCAGTTCATCGGGGCCATCCCCCACGCCCGCGCGCTGGAGATGCGGCTGGACAGTCTGGGCGCGGGCGAGGCCACGATCTCGATGCCCTATGACCTGCGGCTGGTCGGCGACCCGCGCACCGGGGTGATCCATGGCGGGGCCGTGTCCGCGCTGATGGACACCTGCTGCGGCGCCGCGGTGATGAGCCATGCCGACGGCGCGCTGGCCACCGCGACCATCGACCTGCGCATCGACTACATGCGGGCCGCCACGCCGGGGCAGCGGATCGTCGCCCGCGCCGTCTGCCATCACATGACCCGCAGCGTAGCCTTCGTCCGCGCGACCGCCCATGACGATGACGGCGACCTGCCCGTCGCCACCGCCACCGGCGCCTTCACCGTCGAACGGGGCCGCGCATGAGCCCGTCGCGCCCGCCGCCCGAACCGGTGCAGGTGGTCAAGCAGCGCCGCGATTCCGCGCTCCGGGCGCTGGTCGCGGGCGTGCCCTATATCCAGTTCCTCGGCATCGTCTTCGAGCGGCGCGGCGACGAGCTGACGGCGGTGCTGCCCCATGACGAAAAGCTGATCGGCAACCCGGCGCTGCCGGCGATCCACGGCGGGGTGACGGCCGCCTTTCTGGAAACCACAGCGATCATCGAACTGTCGTGGTCGCTGATGTGGGAAGAGATGGAGGCGGGCCGGATCGACGCGACGACGCTCGATCCGCTGCACCTGCCGAAACTGCCCAAGACCATCGACTTCACGGTGGATTACCTGCGGTCCGGCCTGCCGCGCGACGCCTATGCGCGGGCGCGGGTCAACCGGTCGGGGCGGCGCTATGCCAGCGTCCATGTCGAGGCGTGGCAGGACAACCGGGCCCGGCTGTTCGCGCAGGCGACCGGACATTTCCTGATGCCCGCCCGCGATGGCTGACATCCCCGCCGCGCAGGCGGTCGGCCACCGCCGGGTGCTGAAGATCGCGGTGCCGATCGTGCTGTCGAATGCCACCGTGCCGCTGCTGGGGGCGGTCGATACCGGCGTCGTCGGCCAGCTGGGCGCGGCGGCGCCGATCGGGGCGGTCGGGATCGGGGCGGTGATCCTCGCCACGCTCTACTGGGTGTTCGGCTTCCTGCGGATGGGAACCTCGGGTCTGGTCGCGCAGGCGGCGGGGGCGGGGGATGCGCCCGAGGTGTCGGCGCATCTGTCCCGCGCGCTGCTGATCGCCGGGGCGGCCGGGCTGGCCCTCGTGTCGCTGCAGCTGCCGCTGTTCCGCGCGGCCTTTGCCGTGGCCCCCGCCTCGCCCGAGGTCGAGGCGCTGGCGCGGGCCTACCTGTCGCTCCGCATCTGGGGGGCGCCCGCGACCATCGCGCTCTATGCCGTCACCGGCTGGCTGATCGCGCAGGAACGGACCCGTGCGGTGCTGGCGCTGCAATTGCTGATGAACGGGCTGAACGTGGGGCTGGACCTGTGGTTCGTCCTCGGTCTCGGCTGGGGGGTCGAGGGTGTCGCCATCGCCACGCTGATCGCCGAATGGTCGGGCCTCGCCTTCGGGCTGTGGCTGTGCCGGTCGGCCTTTGCCAATGCGGGCTGGTGTGACCGGGCGCGGCTGTTCGACCCGGCCCGGCTGCGGCGGATGCTGTCGGTCAACGGCGACATCATGGTGCGGTCGGTGCTGCTGCAGGGCTGCTTCACCGTCTTCATCTTCCTTGGTGCGGGGCTGGGCGACGTCACGCTGGCCGCGCAGCAGGTGCTGATCCAGTTCCTGGAAATCACCGCCTATGCGCTGGACGGCTTCGCCTTCGCGGCCGAGGCGCTGGTGGGGCAGGCGGTGGGCGCGCGGGACCGGGGCAGGGTGCGCCGCGCCTCGATCCTCGCCTCGCAGTGGGGGGTGGGCGGAGCCGCGCTGTTGTCCATCGGCTTCGCGACGCTCGGTCCCCTGCTGATCGACACGATGGCCACCGACCCCGAGGTCCGGGCGGCGGCGCGGCACTACCTGCCCTGGATCGCGGCGGCGCCGCTGGTGGGCATCGCCAGCTGGATGCTGGACGGGATCTTCATCGGCGCGACCCGCACCCGCGAGATGCGCAATGCGATGGTCCTGTCGGTGGCGATCTATGCCGGCGCGCTGGCGCTGCTGCTGCCCTTCGGCGCGCATGGGCTGTGGGCGGCGCTGACGGTGCTGAACCTCGCGCGCGGGGCGACGCTGGCCGCGCTCTATCCCCGGCTGGAACGCGCCGTGGCCTGACACCAGCGGTCGCGGTCGGTGCCCACCGCTTCGGCCACGCTGGCAAAGCCGTCGCGTGCCAGCAGCGCCTCGAGGTCCTGCAGGATGCGCGGCACCAGCGACAGCCCGCCATAGACCAGCGCGGAATACAGCTGCACCGCCGCGGCACCGGCCCGGATCTTGGCATAGGCCTGTTCGCCGCTGGCGATGCCGCCGACGCCGATCAGCGGCAGCCGCCCTTCGGTGATCTGCGACAGCCGGGCGAGGGTGCGGGTGGACAGGTCGAACAGCGGCGCGCCGGACAGGCCCCCCGCCTCGCCGCGATGGGCGCTGTGCAGCCCGTCGCGCGACAGGGTGGTGTTGGTGGCGACGATGCCGTCGAGCCCGGCCGCCAGCGCCGCCTCGGCCACATCGGCCAGCCCCCCGGCGTCGAGGTCCGGGGCGATCTTGACGAAGACCGGGATCCGCCGGGGCAGGGTGTCCCGCACCGCGATCACGCCGGCCAGCAGCGCGGTCAGCGCCGCCTTGCCCTGCAGGTCGCGCAGCCGTTCGGTATTGGGGGAGGATACGTTGACGGTGGCGAAGTCCAGATGCGGCCCCGCCTGTTCCAGCACGCGCGCGAAATCGGCGGCGCGGTCGGCAGAGTCCTTGTTCGCCCCGAGGTTCAGCCCCACCGGCACCGGCCCGCGCGGATGCCGGGCCAGCCGCGCGGTGATCGCCGCCGCCCCCTCGTTGTTGAAGCCGAAGCGGTTGATGACGGCCCGGTCCTCGGTCAGCCGGAACAGCCGGGGCCGGGGGTTGCCCTCCTGCGGGCGCGGCGTCGCGGCCCCGACCTCCAGAAAGCCAAAGCCCACCCGCGCCAGCGGCGCCAGCGCCACCGCGTTCTTGTCATAGCCTGCTGCCAGCCCCAGCGGGTTCGCCAGCGCCAGCCCCGCGACCGTGGTTTCCAGCCGCGGCGATGTCACCTGTCCCGCCAGGGGCACCAGCCCCGCCCGCAGTGCCTTCAGCGACAGGCCATGCGCGGTTTCGGGGTCGAGCCGGTGCAGGGCGGCAAGGCCCAGCCATTCGACGGGGGTCACAGCACGCCCTCGGGGAAGATGTGGCCCGTCGCGCCGAGAGGCAGGGACTTGTCCCAGACCACGTCCTCCAGCCGCAGCGGACGGTAGAGATGCGGGAACAGCTGTCCGCCGCGCGACGGCTCCCATCGCAGCGCCTCGCCCAGCCGGGTGCTGTCGAGCGCGACCAGCACCAGATCGCTTTCCTCGGCGAAATGCCGCGCGGCGGTTTCGGCGACCTGCGCGGCAGTGGACAGGTGGATGTATCCGTCGGCCAGATCGACGGGCGCGCCCTCGGTCCGGCCGGCATCGCGGAAGCCGTTCCATTCGGGGCGGCGAAGGATCTTGAAGACCAGCATGCCTTCACATGCCGCGCGGCGCGGTGCGGGTCAATGCCGCTGTCACGGGGGGGCGGGCCGCGAACTGCCCAAGATGGCGTCACATCCCTGTCGCCCCGCCCCGCTAGGACAGGCGGACCGATCCTGCGGCTTTGACAGGCCCGCGGCCGGCGCCCAATGTAACGGATATGTAACAAAGCCCAAGGAGACCGCCCATGTATCACAGGCTTCTCGCCTCGGCCGCCGCGATGGCGCTGACCGCCGGTTCGGCGTCGGCGGACTACACGCTGCACATCCTGCACATCAACGACCTGCACAGCCGGATCGAGCCGGTCAGTTCCAGCGATTCGACCTGCGCGCCCGACAAGGACGCGGCGGGCGAATGCTTCGGCGGCATCGGCCGCGTGGCCGCCAAGATCGACGAGCTGCGCGACCAGCTGACCGCGGCGGGCGAGAACGTCATCGTGCTGGATGCGGGCGACCAGTATCAGGGCTCGCTCTACTATTCGACCTACAAGGGCGAACTGGTGGCCGAACTGATGAACGCCGTGGGCTTCGACGCCATGGCGCTCGGCAACCACGAATTCGACGACGGGCCGAACGGTACGCTGGAACTGCTGGACAATGTCGATTTCCCGGTGACCTCGGGCAACCTCGACCTGTCGCGCTCGGCCGAGCTGAAGGGCAAGGTGCAGGACACGGTCGTTCTGGACGTGGGCGGCGAGAAGATCGGCATCGTCTCGGCGCTGGCGACGGATACGGTCGAGACCGCCTCGCCCGGGCCGAACGTGATCTTCCAGGACGAGATCGACAGCCTGACCGCCGATGCCGAACGGCTGGCGGGCGAGGGCGTGGACAAGATCATCGCCCTGACCCATGTGGGCTATGTCAAGGATCAGGAGATCGCGGCTGCCGTGCCCGGGCTCGACGCGGTGGTGGGCGGGCATTCGCACACGCTGCTCGGCAACATGGAGGGGGCGGCAGGCGCCTATCCGACCATGGTCGCGGGCGCAGACGGCGCCGAGGTGCCGGTGGTGACGGCCTATGCCTATTCCAAGTATCTGGGCCATCTGGTCCTGACCTTCGACGATGCGGGCAACCTGACCGGGGCGACGGGCGAGCCGATCCTGCTGGATGCCAGCGTGACGCCGGACCCCGTGCTGGTGGCGCGGGTCGCCGAACTGGGCGGGCCGATCGAGGAACTGAAATCCCGCGTGGTGGCCGAGACGGCCGAGCCCATCGACGGGGCGCGCGAGGTCTGCCGGGCGGGCGAATGCCCGATGGGCAACCTCGTCGCCGATGCGATGCTGGACCGGGTCGCCGACCAGGGTGTGACCATCGCCATCACCAATGGCGGGGGCTTGCGCGCCTCGATCGACGCGGGCGAGGTGACGATGGGCGAGGTGCTGACGGTGCTGCCCTTCCAGAACACGCTGTCCACCTTCGAGGCCCGGGGCTCGACCCTGATCGCCGCGCTGGAAAACGGCGTGGGCCAGATCGAGGAGGGCGCCGGCCGTTTCCCGCAGGTGGCGGGGCTGAAATACAGCTTCGACGCCAGCCAGCCCGCCGGCAGCCGGATCAGCGACGTCATGGTGATGAAGGACGGGGCCTGGGCGCCCATCGAGCCCGAGACTGTCTATGGCGTCGTCACCAACAACTATGTCCGCAACGGCGGCGACGGCTATGCGATGTTCGCGGCCGAGGGCATGAACGCCTATGACTTCGGCCCCGACCTCGCCGACGTGACGGCGGAATATCTGGCGCAGAACCAGCCCTACCAGCCCTATACCGACGGGCGGATCACCGCGAAGTAAGGCGGTCCCGCCCCGGGGGACCGTTCGGGGCGGGGTCCGACCGCCGGTGCGACTGTGGCAATCTCGCAACCGGTCAGGGACGCTGCAAAATACAGCTACCGATATGGATTCTGAACTCCTAGCGTCGCGGTCATTCGACGACACAAGGATCATTGGAATGCGCCTGCCGTTCTACGCCCCGATTGCGCTTCTCGTTGCCATGGCCGGCCCCGCGGCCGCATCGACCTGGCAGCTGAGTTTCGAGGGTGAAATCACCTCCATCACGGAGTACGCCGGCTCGATCTCCACAGAGACGCGCGGTACCTACAACTACCATGGCGACAGTTTTGGCCTCGGTCAGACCTTCACCGGCACGATCACCATTACCGATGAGGTGCAGCCAAGCAGCACGCTGGCCGATGATCCGGCAAGGGACATCTACCCGGCCGTGATCGACCTGTCGCTGACGACCGGCGGGCTGACTTGGTCGATGGGGTCGACATACCCGTCCTACGCGCAGGTCTGGAACGACGATCCCGATTTCTCCACAGACCTTTTCAGTGCGGGCGGCAACACCTATGACCGGCCCATCGACCTTGGCCCCGGCGCCGACCTGTCGGGCTTCACGCTGCACCTGTCCGACCACACGGAGTCCGTGTTCGGCTCGACCGAACTGGACGCGGCGCTGGAGGACCTGGCCGGCTATGAAAACGCCGTGGAGCCCTTCGACTACTTCTCCATCTCTTTCCTCCAGTTCAGCCAGGGTGGCGGCGTCGAGGACCGCTATGTGTTCTGGGACGGTACCGTGACGCAGCTGTCGGTGCAGCAAATGCTGCCGGCTCCGGTGCCGCTGCCCGCCTCGTTGCCATTGCTGGTGGTGGGGCTGGGGGCACTGGCGGCGCTGCGGCGACGCCGCGGCTGACGGCGACCCGGCGGCGGGTCTGCCCCCGCCGCGCCCCCTAGCGCCACGGCCCCGCTTCCGCTATCCTTTCCCGCAGACCCGGCAAACGGGCATCCCGAGGCAGTGAAAGCGGTAATTCGATGACGGAAATGGTCTTCGGCACCATGCCGGTCAGGACGGGTGAACCCGTTCTGCCGCGGTGGTGGCGCACAATCGACAAGTGGTCGCTGACCTCGGTGCTGCTGCTGTTCGGCATCGGGATGCTGCTGGGGCTGGCGGCCTCGCCGCCGCTGGCCGAAAAGAACGGGCTCGACCCCTTCTACTATGTCCAGCGGCAGGCCTTCTTCGGGGGCATCGCGCTGGCGGTGATGCTGGCGCTGTCGATGCTGTCGCCGCAGCAGGTGCGCCGGCTCGGGGTGCTGCTGTTCCTGATCGCCTTCCTCGGGCTGATGGCGCTGCCCTTCTTCGGTACCGATTTCGGCAAGGGCGCGGTGCGCTGGTTCAGCCTCGGCTTCGGCTCGGTGCAGCCGTCGGAATTCCTCAAACCCGGTTTCGTGGTGCTGTCGGCCTGGCTGGTGGCGGCGGCGCAGGATCTCGACGGTCCGCCCGGGCGGCTCTACAGCTTCGTGATCGCGGTGGTGGTGGTGCTGTTCCTGGCCGCGCAGCCGGATTTCGGGCAGGCCTGCCTCGTGCTGTTTTCCTGGGGCGTGGTCTATTTCATCGGCGGCGCCCCCTTCCTGCTGCTGGTCACCATCCTCGGGCTCGTCGTCATGGGGGGCTTCGGCGCCTATGAAAGCTCCGAACACTTCGCCCGGCGGATCAACGGCTTCCTGTCGGCGGAAATCGACCCGCGCACCCAGATCGGCTATGCGACCAACGCGATCCAGAACGGCGGCTTCTTCGGCGTCGGCGTGGGCGAGGGTCAGGTGAAATGGTCGCTGCCCGATGCCCATACCGACTTCATCATCGCCGTCGCGGCCGAGGAATATGGCCTGATCCTGGTGCTGTGCATCATCGCGCTTTACGCCACCGTGGTGGTGCGCAGCTTCTTTCGCCTGATGCGCGAACGCGACCCCTTCACCCGGCTGGCAGGGGCGGGGCTGGCCGCGGCGGTCGGCGTGCAGGCGATGATCAACATGGGGGTGGCGGTGCGGCTCTTGCCGGCCAAGGGGATGACGCTGCCCTTCGTCAGCTATGGCGGGTCGTCCGTCATCGCCTCGGGGATCGCGGTGGGGATGCTGCTGGCCTTCACCCGGTCGCGGCCGCAGGGCGAGATCGGCGACCTGCTGGCGCGGCGGGGCCGCTGAGATGGCCGCCGCAGCCCCGGCGATGGCATCGGGGGCCGCAGGCGCGCCGCTGCTGCTGATCGCGGCCGGGGGCACGGGCGGGCACATGTTCCCCGCGCAGGCGCTGGCCGAAGCGATGCTGGCCCGCGGCTGGCGGGTGAAGCTGTCCACCGATGCGCGGGGCGCGCGCTATGCCGGCGGCTTTCCGCAGGCGGTGACGGTGGAGCAGGTGGGTTCGGCCACCTTCGCCCGCGGCGGCGCGGCGGCGAAGCTTGCCACGCCCTTCCGCATTGCCGGCGGGGTAGCCTCGGCGATGGCGGCGATGCTGCGCGACCGGCCGGCGGTGGTGGTGGGCTTCGGCGGCTACCCCTCGATCCCGGCGCTGGCCGCGGCGGTGGCGCTGCGCCTGCCGCGGATGATCCATGAACAGAACGCGGTGCCGGGGCAGGTGAACCGCCGCTTCGCCCGCCATGTCGATGCCTTCGCCTGCGGCACATGGCCCGCCGAGCTGCCTCCGGGCGTCGAGGGTGTCCATACCGGCAACCCGGTGCGGGCGGCGGTGCTGGACCGGGCCGGCGCGCCCTATATCCCGCCCGGCGACTATCCGATGAACCTGCTGGTGATCGGCGGCAGCCAGGGCGCGCGCATCCTGTCGGATGTGGTGCCGGCGGCGCTGGCCCTGCTGCCCGCCCCGCTGCGCGACCGCCTGCGCATCGCCCATCAGGCCCGGCCCGAGGATCTGGACCGGGTGACGGCCGCCTATGCCGGGGCGGGGCTGGATGCCGAGGTGCGGCCCTTCTTCGACGACGTGCCCCGCCGCCTGTCCGAGGCGCAGCTGGTGATCTCGCGTTCCGGCGCCTCGTCGGTGGCCGACATCTCGGTCATCGGGCGGCCGGCGATCCTGATCCCCTTTGCCGCGGCGGCGGGCGACCACCAGACCGCCAACGCGCGCGGCCTGACCCAGGCCAATGCCGCCGTGCTGCTGCCCGAACGCCGGGTCACGCCCGAGGTGCTGGCCGAACAGGTGGCGCTGGTGCTGGACAATCCGGCCGGGGCGCTGCAGATGGCGCTTTCCGCGTTGGGACAGGGTGTCCCCGACGCGACGGAGCGGCTTGCCGCGCTCGTGGAAGAGATTGCCGACAGGAAGGCCAGGACATGAACGCTGCCACGAAACTGCCGGGGGAACTCGGCCCCATTCACTTCGTCGGGATCGGCGGTATCGGCATGTCGGGTATCGCCGAGGTGCTGATGACGCTGGGCTACCGGGTGCAGGGATCGGACCTGAAGGCGTCGAAGATCACCGACCGGCTGGTGTCTCTGGGCGCGACCGTGTTCGAGGGCCAGCGGGCCGAGAATATCGGCGAGGCGGCGGTGATCGTCGTCTCTTCGGCGATCAAGGCGGACAACCCGGAACTGGCCGAGGCGCGGCGGCGCAAGCTGCCGGTGGTGCGCCGGGCCGAGATGCTGGCCGAACTGATGCGGCTGCGGTCGAACATCGCGGTGGCCGGCACCCATGGCAAGACCACCACGACGACGATGGTGGCGACGCTGCTGGACAAGGGCGGGCTGGACCCGACCGTGATCAACGGCGGCATCATCCATGCCTATGGCTCGAACGCGCGGGCCGGCGCAGGCGAATGGATGGTGGTCGAGGCCGATGAAAGCGACGGCAGCTTCAACCGGCTGCCCGCGACCATCGCCATCGTCACCAATATCGACCCCGAGCATATGGAGCACTGGGGCAGCTTCGACGCGCTGCGCCGCGGGTTTCAGGATTTCGTCACCAACGTGCCCTTCTACGGGCTGGCGGTCTGCTGCACCGACCACCCCGAGGTGCAGGCGCTGGTGGGCCGCGTCACCGACCGCCGGATTGTCACCTTCGGCTTCAACGCCCAGGCGGACGTGCGGGCGCTGAACCTGCGCTACGAGAACGGCACCGCGCATTTCGACGTGGCGCTGCAGAACGAGGACCAAGTGATTGAGGGCTGCACCCTGCCGATGCCGGGCGATCACAATGTGTCGAACGCGCTGGCCGCCGTGGCCGTGGCCCGGCATCTGGGGATCAAGAAGGACGAGATCCGCGCCGCGCTGGCGGGCTTCGGCGGGGTCAACCGCCGCTTCACCAGGGTGGGCGAGGTTCTGGGTGGGGTGACGGTGATCGACGATTACGGCCACCACCCGGTCGAGATCGCGGCGGTGCTGAAGGCCGCGCGGCAGGCGACGCAGGGGCGGGTGATCGCGGTGCATCAGCCGCACCGCTTTACCCGGCTGCATGCGCTGTTCGAGGACTTCTGCACCTGCTTCAACGAGGCGGATGTGGTCGCCATCGCCGAGGTATATGCCGCGGGCGAGGACCCGATCCCGGGGGCGAGCCGCGACGATCTGGTGGCGGGGCTGATCGCCCATGGCCATCGCCATGCCCGCGCGATCCTCAGCGAGGACGATCTGGAACGGCTGGTGCGCGAACAGGCGCGCCCGGGCGACATGGTCGTCTGCCTCGGCGCCGGCACGATCTCGGCCTGGGCGAACGCGCTGCCCGCGCGGCTGGCGCCGGCGGCCGTGGCGGGAAAGGTCGCCTGATGCGGCCGGCCGCCACCTCTGTGCGCCGACCTGCCAGGGGGGCGGCATGATCGCCTTCGCGCTCGCGGTCCTGTGGTTTGCGGCCTCGAACCTGCCGCCCCTGCTGCGTCCGCGCCACCGCCGCGCCGCGAGCTTCGCGCTGGTGCCGCTGGGGGTGCCGATCCTCGGGCTGCTGACCTATCAGCACGGGCCGCTCTGCGGGCTGGGGGCGCTGGCCCTGGGGGCGGCGGCGCTGCGCTGGCCGCCGGTGACGCTGTGGCGCGGGGCCTTGCGCCCGCCGGTGACCGAGGTAGGTAAGGGGCTTTCCGACCCTGCCGAGTGAGCCCGCGATGCCGGACGACCCGACCCATGCCCCCCGCCCGAACGACCCGTCGCAGATCCCGCTGCGCGGCGCGCTGACCCCCGGGCGCAGCCTTGCCGAACTGACATGGCTGCGGGTGGGCGGGCCGGCGGACTGGCTGTTCCAGCCCGCCGACCGCGACGATCTGGCGGCGTTCCTCGGCGCGCTCGATCCCGCGATGCCGGTCTTCCCGATGGGCGTGGGATCGAACCTGATCGTGCGCGACGGCGGGCTGCGCGGCGTGGTGATCCGGCTCGGCCGCGGCTTCAACGGCATCGCGGTCGAGGGCCAGCGCGTCATCGCCGGGGCGGCGGCGCTGGACGCGCATGTGGCGCGGCGCGCGGCCGAGGCGGGGCTGGACCTGACCTTCCTGCGCACCATTCCCGGCAGCATCGGCGGCGCGGTGCGGATGAATGCCGGCTGCTATGGCAGTTATGTCGCGGACCATCTGGTCGAGGTGCGGGCGGTGACCCGCGACGGGCAGGCGGTGGTGCTGGCCGCCGCCGACCTGCGCCTTGGCTATCGCCAGTCGCATCTGCCGGAAGGCTGGGTGCTGGTCGAGGCGGTGTTCGAGGCGCCGGCGGGCGATCCTGCGGAACTGGCCGCCCGGATGGACGACCAGATCGCCCGCCGCGATGCCAGCCAGCCCTCGAAGGAGCGGTCCGCCGGGTCCACCTTCCGCAATCCGGCCGGGTTCAGCTCCACCGGGCGCGCCGATGACGTGCAGGACCTGAAGGCCTGGAAGGTGATCGACGCGGCGGGGATGCGCGGCGCCCGGCGGGGCGGGGCGCAGATGTCCGAGATGCATTCCAACTTCCTGATCAATGCCGGCGGGGCGACGGCCGCCGATCTGGAAGGTCTGGGCGAGGAGGTGCGCGAAAAGGTTTTGCAGCACTCGGGAATTCATCTAGAGTGGGAAATCATGCGCATCGGCGAACCGGGCGCGACGACAAGCCGGTAAAAACCCGGCGCAATGAACAAGATAAGGGGCAGTCCAAGGCCCCGGAGCAGGCGAACGTGGCGGGTGTGTCGAGCAGGGCAACCCCCAAGGTGGCGGTATTGATGGGCGGACCCTCGGCCGAGCGCGAGGTGTCGCTGTCGACGGGGCGCGAATGCGCCGCCGCGCTGAGGGTGGCGGGATTCGAGGTGGTCGAGGTCGATGCCGGCCCCGACCTGCCGTCGCGGCTGGCCGAGGTTGCGCCCGACGTCTGTTTCAACGCGCTGCATGGCCGCTGGGGCGAGGATGGCTGCGTCCAGGGCCTGCTGGAATGGCTGCGCCTTCCCTACACGCATTCCGGCGTGCTGGCCTCGGCGCTGGCGATGGACAAGACCCGCAGCAAGGCCGCCTATCGCGCCGCCGGCCTGCCGGTGGTCGACAGCCTTCTGGCCGCGCGCGACACGGTGGCGGCGGGGCATGTGATGCCGCCGCCCTATGTGGTCAAACCGAATGCCGAAGGGTCCTCCGTCGGGGTCTACCTCGTGCAGGCGGCGGCGAATGGCCCGCCGCAGCTGGGGCCCGAGATGCCGGCGGTGGTGATGGTCGAGGCCTATGTGCCGGGCCGGGAACTGACCTGTTCGGTCCTCGACGACCGGGCGCTGTGCGTGACCGAGATCGTCACCGAGGGCTGGTACGACTATCACGCCAAATACGCCCCCGGCGGATCGCGCCATGTGGTGCCCGCCGAGCTGCCGGACGAGATCACCGCCGCCTGCCTCGACTACGCGCTGCGCGCGCACCGGGCGCTGGGCTGCCGCGGGCTCAGCCGTACCGATTTCCGCTGGGACGACACGCGGGGGCTGGCGGGTCTGGTGCTGCTGGAAACCAACACCCAGCCGGGGATGACGCCCACCTCGCTGTCGCCGGAACAGGCGGCAACCTGCGGCATACCCTTCCCGGAACTGTGCCGCTGGATCGTGGAGGATGCCTCATGCGGTCGCTGAACGCCGAGGAGGGCCGGCTTGCCGCGCCCCGCCGCGACCCCGCGCCCAGCCGGGTCGCCTACCGGATGCACCGGCTGTGGCTGACGCCGCTGTTCCGCTCGCTGCTGCGGGTGGGGCTGCCGGCCTTCCTGCTGGCGATGGCGGCGGGGCTGTGGCTGTCGGACCCCGCGCGCCGCGCCAGCCTGACCGAGCGGGTGGCCGACGTGTCGAAATCGGTGCAGGAGCGGCCCGAGTTCATGGTGACGATGATGGCCGTGGACGGTGCGTCGGAACCGCTGGCCAACGCCATCCGCAGCGTGGTGGCGGTGGAGTTTCCGGTGTCCTCCTTCGCGCTGGACCTCGAGGCGCTGCGGGCCACGATCGAGGCGATCGACGCGGTGCAGCGGGCGGAACTGCGCGTCCGCGCCGGCGGCGTGCTGCAGGTGGACGTGACCGAGCGCGACCCGGCGCTGGTCTGGCGGACAACGCAGGGCCTGTTCCTGCTGGACGAGACCGGACACACCATCGCGGGCCTGACCGCGCGCGAGGCGCGGCCCGACCTGCCGCTGGTGGCGGGCATCGGCGCCGATGCCGCGGCGCCCGAGGCGCTGGCCCTGCTGGCCGCGGCGGAGCCGGTCGCGGGCCGGGTGCGCGGGCTGGTCCGGGTGGGCGAGCGTCGCTGGGACCTGATGCTGGACCGGGGGCAGCGGGTGCTGCTGCCCGAGGTCGAGCCGGTGGCGGCGCTGGAACGGGTGATCGCGCTGGATCAGGCCGAGGACATCTTCGAGCGCGACCTGACGGTGGTGGACATGCGCAGCGCGAAACGGCCGACGCTGCGGCTGGGGCCGGATGCGCTGGCCCGGCTGCGGGGCGAAGAGCCGCGGGTGACGCGGGCGGCAGCGAACTGATGGCGGCGAATTGACGATGCGGGCGGCGGGCGAGCGGGAAAGGGCAGGGCGATGACGGACCTCTATCAGTCGCAACGGGCGATGCGGAACATGCGGCGCGCGGCCATGCAGCGCGGCGTGATCGCCATCCTCGACGTGGGCACCTCGAAGATCGCCTGCCTGGTGCTGCGCTTCGACGGGCCGGAACAGTTCCGCGAAGACGGGCTGGGCTCGATGGCGGGGCAATCCTCGTTCCGGGTGATCGGCGCGGCGACCACACGGTCGCGCGGCGTCCGCTTCGGCGAGATCGACGCGATGCAGGAAACCGAACGCGCGATCCGCACCGCGGTGCAGGCCGCGCAGAAGATGGCCAATGTCCGCGTCGATCACGTCATCGCCTGCCTCGCCGGCGCCCATCCGCGCAGCTATGGCCTTGCGGGCGAGATCGAGGTGCAGGGCAGCGAGGTCAGCGAACAGGACGTGGCGCGGGTGCTGGCCGCCTGCGACGTGCCGGATTACGGGCCGGGGCGCGAGGTGCTGCATGCCCAGCCGGTGAACTTCGCGCTGGACCACCGGACGGGGCTGGCCGATCCGCGCGGGCAGATCGGGCACCGGCTGGCCTGCGACATGCACCTGCTGACGGCCGACACCTCGGCGCTGCAGAACCTCCTGCATTGCATCAAGCGCTGCGACCTGGAACTCGCGGGGCTGGCCTCCTCGGCCTATGTCTCGGGGGTGGCGAGCCTCGTCGAGGACGAACAGGAACTGGGCGCGGCCTGCATCGACATGGGGGGCGGCGCCACCGGCCTGTCGATCTTCATCAAGAAGCACATGATCTATGCCGACTCGGTGCGCATGGGCGGCGATCACGTCACCGGCGATATCGCCAAGGGCCTGCAGGTGCCGATGGCCACGGCCGAACGGATCAAGACCTTCTATGGCGGGGTGGTGGCCACCGGCATGGACGACCGCGAGATGATCGAGATCGGCGGCGATTCCGGCGATTGGGAACGCGACCGCCGCAAGGTCAGCCGGACGGAGCTGATCGGCATCATGCGTCCCCGCGTGGAAGAGATCCTCGAGGACGTGCGTGCCCGGCTCGACGCTGCGGGGTTCGAGCATCTGCCGAGCCAGCAGATCGTGCTGACCGGCGGCGCCAGCCAGATCCCGGGGCTGGACGCGCTGGCGGCGCGCATCCTGGGCCAGAACGTCCGGCTGGGCCGGCCGCTGCGGGTGCAGGGCCTGCCGCAGGCGGCCACCGGGGCGGCCTTTGCCTCGGCCGTGGGGCTGTGCCTGTTCGCGGCGCATCCGCAGGACGAGTGGTGGGATTTCGAGATTCCCGCCGAACGTTATCCCGCCCGGTCGCTGAAACGCGCGGTGAAATGGTTCCGCGACAACTGGTGACACATCAACACCGGCCCGCAAGATCGTGAAGACTCGGCGAAATGCCGCTGGCATGGCCGATGGGCACCCCATATTTGGGGTGTTTCCCGCTTTTTTTCGTGACGTTGCACGCGTCTGGGGCTAGAATCGAGACAGTGCGGGGTAAAACGGCCAGTCGTCATCGGGAGCGGCAGACAGGCCGGCAGACAAGACAGGCGGATCACCGATGACACTGAACCTGATGATGAGCGATCACGAAGAGCTGAAGCCGCGGATCACCGTGTTCGGTGTGGGCGGCGCCGGCGGCAACGCCGTCAACAACATGATCGACAAGCAGCTCGACGGGGTCGAGTTCGTGGTGGCCAACACCGATGCGCAGGCGCTGGCGCAAAGCCGGTCGCGGGCGCGGGTGCAGATCGGCGCCAAGGTGACCGAGGGGCTGGGCGCGGGGGCGCGTCCTTCGGTGGGCGCCGCGGCGGCCGAGGAATCGATCGAGCAGATCGTCGATCATCTGGCGGGCGCGCATATGTGCTTCATCACCGCCGGCATGGGCGGCGGCACCGGCACCGGCGCCGCGCCGATCATCGCGCAGGCCGCCCGCGAACTGGGCGTACTGACGGTGGGCGTTGTCACCAAGCCCTTCCAGTTCGAAGGGTCCAAGCGGATGCGGCAGGCCGAGGCGGGGGTCGAGGCGCTGCAGAAGGTGGTCGACACCCTCATCATCATCCCGAACCAGAACCTGTTCCGTCTGGCCAACGAGAAGACGACCTTCACCGAAGCCTTCGCGATGGCCGACGACGTGCTGTACCAGGGCGTCAAGGGCATCTCTGACCTGATGGTGCGGCCCGGCCTGATCAACCTCGACTTCGCCGACGTGCGTTCGGTGATGGACGAGATGGGCAAGGCGATGATGGGCACCGGCGACGCCTCGGGCGAGAACCGCGCCGTGCAGGCCGCCGAGAAGGCCATCGCCAACCCGCTGCTGGACGAGATCAGCCTGCGCGGCGCCAAGGGCGTGCTGATCAACATCACCGGCGGCTATGACCTGACGCTGTTCGAGCTGGACGAGGCGGCGAACCGGATCCGCGAAGAGGTGGACCCGGACGCGAACATCATCGTGGGCTCGACGCTCGACCCCGAGATGGAAGGCACGATGCGCGTGTCGGTCGTGGCCACGGGCATCGACGCCGCCCCGGCCCAGGCCGAGGTGCCGGTGCCCCGCCGCAGCATGTCGAAGCCGCTGCCGCCGCAACAGCCCGCTGCCCCCGCGCCGCAGCCGGCCGCGCAGCGCCCCGCGCCGCAACCTTCGGCCGAGCCCGCCCGACCGGCCGCGCCCGAACCGGTGGCGCATGAGCCCGAGGCGCAGGACAGCTTCCCCGGCTTCCAGCCCAAGAGCTTCGAGGACGAGTTGACCGAGCAGCTGGCCGAGGACGAGATGCCGGCCCCGGCCTATCGCCCGCAACCGGCCCCGCCGCAGCACGCCGCGCGCGATGCCCGGTTCGACGACGATGCCTCGGCCTTCGTCGCGCCGCGTCCGCGCTCGCCCGGCACGCCCTCGCCCGAGGCGCTGGCCCGGCTGCAGCAGGCGGTGGCCAAGGCCCCGGCCACGGCCGGCGCCCCCCGCCCGCAGGCAGGGCAGCGTCCCGCCGCCGCGGGACAGCCCGCCCCGCGCCAGCAGCCGCAGGCCGAAAAGCCGCGCTTCGGGATCAACTCGCTGATCAACCGGATGACCGGGTCGGCCGAGGGCCATGCCGAACGCGCCGCCCCGCCGATGCGCCAGCAGCCGCCGGTGACCTCGGCCTATGACGACGAACCCGAGAACGACCCGGAGCAGGACAGGATCGAAATCCCGGCCTTCCTGCGCCGCCAAGCGAACTGACGCGGTCACAAAATAGACTCGGAAAGGGCCGGGGAAACCCGGCCCTTTCTCTTTCGGAACAACGGCTTGCCGCAAGGCGGCATCATCATCGGCAACGCCCTGCCTAAACGCTCTGTTAATGTTTCAACCCGTTGCAATCAGTGAATTGCGGTTGAAACCGTCAGGGCCTACCTCCGAACGTGCCGGCAGGTTTCTTCGCCGCCGGCATCAACGCCGGACCCAAACCGGCGGCAAACCAGAGGTAGAGCCGTGCAGACCACTATCCGTTCACCGCTGAGCTTCCACGGGCTGGGATTGCATTCCGGTGCGCCGGTGCGGATGACGCTGCACCCCGCCGCCGCGAATTTCGGCATCTGGTTCCGCCGCACCGACCTCGACATCGCGGACCCGCTGATCCGGGCCTCGTGGGATGCGGTGGTGCCGTCGAAATTGTGCACGCTGATCGCCAATGGCGCGGGGGCGACCGTTTCGACCATCGAACATATCATGGCGGCGCTGGCCGGCTGCGGCCTGCACAACGCGCTGATCGAGATCGACGGGCCGGAAGTGCCGATCCTCGACGGATCCGCGGCGCCCTTCGTCGCGGGCATCATGGCGCGCGGCCTGCGCGAGTTGCAGGAACCGGTGCGGGCGCTGCGCATCCTGTCGGCGGTCGAGGTGAACGAGGGACCGGCGCTGGCGCGGCTGGAACCGGCGGGCGACGTGCTGGACATGCGCTTCGACATCGACTTCGCCGATGCCGCCATCGGCCGGCAGGGCAAGAGCCTGACGCTCGCCAACGGCACCTTCGTGCGCGAACTGTCGGACAGCCGCACCTTCTGCCGCCAGTCCGACATCGAGGCGATGCGCCGCAACGGTCTGGCGCTCGGCGGGACCTACAGCAACGCCGTCGTTTTCGACGGCGCGCGCATCCTCAGCCCGGGCGGGCTGCGCCATGCGGATGAACCCGTGCGCCACAAGATGCTGGACGCGCTCGGCGATCTCGCGCTGGCGGGGATGCCGATCCTCGGCCGCTATGTCGGCCTGCGGGCCGGCCACGCGCTGACCAACCGGCTGCTGCGGGCGCTGTTCCGCCAGCCCGAGGCCTTCCGCATCGTCGAACTGGGCGGCGCGGCCGAAGCGTTTCTGCCCGGCGCGGGGCTGACCCGTGCCGATCTGCCCGCCTGCGCCTGATCTTCGGACAACCGCAAGAAGAACCGCCGCCCAAACCGGCAGAAAGGCGTTTTGCGCCCCGGTTTTTTCTGTGCTAGGACAGCCTCACTCCGGGCGCGCGGCCAGCGCCGCACCCCGGTAGAACGAGCCGAAAAGGCTGAAGGAACGTGACGCAGGAACGGGATGGGCAGGGCATGACGCGGCGGCGCAGGGCGGCAGGACTCGCGGCGGGAGTCGCGCTCGCGCTATCTCTGGCAGCCTGCGGCGGTCAGGGCCGGAACACGGAGATTCCGGTCGAACAGCTGACGGCCGAGCAGATCTACCAGAAGGCGGAATTCGAGCTGGAAAACAGCCGCCGGCCCGATGGCGCGGCCCAGCTGTTTTCGGAAATCGAGCGGCTGTACCCCTATTCCGAATGGGCCAAGCGCGCGCTGATCATGCAGGCTTTCGCCTATCACAAGGGCCGCGACTACGAAAACAGCCGCGCCGCCGCGCAACGCTACATCGACTTCTACCCGGCCGAAGAGGACGCGGCCTATGCGCAATATCTGCTGGCGCTGTCCTATTACGACCAGATCGACGATGTCGGCCGCGACCAGGGCCTGACCTTCCAGGCGCTGCAGGCGCTGCGCGTGGTGATCGAACAGTATCCCGACAGCGAATACGCCCGGTCGGCCATGCTGAAATTCGACCTCGCCTTCGACCATCTGGCCGGCAAGGAGATGGAGATCGGCCGCTTCTACCTGAAGCGCGGCCACTATACCGCGGCCATCAACCGCTTCCGCGTGGTGGTGGAGCAGTTCCAGACCACAACCCACACGCCCGAGGCGCTGCACCGGCTGGTCGAGGCCTATCTGTCCCTGGGTCTGGTGAACGAGGCGCAGACGGCGGGGGCGATCCTCGGCTACAACTTCCAGTCGACCGACTGGTACGAGGACAGCTATCGCCTGCTGACCGCGCGCGGCCTGAAGCCAGAAAGCAGCGGCGACAACTGGCTGTCCGCGGTCTACCGGCAGATGGTCCGGGGCGAATGGATGTGATCCCGGATCGTCCGGGGCACTGCCCGCCAGCGAAGGACAAGCGGCGATGCTGCGCAGCCTCGAGATCCGCGACCTTCTGATCATCGAGCGGCTGACGCTCGACTTCCATTCCGGGCTCAACGTGCTGACCGGCGAGACCGGGGCCGGCAAGTCGATCCTTCTCGACGCGCTCGGCTTCGTGCTGGGCTGGCGGGGGCGGGCCGATCTGGTCCGCACGGGCGCCGCGCAGGGCGAGGTCACCGCCGTCTTCGACCTGCCGCCGGGCCATCCGGCGCGTGCCGTGCTGGACGAGGCGGGGCTGGCGCCGGAGGACGAGCTGATCCTGCGGCGCATCAACGCCGCCGACGGCCGCAAGACCGCCTTCGTCAACGACCGCCGCACCAGTGGCGAGGTGCTGCGGGCGCTGTCGGAGACGCTGGTGGAACTGCACGGCCAGCATGACGACCGCGGCCTTCTGGACCCGCGCGGCCATCGCGCGCTGCTGGATGCCTTTGCCGGGGTGGATGCGCTGCGCGCCGAGACCCGCGCCGCCTGGTTCCGATTGGCCGCGGCGCGCAAGGCGCTGGATGCCGCCCGGACCGCGCTGGAGACGGCGCGGGGCGAGGAGGAGTTCCTGCGCCATGCCACCGCCGAACTCGACAGGCTGGATCCGCAGCCCGGCGAGGAGGCGGAACTCGACACCCGCCGGCGGTCGAGGCAGGGCGCGGCCCGCATTCGCGAGGATGTGGCCCGGGCGCTGGCCGCGCTCGGCCCCGAGGGTGCAGAGGGGATGATGGCCGACGCCGCGCGCTGGATCGACGGCGCGGCAGACCGGGCCGAGGGGCGGCTGGAGGCGCCGGCGGCGGCGCTGAACCGGGCGATGATCGAACTGGCCGAGGCGGCGCAGGGCGTCGAACAGGCGCTGGAGGCGCTGGATTTCGATCCGCGCGTGTTGGAGGCCGCCGAAGAGCGGCTGTTCGCGATCCGGGCGCTGGCGCGCAAGCATGGCGTGGCGGCGGATGAACTCGGCACGCTCGCCGCCGATCTGCGCGCCCGGCTGGCGGGGATCGACGGCGGCGCGGGCAACCTGCGCGCGTTGCAGACAGCGCTGGAGGCGGCCGAGGCCGATTACGACCGGGCAGCGGCGGCGCTGAGCGCGGCGCGGGCCGAGGCGGCGGGCCGGCTCGACGCGGCGATGGCGGGCGAACTGGCACCGCTGAAGATGGAACGCGCGCTGTTCCGCACCGATGTCGGCCCCGGCGAGCCGGGACCGGAGGGGCGCGACGCGGTGTCCTTCACCGTGGCCACCAACCCCGGCGCGCCGGCCGGGCCGCTGAACCGCATCGCCTCGGGCGGGGAACTGTCGCGGTTCCTGCTGGCGCTGAAGGTCTGCCTTGCCCGCGGGTCCGACACGCTGACGATGATCTTCGACGAGATCGACCGCGGCGTCGGCGGGGCGACGGCCGATGCGGTGGGCCGGCGGCTCGCGCGGCTGGCCGAGGGCGCGCAGGTGCTGGTCGTCACCCATTCGCCGCAGGTCGCGGCGCAGGGGGCGCAGCACTGGCGGGTGGAAAAGCGGGTCGCGGACGGCATGACCACCTCGACCGTGACCGCGCTGGATGCGGGCGCGCGGGTCGATGAACTGGCGCGGATGCTGGCCGGCGAGAGCGTGACCGAAGCCGCGCGCGAGGCGGCGCGGGCGCTGCTGGCGGGGTAGGGTCAGCTTTCGATGCAGAAGCTGGCCGAGGCGATTTCCCATCCCTCCGGCCCCGGCTGCAGCGCCGCCGACAGCACGGTGCCGATCCGCCCCGCGTCCTGCCCATCCTCCGTCCGCACCCCCGACAGCACGAACCGCTGCATGAGCACCGCCCCGTCCTGGCCGAGCGCGCGCAGCTTGGTCCGGCCGGTCACCAGCCGGGCGCGCAGGAAGGCGCCGGCCAGTTCGCCCGCGAGGATGGCGGCGATGGCGGCCCGCCCCTCGGCCCAGGCTCCGGTCAGGGTCAGAAGATCGGCATCCTCGGCAAAGAGTGCTGCGATCGCCTCGGCATCGCGCGCCCCCCAGGCGGCGGCGAAGACGCGGGGCAGGGTGTCGGGCGCGGGCAGGCTCATGCGCGGGTCTCCCGCAGGAGGGCATCGCTGTCCGGACCGGGCACCACCTTGCCCGGGTTGAGGATCCCGGCCGGGTCCAGCGCCGCCTTGATCGCGCCCATGACCTGCCAGGCCGGGCCGTGTTCATCGGCCATCAGGTGCCGCTTGCCCATGCCCACCCCGTGTTCGCCGGTCATGGTGCCGCCCAGGCGATGCGCCCGCGCGGCCATGCGGGCGGCGACCCATTTCGCCTTCTGCACCTCGTCGGGGCTGTTCGGATCGACCAGCAGCAGGGCGTGGAAGTTGCCGTCGCCGACATGGCCGATGATCGGGCCGACCAGCCCCTGCGCAGCGATGTCGGCGCGGGTTTCCGCCACCGCCTCGGCCAGGCGCGAGATCGGAACGCAGATGTCGGTGACGACGCCCATCGCCCCGGGGCGCAGCCCGAGGCAGGCGTGATAGGCGCCATGGCGCATCTTCCACAGGCGGTTGCGGTCCTCGGGCCGGTCGGCCCAGGTGAAATGCGCCCCGCCCATTTCCGCCACGATCTCGCCGAAGCGTTCGGCCTGTTCCTTGACGCCCGCGGGCGTGCCGTGGAATTCGACCATCAGATGCGGCAGTTCCGGCATGTCGGCGCCCGAACCGGCGTTGAAGGCCGCGGCCACGTCTTCGTCGAGAAACTCGATCCGCGCCACCGGAATGCCCATCTGGATCGTGGCGATGACCGTCTCGACCGCGCGGGCGAAGTCGTGGAAGGCGCAGGTGGCGGCGCTGATCGCCTCGGGCTGGCCGTGCAGGCGCAGGGTCAGTTCCGTGACGATGCCGAGCGTGCCCTCGGACCCGACGAAGAGCCCGGTCAGGTCGTATCCGGCCGAGGATTTGCGCGCCCGGCTGCCGGTGCGGATCACGCGGCCGTCGGCCAGCACGGCCTCGGTCGCCAGCACATTGTCGCGCATCGTGCCATAGCGGACGGCGGTGGTGCCGCTGGCGCGCGTCGCGGCCATGCCCCCCAGCGTCGCATTGGCGCCCGGGTCGATGGGAAAGAACAGGCCGGTGTCGCGCAACTGCGCGTTCAGCGCCTCGCGGGTGATGCCGGGCTGGACGACGACCAGCATGTCTTCGGGATGGACCTCCAGCACCTTGTCCATCCGGGTCATGTCGAGCGACAGGCCGCCCTCCACCGCCAGCGCATGGCCTTCCAGCGAGGTGCCCGCGGCCCAGGCGGTGACCGGCAGCGCGTGCGCCGCGCAGATGGCGATGATCCGCGACACCTCGGCGGTGGTTTCGGGCCACGCGACCGCCTCGGGCAGGATCGGCGGGAAATAGCTTTCGTTCCGGCCGTGCTGGCCGCGGTCGCCCGCTGCCCGGCTGAACCGGTCGCCCAGAAGATTCGCCAGCGCCGCGAAGGCGGCGGTCCGGTTGGGGACCCGGTCGGGGGCGGCCATGTCGGCGGCGGTGGCGGATGGGGCGTCGCTGGGCTCGGTCATCGGGTCCTCCATTCGGCCGGACCCTACGCCGCGGCCGGGCGCCGCGAAAGCCCCCCTGCGGCCGCGGGGCCGGGGCTGAGCGTGTCGCGGCCGACCCTTGCGGAGGCTGGACCTTTCCCGCCGCCCTGCCTAGCCTCGCCCCCGAAGGAGAGCCCGCCATGACCGACCCGAGCCGCCCCAACCCGCTGCTGACCGAATGGACGGGGCCCTTTGCCCTGCCGCCCTTCGACGCGATCCGCGACGAGGATTTCGCCCCGGCCTTCGACAGCGGGCTGGCCGAGGCGCGGGCGCGGATCGCCGCCATCGCCGCCGACCCGGCGCCGCCCGATTTCGCCAATACCGTGGCGGCGCTGGAACTGGCGGAGGCAACACTCGACCGGGTGGCGGGGGTGTTCTACAACCTCGCCGGCGCCGACAGCACCCCGGCGCGCGAGGCCTTGCAGCGCGATCTGGCGCCGAAGATGGCGGCCTTCTCGACCGAGGTGATGATGAACGCCGCGCTCTTCGCGCGGATCGAGGATCTGTGGCAGCGGCGCGACGCGCTGGACCTCGACCCCGAGCAGTTGCGGGTGCTGGAACTGTATCGCCGGATGTTCCTGCGGGCGGGGGCGCGGCTGGAAGGCGCGGCGCGCGACCGGATGGCCGCGGTGAAGGAGCGGCTGGCGGTGCTGTCCACCCGGTTCAGCCAGAACCTGCTGGCGGACGAGCGCGACTGGTGGATGCCGCTGTCCGAGGCCGATCTGGAGGGGCTGCCGGATTTCGTGGTCGCCACCGCCCGGGCCGCGGCGGCGGACCGCGGCCAGCCGGGCGCGGTGCTGACGCTGAACCGTTCGCTGATCGTGCCCTTCCTGCAATTCTCGCCGCGCCGCGACCTGCGCGAGACCGCCTATGAGGCCTG
This sequence comes from Frigidibacter oleivorans, assembly GCF_003993775.1. Taxonomy (GTDB): domain Bacteria; phylum Pseudomonadota; class Alphaproteobacteria; order Rhodobacterales; family Rhodobacteraceae; genus Frigidibacter; species Frigidibacter oleivorans. The sequence continues at coordinate 81,466 of NZ_RJRZ01000016.1, forward strand.
GACCGCGCGCGGCGCCAATGGCGGCGACACCGACAACCGCGCCATCGCGGCCGAGATCCTCGCCCTGCGGTCGGAACGGGCGCAGCTTCTGGGTCATGCGAGCTTTGCCGCCTTCAAGCTGGAACCCGAGATGGCGGGCAGTCCCGACCGGGTGCGCGACCTGCTGATGCGGGTCTGGAGGCCCGCCCGCGCCAGGGCCGAGGCCGATGCCCGGGTGCTGGAGGCAATGATGCATGAAGACGGCGTCAACGGCCGGCTGGAACCGTGGGACTGGCGCTATTATTCGGAACGGCGGCGCAAGGCCGAGCATGACCTCGACGAGGCGGCGCTGAAGCCCTATCTGCCGCTGTCCGCGATGATCGAGGCGGCCTTCGACGTGGCGCAGCGGCTGTTCGGGCTGTCCTTCCAGCCGCTGGACGTGCCGCTTTACCACCCCGACGCGCGGGCGTGGGAGGTGACGCGCGACGGCCGGCACATGGCGGTGTTCATCGGCGACTATTTCGCCCGGTCCTCGAAACGGTCGGGCGCCTGGTGTTCGGCCTTCCGCAGCCAGCGCAAGCTGGGCGAGGAGGTTCGGCCCGTCGTGGTCAATGTCTGCAACTTCGCCAAGGGCGACCCGGCACTGCTGTCCTGGGACGATGCGCGGACGCTTTTTCACGAATTCGGCCATGCGCTGCATCAGATGCTGTCGGATGTGACCCATCCTTTCATTTCCGGAACATCCGTGGCGCGCGACTTCGTCGAACTGCCGAGCCAGCTGTTCGAGCACTGGCTGGAGGTGCCCGAGGTGCTGGACCGCCATGCCCGCCACTGGCAGACCGGCGCGCCGATGCCGGCGGATCTGCGTGACCGGCTGGTGGCGGCGGCGACCTATGACCAGGGCTTCGCCACGGTCGAATATGTCGCCTCGGCGCTGGTCGACCTCGCCTTCCACGAGGGCGCGCCGCCCGAAGATCCGATGGCGCGGCAGGCCGAGGTTCTGGCCGGGATCGGCATGCCGCACGCCATCCGCATGCGCCACGCCACCCCGCATTTCGGCCATGTCTTTTCCGGCGACGGCTATTCCGCGGGCTATTACAGCTACATGTGGTCCGAAGTGATGGATGCCGACGCCTTCGCCGCCTTCGAGGAGACGGGCGACGCCTTCGACCCGGCCACGGCGGAACGGCTGGAACGCTTCATCCTGTCGGCCGGCGGCTCGCGCGAGGCCGAGGCGCTGTACCGCGACTTCCGCGGCCGGATGCCGGGGGTCGAGGCGCTGCTGAAGGGGCGGGGGCTGCTCGCGTAGGGCAGGCTCGCAAAAAAGAGATCGTACTAACATCCCTGATTCCGACGTCTCACAAGCCAGGCGCGAAGGACATACGCCCTGCCGAACCTGATGAGACACCAAGGTAGTGAGCACCAGAATGGATATCATTGATCTAGAAAACTGGCTTAAATCAAGGTGCAATGGTGACTGGGAGCATCAAGGCAGTATTTCGATAGAATCGACAGACAACCCAGGTTGGCACATTAAGGTTGATTTTGACACAGAAGAGATTTCTGACGATCATTTCGTATTGGCAAAGAGTATTTATAGGTCGGAGGCTGATTACGTATTTTTCAAATATGACAGGAAAGAAAACACTCTTGAGATATCATGTGGAGTGCATAATCTAACGGAAGCATTAACGTTTCTCCTCGTATGAATTTGAAATTGACGGCAGAAATACGTTTGTAAATTTTGCTATTTGCGTAGCGGCCTCTCGCCAAAACATGAAGGGAGAAAATCTGTTGGGGAGGCACAGCTATGCAGATCGCTACAACTCAACCTATGGCCAAGCTGACATAAACACAAAATCCAACAGGGCATATAACTTCAGTGCGTGGGGGGCCTGCGAATGAAAAAGTACTATGCCTCAGTTTCCGCACTGATAGCATTGATTGCTTTCGCCTTCGTGACGCCGGCCGCGTGGGAATTTTATCTATGGACGACCTTTCCCGAATCTGCGGCTGATCGGCTGAGAGTTATAGAGGCTAATTCGGATCTTGGACGGGGATGCAGTGGGAAGATTTTCAAAACTGTAAAACAAGCTGATTCAGAGACAAAGGCTTGCTTCTTAAGTGCCGTCAAAGATCAAGAGATTCTAGACGAAAGGACGGCTGGGGCAGAGTCGATCACGATAACCTATCGATGCAGCGCAGGCGAGACCGCTGGAGAAATTGTATACACCTTTTACTCGACAACTGAGCGATATGTCTGCGCCTACACAGTAACGGGCGCACAAGCGAGCATTCCCAGATTTAAACTTGGTGATATGGCAGGATTTTCAACGCAGCCCCGCATACTAACAAAGCTTCTGATAAGAAGCTCTCAGTATGTGAGAACGACCCTCCCTCGTTGACTTCGCCGAGACGAGTTCTGTCACCTCTCGATGCGCGCCATCTGCGCGTCCGTCAGCCAGAAGATTGCTCATGTCACCGCTCGCTTTTCGAGCAGTGAATCAGAAGCTTAGAGCCCCATCAAATGGGTCCTGACCTTAATTCCGATGAAACTCAAATTCTACATACTAAGAAGAAAGAACTGGTGCTGTGACCCCCGATCACTCGTCCATCTGATGCTAGAGTCCGGCCCAAGGAAAGGACCGGACATGAAGAGATCGAAGTTCACGGAAGAGCAGATCATTGCGATCCTGCGGGAGCAGGAAGCTGGG
>NZ_RJRZ01000017.1 GCF_003993775.1 Frigidibacter oleivorans
ATGAAGATCCTCGTACCCGTGAAGCGGGTGATCGACTACAACGTGAAGGTCCGGGTGAAGTCGGACGGTTCGGGCGTCGATCTTGCGAATGTGAAGATGTCGATGAACCCCTTCGACGAGATCGCGGTGGAAGAGGCGATCCGGCTGAAGGAGAAGGGCGCGGCGGAAGAGGTCGTGGTGGTGTCGGTCGGCGTGAGGCAGGCGTCCGAGACGCTGCGCACGGCGCTGGCGATGGGCGCGGACCGGGCGATCCTGGTCGAGGCGGCCTCGGACGTGCATCAGGACATCGAGCCGCTGGCGGTGGCGAAGATCCTCGCCCGGGTGATCGAGGCGGAACAGCCCGGGCTGGTCATCGCCGGCAAGCAGGCGATCGACAACGACATGAACGCGACCGGGCAGATGCTGTCGGCGCTCCTGGGCTGGAGCCTCGCCACCTTCGCCTCGAAGGTCGAGATCGCGGGCGACAGCGCCACGGTCACGCGCGAGGTGGATGGCGGGCTGCAGACGATCAGGGTGACGCTGCCCGCGATCGTGACCGCCGACCTGCGCCTGAACGAGCCGCGCTATGCCTCGCTGCCGAACATCATGAAGGCCAAGAAGAAACCGCTGGAGGAGAAGACCGCCGCCGATCTGGGCGTCGACGTGACCCCGCGGCTGAGCGTGGTGACGACGGCCGAGCCGGCGGGCCGCAAGGCCGGGGTCAAGGTCGGCTCGGTGGACGAGCTGCTGGGCAAGCTGAAAGAGGCGGGGGTGATCTGATGACGGTTCTGCTGCTGGGAGAGACGGTCGAGGGCAAGCTGGCCACCGACGCGGTGGCCAAGGCGCTGACCGCGGTCGCGCCGCTGGGCGAGGTGCATCTGCTGATCGCGGGCGCGGGCGGCGAGGCGGCGGCGGCCGAGGCCGCGACGCTGCAGGGCGTGACCAGGGTGCTGTTCGCGGACGACCATGCCTATTGCCACGGGCTGGCCGAGCCGAACGCGGCGCTGGTCGCGGAACTGGCGCAGGGCCACAGCCATGTCGCCGCCGCCTCCACCGCCTTCGCCAAGGCGGTGCTGCCGCGGGTGGCGGCGCTGCTGGACGTGATGGTGATCCCCGAGGTGACGGCGGTGGTCGATGCCGAGACCTTCGAACGGCCGGTCTATGCCGGCAACGCGATCCAGACGGTGAAATCCTCGGATCCGGTGAAGGTCATCACCCTGCGCACCGCGGGCTTCGCCGCGGCGGGCACCGGCAATTCCGCCCCGGTGGAGCCGGTCTCGGGCGCGACCGGCGCGGGCCAGTCGGAATGGGTGGAGGACAGGGTGGCGGCCTCCGACCGTCCGGACCTGACCTCGGCGAAGATCGTCGTCTCCGGCGGGCGCGGCGTCGGGTCGGAGGAGAACTTCGCCATCGTCACCGCGCTCGCCGACAAGCTGGGCGGGGCGGTCGGCGCCTCGCGCGCGGCGGTCGATTCGGGCTATGCGCCGAACGACTGGCAGGTGGGCCAGACCGGCAAGGTGGTGGCGCCCGACCTCTATGTCGCGGTCGGCATCTCCGGCGCGATCCAGCACCTCGCCGGCATGAAGGACTCGAAGGTCATCGTCGCGATCAACAAGGACGAGGAGGCGCCGATCTTCCAGGTCGCCGATTACGGCCTCGTCGGCGACCTCTTCACCCTGGTCCCCGAACTGACCGAAAAACTCTGACGGCGGGGCCGGCCGGGCGAACCCCGGCCGGGCACCCTTCTGTCGTGAAAAATTCGCAGGCGCTTCACAGGCTGTCGGCTTGTCGCGTGACATGCCATTTGCCATGGTCGCGGGCAGTCAGCGAGGGATCTGCGATGGACATCAAGACGGTGAGCGACATCAGGTCGGTGGGCGTCGTCGGGGCGGGGCAGATGGGCAACGGCATCGCCCATGTCTTCGCGCTGGCGGGATACGAGGTCGTGCTGAACGACATCTCTGCCGACGCGCTCGACAAGGCGGTCGCGTTGATCGAGAAGAACCTCGACCGGCAGGTGAGCCGCGAGAAGATCACCGCCGATGCCCGGTCCGAGGCGCTGGCCCGCATCCGCACCACCACCACCCTGACCGATCTGGGAACCACCGATCTGGTGATCGAGGCCGCGACCGAGCGCGAGACGGTCAAGCAGGCGATCTTCCAAGAGCTTCAGCCGCACCTGAAGCCGACCACGATCCTGACCTCCAACACCTCCTCGATCTCGATCACCCGTCTGGCCAGCCGCACCGACCGCCCGGAACGGTTCATGGGCTTCCATTTCATGAATCCGGTTCCGGTGATGCAGCTGGTGGAACTGATCCGCGGCATCGCCACCGATCAGGCCACCTACGAGACGCTGCTGGCCGTGGTGCGGTCGCTGGGCAAGACCGCGGCCAGCGCCGAGGACTTCCCCGCCTTCATCGTCAACCGCATCCTGATGCCGATGATCAACGAGGCGGTCTACACCCTGTTCGAGGGCGTGGGCGACGTGACCTCGATCGACGAATCGATGAAGCTGGGCGCCAACCATCCGATGGGGCCGCTGGAACTGGCGGATTTCATCGGTCTGGACACCTGCCTTGCGATCATGAACGTGCTGCATGACGGGCTGGCCGATACCAAGTACCGCCCCTGCCCGCTGCTGACGAAGTATGTCGAGGCCGGCTGGCTGGGTCGCAAGACCGGCCGTGGCTTCTACGACTATCGCGGCGAGGTGCCGAAGCCCACCCGCTAGGGGTTTCGTCCCGGGGTTCGATGGAAGTCGGCCCCGGGGCAACGGCAGGTCCGGCTGGCAGAGCGGCAGGCGCATCGCTTCGCGCTCATGTCGGAGCGTCCCGGCAGGCCGGCCGCGCGCCGTCCGGCGGACCATGCGGATGGCCGCCGCCCCCGTCCGACGCATCCTCTTTCGGAGACAGACCGAAGGCACGCCGGAACGCCTGGCTGAAGGCGCTCTGCGACTGGTAGCCGACGGCGTTCGCTATGTCGGCCACGGTCGCGATGTCCTGTCTGAGAGCCGTCCGCGCCTTGGTCAGACGCCAGGCGCGAAGGTAGGACAGGGGCGGCTGACCGACGCGGCGGGCGAACTCGGCAGAAAAGGCAGCGCGCGACATGCCGGCGACGCCCGCCAGTTCGGCCACGGTCCAGGGATGAGCGACATTCCCGTGCAGGGCGGCGAGGGCCCGGCCGATGCGTGCGTCAAGAAGGGCGCCGAGCCAACCCATATCGCCGGTTTCGACATCTGCGGCATGAGTCCGGATCGCCTCGACCAGAAGGACATCGGCAAGGCGGGCGCTGACGATCGCGCGTCCGGGCATGTCTCGCCCCACCTCTTCCGACAAGAGGGTGAGAAGGACGGTGATCGTCCCCGACGCCGATGAGCCCCGGGGGACGAAGATGAAATCCGGCATCATGTCGAGAAGAAAGTCCGCGTTCGCCCCGTCGAAGGTGACCGTTCCGCCGATGGCGATCGTGTCGTCGCCGTTGAGGCGCGCCACATCGCGCTGCGGGCCGTCATAGAGGTCGCGACCATCCACCGGCCTCAGCGCGGGGTCGCTGGCAATGGCATAGTCGGTGCGACCGATCAGGCAGACGTCCCCCGCCTGCAGGAACTGCGGAGACCCACCCGGAACCAGCATCCACGACTGCCCCCTCAGGAGCGCCACGAACTTGAGCCGGTCGAGGCCGGGGAAGGCCAGCGCCCAGTTCCCCGCCGCTTCGATCCGCGTACAGCGCGTCACCCTTGCGCCGAGCACATCGAGTACGTCCGAGAGAGGATCGAGTGCGGAATTGGACGCCTGCGACAACTTCATGGACCTTCTGGCATCGTTCATCTTGCCATCCTCTCATAGATCCCTTCCGACAGGAACCAATCCGCCGAGAAGGAGCCCCCCATGAGTATCGAAGGCAAGGTCGTCGCCATCACCGGCGCGAGCAGCGGAATAGGTCGCGCCACGGCGAAACTGCTGGCCGGGCGCGGCGCCCGCGTCGTGCTGGGCGCCCGCAGGGAAAGCATGCTTCAGGCCCTTGAGGACGAAATCACCGCAGCCGGCGGCGCTGCTGCCGTCCGGACAATCGATGTCCGCAATCGCGGCGACCTCGAGGCGCTCGTCGCGACGGCGACCGATGTGTTCGGGCGGCTCGATGTCATCGTCAATTGTGCGGGGATCGGCCCGATCTCGCGCTTCGATGCCCTCAAGGTCGAGGACTGGGACGCGATGATCGACGTGAACCTGCGCGGCACGCTCTACGGGATCGCGGCCGCATTGCCGGTCTTCCAGCGCCAGAACTCGGGCCATGTGGTGAACGTCATCTCGACGGCCGGCATCGCGATCACCCCGACGATGGGCGTCTATGCGGCAACGAAGAACGCGGTGCGAACCGCGACCGAGGCGCTGCGGCAGGAAGCGGGGCCGAACCTGCGGGTGACCGAGGTTTCGCCCGGCATGATCTCGACCGATTTCATCGAGGGGATCACAGACGCCTCGGCGAAACAGAGGATCGCGACGCTTGTAAACGAGATCGCGATCCCGCCCGAGGCGATCGCGCGCGGGATTGCCTATGCCCTTGAACAGCCGTCCGACGTGGACGTGGGCAGTGTCGTGATCCGTCCCACCGCCCAGGCATGACCGCGCAAGGCGCGCATGGCCGGGCGGCTCGGCGGCGAGCGAAGGCCTAGGCCCCCCGCTCCAGCGCCAGCACATGCGCGCGGAGCCATGCCATGAATCCCCGCGGGTCCGCCCGCCACGACGCCAGCTCGGCCGCGGGGATCGGCTTGCCGATCACCGGGGCCTGCGGACGGTGCAGCGCGGCCTTGATCTCGTGCAGCAGCAGGCCCTGCCGCAGCGTGGCCGACAGCCGGTTCGCGATTTGGTAGGCCCGGCTGTTCTGTCCGGTGAAGCGGACGGGCAGGACCGCCGCCCCCGACCGCAGGATCATCTTGGCGGTGAAGACGTTCCATTCGGCCTCCACCGCCGGGCCGAACAGGCTGTCCGACGCCGCCACCCGGCCCGAGGGGAACAGCGCCACCGCCCCGCCCTGGGCCAGCTGCGTCATCGCCCGCGCCCGCATGTCGAGGTTGCGTTCATGGGCCTCGGCCTCGTGCGGGAAGGGCACAGGGATCATGAAGCGATCCACCTCGGGCACGCCGGTCAGCAGCGAGCGGGTCAGGATGCGATAGTCGGTGCGCACCCGGCCCAGCAGATCGGCCAGCACCATCCCGTCCACCAGCCCGTGCGGATGGTTCGCCACCACCACCAGCGGCCCCGTGGGGGGAATATGCGCGACCTCGGCCAGCGGGGTCCGGACCTCGATACCCATCTGTGCCAGCGCCTTGGGCCAAAAGGCCTGGCCATCGGGCACGCCCGAGGCCTCGAAGGCGCGGATATGGCGCAGCAGCGTCAGCTTGCCCGTCATCCATTCGACGGCGCGGATTGTGCCGGCCTGCCAGGGGTCGGGGAAGGTGCCGGCATAGGACAGGCGGCGCCGGTCATAGGGCCCGGAATCGTCGGGGGCGACTGCGGGCGGCGTCTCTGCAGGCGCGGCCGCTACGACCGGGGACACCGCCGTTGACACCGCCCCCGGCACCGCGCCGCTCAGAACGGCTCGCCGAAGCGGTCGGCCACCAGCGTTTCCAGCGCGGTGGCCAGAGGGGCCGACTCCGCGCCCGACGTCTCGATCTCGATGGTCGAGCCCTTCGATGCACCCAGCATCAACAGGCCCATGATGGAATCGCCCGACACCGTCATCCCGTCGCGGCTGACCTGCACCCGCGCGTCGAACCGTTCGACCACTTCCACGAACTTCGCCGACGCGCGGGCATGCAGGCCCTTCTCGTTGACGATCTTCAGCGTCTTCTGCACCCGTTCCGCCCGATCACCGCCCAGCCCGGCCCAGATCGCCGGTCTGGTAACAGTTGATGTATTTCCGCCCGGCGTCCAGTGCCGAGGCCACCGCCTCGCCCACCGTCAGTTGCCGGGACTTGGCCAACTTGATCAGCATCGGAAGATTGGCGCCGTAGAGGATCTGGCGGTCCTGCGGCGCGCAGGCCAGCAGCGACAGGTTGGAGGGCGAGCCGCCGAACATGTCGGTCACCACCACAACCCCCGCCCCTTCGTCGACGGCATCGGCGGCGGCCGAAATCTCGGATTGCTTCTGTGCGCGGTCGTGATCTTCCTCGATCGCGATGGCACGGATGCCGCTTTGCTTGCCCACCACATGTTCGACCGCTGCGAGATACTCGCGCGCCAGTCCGCCATGTGCGACGATCACGATCCCGATCACGCCTTGCCTACCCCTACGGTCGGTTGCGGTGCTGCACCAGCCCCACGACGTTCCAGTTCCCTGTGTCTCTTAGACACCTGCCACCCGTCCCGTGCAAGCGCAGCAGAAAGTTTTTCTGCAACTGCCACGGATCTGTGTTGCCCCCCGGTACAGCCCAGCCCGATCGTCAGATGGGCCTTGCCTTCGTCCACATGGGCCGGAAGAACCAGAGTCAGATAGTCAACAAGCGCGCGAAAGAAAGGGGCGAAGCGCGGATCGCCCTCGACATGGGCCGCGACCTCGGGCGCACGACCGTCCAAGGGGCGCAGCGCCTCGACCCAGTGCGGGTTGCTGAGAAAGCGGCAGTCGAACATCATGTCGAGCCCGCGGGGCACGCCGCGCTTGTAGCTGAAGCTGTGGATCGCCACCGCCAGCCCGCCGCCCTGCCCCGTCTGGAACCAGCGCAGCAATTCCGCCTTCAGGTCGTGCGGCGACAGGTCCGAGGTGTCGATCAGCACGTCGGCCCGCGCCCGGACCGGCGCCAGCAGGTCGATCTCGCGCGCGATCCCGAGGTCCGGCTCGGCATCGGGGGTCAGCGGGTGGCGGCGCCGCGTCTCGCCATAGCGGCGCAGCAGTTCCTCGGGCCGGCAATCGAGGTAGAGCAGTTCCAGATGCACGTCGGGCATCCGGGTCAGCCGGTCGATCCCCTCGATCAGCGCGGCGGCCGAGAATTCGCGGTTGCGGATGTCGATGCCAAGGGCGATGGGCCGCCCATAGGCCGGCCCGTCCAGCAGCCGCGGCACCAGGCTCAGGGGCAGGTTGTCGATCGCCTCATAGCCCAGATCCTCCAGCACCCGAATCGCCGTGGTCCGCCCGGCGCCCGAGGGTCCGGTGACCAGCACCAGCCGCTGGCCCTCTTGCGGAGCCGGATCGGCCGCTTCTGCGCCCCGTCCTTGCCATTGATCCCCGACGGCCATGCCCTTCCCGTTCCGCGCCCATCCGGCGGGCCACCGGCCGGGACCGCCGCCTTGGCCGGCTGGCGCGCCCGAACTCAGTCGACCCGGCAACCCCTCAGATATTGCAGGATCGCGCCGGGAAAATGCGCGCTCTCCACCTTATGAACAAGCGCGATCGGCAGGCCGAGCAGCATGAGCTGACGTCGGGGCGGCAAGCGTTCCGTTTCTGCAACGCCCAGATCCACCGCCAGCACAACCGGGGCGGGTCCGTACGCCTCTGCGGCGAGCAGGCCCACGCCCCGCGCCTCGATCCGGCCACGCAGCGGTTCGGGGCAACTGGCGATCAGCCTGTCGCCCTCCCGGTGCAGATCGACTCGGTCATCCGCGACCAGCCGCGCCCCCGCCGCCATCAGCGTCAGCGCCAGCCCCGACTTGCCCGCGCCGGAAGGTCCGAGGATCAGCAGCCCCCGCCCGCCCTCGGCCACGCAGGTCGCATGCAGGTTCAGCGCGGGCGTGCTGCCGCCCGTCTCCGTCACACCGGCAGGCCCACGACGAAGCGCGCGCCGAGCGGTGGCAGCATCGGGTCGGGATCGGCGGGGCGGATGTTTTCCGCCCAGATCACCCCGCCATGCGCCTCGACGATCTGTTTCGAGATGGCGAGACCCAGCCCCGAATGTTCGCCGAACTGGCCGGCGGGGCGTTCCGAATAGAAGCGCTTGAAGATCTTGGTCAGCGCGGTTTCCGGGATGCCCGGCCCGGTATCCTCGACCACCACCAGCACCCGGTTCTCGCGCTGGCGGGCCCAGACCCGCACCGCGTCGCCCGCCTCGCAGAAGGAAATGGCATTGGTGATCAGGTTGACGAAGACCTGTGCCAGCCGCTCTTCCAGCCCCAGCAGGACGATCGGTTCCGACGGCAGGTCGGTGATGTAGTCGATGCCCTTCTCGGCGGCCTGCTGGCCCAGATACTGGTTGATGTTGCCCAGCGTCTTCAGCAGGTCGAAGGATTCCTCCTCCTCCTTCACCAGCTCGCTGTCCAGCCGGCTGGCGTTGGAGATGTCGCTGACCAGCCGGTCGAGCCGGCGCACGTCATGTTCGATCACGTCCAGCAGCGTCGCGCGCTGATCGTCGCGCTTGGCGACCCGCAGAGTGCCCACCGCCGACCGCAGGCTGGCGAGCGGATTCTTGATCTCGTGCGCGACGTCGGCGGCGAACTGTTCGTTCGCGTCGATCCGGTCATAAAGCGCCGCGACCATGCCCCGCATCGCCCCGGACAGCCGCCCGATCTCGTCCGGGCGCGCGGTCAGGTCGGGGATGCGCACGCGTGCGGGGCTCATCTTCCGCGCATTGCGGTCGCGGCCCAGTTCGGCGGCCACGGCAAGGTCGGACAACGGGTTGGCGATGGTCGAGGCCAGGACCAGCGACAGCCCGATCGACACCAGGATGGCGATGATGAACATCTGCAGCACCTGTTCGCGCTCGGCCCGCACCAGATCGCCGATCTCGCCCGCGACCGAGCTGAGCGCCACCACCCCCACCACCTGTCCGTCATGGCGGATCGGCGTCGTCACGGCGAAGACGGCATCGCCCGGCCGCGCATGATCGGTCGCCACGCCGGTGCCGCCCTCTGCGGCGCGCGGCAGCAGCCCGCGCAGCATCGCCTCGGGGTCGGCGGCCGCCGCGGGTTCCACCTCGGGCCCGATGACCGAGGACAGGCCGCGCCAGACCGCGTTCAGGAAGTCGGTGATCGTGGTCGACCGCGGCGCGCGTTCCAGTTCCGGCACCGGATCCGGCGCGGTGCGGGGCAGGCCGCGCGTGGTGGCCAGCAATTGGCCCGCCGGATCATAGACGAACAACTCTACCTCGGGGGCGAGCGCGATACGCGACAGAAGCTGGTTCGCGCGGCCCAGATCCGCCGGCGCGCCGGGGACCATCCCCGCCTCGAACACATCGGCGACCAGCCGCGCCTCGGCCACCAGCCCGCGTTCGCGCTGCTGGACAAGGCTTTCGCGGAACGGGTTCAGGAACAGCACGCCCGCGACCATGATCAGCATGGCCAGCAGGTTGAAGGTGATGATCTTGCGCGCCAGCGGCGAACGGTTGACGGACAGGAACCCGCGCTTGGCGCGGCCCTCGCTGAGTTCGCTGTCGCCCATCGCCTCGGGCGAGACCCAGTCTTCGCCGAGGACGACGCCGGCGGTGCGGCTGGGTCTGGCCATGCGCAGATCCGGTTCCGAAACGAGGGTCATTCTTCGTTGTAGCGATAACCGATACCGTACAGGGTTTCGATCGCGGTAAAATCGTCATCGACGCTGCGCATCTTCTTGCGCAGCCGCTTGATGTGGCTGTCGATGGTGCGGTCGTCGACATAGACCTGGTCGTCATAGGCCACGTCCATCAGCTGGTCGCGGCTCTTGACGAAGCCCGGGCGCTGCGCCAGCGCCTGCAGCAGCAGGAATTCCGTCACCGTCAGCGCCACGTCGCGACCCTTCCACGACACCGAATGGCGCAGCGGGTCCATCGTCAGATGGCCCCGCACCATCACCTTGTTCTCTTCGGTGGTCGCGACCTCGCCGGAATTCACCGCCTCCTGGCGCCGCAGCAGGGCGCGGATGCGCTCGACCAGCAGCCGCTGCGAGAAGGGCTTCTTGACGTAGTCGTCCGCCCCCATGCGCAGGCCCAAAACCTCGTCGATCTCGTCATCCTTCGAGGTCAGGAAGATCACCGGCATCGAGGTGCGCTGCCGCAGCCGCTGCAGCAGGTCCATTCCGTCCATGCGCGGCATCTTGATGTCCAGCACCGCCATGTCCGGCAGACGTTTGGTAAAGGCCTCCAGCGCGGATTGCCCGTCGTTGTAGGTTTCGACCTCGAACCCCTCGGCCTCCAGCGTCATCGACACCGAGGTCAGGATGTTCCTGTCGTCATCGACCAGTGCAATCCTCGACATCGTCCAGCCCCATCCAGTTTATTTGCCTGATTTTTGACAGATAGTCCCTTGCCACGCGCGCAGAATCAATCGGTATCTGCGAATCGGCTGGTCTTGATCGCCGGAAGGGTGCAGTAAAATGCGCATGCTGGCTTTCTTGCCGCACCCTCGCGGGCCTTCCGCGGGCGGGCGGCGCCGCCCCGACGGACTGGTTGCGCTAAACCGACCTTGGTTGCGCTAACTCCGTCAATTCCCCCGTTTCTTCATGCTATCGTCATGTTATAGCGGCTGCGACGGCACGTTCCATCGTGGCTGTCCGGTGTTCTTCTGGCCCGGAATGCCGATCCTCAATGGAAGCCGACCTATCGGCTATGGGAGCTTGCACATGACCATCGGACGCGTGAATCCGGCGCATCGCCTGGAAGATCAGGGTATCAACGGTCTCGGGAACGTCTATTACAACCTGATCGAACCGGCCCTGGTCGAGGCGGCGGTGCAGCGCGAGGAAGGCCGTCTCGGGCTGGGCGGCACCTTCCTCGTCTCGACCGGCGTCTATACGGGCCGCTCGCCCAAGGACAAGTTCGTGGTCCGCAGCCCGGCGACCGAAGGCACGATCTGGTGGGAAAACAACGGCCCGATGGCACCCGAGGCCTTCGACCGGCTGTACGAGGACATGCTGGCCCACATGAAGGGCCGCGACTATTTCGTGCAGGACCTGTTCGCCGGCGCCGATCCGGAACACCGGCTGGACGTGCGGGTGGTGACGGAACTGGCCTGGCACGGGCTGTTCATCCGCCACCTGCTGCGCCGCCCCGACCGCGCGGAACTGGACGCCTTCGTCCCCGAGTTCACGATCATCAACTGCCCCAGCTTCAAGGCCGATCCGGCCCGCCACGGCTGCCGGACGGAAACCGTGATCGCGCTGAACTTCGACCGCAAGCTGATCCTGATCGGCAATACCGAATATGCGGGCGAGAACAAGAAGTCGGTCTTCACCCTGCTGAACTACATCCTGCCCGGCAAGGGCGTGATGCCGATGCACTGTTCGGCCAACCATGCCATCGGCGACACCGGCGAGACGGCGGTGTTCTTCGGCCTGTCGGGCACCGGCAAGACCACCCTGTCGGCCGATGCCTCGCGCACGCTGATCGGCGATGACGAACATGGCTGGTCGGAGAAGGGCACCTTCAACTTCGAGGGCGGCTGCTACGCCAAGACCATCAACCTGTCGCCCGAGGCCGAGCCGGAAATCTACGCCACGACCCGCCGCTTCGGCACCGTGATCGAGAACATGGTCTACGATCCCGAGACGCTGGAACTGGACTTCGCCGATGCGAGCCTGACCGAGAACACCCGCTGCGCCTATCCGCTCGACTACATCTCGAACGCGTCGGAGAGCGGCCTTGGCGGGCATCCGAAGAACGTGATCATGCTGACCTGCGATGCCTATGGCGTGCTGCCGCCGATCGCGCGGCTGACCCCGGCGCAGGCGATGTATCACTTCCTGTCGGGCTTCACCTCGAAGACGCCGGGCACGGAACGGGGCGTGACCGAACCGACGCCGACCTTCTCGACCTGCTTCGGCCAGCCCTTCATGCCCCGCCGCCCCGAGGCCTATGGCAAGCTGCTGCAGGAAAAGATCGCGCAGACCGGCGCCGAATGCTGGCTGGTCAATACCGGCTGGACCGGCGGCAAGTTCGGCGCGGGCAAGCGGATGCCGATCAAGGCCACCCGCGCGCTGCTGACCGCGGCGCTGGACGGCTCGCTGGCCAGGGCCGAGTTCCGCAAGGACCCGAACTTCGGCTTCGAGGTGCCGGTGTCGGTGCCGGGCGTGGACGACGCGCTGCTGAACCCGCGCGACACCTGGGCCGACAAGGCCGCCTATGACGCGCAGGCCCGCAAGCTGGTCGAGATGTTCTCGCAGAACTTCGCGCAATACGTCCCCTTCATCGACGCCGACGTGAAGGCCGCCGCCATCGGCTGAGCGAAGCGCAGGGGCAGGAACTGACGGGCGCCCCCTCGGGCGCCCGTTTCACATCAGGCCATCGCGGATCAGGTTCAGCCCGGTCAGCACCAGGAGGATCTGCGTGCCCTTGCGGAAGGTCTGCTGGTCCAGCCGGTCGTGCAGCCTGTAGCCCAGCCATGTCCCCGCCAGCGCCGGCACGGCCAATGCCACCGACAGCGGCATCCGGTCGGCCGTCAGCACGCCGCTGGTCAGGTGCCCGGCCATCAGCATGATCGAGCCGAGGAAGAAGAACACGCCCTGCACGCGCATCGCCTCGACCTTCGGCACCCTCAGCGACAGCAGGTAGACGATCAGCGGCGGCCCCCAGATCGCGGCGATCCCGCCATAGATGCCGCCGACCGCGCCCAGCACCACCTCGGCCCGGCGGCGATGCGTCAGGTTCAGCACCAGCGGCAGCCCGGCCAGCTGCGCCCCCGCATAAGCGGTGATCGGCAGCCCGAGCGCCAGCAGCAGCGCCCGGTCCGGGATCGACTCGACGAACTGGGCCGAGATCAGGATGAAGCCCATCGTGACGGCCAGCATCAGCCGATAGTCCCAGGCGGTGCGCAGCGCGCTGCGCCAGCCGTCGCGCAGGCATTGCATCAGGTTGCTGAACAGCAGCGGCAACATGATCGCGGTCAGCACGATCTCGTGCGGCAGGAACGAGCCGAGCGCCGACACCATGATCAGCGGCATGGCGAAACCGATCGCCCCCTTGACGAACCCGGCCCCCAGAGTGATGGCCATGGCCAGCCAGAAGGCCCAGATCTCGATCCCGAACATGCGTGGTTCTCCTTCCGTCCGGCCTGCCTAGCGGATGCGGCCGGTCGAGGCCAGCCGCCGCCGTCCTGGCCGCCGCGCGCCGCCGCGGATCAGTGGCGCTCGCCCAGCCGGGGATGCAACCGTCCGGCCAGCGCGAAGGTTGCGGCCATGCCCGCGCCGCAGGCGGCGAAGATGCCGGGGATCGGCGCCACCAGCAGCACGATCCAGGCCACCCCCGGCGTCACGATCCCCGACACGTCGCGAAAGCTGGAATAGACCGCCGCCATCTCGGCCCGTTCCGAGGGCTTGACCGCCATCAGGAAGGGCAGGCCGCCGCTCATGTCCAGCAGCACCAGGAAGAAGGTTGCCGCGAACAGGGCTGCCACCGCCACCGGCGGCCATGCCCCCATCAGGCCGGCGAGCCCCGCCAGCCCGAAGGCCAGCGCCGCCCCCGCGAACCCCACCCGGACCGTGCCGCGCACCCCCGCATGCTGCATCCCGCGCAGCATCAGCGGGGTCAGGAAGGCCAGCGCGTTGGAGAAGGAAAAGATGATGCCGCCCAGCCGGTCGCCCAGCCCCGCCTCGATGCAGAAGATCGGCAGGTAGACGACATAGACCCACCAGCCGCAGGACCGCACCACGGCGAAGATCCAGCCGGTGACCAGACGCGGCTGGTGCAGGAAGCGCGACAGATAGGCCAGCGGGTTGGGCGCGGGCCTGCGCGCGCGGCTGATCTGCTTGCCGTTCCCCAGCCGCAGCCGCCAGAACACCGCCAGCAGCACCAGCGCGAAGACCTGCGCCAGCAGGAAGGGCAGCGGCGGCCAGATGTTCAGCAGCGTCACCCCCAGCACCGGTCCCCCCGACCAGGCAAAGGCGGAATAGAACATCTTCATCTGCTCGCCCCGCCCCAGTTCGGGGCGCGAGATGTAGTCCATCACATAGGCGTTGAGGTTGATGAAGATGGTGACCGTGGCCGCGCAATTGACGAGATAGGCGAAAGGCACCAGCGCCGGCACGCCCGACATCGCCAGCAGCGGCCCGGCGAGGTAGAGGCAGCCGCCGAGCGTATACAGCCAGCGGCGCGGGATGAACCGCCCGGCCCAGGGCACCATCAACCCGATGACCAGCGCCCCCAGCCCCACGAGGAAATAGGCGCGGCTGACCGCCGCCGCATCCTGCAGCGCGCGATACATGACGATCGGCCAGACCGAGACGAGCGTGGCACGCACGGCAGCATCGACCGCGGCCAGAATGGCGAAGGCCCGAACGCCCGGCATCGGCACGTGCCGCAGCACGACGGGGATATAACGGGCGGCCATGATACTCCTCGCCCGCAGGGAACGCCGGGACAGGCGATCTGGCTAGGCCGGATGCGACAGGACGTGTCGCTGACGAACCCTTTCGCTAGCCTGCCCGGGCCAGCAGATCGACCAGCCGGCGCCGCGCCTCGGGCAGCGGCCGGTCGCCCAGATCGCCCGCCATCCGGTCGAGGAAATGGCCGGTCAGCCGCAACGCCGCCGCGACATCGCCGGCAAGCGGGTCGGCGCCGGGCTCCTGCCCCAGCAGCACGGGGGGCAGCGGCAGCAGCCGGTCCGCCCAGTCGCCCGCCCCGGCCCGGCTGACCGCGCGTCCGCTGCGCGGGCTGACGAAGGCCAGATCGCCTGCCTGCCCGGTTACCGCGCAGCGCGACAGGTCCAGCGCATAACCCAGTTCCTCCAGCAGCAGCAATTCCCACCGCAGATAGGCCGCGGTCCAGCCCGGCCCGGCCGCCAGCGCCTCGGCCAGGACCTGCGTCACGCCGTAGAGCCGCGGATGCGGCTCACGCTCCGGCAGGCCAAAGCGCAAGAGTGCACAGAGCGAATTGAGCGCAGCCAGCGCCGCCCGGTCCGACAGGATCGCGGCGCGGGATCGCAGGGGTTCGACCGTGAAGGCGCCGATATGGTCCTCCAGACGCGCGCGCCAGGACAGATCGACCAGCGCGCCCGGCTGCAGCATCGGCGCGATCCGGCGCGACACCCCGCCCCGCACCACACCCGCATGGCGGCCGCGTCCGGGGGTGAAGGCCTCGATGATCGCCGAGGTCTCGCCATGCGGGCGGACCGAGATCAGCATCCCTTCGTCCCGCCAGTCCATCGCGGACCGCCGGTCAGGCCGGTTCGCGCAGGACGCGGGGCACCTTGAACTCCACCGTCTCGACCGCCGTCTCGACAATCTCCACCGTGGTGTCGAAGCGGGCGCGGAAGGCGTCGAGCACCTCGTTGACCAGCACCTCGGGGGCAGAGGCGCCGGCCGTGACCCCCACCGCCCGCAGGTCGCCGAGCGCCCGCCAGTCGATATCGGCCGCCCGCTGCACCAGCTGCGCATAGCCGCACCCCGCCGCCCGGCCGACCTCGACCAGCCGCCGCGAATTCGAGGAGTTCGGCGCGCCGATCACCAGCAGCGCGTCGATCTTCGGCGCGATCGACTTCACCGCAGCCTGCCGGTTGGTCGTGGCATAGCAGATGTCCTCGCGCGCGGGTCCGACGATTGCCGGAAACCGCGCCTTCAGCGCCGCGACGATCTCGGCGGTATCGTCCACCGACAGCGTGGTCTGGGTGATGAAGGCGAGTTTTTCCGGATCGCGCGGGACCAGCCCCGCGACATCGGCCACGGTTTCCACCAGCAGCACCTCGCCCGGGGGCAGCTGGCCCATCGTGCCCAGCGTCTCGGGATGGCCGGCATGGCCGATCATCACCATCTGCAGCCCGTTCTCGTGATGGCGCGCAGCCTCGCTATGCACCTTGGTCACCAGCGGGCAGGTTGCGTCCACATGCACGAGGTTGCGGCGCTGCGCCTCGGCCGGGATCGCCTTGGGCACGCCATGGGCCGAAAACACCACCGGGCGGTCATCGGGGCAGTCGTCCAGTTCCTCGACAAAGACCGCGCCCTTGGCGCGCAGCCCGTCCACCACGAAGCGGTTGTGCACGATCTCGTGCCGGACATAGACCGGCGCGCCCCATTTCTCCAGCGCCAGCTCGACGATGCGGATCGCGCGGTCCACGCCGGCGCAGAACCCCCGCGGCGCGGCGAGGTACAGCGTCAGCGGCGGGCGGCCGTCCTGCGGCATGCCGGGGGCGGGGTTGGTCTGGGTCATCGCGGGCCAGTCCTGCAAGAGCGTCGCTGCCACAGGTAAGGCGGCGGCGCCGACGCGTCCAGTGCCGGGCGCGGGCGGTGGCGGTTACTTGACCTCGACCGCGGCGCTTTCGTCCCGCTCCTGCGCGCGGGTTTCGCGCGGCGGACGGCCGATCACCTCGCGCAGCTCGTCAAGCTCGATGAAGTTGTCGGCCTGGCGGCGCAGCTCGTCGGCGATCATCGGCGGCTGGCTGCGGATGGTCGACACGACCGAGACCCGCACCCCCTGCCGCTGCAGGCTTTCCACCAGCGGACGGAAATCGCCGTCGCCCGAGAACAGCACGATATGGTCGACCCGCGGCGCCAGCTCCATGGCATCGACCGTCAGCTCGATATCCATGTTGCCCTTGACCTTCCGGCGGCCCTGGCTGTCGGTGTATTCCTTGGCAGGCTTCGTCACCATGGCGAAGCCGTTGTAGTGCAGCCAGTCGACCAGCGGCCGGATCGGCGAATAATCGTCGTTCTCCAGCAGCGCGGTATAGTAGAACGCACGCACCAGCTTGCCCCGGCGCATGAATTCCTGTCTCAGCAGCTTGTAGTCTATATCGAAGCCAAGAGCTTTCGCCGCCGCGTAAAGGTTCGAGCCATCAATGAACAGCGCAAGCCGTTCGTCCTTGTAAAACATATAATCTGTTCCTTTCGAATCGCCGCGCCCCGGATCATCCGTGAGTGGTGGTCGAGAAGCTGATACGGGGTAGGCGGAGTATTCCGGCGGCGAGACATTTGAAGGATGATGTGCCCCGCGTCCATCCGCAAGATAGGTGACGTCACGAAATGGTCACTTTCCCATACCTGGCCCTAGGCGCGAACTTGCCGACGGGGATGCAATCTGCAGATGAAACGCTGCGGCGTGCAATTGCGCAACTGGAAACAGAGCGTTTTCATATCCGCGACATAGGCCGCTTCTTTCACACCCCCGCCTTTCCGCAGGGCAGCGGGCCGGACTATGTCAATGCCGCCGCGCGGGCGGAGACGGACCTGCCG
Source organism: Frigidibacter oleivorans (assembly GCF_003993775.1). Taxonomy (GTDB): domain Bacteria; phylum Pseudomonadota; class Alphaproteobacteria; order Rhodobacterales; family Rhodobacteraceae; genus Frigidibacter; species Frigidibacter oleivorans. The sequence goes on from NZ_RJRZ01000017.1 coordinate 17,041, forward strand.
GCAGAGGCGGTCCTTGCGCATCTGCACGCGGTCGAGGCCCGGCTGGGGCGCGAAAGGACGGGACGTTGGGCGGCGCGCACCGTGGATATCGACCTGCTGGCCATCGGTGATTCGATCCTGCCCGACGGCGCGGAGCAGGCCCGCTGGCGCACCCTGCCGCCCGGCCGGCAGCACATCGAGACGCCTGACCGGCTGATCCTGCCGCATCCGCGGATCACGGAACGCGCCTTCGTGCTGGTGCCGCTGGCCGATATCGCCCCGCTCTGGCAGGATCCCGTGACGGGGCGCCGCCTGCCGGACCTGCTGGCGGCGCTCGACCCGGCCGAGGTGGCGGCGGTGCGGCCGATCTGACGACGCCCGCTTCGCGCGACCCGGTCGTTCCCGGTGCCCAACCCTTCCCGCTTGTCAATACCGGACGGACCGCCTATGTAGCGCACTCATCTTCCATGCAGGATGGAGTTGCCGATGGCCCGCGTGACGGTCGAAGACTGCGTTGACAAGGTTCCGAACCGTTTCGAGCTGGTGATGCTCGCCTCCCACCGCGCGCGAGAGATCGCGGCGGGGTCGCCGATCACCATCGACCGCGACAACGACAAGAACCCCGTCGTAAGCCTGCGCGAGATCGCGGAAGAGACGCAGGGCGCCGAAGACCTGCGCGAGCGGCTGATCGCCAGCCAGCAGACGCAGATCGAGATCGACGAACCGGAAGAAGACAGCATGTCGCTGCTGATGGGTTCGGGCGAGGCCGACCGCCCGGCGCAGGACGACATGGACGAAGAGCGCCTGTTGCGGCAGCTCATGGAAGCCCAGAACCAGGGCTGACGCGGGATCGGGGCTGGCGGAGCGGAATGATCGACGTCGAAGACCTGATCGCGCTGATCCGCAACTACAATCCCCGCACCAATGGCGATCTGATCCGGGCGGCCTATGACTATGGCCGCCTGATGCATGAAGGGCAGATGCGCCAGTCGGGCGAGCCCTATTTCTCGCACCCCGTCGCCGTCGCCGCCATCCTGACCGAGATGCGGCTGGACGACGCGACGATCATCACCGCCCTTCTGCACGACACGATTGAGGACACCCGCGCCTCGTGGAAGGAAATCGCCAGCCGCTTCGGCGACGAGGTGGCGGACCTTGTTGACGGCGTGACGAAGCTGACCAACCTGCAGCTGTCCTCGACCGAGACGAAGCAGGCCGAAAACTTCCGCAAGCTGTTCATGGCGATGTCCCGCGACCTGCGGGTGATCCTCGTCAAGCTGGCCGACCGGCTGCACAACATGCGCACCATCAAGTCGATGCGCCCCGACAAGCAGGTGCAGAAGGCGCGCGAGACGATGGACATCTTTGCCCCGCTGGCGGGCCGGATGGGCATGCAGTGGATGCGCGAGGAACTGGAGGATCTGTCCTTCAAGGTCCTGAACCCCGAGGCCCGCAATTCGATCATCCGCCGCTTCCTGACGCTGCAGCGGGAATCGGGCGACGTGATCCCGAAGATCAGCTCGGACATCCGCAGCGAACTGGAAAAGGCCGATGTCGAGGCCGATGTCTTCGGCCGCGCCAAGAAGCCCTATTCGATCTGGCGCAAGATGCAGGAGAAAAGCCTTGCCTTTTCGCGCCTGTCCGACATCTACGGCTTTCGCATCATCACCCGGACCGAGGCCGACTGCTATCGCGTGCTCGGCGTCATCCATACCCGCTGGCGGGCGGTGCCGGGCCGGTTCAAGGACTATATCAGCCAGCCGAAATCGAACGGCTACCGCTCGATCCACACCACCGTGTCGGGACGCGACGGCAAGCGGGTCGAGGTGCAGATCCGCACCCGCCAGATGCACGAGGTGGCCGAGGCCGGCGTGGCCGCCCACTGGTCCTATCGCGACGGGGTCCGGGCGAAGAACCCCTTCGCCGTCGATCCCGGCCGCTGGATCGAGACGCTGACGAAAAGCTTCGACGAGGGCGACCACGACGAGTTCCTCGAGAACGTGAAGCTCGAGATGTACACCGACCAGGTGTTCTGCTTCACGCCCAAGGGCGATGTCGTGCAGCTGCCCAAGGGGGCGACGCCGCTCGACTACGCCTATGCCATCCACACGCGGATCGGCAATTCCTGCGTCGGCGCCAAGGTGGACGGCATCCGCGTGCCGCTGTGGACCCGGCTGCGCAACGGCCAGTCGGTCGAGATCATCACTGCCGCCGGGCAGCGGCCGCAGGCCACCTGGCTCGACATCGTGGTGACGGGCCGGGCCAAGGCCGCGATCCGCCGGTCGCTGCGCGAGGAGGACCGCGAACGCTTCGTCAAGCTGGGGCAGGAACTGGCGCGGGTGGCCTTCGAACATGTCGGCCGGAAATGCACCGACAAGGCGCTGCGCACCGCGGCGCGGACGCTGGGCCTGCCCGACGAGGTCGAGGTGCTGGCACGGCTCGGCAGCGCGGAACTGACCGCGCGCGAGGTGGTCGAGGCGATCTATCCCGAACTGGTCTCGACCCAGGCCGACGAGGTCGATGCCCGCCGGCCGGTCGTGGGGCTGGGCCCCGACCAGACCTTCCGCCGCGCCAGTTGCTGCCAGCCGCTGCCGGGCGAGCGGATCGTCGGCATCACCTATCGCGGCCAGGGCGTCATCGTCCACGCGATCGACTGCCCCGCCCTGGCGGAGTTCGAGGAACAGCCGGACCGCTGGATCGACCTGCACTGGCATTCCGGCCGCCACGGCGCGGTGCATACCGTCAGCCTGAACCTGACGATCGCCAATGACGCGGGGGTTCTGGGCCGGATCTGCACCTTGATCGGCCAGCAGCGGGCGAATATCTCCGACATGCATTTCGTCGACAGAAAACCCGACTTCTACCGGCTGATCGTCGAGGTCGATCTGCGGGATGTGGAACACCTGCACATGGTGCTGACGGCGCTGGAGGCCGAAAGCGACGTGGCGCAGGTGGAACGCCACCGCGATCTGGCCCGCCGGCCCGGAAACTGAAAGGTCGCCGGTGGTCTTCAAGCGCCGCATCCCCCGGTCCTACCTGCAGGTGGTGACGCAGTTCTTCTATCCGCGCGGCGGCTGGCTGCGGGCGGCGACCTATACTTGGCACCGGCTGCGGCGCCTGCCGGACGAACCGCACCGCATCGCGCGCGGGGTGGGCGCAGGCATCTTCATCTCGTTCACGCCGCTCTTCGGCATCCATTTCTTCGGCGGCGGCCTGCTGGCCTGGCTGATCCGCGGCAATATCTTCGCGGCGCTGATCGGCACCTTCGCCGGCAATCCCGTCACCATCCCCTTCATCGCCATCAGCTCGGTCACGCTCGGCCGCTGGATGCTGGGGGTGGAAGGCGACACCGCCTTCCACGCCATCGTCGGGGCCTTTTCCCGCGCGACGCAGGAGATGTGGTGGAACGTCACCGCGATGTTCACCGACCGCGTCGCGCATTGGAGCGGGCTGGACCTGTTCTTCGACACGATCTTCCTGCCTTATCTGGTCGGGGGGCTGGTGCCGGGGCTGGCGGCGGGGATCGCCGGGCATTACCTGACCCTGCCGCTGATCGCCGCCTATCAGAAGCGGCGCGGGCGCAAGCTGCGCGAACGGGCGGAAAAGCTGCGCGCCGCCGCGCGGTCCCGCGCCGAAGGCGGGCCGGGCTGAACGGCCCCTCCCCCCACCCTTTGCCCGTCCTTTGCCACGCATACAATTCGTCGATGGCCGTGCGGTTGCCGCCGCGCTAGGGTCCGGCCACCCCGGACCACAGCATGACGGCGCCGCACAGATGACCGCACCCACCGCCCCCCTTGGACGCCTTCGCCTCGGCGTCAACATCGACCATGTCGCCACCGTGCGGAACGCCCGCGGATCGGCCTATCCCGACCCGGTGCGCGCCGCGAAACTGGCCGAGGCCGCCGGCGCCGACGGCATTACCGCCCATCTGCGCGAGGATCGCCGCCATATCTCCGACGCGGATATCGAGGCGCTGATGGCGGCGCTGACCCTGCCCCTGAACTTCGAGATGGCGGCCACGGCCGAGATGCAGGCCATCGCCCTGCGCCACCGCCCCCACGCCGTCTGCATCGTTCCCGAAAAGCGCGAGGAGCGCACGACCGAAGGCGGGCTGGAAGTCGCGCGCGAGGAGAACCGGCTGGCGCATTTCATCGCCCCCCTGCGCGATGCCGGGTGCCGCGTGTCGATCTTCATCGCCGCCGATCCCCGCCAGATCGAGGCGGCCGCCCGCATCGGCGCGGCGGTGATCGAGCTGCACACCGGCGCCTATTGCGACCTGCATGCGGAGGGGCAGATCGACCAGCGCGATGCCGAGCTCGCCCGGCTGCGGGACATGGCGGCCTTCGCGCATTCGCTGGGGCTGGAGGTGCATGCCGGCCACGGGCTGACCTATGACACGGTGCAGCCGGTCGCGGCCTTTCCCGAGGTGATGGAGCTGAACATCGGTCATTTCCTGATCGGCGAGGCGATCTTCCGCGGGCTGGACCCGGCGATCCGGGAAATGCGGCGGCTGATGGACGCGGCGCGGGCCTGACCGGCCTCAGGCCATGAAGCCCGACCGCGCCAGTTCCGCCCGCAGCCACAGGGCGAAGGCGCGCGCGGCAGGCCCGGGGCGGCGCGTCCCGGAGGTGACCAGCCAGTAGTGCAGGTCGGTCCCGACGAATCCCGGCGGCAGCGCCACCAGCGTGCCCCGCTCCAGCGCATCGGCCGCCACCACCTCGAAGGCGAGAAACACCCCCGCGCCCGAGATCGCCGCGTCGAGGCAGAGCGAGGCGTCCGAGAAGACCGGCCCCTCGCCAAGCTGCAGATCGGCCAGGCCCTGCGGGGCGAGCCAGACCTCCCAGCCGAACATCGGCGCAGGCTCGCGGATCACCGGCAGCCGGGCCAGATCCGCCGGGCCCGCGAAGCGCGCCGCCAGGTCGGGGGCGCAGACCGCGGCCACGCGCTGGCGGAACAGCGGCTCGGCCCGCAGGCCGGGATAGGGCCCGCGGCCGACCCGGATGCAGAGATCGACATCCGATCGGTCGGGATCGGCCAGCGCCACATCGGCCTCGATCCGCACCTTCACCTCGGGATGGGCGCGCTGGAAGCCGGGCAGCCGCCAGATCAGCCAGCGCGAGGCCAGGATCGGCGCGACGGAGACGGTCAGCAGGTCGCCCCGCCCGGGATCGAGCCGGGCGACGGCGGCGGCGATCTGGCCGAAGCCCGCACGCAGAAGCGGCGCGACCTCGGCCCCGGCCTCCGTCAGTTGCATCCCCTCGGGCTGGCGCAGGAACAGCGCGCGGCCAAGCGCCGCCTCGGTCCGGGCCACCTGCTGGCTGACCGCGCCGGGGGTCACGCCCAGTTCCGCGGCGGCCGCGCGAAGCGAGCCGAGCCGGGCCACGGCCTCGACCGCGCGCAGGCCCGACAGGTGAAGGCGGTTCAGGGGCTGCATTCAGAAAACCTTAACTCCGGCGCAGAAGAACTGGCCTTTTCGCGGGGTGCGACCTGCCTCAGATATTAAGCAGATTTGAAGGTGAAAGTCATGATCTGGAAATTCCTGTTCCGCCGCCGCTTCCGCGGCTCTCCGGCTCCGGCCCCGCGACCGGGCGATGCGCTGCTGGATCACCCGGCGCTGGTCGGGCTCTGCCCCGCGCAGCTGGCCGACCTGCCGCTGCCCCGCCCCCGGCGGGGCTGACCGCGCGGGCGACCCGCCTCCCCAAGCGCTTGGGCCGCTTGCGCCGCGCCGCGGATGCGGGGATACCTGCCCGGCCAGCCAGCAGCCCGGAGCGCGCCGTGATCCTCGGCATCGGAACAGACCTTGCCAATATCGACCGGATCGCCGCGACGCTGGACCGCTTCGGCGACAGGTTCCGCAACCGCGTCTTCACGCCCACGGAACAGCGCCGCGCCGAACGCCGGGCCGATGTCGCGGGCACCTATGCCAAACGCTGGGCGGCGAAAGAGGCATGTTCCAAGGCGCTCGGCACCGGGCTGCGCATGGGCATCGCCTGGCGCGACATGGCGGTGACGAACCTGCCCACCGGCCAGCCGGTGATGGCGCTGACCGGCTGGGCCGCCGAACGGCTGGCCGCCATGACCCCGCCGGGGCATGAGGCGGTGGTGCATGTCAGCCTGACGGACGATCACCCCTGGGCGCAGGCTTTCGTGGTGATCGAGGCGCGTCCGCTGGCGGCAGCGGCAGCGGCAGAGCCGGCCCCCGGACCTCACGCCCCCGAAACTTGACTCCCCGCGCCCCCCGCCGCATGTAGCGCGGGACGCAGGGCGGCACAGGGCATCATGGCACTCGGATTTTCTAAGAAGGCAAAGAAGGACGAAGGCGGGATCGTCGAGACGGTCAAGACCGTCGTCTACGCGCTGCTGATCGCCGGCATCTTCCGCACGCTGTTCTTCCAGCCGTTCTGGATCCCCTCGGGCTCGATGAAGGACACGCTGCTGATCGGCGATTTCCTCTTCGTCAACAAGATGGCCTATGGCTATTCTCGCTATTCCTGCCCCTTCTCGATCTGCCCGATCTCGGGGCGCATCCTCGCCTCGGACCCCGAACGCGGCGACGTGGTGGTGTTCAAGCATCCCGCCAACGGCACCGACTTCATCAAGCGGCTGATCGGCCTGCCCGGCGATACGGTGCAGATGCGCGAGGGGCGGCTCTACCTCAACGGCCAGCCGGTCGAGGTCGCCGATGCCGGCACCTTCGAGGAGATCAAGGAACCGCAGGGCCCGCAGGGCATCCAGCCCCGCTGCGCCAACGACCCGGTCGGGCTGGGCGGCACCTGCATCAAGGAACGCCAGACCGAAACGCTGCCCAATGGGGTCAGCCATGACGTGCTGAACATCGGCGACGGCTGGGCGGACAACACGCCCGTCTTCACGGTTCCTCCGGGCCACTACTTCTTCATGGGCGACAACCGCGACAACAGCCAGGACAGCCGCTTTGCGCTGGCCGCCGACGGCGTCGGCATGGTGCCCGCGGAATTCCTCGTCGGCCGGGCCGACCGCATCATGTTCTCGGCCGCCGGCCGCAGCCTGTTCTTCTTCTGGACATGGCGCGGCGACCGTTTCTTCAAGGCGGTCGAGTGAAGCTGGCGGGCGATCTTCACGCCTTTCAGGCCCGGATCGGGCATGACTTCCGGCGGCCCGAGCTTCTGGTTCGGGCCGTCACGCATTCCTCGCTGTCTTCGGCGGTGCGGCCCTCGAACGAGCGGCTGGAGTTTCTGGGCGACCGGGTGCTGGGCCTCGCCATCGCCGAGGCGCTGTTCGCCGCCGACCGGGGCGCGGCCGAGGGCCAGCTTGCCCCCCGGTTCAACGCGCTGGTGCGGCTGGAAACCTGCGCCGCCGTGGCGCGCGAGGTGGGTCTGGGCGAGGTGCTGAAACTCGGCCGGTCCGAGATGATGACCGGCGGGCGACGCAAGGACGCCCTTCTGGGCGACGCGATGGAGGCGGTGATCGCCGCCGTCTATCTGGATGCGGGGTTCGAGCCGGCGCGGGATCTGGTGCTGCGCCTCTGGGGCAGCCGGATCGCCGAGGCCGCGGACCGCGCCCGCGACGCGAAATCGAGCCTGCAGGAATGGGCGCAGGCGCGCGGCATGAAGCTGCCCGTCTATACGGTGATCGACCGCGAGGGCGCCGATCACGACCCCCGCTTCACCGTCGAGGTGCGGGTGGATACAGGCGACGCGGCCACCGCCACCGCCGGATCGAAACGCGCGGCGGAACAGGCGGCGGCGCAGGCGCTGCTGGACCGGCTGGAGGGCGAGAATGACTGACCTGACCGAAGACGACACCCCCGCGTCCGGCCCCACCCGCGCGGGCTTCGTCGCGCTGATCGGCGAGCCGAATGCCGGCAAGTCGACGCTGCTGAACCGCATGGTCGGGGCCAAGGTCTCGATCGTCACCCACAAGGTGCAGACCACCCGCGCCCGCATCCGGGGTGTCTGCATGGCGGGGCAGTCGCAGATCGTCTTCGTCGACACGCCGGGCCTGTTCCGCCCGCGCCGCCGGCTCGACCGGGCGATGGTCGCCGCCGCCTGGGGCGGGGCCGCGGATGCCGATGCCATCGTCCTGCTGATCGAGGCGCATCGCGGCCTGACCGAGGGCGTGAAGACCATCCTCGACGCGCTGGTGCATCGCGCCGGCGGCCGGCCCGTCGCGCTGGCCATCAACAAGATCGACCGGGTGAAGGCCGAGACCCTGCTGGGCCTGTCGGAACGGATGAACGAGGCCTTCGCCTTCAACCGGACCTTCATGATCTCGGCCGAGAAGGGCTATGGCGTCGACGACCTGCGCGACTGGCTGGCAGGCGAGGTGCCCGAAGGCCCGTGGCTGTACCCCGAGGACCAGATCGCCGACCTGCCGATGCGGATGATCGCGGCCGAGATCACGCGCGAGAAGCTGACCCTGCGCCTGCACGAGGAAATCCCCTACCAGCTGACGGTCGAGACCGAGAAATGGGAAGAACGGCAGGACGGATCGGCCCGGGTGGACCAGATCGTCTATGTCGCCCGCGACGGCCACAAGGGCATCGTGCTGGGCAAGGGCGGCGAGACGATCAAGGGCATCTCCACCGCCGCCCGCGCCGAACTGGCCGAATTCATGGGTCGGCCGGTGCACCTGTTCCTGCAGGTCAAGGTCCGGCCCAACTGGCTGGAAGAGGCGGAACGCTATTCGGAAATGGGCCTCGATTTCCGCGACGGCGACTGATGGCGGCCGAGGCGCGGCTGGCCACCCATGTCTGGGTCGGGGCCTATCTGGCGCGGCTGCGGCTGGCCGACATCCCGGTCTATGTCACCGCGAAGGGCGATCCGGACGCGGGCACGGTGATCGTGAAATGCGCCACGCTGGACGGGCAGGCCCGCGCCTATCACCGCAGCTATGACCTCGCCGCGGGTGCCCGGGTCTGGGTCCTGCTGGCCGAGGGGCCGGAGCCCGAGGTGGATGCCGTCCTCGCCCGCCAGCGCGGCCGCGACCGCGACCTGTGGCTGATCGAGATCGAGAGCCGCGACGGGCGCACCCTGCTCGACGAACCCGGCCTCGCCGGCTGACGCCCCGCTGTTGACGCGCCCGCCCCGCCTGCCTAGACCGCGACGCGAAGGAGACGCGATGCCCGACCTGTTCGCCTATACCGACGGTGCCTGTTCCGGCAATCCCGGCCCCGGGGGCTGGGGCGTGCTGCTTCTGGCGCGCGAGGGCGAGGCGGTGGTGAAGGAACGCAGCCTGTCGGGCGGCGAGGCGCTGACCACCAACAACCGGATGGAACTGCTGGCGGCGATTTCCGCGCTGGAGGCGCTGTCGCGCGCCTCGGACGTGACCGTCGTCACCGACTCGGCCTATGTGAAGAACGGCGTCACCGGCTGGATCCACGGCTGGAAGCGGAACGGCTGGCGCACCTCGGACGGCAAGCCGGTGAAGAATGTCGACCTGTGGCAGCGGCTCGACGCGGCGCAGGCCCGGCACCGGGTGACGTGGCGCTGGATCAAGGGCCATGCGGGGCACGCGGAAAACGAACGCGCCGACGAACTGGCCCGCGCCGGCATGGCGCCCTTCAAGCCGGCGAAGGCGAAGGCCGCGCGGGGATGAGCCCGCAGGCGCTGGCCATGACGCTGGACCATGCCGCGGTGCTGGTCTTCGCGCTGACCGGCGCGCTGGTGGCGAGCCGGTCGCAGCTCGACCTCGTGGGCTTCGTGTTCATGGCGGCGCTGACGGCGGTGGGTGGCGGCACGCTGCGCGACCTGATCCTCGGCCGCGATCCGGTGTTCTGGGTGGCCGCGCCGCAATTCGTGCTGATCGCGGCGGCGGCTGCGGTGCTGGTGTTCTTTACCGCGCATCTGCTGGAAAGCCGCTACCGGGTGCTCCTGTGGCTCGATGCCTGCGCGCTGGCGGTGGCGGTGCCGGCCGGGGTGGCGGTGGCGGCGGATCTGGGCCACGGGCCGGTGATCGTGGCGCTGTGCGGCGTCGTCACCGGCAGCTTCGGCGGGCTGATGCGCGACGTGGTCGCGAACGAGGTGCCGCTGGTGCTGAAACAGGGCGAGCTCTATCTGTCCGCCGCGCTCGGCGGGGCGCTGGCGGCGCTGGCGCTTGCCGCGCTCGGCCTGCCGCAGATCGCGGCATTGTCGGCCTGCGGGATCGTCACCTTCGGCCTGCGCGCGGGAAGCCTGCGCTTCGGCTGGCGGCTGCCGGTCTACCGCCCGCGCCCGCCGCGCCACAAGCCGGGCGCCTGACCCGCCCCGTGCCTCTACCAGCTTCTTGTCGGCGCAAATATCCTCCGCGGGTGCGGGGGTGGAAAACCCCCGCTGCGCCGGCGCCGCTATCGCGCCGCCACGGGCGTGCCCCAATGCTGCGCCGCCAGCAGCGCGGCGCAGGCCAGCACGATCCAGCCGCCGGGCCGGGTGATCAGCCAGAAGCCCGCCCGGACCAGCCGCCAGAACAGGAAGGCTGCGAGCATCGCGGCCAGACCCCACAGCAGGGTTCGGATCAGGCTCACCGCCGGCGGCCCCGGCCCTGCCACAGCCAGATCAGCAGCAGCGCGCCCGCCACCGCGCCCAGAAGGACCGCGATCCAGCCCAGCACCGCAGCCACCACCCGCAGCAGCAGCCCGCCCAGCACGGCGCCGACGATCCCCAGCCCGACGGTCAGTAGCGGATCCTCGCCGATGCGCAGCATCCGCGCCGCCAGATAGCCGGCCGCCGCGCCGATGATGATGAGGGTCAGAATGCCCAAGCCAGACCTCCTGCAAGAATTGCCGCGATCATGCGCCGAAGCGGGCGGGAAGGGAATCCCTCAGCCCAGCCTCCCGGGCAGCACCAGCCCGCGCAGCACCTCGGCCGCCGGCATCGGCCGCTTGCCCTCGCGCTGCGCCTCGGTCACCTCGACGGCGCCGGTGCCGCAGGCGATGGTGAAGCCGTCCAGTACCTGACCCGGCGCGCCCTGCCCCGCGGCGACGCGGGACCGCAGCAGCTTCACCCGCTCGCCGGCCACCTCGCACCAGGCGCCGGGAAAGGGCGACAGGCCGCGGATCAGCCGGTCCACCCGGTCTGCCGGCTGCGTCCAGTCGATCCGCGCCTCGGCCTTGTCGATCTTCGCGGCATAGGTCACGCCGTCCTCGGGCTGCGGCTCGGCCCGCAGGTCGGCCAGCCGGTCCAGCGCCGTCACGATCAGCCGCGCCCCCGTGGCCGCCAGCCGGTCATGCAGGTCGCCGGTCGTGTCCCCGGCCGCGATCGGCATCGCCTCGCGCAGCAGCACCGGCCCGGTATCCAGCCCTGCCTCCATCCGCATGATGCAGATGCCGGTCTCCGCGTCCCCCGCCATGATCGCCCGGTGGATCGGCGCGGCCCCGCGCCAGCGCGGCAGTAGCGAGGCATGGATGTTGAGGCACCCCTGCCGCGGCGCGTCCAGCACCGGCTGCGGCAGGATCAGCCCGTAGGCCACCACCACCGCCACATCGGCATCCAGCGCGGCAAAGTCGGCCTGCGCCTCGGCCCCCTTCAGCGACAGGGGGTGGCGCACCGGCAGGCCCATCGCCTCGGCCGCCGCCTGCACCGGCGAGGGGCGGTCCTTCTTGCCCCGCCCCGCCGGGCGCGGCGGCTGGCAATAGACGCAGGCGATCTCGTGCCCCGCCGCGGCCAGCGCCTGCAGTACCGGCACCGAGAAGGCGGGCGTGCCCATGAACACCACCCGCATCAGCGCCGTCCCAGCTTCTGCGCCTTGGCGACCAGCATCTTGCGGCGCAGCGGCGTCAGGTGATCGACATAGAGCCGGCCGTTCAGATGGTCGATCTGGTGCTGGACGCTGGTGGCCCACAGTCCGACGAAATCGCGGTCCTCGACCTCGCCCGCCTCGTTCAGGTATCGCACCGTCACCGCGCGGGGCCGTTCGATCACCGCCGACACGCCCGGCAGGTTGGGCGAGGCTTCCTCGTGCCGGCGCAGCTGCACCGAGGCGTGCAGCACCTCGGGATTGGCCATCCGCACCGCCTGCCCGCGCTTGTCCGAGGCATCGACCACGGCCAGCCGCATCAGGATGCCGATCTGCGGCGCGGCCAGGCCCACCCCCGGCATCGCGTCCATCGTCTCGACCATGTCGTCCCAGATCATCCGGACGGTTTCGGTCACCGCGGCCACCGGTTCGGCGGGCTGGTGCAGCCGACGGTCGGCATAGGGCAGGAAGGGCCGGACGGTCATGCGCGCGCCCTCATGCGCCATGCGCCGCCCGCGCCGCCAGCTCCTTCAGCTGCGGGGCGAGGATCGTGCGGATCTCGTCGGTGGTGCGGTCGATATGCAGGATGCCGTCCAGATGGTCGAGTTCGTGCTGCACGCAGGTCGCCTCGAACCCCTCGAACTCCGCTACCGTCCAGGCCTCGTCGAGGCCCTGCCAGCGCAGCTTCACCCGGTCGGGCCGCGTCACCGGCACCATCAGGCCCGGCACCGACAGGCAGCCCTCCTCGCGCGTGGCCTCGCCTTCGGCGAACACGATCTGCGGGTTGACGATCACGCGCGGGTCGGGCGTGCCGTCCTTCCAGCCGCAATCCATCACGAACAGCCGCAGCATCGCCCCCACCTGCGGCCCGGCCAGCCCCCGGCCCGGCGCGGCATACATCGTTTCCAGCATGTCTTCGGCCAGATGGCGCAGCGCCGCGTCGAAGACCGCGACCTCGCCCGCGCGTTCGGCCAGCCGCCGGTCGGGCCATTGGACGATGGGCAGCACCGCCATCAGGCCCGCGCCATCCCGCGCTTCAGCTTTTCCATCTTGCGGGTGATCATCTGCCGCTTCAGCGGGCCCAGATAGTCGATGAACAGCTTGCCGTTCAGATGGTCGATCTCGTGCTGCACGCAGGTGGCCCACAATCCGTCGAACTGCTCTTCCTTGGTGCTGCCGTCCAGCGCGGTCCAGCGCACCCGCACCTCGGCCGGGCGCGTCACGTCGCCATATTGTTCGGGGATCGACAGGCAGCCTTCCTCATAGGTGTTCACCGCCTCCGAGGTCCAGGTGATCTCGGGGTTGACCAGCACCATCGGCTGCGGCGCGGCCCGGCTGTCCTTGACGCAATCCATCACCAGCATCCGCCGGGTCACGCCCACCTGCGGCGCGGCCAGCCCGATGCCCGGCGCGTCATACATCGTGGCCAGCATGTCGTCGGCCAGCCGGCGCAGCGTGTCGTCCACGGCGGGCACGGGGTCGCAGACCTTCTTGAGGCGCGGGTCGGGATGGATCAGGATGGGGCGCAGCGTCATGGGCCGGATGTAGGCGATGGCCCGCCTCCGCGCAACGGCCATGAAACAAGGCCGCACCCGGGCGCCGGACCCGCGCCGGCCGGCCGCGCGCACAGCAACGAAAGGCAAGACCACCTTCATGAGCTTCGACGAGATCATCGAGCGGCGCGGCACCCACTGCGCCAAATGGGACATGATGCAGCCGGTCTATGGCGTGCCGCGCGACGAGGGCATCGCGATGTGGGTGGCGGACATGGACTTCCGCCCGCCGCAGGCGGTGCAGCGGGCCGTCGAGTCGATGGCGGCGCATGGCGTCTACGGCTATTTCGGCGATGACAGCGACTATCGCGCCGCGATCTGCTGGTGGATGCAGCACCGCCACGGCTGGCAGGTCGATCCCGGCTGGATCCTGACCACGCACGGGCTGGTCAACGGCACCGGCATCTGCGTCGATGCCCTCACCGAACCGGGCGATGCGGTGATCCTGACGACGCCGGTCTACCATGCCTTCGCCCGGGTCATCCGCGCCGGCGGCCGCAGCGTCACCGAATGCCCGCTGCCGCAGGTCGACGGGCGCTATGTCCTCGATCCCTCGGGCTGGGAGCCGCTGCTGACCGGGCGGGAACGGATGCTGATCCTCTGTTCGCCGCACAATCCCGGCGGCCGGGTCTGGACCGAGGCAGAGCTGCGCGCGGTGGGCGGGTTCTGCCGGCGGCACGACCTGATCCTGGTGTCGGACGAGATCCATCACGATCTGGTCCTGCCGGGCCAGCGCCATCACGTGATGGCCAATGTCATGCCCGAGATTGCCGACCGGCTGGTGATGATGACGGCGGCGACCAAGACCTTCAACATCGCCGGCTGCCATACCGGCAACGTCATCGTGTCCGACCCCGCGCTGCGCGGACGGATCGAGGCGCGGATGGGCGCGCTCGGCATCTCGCCCAACAGCTTCGGCCTGAACATGGTGACGGCCGCCTATTCGCCCGAAGGCGCCGACTGGGTGGATGACCTGGTCGCCTATCTGGACGGCAACCGGCAGATCTTCGACGGGGGGGTGAACGCGATCCCGGGCCTGCGGTCGATGCCGCTGGAGGCGACCTATCTGGCCTGGGTGGATTTCGGCGGCACCGGCATGGCGCCGGCGGAATTCATCGAGAGGGTGCAGGGGCAGGCGCGGATCGCGGTGAACCACGGCGCGAGCTTCGGCGCGGGCGGCGACAGCTTCCTGCGGTTCAACCTCGCCACGCCCCGCCCGCTGGTCGAGGAGGCGGTCGCGCGGCTGCGCGCGGCCTTCGCCGATCTTCAGTAGGCTGTCTCGTCAGGACGCCGTCGCGGGCGGCGGCAGCAGCCCGCCCGGGGCCCGGTCGTCGCGGACGAAGTCCACCGGCGGCCGGTCTTCGGCCGGGGTCATGCTCTTGACGGTGCAGATCAGCTCGTCGCCCTCGACGGCGGTGGCAACGATCAGGCAGTTCATCAGGTGGCGCGGCCCGTCATAAAGATCGACGAAGCCGCGCAGATGCGCCGCCCCCCGCGCATCCAGCGCAAAGCCGCCCTCCCACCGGCGCAGCACCGGCCAGTGGTCGGCGCCCGCCTGGATGTGCAGCCGGCCCCGCCGGCGGCGGTCGCGGCGCCGGGCCTCTTCAAGCCAGGCCATCACATCCTTCGACAGATAGTCGCTCATCTCGCCCCCTCCCCCGTCCGCTGAGATGGGGCGCGGCGCGGAGGCTTTTCAAGCGGCGCCTTTCGCCGCAGCTGCGCGGCGTTGCCGGCGCGCCACGCCCCCCCCGCACCCCCGTGCCCGCCCGCAGGGGAACCTGCGATCCGGCCGCGATGTTCCCTCGGCACGGCCGCCTGCCTTGTGCGGCAGCGCATGGATCCTGCGCGCGGCTTCGGGTGCCGCTTCGGGCACGGATCGACCATATAGGCCACAGACACACAGGAACATGCACAGGAAACGCGGAGGCGGAGGTTCAGATGGGCCAACTCGTTCAGGGGCGCTGGTCGCCCGAATGGTACGACACCGACAGCACCGGCGGCGCCTTTCAGCGCACGACGACCACCTTCCGCAACTGGATCACCCCGGACGGCAGCCCCGGCCCCTCGGGCGAGGGCGGCTTCGCGGCCGAGGCGGGGCGCTATCACCTCTATGTCTCCTATGCCTGCCCCTGGGCGCATCGCACGCTGATCTTCCGGGCGCTGAAGGGACTGGAACCGCTGATCGACGTGTCGGTGGTCCATCCCGACATGCTGGCCGACGGCTGGACCTTCTCGACCGATTTCGACGGCGCGACCGGCGACCGGCTGTTCGGACTGCCCTTCCTGCGCGACATCTACACCCGCGCCGACCCGCAGATCTCGGGCCGGGTCACGGTGCCGGTGCTGTGGGACAAGGCGCGGGGCACCATCGTGTCGAACGAAAGCGCCGAGATCATCCGCATGTTCAACTCGGCCTTCGACGGGCTGACGGGCAACAGCGCCGATTTCCGGCCCGCCGACCTGCGGGACGAGATCGACGCGCTGAACACCCGCATCTACGACAGCGTCAACAACGGCGTCTACAAGGCGGGCTTCGCCACCCGGCAGGAACCCTATGACCGCGCGGTCCATGCCCTGTTCGACAGTCTCGACTCGCTGGAAGACCGGCTGGCCACCCGCCGCTACCTGACCGGCGACAGGGTCACCGAGGCCGACTGGCGGCTGTTCACCACGCTCGTCCGCTTCGATCCGGTCTATCACCTGCATTTCAAATGCAACCGGCGCCGGCTGATCGACTATCCGAACCTCTGGGCCTATACCCGCGACCTTTATCAGGTGCCGGGCGTGGCCGGGACGGTGCGCTTCGACCATTTCGTGCGGCACTATCATTTCAGCCACGACACGATCAATCCGAACCGGATCATCCCGATCAACCCGGTGCTGGACTTCGACGCGCCGCACGGGCGCGAGCGGCTGGCAACCTGACCCGGCCGCCTCGCGCGGCGCCGCCGGAACCCGCGGGGCCGGCGGCGAGTTGCTCTGCGGTTGTCCGGAGCATTTCATGACCCTGCCGCAGGCGCTGTCCTTCTCGATCCTCGGCGCCATGATGTTGCTCTTCATCTGGGGACGGCTCCGCTATGATCTGGTGGCGATGCTGGCGCTGCTGGCCTCGCTCGCGGCGGGAACGGTGACGCCGGAACAGGCCTTCACCGGCTTCAGCGACGACATCGTCATCATCGTCGGCAGCGCGCTGGTCGTCAGCGCGACCGTCGCCCGGTCCGGCCTGATCGAGGCGACGATCCGCTGGCTGTCGCGCAAGGTCACCCATGTGCGCTGGCAGATGGCGGTGCTGGTCGCCTCGGTCACCTTCATGTCAGCGCTGGTCAAGAATATCGGCGCGCTGGCCATGCTGATGCCCGCTGCCTTCCGCATGGCCAAACGGTCGGGCGTCTCGCCCTCGGTCTTCCTGATGCCCATGGCCTTCGGCTCGCTGCTCGGCGGGCTGATCACGATGATCGGCACCTCGCCCAACATCATCGTGTCGCGGGTGCGGGCGGACCTGACGGGCCAGCCCTTCACCATGTTCGACTACGCGCCGGTCGGGCTGGTCCTGTCGGTGCTGGGCATCCTGTTCCTGATGCTGGGCTACCGGCTGATCCCGCGCGACCGCCGCGCCGCGCCCAGCCTCGAAGAGGCGGTGGGGATCAGCGACTACAACACCGAGGCGCGGGTGCCCGAGGGCGCGAAGGCGGCGGGCGACACGGTGGGCCATCTGCTCAGCCGGGTGGATGGCGGGCTGGCCGTCACCGGCATCCTGCGCAACGACCAGCGGCGGACCGTCACCCTGCCGGAAACCGTCATCGAACCGGGCGACACGCTGCTGCTGCGCGGGGGGCCCGATGCGCTGGAACGGGCGGTCAGCGTCGGCGGCCTGGAACTCGCCCGGCAGGAGGAAGAGCCGGGCAGCAGCCGCGAGAAGGTCGGCATCATCGAGACGGTGGTGACGCCCGCCTCGCTGCTGGTCGGCCGCAGCGCCAGCACCGTCAACCTGTATCAGCGGTACGGCGTCAACGTCATCGCCATCTCGCGCGCCGGGCACCGGATGACCGAACGGCTGGGCGAGACGCGGCTGGCCGCGGGCGACGTGCTGCTGCTGCAGGGGCCGGCCGCGATCCTGCCCGAACGGATGCAGGGGCTGGGCCTGCTGCCGCTGGCCGAACGCAGCATCGGGCTGGGCAGCGTGCGCAAGGAACTGCTGCCGCTGGCGATCCTCGCTGCCGCGATGACGCTGACCGCGCTCAGCATCGTGCCGGTGGCCATCGCCTTCTTCGGCGCGGCGGTGCTGATGATGGCGACCGGCGCGATCAGCCCGCGCGACGCTTATGAAAGCGTGGAATGGCCGATCCTGGTGATGCTGGGCGCGCTGATCCCGGTCAGCCAGTCGCTGCAATCGACCGGCGGCACCGACCTGATCGGGGCATGGCTGTCGGCGGCGGCGACCGGCCTGCCGGTCTGGGGGGCGCTGGCGATGATCATGGTCGCGGCGATGGCAGTGACGCCGTTCCTGAACAACGCGGCGACCGTGCTGGTGATGGCGCCCATTGCCGCCACCTTCGCGGGCCAGCTGGGCTTCGGTGCCGATGCCTTCCTGATGGCGGTGGCGGTGGGCGCGGGCTGCGACTTCCTGACGCCCATCGGGCATCAGTGCAACACGCTGGTCATGGGGCCCGGCGGCTATCGCTTCGGCGACTACGCCCGGCTCGGCGCGCCGCTGTCGCTGCTGGTGGTGGTGGTCGGCGTGCCGCTGATCCTTGCCGTCTGGGGATAGGACGCGGCCCCATCCTCCGGCCCGCCGCCGGTCAGCATTCCGGCAGGTTGACGGCGATGCCGCCCTGCGAGGTTTCCTTGTACTTCTCGTTCATATCCCGGCCCGTGTCGCGCATCACCCGGATGCAGTTGTCCAGCGGCAGGAAATGGCTGCCATCGCCGCGCAGCGCCAGGCTGGCCGCGCTGACCGCCTTGATCGAGCCAAGCGCATTGCGCTCGATGCAGGGGACCTGCACCAGACCGGCGGCCGGATCGCAGGTCATGCCCAGGTGATGCTCGAGCGCGATCTCGGCCGCATTCTCGATCTGCGCATTCGACCCGCCCAGCACGGCGCACAGCCCCGCCGCCGCCATCGCCGAGGCCGAGCCGACCTCGCCCTGGCAGCCGACCTCGGCGCCCGAGATCGAGGCGTTGTGCTTGATGAGCCCGCCGATCGCCGCCGCGACCAGCAGATAGTCGCGGATCCCGGTCGCCGTCGCGCCGATGCAATGGTCGAGATAATAGCGCCCCACCGCCGGCACGACGCCCGCCGCCCCGTTCGTGGGCGAGGTCACGACGCGCCCGCCGGCGGCGTTTTCCTCGTTCACGGCCATGGCATAGACGCTCAGCCAGTCATTCGCCTGATGCGGCTGGTTGATGTTGCGCCCCCGCTCGCGTTCCAGCTGCTCGTGGATGGCGCGGGCGCGGCGGCGGACCTTCAGCCCGCCGGGCAGGATGCCGTCCTGCAGCAGCCCGCGCGAGATGCATCCATCCATCGCGGCCCAGATCGCGTCGAGCCGGTCGTTCAGCCGGTCGCCCAGCACTGCCTCTTCGTTGGCGCGCTTCATCTCGGCAATGCTGCGCCCCGAGGCGATGCCCATCTGCAGCATCTGCTCGGCCGTCTCGAAGGGGAACGGCACGCGGGCAGCCTGCTGGACGGGGGCGCGGCCGGCCCGGCTCGCCTCCAGCTCGGGTTTGGTGACGACGAAGCCGCCGCCGACGGAGTAGTAGGTCTGCTGGTGATAGGGTCGGCCCTCGGGGTCGAAGGCCTTCAGGATCATGCCATTCGGATGGCCCGGCAGCGCGGGGCCATAGTCGAAGACCAGATCGCGGTCCGGTCGGAAGACCAGCGTGCCCAGCCCCGCGGGGCGCACGACGCCCTGTTCGCGCACCTCGGCCTCGATCCGTGCGGCATCGTCGGGGTCCATGCGGTCCGGGGTCAGGCCGCAGAGGCCGAGGATCACCGCCCGGTCGGTCGCATGGCCCTTGCCGGTGAAGGCGAGGCTGCCGTGCAGGCTGGCAAACAGCCGGTGCGGGGTGCTGGCGCCGGGGATTTTCTCGGCCCCGCCGCGCAGATCGTCCAGAAACCGCGCGGCGGCGACCATTGGCCCCATCGTATGCGACGATGAAGGGCCGATGCCGATCTTGAAGATGTCGAAGACCGAGAGGAACATTCACGCCCCGTAGATCGGGAAGCGGTCGCAGATCGCCTTGACCTCGGCGCGGACCTCGGCCTCCAGCGCGGCATCGCCCTCGGGGGTCTGACCGAGCGCGCGCAGCACGCGCAGGATCATCTCGCCGATCTGGCGGAACTCGGCCTCGCCGAAGCCGCGGGTGGTGCCGGCCGAACTGCCGAGGCGGATGCCCGAGGTCACGAAGGGCTTTTCCGGGTCGAAGGGGATCGCGTTCTTGTTGCAGGTCAGGCCTGCACGCTCCAGCGCGATCTCGGCGGACTTGCCGGTCACGCCCAGCGGGCGCAGGTCGCACAGGACCATGTGGCAATCGGTCCCGCCCGAGACGATGCCCATGCCGCCCTGCCTCAGCGTGTCGGCAAGCGCGCGGGCATTGGCGACGACGGCCCGGGCGTAGTCCCTGAACGACGGCTGCAGCGCCTCGCCGAAGGCCACGGCCTTGGCGGCGATGACATGCATCAGCGGGCCGCCCTGGTTGCCGGGGAACACCGCCGAGTTGATCTTCTTCGCCAGATCCTCGTCATTGGTCAGGATGACGCCGCCGCGCGGGCCGCGCAGGGTCTTGTGCGTGGTCGAGGTGACGATATGGGCATGGGGCACCGGGTTGGGGTATTCGCCCGCCGCGACAAGACCGGCATAGTGGGCCATGTCCACCATCAGCCAGGCGCCCACCTCGTCGGCGATGGCGCGGAACGCCGCGAAGTCCATGTGGCGCGGATAGGCCGAGGCGCCCGCGACGATCAGCCTGGGCCGTTCCGCCAGCGCCTTCTCGCGCACCTTGTCCATGTCGATGAGATGCGTGTCCTCCTCGACCTCGTAGCTGGCGACCTCGAACCATTTGCCCGACATGGTCACCGGGGAGCCGTGGGTCAGGTGGCCGCCATGCGCCAGCGACAGGCCCATGATCTTGTCGCCCGGTTGCAGCAGCGCCAGGAACACCGCCTGGTTCGCCTGCGCGCCGGAATGGGGCTGGACGTTCGCATGGGCCGCGCCGAACAGCTGTTTCAGGCGGTCGCGGGCGATGTCCTCGACCTCGTCCACGAATTCGCAGCCGCCATAGTAACGCTTGCCGGGATAGCCCTCGGCATATTTGTTCGTCAGGACCGAGCCCTGGGCGGCCAGCACGTCGGACGAGACGATGTTTTCGGAGGCGATCAGTTCGATCTGGTCCTGCTGGCGGCCCAGTTCGCGGGCGATGGCGCCGGCGATGGCGCTGTCCGAGATCGCGTGGAGCTTGGAATCGAGCATGGGAAACCCTTTCGGTGTGGCGGGATCATCCGCGGCCGCGGGGCCGCAGCAGGAACGTTCGGCGATGTCGGCGTCGGGCAGGACCGCGGCGTCACAGCCCGGATTTCAGTTCCGCCGCGACCTTGTCGAGGATGGCGCGGACATGCGGCAGGAAGCTGCGCCAGACATCCATGCGGAAGCTGTCCGCGCCGTCGCGCCACAGGATCACGGTCGCGCTGTCGAACAGCGTCCGGGCGGCGCGGCCGGTCTGCAGCGCCTCCACATCGCGGGGGCAGCCGGCCGTCAGCGCGGTCAGCGCCTGCGGGCCGGACAGGCGCAGCGTGATCTCGCGGTCGCTG
This sequence comes from Frigidibacter oleivorans, assembly GCF_003993775.1. Classification (GTDB taxonomy): domain Bacteria; phylum Pseudomonadota; class Alphaproteobacteria; order Rhodobacterales; family Rhodobacteraceae; genus Frigidibacter; species Frigidibacter oleivorans. The sequence goes on from NZ_RJRZ01000017.1 coordinate 38,068, forward strand.
ATCTCGACCAGGCTGTGGGGGGTCTGGGCATAGATGCGGGCGCCGGCATCGACCAGCGCGTCACGGCCCGACTCGGGCACCAGGACGGTCCATTCGTCCGGGCCGAGGCACAGGACCTCGGTCCCGCCCGTCATGCTGCGCTCGCCGATGCGGGCGGGCAGGGTCAGGCCCAGGGCGCCTTCCAGTGCCGCGCGGTTCTGCGGGCGCACCCGCAGCGAGAAGCGGGGCGACCAGGGCAGCTCTTCCAGCCGGAAGGGCGCGGCGTCGAAGTCGTGGCGTTGTGCGGTCATCTCGCGCTCCTCAGGCCTTCAGCCGTTCGCCGGCGGGATCGTAGAAGTTGGTCGAGGTGATCGTGGCGCGCACCGTGCCGTTCGGCATCGGGATATGCACCGTCTCGCCCATCCGGCCATGACCGCCGGCGATCACCGCCATCGCGATGGGCCGGCCGAGCGCGACCGAGTCGTAGGACGAGGTGACATGCCCCGCCATCGTCATCGGCAGCGTCTGGTTCGGGTCCAGGACGATCTGCGCGCCCTCTTGCAGCCGGGTTCCGTCCTCGGTCAGCAGGCCGACCAGCTGCTTGCGGTTCGGCGCGACGATGTCGGGACGCTGCAGCGAGCGTTTGCCGACGAAGTCCTTCTTGGCCTTGCCGATGGCCCAGTCGAGCCCCGCATCCTGCGGCGTGACCGTCCCGTCGGTATCCTGCCCGACGATGATGTAGCCCTTTTCGGCCCGCAGGACGTGCATCGTTTCCGTGCCGTAGGGGCAGATGTCATAGGGCTGGCCGGCCGCGTGGATCGCCGTCCACAGCGCGAGGCCGTGACGGGCGGGCACGTTGATCTCGAAGCCCAGCTCGCCGGTGAAGCTGATGCGGAACAGCCGTGCGGGGAAGCCCGCGACCGTGCATTGCGCGACCGACATATGCGGGAAGGCCTCGTCCGAGAGGTCCTGCCCCTCGACCAGCGGCGCCAGCACCTTGCGTGCGTTGGGGCCGTTGACGGCGACGGTCGCCCATTGCTCGGTGGTCGAGGTCAGCCAGACGTCCAGGTCGGGCCATTCCGTCTGCAGGTAATCCTCCATCATGTTCAGGACCCGCGCCGCGCCGCCGGTGGTGGTGGTGACGTGGAACAGGTCCTGCGCCAGCCGCCCGATCACGCCGTCATCGCGGATGAAACCGTCCTCGCCCAGCAGAAGGCCATAGCGGCACCGGCCCGGCGCCAGTTTCGTCCAGGGGTTGGTGTACATGCGGTTCATGAACTCGGTGGCATCCGGGCCCGCGACCTCGATCTTGCCGAGGGTCGAGGCGTCGAACATGCCGGCCGAGGCCCGCGTCATCCGGCATTCGCGCGCCACGGCGGCGTGCATGTCCTCGCCCGCCCGCGGGAAATACCACGCCCGGCGCCACAGCGAGACCGGCTCGAAAGCCGCGCCCTGCGCCTCGGCCCAGGGGTCGATGGGCGTCCTGCGCGTCAGCTCGAAGGTGGCGCCCTTGTGATAGCCCACGAAGGCGCCGAAGCTGGTGGGCGTGTAGGGCGGGCGGAAGGTGGTCAGCCCCACCTGCGGCGGTTCCTTGGCCAGCGCGTCGGCGGCGATCATCAGCCCGTTGATGTTCGACATCTTGCCCTGATCGGTCGCCATGCCGTTGGTGGTGTAGCGCTTCACATGCTCGATCGAGCGCATGCCTTCGCGCACCGCCAGGCGGATGTCCTTGGCGGTCACGTCGTTCTGGTAGTCGACGAAGGCCTTGGCCTTGCCCGCGCTGCGGTCGGTCGGCAGCTCTTTCTGGGTGACGCCGGTGCCGGGGCGGTCGCCCTCGACCCCTGCGCCGGCCGGCGTGCCGGTGCGGCCGAGCGCCTCGGCCGCGGCAAGACCGGCGCGCATGCCGTCTTCCAGCACCGGGCCATAGCCCCACAGACCGCGGCCCGCGCCGGCGATCTGGCAGGCCTCGGTCGTGCGATCGGGCAGGAAGGTGCGGTTGTCCGCATCCCAGGCCAGCGAGCCCTTGGTGTGCGAGAAGAGATGCAGCGACGGGGTCCAGCCGCCACAGATCAGCAGCACGTCGCAGGCGATCTCGCGGCCGGGGCCGACCTTGCCGTCCCGGACCGGGTTCACCCGGACGGACCTGACGCGCAGCCGGCCGGAGGTGGCGGTGGCGGTATGGCCGGCCAGCACCTCGATCCCGCGGCGGCGCGCGGCATCGACCAGATCCTGGCGCACCCGGTCGCGGGTGTCGGCGATGGCCGCGACGCGGGCGCCGGCATCGGCCAGGTCGAAGGCGGCATACCAGGCGCTGTCATGGCTGGTCACCACGGCCGCAATGTCGCCCACCTTGACGCCATAGCGGTTCAGGTAGGTCTGGGCCGCGCCGGCCAGCATGACGCCGGGACGGTCGTTGCCGTCGAAGACCAGCGGTTTTTCCAGCGCGCCCTGCGCCAGAACGACCTGCCTGGCCCGTACATGCCACATCCGCTCGCGCGGGGCGCCCTGCGGGGGCCGGTCCAGATGGTCGGCCACCCGCTCGACAAGGCCGACGAAGTTCTGGTGATAATAGCCGATCGCGGTCGTGCGGGTCATCAGCGTGACGCCGGCCGCGCGCAGCTGCGCCACCCGGTCGGCCAGCCATGCCCAGGCCCCCTGCCCGTCGATGCGGACGGAGGGATCGGACAGCAGCGAACCGCCCATCTCGGGGTTCTCGTCGACCAATACCACGCGCGCGCCGGATTTCGCCGCCACCAGCGCCGCCTGCAGGCCGGCCGCCCCGCCGCCGATCACCAGCACGTCGGTATGCAGGTTGCGGCTGGCATAGCTGTCGGGGTCGGCCTCGGTCGGGGATTTTCCCAGACCGGCAGCGGCGCGGATAAAGGGTTCGTAGACCCTGTCCCAGAAGCTGCGGGGCCACATGAAGGTCTTGTAGTAGAACCCGGCCGAGAACAGCATGTAGGCGCGGTCGTTCACCGCCCCGATGTCGAACTTCAGGGACGGCCACTTGTTCTGGCTTTCCGCCACCAGCCCCTCGCGCAGTTCCTGCACGGTGGCGCGGGTATTCGGCTCGAACCGGCCGGGGCCGCGCGAGGTGCCGATCAGGGCGTTCGGTTCCTCGGACCCGGCGGTGACCGGGCCGCGCGGGCGGTGATACTTGAACGACCGGCCCATCAGGTGGACGCCATGCGCCAGCAGCGCCGAGGCGACGGTGTCGCCGCGAAGGCCGGTATAGCTGCGGCCGTCGAAGGTGAAGCGGACGGTCCGGGCGGGATCGACCCGGCCCATGCCCGGGATGCGGTAACGGCTCATTCCGCGGCCTCCAGCGTGGCGTGTGCCGGGCGCTCTTCGCCGGCCTTGTAGGTCATCAGGAACCGGTCGCTGACGGTGTCGCGGCAGGCGTTGAAGAAGCGGCCGCAGCCATGGATATGGCGCCAGCGTTCATAATGGGGCCCGCGCGCATTGGTGCGGATGAAGAGGAAATCGCGCCATTCCTCGTCCGTCAGGGCCGAGGGATCGGCCGGGCGCGCGATATGCGCCTCGCCGGCATAGGCGAATTCGGCCTCGGGCAGGGTCTCGTCGCAATAGGGGCAATGGATCAGAAGCATGGCGGGGTCCTCAATGCGCGACGGCGGCGGCGGCGGCTTCGTCGATCAGCCGGCCGGTGGTGAAGCGTTCCAGCGTGAAGGGCGCGTTGATCGGATGCGGCTCGTCCTTGGCCACCGTCCAGGCCAGCGTATGCGCGGCCCCCGGCGTCGCCTTGAAGCCGCCGGTGCCCCAGCCGCAGTTGACATAGAGACCCTTGACCGGGGTCTTGCCGAGGATGGCGCTGCGGTCCGGGGTCACGTCCACGATGCCGCCCCATTTGCGCAGCATCCGCATGCGGTTGAAGATCGGGAACACCTCGCAGATGGCCGCGACGGTATGTTCGATCAGGGGCAGCCCGCCGCGCTGGCTGTAGCTGGTATACTGGTCGGTGCCCGAACCGATGACCAGCTCGCCCTTGTCGGACTGGCTGATATAGGCATGGACCGAATTCGACATGACGACGCAGGGGAAGATCGGCTTCACCGGCTCGCTGACCAGGGCCTGCAGCGGGAAGCTTTCCAGCGGCATCCGCACGCCCGCGCTGTCCATCACCACGCTGGTGTGACCCGCGGCCGAGACGGCGACCTTCTTCGCCTTGATGAAGCCCCTGGCGGTATCGACGCCCTGCACGGCCCCGTCGGGCCCGCGCCGGATCGCGATGACCGGGCAGTTCTGGATGATGTCCACGCCCCGCGCGGCGGCGGCGCGGGCATAGCCCCAGGCCACCGCGTCGTGCCGCGCCGTCCCCGCCCGCATCTGCAGCGCCGCGCCCATCACCGGATAGCGGGCGTCGGGGCTGATGTTCAGCGGCGGGCAGAAGGCCTTGGCCTCATCCCGGGTCAGCCAGCGGTTGTCGACGCCGTTCAGGCGATTCGAATGGACATGGCGCTGGAAGGACTGCACGTCATGGACGTTGTGCGCCAGCATCATCACGCCGCGCTTGGAATACATGACGTTGTAGTTCAGCTCCTGGCTCAGGTTCTCCCACAGGTCGAGCGCATGATCGTAAAGCCGCGCGCTTTCGTCATAGAGATAGTTCGAGCGGATGATGGTCGTGTTCCGGCCGGTATTGCCGCCGCCCAGCCAGCCCTTGTCGATCACGGCGACATTGGTGATGCCGTGTTCCTTGGCCAGATAATAGGCGGCGCCCAGGCCGTGGCCGCCCGCGCCCACGATGACCACGTCGTATTCGGCCTTGGGCTGGCTGTCGGGCCACTGCTCGCGCCAGTTCTTGTGGCCCGTCAGCGCGTTCCTGAGCAGGGACATGGCAGAGAAACGTTGCATGGCGGGGGCCCTCTCCATCGAAGCTGACGGGCAGATTAAGTTTTCATGACGCCCGCCGTTTGTAGATTTGCGCCAGTCACCGTGTAGGATCGCGTCATGACCTCCGTGCCGTCCAAACCGATTCCCGCCACCCGCCTGCGCGTCGCCTTCCTGCTGGCCGATCAGTTCACCCTGTCGGCCTTTGCCAGTTTCGTGGACGTCCTGCGGCTGGCGGCGGACGATGCGGACAAGTCGCGCCCGATCCTGTGCGACTGGACCGTGCTGGCCGAGAAGATGGACCCGATCCGGTCCAGCTGCGGTGTGCGCGTGCAGCCCGACACCCCGCTGCGCCGGGCCGGGCCCTTCGACTATCTGGTGGTGGTAGGCGGCCTCATCAGCGACCGGGCCGCCTTCGGACCGCAGGCGCTGGACTTCATCACGCAGACGGCTGCGCGCGGGGTGCCGCTGGTGGGGCTTTGTACCGGGGTCTTCACCCTGCAGGCGGCGGGGCTGCTGCAGGGCTATCGCTGCTGCGTCAGCTGGTTCCACCATCAGGATTTCATCGACCGGTTCGAGCATGAGACGCCGGTGTCGGACCAGATCTTCGTGGTCGACCGCGACCGGCTGACCTGTTCGGGCGGACACGGGGCGGCGCATCTGGCGGCCTTTCTGGTGCAGCGCCATGTCGGGCAGTCGGCGGCCATCAAGAGCCTGAACATCCTGATGATCGAGGATGCGCTTGGCGGCCGGCGCGCGCAGCCCGGGCAGATGCTGGCCCGGCAGGCGCGGGACGAGATGGTCAAGCGCGCCGTCCTGAAGATGCAGCAGAACATCGAGCAGCCGCTGAACGTGGACGAGATCGCAGCCGCCCTCGGCACCGCGCGCCGCACGCTGGAACGGCGGTTCCAGGCCGATCTGGGCCAGTCGCCCCGGCGGATCTACCTCGAGATCCGGCTGGACCGCGCCGCGGCCCGGCTGCACCGGACCCGGCAATCGGTGACCGAGATCGCGCTGGCGTGCGGCTTTTGCGACGCGCCGCATCTGGCGCGCGTGCTCAAGTCCGAGCGCGGGGTCAGCCCGGGCGAGATCCGCGGCGCCCCGTCCGAGCCGGCCGAGGCTATGCCTCGACCGTGACGGTGCCGCGCGGGTTCGAGCAGCAGGCGAGGATGTAGCCCTCCTCGACCTCGTCCTCGCTGATCCCGCCGTTATGGACCATATGCACCTCGCCCGACAGCTTGCGGACGCGGCAGGTGCCGCAGACGCCCATGCTGCAGCCGAAGGGGATGGCGACCCCGGCCGCGCGGGCCGCGTTCAGCACCGTGTCGGCGGCGCTGCACTCATGCGTGACGCCGCTGTCGGCGAAGACCAGCTGCGCGGTCTCGACCGGCGCCTCGTCGGTGCTGCCGCTTTCCACCACGGGCACCTGCCCCGGCTCCGGCGCGCCGAAACTTTCCTGATGGTAATGGGCCATGTCGAAGCCCAGGCCCGCCAGCGCCTCGCGGACGGCCTGCATGAAGCCTTCGGGGCCGCAACAGAACACCTCGCGTTCCAGGTAGTCGGGCGCCATCAGGCCCAGCATCAGCTGGTTGAAGCGGCCCTTGTAGCCGGTCCAGGGCTGATAGATGTCGGCCTCCTGCACGACCCATTTCAGGTCCAGCCCCTCGATCCGGGTGGCCATCTGTTCCAGCCGGCGCTTGAAGATAATCTCGGAGGGACGTTCGGCGCAGTTCACGAAGACGATATCGCAGCTGCGGCCCAGATCGTAGATCTCGGTCGTCATCGACATCATCGGGGTGATGCCCGACCCGGCCGAGATGAACAGGTACTTCTTCGCCGGGAAATGGGTCGAGGTGAAACGCCCGCCCGGCCCTCTGACCTTCAGCCGGGTGCCGGGCCGCACGTTCTCCATGATCCAGCGCGTGCCGATGCTGTCGGGCTGCGCCTTGATCGTGATCGTCAGCGATTTCGGCCGGCTCGGCGAGGACGAGATCGTGTAGGTCCGGTGCAGCGGGCCGCCCGGCACCGGCAGTTCCAGCGTCAGGAACTGGCCGGCGAGGAAGTCGAAGGCGCGGCCGGACGGCGCCTGAAAGCAGACCGTCACGACATTGGGCGCTTCCGGCAGGATCGAGACGCATTCCAGCGGCTCGTCATCCGTCCATTTCGCCCCGGCGGAATGCTGGGAATCGAGCATCGGCCTACTCCGCCGCCATCGCCATGCCGCCCCGACGCTGGCGCAGGCCGTCGAGATACCAGTTCACGAACTGGATGACGCCGTCCTCGTGCTTCGGCGAATAGGGACCCGGGCGGTAGGCGGGCGAGCAGATGCCCTGCTGGTTGTGCTCGACCACGCGGCGATCCTCGTCGTTGGTGTGTTCCCAGACGGTGGTCAGGTTCTTCAGATCGTAGTCCACGCCCTCGACCGCGTCCTTGTGGACCAGCCATGTGGTCTGGACCTCGGTTTCCATCGCGCTGATCGGGGTCACGCGGAAGGTGATCGAGTGATCGGTCAGGAAGTGGTTCCAGGTCGTCGGGTAGTGGAACATCAGCAGCGTGCCGGCATCGAGGAACGGCACATGGCCAAGCCGCTTCTGCACCGCGATCTGGCCGTTGACCGTATAGCTTTCAGCCCCGTCCAGCAGCGGCATCCGCGCCACGCGGAACTGCCCGTCCGCGCCCATGCGAAAGCGCGAGGGGGCGCCGGCGCCTTCCAGCCGGTTGAAGTGGGCCTCGACCTTTTCGGGGAAGGTGCCGTCCGGGCTGACGCCCGTGATCGAGGGATCCTCGGGATAGGTACGGCACAGGTCGGGATGGTTGCCCGTGCAGTGATAGCACTCGCGGTTGTTTTCCCAGACCAGCTTCCAGTTGCCGTTCTCCACGATGGTGGACTGGAAGGCGACCTTGGCATCGCCGAGGTCGTGCACGCCCAGATAGGGCGCGACGGTGCCGGCGAAGCTGTCGAAATCGGGGGCGCTGTCCGCGAGGCAGATATAGACGAGCCCCGCCACCGTGCGGCAATGCACGGGCTTCAGGCTGTGCTGCGACGGGTCGAACCCTTCGCCCATGTCGCGGGCCCAGACCAGCTGGCCGTCGAGCCCGTAGGTCCACTGGTGATAGGGGCAGGTCAGTTTCGCGACCTTGCCCTGGGCGGCCGTGCAGATGACCGATCCGCGATGCCGGCACGAGTTGTGGAAGGCCCGCACCTCGCCCTTGGCATCGCGCAGCACGACGATGTCGTAGGCGCCGATCTTCAGGCGGCGGAAGCTGCCGTTCTTCTCCAGCGCGCAGGCGGGGGTCGCGAACAGCCAGTCGCGATAGAAGAAGGTTTCCATGTCGAGGGCGAAGACCTCGTCCGAGGTATAGAACGCCTGCGGCAGCCCGTGGCCGGGCCGGTGCTGCGACAGAAGATCGGACAGGGACTGGGCGGGCAAAGGCTGGGCGTGTCCTGGCATGGCGGGCTCCTGGGGGCCGGATATCTGCGCGCACGAAGCCAGTCTGACAGTTTCTTGACAATGCCCAAAAAACTCAAGCTAGATTACCTTGGCTAAACTCATTCCGCCAAATGACGGCTGCGACATCTTATAGCGCGGATGCGACATCATGCCCAAGCCCTACAACCTGCCTCCGCTCGGCGATCTGGCCTGTTTCGAGGTCGCCGCCCGGCACCTGAGCTTCAAGCGCGCCTCGGGCGAACTGAACGTGACCTCGGCCGCCGTCAGCCACCGCATCAAGGCGCTGGAAGAGCATCTGGGCCAGCCCCTGTTCATCCGCCGCTATCGCGGAGTTGAACTGACCGAGGCGGGTGCCCTGCTGTTCGTGGCCCTGCAACGCGGGCTTGAGGGAATCGCCGAAAGCGTAAGCCGCATCCGCAGCCGCTCGGTCCGCTCGGGCGTGTCGATCGCGGCGACGACGGCGGTCAGCGCGCTGTGGCTGATGCCCCGTCTGGCGGGCTTCCTGTCCGCCCATCCCGAGGTGGCGCTGTCGCAGGCGGTTCACGACGGCGCCGCCCCCGAGGGGGTGGATCTGAGCATCCATTACGGCGATCCGGCCGAGGTGCAGGACGAGACGGCGATCCTGATGCAGGACCGCATCCTTGCGCTCGGGACCGACAGTTTCATGGAGAGGCATCGCATCGCCAGCCTCGCCGATCTGGCGGCGGTTCCGCTGATCCACACCCGCTCGGACGAACCGGAATGGACGACCTGGGCCGACTGGCTGCGCAAGGTGGCCTCGGTGGAGCCGCGCGGGCCGGGCTTCACGCTGAACAACTATCTGGTATCGCTGCAGGCGGCCGAAGACGGCATCGGCGCGGTGCTGGGGTGGGAGGCGCTGACCGGCCCCTATCTGGCCCGCGGCAGGCTGCGCGCCCTGGTGCCCGAGGTCCTGCCCTCGCCCTATCCGTTCTACCTGCGAATCCATGGCCGCGCCTCGGCCAATGCGCGGCTGCTGGCGGACTGGCTGGTCGCCCAGGGAAACGGCACGGGGCAGGTCGCGGCCGGATAGGCAGCCGCGACCGGGGGTTATCTCAGCTAATCCCTCTGCTACTCAGCTCCGGGGTTTGGCATTTTCGGGATCGTAGAGGGGGGCATAGCCGATGCCGGCAACCTCGACCGGGTAGATTTCGTCGAAATAGCTGACCGTCAGCTTGCGGCCCTTCTGGCAGTAGTCCCACGGCAGATAGGCCAGCGCGATGTTCCTGCCGATGCTCGGGCCATAGGCGATGGAGGTGGTGTAGGAGCGCCGGCCCAGGCTGTCGACCAGCACCGCGCCGCTGTCCGGGTCCATCACCGGCAGGGTGCCGACGGGGTAGCGGGCCTCACCCCGGCTGTCCACGTTGTCGGTCATCACCAGCGTGCACAGCATCGCGGGCTGGTGATCGCGGGCGCGGTATTCCAGATGCCGGGCCTTGCCGCAGAAATCCGCCTCCTTGACCTTGGGGCGGGCGAGGTCGGCCTCCAGCAGGTTGTACTGGGTTAGCAGATCGGCGTTCTGCAGACGCAGCGATTTCTCCAGCCGGCGCGAGTTGGCATAGGTCTCGACGCCGACCGCCATCACGCCCGCATCCCGCAGCGCGTCCCAGACGGCGAGGCCGTCGCCATAGGGCATGTGCAGTTCCCAGCCCTGCTCGCCGACATAGGAGATGCGGAAGGCCATCACGGTGCGGCCGGCGATCTCGATCTCGCGGATGGCGGCGAAGGGAAAGTTCGCCGCGTCCAGCGCGTCCGGGTCGGCCACGACCTTCTTGAGGTTCGCGCGCGCGTTCGGCCCCCAGATGCCGATCGTCGTGTAGTCCTCGGTCACGTCGGTGACGGTCACGTCGAGCCCGCGATCCTGCGCGACGCGGCGCAGGTGGATCAGGTCGCGCGGGCCGGCATCCGCCCCGTTCACCAGCCGGCAGCGATCCGCCATGCGGAAGACGGTGAAGTCGGCACGGACCATGCCTTCCTCGTCCAGCATATGGGTGTAGATGCCCTTGCCGATATTGCCCTCGCCGCCGATCTTCGCGGCGCACAGCCACTCCATCAGCGCCACATGGTCGGGGCCGGTGATGTCGGTCATGTGGAAATGCGACAGGTTGATGATGCCGCAATCCGCGCTCATCTCCAGTTGCTCGGCATTCGAGACGCGCCAGAAATGGCGGTTGTCCCATTCATTCTCGCGCAGGGGAACCTGATCCGCGTATTTTTCCAGCAGGTGCTCGTTGGCGGCATAGCCATGCGCGCGCTCCCAGCCCCCCAGTTCCATGAAATAGCCGCCCAGTTCGCGTTCCCGTTCGTGGAAGGGCGAGCGGCGGATGCCGCGGGCATTGGCGAAGGGTTCGCGCGGATGGACCGGCGGGTTGTAGATCTTGGCGGCGGTTTCGGCGCAGCGGCCCCAGATGTAGTCCTCGGACAGCTGGAAGTCGTTGAAGCGGGCATAGTCGATGCCGTGATGGTCGATTTCGGTCCGACCCTTGGTCATCCAGTCGGCGATCAGCTTGCCCATGCCGGGCCCATCCTTGACCCAGATCGCGACCGCATACCACAGGCCCCGCAGCTTGCGGCTTTCGCCCATCGAGGGCCCGCCATCGGTCGTCGTCTGCAGCAGGCCGTTGAAGGAATGGCCCTCGTTGAAGCCCAGCTCGGCCAGGATCGGCGTCAGCTCGATGGCGCGCTCCAGCGGCTCGATCACGTCGTCCAGCACCAGATCGCGCTGCGAGGGCGACAGCCGCGCCTCGTGCTTTTCCAGAAGCTCGCGCGGATGGACCATCCGCACGTCCTTTTCGTAGTAATAGCCCCACTCGATCTGGCCGCCCTCAGTGGTGTTGGGGTCTCCGGTGTCGCGCAGATAGGCCGAGTTGCCCTGGTCGCGCAGCAGCGGGCGGCCGATCTCGAGCCCGGTGCCCGCGAATTCGTCATAGGGGCCGAAGAAGGTCAGCGGGTGATCGACCGGCATCACCGGCAGATCCTCGCCCGCCATCTCGGCGATCAGGCGTCCCCACAGGCCCGCGCAGACCACGACATGGTCGGCCATGATCGTGCCGCGGCTGGTCTTGACGCCGGTGATGCGGCCGTTCTCGTGGATCAGTTCCAGCGCGGGGGTGTTGGCGAAGGCCTTCAGCTTGCCCGCGGCCTCGGCCATGTCGACCAGCTTGCCGGCCACCGTCTGCGAGCGCGGCACCACGAGTCCCGCATCGGGGTCCCACAGCGCGCCCTGGATCAGGTGCTCTTCCAGCAGCGGGAACTTCGCCTTGGCCTCGGCCGCCGAGATGATCGAGACATTGGTGCCGAAGGCCTTTCCGCTGTCGACGCGGCGCTTCAGTTCGGCCATGCGGGCGTCATCGCCGACCCGCGCGACCTCGAGCCCGCCGATGCGCCGGTAATGGCCCAGCTTCTCGTAGAAATTCATCGAATACATCGTCGTCCAGCAGGACAGCAGGTCGTGGCTGGTCGCGTAGCAGAAGTCCGAGGCATGCGCCGTCGAGCCGACATCCGTGGGGATCCCCGACTTGTCGATCCCGACGATGTCGTCCCACCCGTTCTCGATCAGGTGATGTGCGACGGACGCGCCGACAATCCCTCCAAGACCGACGATGACAACCCGGGCAGACGAGGGAAAAGCGGACATGAGAGGGTTCCTTGGTCGTTGACGCGGGCGCACCCGCAGATGGGAAAGGCCCGCCGCGGGGGGCGGCGGGCGGCGGGTCAGCCCAGATCGGGGGCCGGAAGGCCGGCGCGGCGGTGGGCCGCGATCAGCGTGTTGTGCATCAGGGTCATGATGGTCATCGGCCCGACCCCGCCCGGGACCGGCGTGATCGCGCGTGCACGCCGGCGGGCGCCGGCGAAGTCGACATCGCCGACAAGGCGCATCCTGCCGTCCCGTTCGACCCGGCTGGTGCCGACGTCGATCACCGTCGCGCCGGGCTTGATCCAGTCGCCGCGGATCATCTCGGCCGCGCCGACGGCGGCGACGACGATATCGGCCTGCCCCACCTTCGCCGCCAGACCCTTCGTGCGGGAATGGGCCATCGTCACCGTGCAGTTGGCCGCCAGCAGCAGCTGCGCCATCGGCTTGCCGACGAGGATCGAGCGGCCGACGACGATCGCGTCCAGCCCGGAAAGATCGCCGAGGCTGTCGCGCAGCAGCATCAGGCATCCGTAGGGCGTGCAGGAGACGAGCCCCGGCAGGCCCGAGGCCAGATAGCCCGCGTTGATCGGGTGCAGCCCGTCCACGTCCTTGCCCGGGTCGATCGCCTCGATCACCGCCAGACTGTCCAGCCCCCCGGGCAGCGGCAGCTGCACGAGGATCCCGTCCACCGTCTCGTCCGCGTTCAGCCGGCCGATCAGCGCCATCAGGTCGGACTGCGACACCGTCTCGGGCAGGACATGCTCGAAACTTTCCATGCCCAGCTTGCGGGCCATCCGGCCCTTGGAGCGGACATAGACCTCGCTGGCGGGATCGGTGCCGACCAGCACGACGGCAAGGCCCGGGGCCCGGCCGGTCCTGCCGGCGAAGTCCCGGGCCTGCGCCGCGATGCGGTCGCCCAGCGCATCGGCATGGGCGCGCCCGTCGATGATCGCGGCGTCCGCCCCGCGGGACCCGGCCTCGGTCGCGGCAGCCATGCTCACAATGCGCGCTCCAGTTCGGGGACAACGTCGAAGATGTCGCCGACAATGCCGTAATCGGCAACCTGGAAGATCGGCGCCTCGCCGTCGGTGTTGATGGCGACGATGATACGGCTGTCCTTCATGCCGGCCAGATGCTGGATCGCGCCCGAGATGCCGCAGGCGATATAGAGATCGGGCGCGACGACCTTGCCGGTCTGGCCGACCTGAAGGTCGTTGGCCGCATAGCCCGCATCGACCGCCGCGCGCGACGCGCCGACGGCGGCGCCCAGCTTGTCGGCCAGGGGGTTGATGACCGCATCGAAGCGGTCCTTCGAGCCGAGCGCGCGGCCGCCCGAGACGACGATCCGGGCCGACGACAGCTCTGGCCGGTCGCTGGCCGACAGCAGGTTCTCGCGGAAGGCGGACAGCGCGGGCACGGCGGGCGCGTCGATGGCGGTGACCGGCGCCGCGCCGCCGCCGGCGGCGGGGGCGAAGCTGGCGCCGCGGATGGTCAGGATGCGCAGCGGGCCGCCGGCCTGCACCACCTCGACCGCGTTGCCGGCATAGATCGGGCGCTTGAAGGTGTCGGGCGCGACGATCTCGATCACGTCCGACACCTGCATCGCGTCCAGCAGGGCGGCGACGCGCGGCAGGACGTTCTTGCCGCTGCTGGTCGCGGGGGCGAGGATGGTGTCGTATTTCCCGGCCAGCGAGACGATCAGCGCCGCGGTCGGCTCGGCCAGACGTTCGGCAAGGGCGTCGCCCTCGGCCAGAAGGACGCGGCGCACGCCCTGCAGGGTGCTGGCGGCGGCGGCTGCGGCGGCGGCGCCCTGACCGGCAATCAGGATGTCGACCTCGGCGCCGATCTGCAGCGCGGCCCCCAGGGCACGGGCGCTGTGTTCGGACAGGGAGGCGTTGTCGTGGTCGGCGAACAGAAGGATGGCCATGTCGGTATCTCCCCGGATCAGATGACGGCGGCTTCGGTCCGCAGCCTGTCCACAAGCTCGGCCACCGAGGCGACCTTGATGCCGGTGGCGCGGGAGGCGGGCTCTTCCACCCGGACGACGGTCAGCCGCGGGGCGATGTCGACGCCCAGCTCCCCGGCCGTCTGCTGGACCAGCGGTTTCTTCTTGGCCTTCATGATGTTCGGCAGCGAGGCATAGCGCGGCTCGTTCAGGCGCAGGTCGGCGGTGACGACGGCGGGCAGCGTCACCTCGATCCGCTGCAGGCCGCCGTCGATCTCGCGCGTGACCAGCGCCCGGCCGCCCGCCAGCTCGATCCGGCTGGCGAAGGTCGCCTGGCTCCAGCCCAGAAGCGCGGCCAGCATCTGGCCTGTCTGGTTGCAGTCGTCATCGATGGCCTGCTTGCCCAGAACGACCAGCCCGGCCTCTTCGGTCTGCGCGACGCACTGCAAGATCTTTGCGACAGCCAGCGGCTCCACGCGGCCCTCCGCCTCGACCAGGATGGCGCGGTCGGCGCCCATCGCCAGCGCGGTGCGCAGCACGTCCTGCGCCTGCGCCGGCCCCACCGAGACGACGATCACCTCCGAAGCGTCGCCTGCCTCCTTCATGCGGATCGCCTGTTCGACGGCGATCTCGTCGAACGGGTTCATCGACATCTTGGCGTTGGACAGGTCGACGCCCGAGCCATCGGCCTTCACGCGGATCTTGACGTTGTGGTCGACCACCCGCTTGACCGGGACAAGGATCTTCATGGCGCTTCCTTTCTGTCGCGTCCCCGCGCCGGGGCAGCCGTGGTTGCCGCATCGGTCCTGCCGCCGCCCCCATCTCCGCGCGAATACCCGGGCGGGACAAGGGCAGATCGACGGGTCCGCCTGACCCTGACCTTGCCGCAGGCCCGGGCCGCGCGACAGGACATTTGCGTCATCGCGGGATTAGAGCTACGACATGAAACCGACACATTGCCCGCGAGCCGCCGCCATGAGCGCTGCCCCCGCCCCGACCGTCACCTCGCCCCGCGCCGCGCCGCCGCGCCCCATGCGCCGCCAGCAGGGCGATGTGCGCCTCTCCGTCGGCTTCATCCTGGCCCGGCGGTTCACGCTGTGCGCCTTTGCCAATTTCGTGGATGTGCTGCGGCTTGCCGCCGATGAGGGCGATCGCAGCCGGCAGATCCTGTGCAACTGGACGGTCCTGTCCGACACGCTCGAACCGGTGATGTCCAGCTGCGGGATCAGCGTGCAGCCGAAAGAGCGCCTCGGCGATCCGACCCGATTCGACTATGTCGTCGTCATCGGCGGCCTGATGGAGGACGAGGCGATCCTGCCGCCGGGCTATCACCGCTTCCTGCACGATGCGGCGGCGGCGGGCGTGCCGCTGGTCGGCGTCTGCACCGGCGCGTTCCTGCTGCACCAGGCGGGGCTGCTGGACGGCTATCGCTGCTGCGTCAGCTGGTTCCACCATGCCGATTTCCTGGAACAGTTCGAGGGGCTGAACCCCGTGACCGACCAGATCTTCGTGGTGGACCGCGACCGGCTGACCTGTTCCGGCGGGGCAAGTTCCGCGCATCTGGCGGCCTATCTGGTGGACAAGCATGTCGGCCGGGCGCAGGCCAGCAAGAGCCTGCACATCATGATCATCGACGAGGCGCTGCAGGCCGACAAGCCGCAGCCCGGCATCACGATGGAGTTCAAGACCCGCGATCCAATGGTCCTGCGCGCCCTCCTGATGATGCAGCAGAACATCGAGCAACCCTTCACCGTGGCCGAGATCGCGCGACGGATCGGCCACAGCAAGCGCCAGCTGGAACGGCATTTCCAGGCCGCGCTCGGCACCTCGCCCCAGGCTGCGTTCCTCGACATGCGGCTGTCGCTGGCGCATCACCTGATCGTCTCGGGCGACAGGGCGATCTCGCAGATCGCGCTGGAATGCGGCTTTTGCGACAGTTCGCATCTCAGCCGCATGTTCCGCCGCCGCTATGGGCAGACGCCGCTGGCATTGCGGCAGGCGCGGTAGCGGGAAAGGCCCCCGCCGGGGCGGGGGCCGGAAACGGCGGCCTGAACGCAGGCGTGTCCCCCTAGCGCGGCTCGCTGGCGAGTCCCTTCCAGACCGCCACGCACATCATCAGCAGCAGCACCGTGAAGGGCAGCCCCGTCGAGATGACCATGGATTGCAGCGCCGTCAGGCCGCCGGCGGACAGCAGCAGCACCACCGCGATCACGCCCGAGAAGGTGCACCAGAACACGCGCTGCAGGGTCGGCGCATCCGTTTTGCCGCCCGAGGTGATCGTGTCGATCACCAGCGAGCCCGAATCCGATGAGGTCACGAAGAACACGATGACCAGCACGATGCCCACCAGACTGGTGATTTGCGTCATCGGCAGACCGTCCAGCATCGCGAACAGCTGCAGCGGCAGGTCGGCGTCGCGGGCGGCGACATAGCCGTCGTTCAGCAGCTGGTTGATGGCCTGACCGCCGAAGATCGACATCCAGCCGACGCAGACGAGCGAGGGGATCAGCAGCACGCAGATCAGGAACTCGCGCACCGTCCGGCCGCGGCTGACGCGGGCGATGAACATCCCGACGAAGGGCGACCAGCTGATCCACCACGCCCAGTAGAACGAGGTCCAGCCCTGCATGAAGTTCACGTCGTCGCGCCCGACCGGGTTCGACAGCGCGGGCAGGTATTGCAGATAGGCCAGCAGGAAATCCCCCGCCTGGGTCAGCAGCAGGACCGTCGGGCCGGCCAGCAGCACGAACATCAGCAGCCCGAAGGCCAGCACCATGTTGATCTCGGACATGCGCTTGACGCCCGCCTCGAGGCCGCGCACGACCGAGAAGAGGGTGATCAGCGTGATCCCGAGGATGATGACGATCTGCCATGTCTCGTCGACCGGCATCCCGAACAGCTTGTTGAAGCCGGCATTGGCCTGCGCGGCGCCAAGGCCGAGCGATGTGGCCAGCCCGAACAGCGTCGCGAAGACGGCAAGGATGTCGATGACATGGCCGGGCCAGCCCCAGACCCGTTCGCCGAAGATCGGATAGAAGACCGAGCGGATCGTCAGCGGCAGGCCCTTGTTGTAGCTGAACAGCGCAAGGCTGAGGCCCATGACCGCATAGATGGCCCAGGGGTGCAGCGACCAGTGGAAAATCGTCGCGGCCATGCCCAGGCGGACGGCCTCGGCCTCGGTTGCGGCGGCGCCGAGCGGCGCCCAGTCGGTGCGCAGCCCGTCGGCACCGGCCGCGATGCCGCCCGCGGATGAACTGAAATGGCTCAGGGGCTCGCTGACGCCATAGAACATCAGGCCGATGCCCATCCCGGCCGCGAACAGCATCGAGAACCAGCTGACATAGCCGAAGTCGGGTCTTGCCTGCGCGCCGCCAAGGCGGATCCGGCCGAAGGGACTGATCACCAGCACCAGGCACAGGATCACGAAGACGTCGGCGGCCCCGATGAAGAACCAGTCGAAGCCCTTCGTCGCCGCAGAGAACAAGGCCGAGAAACTGTCGGCGGCCAGGGTCGGGAAGATCAGGGTGAAGGCCACGAAGGCGATCACGCACAGCGCCGAGATCAGGAAGACGGGGTTGTGGACGCTGAAATCGAAGGGGCCCAGCTGGCCCTCGATATTGTCCTGCCCTGTCTGGTAGTCGGTCTGGATCACGCTGTCCGGGGGTGGTGTGTCGATCCGCGGTGCGGCCTCCTCGCCGTCCTTGGTCGCATAGGTCAAATCGTCGTCCTCCTGAGCTGGCCCTGTGCCTGCCTCGGGGATGTCCCTGCCGATGATCGCCGTCTTGCTCTTTGCAGCGGGCAAAGCGCCGCCCCTGCCCGGACGCGAAGGCGCCGGGCCGGGCAGGGGCATCGCCCCCGCGGCCTTCTTTCCATGCAGTTTGCGGCTGACTCGGGACGTGGGACGAGGCAAGCAATGTGAAGTCTGACAGTTATGTGTCCAAGCCGCCGCGCGGTCGCAGAACGATTGCGACATTCCGGGGGTAGTTTCGCGTCGCAAACCCGGGCCGGCGGCAGACGGCCGCGGGATGGCGCTCCTCCGCCGGGCGGCGCTGGCGCAATGCTGCTGGCACTGTGTCGCAAATCTTCAGGCCCCCGGCCCGGCGAGCGACTAGGCCTGTGTCACCGGCCAGCACCGTCCACCGGCAGCCCGGCCCGCGCCATCCCCCGACAGCGACCGCGAAAGAGGAAATCGCCCATGTCCCAGCTTATCCTGACCGTCTCCTGCCCCGTCCGGACCGGGATCGTTGCGACGATTTCCACCTTTCTCGCCAAGGCGGGCTGCAACATCCATGACAGCTCGCAATTTACCGACCTGCAGAACGACCGGTTCTTCATGCGCCTCAGCTTCGCCTCCGAGGCCGGCAAGACCCGTGAGGAGCTGGATCAGGAATTCCGCGCCGCGACCCAGGGGTCGGACATGGTGCATGCCTTCCACAACGCGGGCGAGAAGATGAAGGTCGTGATCATGGTCAGCCGCTTTGGCCATTGCCTCAACGACCTTCTGTATCGCTGGCGGATCGGCGCGCTGCCCATCGACATCGTCGCGGTGATCTCGAATCACATGGATTACCAGAAGGTCGTGGTGAACCACGACATCCCCTTCCACTGCATCAAGGTCACCAAGGCGAACAAGACCGAGGCGGAAGCCGAACAGATGCGCATCGTCCGCGATGCCGGCGCCGATCTGATCGTGCTGGCGCGCTACATGCAGGTGCTGTCGGACGAGATATGCCAGAAGATGTCGGGCCGGATCATCAACATCCACCACAGCTTCCTGCCCAGCTTCAAGGGCGCCAACCCCTACAAGCAGGCCTTCGACCGGGGCGTGAAGCTGATCGGCGCCACCAGCCACTATGTCACCGCCGATCTGGACGAGGGTCCGATCATCGAACAGGATACCGTCCGCGTCACCCATGCCCAAAGCGCCGGCGACTATGTCAGCCTTGGCCGCGACGTCGAAAGCCAGGTCCTGGCCCGCGCCATCCACGCCCATATCCACCGCCGCGTCTTCATCAGCGGCGACAAGACCGTCGTCTTCCCCGCCAGCCCGAACGAATACGCCTCGGAACGGATGGGCTGAGGCGCCTGCCCCCGGGGGCGCTGGACCCGGCCGCGGCCGACAGGCGGAACGCCCGACGCCTTGGCCCTATCCCCGGCGCCACAGTCCCCGATAGGCGTCGGGCGTCGTTGAGGTCCGGTCCTTGAAAACCCTGGTGAAATGGCTCTGGCTGGAAAAGCCGCAGGCCTGCGCGATCTCGATCAGGGGCGTGGTCCCGGCCAGCAACGTCCTTGCCCGCGCGATCCGCCGGTTCGTGACCCAGCCATGCAGGGGAAGCCCCCGCGACACCCGGAACATCCGGTGCAGGTGAAACGGCGACAGATCGGTCAGGGACGCGATGTCGGCCAGCCGGATCGGCTGATCGAGATGGGCCTCGATCCACTCGTCGATCCGCCGCATCAGATGCGCCGGCAGCCCGCCCTTCAGGGTGACCGCGCGCGTCCCCAGCCGCTCCACCAGATCCGATACCGCGGTATCGGCCATCAGCAGATCGTGGCGCCGGGCCGCCTCGGCCAGCGCCACCAGCGGCAGGACAAGCTCCGGCACCTCGGCGAAGGTCAGTTCCGGCAGGGCCATCCGGCGGGCATCGCAATCGTGGGTCAGGGCGAACGCCGCCCGGAGCTGATCGTCCGGGACATAGAGATGCACGAAGCGGAAGGGCGTCGTGATCTCCCATTCCGAGGTCTGGCCTTCGGGCATGATGCAGACCGTGCCCGGCCGCCCGGTTTCCGGCCCGGCATCCACCCGGCGCGTGCCGGTTCCGCCCGTCAGGTAACAGCTGAAGACGTGGCCGCGCGGCGCGACATAGCTGATGCGGTCGTCGCGGTTTTCCCAGATCGCGACCCCGCTCGCCGCGCCCATGGGCAAGGACGCCGTTTTGCGCGCGGCGGGGGAACCTTCGAGAAAATCGCGGATGGTGGCGGCCATGACGCCTTTTAGCGCAGGCCGCCGGACCGCGCCACGCCGCCCCCTCGTTTGACCGCAAGATCCTGCAAAAGGCCGCCTGCCGCCTCGTCTATACGGGCCGTGAAGGAGCCATCGCATGAGCACGCCGTTTCTGTTTGTCGCCACCGTCCTGATCTGGGGGACGACCTGGATTGCCATCGCCGCCCAGGTCGGAGAACTGGCCGTCACCGTCTCGATCTTCTACCGCTTCGCGCTGGCGGGGGCGGTCATGCTTGCCGGGCTTGCGGTTCTGGGACGGCTGAAGCGCCCCGCCAGATGGTGGTTCGTCATCGTGCAGGCGCTGTGCCTGTTCTGCCTGAACTTCATCGGCCTTTACATGGCCGCCTCCCTGATCCCGTCGGGGCTGGTCTCGGTCATCTTCTCGCTGGCCTCGATCTTCAACGCCGTCAACGCGCGGCTGTTCTTCGGCGACCCGATCCGCGGCCGGACGATACTGGCGGGGGGCTTGGGCGCGCTCGGCCTGCTCCTGCTGTTCTGGAACGACATCGCCGTGATGGTCGATCCGGCCACCCTGGCCGGCATCGGCTGGGCGGTGCTGGGAACCCTGTTCTTTTCCCTGGGAAACATGGCGTCGCGGCAGAACGGTCTGCTGGGAATCACGCCGGTCACGGCCAACGCCTGGGGCATGGCGATCGGCGCGCTGTGCCTGCTGGCCATCGTCATGCTGACGGGGCAGCCTCTGGGCCTGCCGGAGCGGACGAGCTACTGGGTCGCGCTGGTCTATCTGGCGATCGTCGGGTCGGTCGTCGGCTTCACGACCTACCTGATGCTGGTGGCGCGGATCGGCTCGGCCCAGGCCGGATATGCAACCGTCCTGTTCCCCATCGTCGCCCTGACCGCCTCGACCCTGGTGGAGGGCTACCAGTGGACCCCGACGGCGGTGATCGGTCTGGCCCTGGCCTGCGCCGGCAATGCCGTGATGTTCCTGAGGCGGCCCGCGCCCCTGATCGCCTAGCGGACCGCCGGGCGGAGAGGGGATAGCGTCCCGGAAAGGACGCCTATCGCGGCACTCATCATCAGGGGGAATTCTTGGTCGGAGCGAGAGGATTCGAACCTCCGACCCCCTGCTCCCGAAGGAGTTTGGCGGAGGATGAATTTGCAATTAATATCAATTGGTTGCTTTCGCCGTCTTGGCCGCAGCAGGGACTTCTTCAGGGACTTTCCGCCTCCGGTTAGCGAGTGCTTCCAGCCCGGCGGCTACCTCGTCGTCTAGAACATGCGCGTAGCGGAGCGTGGTCTTGATGTCGGCATGGTTCAGAGTCCGCTGCACCAGCTTGACGTTTCCGGTGGCCCGAAGAAGCTTTGTGCCCACATCGTGCCGGATGTCGTGAAACCGGAAGTCAACAACGCCCGCCTTCTCGCGCGTGCGGCGCCATTGGGTCTTAGCCCCCTCCAAGGTGATGGGATACCGCTGCCCCCGCACTTTTCCGGCGCGGGTCTTCATGGCAGTATATGTGAACACCCATTCGGGGTGATGGCCCTTGAGCGGTTCCAGCAGAAACCGGACGGCCTCGGTGATCGGTGTCGTGACCTTCCGCCCCCCTTTGCCCATGATGGTGATCTGCTTGGCACCCCAGTTTACGTCCCGCCACCGCAGAAGGGTTTCGCGGCGGCGCAAGCCCGTGAGACGGGCAAACTCCAACCAAGGCGCATAGTCGGCTCGCACGGCCGCTTCCAGCGCCTCCGCTTCGTGGTCATGCAGTTCTCGCGTTCGCTCCTGCGGCTCCTTCAGCAGGTGGTCGCGCCAGATCGGTTCGTTCGGGAAGCTGTAGCGCCAGACCCTCTTCGCCCGACCGAACAGGTTCTTCAGCACCAATGTGCAGGTTCGATTGACGGTGGCGGAGGAAATGCACGGCATCGGGCTGCCGTCCTTCCGGACTGTCTTTCCACCGATCGTGTGAGAGGCGCGCCAAGCGACCAGTTCGGCAACATCCCGATCTGTGATCTGGTCAAGGCGAGTGTTCTTGCCAAGGCGCCCGATCAGGCGGGCGATGTCGCGCCACGTATCGGCTGCGTTCGCATGGTGCTGCCCGACTTCCTGCCAGTAGCGGCCGAAGGCGATGTCGAGCGTCAGCGGCCCCTTGCCCGCGGCTTTCTGCTGTTCGATGTCGGCCAGCAGTTCCTTCCGAAGGGTCTTCTCTAGGGCTTCGGCTTCGCGCCGGTTCCGGGTTTCGGCATTGCGCTGAACCCGGTGTCCTTTAAGGACGAAGTCAATTTGATAGATGCCTTTTTTATTTGTAAAGACAGACACTTGGGCGTCTCCCGGACCTTCTGGTTCGCGATGAAAGTGCTGAGGTTCTTGGGGGTGAAGCGGTAGGATTTTCGCTTCGCGGTGCCGATGTTGATGAAGCGGAGGCGTCCGGCATGGACGTGGCTCATGACGGATTTCACGCTTATGCCAAGCTTCTCGGCCGCTTCGGCCGCGGTCATCAGCGGAAAATCGTCCGAAGGCCCGGTGGGGGCCTTCGGTTTACGCAGGGTGATGACGGACATCGTCAGACCGTCTTGATGCTGGCCATCCCGCCGAGGCTGGTCTTGATCGCCTCGGCTGCGGCCTGTGCTTCGGCCAGAGTTTTGTAGCCGGTAGAAACGCCCGCATGGCGAACGAAGAAGATCCCGGTTTCAGAAGTAGTGTCGACGATGATCCGCGTCATGCAGCTTCTCCCGCGACACGGGCGCGGGCGGCAAGAGCTTGCGCCACCGCGTCATTCACGAGCGCCTCTTGAACCAGCAACAGCCTAGCTTGAAGGACTTCTGCCAGTTTCAGCAGTTCGTCACGGGTCAGGGCCTCGCCCAAGTCCACGACTACTTCGTCATCCATCGAAGCATCGATGAAGAACAGCTTTTCACCGTCCTCGCCAAGGCACGGCACAACGAGTGCGTTGATCTCAGCCAGGATGTTCTCCGCGCAGGTCACTTCCTCATCCGCCCGCACGTCTTCAAGCATCTGTTCGTCGGTCATTTCTCTTTCTCCTTCGAGGCCTTAACTGAAGCACTGAGGTAGTGTTTGGTCAGCTCGAGTCCGGTTGCGTCTCGCTGCGGCCTATCTTAGTGATATACACTAGAATCGGCCTCATATATCTAATTTATATCTCCAAGATAGGAAACTCGTTGAGCGAGAAACGGAAACAATCTGGGGAACAGATGCTGGTTCGCTTTCCAGAGGGATCAGATCTGCGAAGCCGCCTAGAGGTCGCCGCCAAAGCCAACAACAGGTCAGTGACCGCTGAAATCATGCAGAGATTGGCGGTTTCATTTAGCTCCGAAGAAGATTGGGTAACTCTAACTCAGCGTTCACCAACGATGCGAGCAGAAAGAAAAATAATCGCCGCCGAAGCGCGGTTAATCGAAAGAATCGAGTCACTGGAAGAACGAATTGCAGCAATTGAGGCTAGAAAAAACAGCTGAATATTCTCTAATCCCTGTTGCGATCCACTAAATCTATCCACTCATCATTCGCCAAACGCGTGCCGGACCGAACCTCACGAGAGAGCCGCCTAAGTTTCATCATTATCCCTTCATCGAAGTGAACGTCCACCCCAAATGAATCCCGCAGTTTCTTCTGCGCATCCTCGGCCCAACTGATTGCGTCGCCTGCGACATCCCCTTCATACTCTGCATCTATGTACGGCCGATAGTTTTGGGGTATTTCACGCAGTTTTGCCACTCGCGCACTGTAGGCGACATGATCCTTGATCACCGGACCAAATTCAGCCGAAAGCCTTTTTTGTGCTTCGTTTCTTCCGGCTACCACAGCAGCATGTATCGGATCGAACAAATACCTCATAATATCAAGCACAAAGATCTTCTTAACCTTCGCCTCCAAGTCACCAAAATCCAGCTTTTGCCCCAACTCATTGTGCTGCTGAACCAGGTCATCGTAGAGCTTCCAAGTTTCCCTCCAGCTGTTGGATGCTCCCCATCTACCTCTCATCGCGGCACCAAGCACCACTTCCCGCGTATAGATCGAGACGACAACTCGAAGTCTTTCTATCAAATCTGCGGCTTCTTTTTGCGTATCCTCCCAAAGCTCCGCCTCGATCCCAAACCCCTTGATTTTTTTGAATCGTGACAGCTTTGACATCACAAAGCTAAGTAGCGCCATGCCAAAGGACGCCGCGGCGGAGACCAAGTCGTTATTGTAGAGACGCGCGATGCTAAATGCCAAGAATGTTCCGCCGATCAATGAAAAGGCAACGCGCTCCCAGTTCTTCGAAAGAAACTCCCGCACCCATCCCTCCTATGTTTTGCTGGCTGCGAGCCTACGCATTTGAGAGACGGACGGCAATTTGTCTGTCTTCGTCTTCTCACCCCTTCCGCATGACGGCACGGTGCTGGTCCATCGCCGCCCGTGCGTCGGTCTGCGTCCTGCTGCGACCGAAGCTGTCGGGGGCAGGCAGGGCGTTCCGCACCTCAGCAGCGATCATCCGGGCAAGATTGCGGTCCTGTGACGGATTGCCGGAGCCGGTGACATTAATTGCAATCGACGGGGCGTAGCTGCTGGCAAAGGTCCGGCTGCCCACCAGCCCGCCGGAGGCGAAGCCGGGCAGCTTGCCGGTGTTGATGGCGTCCAGTGCCCGCACCCCGAGTCGCCGCACTGTCTCCTGCGGCATCACGTATTCGCCTTTGTGGACAACGCCTGCGGGCTGATACTTGCCGCCCGCCCCGGTGTATCCCCCAGACGCAAAGCCCATCATACCTGCCAAGCCGGTGGAAAGGGCGTCCCCGCCGATGCCGCCCCAGATCGTCGCGAACAGCCGGTTCGCCGCAAGTTCCGCCAGCCTGTTCAGGAGCTGGCTCACGGCATCCAGGGCGGTGTTGGCCCCGGTGATCCATCCGGTGAAGGCATCTCGGCCTGCCGTCTCGATACTGGCCTTGGCGCTGTCCAGCTGCTGTTGGGCGGCCGCCAGTTCACGTGCTGCCGCTTCGGCCTCCACATAGGCACCTGCCAGCCGGTCGGCCTCTGCCTTCAACTGGGGCGTCACTTCAAGGCCGGACTCCTGCGCCGCTGTCAGCAGATCATGCGCGATCTTCGCCCGGTCCACTGCTGCCGTTTGTTCTTCGACCGATCCGGTTGCGGTGCGGCGGGCGTCGGCTTCGGCCTGCATCGCGGCGATACGCTCGCGCAGGCTTTCGGTTTCACGGTCATAGGCACTGGTCCGGTCGGCCCCGGAAGCGCCGCCTGATCCGCCACCCGACCCGGCAGAGGCAGGCGCGGGCGCCGGGCTGCGGGCATCCTGCCAGTCGCCGTAGCTGTCCACCCCCTGCCGCTGCGGCCGTGGCGAGGTAGTCGGGGCAACGGTGCTGACATAGGCACCGGCCCTCGCCTCGGCGATGGCGGCTGCCCGGTCGTCGGTCTGCAAGCCGTCCAGCCTGCGGATGGCATTGGCGGCTTCGGCCACGGCCGCCGGAATGCGGGCGATGGCGCCCAGCAGGCCGCCCACCGATGCTGTCACGTTGCCCAGACGGGCTGCGTCCAGGTCGCCAAGCCCTGTCACGGTGTTCTGGGCCTCGGTCGCAATCGCGGTCAGTTCGGCTCGGAGTTCTTCGCCCGTGATCGCCCCCGCCTCGAATTGCTGCACGGCCGCTTCCATCTGCGCAGCAAGTTCGGTCATCGTGGCGGCCGCGGTGGTGTTGCCAAGGCCGGTCATCGTCATGGCAGCATTGTTGAGTTCCAGTGCCGTGCCCCGCGCCTCACCGGCAAGGTGGCCGAATTCGATGCCGATCCCTTCGATTTCGGCGCGGGATGCCGCCGACACGTCGCCCAGATTTGCCAGCGACGCCGCCAGGCCGGGTCCGAACAGCTGTGCGGTCATCTGCTGGTCGAAGGGCAGGGCTTCGCGCATTTCCCGCACCAGCCCCAGCATCGTGGCGAGGTCCACGATTCCGGTCTTGAAGACGCTGCCCACGCGGGTCTGAAGTTCGGTAAATTTCCGGTCCAGTTCGGCTGCCTTGGCAATCATCTGTGCGTCCATGACCGCGCCCACCTCATGCGCCCGCGCAATCGTGGCGCGCAGCCCGGCTTCGCCCTGTCCGATCAGTTCCACGAAGCGTTCGCCGCCCGTGCCGCCGAATATCTCATCCGCAATCCTGATCTGCGCCGCCCGGTCCAGGTCTTCCATGCGCCCGATGATTTCCAGCATCAGCGCCGAAGGGTCTTGCAGCTTCGCCGCCAGTTCGGTGCTGGTGAAGCCAAGACGTTGAAACGACTCTGCCGCCGAACCGCCCCCGGTCGTGATCCATTCGTCGGCGCGCAGAGAGAGTTCCTTGAACCCGTCAGTCAGGGCGTCGATACCGATGCGGTTCTGTCGGGCCACGAATGACCATTCCTGAAACGCACCCGTTGAAAGCCCGGCCCGCTTGGCTTCATCGCCCACGCTGGCAATGCCCTTGGCCAGTTCGCCCACCTGCCCCACGATTTCCGCCAGGCTGCCGACTGCGAAGCCCCCCGCGAAAGAGGCCGCCAGTGTCTTGAAGCTGGCACCGACGCGGGCAGCGGCACCGGACATGCTGCTTTCCAGACGGTCGGCTGACTGTTTGGCGCGGCGCTCCACCTGGGAAAACTGCCGGTCGGCGCTGCGGCTGGCCTTGGCCATGTTCCGCTCGAAGTCGCGGATGCGGGCTTCAAGGGCCACCACAAGGCGTTCGGTGTCATCGAGCGGCATGTTTTTTCCTCACCAGATAAGGAAGCCATCGGGCCGTTGGGCCGTGTCTTCGTAAACGCTGCGGAAGTCGTCGCCCTGTGCCGCGCGGGCCACCGCCATTGCCGCGGCAACCGCGCCGTCGATTTTCTCGCGGCTCTTGCTCTTGTTGAACTTGATGTTGCCCGCTGCGTCCGACTCCACCGTCACATTGTCGAAGTTCCAGCGCAGGATAGGGTGCCCGCCGTGGCGCAGCTTTCCGGCAAGGATGGCGCGTTCCAGTTCCCGGCAGGCGGGCGCCATCGTCACCATGCCCTGCCGCATCTCCACCGCGGGCAATCCGGCTTCCAGCAGGTTGTTGAGAGTGCGCCGGGCGCCCCAGGGGTCCACCGCGATTTCCCGCACGTCGAAACGGTCGCAGAGGTCCATGATCCGGTCTTCGACCGTGTCATAGTCTATCACATTGCCGGGGGTCGGTTCGATGAAGCCCTGTTCCGCCCAGCTCACGTAGGGGATGCCGCCATTGGTCTGGCGGGCGTTGAGATTGTCTCCGGGGCAGAAATACCACGGGTGCACGATGTAGCCGCCGTCACTGTCCCGCCACGCGGCAACGATCGCGGTCAGGTCGGAGGTCGAAGACAGGTCCACCCCGAGCCAGCAGGGTTCGCCTTGCAGGGCGTCGAGGTCCACCGGCTCGGCACCTCGGTCATAGACGGCAAGATCCACGAAAGGCGCCGCCGACTGCTGCTGCCAGATGTTCAGGTGATACCGCTTGAAGATCGCGC
Source organism: Frigidibacter oleivorans (assembly GCF_003993775.1). Lineage (GTDB taxonomy): Bacteria > Pseudomonadota > Alphaproteobacteria > Rhodobacterales > Rhodobacteraceae > Frigidibacter > Frigidibacter oleivorans. Next base: position 65,398 of record NZ_RJRZ01000017.1, read on the forward strand.
GTTCGGCGGGCTTGTGCTCCGCCTCTACGGCCGATTGGCGCAGCCCCTCAAGGTCGGGATAGCCGAATTCCAGACCGGGATTGCAGGCGTGCCAGACCGCTTCGTCCCGCCAGTCCGCATCCGCGGTCGTCTCATAAAGGACCGGCAGTGTCGCAGGGTCGTCAATGTCGCCCTTCGCCACCCGGCGGGCATAGTCGATGATGTCGAAGGCAAGGTTCTCCTGCCCGGTCCCTGCGGTCGTCGTCACTACCACGAGAGAATTCGCCACCTTCGCGGCACCTGCCTTCATCGCGCCCCAGAGTTCCCGCGGGTCGCGTTTCGCCCAGGCATGCACTTCGTCGGCAATCACAAGGCTTGGGGTGCGCCCCTGCGCCGTCCCCGCATCGGAGGACAACGCCTCATAGACGATGCCGCCCGGAAAGATGATCTTGTTGGTGTTGTCGCGCAGCTTGGCGCCCCGGCGCGCGTCCACGGTCTTGGCGGTATTGCCCAACGCGGGGGTGAACGCATAGTCGGGGTCGATCATGCCCGATGCTTCGGCATGCACGAGCTTCGCCTGTTTCCGGTCGCTGGCCACGCTGACCAACTGCGCATGCGACCGCCGTTCGGGGCCTTGCCCGTGCAGCAGGATCAGCGCCGCGGCAAGCGTCGTCTTCCGGTTTCCGCGTGGCACCAGCAGCACCGCGTTCCTGACGATCCTGTTCCCGTTCGGATGCCGTGGCCCGTAAATCTGCCGGATGATCCTTTCCTGCCACGGGTCCAGCTGGAAGGCGTGGCCGGGCAGGTTCGATTGCGGGTGCTTCAGCGTCCTGATGAAGTCCACTGCCCGCTGACCGTATCCCATCGGGTCCGGGATTTCCGGGAACGGATTGCAATCAATTGCAATCTTGGCTTGCGGCTTCTTCTTGATGGTGATCGGCATCAGGCGGTCCCCGCCTTGACGCAGCGCAGGTCCAGCCCTTCGCGCCGCCCCAGTTCCTTCGCCTCCTTCAAGTCGTAGACGATGCCGTCGCAGGTCACGCGGTCGGTCACAGAAATGCCGCCCAGCCATCGAATGCGGAAGATCGCAACCGTTTCGGCGGCTTCACCGAAGCTGCGCATGAATTCCTCGGTCGAGGATTGCAGCTTCTGCGCCCGCACCGTCGCTATCGCCGCCCACGTCGCCACGGGGGTGCCCGCCGCGTCCACGGCGAAGGTGGCACGTTCGATTGTCAGCGTCCTGTCGAGTGCCCCGGCCCTCATGCCGCCTCCACCAGATGCGCGCGCAGGGTGATGACCGCATGCGAATGCCTGCCGTCAGGATCGCGCATGAACCGCGTGGCCTGAAAATAGGCGTCGGCGACATGATGGGCTTCCAGCGCCCAAGGACCATCTCGCAGCGTGTCCCGGATCAAGCCACAGATCAGTTTGGCGGTCGCAAGACCGGGTTCATCGGCCCAGACATGCAGATCGAGAAATATCTCGTGACGGGTGCGCATCAGCCCGTCTCCGGCCAGCGCCTGTCCCTCCCCGATCAGGATGCAGGGAAAGAGTTCGGGACCGGCATTGCGGTCGAGGATGTGACCGGCAGGAACCGCCGCAGTGAGTGCAGGCGCCGCGATCAGGCGGGCGCGGATTGCCCGTTGCAGGTCAAGGCTCGCCTCCATCATGCCCCCCTGCCCCACCCGTCCCTGACGGCCTTGCCGATGGCGCGTTTGACTCTTGCCTGGGCGCGCTTGCGGGCGAGACGGAAGCCCGGCCAGAAGAAGGGTTGTGCGACCGTGTCGATGGTGCCGAATTCCACAAGATGCGGATAGCGCACCGCACTGTTGCCCGCCGTCACCAGCACTTCGGTCTCTCCCGCCAGCCGCGCGCCGCCGGGCTGCGAATAGGGCGGGGTCATCTGCCCGGGGGGCGTGACCGCAATGCTGGCGCGCAGGTCGCCCGTGTCCACCGGAGACAGCCGCCGTTGCGTGTCTGCAATCTCGTCCCCGCCCTGCACCAGCGCAGGCGCCACTGCCCGCTTCACCTCCCTGGGGATGGCGGCAAGGCGTCGTCTGAGGCGTTCGGTCTGCTTCGCCATCAGAACACCCAGGTGCGATATGGGGCCATCAGATCGAACAGACCGGGGGAAACCGTAGTGATGCCCACCCCCACCAGCGTGGCTTCGCGGTTTTCATAGAGATGGGCCACAAGCTGCCGCACCGCCTCTTTCAGCGGGTCCGGCGGACCATCGGGATACGCCTCCGCGTCGTCCAACGCAGTGCCGATGAAGGCGCCCACCCAAGCCTCTGCTGCTGCGATCTTCGATTCAATCAGCGCGTCGTCATCGCTGCCCACGATGTTCATATGCGCCTTCAGATCATCAACGTTCAGAATGGTCATTCATTCCTCCATCACGGATCGAAATGAATTTTGCGACTCCCCGCGCCGGTCCCGGGCTGGTTCTGGAAGTTCGGAGATACCCCCCGGTTGCTGATGGGGCTGTATTGCCCGGCCACAGGCGGTCAGGCATCTGCCGAAGGCGGTGCAGGTCCGCGCTTCCATCGGAGGGAGGTGAACGGCCAGTTGCAGCGGCCAGCCCCGCCGCAGCCGTGCCACAAGGGTGGACTTAGTCAGGCCTGCGATGGCGGCGCACTCCGTCAGCGTCAGTTTCCTGCCGTTCAGTTCATACAGCCTGGGGGCCGGGCCGGGCTTCTTCTTCCGTTCGGTCATGCCTGCCCACCTCTGCCTGTCCTGTCCTGCTGCTTCTCTGCCCGTTGCTTCCGGCCCGAATGGCAGCCGGTGCAGAGCGGTTGCCAGTTGGTCTTGTCCCAGAACACCTTCATGTCGCCGCGATGCGGAGTCTTGTGGTCCACGACATTGGCGGGCTTGCCGCACATGACGCAGGCCGGATGCGTCTTCAGGAAGCCTTGCCGGGCCTTGTCCCATGCAGTGTCGTAACCGCGTTGGCGGGCAGTCGGTCGGGACTGATCCGCGCGGGATTTGCGGTCAGCCTCCTGCTTGGCACGACATGGACAGCGGGTTCCGAAGGCAACGGCTTTTCCGCATCCGCAAATCCGGGGGGCACTGACGGGCATAGCTTCGTGTCCTTCATCGGCAGGATGTCCAGTTCGTGACCGAGCACCTGCAACAGCATTTCCAGATGATCCACGCGGGCAGGCGTTTGCCCTGCCATGACGCCCCGGAGGGTGCTGCGGTTGACTCCCGCCCGCTTTGCCAGCGCGCGTTGAGAGACGCGACTTTCCACCATCAGTTGGGCCAGAAGGCGCGGCAGGCATCGGTGAAGGAGGATCATGCGTCGTGATCCTTCTTCCGGGTGCCGAATGCGCCGAAGACCGCACGAAAGCGTTTGGCCAGGTCGGCGGGCTGCTTGGCTTTTGCAGGTTCGCTGCCGAAGATCGCATTGACCAGCTGCACCCGGCCCTTCACGGCAAGGATGATTTCTGCCGGGGTGGCGTCCAGCGTCACTTCGGGCGTCCAGCCAAGCCAGCCCGTGCCCTTGCCGTAGAGGTCCAGCAGAAAGCGGCGGAACGCGATGGGCTGACCGGCTTCGCGCGGATCGTCGTCCGCTTCGATGTCCAGCCCGGCGCAACACAGGACCAGGTGCAGCAGACCGGGGGAAAGGCGCGGCAAGCCGGTGGTCAGCACCTTGCTTTCGAGGAACGGGTGATCTTCGCCCGCTGCCCGCAGCACAGCGCAGGTGGCGGTCAGACTGTGGTCCTGAAGGTCGCGGATCAGCTTCGGAAAGCCGCCTTCGCGCCGGTCGAGTTCAAGGGCGCAACGCAGGCTCGGGCGCAGGCAGAGATGACCCACACCCGAGAGGTCGACTGTCAGTTCCTCGCCCACGCGCATCCCTGCACCTCAGCGTCAGGCCGCTTCGGCGGGGATTTCGAGAATGGCGCCGTCGATCCCGAGACGGAAGGTCGTGCGGGTGATTTCGTCGGCGGTGGAGAACGTATTGCGGGCTGAGAGCACGACTGCCAGAAAGTAGAAGGTGCTCGCCGTGCCGCCCTCGGGGGCGTCGTTGACTTCGACCCTGAAGGCATGGGTGGAATGGCTGTCGGCGGCGGCCCGCGCAGCGATCTGGCCCGCGTCAAGTGCGTCCCGCGCGCAGACCAGTTCCACAACGCCGGAGTCGATGGTGCCCTTGCGCCGCCGCATGTGTTTGTCGGCCACGCTGGCGAAGGTGATTTCGGCACCTTCCGAGCCCCACTCGCCCAGGTCTTCGACTTCCCCGATGGCGACATAGGACAGGGCCGCGAATTCAGCCTCCGTCGCGGCGGAAGAGTTTGCCGGGCCAATGTAAATCTTGGCGCCTGCCGTTGAATGGATCATTGGTCCGTCCTTTGGTTTGCGGTGTCGTGCGGCCCTGCCACCCTTGGCCCGGAAGTGACCGCCAGCGGCTCGGGGGCGGGAGAGTGGCTTTCCGTTGTCGGGCTGGCCGCGTGGCCCTCAGAAAGGTTTCCCCCGATCACGGGACGGCAGCCGGTCAGGCTGCCATCGTTCAGGCTGCCATCGTCAGGAAGCGGAAGGCTTCGGCCTTGGTCATCCCCCCGCCCACGCGGCGCCGGGCATGGAAGCGCACCAGTCCGTTCGCCTGCTGGCTGTAGGGGTCGCGCAGCACGGACAGGTTCACCCGGTCGAAGATGCGGAAGCCGCTGCCGAAGTCGCCGAAGACCACGGGGATTTCCTCTGCATCCGCGTCGGGCAGGTCGGGAAATTCGATCACGGGACGTCCGAGGATCGTGGGCGGGTTGCCTTCGCTGATCGGCTCACGCCACAGGTAGTCGCCTGCGGTGGTTTTCAGCTTTCGGATGGCGCCGATGGTTGTCCGGTTCATGGCCCACACGGCGCGGGCGGCATAGGCGCCCGGCAGCGCGTGGTAGAGGTCGATCAATTCGTCTCCGGTGATGGAGGCGCCCGCCGTGGTGACGCCGTCCACCGTCTCCGTCAGCAAGCCTTTCGGCTGATTGCTGGCATCGCCCAGACCGTTGATGAACGCCGCGCCCTCGGCCCGCCCGAATTCCTCGGCGAGGTCGTAAGCCAGTTCAGATTCGATGTCGAACGCGGCATCTTCCAGCAGCCGGTTGGACACGTCGACGTGGCAGCGCAGTTCATGCACGACGATTTTCTGTTGGCCATAGGTCGGTTCGGTGCCGGTGCTGGCGGCGGTCTCGCCTGTCCAGGCTGCCGTCAGGGTGCCCGTGCGCTTCGGCAGCAGGATTTCCCCGGAAGATGCCGTGGCCACGCGGGCGGCTGCCCGGATCGGCGAGAACAGGACCAGGTTGCGTTGCAGCTCGGCGACGAATTGCTCCGGCGCCAGATAGCCGCCCGCCGTGTCGGTCGAGACGGTCAGCGCCCGCACCTCGTCTGCTGGCACCCGTTCCACACCCCCGCGCACGAATGCCGCGAAGGCACGGGTTTCCGCTGCCGGTTCGGCGGTCGTCTCAACCGTGCCCGGCCGGTTCATCCGGGTCTCCAGCGCCGCCAGCCGGTCTGTCAGCCCGCGCAGTTCGGTGGTCTGCCGGGTCTGATGGTCGGTCACGGCTGCGCGCAGTTCGCCAACAGCGGCGGTGGCCTGCGCCAGCGGATCGGCGGGCGGGTCTTCCCGCGTTTCCAGCGGCGGTGCAGACCGGGTTTCGACGGCGGGGAGGTGTTTCATGCTCGGGTTCCTCGGATGGCGGCCGTTGCGGCTCGAATGCTGGTGACGAAGGCGACCTGATCGGCCGCAGCGGTGGCGGAGACGGCTCGGGTGGCGACAACGCGGCTGCCCGGCACCGCTGGGAAGGCCACGATTGAGATTTCGTGCAGTTCGGCCTGGGTGACGCGGCGGGTGCCTTGCGCCGTGCGTTCATCCCGCAGGGTACGGAAACCGACTGACAGGCCGGTCACGTCGCCTGCCTGCAACAGCGCCCGCACCTCCATTGCCTTTGTCACGGCCAGATTGAGACGGCCCTTGACCGCCAACCCATCGGATCGGGCTTCGATGCTGATCCACGATCCGATGACCTGCGCCGGATCGTGGCTCCAAAGCATCGGAATGGGGGCGCGGGCATTGGCGAAAGCCTGCGGCGCGAATTCGGAGCGGTGACTGTCGACCACGTCGAACCGCACGGCCGTTCCTTCGAGGATGCCGTCATCCCCCGGCACTGCGAACCGCACTTCCGCATCGGCGGTTTCGCCGCGCATCGCTTCGCGGGCCTCGATTGCAGTTGATTGCATTTTCGCCGTCATGCTTCCCCCGCTCTTTCGGCGGCCGAACCGGAAGCGGAATTTGCAATTGATTGCACTTCGCCCGTCATCAGATGGTCGAGGACCGCCACGGCCAGCGCAAATGCGTCCAGCACCGGGCGAGGCGCGACATAGGCTGCGATCAGGGCCTGCGCCTCTTGTGGATCGGTGCCGCCGCCGATCAGGGCCAAGCGGATGGTGGCATGAAGGTCGGCCAGGCGGAATTCGGTGGCCATCACGCGCCGGGTGAAGCCGCCGATGCCGGTGCCAGTGATGCGTTCGAGTTCGGCGACCAGTTCCGGGGTCAGCCGGAAGTCGCGGTCCCTGTCGCCGAAGAATTGCCGCAGGGCAGGTTGCGCCGGGACGGGTTGCACCGGGACGGGTTGCGCGTTCATGAGGCGCCCCCTTGTGCGGCGGTCGTCGTGTGCGGGTTCAGGAATGCATCGCCGCCATCGTAAGGCGCACGATTTTCCATCTGGCGAACCTCGTTCGGGTTCAGGACGCGGGCCGCGATCAGTTGCGAATAGGCGGCAGCGCGGGCGGAGAGATCGGACCGCAGCAGGTCGTCCACCAGGAATTCGGTATAGACGGTCTGCCGTTCATCGGGCAGCAGCAGCTTCAGGCGAATTTCGCCCGTCCAGCATTTGAGCCAGCGGTCGAGCGTGAAGCGCAGAAAGGTCGCGCCCATTTCGGAGGCGTTTCCCCACGTCGCCCGGCCCAGGTCGAAAAGCAGGTGCGGCGGCACCCGGAAGACGCGGGCAATCTCGGTGACGGCGTGGCCCCAGATTTCGAGAAACTGGGCGTCGACGGAGGAAAACGCCAGCGGTGTGAAGCCGCCGCCTTCTTCGAGAATTGCGGTGCCGCCGCTGTTGCCGCCCGCTGTTGCGGCCTGCCAGGATGCTTTCATCCGCGCCGCTGTATCGGCGCCGATTTTCGAGGGAAATGACAGCAGGCCACTGGGGCGCCCGCCCTGCCGGAACAGGTTTCCCGCGTGGCGTTCCAGTGCCAGGCACAGGCCGATGGCTTCGCGGCATTCCAGCACCGGGGAAGCACCGGAAAAGCCGTTGGTCGATGGTGCCGCAATGTGCAGCACGTCGCGGCGGTCGAGAAAGCGCCCGGTGCTGGTGCCGGTCAGCCGATATACCGGTTCCCCGGTCGTGCGGTCCTGCTGCACGGTGACAGTCGCAGGATCGAGGCGGATCAGTTCGCGCGGGGTGCCTGCGCCATCGCGTCCGACATGGGCGAAGCCGTTGCCGTGCAGCAGCGCGTCGCGGGTCAGCTGCTCGCGGAACAGGGCTGCCGGGGTCCAGCCGTTGGCCTCGCCGTGCAGCAGCGCGTAAACCGGATGCCCCGTAGCCCGCGAACGCGCGCCGCTGGCGCCTCGTTCGTAGAGGTGCAGGGGAAGGCCGCCCACCGCCTCGCAGATGGCTTCAACAGCGGCTCGGACCGGCGCACAGCGCATGGCGGTGGCCGGGGTGACGGTGACGCCGGAGTTGACCGGCGCCGCGCCGAGCAGATCGAAAAGCCAAGCGGCCGGGTCGGCAAGCGAACGCTGCTCATCGCCGTTTGCAATTGATTGCACTGGCGCGGAGGCGGTCTCGATTTTCTGGCGGCGGAAGGAAAAACCCACGGAGCACCTCGGGCAAGCGTTGACTTCGCCTGCCGGTGTCCTCCGGCTCCATGCGCATGGCCCGGTCGGCCGGGCAGTGCATCAAGCCCCAACACATTCGCATGCGGGTAGTGTTTTGACAACATCGGCCTTGTCGTGAATTTGGGCCAATCGCGGCGCGGAGGGGGGCTTTTGGGGGGTGGGTCCGACCCGAGGGGAGGACTGGGTGAGCGAAGCGAACTTCTTCCCGGAACGCAGTGAAGGGCTTCTTCCCGGAACGAGCGAAGCGGGTCCGGGCAGAATGTCCCTTTTGAACGAAGTGAAAAAAGGGAGGGTTCTACGAGATACGAAGTATCGAGTAGTGTAATCGACTAGATCGCAGACTAGCTCATGGACTAGCTCATCGGGGGTTCCGGGATGAGCTAATCTGAGGTCAGTTTCAGCGACTTAGCAGGGCCATGTATGATGGCCAAAAGTTCTTCGTAGGACTGCGGCTGGTCAGCAGGTTTTCCACCCCATCCCAGTGGTAGGGAAGCCGTCTTGGTGGGTAAGTCCGAGGCAGACGCGGGCTGCTTTGAAGTGAAATTAACTGCATTTCCCGCCCCAAGATGCAGCCAGTCTTCGTTCTTCGCTTCGATCAGTTCCAGAGCAAGGGCCGTTGGACGAATGAAGGTGACTACCCGCGTCCCGCCATGCCGCCCCCGCACCTTTTCCAGAAGCCCGCTCAGTTCCAGAAGTTCGACCTGCCGTTTGAAGGTGGCAACGGAAACCTTCGTCCACCGTGCCCAGTCCTGATGCGGGTAAGCCGCCCAGAACCCCTTCTTGCCTGGGCGCCGGGATGTCGACCTGCGCCAGACCTTGAGGATAACGCCCATAACCCTTGCGACAGTCGGATGCTGCTTGAAGAACCCCCGCAGTTCAGCGGCGGTGGAAATGGGTGGCGCTGTTGGCAGGGCCTTCTCCGCCGCACTTGGGGTTACAGCCTGCTTCTTCTTTTCGGCTGCCTCGGCTTGCGCCACCAGCGCGGCTAGCTTGGCCTTCATCTTCGCCTGATAGGCCTGACCGAAGATCGGATTGCTCATGATGGCTTCCCCCCTGCCGTTCGTGCCCCCCGAACGCCACTGATCTGCGCAGGGAACGACTCGCGAACGATCCCGGAACGCGCGTCCAGGACTTTCAGGGACTTTTTCAGGGACTTTCGGCGCCGGTTCAGGGAATCCGGCTCCCTTTCGTTCTTCTTTGTTCTCCCAGACCCCTCGGAGGGATTCAGAAATTTTCCAAGATTTTCAGGGGTATACATGGTCGGAGCGAGAGGATTCGAACCTCCGACCCCCTGCTCCCGAAGCAGGTGCGCTACCAGGCTGCGCTACGCTCCGACCGTGTGGGCGGGGGTTACAGGCTCCCGCGCGGCTTTGCAAGGGGCATCCTGCGCGGGCCGGCCTCGCGCGCGGCGCCGGGCCGCGCGGGCCGGTCAGACGGGGCCGGCGCCACCCCGGACGGGCAGGAAGCGGCGCAGGACCGAGGGGCGCGGGGCAAGGCTTTGCGCACGGCCCGCGCTGCGGCTGACCGGCTGCAGCGAGGCGGGCGACCGCCCCTCGCGCAGCACGATATAGATGCCGGATCCCACGATGACGGCGGTGCCGAGGATCGTCGTGCCATCCACGCCCTCGCCGAACAGCAGATAGCCGTAAAGCGTGGCCCACAGGATCTGCGAATACTGCATCGGCGCCACCACCACCGCCTCGCCGGAGCGGTAGGCGCGGATCAGCAGCAGCGAGCCGCCGAGGCCCAGCATCGCGATCACCGCCCACAGCCCCAGATGGGCCAGCGGCACCGGCACATAGACGAAGGGCATCGCCGCCGCCATCACCAGGAAGTTGGCCATCAGCGGATAGACCAGCAGCACGACCGACCGTTCGTCGCGCCCGATCCGCCGCACCACGACCGACCCCGTCGCGCCCGCCAGCGCCGACAACAGCGCCGCGGCATGGCCCGCGGTCAGATCCTGCCCGCCGGGCCGCAGCACGATCAGCACTCCGGCCAGTCCGGTCGCCACCGCCAGCCAGCGGCGCAGGCGCACCGTTTCGCCGAGGATCGGGATCGCCAGCACCGTCACGATCAGCGGCGCGGCGAAGAGCAGCGCATAGACCTGCGCCAGGGGCAGCACCGAATAGGCATAGAAGGCCGAGGTGCCGGCCGCGACCGAACACAGCGTCCGCAACGCCGTCCACCACGGGTGCTTGGGGATCAGGTTGCCGTCGGACCGGTCGTTGATCAGCAGGAAGGTGACCAGCGGAAAGGACAGGAGCGCCGCGAAGAACACGATCTGGAAGGCGGAATAGGTCTGCCCCAGCGTCTTGATGATCGCGTCATGGGTGGAAAACACCCCCATCGCCGCCAGCGCGAACAGCGCCCCCCGCGCATTGCCTGCGGTTCCGCTGCCCGTCATCGCCCGATCCTGCCCGCCTGCCTCACCTGTCCGGCTGGGGAACACGGGCGGCGCGGCGAAGGTTCCGCCGCGCCGCCCGGGCCGGTCACAGCGACGCGTCGAGCGCCGCGACGATCCGGGCGCCCATCTCGGCGGTCGAGACCGGCGTGCCGCCCTCCGGCCCCATCAGGTCGGCGGTGCGCACGCCCTGAGCCAGCACCGTCTCGACCGCCTGTTCCAGACGGTCGGCCTCGGCCCCCATGTCGAAGCTGTAGCGCAGCGCCATGGCGAAGCTGAGGATGCAGGCGATCGGGTTGGCCTTGCCCTGGCCGGCGATGTCGGGGGCGGAGCCGTGGACGGGTTCGTACAGCGCCTTGGGCCGGCCGTTCGCCATCGGCGCGCCGAGGCTGGCCGAGGGCAGCATCCCGAGCGAGCCGGTCAGCATCGCGGCAAGGTCCGACAGGAGGTCGCCGAACAGGTTGTCGGTCACGATCACGTCGAACTGCTTGGGCCAGCGGGTCAGCTGCATCGCCCCCGCATCGGCATACATATGGGTCAGCGCCACGTCGGGATATTCCTCGTCGCGCACCTTCTGGGTGACCTCGCGCCACAGGATGCCCGATTCCATGACGTTGGCCTTTTCCATGGAACAGACCTTGCCGCCGCGCTTGCGCGCCAGTTCGAAGGCCGAGCGGGCGACGCGCGCGATCTCGCTTTCGGTATAGCGCTGCGTGTTGATGCCCACGCGCTCGTTGCCCTCGGTGAAGATGCCGCGCGGCTCGCCGAAATAGACGCCCGAGGTGAGCTCGCGCACGATCATGATGTCGAGCCCGGCGACCACGTCCTTCTTCAGCGACGAAAAGTCGGCCAGCGCGTCGAAGCACTGCGCCGGGCGCAGGTTCGCGTAGAGGTCCATCTCCTTGCGCAGCCGCAGCAGCCCGCGTTCCGGCTTCACGCTGAAGTCGAGGTCGTCGTATTTCGGGCCGCCCACCGCGCCCAGCAGGACCGCGTCCACCGCCTGCGCGCGTTCCATCGTCGCATCGGTCAGGGGCGTGCCATGCGCATCATAGGAACAGCCGCCGACCAGCCCCTCCTCGACGTCGAAGGCGATGCCCCGCTTCGTGCCGAGCCAGCCGATGATCTTCTTGACCTCGGTCATGACCTCGGGGCCGATGCCATCACCGGCGAGAATAAGAAGCGAGGGATTTGCCACGATGTTCCTCCGTAGGGCCGCGAACTGCGTCCCATGCGGCCTAGCCAAGGCCTTTCCCGGGGTCAAGCGCGGCGGCGGGCGAAGGCGCCCCTCAGGCCCGCCCCGCCGCCCCGGACAGGCTGACGGGATCGACGCCTAGCGATTTCAGCGCGCCTTCCCACTTGCCGGGATCGTCGGGCGAGAACACGAGATCGGGCGAGGCATCGGCCGTCAGCCAGCCGTTGCGCAGGATTTCGGATTCCAGCTGCCCCGGCCCCCAGCCGGCGTAGCCGAGCGCCAGCAGCGACCGCTCCGGCCCGTCGCCGGCCGCGATGGCCTGCAGGATGTCCATCGTCGCGGTCATGGCGAAGCGGGCGTCGACATGCAGCGTCGCCTCGCCGCCCGGATAGTCGTCGGAATGCAGCACGAAGCCGCGGCCATGTTCCACCGGGCCGCCGAAATGCACCCGGATCTCGGACCCGCCGAGGCTTTGCCGCACCCCCAGCTGGCTCAGCAGATGCGAGAAGGACAGGTCATGCGCGGGCTTGTTCACGATCAGGCCCATCGCGCCCTCGGGCGAATGGGCGCAGAGATAGACGACGCTGCGCTCGAAGCGCGGATCGCCCATCCCCGGCATGGAGATCAGCAGTTTTCCCGTCAGGTCCATCGTCAGATTCCCGGCCTTTCCCCGAACATCGCGCCGCCGCCGGGCCGGTGCAAGGCCCGCGGGCCGGGAAAGCCGGCGCAGCCGGGCCACAGCTGCGGGGATTGGCGCGAATGTGACTTTCCGCCCGGGGTCGCGGCGCGATAGATGTGCCGGCCATGAACCGCCACCGCCCCAGCCCCTTTCCTCGTCCCCTTCGTCGCGGGCCGCTCGCCCTGGTCCTCGCCGCGCTGCTGGCGGTGCCCTTCGGCGCCGGTCTCTTCGCTCCGGGCCCGGCGATGGCCCAGTCCGTCCAGCCCGACCAGCTGGTGGCGGCGCGGCTGATGCCCGGCTGGGACACCGGCCGCGGCACCCATATGGCGGCGCTGCGGCTCGATCTGGCAGAAGGGTGGAAGACCTACTGGCGCGCGCCGGGCGATGCCGGCATCCCGCCGCAATTCGACTGGTCGGGGTCAGAGAACGTGGCCGCGGTCCGGCTGCACTGGCCGGCCCCGCTGATGTTCGAACTGGGCGGGATGCGGACCTTCGGCTATCGCCGCCAGCTGGTGCTGCCGGTCGAGGTGACGCCGCGCGATCCGTCCCGGCCGATCGCGCTGAAGGGCACGGTGAACCTCGGCATCTGCCGCGACATCTGCGTGCCGCTGTCGCTGACCATCGGCGGCCCCCTGCCGGCCGGCGGCGCGCCGTCCGAGGAGATCCGCGCCGCGCTCGCCGCCCAGCCCAGACCCGGGGCAGAGGTCGGCGCCCGCACGGTCCAGTGCCGGCTGGACCCGATCCGCGACGGGCTGCGGCTGACGGCGGTGCTGGAATCGCGGGTGCCGCAGGACGCGGTGGCGGTGATCGAAACCTCCGATCCCTCGATCTGGGTGTCGGAGACAGAGACCGTCCGCCAGGGCGGGCAGCTGATCTCGACCGCCGACCTGCTGCCGGGGACGCGGGGGCCGATGGCGCTGGACCGGTCCGGCGTGACCATCACCCTGATCGGCAGCACCGGCGCGGTGGAACTGAAGGGCTGCCCCGCCAACTGAGGCGTCCCGGTCCGGTCCCGTCACTTGCGGCGGCGGTGCTCCTCCAGCCGCGGCAGGATCTCGACGAAGTTGCAGGGCCGGTGGCGATAGTCGAGCTGCCAGACGAGGATCTCGTCCCAGGCGTCGCGGCAGGCCCCGGTCGATCCCGGCAGCGCGAACAGGTAGGTGCCCCCCGCGACGCCGCCGCAGGCCCGGCTTTGCACCGCCGAGGTGCCGATCTTCTGCATCGACACCATCGTGAACACGGTGCCGAAGGCCTCGATCTCTTTCTCGTAGACGTCGCGATGCGCCTCGACCGTCACGTCGCGGCCGGTCAGCCCGGTGCCGCCGGTGGTCAGGATCACGTCGATGCCCGGGTCGGCGATCCAGTCCTGCAACTGCGCGCGGATCTGTGCCCGGTCGTCGGGCAGGATCGCCCGCGCCGCCAGCCGGTGCCCCGCCGCGGTCAGCCGTTCGACCAGCAGGTCGCCGGACCGGTCCTCGGCCAGGGTGCGCGTGTCGGACAGCGCCAGCACCGCGATGCCCACCGGAATGAAGTCGCGGCTGTCGTCGATGCGGCTCATGCAATCTCCCTCAGTTTCGCGCGCAGGGACAGCAGGTCGGCCCAGGCCTCGCGCTTGGCCTCGGGCGTGCGCAGCAGATAGGCGGGGTGCGTCATCGGCAGCACCGGCTTGCCCCAGGCTTCGGCCCATTGGCCCCGCAGCTTCAGGATGCCCCCGCGCCCCAGCACCGCCTGACAGGGCGTATTGCCCATCAGCACCAGCACATCCGGGTCCGCCAGCCGCACATGCGCCTTCAGGAACGGGCGCATCATCGCGATCTCGTCCGGGTCGGGCGTGCGGTTCTGCGGCGGACGCCAGGGCAGCACGTTGCAGATGTACAGCGCGGCCTCGGCATCGGGCGCGCCGCGCGACAGGCCGATCGCCGCGAACATCCGGTCCAGCAGCCGCCCCGCCGCGCCCACGAAGGGCTTGCCCTGGATGTCCTCGTCGCGCCCCGGCGCCTCGCCCACGATCATCACCCGCGCGCCGGGCCGGCCGTCGCAGAAGACGAAGTTGCGCGCGCCCTTCTTCAGCTCGCAATGGTCGAAGTCCTGCAGCACCGCCGCCAGATCGTCGAGCGTTGCCGCCGGGCCCGCCAGCGCCTCGGCTACCGCTGCCGGGTCGACCTTCGCGGGCTCGGGCGGCGGGGTCCAGGCCTGCCGCGCCGGACCGCCCGCCGCCGGGGCCGCCGGGGCGGGGGCCGCAGGAACCGGGGCC
>NZ_RJRZ01000018.1 GCF_003993775.1 Frigidibacter oleivorans
CCGGTCGTCGCGTTGCCCGGGAGCTGACAGCGCTGATCGAGCGTCGTGGAAAGCCCGGCGTCATCGTCAGCGACAACGGCACCGAGTTCACCTCGAACGCGATCCTGGAATGGGCAGAGAAGATGCAGGTGAAGTGGCACTATATCGCGCCGGGAAAGCCCATGCAGAACGGCAATTGCGAGGCGTTCAACGGAAGGATGCGTGACGAGTTGCTGAACGAGACCCTGTTCTTCGGCATCGACCATGCACGGGAGGCCGTGGCCCGCTGGACCCACATCTACAACACCGAGCGGCCCCATTCGGCCCTCGGCTATCAGGCACCGACGGTCTTCGCCGCCCAACTCACCGCAATGGGCGAACAGCTTCGCGCAAATGAACCGCTGCGCAGATCGCCCATTGCTCCGTCGGCGCAACCGCGCCAAATTCAACCGCCGACTCTGGTCTCAGCTGGATGAGCATCGGGGGTCACAGCACTGTCGGTACTTCTTCCTGATGCGTTCGCGGTGGTGGGTCTCCATCGCGAAGATCAGGTCAGCGCTGGCAACAAGCTCTTTGGTCAGCGGACGCGGGGAATCCGGGTCCGTGCCCGCCGACAGGACCTCGATGCCGGGGTAATCCCGGAACACGTCCTCGGCGGTCGGGCTTCGCAGCTTGTTGGCGGTGCAGACGAACAGGACTTTCATCCTCACAGATTAGCAGAACCGGTTGAGGTGGGAGTGCCGATAATCAGGGTGCAAGCAAACGGCGCGTCTGGTCATCCAGACGCCGGTCTGTGGCCGGAATGATGCCGGTCTCGATCTCGGCGAAGGGCTTTCTCGACCGGGCGGCGACGAACGGGAAGCCCGGGTGGTCGCGCCGTCCTGAGACGCCCATCATCGAGCCGCTGAGGCGGGTCACGGGGAGCGGCCCGCCCAACTGGTCGAACCAGCTGTTGACGACGAAGAGCTTCACGCGCTCGGCGTTCATGCCGAGCGCGAACAGGACGATATTTGCGGCGGTGAACAGGACCGCGCCCTCGTCAATCTCGTGGATGCGCGCGCCGTGGAATTCCTCGTCGATATAGTCCTGTTCCTCGCGAAAGCGGGTGAAGCCGTCCCGGGTAGTGAACAGGAGCCGGGAGACGAGCACCCTGTCGCGCCGGTCCGGGGTGGTCCAGGCGGGCCTGTACAGCTCGAAGGCCCCGTCGAGCTTGCGCAGGTCCTTGGCGAACGGCTGCGCGAGCCGCGCACCGTGTTCGGCAGCATAGGCGAGCAGGCCCGGCGGGAAGTGCCCGCCGGGGCGATAGAGGTCCGTGGGGAACGCGGACGAGCGCTCCAGGAATTCGTAGACGATCCGCTTCTTGTGAGGCTGGGCGTTGGTCACGCGCGGCAGGCCTTCGTCCTGCCAGCGGACCAGCGTGGACTCCGCGACGATGGTGCGCCGCTCCTTGTGCTTGCGGCCCCGGCGCGCGCGCTCGATGGCGTGGGATCGTTCGTCGCCGTTGATCGCCCCTGCCAGACGCTCCAGTGCGCCCTTCTCGCGGGCGAGCCTGCTCAGCGCTTCAAGAAGCCTGCCGTTGTGCGCGTCGGTTTCCTCCCACGGCATGATGAGCGCTCTGCAAATCTCCGCACCGGGTACGAGATTTGCACGAAATCTGCGGATCAAGAAGTTCCATCTCGTTGCTTTTTCGCGCTGCCGCCGCTCCCGAAATCATCCGCAGGGGCCGCACCGGGCGGTCCGCTGCAGCGGGAGCCGCGCAATGAACAGGGTGCAGAACAATCCAAGGAACGGTGCCCCCCTCGGCAGTCTGCTGCTGGGGGTCTCGTTCTATGCGCTGGCCGCGTACATCCCGGAGCTGACGGGAACGCAGCCGGGCCCTCAGGATCAGGCCTATCTGGACTTCTTCAAGGTCCTGGGTGGCCTTGCGATGCTCGGCGGGGTCGCAGGCTACTACAAGGCATGGCGGCAGGCGCAGAAACGCAAGGAGGCCGAGCAGACTTCCGGAACGTTCGGCGAGTCGCGGTTCGCAACGCTGGAAGACTGCGCGGCAGCGGGACTGCTGGACCCGCAGGGGCTCTATGTCGGGCTCAAGGACGGGCAGCCCCTCTTCTACAATGGCAAGTCCCATCTCCTGACCTGCGCCCCGGCGCGGCAGGGCAAGGGGACCGGGTTCGTGATCCCGAACCTGCTGCACTATCCGGGCTCGGTCGTGGTCACCGATCCGAAGGGCGAGCTGGCCGCCGTCACGGCGGCGCATCGCCGGACGCGCCTCGGACACAAGGTGGTGGTGCTCAATCCCTGGGGCCTGCACGGCCTGCCCCAGGACCGGATCAATCCGCTGGAGAGCGTGATCGCGTTAGCTAACGATCCGCGGCTGCAGAGGGGGCTCTCGGACGAGGTGAAGGCGATTGTCCTCCAGCTCCTGCCCGAGCCGGAGGACACCAAAAACCGGTTCTTCCGGGAGGGCGCGCGAACGATCCTGCGCGCGGTGATGCTGCATCTGGCGCTGCATGCGCCGAAGCGCTGCAGCCTGCCGGAGATGTGGCGGCTGATCGCCGGACCGAAAAGGCTGGAGCGCGCCATCGGTGAGATGCGGCGCTCGGAAGCGCTCGGCGGGGTTCTCGCCGATCTCGGCGACGATCTCGCGGAGCAGATGGATGACAATCCCGAACTGTTCGGAGACTTTCGGACCGGGGCGATACAGGCGCTCGGCATCTACGAGCCGGGCGGATACCTCGCCGATGCGGTCAGCGAGTCGGATGTGTCTTTGGCCGATCTGAAGGGCGGCAGGGTCAGCATCTATCTCGCCTTTCCGCAGGACCGGATCGCAACGCACGGCGCGGTGCTGGGGCTGATCGTCAGCCAGGCGATCAAGGCGGTCGCCCGGTCAGAAGCCAAGGGCAAGGTTCTCTTCCTGCTGGATGAGTTTGCCAACATGGGCAAGCTCGCGGGACTGGCGGAAAGCCTGACGGCCCTGCCCGGTCTCGGCGTGCGGGTCTGGATGTTCGTCCAGGAGCTGGCCGACATAACACGGGTCTACGGACCCAACACTGCGAAGACGGTGCTCTCGCAGGCGGAGGCGATGCAGTTCTTCGGTGTCGGCTCGACCGAGCTGTCGCAGATGCTCTCGAAGGCGCTGGGACAGCGGACCGTCAAGACCCGGAGCTTCAATCTGGGGCGCTTCAGGGACGACGAGATCAGCGAAAGCCTGTCCGAGTCGGGGCAACCGCTGATGCGGCCCGAGGACATCCTGCTGATGGAGAAGCACCAGCAGCTGCTGATGATCGGCGGAATGAGACCGGTTTTGGCGCAGCGGCTTCCGTTCTGGTTCTTCGCGCCCTGGGCGCGGTGGGCCGCGCCTAACCCGGTCGAGGGGGAACACCCGCAGGTCGAACCGGTGGTGAGCTTCGAATACCGCAACAAGGAGGATGGCCATGAGTGAGTTCGAGATCAGGGTGGTCGGCGCGCCGCCGCCGCAGAACCCGGTCGGCCCTGTCCGCCGCGTCGTCCGGAAGATCGGAAAAGCGGCGCAGGCGGTGCTGATGCGCCCGCGCATCGTGATCTGTGCGGGGCTAGCAGGCTTCGTGATGGTCGCGGGGACGCCTCACGTCGGCTGGGACTACGAGTGCCGCCATCCGAAGCGGCACGGGGAGCCGTGCCGGTCCTACTTCTCCTGTGACTACTACGGCGTCCAGGGACGGCGGATTGTCTTCCCAGAGTACGGGGAAACCTGCGGGCTGGTGAAGATGCTGCCGCTCGACTGGCAGGAGATCGCGGGAGGACTTGAGAGATGACCGGATTTCAGCGGCGCGGGACACGAGTTTTGAAGGACGGGCGGACGGCGTTCGTCCGGCTTCAGGTGGACCGGCGGCTCTACGAGTTCGCGAAAGCCTGGGCCGCGTTCCATGCGGAAGCCGATCCAGCCGGGACGGCTGAGGAACACCTCGAAGGTTATCTGGAAGCGACGCTCCGGGAGCACATGGTGAAAACCGGCTGGTCTCCTCCAGCGGAGATCAAAGCCCTGTTTCCAGCAGGGTTACTACCCGGAAACCCCCAGAATTCCTTGGATGACGGGATTCCGTTCTAGGACGAAAAGTTGCAACCGCACAACATGCAGTGGCATAATATAAGTAGTGCCCCGCCATGTTGTCCGTCAGTAAGGAGACGGGCCATGAATGACCAGCCCCCAACCCTCGGTGGCTCTCTTGTCGCCTCGTTCGACACTGCAGCAAAACCGATCATCACCGTCGATGTTCAGAAGTATCAGGCTTATCTCGATGATCCTGAGCTGAGCGACGCGCAGAAAGAAGAGTTCCTGCAGGCGCTCTGGTCCATCGTGGTGGCGTTCGTCGAACTCGGGTTCGGCGTCCACCCGCTGCAAGAAGTCTGTGGGCAAAATGACGATGAGGTCTTTACGAGCGCAAAAGAGGCGTTCGATCAGGTAGAATCGGACCCATCGGATAAACTCGAAAGGTGATGATCCAGCCGCCAGCGCGGCTCGGAGGTAACAATGAATCGATACGAAGAACAGCAAGGGGAAATCAGCAAGGCCGTCATCTACTGCCGCATGTCCAGCACGAAGCAGACGGTGCGCGGCGACGGCCTTGGCTCCCAGGAAACCCGCTGCCGGGAGTTCGCGAAGTACCGGGGCTATGAGGTCGTCGAGGTTTTCCGCGACGACAGCTCGGGGAGCCTGACGACGCGGCCCGGCATGCAGGCGATGCTCGCCTTCCTCAAGGCGCGGCGCAAAGAGCCTCATGCTGTCATCATTGATGACATCAGCCGCCTCGCGCGCGGCCTGATGGCGCATTTCGAGCTGCGGATGAAGATCGGCAATGCAGGCGGCGTGCTAGTCAGCCCGTCAATCGAGTTCGGGGAAAGCTCAGACTCGCAGCTGGTCGAGAACCTGCTGGCCTCCGTCTCGCAGCACCAGCGCCAGAAGAACGGTGAGCAGACGATCAACCGCATGCGGGCGCGGATGCAGAACGGCTACTGGGTCTTTCAGGCCCCGGTCGGCTACCGCTACGAGCGCGCGGGCGGCGGACAGGGCAAGGTCCTGGTCCGGGACGAACCCAACGCCTCGATCCTGCAGGAAGCGCTGGAAGGCTATGCCTCCGGGCGCTTCGCAGCGCAGGTGGAGGTCAAGCGCTTCCTTGAGCGCCAGCCGAGCTTCCCCAAGGATTTGCCGAACGGCGAGATTCGCAACCAGCGCATTTTCGATCTGCTGACGCGGGTGATCTATGCGGGGTACGCCCAACTGGGGCGTCAGCCTGCGCAAGGGGCACCACGAGGCGCTGATCAGCTTCGAGACCTTCGAGAAGATTCAGGCCCGGCTGAAAAGCACCGCCAAGGCTCCGGCGCGCAAGGATATCAGCGCGGACTTTCCGCTGCGCGGCTTCATCCTGTGCAATGATTGCGGCAAGCCGCTGAGCGCCTGCTGGTCGCAGGGCAAAAGCCAGAAGTACCCCTACTACCTCTGCCCGACCAAGGGCTGCGCAAGCTATCGCAAGTCGATTGCGCGCGACAGGCTGGAAGGCGAGTTTGAGGAGCTTCTGCAACACCTGCAGCCGTCCGACAATCTGTTCGGGCTGGTGAAGGCGATGTTCAGGGACGCATGGGATATGCGCCTCGCACAGGCTGCGGCATCAGCCAAGACCCTGCGGGCTGGCATCGTCCAGCTCGACAAGCAGATCGAATCCCTGCTCGACCGCATCGTCGAATCTGGGAATGCGAGCGTGATCTCGGCCTACGAAAGGCGGATCGCGAAGCTGGAGCGGGAGAAGGTTCTTGCCAACGAAAGGCTGGCCTCAAACGGCAAGCCGAGACTGACCCTGGAGGAGTCGCTCGAACACGCCCTCCGGTTCCTCTCAAGCCCTTGGAATCTCTGGAACAACTCTGATCTGGTGGCCCGCAAAACGGTCCTCAGACTGGCATTCCTTGAGCCTCTGGCTTACTGCCGAAATCAGGTACTTCGAACACCTAATTTAGCCTTCCCATTCAAGGCTTTAGGTGAGTTCTGCGGTGGAAAATGTGAGATGGCGCACCCGACAGGATTCGAACCTGTGACCTCTGCCTTCGGAGGGCAGCACTCTATCCAGCTGAGCTACGGGTGCCTGCGGCGTCTATAGCGGCCGGACGGGGGGCGTGCAAGCGGCAAGGAACCGGATCGGGGGCGCGGGGTTGGCCCGGCGGCGCGGTCGGTGGCGGCGGCGCCCGCACCGGCAGGGATGAGGGACATGCAGCTACTGCTCGAACGCGGAGTGACGGGCGTGCTGGCGCTGGCGACGGCGCTGGCGCTGGTGCCGCTGCCGCATGGCGCGCTGCGGGTGCTGGATTTCCCGCGGCTGCAGATCATCGTGCTGGCGGCGCTGACCGGAGTCTGGGCCGCGACGCTCTACGACATTCCGGCGCTGGTGGTGCTGGCGGCGGTCGGTCTGGTGCAGGCGGGGCATGTGGCCCTGTTCACACCGCTCTGGCGGCGGCAGTCGCAGGCGCCGCGGCATCCCGATCCGGCGCGGCAGGTCAGCCTGCTGGCCGCGAACGTGAAGCTGTCGAACCGGGCCTTCGACCGCTGCATCGCGATGGTCCGGCGCGAGGCGCCCGACCTGTTCATGGCGATCGAGATCGACGCGGACTGGCTCGCGGCGCTGGACGATGCGCTGGCGGCGGACTGGCCGCACCGGGTCGCCCACCCGCTCGACAACGGCTATGGCATCGCGCTGTTCTCGCGCCTGCCCTTCGAGGAGGCGGAGGTGCGGGAACGGCTGGTCCGCGACGTGCCCTCGATCCGGGCGGTGCTGCGGCTGGACGGCGCGGGCGAGGACGGGCGGTTCCGCCTGCATGTCGTCCATCCCGAACCGCCGATCCCGCAGCAGGACAGCAAGGGCCGCGATGCCGAACTGGGGCTGGTCGGGCTGGAGGTGGCCGAAGACCCCCTGCCCTCGCTGGTGGCGGGCGATCTGAACGACGTGGCCTGGTCGCATACCACGCGGCGGTTCCAGCGGCTGTCAGGCCTGCAGGACCCGCGGGTCGGGCGCGGCTTCTACAACACCTTCGACGCGCGCTACCGGCTGTTGCGCTGGCCGCTGGACCACCTGTTCCACGATCCGCGCTTTCGCCTGGTCGAGATGCGGCGGCTGGAGGATATCGGCTCCGACCATTTCCCGATGCTGTTCCGCCTGCAGCTGGAACCCCTGCCCCGGGGCGAGGAACCCGCCCCGCCCGAACCCGGCGAACGGGCCGAGGTGCGCGAGATGGCGGCCGAGGAACGGGCGCAGGACCGCGACCCGATCGGCGGGGACTGGGAGAAGGGCGTCACCGGGTCCTGAGCGACCCGGCCGGCCTCAGCCGAAGCGGGACCTCAGCCGAAGAGGTCGTGGCACAGTTCCAGCGCCTCCACCAGCGCGTCCACCTCGGCCCGGGTGTTGTAGAGGCCAAAGCTCGCCCGGCAGGTCGCCGTCACCCCCAGATGCGCCAGCAGCGGCATGGCGCAATGCGTACCGGCCCGCACCGCCACGCCCTTCTGGTCGAGCACGGTCGAGATGTCATGCGCATGGGCCGCGCCGTCCAGCGTGAAGGAGAAGATCGCCCCCTTGCCGGGCGCATGGCCCTGCACGTTCAGCCAGTTCAGGCCCCGGAACCGTTCGATGGCATAGTCGCGCAGGCCCGCCTCATGCGCGGCCACCCGGTCCATGCCGAGGTTCATCAGCCAGTCGAGCGCCACGCCCATGCCGATCTGCTGGACGATGCCGGGGGTGCCCGCCTCGAACTTCATCGGCGGATCGGCATAGCTGACGGTGTCGCGGGTCACCTCGCGGATCATGTCGCCGCCGCCGAGGAAGGGCCGCATCTCGACCATGCGGTCGCGGCGGATGTAGATCGCGCCCGATCCGCTCGGCCCATACAGCTTGTGGCCGGTGATCGCGTAGAAATCGCAGCCGATGGCCTGCAGGTCCACCGGTCCGTGCACCGCCGCCTGCGACCCGTCCACCAGCACCGGCACGCCCCGCGCCCGGGCGGCGGCGCAGATCGCGGCCACGTCCACCCGCGTGCCCAGCACGTTCGACATGTGGGTGACGGCGATCAGCCGCGTGCGCGGGCCGATGGCGTCGATCACCTTCTGCGGATCCAGGCTGCCGTCCGGCTCCACCTCGACCCATTTCAGCACCGCGCCCTGCCGTTCGCGCAGGAAATGCCAGGGCACGATATTGGCGTGATGCTCCATGACCGACAGCACGATCTCGTCGCCGGGCTGGAAGCGCGGGGCCGCCCAGCCATAGGAGATAAGGTTGATGGCCTCGGTCGTGCCGGTGGTGAAGACGATCTCGTCTTCCGAGGGCGCGTTCAGGAAGCGCGCGACCTTGCCGCGCACCGCCTCGTATTTCTCGGTGGCGATGGTGGACAGCGTGTGCAGGCCCCGGTGCACATTGGCATATTCCAGCGAATAAGCCTCGGTCATCGCGTCGATCACCGCACGTGGCTTCTGCGCCGAGGCGCCGTTGTCGAGATAGACGAGCGGCCGCCCGTTCACCTGCCGCGACAGGATCGGGAATTCGGCACGGATCGCGTCGACATCGTAGGACATTGGCTAGACTCCCATGTCGGCCGGCGTCAGCCCCACCGCCCCGGCCAGGATCAACAGCAGGAAGCCGGCGACGAAGAAACCGCCGAGCAGCGCGAGAAAGACCTTCGGCGCGCTCTGGAATCCGTGCAGTTCGGCGGTGAACTGGGTCAGCAGCCAGAAGAACAGCACGATCCCGGCAAAGCCGATCAGGAAGGAGGAGAAGGGGAAGAGCAGCGTCACCAGGATCTGCACCGCCTGCAGGATCACCAGCACGAATTCCGCCCATGTCACCAGCAGCAGCGCATCGGGAAACCCGCCCTGCCCGCCCGCCATCGCGCCGATGCGGGCGATCCCGGCGGCGAGGATCAGGATCGTTGCCCCCTGCACCGCCGCCGCCGCCAGCGGGCTGACCAGCGCGCCGCCGAATTCGCCCTCGGTCGGCACCGCCAGCGCCATCAGCGCGATCTGGGTCATCAGCACCGACAGCGCCACCGTGGCGGCCATGGCCAGCCAGCGCGCCTCCATCGGCAGGTCGAGGGCGATCAGCCGCCGGGCCGTGGGCCGCGGATCGCTGACCGAGTCGCGGGCCAGCGACAACAGCGAGCCCAGGTCGAGACGCATCATTTCCTCTCGAATTCCGCCGCCCAGAGGCCGGCCCCCCAGATCATCAGGAACGCGGCTAGCACCGCCAGCCCGACCACGGTCTGCGCCGGTCCCGGCCCGATGAAGCCCGCGACCAGCCCCTGCAGCAACATCGCCGGGCTGACCGCCAGCAGCGCCCAGAACAGCGCCATCCGCGCGCCGAAGAAGCTGCCCCGCCCGCCGGCGGCCCGCGCCGCCAGATGCGCCACCGCAGCGAGCGCATAGAAGAACAAGGGCGCGAGGAAGACAATGGCCAGCAGCGCGCCCGATAGTCGCGCCTCGAACGGCACCTCGGGCGCGAAGAAGGCCTCGCGCGACAGCCTTGGCCATTGCGCGACGAAGATCACGCCCATGGCCAGCATCAGGTAGCCGAGCGCGCGATCCTCGCGCACCCCCGCCGCCAGATGCCGGCGCATGACGGCGCGCGGGCGCCGCCAGCTGGCCAGGATATCGGTGGTGACGGGCATCAGCCGTGACGCGCCAGCCAGGCTTCCAGCCGGCGGGTGATCTCGCCCGCCAGCTCCTCGTCCTCGATCTCGGCGATGGCGTCGCCGAGGAAGGACAGGGTCAGCAGCACCTGCGCCTCGGCCAGCGGCACCCCGCGCGAGCGCAGGTAGAACAGCGCCGTCTCGTCGATCGCGCCCGAGGTGGACCCGTGCGAGCATTTCACGTCATCGGCATAGATTTCCAGTTCCGGCTTGGACAGGAACTGGCTGTCCTCGTCCAGCAGCAGCGACTGGCTGATCTGATAGCCGTCGGTCTTCTGCGCCACCTGCTTCACGAGGATCTTGCCCTGGAAGACGCCGACCGCGCCGTTCTTCAGCACCTTCTTGAACACCTGACGGCTTTCGCAGCCGGGCGCCGCATGGGTGATGAAGACGGTGTCGTCGTGATGCCCGGGAACCGTCGCCCCGTCCAGCACCGTGGCCCCGGCCAGATGCGCCGACCCGCCCGCGCCCGCCAGCTCGACCACGTATTCGTTGCGCGTCAGCCGGCCGTTCGCGGTCAGGGTGAAGGACTTGAACAGCGCCCCCGCACCGACCCGGGCGAAGACATGGGTGTTCATCCGCCGGTCGGGGTCGCGCCCCTGGGTGCGGATATGGTGGAAGCGGGCGCCATCGGCGACCTCGACCTCCATCACCGTGTTCAGCCGCGCGGCGGCGGGACCGTTTTCCAGCACCGTCAGTTCCGCGCCTTCCTCCAGCCGGATCAGGTGGTGCAGCATCGCATCGGCCTGCCCGTCGCGGTGGATATAGACCAGCGAGACCGGCTTGGCCGCCTTGCCCGTCACCCGGATCAGCAGCCCGTCCTGCGCGACCGCGGTGTTCAGCGCAGCGAAGGGACGCGCCACCGGCACCTGCCCCGCCGCCTCGAGCCGGCCAAAGGCGGGCGCGGCCCAGCCATGCGCCGGGTGGATGTCGGCCGCGGCGACCTCGGCCAGCCGCGCGATCTCGATCCCGGCCATGTCCAGCGGGTCGGATTGCGCCGCGTCGAAGACGCCGTCGACGAAGACCAGCCGCAGCCGGTCGATGCTGCCGAAGATCGGCACGTCGACCGCGGGCCAAGGCTCCACCGCCGCCGGTCCCGCGGCGTTCAGGTCAGCCGGATCGGTGTAGCGCCAGTATTCGTCGCGCCGGTGCGGCAGCCCCATCGCCCGCAGCCGGTCCAGTGCCGCGCCGCGCGCCGCCGCGAAGGCCCCGCCCTGCGGCAGGTCCAGCGCCGCGAGCCGCGCCGCCGTCGCCTCGGCCCGATGGGCGGCGAACCGGTCGGCCTGCGCCCTGCTCTGCGCCATCACGCCACCTCCGACAGGATGCCGGCATAGCCGTTCTTCTCGACCTCCAGCGCCAGTTCCGGGCCGCCGGTCTTGACGATGCGGCCATCGGCCATGATGTGCACCACGTCCGGCTTGATATGGTCCAGCAGCCGCTGGTAGTGCGTGATCACGAGAAAGCCGCGATCCGGCGAGCGCAGCGCGTTCACCCCGTCCGCCACCAGCCGCATCGCATCGACGTCCAGCCCCGAATCCGTCTCGTCGAGGATGCACATCGTCGGTTCCAGCATCGCCATCTGCAGGATCTCGTTGCGCTTCTTCTCGCCACCCGAAAAGCCCACGTTCACCGGACGCTTCAGCATCTCGGCGTCGATGTTCAGGGTCCGGGCCTTTTCGCGCACCAGTTTCAGGAATTCGGCGCTGCCGATCTCTTCCTCGCCGCGCGCCTTGCGCTGCGCGTTCACAGCGGTGCGCAGGAAGGTCATGTTGCCGACGCCGGGGATTTCCACCGGATACTGGAAGGCCAGGAACAGGCCGGCCGCCGCGCGCTCCTCGGGCTCCATCTCCAGCAGTTCGGCACCGTCGAGCGTCGCCGAGCCCTCCGTCACCTCATAGCCGTCGCGGCCCGACAGCACATAGGACAGCGTCGACTTGCCCGACCCGTTCGGCCCCATGATCGCGTGCACCTTGCCGGCTTCGACCGTCAGGTCGACGCCTTTCAGGATCACCTTGTCGTCTTCCTCGAGCTTCACGTGCAGGTTCTGGATTTCCAGCATCTCGTCCTCTTTCGCATCTTCGGCCCGCCGCAGGCATCGCCGCCGCGGGCATCGTCCTCGGGTCCGGTCGCGCGGCCCTGGGGGCCGCCGCCGGTCAACTCGTCATCGCCGCATCGGCGGGCTGGCCCTGCCCCGGCTCCGCCGCATCGGCGCGGAACCGGGCGGGCAGCGCATCGACATAGGCGGCAGGCAGGTCCGGCACCGCCGCCCCGCGCGCCACCAGCGCATCGAGGCAGTGCAGCGTCAGGCTGTGGCTGTCCCAGACCGCGGACGCCAGCAGCGCCAGCATCGCCACCTGCCGGTCCGACCAGTCGCCCATGCCCGCCGGGTCGCGGATATAGACCACGTCGCCGTCCACCGCCTGATCCTGCACCCGCCGCTTGCGCAGCCGCGCCATCTGCGAATTGGGCAGCGCCCGCATCTTCACCGGCAGGAGGCGGTGCAGGGTAAAGCCCTGATCCCGCAGCTCGGCATCGGTGGCCGCCAGCATCGGTTCGCCGTCGTAAAGCCGGTAGTAGCGCTGCTCGACGATCACCGCGACCGCCTGCGCCAGAACCTGCCGCCCGCCGCGGAATACGCCCAGCTCCCCGCCCTGGATGTCGATCTTCAGCAGGTCGATCCGGCCCAGCCCCTCGGCCGCGTCCAGCGCCACCGTCTGCATCGGCACCCGCGCCTTTACCGCCGACCAGCCGGGCACGCCCAGATAGGCCATGCCGGGGCGGTGCGGCTCGAAGACAGAGGTCAAGCCCGACGAGCGGTAGATGCGCAGGTCCACCGGCCCGCCTTCGCCCACGGCATGCGGCAGGTAGGTTTCCAGCGGCCCCTTGCTGCGGTCGAGTTCGGCAAAGGCATCCGGCTGCGGCTCGAACCCCACGACCTCGCAGCCGCCCATGGCCAGCAGCCCGGCATAGGGCGGCTCGTTGATCGGGTTCGCGCCGACATCGGCCACGCGCGGCAGGCCGAGGCCCGCCAGCCGGTCGAGCAGCAGCCGCACCGCGCCCGCCGCCTCCATCAGCCGACGCTCCCCTCGAGGCTGATCGCGACCAGTTGCTGCGCCTCCATGGCGAATTCCATCGGCAGCGCCTGCAGAACCTCGCGGCAGAAGCCGTTGACGACCAGCGCCACCGCCTCTTCCTCGTCCATGCCGCGCTGGCGGCAGTAGAACAGCTGGTCGTCATCGACCTTCGAGGTGGTGGCCTCGTGCTCCACCCGGCTCGAGGTGTTCTTGACCTCGATATAGGGAACGGTATGCGCGCCACATTTGTCGCCGATCAGCAGGCTGTCACATTGCGTGTAGTTGCGGCTGTCGGTGGCCTTCGGGTGCATGCTGACCAGCCCGCGATAGGTGTTCTGCGCCTGACCGGCCGAGATACCCTTCGACACGATCCGGCTGCGGGTGTTCTTGCCCAGATGGACCATCTTGGTGCCGGTATCGGCCTGCTGGAAGTTGTTGGCAATGGCGATGGAATAGAACTCGCCCTGGCTCTCGTCGCCGCGCAGGATGCAGGACGGGTATTTCCAGGTGATGGCCGAGCCGGTTTCCACCTGCGTCCACATCACCTTGGCCCGCGCCTCGCGGCAGTCGGCACGCTTGGTGACGAAGTTGTAGATGCCGCCGCGGCCTTCCTCGTCGCCCGGATACCAGTTCTGGACGGTCGAGTATTTCACCTCGGCATCCTCCAGCACCACGATCTCCACCACCGCCGCGTGCAGCTGGTGGGTATCGCGCTTGGGCGCGGTGCAGCCTTCGAGATAGCTCACATAGCTGCCCTTGTCGGCGATGATCAGCGTGCGCTCGAACTGGCCGGTGTTTTCCGCATTGATGCGGAAATAGGTGGACAGCTCCATCGGGCAGCGCACCCCCGGCGGGATGTAGACGAAGCTGCCGTCCGAGAAGACCGCCGAATTCAGCGTGGCGAAGAAGTTGTCCGACTGCGGCACGACCGAACCGAGGTATTTCTTCACCAGGTCGGGATGTTCGCGGATCGCTTCCGAGATCGAGCAGAAGATCACCCCGGCCTTGGCCAGTTCGGCCTTGAACGTGGTTCCGACCGAGACGCTGTCGAAGACCGCGTCCACCGCCACGCGCCGACCTTCGGTTTCCGCCGCCGCCATGTCGCGCCCGGGCGAGGGCGCCGCGCCCTCCACCCCGGCGAGGATCATCTGCTCCTTCAGCGGGATGCCCAGCTTCTGGTAGGTTTCCAGCAGCTTCGGGTCCACCTCGTCGAGGCTTTTCGGCTTCACCGCCATGCTCTTCGGCTTGGCGTAGTAATATTGGTCCTGATAGTCGATCTCGGGGTAATGCAGCATCGCCCAGCGGGGCTCTTCCATGCCCTGCCAGCGGCGGAACGCCTCCAGCCGCCAGTCGGTCATCCAGCCCGGCTCGCCGTTCTTTTCCGAGATCAGGCGCACGATGTCCTCGGACAGGCCCTTGGGGGCATAGTCCATCTCGATCTCGGTTTCCCAGCCGTACTTGTAGCTGCCCATGTTGCGCACGGTCTCGATCGTTTCGCGATCGACGCCCTCGCGCACCTCCAGTTCAGCTTCTGTCGTGGGTGCCATGATCTTTCCGTCCATCATTTCATTGCCTTCCGGCCAGTTCTTCATGCCCGGCACGCGCCCCGTGCCGCGCCCTTGCCCGGCCCCAGGCTGCCGCAAAGCGTTCCACTTCGGCACGCCCGATGCCCGGACCGATCGAAACCCGGATCGCACTGGCCGCGGCCAGCGGATCGAAGCCCATGGCGGCCAGCGTCCGCGACGGACGCACCTTGCCGCTGGAACAGGCGGACCCGGCCGAAACCGCGAAACCCGCAAGGTCCATCTGCATCACCTGCGTCTCGCCCTTCCAGCCGGGCGCGATCAGGGTCACGGTGTTCGGCAGCCGAGGCGCGGTCCTTGCCGCAAATGTAACATCCGGGGCGCAGGCTTCCAGCGCCTTTTCTAGAATATTTCTAACTTCCGCAACCTCGTCCCACAGGCCGGCGGCAAGATCGCGCTGCGCCGCCTCGGCCGCCGCCGCGAAGCCCGCGATGCCGATCAGGTTTTCCGTTCCGGCGCGGCGGCCCATCTCCTGCCCGCCGCCGCGGATCTGCGCCGCGATCTCCGTCCCCGGCCGCAGCACCAGCGCCCCCACGCCCTTGGGCCCGCCCAGCTTGTGCGCCGAAACGAAACCGGCCGCGATCCCCGACCAGTCGAAGGCGAAGGGGATCTTGCCGAAGCCCTGCGTCAGGTCGCTGACCGCCAGCCCCTCGGGCAGGTCCTGAACCGCGCCTGTCTCGCTGTTGGCCAGTTGCAGCGTGCTGCGGCCCGGGTCCGCCACCGTCACCCGCCCGTCGGCATCCACGGGCAGCACCGGGTCGGTCCAGGCCAGCACCGCCTCGTGCTCGACCTCTGCCGATAGCAGGTCGCGCCCCGCGCAGGCCAGCGCCGCGGCCTCGGTCGCGCCAGAGGTGAAGACGATATCGGCAGCCTCGGCCCCGAGTGCCGTGGCGATCTGCCCGCGCGCGCGTTCGACCAGCGCCTTCGCCGCCCGCCCCTCGGCATGAACCGACGAGGGGTTGCCGACCAGATCGCAGGCCGCGGCCATTGCCGCCCGCGCCTCGGGGCGCAGCGGTGCGGTCGCGTTCCAGTCGAGATAGACCCTGTCGGTCACGACCGTCGTCACTCCTTCGGGCAGGCGCCCCTATTCGTCCACCACGCGGAACAGCGTCGGCACGGCCGGACAGGGCTTCAGCCCGTTGCCCACCACATCCGACAGCCGGGTCTGGTGCAGGAACACATAGACATTGGCCGACAGGCTTTCCCACAGCCGGTTGGTCATCGACTGCGCCCGGCTGCCCGACAGCCCGCCCGAGGCGCCGGCGCCCGAATGCATCGCGCTGACCGTCTCCTCGACCGCCTCCAGCACCTCGGACACGCGGATCTCTTCGGTCGGGCGCGCCAGACGATAGCCGCCGCCCGGGCCGCGCACCGATTCAACCAGCCCCGCCCGCCGCAGCTTGACGAACAACTGTTCCAGATAGGGCAGCGAAATGTCCTGCCGGCGCGAGATTTCGGACAGCGTCGTCAGCATGCCCGGCCGAGCCGTCGCCAGATCGACCAGCGCGACCATCGCATAGCGCCCCTTCGTCGAAAGCTTCATCACCACCTCCCTCGACCGGCCCGCCTGCCGGCCTCACCCGCATCACCGGCCCGCCACGGGCGTCCGGTCCGTCCTGTCCATACCCCGCCGGCCCGCGCGAGCCAAAGACATTGACGCCGCATGGAAGGCCGCTTAACTCCTGACCGACCGCGGCCTGGCTCTGCCGGACCGTATCTTAGAATTCTTCTAGAGTATCCGAGTCATTCGGTCAAGTATTGACCGGATACGAGGACCAGGCGAGGCCCGATGCCCGAAGTGATATTCCCCGGCCCCGAGGGCCGTCTGGAAGGCCGCTATCATCCCCAGAAGGACCGTGACGCCCCCATCGCCATCGTGCTGCATCCGCATCCGCAGTTCGGCGGCACGATGAACAACCGCGTCGTCTATAACCTGCACTACGCCTTCCACAAGCTGGGCTTCACCGTGCTGCGCTTCAACTTCCGCGGCGTCGGGCGCAGCCAGGGCGAATACGACCAGGGCATCGGCGAACTGTCCGATGCGGCCTCGGCGCTGGACTACCTGCAGGCGATGAACCCCAATTCCAAGCATTGCTGGGTCGCGGGCTTCTCTTTCGGCGCCTGGATCGGGATGCAGCTGCTGATGCGGCGGCCGGAAATCACCGGCTTCATCTCGGTCGCGCCGCCCGCGAACATGTATGACTTCTCGTTCCTCGCCCCCTGCCCCTCCTCCGGGCTGATCATCAACGGCACCGCCGACCGGGTCGCGCCGCCGAAGGACACGGCGTCGCTGGTGGGCAAGCTGCGCGAGCAGAAGGGCATCACCATCACCCATTCGCAGGTCGAGGGCGCGGACCACTTCTTCAAGGACGAGGAAGCGCATATGAAGCCGATGATCGACACGGTCACCGACTATGTCCGCCGCCGTCTGGGCGAAGGCACGAGGTAGCGGATGGCGCTGATCGACGATCTGGCGGACAAGCTGGCGCAGGATGTGCTCGCGGCGCAGCCGGAACTCGACGACGACCGCTTCTACGAAAAGGTCGCCCGCTCGATCGGCGCGCTGTCGCCCACGATGCAGGAGGCATTCATGACCTCGATCCGGCTGCGCCTGGCCGAACTGCGCGGCCGCGCCTTCCTCGAGGCGAGCCTCAAGGCCCGGCGCGAGGGCGGATCGGGTCCCGAGGCCCCGAAGGAACGCCAGGAGCTGGGGGGGCATTGACCCGGCCCGCCCCGACCCCGGGGGCAGGTGCCTCCGATGTCTTTGCCGGCGCCGACGCCGCCCCGGGCGACCGCCTCGCCGCCCAGATGGCCTTCCTGATCGAGGCCGACCGGCTGAAGACGGTGCTGCGCGCCTCGACGCTGGCCGACGGATCGCGGCGCGAGAATTCGGGCGAACATTCCTGGCATCTGGCGCTGTATGCGATGGTTCTTGCCGATCAGGCCGCGCCCGGCGTCGATATCGGCCGGGTGATCCGGATGCTGATCCTGCACGATCTGGTCGAGATCGATGTGGGCGACGTGCCGATCCATTCCGGCGACGGCACCGCCCATGCCAGCGCCGCGGTGCAGGCGGCCGAGGCGGCGGCGGCGGCCCGGATCTTCGGACTTTTGCCCCCGGACCAGGGGGCCGAACTGCTGGCGCTGTGGCAGGAATTCGAGGCGGCCGAGACCCCCGACGCCATTTTCGCCAAGGCGCTCGACCGGGTGCAGCCGGTGATGCAGAACCTCGCCTCGGGCGGCGGCACCTGGGTAACCTATGGCGTCACCTCCGAACAGCTCGACAGCCGGGTGGGCACCCGGGTGGCGCGCGGCGCGCCCGCCCTGTGGGACTGGGTCCGCGCCCGGACCCGGGCCTTTTTCGACGACCGGCCGGAGCGGTGACCGCGCATTCCGGCGAAATCGGTATGCAATAGCACACCGCCTTTCCCGATGCCGGGAAATCCGTTAAGGACCGTCCAAACCCCGAGTCACGCAACCGGAGAGGCACATGACCAAGATCAAGGTGGACAACCCCGTCGTCGAGATGGACGGCGACGAGATGACCCGGATCATCTGGGACTTCATCAAGAAGAAGCTGATCCTGCCCTATCTGGACATCGACCTGCTCTACTACGATCTCGGCATCGAGGAGCGTGACCGCACCGAGGACCAGATCACCATCGACGCCGCCCTGAAGACCAGGGAAGTCGGCGTCGCGGTCAAATGCGCCACCATCACCCCCGACGAGGCGCGGGTCGAGGAATTCGGCCTGAAGTCGATGTGGAAGTCGCCGAACGGCACCATCCGCAACATCCTGGGCGGCGTGATCTTCCGCCAGCCGATCATCTGCAAGAACGTGCCGCGCCTGGTGCCGGGCTGGACCAAGCCGATCGTCGTCGGCCGCCATGCCTTCGGCGACCAGTATCGCGCCACCGACTTCCGCTTCCCCGGCAAGGGCAAGCTGACGCTGAAATTCGTGGGCGACGACGGCGAGGTGATCGAGCGCGAGGTGTTCCAGTCGCCGGGCTCCGGCGTGGTCATGGGCATGTACAACCTCGACGAGTCGATCATCGACTTCGCCCGCGCGTCGATGAACTATTCGCTGAACCTCGGCTGGCCGCTGTACCTGTCGACCAAGAACACCATCCTCAAGGCCTATGACGGCCGGTTCAAGGACCTGTTCCAGAAGGTCTATGACGAGGAGTTCGCCGACAAGTTCAAGGCCGCCGGCATCACCTACGAACACCGGCTGATCGACGACATGGTGGCCTCGGCGCTGAAATGGTCGGGCGGCTATGTCTGGGCCTGCAAGAACTATGACGGCGACGTGCAGTCGGACACGGTGGCGCAGGGCTTCGGCTCGCTGGGTCTGATGACCTCGGTGCTGATGACGCCCGACGGAAAGACGGTCGAGGCCGAGGCGGCGCATGGCACCGTGACCCGCCACTATCGCCAGCATCAGGCCGGCAAGGAGACCTCGACCAACTCCATCGCTTCGATCTACGCCTGGACGGGCGGGCTGAAGCACCGCGCGACGCTCGACGGCAACGACCAGCTGATGCGCTTTGCGCAGACGCTGGAGCAGGTGACGGTGCAGGCCGTGGAAGACGGGTTCATGACCAAGGATCTGGCGCTGCTGGTCGGGCCGGACCAGAAATGGCTGACCACGATGGGTTACCTGGAAAAGGTCGACGACTACCTGAACAAGGCGCTGGCGGGCTGATCGCCCCCGGCGGAAATTGGGGCGGGGCCGGCAGCGATGCCGGCCCCGCCGCGTTTCGGGCCGCTTCAGTTGCTGGACGAGAAGCTGCCCTGCACCGCCTGCCCCGCGACCGTCAGCCCGCCGCCCGAGATCGTGGCGCAGCGCGCGCCGGTGGTGCGGATGCGCAGGCTTTCGATGGACATGTCGGCGGCCAGCCGGGCGGAATGGACATAGCCCACCAGCGCCCGCTGCCGGTCGATCACCGGCAGCCCGTCGAGCACCGAGGTATTGCCCTCGGCCGCGCAGAAATACGGCCCCCGCACCGGGGCGGGCAGCGTCGCCCGCTGCGCCGCGGGCGTGATGGCCGCCGCCGGCGGCACGGCGCCCGATACGGCACCGGGCAGGCCTGCTGCCGTCGGGGCGGTCGCGGGGCAGCCCGCGCCCACGCAGGCGGTGGTGGCGCCGTTCGGGCCGAGCACGGTCGCCCCGGCCCCCAGCCCGCCGAGGCCGGCACTGGCCGATGCGGCGGAGCCGGCACCCACGCTGGCCGAGGCGCCCGCCTTCTGGCCGAGCCCGACATCGACATCGGCGATGCTGCCCTTCCCGCCCACCGTCGCGTCGGCATCGACCGGGCCGAGGCCCACATCGACATCGGCGACCGAGTCGCCCCCGACCGAGACATCGACATCCAGGCCGCCGCCCTTGCCATCGCCGAGGCTCAGGGCGGCGGCGGGCAACGGCAGGGCCAGAAGGGCGGCGATCGACAGCAGGGCGAGCGGGCGCGATACCGGCCCGCGGGACTGGCGCAGGGAATGCGTCATGATTTCCTCCGTCACGTTGCGCCGGCGGCAGATGCGTCCTCGCGCAGCCCGCCGGGGCGTCACGTCCCTCGACGGGAATGGTGCGCCCGGAATCCGGCCCGCATTCTGCAGGATCAGCCGCGCCGGAGCGACGATCCGGCGTTCCGCGACGCAGTGTTGCGCAGGGGGGCGGGATCGAGGTCATAGACCATCTGCACGAAGCCGTTGCGCCAGCGCCGGACCCGGACGAGTCGCGCGCCGATCTCGCCCGGACCATGGCCGAACAGCGCGACCCCCTGCCCCAGCAACACCGGAACCTGGGTCAGCACCAGCCGGTCGACCAGCCGCTCGGCCAGGAACCGGCGCAGCGTCCCCTCGCCGTCGAGGCAGACCCGGTCGATGCCCCAGCCGGTCAGGTCCGCGAGTACTGCCTGCGGCGGGTCGTCGGTGATCCTCACCTGCCCCACCAGATCCGGCGGGACGGTTCCGGCGCCCGGCTGCGGCGTCATCACCACGACGGGCACCGGATAGGGCCAGCGCGGAAGCCGCCGCGCGCGGGCATAGGTGGCCGCCCCCATCACCACCGCGCCCATGGTCCGCATGAAGGCGGCGAGCCCGAAATCCTCGCCCTCCGGCACCGTCTGGCCAAGCAGCCAGCCGGTATCGCCATCGGGGCGGGCGATGAAACCGTCGAGGCTGTGGGCGGCGAAAGCCTCGACGCGCGGCAGGGAACGGGGGGGCATGGCGGGCTCCGCTTTGGTCAGGACGACAGGTGCGGGGCGCCGGCACAACCGCCGCCCCGCCGGATCGGGCCCCCGCCCGGGCTACCGACCCGCCCTCAGAACTGCGACCTCAGCCTTGGCAGCTGCTGCCCCGGCGGGGGCGCCGCTTTTGGCGGCAGCCCGACGTCGCGGCGCAGATGGTCGCTCAGCCGGTCGGCTGCGGTCGGCGCGGGGCGCCGGCGCAGGGGGCCGGTCAGCAGCCGCCCTGCCGCAACCGCCAGCACGCGCCACGCGCCATGTGCGGCGATGGTCGCGTCGATGGAGGGAATCCGAGTCTTTGCATGTTCCATTCTGTACATCCGGCGCGTGTCTGACACGCGGTCCGGCCTCTGTTTCGGGATTGGAAAATGGACTCGTCACCGGGCGGGACGGCACGGGCCAGGGGCGCCGCACGGGTCACGTCGGGTCAGAAGGTCCGGTTCTGCGGTAAGGCGGGGCGCAGGCCCCGCGGGCGCCTCAGGCCCGACGTCGCCAGTCTGCGTCGACGGACGCGAGGGGCGACAGACGGCGGTCGGCGAGTCCGGCCATGGCGGCGGTATACGAATGGGTCATATGGCCGCCTCCTCTCTCATGGGTTGACCGGGTGCGGCGATCTTCCCCAGTTCGCCGAGTCGGTCCAGCGCGAAAGCGGCGTTCTGTCGCAGTTGGGCGGAAAGCTGCGACAGAACGGCAACAGGTGCCGCTGGCGGCAGGGGCGCCGCCCACGCTGCAGCGCAGAAACCCGCTGGACGGAATCGGGGGCGGATGCGATAATACGTCATGGCTGCTGACCTTAATCCCCCGCTGCCCGGTGCCGCCCCTGCCACCCCGCGCTATACGCTGGTCGAGGATCTGCAGGGGCTGTTCATCAGCACGGTGCAATGCGCGCTGGCCATCCACCTGCTGCGGACCGCGGGCCTGTCCACGGGCGGCACCGCGGGGCTGGCGCTGCTGATCGGCTATGCCACGGGCTGGAGCTTCGGCTGGGTCTTCTTCCTGGTCAACCTGCCCTTCTATGCCATCGCCTGGATGCGCAAGGGCCGCGGTTTCGCGGTGAAGAGTTTCGTCTCCGTCGCGGCGGTGTCGGCGCTGGCCGATGCGATGCCGCCCTGGGTCACGATTGCGGCGATCCATCCGGCAGCGGCGGCGGTGCTGTTCGGCGTGGTGGCGGGCGCGGGCCTGCTGGGCCTGTTCCGCCACGCCTCGTCGCTGGGCGGCGTGTCGATCGTCGCGGTGATCGTGCAGGACCGCTGGGGCATCCGCGCGGGCTGGGTGCAGCTGGGTTATGACGCCTGCCTGTTCCTCGTCTCCTTCGCGGTTCTGGCGCCGGCACAGGTGGGCTGGTCGCTGCTTGGCGCGGTCATGCTGAACCTCGTGATCGCGATGAACCACCGCCGCGACTGGTATGTCGCGGCCTGATCCTGTCGCTTCCAGACTGTCCGGCCCCGCAAAAGCCGCTATACCGGGGCCCAGACTCCAGCCGGTGCGACCGATGTCCAAGACCTATGTCTACCTGTTCCTCGCCGTCCTCTTCGAAACCTTCGGCACCTCCTGCCTGCAGGCCAGCCAGCAGCTGACCCGGTTCTGGCCCTCCGTCGGGATCTTCGTGGGATTCGGCGCGGCCTTCTGGTTCTTCATGCAGGTGCTGAAGGTGGTGCCGCTCGGCGTGACCTATGCGCTGTGGTCGGGCATCGGGATCGTCCTGATCTCGCTGTCGGGCTACTTCGTCTTCGGGCAGAAGCTGGACGCCTGGGCCGTCCTCGGCATCGGCCTGATCATCGCCGGGATCGTGGTCATCAACCTGCTGTCGCAGACCTCGGTGCACTAGCGCCGCCGCGGCGCCGCAATCCTGCTGGCCTTTCCCGGCGGTTTCGCTTAGACGCGGCACCGCAGCATCCCGGGAACGCCTCATGGACCTTCGCAACATCGCGATCATCGCCCACGTCGACCACGGCAAGACCACGCTCGTCGACGAGCTTCTGAAACAGTCGGGCGCCTTCCGCGAAAACCAGGCCGTGGCAGAGCGCGCGATGGACTCGAACGATATCGAGCGCGAACGGGGCATCACCATCCTGGCCAAGGCGACCTCGGTCGAATGGAACGGCACCCGGATCAACATCGTCGACACCCCCGGCCACGCCGATTTCGGCGGCGAGGTGGAACGCATCCTCAGCATGGTGGACGGCGTCTGCCTGCTGGTCGATGCCGCCGAAGGCCCGATGCCGCAGACGAAATTCGTGACCTCCAAGGCGCTGGCGCTCGGGCTGAAGCCCATCGTGGTGCTGAACAAGGTCGACAAGCCCGATGCCGAACCGGAACGCGCGCTGAACGAGGTCTTCGACCTCTTCGCCAATCTCGGCGCCTCGGACGACCAGCTCGACTTTCCGCATGTCTATGCCTCGGGCCGCAACGGCTGGGCCGATGACAGCCTCGAGGGCCCGCGCAAGGACCTGTCGGCGCTGTTCGAGCTGATCCTGCGCCATGTCGAGCCGCCGAAGCAGGTGGCCCGGCAGGACGAACCCTTCCGCATGCTGGCGACCACGCTGGGGGCGGACCCGTTCATCGGCCGCATCCTGACCGGCCGCGTCGAATCCGGCACGCTGAAGGTCGGCGAGACGCTGAAGGCGCTCAGCCGCAGCGGCGAGCGGATCGAGCAGTTCCGCGTGTCGAAGATCCTCGCCTTCCGGGGACTCGCGCAGTCGCCCATCGACGAGGCGGTGGCGGGCGACATCGTTTCGCTGGCCGGCATGACCAAGGCCACGGTGGCCGATACGCTGTGCGCGCTGGATGTGGAAACCGCCCTGCCCGCCCAGCCCATCGACCCGCCGACGATCAGCGTGACCTTCGGCATCAACGACAGCCCGCTGGCGGGCCGCGACGGTAGCAAGGTGCAGTCGCGGGTCATCCGCGAACGGCTGATGAAAGAGGCGGAATCGAACGTCGCCATCAAGATTGAGGACACGCCGGGCGGCGAGGCGTTCATCGTCTCGGGCCGGGGCGAATTGCAGATGGGCGTGCTGATCGAGAACATGCGCCGCGAGGGGTTCGAGCTGTCGATCAGCCGCCCGCGCGTGATCATGCGCGAGGAAGGCGGCCAGCGGCAGGAGCCGATCGAGGAAGTCATCATCGACGTGGATGACGAATTCACCGGCGCGGTGATCGACAAGCTGACCGGCGAGCGGAAGGGCGACCTGGTCGAGATGAAGCCCGCCGGCGCCGGCAAGACCCGGATCGTCGCGCATGTGCCCTCGCGCGGGCTGATCGGCTATCACGGCCAGTTCATGACCGACACCCGCGGCACCGGCGTGCTGAACCGGATCTTCCACGACTGGGCGCCCTACAAGGGCCCGATCCAGGGCCGCCGGCAGGGCGTGCTGATCTCGATGGAGAACGGCGTCAGCGTCGCCTACGCGCTGTGGAACCTCGAGGAACGGGGCAAGCTGTTCATCGGCGCGCAGGAACAGGTCTACGAGGGGATGATCATCGGCGAACATTCCCGCGACAACGATCTGGAAGTGAACCCGCTGAAGGGCAAGAAGCTGACCAACGTCCGCGCCAGCGGCACGGACGAGGCGGTGCGCCTGACCACCCCGGTGCGGATGAGCCTCGAAGAGGCCATTGCCTATGTGGACGATGACGAACTGGTGGAGGTCACGCCCAAGATCGTGCGCCTGCGCAAGCGCCATCTGGACCCGCACGAACGCAAGCGGCAGGCCAAGGCGGGCTGATCCGGCCCGCCTGCCCCCGCTTCTGCCCCGCCCCTGCTACAACCGTGTCGCCGGTGCGACGGATCGCACCGTCACGCCAGAATCGTGCATCGCGCCTGCAACAAGACTTGCACCGGGCGACTGCAGGCCCCAGATTTCGTGTCAGGATTGTGACGCCGGCTGGGGAGGCACGGCAATGACGGGAACCGGGACGGCAAGCGGATCGGATCAATTTTCGGGCTGGTGGATCGCGCCGATGGCCCTGCTGGGCCTGGGGGTCTGGCTCAACCTCGCCCAGCTGGCGCATGGGGTGATCTGACAGGCCGCGGCGGGTGACGGGTGGCAGGGGTTGCGCCGGTCCCGTCAGGCCGCCTGCGACAGCGCCACCGGCCGGAAGGGCCGCACCTCGACCGCCGCACCGTCGAAGATGCAGAAGCTGCCGGGCGGAACCGCCTCCCACGCCTCGCCATCCTCCAGCGGCTCCGACACCACCGCCCGCCCCTGCCGGCTGTCCGACCAGCGATGATAGAGCGTCGGCGCCCCCTCGTCCGTGGCATAGCGCACCGCATACAGCCGCCGGCCGTCGGAATAGGCCGCCGTCAGCCGCACATGCGGCGCGGCGCCCGCGGCGCGGCTCAGCGCCTCGAACCGGGCGGTGGCGCGTTCCATCGCCCCCTGCGGATCCTCCTCCAGCCCCTCGCCGAGCGCGGTCAGGAACAGCGCCTCGCTGTCGGTCGCGCCGCGCCGGTGGGCATAGAGCGCGTCTGGGATCAGCATCTCGGCCGCGCGGCGGAAGCCGTCATAGCCGCCGATCTGGCCATTGTGCATGAAGCACCAGCGCCCGACCACGAAGGGGTGGCAGTTGTTGCGGCTGGTCGCAGTGCCGGTCGAGGCGCGGACATGGGCCAGGAACAGCCGCGAGCGCACCTGCGCCACCAGGCTTTTCAGGTTCGGGTCCGACCAGGCCGGCATCACGTCGCGATACAGCCCCGGCTCCGGCCGCTCGCCGTACCAGGCGAGGCCGAATCCGTCGGCATTGACGCTGGTCAGGCACTGGCTGGCGCAATGGCTTTGCCGGATCAGCGAATGGCCGGGCCGGCTGACGATGTCTTCCAGAAAGATTGCCTCGCCCGTATAGGCCGCCCAACGGCACATTCCGTCTTCTCCTGCCCCCAGGGCCTGTCCGGTGCCGCGCATCCGGCGCGGCCAGCCCGTCATTCTGCTGTCATCCTAGCGTCACGCGCCCGGACGGAAAAGCAACATGCGGGGGGAACATCGCCGGCAGGCGCAAGATCGGCGCCGATTTGGGCGACGGGCGCGCCCCGCGCCCGCCGCGAAGGCACAGGTTCTGAAGGCACACGCCCCTGCCTCCGCGTCCGAAGGCAGGGACACACTCGTTACGCACAGTGGCTAGGCCGGACCCGCGCGAGATCGGCCAAGGCTGGAAACGACACCCGGTCCTGGAACGGCCGGCGTCGGGTTCGGGAGGATGCAGCGCGGGCGTGAAGGCTGGCGCGGCAGGAACAAACCGGCGCGACAACGGCGCCACAATAAAATCGGCAATGGAAAATGCGTCGAACAGTTCGGAAATTATTCCGCGCCGCAGAGGTGTTTCAACCGATTCGTAACGGTTGAGGCCGCGGACCGGGCTCCGCGGCCTGCGGCGCAATGTCCCCCGCAGGGGCCGTCCGGTGCAGCCCGCCTGCCGGCACGGCATCGTAAAGCGCCTTGTCTTGCGCCAGTTGCGCCGCCAGCCGCGCCGCCAGTTCGGACGGAAGCTCCGTCGAGGCGGGCGGCGAGACGTTCATGTGCGGCAGGGTCACCGCACAATCGAGCCGGTCCTCGAGGAAATGCAGGAAGGCGTCGATCTCCTCATAGCGGAACAGGTGATCGACCAGGACCTCGCCCGCCTCATCGGCCAGATAGGCGGATTGCGACCCGAGCCCCGCCAGCCCGCCCGCCGGGTCGTCGAGCCAGCCTTCGACGAAGGCGGCGAAATCCTCGCGCGTGCCGTCCCCGATCGGCAGATGCTCGCGCAGGCGATAGCGATACCAGCTGCCCAGCCAGTCGCCAGGCTCGCGGATCAGGGCCACCGTCTCGAAGGCGGCGCCCTCGTTCGAGGCCGACAGGAACGGCGCCAGCAGCGTGCCGAACCGGGCGGCCGTGGTATGCTTCAGCGCGGGCGGCCGCGACACCGCCACATCCGCCAGCGATTCCAGCGCCATCTCGATCGACACCGAGCCGGTCTTGGTATTGGCGAGGAACACGAGATGTCGTTTCCAGAAGATCAGCATCGGTCAGGGCGTCCCGTCATTGGCTGCGGGCGGCCCGTTTCGCAGCTGCAGCATGGGCGCCCGATGCTTGATCCCCGAAAAATCCCGCTCCGGCAAGCGCGGCGGGGGCCGCAAGGTGGTTTTTCGGCCCCGCTGCGATCCTGCGCCCTGAAAAACGCCGCGTCAGCCCGATGGCCGTAAACCTGCCATTAACCCCGACGACGCGAAGCTCGGCGGCAGAACGATGAATAGCGGTTGAAATGTTCCCGTTTTGATCGCATAAGTGCAAGAACAAGTGCGGAACATCTGGCCCGTCCTTGCGGGGATTGCCCCCCGCGACCGGGTATGGAACAAGGATCGGACCGATGGCAGTGGCGAACCTCTTTGACATGACCGACAAGCGCAACGCGGACAAGCAGAAGGCGCTCGACAGTGCGCTGGCCCAGATCGAACGGCAGTTCGGCAAGGGCTCGATCATGAAGCTCGGGACCAACAACCCGGTGATGGAGATCGAGTCGACCTCGACCGGGTCGCTGGGGCTCGACATCGCGCTCGGCATCGGCGGGTTGCCCAAGGGCCGGATCGTGGAAATTTACGGCCCGGAAAGCTCGGGCAAGACCACGCTGACCCTGCATGTCGTGGCCGAGGAGCAGAAGAAGGGCGGCGTCTGCGCCTTCGTCGATGCCGAACACGCGCTCGACCCGCAATATGCCCGGAAACTGGGCGTGAATCTGGACGAGCTGCTGATCAGCCAGCCCGATACCGGCGAACAGGCGCTGGAAATCGTCGATACGCTGGTCCGCTCCGGCGCGGTCAGCCTGATCGTGGTGGACTCGGTCGCGGCGCTGACCCCGAAGGCAGAGCTTGAGGGCGACATGGGCGATGCCACGGTCGGCGCCCAGGCAAGGCTGATGAGCCAGGCGATGCGCAAGCTCACCGCCTCGATCGGCCGGTCGAACTGCATGGTGATCTTCATCAACCAGATCCGCATGAAGATCGGGGTGATGTTCGGCTCTCCCGAAACCACCACCGGCGGCAACGCGCTGAAATTCTACGCCTCGGTCCGGCTCGACATCCGCCGGATCGGCTCGATCAAGGACCGGGACGAGGTCGTGGGCAACTCCACCCGCGTCAAGGTGGTCAAGAACAAGGTCGCCCCGCCCTTCAAGCAGGTGGAATTCGACATCATGTATGGCGAGGGCA
Source organism: Frigidibacter oleivorans (assembly GCF_003993775.1). Lineage (GTDB taxonomy): Bacteria > Pseudomonadota > Alphaproteobacteria > Rhodobacterales > Rhodobacteraceae > Frigidibacter > Frigidibacter oleivorans. The sequence goes on from NZ_RJRZ01000018.1 coordinate 27,758, forward strand.
TCTCGAAGACCGGCGAGATCGTCGATCTGGGCGTGAAGGCCGGCGTCGTGGAAAAATCGGGCGCCTGGTATTCCTATGGCGACGAGCGCATCGGCCAGGGCCGCGAGAATGCCAAGCAGTTCCTGAAGGACCATCCCGACGTCGCGCAGGCGATCGAGGACAAGGTCCGCGCCGGCCACGGGCTGGATCTGGCCGCGCCGATGACCGAGGATGGCGACGACCTGACCGAATAGGCCGCGCAAGCGGGGAGACCGAGGGAGGGACGGGGTGCTGCCCCCCGTCCGCCTGTGGCAGTCTCCCCCGGGAGAGTTGCGTCAGCTGCGGGGGCCGCGCCGGCAAGACCCCGAGGGCCGGGCGGCTGCCGGACTCACGGGACAAGGCCGCCTCGCCAGACAGGCCGCCTCGCCAGGGACCGGGCCGCCTAGGTGAAGGGCCGCCTCGCCGGGCAAGCCAGCCTCGCTGGACAGGCCGCCTCGCTGGACAGGGCGGCGGGCCGGCGATACACCGTTGCGACCGCTCACTCCCGCCCGGAAAGCCCGCGATGCCCAGCCTGAACGACATCCGCTCGACCTATCTCGATTTCTTCCGCCGGAACGGACACCGGGTGGTCGACTCGTCGCCGCTGGTGCCGCGCAACGACCCGACGCTGATGTTCACCAATTCCGGCATGGTGCAGTTCAAGAACCTGTTCACCGGGGTCGAGACACGCGACTATACCCGGGCCACCACCGCGCAGAAATGCGTTCGCGCGGGCGGCAAGCACAACGATCTCGACAATGTGGGCTATACCGCGCGGCACCACACCTTCTTCGAGATGCTGGGCAACTTCTCCTTCGGCGACTATTTCAAGGAAACCGCCATCCCGCTGGCCTGGGAACTGCTGACGAAGGATTTCGGGCTGAACCCCGACCGGCTGCTGGTCACCGTCTATCACACCGATGACGAGGCGGCGACCCTGTGGAAAAAGGTGGCGGGCCTGCCGGACGAGCGGATCATCCGCATCGCCACCGACGACAATTTCTGGCGGATGGGCCCGACCGGCCCCTGCGGCCCCTGCACCGAGATCTTCTACGACCACGGCCCCTCGATCTGGGGCGGCCCGCCTGGCAGCGCCGAGGAGGATGGCGACCGCTTCATCGAGATCTGGAACAACGTCTTCATGCAGAACGAGCAGCTGCCCGACGGCAGCCTGCGCGTGCTCGAGATGCAGTCGATCGACACCGGCATGGGGCTGGAACGGATCGGCGCGCTCTTGCAGGGCAAGCACGACAATTACGACACCGACCTGATGCGCAGCCTGATCGAGGCCTCGGCCCATGCGACCAGCCGCGACCCCGACGGGCCGGGCAAGGTGCATCACCGGGTGATCGCCGACCATCTGCGCTCGACCAGCTTCCTGATCGCCGACGGGGTCATGCCCTCGAACGAGGGCCGCGGCTATGTGCTGCGCCGGATCATGCGCCGCGCCATGCGCCATGCCCATATGCTGGGCGCGCAGGACCCGGTAATGTACCGGCTGGTGCCGGCGCTGGTGCGGCAGATGGGTGCCGCCTATCCGGAACTGACCCGCGCGCAGGCGCTGATCGAGGAAACGCTGAAGCTGGAGGAGACGCGGTTCAAGCAGACGCTGGACCGGGGCCTGCGGCTGCTGGACGAGGAGCTGGCGCATCTTGGCGAGGGTCAGCCGCTGCCGGGCGCGGCGGCCTTCAAGCTGTATGACACCTACGGTTTCCCGCTGGACCTGACGCAGGACGCGCTGCGCGAGAAGGGCCGCACCGTCGATACCGCGGGCTTCGACGCGGCGATGGCCGAACAGAAGGCCAAGGCGCGGGCCAGCTGGGCCGGGTCGGGCGAGACCGCCGATGCCGCGATCTGGTTCGATCTGGCCGAGGCGCATGGCGCGACCGAATTCCTGGGCTATGACACCGAAACTGCCGAGGGCGAGATCCTTGCGCTGGTGGGCGACGGGGCGGCGCTGCCCCGCGCGGGCGAAGGCCGTCAGGTGCAGATCGTCGTCAACCAGACGCCCTTCTATGCCGAAAGCGGCGGTCAGGTCGGCGATGCCGGCTGGCTGCGCAGCGAGACGGGGATGGCCGCGATCACCGACACCCGCAAGGCCGGCGGGCTGTTCCTGCATGTCGCGACCGTGACCGAGGGCGAGATCGTCGCGGGCCAGCCGGTGAAGCTGGAGGTGGACCACCACCGCCGCGCCGCGATCCGCGCCAACCATTCCGCGACCCATCTGGTGAACGAGGCGCTGCGCCGCGCGCTCGGGGCGCATGTGGCGCAGAAGGGCTCGTTGAACGCGCCGGACCGGCTGCGCTTCGACTTCAGCCATTCCAAGGCGCTGACGCCGGCGGAACTGGGCCAGGTCGAGGCCGAGGTGAACGGCTATATCCGCCAGAACGGCGCGGTCGAAACGCGGATCATGACGCCCGACGACGCGCGGGCCCTGGGGGCGCAGGCACTCTTCGGCGAGAAATACGGCGACGAGGTGCGCGTCGTCTCGATGGGCCGCGAGGCCGGATCGGGCAAGGGCACCGGCGGCGAGACCTATTCGATCGAGCTGTGCGGCGGCACCCATGTCGCCCGGCTGGGCGAGATCGGGGCCTTCGTCCTGCTGGGCGACAGTGCCTCCTCGGCGGGCGTGCGGCGGATCGAGGCGCTGACCGGACAGGCGGCGCTGGACCACCTGAACGCCCAGCAGGCCCGTCTGGCCGAAATCGCGAGCCTGCTGAAGGTCCCGGCGGCCGAGGTCGTGGAGCGGGTGCGCGCGCTGGCCGAGGAACGCCGCGCGCTGTCGAACGAGGTGGCGCAGCTGCGCCGCGAACTGGCCATGGGCGGCGGCGGCGCGGCGGGCGGCCCCGAGGCGCGCGAGATCGGCGGGGTCCGGTTCCTGGCCCAGACCGTCGCGGGCGTGTCGGGCAAGGACCTGCCGGCGCTGGTGGACGAGATGAAGGCCCGGGTCGGATCCGGCGCGGTGCTGCTGGTCGCCGATACCGGCGGCAAGGCGGCGGTCGCGGCCGGGGTCACCGCCGACCTGACGGGGCGGCTGTCGGCCGTCGATCTGGTCAAGGCGGCGGCCGAGGCGCTCGGCGGCAAGGGCGGGGGCGGCCGGCCCGACATGGCGCAGGCGGGCGGCGCCGATGCGAGCCGCGCGCCCGAGGCCATCGCCGCGGCCGAGGCCGTGCTGGCAGCTTTGTAAGGAGACGACCGATGACCGCACTCTGGATCGCGCATGTGACTGTCACCGATGCCGAGGCCTATGGCCGCTATGCCGAACTGGCAGGCCCCGCCATCGCGGGGTTCGGCGGTGTCTTCCTCGCCCGCGGCGGGCGGCACGTGCAGCTGGAAGGCAATGACCGCGCCCGCAACGTGGTGGTGCGCTTCCCCTCGGTCGAGGCGGCGGAGGCCTGCTACCGCTCGCCCGACTATCAGGCGGCGCTGGCCCATGCCCGCAACGCCTCGGTCCGCGACCTCGTCATCGTCGAGGAGATCGGCTGAGGCCCGCCGGGGCGGCCCGGGGGCACTGGCCCCCGCCGCCCGGGCGGTTGACTCACCCGAGAACAGTCTCCGGCGGTTGCGTCGGCGCCGCAGTCGCGCCGGCCTGACCGGCACCGGTTGCGCAGCCACGTTCTCCGGTCGACCCGCAGCCGCCCTGTCGCCTCAGCCGATCGTCTGCTGCACCGTCGCGGTCAGTTCCGCCAGCGAGAACGGCTTTTGCAGGAAGACGGCGTCCGGCACCCGGGCCTGACTGCTTTGCACCGCGTCCTCGGCATAGCCCGACATGAACACCACCCGCACCCCCGGCCGCGCGGCCAGCGCCTCGCGCACCCAGCCGGGGCCGTCGATGCCGGGCATCACCACGTCGGAGATGAACAGGTCCACCGACAGGGCGGGGTCCGCCAGCAGCTTCAGCGCCGCCTCGCCGCTGTCGGCCTCGACGACGGCATAGCCGCACAGCTGCAGCGCCCGGCTGGCGAAGGCGCGCACCGGCGCCTCGTCCTCGACCAGCAGCACGGTGCCGGTGCCGCCGGCCTGCGGGGCGCGGCGGGCGGGTGCTGCGGCGCGGCCGGCCAGCGCGGCGGCGTCGAGTGCCGGAAACCACAGGGTGAAGGTCGTCCCCGCGCCCTCGACACTGTCGACGAAGATGAAGCCCCCCGTCTGCTTGACGATGCCATAGGCGGTGGACAGGCCCAGCCCGGTGCCCTCGCCCGCGCGCTTGGTGGTGAAGAACGGCTCGAAGATCTTCTGCAGGCGGTCGGCGGGGATGCCCACGCCCTCGTCCGACACCGTCACCACGACATGGTCGCCGGGGGGAACCACGGCGCGGTCGCGGCGGAAGGGTTCGGGCAGGTGGCGGTTGACGGTGGCGATGCGGATCGCGCCACCGGCGGGCATGGCGTCGCGCGCATTGACGGCGAGATTGATGAAGACCTGTTCCAGCTGCCGCCGGTCCGCCCGGATCGGCCGCAGGTCGGGGTCGTGGCTCAGCGTCAGCGCGACCTTCTCGCCCAGAAGGCGGTTCAGCAGATGCGTCAGGTCCGACATCGTGTCGCGGAGGTCCAGCACCTCGGGCTGCAGGGTCTGCTTGCGCGAGAAGGCCAGCAGCTGGCGCACGAGGCTGGCCGCGCGATTGGCGTTCTGCTGGACCTGCACGAGGTCCGGATAATCCGGATCGTCGGTGCCGTGACGCAGCAGCATCAGGTCGCAATGGCCCGAGATCGCGGTCAGCAGGTTGTTGAAATCATGCGCGACCCCGCCCGCGAGCTGGCCGATCGCCTGCATCTTCTGGCTCTGCACGAACTGCGCCTCGAGCGTCTTCAGCGCAGTGGCATCGTGCAGCATCGCCAGGAGGCCCGGCCCGTGGTCGTCCTGCAGCCGCGCCAGCGTCACCTGCAGGAACTGCTCGCGGTCCGGGCTGCGCAGGCGCAGCACCTCGGGCCGGCGGTCGGCGCGACCGGCCATCGCGTCGGCCAGCCAGTCGGGCACCGGCCGGCCCAGACCCTCCAGCAGGTCCGACAGCGGCGTGCCGCGTTCGACTGTCCCCAGCAGGCCGCGCGCGGCCCGGTTTGCCGCCAGCACCTCGCCCGTCGCCGCGACCCGCAGCAGCGCCACCGGAATTCCCTCGAAGGCGGCGGGATCGGCGGTGCTGCGCGGGGGCAGGCGCTGCGCGGGCAGCAGGTAGATCTCGCGCCGGCCGCCCGCGCCCTCGATTTCCAGCGGCAGAACCCGCACCCGCCCGGTGACCGTGAGGATGTCGCGTTCGTCCCCCGGGGCCAGCGGCAGGTCGGCGAAGAGCGCGTCGAGCGTCTTCATCCGCTCGCCAGCCAGGCGGCGCAACGCCTCGTTCATGAACAGGATGGTGCCGGAGCGGGTGGCGACCAGCATCGGCAGGCTCGCCCCCTCGCCCCGTGCGGCGCCGCGGTCGCCCAGATCCTCGATCCGCCACAGGAAGCCGCCCTCGCCCAGCCGGTGCACCGACAGCCGCACATGGCCGTGGCGCGTCGCCAGATCCTCGCGCGCGGCCCCCTGGGCCAGCGCCCGGTTCTGCAGCCGCGGCAGGGCGGCGGCGGGGCCGGCCAGCAGGTCCGACAGCGCGCGCGCCAGCGACTGCCCGCCGCAGGGGCCGAACCGGTCCAGCGCGGCGCGGTTCTGATAGCCGACCTCGCCCTCGGCATCGGTGGTCAGCACGGGGGCGTGGTCATGCGCCACGAAGGCCGCGATCTGGCTGCGCAGCCGCCGTTCGGTCGCCTGATGGGCCTGCGCCAGCAGCCGCAGCACCACCGCCACCGCGACGAGGGTCAGGCCCGCCGTCACCAGCGGCAGGGTCATCCGCGCCGGCAGCACGAGGGCCGCCAGCGCCAGAAGCCCGCCGCAGGCGATCAGCCACATCCCGCCGGGCGACAGCGCCAGCGCGGTGCGGGTCAGCGGATGCGGCGTCAGCGCCCGGTCTGGCAAGCGCTCCTCCTCGGCTCGGGTCCGGATTCGGGTCCGGGCCATTGCGCGCGGAAACCGTTAACCGGCATTTAACGGCAATCGTCGCAGCCGAAGGCCGCAAATTTCGGGCGATATTGCGGCGTCACGCCGCGGGCGCGCGCAGCACCGAGCCGTGGAACCCGTCCCCCCCGTCCAGCGGGGTAAAGTCGCGCTGCGCCACGAGCTGCCAGCCGGGCTGGCGGTCAGCTTGGCGGTCGAGGAAAGCCGCCACCTGCGCCCCGTTCTCGGCCGACAGCATCGAACAGGTGGCATAGGCGAGGTGCCCCCCCGGCCGCACCAGCGGCGCCGCACTGTCGAGGATCCGCGCCTGCAGCGCCAGCAGCTCTGCCAGCCGGTGCCGGTCGAGCAGCCATTTGCCTTCGGGCGCGCGGCGCCAGCTGCCCGAACCCGAGCACGGCACGTCCAGCAGCACCAGATCGAACGGGCCCCGCGCCGGCAGGTCGGCGCCGGCGAGGATCGTCACGCGCTGGCCCGCCCGCGCGGCCCGCGCCGGCAGGTCGGCCATCCGCTGCGGCGCCGCGTCATGGGCGCAAAGGTCCAGCCGCGCCCGCGCCGCCATCGCCAGGGTCTTGCCGCCGCCCCCGGCGCAGTAGTCGAGCACGCGCTGGCCGTCGGCGAGGGGCAGCATCTCGACCACGGCCTGGCTGGCGGCGTCCTGCAGCTCGACCAGGCCTTCGGCATAGGCCGCGGTCCGGCGCAGCCGCGCGGCCCCCTCCGTCACCCGCAGCGCGCTGCCGGCCAGCGGATGCGGCTCCGACGCCACGCCCTCGGCGGCCAGCCGCGCCTGCGCCGCGTCGCGGCCGATGCGGGCGAGGTTCACCCGCAGGAACACCGGCGCCCGGTGCCGCAGAAGCTCCATCACCGGGGCGAACCCGGCGCCGAGGCTCTGGCGCAGGGGTGCCGCCAGCCAGTCGGGGCAGTCGAGCGCCTCGGTGTCCGTCATCTCGTCCGGGCGCAGTTCGTCCGGGGTCAGCGGCGGCGGCGCATGGCCCTCGCCGGTGAAGACGGTGGCGGGATCGGTCCCGGCGGCCCGCAGCGCGCCGATCATCAGCGCCCGGCCGGTAGGCCGCCCGGCCCGGCCGCCGAGCGCGGCAAAGCTGCGTCGGCAGCGCAGGGCGTCGAAGACATGATCGCGGATCGCCGCCCGGTCCCCCGACCCGGCGAAGCGGTGGCCCCGCGCCCAGCCGGTCAGCGCCTGTTCGGCCGGGGTGCCGGACAGGTGGCGGTCGAGGATCTCGATGGCGGCGGCGATGCGGGCGGCGGGGGTCATGGCGCCCCTCTACCCCCGCGCGCCCCCCGGGGTCGAGCGGAATCGGGCGCGCCTTACAGCAGCGGCCGGGGCTGCGTGCCCTCGACCTCGACCGCGGCAAGTTCTGCCAGCATCTCGCGCGCGGGCAGCGCCAGCCGGCGTCCCTGCCAGATCGCCAGCCGTTCGGCACGCATCCGGGCCAGCGTCTTGTTCGTATGGACCAGCGACAACCCCATGGCGTCGGCAAGGTCCTGCTGGCGCCACGGCATCGGAACCCAGCCATCGACGGAGAGGTCGAGTTGCGTCAACCGGTCGTGCAGCCGCACCAGCGCCCAGGCGATGCGCTGCACCGCATCCCGCTGGCCCAGCGTCGCCACCGTTTCGCCCAGAAAGTTCTCCTCGACCGCCGACAGCCATGTCAGCGAATAGGCGCGCTGCGGCTGGCTGGAAAACAGGTCCCACAGCCCCGCGCGGTCGAACACGCACAGCGTGACCTCGGTCGAGGCCTCGACGGAATGCTGCATCTCGCGCATAACCATCGCCTGCAGGCCCACCAGATCGCCCGGCAGCACGAAGGAAATCACCTGCCGCCGCCCGTCCTCCAGCGTCTTCGCCCGCAGCCCCTGCCCGCGCAGCACGGTGTAGAACTGCGGGCTTTGCGCGCCCTGCATCAGGATGGTCCGGCCCGGCTCGATCGTCAGTTCGCCGATCTTGAACCGCTCCATGAAGGCCAGTTCCTGCGGCGTGAAATCCTCGAAGGCGGGGTTCTGCCGCAGGGGGCAGGCGTGGCACGGGGTTGTCATGTGACGTTGCCGGTATCGAAGTTGATATGTCGCAGTTAAATGCACCGGGGGTTGTGCGGTTCCATAATGGGACGCGGAAGGACGGTCCCGCAGATCCTTCGCTGAGCGCAGGAGTATGAGTGTGACTGAACGACCCGGCGACGCCGGATACCTGATCGTCCTGAAACATCTGGTCGTGGCGGCCGATCTGGCCGAGATCATCCGCGACTTCGACGCCGCCGCGCGCGTCGAAACCGCCCGCACCGTCGCCGAGGGACTCGCGCGGCTGGACGGGCTGTCGGGGCTGGCGGTCGCCCTTCTCGGCGACGACCGCGACGCGCCGGCTTGGCCGCAGCTGGTCGCGGCGATCGAGGCGCGCGGCGCGCGGATCGTGCTGATCCCGCGGGACGAGCATGAACGGCCCGAGCCGGGACACGACTTCCTGATCCTCGACCGGCCCTTCACGACGGAAATGGTTCTGGCGCTGCTCGACGGCGCCCGCGGCTGAGGCCGCGGGAGGGGCGTCGGCGCGGGCGGAACGGTCGGGCGGGCCGGGCGTTGTCGCCCCGATGGCCGCGCGCCCCGCGCCCCCGGATGGAGACCCCGATGAGCCTGCGCCAATCGCTGCGAGACGATCCCCGCACGACGCTGTTCGACCAGATCGACGCCACCTCGACCTCGATGCTGGGCATCGAGGGCAGCACCCGCCCGCCGCAGCCGATGACGCATCACCTGACCCGCGAGACGGCGGAACTGTGGTTCCTGACCTCGCGCCAGACCGACCTCGTGCGCGACGTGGGCCTTGGCGCGCGCGGCGTGGTGGTCTTCGTGAACGACGACCATTCCCTGCACGCCGCGCTGACCGGCGCCATCGTGCAAAGCGCCGATGCCGGCCATATCGACGCGATCTGGTCGCCCGCCGCCGCCGCATGGTTCCCCGGCGGGCGCGACGATCTCGACCTGATCGCGCTGCGCCTGACCCTGCAGGACGCGCAGGTCTGGGTCTCGTCCCGCAGCAGCCTGCGCACGGGGATGGAGCTTCTGCGCTCGGCGCTGGACAGCGCCCACGAACCGGACCTGTCGACGCATATGCTGCTGGAATTCAACGGATAGGGGGTGGGGGCGCCGCTAACGCAGGCGTGACCGGCGCCGGGGCGGGTTCGGCTTGACCTGCGTCGCCGGGAACATAAGAAGAACACATGACCCGTCGCACCCTGACCGAGAAACTGGCGATCCTCGCCGATGCCGCGAAATACGACGCCTCCTGCGCCTCGTCCGGCGGGCAGCGGCGCGACAGCCGCGACGGCAAGGGGCTGGGATCCTCCGGCGGCACCGGCATCTGCCACGCCTATGCGCCGGACGGGCGCTGCATCAGCCTGCTGAAGATCCTGCTGACCAATGTCTGCATCTACGACTGCGCCTATTGCATCAACCGCGTGTCCTCGGGCGTGGAACGTGCGCGCTTCACGGTGGACGAGGTGGTGCGGCTGACGGTCGAATTCTACCGCCGCAACTATATCGAGGGGCTGTTCCTGTCTTCGGGCATCGTCCGGTCGCCGGACGACACCATGTCGGAAATGGTCCGCATCGCCCGCACCCTGCGCGAGCGCGAGAATTTCCGCGGCTATATCCATCTGAAAACCATTCCCGATGCCGCGCCCGAACTGATCGAGGAGGCGGGGCTCTTGGCCGACCGGCTGTCGATCAATGTCGAGTTGCCGACCGACAGCGGCCTCGCCCGGCTTGCCCCCGAGAAAAGCCCCCGCACCATCCGCAAGGCGATGGCCGACGTCCGCCTGCGCCGGGAGGAAAGCCGCGAGCCCAGCCATACCGGCCGCCGCCCCGCCCGTTTCGCCCCTGCCGGGCAAAGCACGCAGATGATCGTCGGCGCCGATGCGGCCAGCGACGCGACCATCCTCGGCCAGTCGGCCACGCTCTATTCCGGCTACGGGCTGAGCCGGGTCTACTATTCCGCCTTCTCGCCGATCCCCGATGCCTCGCGGCTGCTGCCGCCGGAACGGCCGCCGCTGCTGCGCGAACACCGGCTGTACCAGGCGGACTGGCTGATGCGGTTCTACGGGTTCGACGCGGCCGAGATCGCGCCCGAAGGGGGCATGCTGGACCTCGCGCTCGACCCCAAGACGGCCTGGGCGCTGGCGCATCGCGCGGCCTTTCCCGTCGATCCGAACCGCGCCCCGCGCGAGGTGCTGCTGCGCGTCCCCGGCTTCGGCACCCGCACGGTCGATCGCATCCTCGCCGCCCGCCGCCACCGCAGCCTGCGGTTCGAGGATCTGGCGGCGATGGGGGCGGTGATGCGCCGCGCCCGCGCCTTCGTCACCCTGCCGGGCTGGAGCCCGCGCGGATTGCTGGAGGGCGAGGCGCTGAAGGCCCGGCTGATGCCCGCGCCGCAGCAGCTGAGCCTGTTCTGAGATGCGCGAGATCGTCCTGCCCCGGGTCGGGTCGGTGGCGGAATGGCGGCGTCAGGTGCGCGGGTTGCTGGCGGCGGGCGTGCCCCCCGACCGGGTGATCTGGCGGATGGGGCAGGCCGCGCCGGACCTTTTCGCCGAGGCCGCGCCCCCGGACCTTGCAACCCCTGACGCCGGAAGCGCGCCCCCCGCGCCGCTGCGGCTGGGGCGCGAGGCGGTGGCGGTGCTCGAATCCGCCATGCACCATTCCGACCCGGACCGCTTCGCGCTCGGGCACGCGCTGGTGGCGCGGCTTGCGGCGGGGAGGCTGGTCTGGGGCGACCGCAGCGACCCGCCGATGCGCCGGCTTCTGGCGATGGACAAGGCGGTGCGCCGCGACGTGCACAAGATGCATGCCTTCGTCCGCTTTCGCGAACTGCCCGCCGATGGCCCCCGCCGCCGCTTCGCCGCCTGGTTCGAGCCGTCGCAGAACAGCCTCGAACCCGCCGCCCCCTTCTTCGCCCGCCGCTTCGGCGACATGGACTGGGTGATCGCCACGCCCGGCCTGACGGCGCGCTGCGTCGGGGGCACGCTCGACATCGGCGAGACGCAGGCGCCACCGCCGCGCGGGATCGCCGCCGATCCGGGCGGGCGCGCCCCCCTGCCCGACCGGCCGCCCGCACCGGATGCCGCCGAAGACCTGTGGCGCACCTATTATGCCAGCATCTTCAACCCTGCCCGGCCGATGCCCAGGGCGATGCAGGCCGAGATGCCGAAGAAATACTGGAAGAACCTGCCCGAAGCCGCGCTGATCCCCGGCCTGTTGCGGCAGGCCGAGGACCGGTCCCGCGCGATGCGCAAGGCGCAGCCCCGCGACCCCAGCCCGCGGATCGAGGCCGCCATGCGCAACCGCCGCCTGCCCGAGCGCGACCTGCCCCCGGACGGCGCGGCGCCCGACCTCGACACGCTGGCCCGGCAGATCCGCACCTGCACCCGCTGCGCGCTGCATTGCCACGCCACCCAGGCCGTCTGCGGCGAGGGCCCGCATGACGCCGAGATGTTGATCGTCGGCGAGCAGCCGGGCGATCAGGAAGACCTGCAGGGCCGGCCCTTCGTCGGCCCGGCGGGGCAGTTGTTCGACCGGATCGCCGGCGAGGCGGGGCTGGACCGGCGCCGGGTCTGGGTCACGAATGCGGTCAAGCATTTCAAGTTCACCCCGCGCGGCAAGCGGCGCATCCACCAGCGCCCCGACGCGGGCGAGGTGCAGGCCTGCAACTGGTGGCTGATGCAGGAGGTCCGCCTGATCCGGCCCCGGCTGATCGTGGCGATGGGGGCCACGGCGGCGCAGGCGCTGACCGGCGACGGGCGCGGCATCCTGAAGCGGCGCGGCGGACTGGAACGGCCAGACGGAGGGGCGCCGGTGCTGGTGACGCTGCACCCCTCGGCGCTGCTGCGTCAGCCCGACCCGGCGGCGGCCGCGGCGCAGGAGGCGGGCTTTCGCGACGATCTGGCCCGCGCCGCCGGATTTGTGGCCGCCGGCTGAACGCCACTCGCCTTGCGGGCGATCCGCGGGCCGTGCCGCACAGGCGGTCGTGCAGCGGTGCGGGAACTTCGTCTACCGGCAAGACTTTCTTCTGAAGCTGGGGGACGCTATGCCGGTGGTCCGGCTGTCATGAAACTGTTGCCCATGCTCATCCTGCCCATCGTCCTTCAGTCCGCCCTGCTCGCGCTCGAATCCGGCGCGGTCATCGAACATCGCATGGCGATGATGGTGCGCGGCGGGTCCGGCCTGCCGGTCGAGGCGGCGCGGATGGTGGGCGAGAAGATCGCCATCGCCGCGCATGTCTGGCAGAAGGGCGCGATGGCCATGTCGATGGGCGTGCTGCCCGAGGTGGTGATGCTCGACACGCTCGACACCTACCGCCGCGCGGTCGAGGCGAATACCCGGCGCCTGCGCGGCTGATCGCCGGCCCGCCCGCTCAGCGCCGCTGCAGCGCGCGGCGCAGCGCCGCTTCCAGATCCTCCGACCCGAAGGGCTTTTCCAGCACATCCGCGCGCGGGTCGGCCGCAATCTCTTCGGCGCTGTAGCCGGTGGCCAGAACGACGGGCACCCCCTGTTCCAGCAGTTCGCGCGCAAGGTCCAGCGCGGATTCCCCCCGCGCCAGCGACACGTCCAGCAGCGCGAGGTCGGGCATCCCGTCGCGAAGCGCCTGCTGCGCCGCCGACAGCGTCGCCGTGGTCGTCACCGCGCGGAACCCGAGTTCGCGCAGCACCTCGACCGTTTCCAGCGCGATCACCGGTTCATCCTCGAGATAGAGAAGGCGGGTTTCCGGCGGGTTCCAGGTCATGGCGGTGTCTCAACGGGAATGGGCGACCGTCGGCCGGGAATGGCCGGGGCGGACGGGGCGGACGGGATCTGCGCGGCACCGGGGCATTCGCCCCCGGATGGCAACGGCCGACGCGCGGAAGACAGGCCCGTTTGTCCCATCCTGCGCCCCCGGCCCCGCGCTGGCAAGGCATCCGCGCCCGCCCTGCCCCGGCGGGCGGAAACCCGCCACAGGGCGCAGGTCGCCGCCGGCTCAGGCCGTCGTGTCCGGCGGCACCGCCGCGGCGGCGGGCGGCGGCAGCATCCCCGGGCCGCTCATGATCAGGTGCCGGTGCGGATAGGGAATCTCGATCCCGCGTTCGTCCATCACCTGCTTGACCAGTTCGGTATAGGTGCGGCCGACCCCCCATTGCTGGCCCGGCAGCGTCTTGATCCGCGCCCGCAGCATCACCGCGCTGTCGCCGAGCGCGATCACGCCCTGCATCTCCAGCGGGTCGGTGATGACGGCGTCCATTTCCGGGATGGCGCGCAGGCGGCGGAACGCCTCCAGCAGCGCGGCCTTCGCATCCTCGACATTCTCCTTGTAGGCCACCCCGATCTCGGCCACGTGGAAGGAGAAGTCGCGCGTCATGTTGCTGACGGTCTGCACCGCCGAGAAGGGCACCACATGCGCCGTGCCGTCGAGCGCCCGCAGGTGGACCGAGCGGATGGTGATCTTCTCCACCCCGCCGCTGATCCCCGCGACCATCACCACGTCGCCTTCGTTGATGGCGTTCTCCAGCTGGATGAAGATGCCGGTGATGATGTCCTGCACCGCCGTCTGCGCGCCGAAGCCGATGGCCAGGCCGATGACCCCGGCCCCGGCCAGGAGCGGCGCGATGTCGAGCCCGATCTGGCTGAGTGCGATCATCGTGGCGAGGATCGCCAGGGCCACGGTAAAGGCATTGCGGAACAGCGCCAGCAGCGTCCGCGACCGGGCCGAGACATTGCGCCCCGGCAGCGTGTCGCGCAGCCGGTGGTCGATCCACGAGGCGACGATGGCCCAGACCGTCGCCGCCCCGAAGACCACCAGCAGCGCCGAGGCGACCCGCCACAGCGCCGCCTGCACCTCGGGCCGGTCCAGCCAGTCGCCGATGGGCAGAAGGCTCCACCCCGCCAGCATCAGCAGCACCGCCGTCAGGAACAGCGCCACCGCCATCACCCAGGCGAGGGCGGACACGATGCGGTCCGCGCGCGGCCGCAGCCGCGGCACCAGCAGGATCAGCGGCTCGGGCATCGGCGCCCGCAGCCGCGGCGCCACCCGCAGCAGGCCGAGGCCTGCCAGCATCACCACCAGCGCCCCCAGCGTGTAGAACGTGCCGGTCAGCACGATTTCCTGCACCAGATAGGGGCGGCTGACGGCGATGAACCAGGCGTACAGGACGAAGGCCACCGCGATGGCCGGCCAGCTCTTGCGCCAGATCACCTGTGCGCCGGCGGTGATGGCGGCGCCGGTGCCGCCGCCCGGCAGCACCCGGTCGCCCCGCGCCATGTCCAGCGCCCGGCTGATCCGCCGGATCGCCAGCAGCGCCAGCAGCGCGGCCAGCGTCGCCGTCAGTGTCCGCAGCGACCGGGCGGCGACGAAGCCCGCCCAGATCTGCGACAGCGGCACGACGAACATGTAGCCCTGCGTCAGCGTGCCCGCGACCGCGCGCAGGTTGCGATAGATGATCGTCTGCGCCCCCGGCGCCGCCGGGTTGACCGCGGGTTCGGCATCGGCATCGGGGCTGGCCACCGCCGCCAGCACCGCCCGGATCAGCCCGAACGCCGCGAAGGCGTTCAGGTACAGCGATTGCGCCACCGGCAGGCTGTCGACCAGCTGGCCCGTCTCGGCGACGCGGGCGACCACCAGCCGCGCGATGATCGTCCCCGCCAGCCAGGACAGCAGCACCGCGATCACCCGCATGAGGAAGACGATCCCCGCCCCCCGCGCCTGCGGCACCAGCCCCGCGCCGATCGGCGGGCGCAGCCGCCAGCCCGCCCGCGCCACCAGCTTCGACATCCCCGTATGCAGGAACACCGTCACGAGGATCGTCAGCGCCAGCGCCAGCACGCCCGACAGCGGCAACACGCTGTCCGTAGCCGGATCGACCAGATCGACCATCACCGACCCGAGCCGCCCCAGCTCGCTGCCGGCCCGTTCCAGCACGCCCAGCGTCTCGGTCGCGGCGGTCACCGTCGCCGCCGCCAGCCGCTGCGCCACATTGCCGGGGTCGCTCGCCGCCTCCGTCGCGGCCGGCGCGCCCGCCGCCTTCAGCGCGGCGATCAGCGCGGCGCGGGCGGCCTCGTCCTCCAGCACCGCCAGCAGGGTCTGCATCGCCTCGTCCTGCGCGGCGGCAGAGGGGGCCGTGGCCGCGCCGCCGCGGGTGAGCGCCGTCTGCGCCTGCGCCGCCGCCCCCGGCAGCAGCGTCAGCAGCGCGACCGCGACCAGCGCGACGGCAAGGACGATCCGGCGCGGCACAGGCAGGCGGACCAGCGGGCAAGGGCACATCCGGGGCGATCCTTCAGGGCGGCGGAGGGGGCTGCGGCAGGCCCCGGTCCGGCAGGTGGCGTCGTGTCGCGCGGATCATGCGAAGCCGCGCCGGCGGTTGCAAGCCGGCCGCCCCGCCCGCGGCGGCGACCGGCAAGGTTTGCCCACCCTTCCGCGACGGAACCGCCCGGCCCGCTTGGCGTTTCACCTCCAGATGCCCCGGCATCCCGCCGGGACCCCAGTCAGGAGAAACCGCCATGCTCGGTTGGGCCGTGACTTTCCTCATCATCGCGCTGATCGCCGCCGCGCTCGGCTTCGGCGGCATTGCCGGCGCGTCTGTCGGGATCGCGAAGATCCTGTTCTTCGTCTTCATCGTGCTGTTCGTCGTGGCGATGATCGCCCGCGCCGTACGGGGCCGCCCGCCCGTCTGACGGGGGCCGATCCGACGATTATCCGGCGCCCTGCTCTCCGACGCCTTGCGCCGCCGGACCCCGATGTAGCGTAACGAGTGGCATGGACGGCCCGGCCCCCGCCGGGCCGTCCGGCGTTTCCGGGCGGTCCGAGACCGCCCTCAGGCCAGCGGCCCCGTCTGCCACAGCTGAATGCGCAGCCCGCCATGGGCAATGGCCGGACCCGGGGGCAGAAACGGCAGGTCGGTCGCGCGGGCCAGCCCCGTATCCGAGGTGACGAGCGCCACGCGCCAGCCCCGGAACCGCTGCAGCGCCGACTGGCCGAAGGCACCGTACAGTCCGAACAGCAGCCGGCGGTCGCCGATCCGGGCGCCATAGGGCGGGTTGACGACCAGCAGGCCCGGCGGCTCGCAGGGGGGCTGCATCTCGGCCACCGTCGCGCGCTCGAAGCGGGTGAAGACAGCGACGCCCGCGCGTTCGGCATTGGCCCGGCTCATCGCCACGGCGCCGGTATCGCGGTCGCTGCCGTAGAAGCGCAGGCCCGGATCGCGCGGGACCGCCTGCCCCGCCTTCAGCGCCGCCCAGGTCCCGGCATCGAAGCTCGCCAGCCGCTCGAAAGCGAAGCCCCGCGACCGCCCGGGCAGCAGCCCCGCCGCGATCTCGGCCGCCTCGATCGGGAAGGTGCCGGACCCGCACATCGGGTCATAGACCGGCCCCGTCCCGTCGAAGCCCGCCCCGCGCAGGATCATCGCCGCCAGCGTCTCGCGCATCGGGGCCTTGTTCACCTGCTGCTTGTGGCCGCGCCGGTGCAGCGGCTCGCCCGAGGAGTCGAGGCTGAGCGTCACCAGATCGTCCTCGATCCGGACCTTCAGCGCGACGGCGTCGCCGCTCCCCTCGTCCTCGTCGCCCGCAGCCTGCCCGCGCGGCAGGATCGGCACGCCCAACTCCTCGCGCAGGGCCGTCTCGATCCGCTGTGCCGCCGCCCCGGCATGGTAGATGCGCGAGGCGCGGCAGGTCACCTCCACCCGCACCGGCACGTCGGGGCGCAGCACCCCGGCCCAGGGAAAGCGCCGGGCGCGCTTGTCGAGCTGGGCGAGGTGCAGGGCGCGGAAACTGCCGATCCGGGCCAGCACCCGCACCGCCCCGCGCAGGACGAGGTTCGCGCGCCAGACCTCGGGCCAGCCGCCCCGGACGGTGACGCCGCCCGCGACCGCCGTCGCCTCGGCAAAGCCTGCCGCCCGCGCCTCGTCGCACAGCCACGGCTCCACCCCCGGCGGGGCGACAAGGAAGATCTCGAACGGCGCGCTCTGGTCCATCGCGACCGCATAGCCGCAAACCTTCGGGGCGGCGACCGGATTCGTCACCCGGAAACGCGACAGGGCCCCGCCGCGGCGAGGCCCTGCCCGATGGTCCGGCCTGTGGCGGCCGGGGGCCGGCGGATCAGGCGAGCAGCCCTTCCTCGCCCGTCAGCCCGCCCAGCAGACCGCCGAGCAGACCCTCGTCCCCCGTGAGCCCGCCGAGCAGACCTTCATCCCCGAGAAGGTCGCCGCCCAGCAGACCGCCCACGAGGCCCTCGTCACCCAGCAGGCCGCCGAGGAGATCGCCGCCAAGGAGGTCACCCCCCAGCAGACCGCCGACCAGGCCCTCGTCACCCAGCACGCCATCGAGAAGGCCGCCACCCAGCAGGTCGCCGCCCAGCAGACCGTCCGTCAGCCCGCCCGTCGTGTCGAGAAGCCCGGTCACCAGTTCCCCGACCACGCCCTCGTCGCCCAGCAGGTCGCCCGCGAGGCTACCCACCGGCCCGTCCTGCGCCAGCAGGCCGCCTGCCAGCCCCTCGTCGCCCAGAAGGCCGCCGAGCAGGCCGTCATCGCCCAGCAGACCGCCCAGCACACCGTCCGCCGTGCCGTCGCCGTCATCGCCGATCAGCCCCTGCCCCGTCAGCGCGCCGACAAGACCCTCGGACCCCGTCACCTCGCCCAGCAGGCCGGCGTCGCCGACCAGATCGCCAACCAGACCGTCCGATCCGGTCACCGCACCCAGCAGGCCGTCATTGCCGGTGATCGCGCCCAGCAGGCCGTCATCCGACAGCACCGGGTCGAGGATGCCGTCGGTCGCGTCGGCCGTGCCCTCGCCCAGCAGGGGCACGCCGAGCAGCCCGCCCAGAAGTCCGCCCAGAAGTCCGCCCAGCAGACCGTCCTCGGTCAGCAGCCCGCCGACCAGCCCGTCCGACCCGGTCACCGCCCCCAGCAGGCCGTCATTCCCGGTGATGTCGCCCAGCAGGCCGTCATCGCCGATCACCGGGTCCAGCAGGCCCACGGTATCATCGGCCGGATCGGTGGGGTCGGTGGGGTCCGTCGGATCGGTCGGGTCCGTGGGGTCCGTCGGGTCGGTGGGATCGGTCGGGTCGGTCGGATCGGTGGGGTCCGTGGGATCGGTCGGATCCACCGGGTTGGAGTCGCTGTCGCCGCCGTTGTCGCCCGCGGCCGCGATCAGCGCCAGCCCGCCCAGGCCCGCACCGGCATAGATCAGCCCGTCCTGCGACATGCCCATCATCCCGGCGCCGATGCCCTGGGTGCTGACCGCCGTCAGTTCCTCGAGCCCGTCGACCGCCGCCACGGACCCGTCCGCCAGCAGCAACTCGCTGAAGCCGCCGGTCCCGTCCTCGGCATAGAAGCCGTCCACGACGATCCGGTCGCCATTGACCAGCTTCACCACCAGATCGTCGCCGCTGCGAAGGTAGCCCGCGATATCCGCCGGAAGGGCGTCGATCCGCACCTGAGCCGCGCCATTCGCCGCAATCGTCGAGATAGCCATGTCCGTCCCTTTCCGCATGGAGGGGCATGTCACCAACGGACTTGCAACCCATACATTTATTAACATGTTGCTCTTTAGTATGTATTCACCATACGCAGGCCCGTCATGTCAAGGCGCTCCGGCGCGGCGGCGGTGACCGCAGGGGACTGGCCAGTCTGGAAATCGCTCCGCTCCGGCAATTCCGCCGCCGCGGCCCGGCCCCTAGCATCCGGCGTGACAGCCGGCCCTGCCCCGGTCCACCCTGCCGCCGACGAATCGAGGAGTGCCCCCATGCCTGACTTCCCCGCCGTCCCGGGCGCCTCTGCCGGCACGGGACCCGCGACCGCATCGGGGCCTGCAACCGCCTCCGCACCGGGCGCCGGGCCGGAGCTGCCGCCGGCGCTGCAGCTGCTGGCGACGGCGGTGGCCACCGATCGCCGCCCCACGCTGATCGCCACCGCCGAACGGCGGGTGCTGCTGGCCAACCGTGTGGCGCAACGGCTGGGGCCCGACAGGCTGCTGGCCGACCTCGGCTGGGCCGAGCTGTGCGCGGTGGCGCGGCGGGCGGGCTCGGCCGCGGTTTCGGCCGAGGTGGCGGGACGCGCCGTCGAGGGCGATGTGGTCTTCCTCGGCGCCGGCGGGACCGAGGCCTTCCTGCTGCGGCTGGCGGAAAGCGACCATGCCGCCGCCGGCCTGCGCAACCGGGCCCGCGCCGCGCTGCTGCTGCGCGTGGCCCATGACCTGCGCACCCCGATCCAGTCGCTGGTGGCCGCGGCCGACGCGGTTCTCGCGGCGCAGCCTGACGACCCGGCGACCGGGACGGAGGCCAGCCTGCTGCGCGCGCAGCTGCGCTCCTCGGCCAGCACGGCGCTGGACCAGATCGCCAAGATCCTCGACATCATCCGGCAGGAAGAGCCGAACGCGCCCCCGCCGCCCGACGAGGATTTCGTGCTGGATGACGAGGTGCGCGCCATCGTCACCATGACCGAACCGCTGGCCCGCGCGCAGGGGGGCGACATCCGGCTGGTCGCGGACCCGGCCGCGCCGGTGCGGCTGCACGGGCCGGTGCGCTTCGTCCGCGCCGTGGCGCAGAACATGATCGACAACGCCATCAAGCATGGCGGCGGGCAGATCGACGTGACCGTCACGGCGGGCGAGCCCGGCGACGCGGGCGTGCCGGTGACCATCGAGGTGCGCGACGGGGGCAGCGGCATGCCGGCGGCGGAACGCGACCGGCTGCTCGACACGCTGGCCGGACGGGTGCCGGCGCGTCCCGGATCGGGCGCGGGGCTCGGCATCCTGGCCCATGCGCTGCGCCAGATGCAGGGGCGGCTCGACATCGACGAGGCCGCGCCGGGGACGGGCACGGTCCTGCGCGCGCGCTTCGACCTGCCCGCCGCGCGGGGGCCGGAGGGCGAGGTCGCCGCGGCCGGCGGAATGGCCAGCCTCGCCGGCCTGCGCATCCTGGTGGTCGAGGACAGCGCCGTAAGCCGCGACTGGCTGCAGCACAGCCTGCGCGCGGCCGGCGCGACGGTCGCGGCCGCCGCCAACGGCCATGACGCGCTGGCCCGGATCGCGCTGCCCGGCCCCGGCTTCGACATCGTGCTGCTGGACGTGACCATGCCCCGGATGAGCGGGATCGAGCTGACCCGCCGCCTGCGCAGCCACCTGCCCGCCGCCACCGCGCCGCGGATCGTGGGGCTGACCGCGCATGTCGATCCGCAGGTGCGGGGCTATTGCCTTGCCGCCGGCATGGACCTGGTGCTGGAAAAGCCGATCCGCCCGGCCGACCTGTCGCAGGCGCTGGCCCGGGTCGCGCCGCAGGCACAGGCCCCCGCCCCCACCGCGGCCGCCGGGGAACCGCAGCCGCAGCCCGGCGGCCCCCTGCCCGGCATCGCCGATCTCGATCCCGGCGTGGTGGGCGAGCTGGTGGCGGAGCTGGGCGACCGCGGCGCCCGGCAATTCATGGGCCGCGCGCTCGACGAGGCGCGGGCGGCGCTGCGCGAGCTGCAGGAACAGGGCTTCACGCCCGACACCCGCCGCACCATCCATTCCGCCGTGGGGTCGAGCGGCCTGACCGGGCTGGCGGCGGTCGAGGCGGCGCTGCGCCATGTCCAGGACGAGGGCCGCACCGGCGCGGACCTTGCCGCCGCCCTCTTCCGGCTGCGCGATGTCGTCGAACGGATGAGCGCGCGGCTGGCCGGGACCGGACCCCTGACCGAATGACCGCCACCGCCGCGGCAACCGATGCCGCGGGATGGCACCCGGACAGAACATACCCCCCTTGTCACCGCCAAACTATTCTTTAGTATAGGGCGCATTCTTAAGTCGCACCCGGGCCGCATGTTTCGGGGCGAAGGTATCGCCGCATTGCCGCCACGGAGAGCCCGGGCGGACCGCGCGCAGGAAAAGGCTGGGCCATGAGCGACGACACGACCGGCATTCTGAACGTCCTGATCGCGGACGATCACGCGATGATCCTCGAGATGTTCGAGATGTATCTGGCGAACGTGCCCGACATCGCGCTGACCACGACCACCGATCTGGACGGCGCCCTGAAGAAGATCGAGGAGAACGGCTTCTACGATCTGGTGCTGGTCGATCTGGACATGCCGGGCATGAACGGGCTGACCGGGCTGACCCGGGCGATCCAGGCCAATGGCGGCAAGCCGGTGGCGATCCTGACCGGCGGGCCCTCGCCGCGGATGGTGGACGACATCATGGCGCATGGCGCCTCGGGCGTGGTGGTCAAGACCACCTCGCTGCGCAGCCTCGCCAATGCGATCCGCTTCATGGCCTCGGGCGAACGCTATGTGCCGCTGGAACTGCTGCACGAGAAGAACCGCGCCCATGCCTCGATCGCGGTGCCGCTGTCGGACCGCGAGATGATGGTGCTGGCCCGGCTGGTCGAGGGCATGCCCAACCGCGAGATCGGGGCGGCGCTGAACCTGGCCGAGCCGACGATCAAGATGCATGTGAAGTCGATCTGCAAGAAGCTGGGCGTCAGCAACCGCACCCAGGCGGTGATCGCCTCGCGCGACCTGAAGCTCATCTGAGCCCGGCCATCGGCCGCCGCCGCCGCGCGGCCCGTCCCCGGCGCTCCACCAAAAAAACACCCGGGTCGACGGACCCGGGTGATGCCCATCACGGGCCACAGGCGCCACGCGCCCCCTGAACGCGGTTGCAGCGTCTCCTGCCGTCAGCTGCGGCTGTTCAGGAAGTAGGCGTGGTTCTGAAAGGCGGTCCGGATCCCGGTCTGCAGCTTCGACTGCGTCAGCGGCAGCTTCAGCGTCACGTCGCAGGCCATCATCCGTTCGCAGGTGAGGTCGTCGCCCCGCACCTCGCTGGAGATCAGCACCATCGGCAACTCCGGCGCGGCGCGGCGGACCCGCAGGCAGAAGTCCACCGTGTCGGTGACATCGCCCATATAGTCGGCGTCGACGACGAGAAAGTCGATGCGGGAGGCATTCGCCGCGATCCACTCGGTCGACAGCCCCTCTTCCTCCACGATGGCCAAGCGGGCCTGTTCGCGCTGGACAAGGAAGGACAGTTCGGCGGCCGGGCGCCCGGCCTCGCCGCACATCACGACCATTCCCTTCGGCAGAAGCGCCGCGTCGAGATAGTCGTCGGCCTGCCGGTAGAGGTCCAGCACCGGCAGCACCGGCTCGACCGCGCGGCCACGACGCATGCTGCTCGCCTCGAAGGCGATCGCGTTGCCGGTGGTCTTGGCCTGCAGGAAGCGGAACATGGAACTACTCCGGACGGCTGAAGTCATGAAACTTGTGATTGAAGATACATACCTAGGTATCGTCAGTCAATCCAAAGGATTCGATCTCAGGCGAGGATCGCCCAGCCGATCGCGCCCCAGATCATGGCGCCCGAGGCGACCATCGGCACCAGCCAGCGCCCCACGGCGGGCTTGTGCCGCAGCGCCTCGTTCAGCCGGGCGGACTGCGCCAGATAGCCGGACGACCGCGCACGTTCCTCAACATGATCAAACATTTGCATCTCCATCCCTGCGGCCCTGCCGCGCATCCCCCACGTCTGAAGCCTGCTCCCATCGGTTGAATGCGTCAATCCAAAGTTTTGGCAAAACCATACTTTGGTTTGGCTAACATCTCTAACTTATGGCAATTGCACCGGATTTGGGAATGTCGCCGGAAACCCGCTGGAAAGCGGACCGACCTCAGGTTTTCCAGCCGCGCAACAGTCATCCGGCCGGGCCAGAGAATCAGCCTGAGGGGAACACAATACTTCGGGATGGACGTTGCAGACGTTAGATATTCGTCGTTGTACTTGTGGTGGTTCACCTGACAGGAGCGTCCATGCCCCCGCCCCCCGTCCTTGTCTTCGTCGGCGCGGTATATCCCGGCCAGTTCGGCCTGCTCTGCGACCATTTGCGGCGGACCGGGCAGGCCGAGACCTATTTCCTGACTACGCCCGGCCATCGCGACCGCAACCGCGACCGGGGGCCGCATATCCTGGCGTTCCAGCCGGACGGCAACATCATGGGGGTGCCCGCCTACTATTATTCCGGCAAGGCCGAACGGTCGGCCCGGATCGGGCGCGGCGTGCTCGACGCCGTGACGGCGCTGGAACGCCAGCGCCCCATCGACGCGATCATCGCCCATTCCCTCTGGGGCGCGCCGCAGTTCCTGTATGACGAAACCGATGCCGCCATCGTCAGCTATGTCGAATTCCCCTCCTACCGGGCGCATGGCTGGGACCCGGCCTATCCGCCCGACCGGTCGCAACGGCTGGCCGACCGCAACATGGAGATGCTGCATTTCCATCAGGTGCTGAAAAGCGACCTGACCATCTGCCCCAGTGCCCATGCCAGGTCGATGTTCCCGGCCGAGCTGCAGGGGCGGATCGCGGTGCAGTTCGAGGGTTTCGACATCACCCCGCCCCCGGCCCTGCCCCGCCCGGCGGAGGGGCCGCCGACCATCGGATTTGCCGCCCGCGACCTGTCCAGTGCCAAGGGCTTCGACATCTTCGTGCGGCTGGTGGACCGGCTGCTGGCCGAGGGCGTCACCGCGCGCTTCGTGGCGCTCGGCGATGCCGCCGCCGCCACCTACGGCTATGAGGCGCAATGGGTCGAACGCCATCACGGCGGCAAGGTCGCCACGTTCCGCGACCATCTTCTGCTGCAGCATCCCCGCGCCGCCGCGGCCGTCGAATTTCCGGGCAAGCTGCCCTATGACCAGTTCGCCGAGCGCGTGGCAGGGATCGACCTCTTCCTCTATCCGCTGCGCTTCGGCGTGGCGAACTGGGGGCTGATGGAGATCCTCGCCCGCGGCGGCTGCGTGCTGGCGCCCGACCGGGGCTATGCGGCGGAACTGATCCGCAGCGACGAGAACGGCTTGCTGCTGCCCGATGACGACGACGCCTGGATTGCGGCGATCCGCGCACTGCTGGCGGACCCGGCGCGGCGGGCCCGCTATGGCGCGGCGGCGCGCGATACGGGCCGCAGCTATCACATCGACCGGGTCGCGCCGCGCTACATGCGGCTGTTCCGGCAGGCGATGGCGGCGCGCGACCGCCGGCTCGGCCGGTCGCCCGTCGCGGCGCAGTGATCAGACGCTGTGATCAGACGCGGCGATCGGAAGCGGCGATCAGAACCGGGTGGTGAGGCTCAGGCCGAAGTTCTGTTCCTTGTCGCCCCTCTCGCTGTTCACGGGCTTGGCCACGAACAGCGACACCGGCGCGGGCCCGATATCGAAGGTCAGCGTCAGGCCCACCGAACTGCGCCAGTGCTGGCCGTCGTCGATGGCGCCGCCCAGATCGTCGTCGAGGCCCCAGACCGAGCCCATGTCGACGAAGGCGCCCGCGCGCATCGGGCTGCCGAAGACATCGCCCAGCGGGCGCTGCACCTCGATACTGGCCACGGCATAGCGGTTGCCGCCGAGGAAATCGCCGTCGTCGCGGGGACCGAGGCCCCGGGGCGCGAAACCGCGGAACGCCGCCCCGCCCGGATAGAAGCGGTCGACGGCGCGGGTGTCCTCGTCCCCGGTAGAGGCGACGACCCCGGCATCGAACCCCAGCAGCAGGTCGAACCGGCCGGGCAGCGCCACCCGGCTGTCGGTCGACAGCCGGGTTTCGGCCACCGCATTGTCGGAGCCGAGCCCCCAGAGATACTGGTCGAGGCTGACGGAAAAGCCGCCCCGATCCGCCGTCGGATCGTTCGCCGCACCCTCTGCGGGCGTGCTGCCATAGCGCAGGCCGAAGCGCAGGTAGGGCGCGTCCACCGTGCCCTCCTCGGCCTGCAGCAGCGGGCTCGCATCGTCATCGACGCCATGCATCCGGTCGCGGCGATAGCCCAGCCCGAATTCCAGGCGCAGCGCCTCTCCGGGGGTCCAGGCGAGGTAGGGGCCGAACAGCGTGCGCTCCTGCGCAAAGCCCTGATCGTCATAGTCCGACCGCCGCAACCCCATGTCGAGCCCGAAGTCGAGGTCCGGGCCGAAGGCATCGGCGCGGTAGAGGCTGGTCTCGATCGACTGCGCCTCGGCCGAGAAGTCGAGCGTCACCGCCCCGAAGGTGCCGGGGAACAGGTCGTAGCGTTCGAAATAGAGCGAGGCTGTGGGCCCGTCCTCGGAGTCGTAAAGCAGCCCCGCCTCGATCCGGCCGGGGCGCGTCGGGATCTCGGTCACATCGACCAGCAGGGTGCTGCCCTCGCCGCGGATCGCCACGGCGGAAAACACGCCCGTCGCCATCAGGCAGTCCTCGAGATAGGTCAGGTCGCGCTCCGTCAGGTCGATGCCCGGCTCCAGTCCGCAGGCGAGGCGGATGTCGGCCTCGGGCACGAACCGTTCGCCCCGCACCTCGACCGCGTCATAGACCCGCGCGGCGGCGAGCGGCGGCAGCGCGACGGTGGCCAGACCTGCGACACAGGCGGCCACACCCGCCGCCAGCGGCCCGCGCGGCCGGCTGCCCATAGGCCGCGGAGCGGCCGCGGGATCGGATGCTTCGGGACGGGCCGGGGATCGTGCCATCGCTCTTTTCGCCTCGGGGTTGAAGATCGGTGGGGCCAGAATCACGCCCCCGTGACTCGTAACGATTCCGCGCCCCCCCATCACCCCCTTTTCTGCGCCGGGAATTCAGCGATTGGCCCGGCGGGCGGACCGTTCCGTCCCGGGCAATGATCCCCGCCTCCCGCGGCACATCGTTTCCACAACGGCGCCGCCGGTCCGGCTTCTGCACTTTCCGGTTGCAGCCAAGGCTTTACCGCCCGTCGCGGCAGGCGCTAACTTTAGCGGGGGTGGCCCATACGGCGGGGTGGACCTTCTGCACGGAGGGCAGGATGCGCAAGCTGCTGAACGAGGAACGCGGCGCGATCTCGATCCTGATGGTCATCCTGTTTCCGACCATGCTGCTGGTGGGCGGGCTGGCCACCGACATCACCCTGATGAATGCGCAGAAACGCTATGTGCAGTCGCAGGCCGATCTCGCGGCGCAGAGCGCGGCCTTTCACCTGCCCGATCTCGTCACCGCCCGCGACGTGGCCGCCGAGGTGGTGCTGTCGAACCCCTCCTATGGCGATGTGGCGCTGGCGCGGACGGATGTGCTGTTCGGCCGCTACGACTATGACGGCGGGTTCGTCGCCTCGCCCGATCAGGACGACCCGGCGGGCGTGACGGCGGTGCGCGTGTCCGTTCCCTCGCCCTTCGATCCGCTGCTGCTGGCCCCGCTGCTGGCGGGCGAGGATCTGACGATCCGGCGCAGCGCGGTGGGGCTGCAGCGGCAGACCGTGGTCTTCACCCTGCGCAACCGGCTGCTGGGGCTGGATACGCGGGAATCGATCCTCGACGCCGTCTTCGGCGACATGCTGGGCGTCACGGTGAACGTGCTCGATTACGAGGGTCTGGCCCATGCCCGGGTCTTGGCCGACGACCTGCTGGGGCTGGCGACGCTGGGGCTGGCGGCCGAGGTGCTGACCTTCGACGACGTGCTCGACCTGCCGGTGGCCATCCCCTCGCTGCTCGGCGGGCTGGTGGAACTGGGCGCGCTGCCCGCCGCGGCGGTGACGCCGGCGGTGACCGGCGGCACGGTGACGCTGGACGAGATTCTCGCGCTGTCGCCGGGCCTCGCGCGGCTGACGGTGGGCGACGTGCTGCCCGACGTGTCGGTGAACGTCTTCGACCTGCTGTCGGCGATGGCGGGGCTGGCCTCTGACCCGACGGACCGGGTGGATGTCGATCTGGGGGTCAGCGTACCGCCGCTGGCGGATGTGGAGCTGTCGCTGGGTATCGTCCGGCCGCCGGTCACCGCCATCGCGGTCATCGGCGAGACCCCCCCGGCCGAGGCCGAGGTGACGCAGCTCGACGTGGCGGTGTCGGCCGATATCACACCGCTGATCGGGCTGGACCTGACGCTGGCGGGGGCCGCGGCGCGGGCGCAGGCGCTGACGCTGAACTGCGCGGCCGAGGACGCATCGGACACGCTCGCCACCTTCCGGGTGGAAACCGCGCCCGCCGAGATCGGCCTGTCGGTGCGGCTGCTGAGCCTGATCCGCGGCGACGACATGGACCAGACGGGCGACCCGATCC
This sequence comes from Frigidibacter oleivorans, assembly GCF_003993775.1. Lineage (GTDB taxonomy): Bacteria > Pseudomonadota > Alphaproteobacteria > Rhodobacterales > Rhodobacteraceae > Frigidibacter > Frigidibacter oleivorans. The sequence goes on from NZ_RJRZ01000018.1 coordinate 54,778, forward strand.
CGGTGGCGGGCGTGGTCCAGCAGGTGGCGGTGACGCTGGGCCAGGTCGGCCAGGCGATCCCCGCCGACAACCCGATCCTGCTGTCCTCGGTCACCTCGTCGCTCGGCACGCTGCTGGCGGACCTGCGCGAGGATGTCGAGGCGGAACGGCCGAATTGCGGCCCGCTGGGGCTGGGCTGTCTGGTGGGCAGCCTGCTCGGCTCGATCCTCGGCATCGTCAACGGCGTGGTCGGGTCGGTGACGGCGCTGCTGACCGGGCTCGCGCTCGACCCGATCGTGCAGGCGCTGCTGGACCTTCTGGGCGTCGACGTGGCGCAGGCAGAACTGATCCTCGACGACTATGCCTGCGGCGCGACCCTGGTGCAGTGACGCCGTCTTAGGGCGCGATGGCGGTGCTGGACCGGGTGATCCGCCCCAGCGACACGCCGAGGCTGTCGCCGAGCGCCGCCGCCCCGCTGCCGGCGAGGTTGTAGGTCACGCTGACGGTCAGGAACCCGTCCGCGTCGGGCTGGTCGGGGCAAGCCGCCAGCGGATCGACATTCGCGGCGCGCAGCGTCGCGCTGCGGTCCACCAGTGTGGGCAGCACATCGGCCGCAAGCTCTTCGCAGATATCGCCGTCGAAGGACGGGTTGGCCGCATAGCGCAGGCCCGCCCGCGACAGTTCATGCGCCAGTTGCTGCACGTCGCTGGCCGTGGCGATCAGCAGGCTGACGAAGCCGATCAGCAGCAGCAGCGCCAGGACCAGCGGGAAGATGACGACGAATTCCGCCGTGATCGCCCCGTCCTCGGCGCGCCCGAACCCGCGCAGCGAATGAAGGCCCCGACGCATCGCCCTACTCCGACGACAGGCTGCCGGTCTCGAGGCTGGAGGCCAGCGGCTCGGGCGGCGGCGGGGCCGGCAGATAGCGGGTGCCGGTGGGCGCGGGCAGGAAGACATCGCCCGGATAGGCCACCATCGCGGCAAGGTTGCGGGCGTTGGCGCAGCCCTCGGATTTGGTCTCGGTCGGGCAGGTGACGGTCAGGCCGCTGGTCCGCACCGCCCGCATCACCCCGCTGCGCGCGCCGGTGGACAGGTCGCGGAAATCGCTGCCGGCGACATAACGCTTCTGCGCCGGCAGGCGCGACAGCAGGCTGTCGAGCGCGCGCACCCGCTGCGCATCGACCCGGGCGCTGCTGCCCTTCGGCACCGAGACGATCAGCGTGTCGTGACGGTTCAGCGCCAGCGGTTTCAGGAAATGCTCGATCCGCTGCCGTTCGGCCCCGGTGAAGCTGGCGCTGCTGCCCGAGGCGAAGGAATAGGTCAGGCTCGCCTCGGCCGTGCGCGGCGCGAGCCGTTCGACGGTGGGGGTCATGTTCGGCTCCTCGCAGCCGGCGAGGCCGAGAAGGGCGATAAGGGCGAAGGTCAGGGGGCCACGCATCGGATCACCTGTTCAGCAGGAAGCCGCCCTGCCCCCGGACGCGCGACCCGGCGCTCGCCCCCGGACGCAGGAAGTTGCCGGTCGCCGCCTGTTCCAGCCCACTGCGCGCGGGCATCAACCCGTCGACCGGGATGGTCAGCTGCCGCCGGTCGGTGGGCTTGACCACATAGGGCGTGACGATGATGACCAGTTCGGTTTCGCCCCGCGAATAGCGCGACGACCGGAACAGCGCGCCCAGGACCGGCACCTTGCTGAGGCCCGGCATTCCGCTGAAGCCCTGCCGGCTGTCGGCGCGGAACATGCCGGCGATGGCGAAGCTTTGCCCCGACCCGACCTCGATGGTGGTGGCGGCGCTGCGTTCGGACAGGGCGGGCGTGCCTTCGCTGGTGGACCGGCTGCTGTCGATGTCGCGCACGCGGGTCGTCAGCTGCACCTGGATCTGGCTCTGGTCATAGACGGTGGGGGTGAATTCCAGTTCCACGCCGATGGGCTGGAATTCCACCCGCGTGTCGTCCTCGGTCGCGCCGGTCCGATAGGGAATGCGTCCGCCGGCAAGGAAGGTCGCCGTCTCGCCCGACCGCGCGGTCAGGTTCGGTTCCGACAGGATGGTGGCGAGCCCGGTTTCCGCCAGCGCGTCCAGCACGAGGTTCAGGTTGCCGCCATTGCGGTTGATCGCCACCTGAAAGCCGTCGATGCCGGTGCCGCCGGGGGTGAAGGCGTTGTCCCCGCCCGAGGATGTGGCGGTCAGCGCGATGCCCAGATCCTCCTGGATAGTGCGCGACACCTCGGCGATGGTGACCTGCAGGTTGACCTGCGACGGGGTTTCCAGGTCCAGGCGGTTGACGATCACCGCGCCCTCGCCCACCAGCCCCGCCACCACATCCTCGGCGGTCATCGCGTCCTCGGCGCTGCGCACGGTACCGTGCAGGAACAGCGCGCCGTCCACCGTGCTGACGGATACCGCGCCCGCGCTGACGGACCGCTGCGCCGCCGCCGTCAGCCGGTCGGTATCCACCCCCACGTCGATGGTCGCGCGCACCATCGGCTCGTCATCCGCGCCCAGCACGAACAGCGTCGTCTCGCCGATGGACCGGCCGACGACATAGAGATAGCGGGCCGATTGCAGATCCACGTCGGCCACGTTGGGGTTGGACAGGAAGACGGCCGTCGCCGGTTCCTCCAGCCGCAGGAACTTGGCCTCGTTGACGTTCAGCCGCATCTGCGTGTCACCCGCGGTCCAGACCTCCTGCCCTACGGCCTCGCCGCCGCGGGCAACGGGGCCCAGCGTCGCCAGCAGGGTCAGAAGCGGGATGGCCGTGCGGCGCAGATGGCATCTCATCGTGGGTCGAATTCCTGTATCTCGTCTGCCGAAATTCGCGCTGTGGTTGTTTGCCTGCAACCGCTTTCTGCGCGATCCGCCTGTTTTCATGGCCGGGCGTTGCCCCGTCTCTACGCCGTCTCTGCGCCGCCCGGCACCCCTCAGCGCAGCCTCGCGCGCAGCAGCGGTCGCGTCAGATAGCTCAGCACCGATCTCTTGCCGTTTTCGATATCCACCTGCGCGACCATCCCCGGCCGGATCGGGTATTGTTCCCCGAACCGTTCCAGATAGGCCTGATCGGTCTGCACCATGACCCGGTAGAAGTCCTGCGGGCCCTGTGCGGTATCCTCCTCGACCGTGTCCTCGGAAATCTGCGTGACCGTGCCGCGCAGGTCGCCATAGACCGAATAGTCATAGGCGGTGATCTTCACGCTGGCCGGCATTCCGGGCGCGACGAAGGCCACGTCGCGGGGCAGCACCTTCGCCTCGATCAGCAGCTGGTCGTCGATGGGCGTCACTTCCATGATCGATTCGCCCGGCTGGACCACACCGCCCAGGGTGGTGATGTTGACGTTGTTCACCCGTCCCTCGACCGGCGAGCGGATCTCGGTCCGCTGCAGCTGGTCCTGCTTCTGCACGATGGATTGCTGCAGCGACACCAGCTTGGCCCGCCGCTCGGCAAGGTCGCTGTAGGCATCCTGCACATAGGCGTTGCGGATCTCGCTGATCTTGCCGAGCGCCGTCGCCTCCTGCTGGCGCAGCTTCAGCAGGTCGATCTGGCTGACCGAGCCCTTGGCGGCCAGCGGCGCGGTGATGTCGATCTGCTGGCGGATGGTGTCGCGCTCCATCTCCAGCGTCTCGACCGATTCCGTCAGCTTGGTGCGCCGCGCGGTGAACAGCCGCAGTTCCGTCGCCTCGATCGCCGAGACCTCGGCGCCGAAGTCGATCTCGGCCTGCTCCATCACCTCGGCCTCCAGCCGGGCGATCTCGGCCTCCAGCACCTCGATCTCGGCCTGGGCCTGCATGAAGGCGGAGCGGAACTGCGTGGGGTCCAGCTTGGCCAGCACCTCGCCCTGCCGCACGATGTCGCCCTCGCGCACCATCAGTTCGGACAGGATGCCGCCCTCCAGGCTCTGGATCGTCTGCATCCGGCGGAAGGGGATGACGCGGCCGTCGCCCCGGGTGATCTCGTCGATTTGGGCGATGGCCGCCCAGAGGATGGCGATGCCCACGGTGGCCGCCACCACATGAACGGTCCGCCGCGCGGTCAACAGCGCCTGCCGGCGATAGCTGCCGTCGATATGGCTGGTGGTCAGAAGGTCGGCGCTGGTCATTTCACGGCCTTCACATGAGGTTCGGGATGGGTCTCGCCGGTCCGGGCATCGGCCCGCGACTTGCGCGCGGTCGCCGCCTGCTGGGCCAGCGCGAGGATGCGGCCCAGCTCGCCGTCATGCGCCACCTGCCCGTCCTTCAGCACGATGGCGCGGCGGGTCAGCGCCAGCAATTCGCGCTTGTGGGTGGCGATGATCGCGGTGCGGCCCTGCAGCCAGACCCGCAGATGTTCGATCACCTTCGCCTCGGTATTGTGGTCGAAGGCCGAGGTCGGCTCGTCCAGCAGCACCACCTTCGGGTCCTGCAGCAGCACCCGTGCCAGCCCGATGGCCTGCCGCTGCCCGCCCGAGACATTGGCGTTGCTATAGATCATCAGGTCGAGCCCGCGGACGTGGCGGCGCACATAGGACCCCAGGCCCACCGCATCCAGCGCCGCCAGCAGCTCGTCATCCGAATGCAGCCCGTGGTCCAGCAGCAGGTTGTCGCGCAACGTGCCCTGGAACAGCGCCACCGATTGCGGCAGATAGCCGATCTGCCGGCGCCGGTCGATCGGGTCGATCTGGCCGAGCGCGAGGTTGTCCAGCAGCACCGACCCGGCCAGCGGATCGGTCAGCCCGGCAATCAGCCGCATCAGCGTCGACTTGCCGCTGCCATTGCCGCCGAGCAGCGCCACATGTTCGCCCGCGCCGATGGCCAGGCCCTGGATCGCCAGAACCGGCGGCGCCTCGGGGTCGTGGCTGTAGGTCACGTCGCGCAGCTGATAGGTGCCGTTGATCGCCGGGGCGCGGACATATTGCCGGTCGGCCGGGCGTTCGACCGGCATCGCCATGATCGCGTCCAGCCCTTCCATCGCCGCGCGCACCTGCTGCCACCGCGCCAGCAGCCCCGCCACCTGCCCCATCGGGTTCAGCGTCCGCCCCGACAGCAGCGTGCAGGCGATCAGGCTGCCCACGGTCAGGGTGCCGTTGCTGATGCCGTAGACGCCCACGATGATCACCCCGGCATAGCAGACCTGCTGGATCGAGCTGACGATCTGGCCCATCACCGTGGTCAGTTCGCGCGTGCGCACGGCGGTGCTGGCCATAGCCGCGGTCAGATGCGCATGGGCGCGCTGCAGCCGGCCCTCGGCCCGCGCGGCCTTGACCGTTTCGAGGTTCGACACCGTTTCCAGCAGCAGCCCGTTCAGCGCCGAGGCCTCGCGCGTGTTCTCGCGCGAGGCGCGGGCGAGCCGTTTCTGCATCACGAGGCCGGGCAGCACGATCGCCACCGCGCCCAGCAGGGTGACCAGCGCGACATGGCCGCCGATGAACCACAAAAGCCCGATGAAGATCAGCACGAAGGGAATGTCGCACAGCGCCGCCACCGTGCCCGAGGTGAAGAATTCCCGCACCACGGCGAAGTCGCGCACCTGGTTGGCGAAGACGCCCGTCGATTTCGGCTGGTGCGACAGGCGCAGGTTCGCCACCCGGTCGAACAGCTGCGCCGACAGCTTCAGGTCCAGGTCGCGGCCCGACACGTCGACCAGCTTGGCGCGCATCACCCGCAGCACCCATTCCAGCCCGATGGCGATGCCGACGCCGCTGGCGAGGATCCACAGCGTGTCGAAGGCCGAATTCGGCACCACCCGGTCATAGACCTGCATCGAGAACAGCGCCGTGCCGATGGCCAGCACATTGGCCACCAGCGAGGCGAGCATCACGTCGCGGTAGATCTGCCAGTTGTCCAGCACCGGGCCGATGATCCAGTGGCGCCCGTGGCCCGCGCGGCTGCCCAGACGGTCGGACACCACGTCGATGGGCTTGGCCACCAGCACCCGCCCGTCATGGCGCGCCTCGGCCTCGGCCCGGGTCCAGATCGCCCGGCCGCCGCCCGCCTCGGGCAGCACCACTTCCGCCTCGTCGTCGGACAGCCGTTCCAGCACCGCGGTCCGCCCGTCGGCGAGGAAGATCAGCGCGGGCAGGCCGGGTTCGGGGATCGCGGCCAGCGGCATCCGGCTGATGCGGCAGCTCATGTTCGCCCGGCGCAGCGCCAGCGGCGCCAGCCCCTCGGTCAGCCGGCGGTCCGCCAGCGGCAGCCCGTCGACCAGCCGCTCGGGCGAGACGGCGACGCCCTGCAGGCGACACAGCTCGACCAGACCTGCGACCAGCGGATCGACTTCGCCTGCGGTGGTCATCTGCGTCTCCTCCCGAACGTCGCGGACCGGTCAGGGACCTCGCCGTGATGCAAACAAAAGCGTGCCGAGCATACCGACGGAATGGGCCGCTACATACTCCGTACGCTTTCTCTCATCATAAGTATCAATTTGGTCCATCTGTGCCTCGTACAAATCGCGGCCAGTGGTGAGCAGATCGAGCAATTCCCGCGATCCTGCCACGAACTGTTGCTCATAGGCGTCCAATACCTCGCCCGCCTGCGCCAGTTGCAGCAGCTGCGCCTCTTCGTTGGCGGTCAGGATGCGGATCTGGTCCACCGAAATCCGCGCCTGATTCTGCAGCTCGCGCTCCACCGCGCGCAGCTGCGCCTCGGCGGCCGCCAGATCCTGTTCCGCAGCGCGCTGCCCCCGGCCGAGGAAGCTGCCCCGGTCGAGATCGACCCCCGCCGTGATCCCGAGCGCGGTGCGCCCCCGCCCGCCGTTCAGGTCGGCGCGGCCCTGCGCCTGCAACTGGATTCGCGGCCGGCTGGCGGCCCGCGCGGCGAGGATCCCGGCCTCGGCAATGTCGACATCGGCCCGGGCCGCGACATAGTCGGGCGCGAGGTTCACCGCCGCGATGATCTCGGCCGAGGACGAGAACCGCTCGGTGAAGGACAGCCGCGGCGCCGGTTCCGGCCCGGGCGGCACCCCGCCCAGCAGGAAGTCGAGCTGCGCCAGCGACAGCTGGCGGTCGGCCTGCAACTGCTGCATCCGGTCGTTGGCGCGCGCGATCTCCAGCCGGGCGCGGGCCACCTCGGCGGTGTCGCCCAGGCCCCCGGCGGCGCGATCCTCGGAAAAGCCCGCGATGCGCTGCGCGAAATCGACATAGTCCTGCGTCCGGGCGATGCGCATCTGCACCACCTCGAGGTCGAGATAGAGTTCCGACACCTCGAGCGTCAGATCCTCGACCGCCATCTTCAGCTCGGAAACGATCTTCACCCGCTCCTGCGAGGCCATCGCGATCTCGCTGCGGACCGCACCCCAGTCGAACAGCACCTGCGTGATCGTCAGGTTGACCCCGGGGCCGTCGCTGTCGGTGGTGCTGCTGTCGCCCGACAGGCTGATCTGCGGCAGCCGCGCGTCGCGGGCGATGCGGACATTGGTGGTTTCCCGCGCCACCTGCTGTTGCAGGGCGGCGATGCCGGCATCGCGTTCGGTGGCGATCCGGACCGCCTCCTGCAGCGGCAGGGCACGGGCGGACGGCGCCGCGAGGGCCGCGAACAGGCAGGCCGCCACCGGCAGGGCAATGCGCCGTGCGAAGGACAGCGGCTCCCTCGGGAAGGGATACCGGGCCTGCGTCCGCCCCGGCCTCCGGGTCGGGGTCAAACCGGCTCCGTTCCGGGTTCCAGCCCGGACAGCAGATCCTCGCCGGCGACGAAGCCGGGTGCCGCATCGCCACCCGCGACCGGCAGTCCTTCCGCCAGGTCGGCCGGATCGGCCACCGCCGCCCCGGCACCGGCACCGGCCGGATCGGCCGCCCCGGTCCCGCCCAGCAGATCGTCCAGCAGGCTGTCCAGCGGCGAGTCCTCGCCCGCCAGCGCCGCCAGCAGCCCGTCCTCGGCCAGAAGCGCCGCGAGCAGGCCGTCCGCCCCTTCCGCATCCGCCGCCGGACCGGCGTCGCCGTCCGCGGTGTCGTCTGTGGTGGCGTCGTCGGTCACGGCATCGCCGTCCGTGACGGCGGCGGTCGCCACCGGCGCGGGCGTGGTGCTGTCATCGTCGTCGTCATCGTCGTCGTCCTGGAAGAACGAAAAGGCGATGGCGCCGGTGCTGGCCGCGAACAGCAGCGTATCCGCCCCGAAGCCGAACACCTTCGGCGCGGCGCCGGCCACCGGCGCATCCGTGTCGCCCGAGGGGGCGGCCGTGTCGGCGGTTTCCGTCGCGGTCAGCGGCTGGTCGGCCACCGCGTCATCCGCGGCCGCATCGGCCTCCGCCGGGGCGACCGTGGCCGAGGCGGGCCGGAACGGCTCGGGCGCGACAAGGCCCGTGACCTCGACCGCGCCGCCATTGGCCAGCAGCAGCCGGCTGAAGCCGCCATCCTCGCCGATCACGAAGAAGTCGCGGATCAGCACCTCCTGCCCGTCGAGCAGCGTCACCCGCAGGTTGGCGCCCACCTTCTCGTAATAGGCGATGCCCGGCGCGGCCGCGCCGAAATAGACGTCGGAGGGCGTGGTGACGCTGGTCTCGGCCCCGAACTGGCGCAAGGATTCGCCACTCCGGTTCACCGTGAAGATCTCGACTGCCATCGTTCCCCCGCCCACGATTCGCGCCGCTGCTGCGGCGTCGGTCGGGCCCGTCAGTAACGGACAAGCCGTCGCCGATCAATTCTTGCGGACAACCTTTGCGGTTATCCGGCAGACTCGGCGGAGCTTGCACAACAGGCCGGAAACAGGAATGCCGCCGTTTCCGGCGGCATTCCCGTCACTCGCCGTCCGGTGGATCAGCCCAGCAAGCCGCCGCCGGTCAGACCGTCGAGCAGGTCGTCGGTCGTGTCGGTCACCCCCGACAGCAGGTCGCCGCCCAGAAGGTCATCCCCCAGCAGGCCGCCGGCGAGATCGTCGACGGTGCCGGTCAGGCCGCCGAGCAGGTCGTCCACGCTGCCCAGCAGATCGTCAGCCGGCAGATCGTTCCCCAGCAGCCCGTCGATCAGCTGGCCGACATTGTCGTTCAGCCCGGCGAGGAAGCCGCCGATGGGCAGGTCGCCCACCACCGCGGTGATGCCGTCCACCGTGTCGAGCGCGTGGTTCACCGTGGTGAAGGCCCCCGCGAGGAACCCGCCGATCGGCAGATCCTCGACCAGGTCGGTGGCCCGGTCCACCACGTCGAGCGCGTGGTTCACCGTGGTGAAGGCCCCGGCGAGAAGCCCGCCGATCGGCAGGTCCGACAGACCGCCCGTCAGCCCGCCCACCGCATCGGTGACGCCGCCGAGGAGGTCATCCCCGAGCAGGTCGCCGGTGAGGCCGTCCACCGTGTCGGTCACGCCGCCAAGGAGGTCGCCGCCGAGCAGGTCATCCCCCAGCAGACCGCCGGTGAGGTCGTCCACCACATCGGTCACCCCGCCAAGGAGGTCGCCACCCAGCAGGTCGTCACCGAGCAGGCCACCGGTGAGGTCGTCCACCACATCCGTGACGCCGCCGAGGAGGTCGCCTCCGAGCAGGTCGTCACCGAGCAGACCGCCGACCAAGCTGTCGACCGTCTCGGTCACGCCACCGAGAAGGTCGCCACCCAGCAGATCGTCACCGAGCAGGCCACCGGTGAGGTCGTCCACCACATCGGTCACCCCACCCAGCAGGTCACCGCCCAGCAGGTCGTCGCCAAGCAGGCCACCGGTGAGGTCGTCCACCACGTCGGTCACCCCGCCGAGGAGGTCGCCACCCAGCAGGTCGCCACCGAGGAGTTCATCCCCCAGCAGGCCGCCGACCAGGCTGTCGACGGTGTCGGTCACGCCGCCCAGCAGGTCACCGCCCAGCAGGTCGTCACCGAGCAGGCCACCGGTGAGGTCGTCCACCACATCGGTCACCCCGCCGAGGAGGTCGCCACCCAGCAGGTCGCCACCGAGGAGTTCATCCCCCAGCAGGCCGCCGACCAGGCTGTCGACGGTGTCGGTCACCCCGCCGAGGAGGTCACCGCCCAGCAGGTCGCCACCGAGCAGACCGCCGGTGAGGTCGTCCACCACGTCGGTCACGCCGCCGAGCAGGTCGCCACCCAGCAGGTCACCGCCCAGAAGGTCGTCGCCGAGCAGACCGCCGACCAAGCTGTCGACGGTGTCGGTCACCCCACCGAGGAGGTCGCCGCCGAGCAGGTCGTCGCCGAGCAGTCCGCCGGTGAGGTCGTCCACCACATCGGTCACGCCGCCGAGGAGGTCGCCGCCCAGCAGGTCGTCACCCAGCAGATCGTCGCCCAGCAGGCCGCCGGTCAGGCCGTCCAGCAGGTCCGAGACCTCGGTGACGAGGTCGCCGGCCAGGTCGCCCACCGGCTCCAGCGGCGCCGGAGCGTCGCCGTCGGCCATGTCGTCGCCGAGGAGCGGCGCACCCAGCAGGTCGTCGGTCAGGCCGCCGAGCAGCCCGTCGTCGGTCAGCAGATCGCCCACGATGCCATCGCTGCCGGTCACGCCGCCGAGGAGACCGTCATTGCCGGTCACCCCGCCCAACAGGCCGTCATCGCCGATCAGCGGATCGAGAATGCCGTCGCTGGACGTGTCCGTCGGGTCCGTCGGATCGGTCGGGTCCGTCGGGTCGGTCGGGTCCGTCGGGTCGGTCGGGTCCGTCGGGTCGGTCGGGTCCGTCGGATCGGTCGGGTCCGTGGGGTCCGTCGGATCGGTCGGGTCCGTCGGGTCGGTCGGGTCCGTCGGATCGGTCGGGTCCGTCGGATCGGTCGGGTCCGTGGGATCGGTCGGATCGGTCGGGTCCGTCGGGTCGGTCGGATCCGTGGGATCGGTCGGGTCCGTCGGGTCGGTCGGGTCCGTCGGGTCGGTCGGGTCCGTCGGATCGGTCGGGTCCGTCGGGTCGGTCGGGTCCGTCGGATCGGTCGGGTCCGTCGGATCGGTCGGGTCCGTGGGATCGGTCGGATCGGTCGGGTCCGTCGGATCGGTCGGGTCCGTCGGATCCGTCGGATCGGTCGGGTCCGTGGGATCGGTCGGATCCGTGGGATCGGTCGGGTCCGTGGGATCGGTCGGGTCCGTCGGGTCGGTCGGGTCCGTCGGGTCGGTCGGATCCGTCGGGTCGGTCGGGTCCGTCGGATCAGTCGGGTCCGTCGGATCGGTCGGGTCCGTGGGGTCCGTCGGGTCGGTCGGATCCGTGGGATCGGTCGGGTCCGTCGGGTCGGTCGGGTCGGTCGGATCGACGGGGTCGTCGTCGTCACCGCCGCCGCCGCCACCGCCGCCGCTCGCGGCGAGGCCGACCGCGCCGAGGCCGGCCAGGCCCGCCACCACCGCTTCGCCCTCGGCCATGCCCGAGCCGATGCCCACGGCCACCGAGTTGCCGTCGACATTCGCCGGCACGCCGTCGGCCAGGAACAGCCGGCTCACCTCGCCGGCCGGGCCGCGTGCGAAGAAGTCCTCGATCAGGATCTGGTCGCCGTTGACCAGTTCGACCCGCAGGTCGTCGCCGTTCTTCACATAGCGGCTGATCTGGTCGCGCGTGACCTGGATCCGCACGTCCGACGGCTGTTCGACGTCAATTCTGGTGATCGCCATGATCTGTTCTCCATTCCCCTGGTCCCGGACGGATCCGGTCGCGTTCTCGTTCGGCCGCCGCGGTCCTGCCGCCGGACCGGCCCGGTCCTCGTCGGCCCGCCCTGCCCCAGGCGGGGGCCGGCGGCCGGATGGACGGGCCGGCACCGGGGCCGATCCATCCTCCGCCGGGCGGCTGGCGCTGCCCGGCGGTCACGCCCGCGTCGCGGGCCGGTCTTGCGCAGGGGGTCCGGGCGGGCCGGACCGCCCGCCTTAGCCGAGCAGCGAGTCCTCGCCCGTCAGCCCGCCCAGAAGGCCGTCGACCGTGTCGGTCACGCCGCCCAGAAGGTCGCCGCCGAGGAGGTCGCCACCCAGCAGGCCGCCCACGAGGTCGTCGACCGTCTCGGTCACGCCACCCAGAAGGTCGCCGCCGAGCAGATCGCCGCCCAGCAGGTCATCCCCCAGCAGGCCGCCGACGAGGCTGTCCACCGTGTCGGTCACGCCGCCCAGAAGGTCGCCGCCAAGGAGATCGCCGCCCAGAAGGTCATCCCCCAGCAGGCCGCCCACGAGGTCGTCGACCGTGTCGGTCACGCCGCCCAGAAGGTCGCCGCCGAGGAGATCGCCACCCAGCAGGTCATCCCCCAGCAGACCGCCCACGAGGCTGTCCACCGTCTCGGTCACGCCACCCAGAAGGTCGCCGCCGAGGAGGTCGCCACCCAGAAGGTCATCCCCCAGCAGGCCGCCGGTGAGGTCGCCGAGCACGTCCGAGACCTCGGTGACGAGGTCGCCGGCCAGGTCGCCCACCGGCTCCAGCAGCGCCGGATCGGCGCCGTCGTCCGTATCCTCGCCGAGGAGCGGCGCGCCCAGCAGGTCGTCGGTCAGGCCGCCGAGCAGCCCGTCCTCGGTCAGCAGGTCGCCCACAAGGCCGTCGCTGCCGGTCAGGTCGCCGAGCAGGCCATCATTGCCCGTCACATCGCCGAGCAGGCCGTCATCGCCGATCAGCGGATCGAGGAGGCCGTCATCCGAGGTGTCGGTGGGATTGGTCGGGTCCGTGGGATCGGTCGGGTCCGTCGGATCGGTCGGATCCGTGGGATCGGTCGGATCCGTCGGGTCGGTCGGGTCCGTCGGATCGGTCGGGTCCGTCGGATCGGTCGGGTCCGTCGGATCGGTCGGGTCCGTCGGATCGGTCGGGTCCGTCGGATCGGTCGGGTCCGTCGGATCGGTCGGATCGGTCGGGTCGGTGGGATCGGTGGGATCGGTGGGATCGGTCGGATCCGTGGGATCCGTGGGATCGACCGGGTCGTCGTCGTCACCGCCGCCGCCACCGCCCGATCCGGCCGCGAGGCCGACGGCGGCGAGGCCCGCGAGACCGGCGACGATGCCGCTGCTGTCCATGCCCGCGCCGATGCCCGCGGCGGCGGCGGACAGGCCGTCCACGCCGGTTTCGGTGCCATCGGCCAGCAGCAGCCGGCTCACCTCGCCATTCGGGCCCTGGTCGAAGAAGCCCTGGACGAGGATCTGGTCGCCGCTGACCAGCTCGACCCTGAGATCGTCGCCGGCGCGGACATAGCGGCTGATCTGGTCACGCGTGACCTGGATCCGCACGTCGGAAGGCTGTTCGACAGAGATGCGCGTGATTGCCATGACCTAGTTCCCTTGTTTCCTTGCGCCGGCCCGGCCGGTCGCGTCCTGTTCGGGCCGGGGCGGCGGCGATCTGCCGCGTGCCGGCGGATTTCTCAGACCGGCTGTTCCTCGGCGCCGAAGAGCGGCGCGAAGAGCGAGGCGGTGACATCGGTGAGGCCGCCGGCCAGTTCGGCGGCCAGATCGGCCGTGGCGTCCACCAGGCCGCCCGGCAGCAGTCCGGCCTCCCCGGCGGTGTCGGCGGCAGGTTCGTCGGACAGCCCGATGGACAGCACGTCGTCCAGCAGGCCGCCCTCCCCCGTGACCGGGGCGAGCGGCCCGTCCCCGGCCAGCAGGTCGGCGACCAGCCCGTCGGCGCCGGTCACCGGATCGAGGATCGGGGAAACATCGAGGACCGGCACCGCCGCCGGCGCCGCCGGGTCCGCCGCGCCGCCCGTCAGCGGATCGAGGAGGCCGCCGAGCAACCCGCCGTCATCCAGAAGGCCATCACCCAGCAGGTCATCGACCAGCCCGCCCTCGCCGAGGATCGGGTCGAGCACGGGTTCGAGGATCGGGTCGAGGATGGCATCCGCCAGCCCCGCGGAAGGATCGGCGGGGTCGTCCGGGCCGAGCAGACCGCCGAGAAGACCGTCGACGACGCCGTCCACCAGCCCGTCGACCACCCCGTCTTCGCCCAGCAGACCGTCGACCAGCCCGCCCTCGCCCACGACGGCATCGACGAGACCGTCCTCGCCCAGCACCGGGTCGAGCAGCCCGCCCTCGCCGACGAGGCCGTCGAGCAGGTCGTCGACGAGGTCGACCACCGGGGTCAGAACCGGCGCCAGAACCCCGTACTCGCCCAGAAGATCATCGAGGATCGGCGCCAGCAGGTCATCGACGAGGTCGACCACCGGGTCGAGGATCGGCGCCACCGGATCGACCACGGCGTCGATCACCGACCCGGCCGGGGCGGGCTGCACCGCCGGCACGATCATCAGGGGCGGGACTTGCACCGCCGCCCCGGCGGCCAGGGCCACCTTCGTCTCCGCCGCCACGTTCGCGGCCATGTCCGCGGCCGGCACGCTTGCCAGCACCAGTTGCGCCTCCGGCGCGCCGGAGGCGGCGACCGCCGGGACCGCGCGCTGGACCGCGCCTTCGGGTCCGCCCTGATCCGCCGTGGCGGCAATGGCGGCATCCGCCTCACCGCCGCCGCCGGAGGCCGCATCCCCGAGGCCCGCCGACAGGGCGAGCGGCACCGCCGACAGGGCGCCCGCCGCCGCGCCGCCAACACCGGTCGAGGCATCGGCCCCGCCCGAGCTCAGCATCGTCGCGGCGCCGCTCGCGGCCCCGAGGATCGGCAAGGCCGCCCCCTGCGTCGCCAGACCCATGCCGATGCCGCTGCCCTGCGTGCCCACGGTCACGGCCGGCGCCTCGGCGATCTCGGGCAGCAGGTCCGCGACCGAGGCGCGGACTACGCCGGCGCGCGCCGCCTCGGAATAGAAGCCCTGGACCACGGCCATGCCGCCATCGGCGAAATGCAGGACGAGGTTGGCGCCATCGCGGCCATATCCCGAAAGGTCGGGCCGGCCGATCGCGGCCCGGATTTCGGCCGCCTGATCGAGGGTAAGGCGCTGCATGTTCATCTGCGGGCTCCGGCACCAATCCGATTCACGCCGCCACGCCAAAGGAAGTGATTATTTCCTAGGTAGTGGTGACAACTACTTTAGTATGTTTAAAACCGGCTAAGGGCTGGATTGTCAATCACAAGGTTGGAAACAACGCAGGTTTATTGCGCGGCGCTGCTCAACAGTGGCTTCCATGCCGCGCCGCCGCCGCGGCCGGACCGTCCCGGACGGCCGCGGAGTTCAGTTTCAGTGCCGCCCGAGAGGGTGGACCGGGGCCGATACAGCCTTTAGTCTCGCCCCGCACGAGGGGAGCAGAATGACCACCATCCTGACACACGCGCGGGTTGCGCTTTGCGCTGCGCTGCTGGCCGGCTGCCAGCCGGTCACGACCGAAAGCGGCGCACGTCCCGGCACCGAGACCGAGCAGGTGGCACAGGCCGCCTACAGCATCGGCGACTATCAAGAGGCGGCGCGGCTCTATGAACGAGCCTCGGCCGCCGATCCGGGATCGGTCAGCGCGCTTCTGGGGCTGGGGCGGACCTATATGGCGATGGGGCAGACCGCGCGGGCCGGCAATGCGCTGAACCGGGCCAGCGACCTTGCCCCGCGCAACACCGAGGTGCGCAACGAACTGGGGCATCTGGCGCTGAACCGGATGCATCCGCGCGAGGCCATCGAGGAATATGACGCGGTGCTGGCGATCGACCGGCGCAACCTTACGGCCCTGACGGGCAAGGCCGTGGCGCTGGACTTCCTGTCGCGCCATGCCGAGGCGCAGGTCGTCTATCGCCAGGCGCTGCAGACCTATCCGACGAACTTCGCCCTGCTCAGCAACTATGCCCTGTCGCAGGTGCTGTCGGGCGATATCGGCGGCGGCATCGCGCTGATGGAGGAACTGCTGCGCGACCCGGCGGAGGGACCGGCGGTGCGGTCGAACATGGCCATCGCCTATGCGCTGGACGGGCGCACCCGCGAGGCGCGGGCGATGCTGGAAGGCACCATGTCGGGCGAACAGATCACGGCCACGCTCGCCCAGTACAACCGGGCGCGGCAGGACTATCTGGCCGGCAAGCCCATCGGTTACCTGATTTTCAACTGACGCGGGATCATACGGACCATACTTTGGCATTGATAGGTCGCAGGCATCGGCTATAGTCCAAACCAAAGGATGGTCGAAACCTCAGAACGGATCGGGGCGGCCGGATCCGGATGGGGGTGTTGCGATGCGACCGGCGGCGATGCAGGCTCTGAGGCGCCTTTCCGGCCGGCTCCGGCGCGACGAGGCCGGCGCGGTGACGGTGGAATGGGTCGTCCTGACCGCCGGGGTGGTGGCGATGGCCGCGGGCATCACCGCCTTCCTGGCCGACGAGGGGCAGGCCACGCTGCGCGACCATCTGCGGACGACCCTGGATCAGGCGACACAGACGCTCGACACCTTGGACGAAGACTGAGTGCGACGACTGACGGGCGGGCGGCGCCTTCGGGCGGTGCCCAATCGCCACGGCGATACTATCTCGGGTTTTGCAACCGTATCATTTAAACAACCCTGGACCTGTTCCGGGGATTGACGGGCGAAGGCGGCGGAAGGGATAGTCCGGAAACGGCAATCTGGCCGCAGGCAGGAATTGGACGACGCATGAACTGGAAGGTCTCCATCCTCGTGATCGCGGGGGCGGCGCTGGCCCTTGGCGCGGGCGCGGGCAGCCTGCACTACCTGCGCCGGATGGAGGCCGAGGTGGCGGGGCTGCGCGCGAATCTCGCGGCGCTCGGCGACATGCGGGCGGTTCCGGTGCCGGCGCGCGACCTGACGCGGGGCGAGGCGCTGACGGCCGCGGATTTCACCACCCTGTCCCTGCCCGCCCGGTCCGTCCCCGCGAATGTGGTGGCGGACCTTCCCGCCGCGCCGGCCGGCACGGACGGCGGCACGGACGGCGCGGCGCCCGCGATGGTGGCGCTGACCGATCTGCAGGCCGGGACGCTGGTGCCCGCCACCGCGCTGGCGCTCGGCCCGGCCGAGGCCGGGGCCGCGCTGCTGCTGTCCTCCGACGGGCGGGCGGTGGCGGTGGCGCCGCGCAACCTGGCCGACATGCAGGGGCTGATCCGCACCGGCGACATGGTGGACCTGTTCTGGACCCGCGACGTGGGCGGCGGCACGACCGAGACGCGGCTGATCGGGCCGGCGCTGACGGTGATCGCGCTGCCCGCGACGCCGGTGCCCGCCGAACCCGCCACCGCCCCCGCCGAGGGAGCCGCGGCCGGAACGGCCGCCGAACCCGCGCTGGCCGCGCCGGAAGGCCGGCTGCTGCTGGCGGGTCTGGCCGAGGATGTCGCCCTGATCCTGCAGGCCGAGGCGCGAGGCAGCTTCGACCTCGCGCTGGCGGGCGGGCCGCTGCCCGAGGGCATGACCGAGGTGGTGGTCGGACCCGGCGATCTGGCCGACCTGCCGCTGGCGGTGCGGGCGGGCGAGGCCCCGGCCAACCCCGGCCCCGACCGGTTCCTGCCGCTGCCGGTCCAGCAGAAGACCTGCGCGCTGGCCGTCGTGCGGCAGGCCGAGCGGCAGATCATCGAAGTCCCCTGCTGATAGGGAAGCCGATGGCCGACAGCGACGACCCCCAACGCGCCCCGGGCCTGACGGTCTGCACCGTGTCCGACGGGCTGGACGGCGTGATGCGCGTCGCGGCCTTCCTCGCGCGGCAGGACTGGCAGGCGGTGCGGACGGACCTGCAATTCGCCGGCGCGCTCGAGGCGCTGCAGGCGCCGGGGGACTATGACCTGATCCTGCTGGCGCCGCAGCCGGGCCGGGGCGAGCCGCGGCTGCTGCAGGCGGTGCTGGAGGCGGGCGCGGCCCGCGCGCCGCGTCAGATCCTGCTGCTGCCCGAAGGCCGCAGCCTGCCCGTCGCCGCGATGCCGGGGCTGGGCGTGCTGCATGGCCCGCCCTTCGCGCCCGTGGACCCGGCCCGCCTGCCCGGCGCGCCCGATCCCGGCCCGACGCCGCCGGCCAACCCC
>NZ_RJRZ01000019.1 GCF_003993775.1 Frigidibacter oleivorans
CCGCGGCCGGCCGGGCCGGGGCGGGTTCGGGGCGTGCGGGCTGCGGCGCGGCCGGGGCGGCGGCCGCCTCGGGCTTCGCCTCGGACCCCGCCGGGCCGCCGACGCGGTTCGACAGGCCCAGACGATGCACCTTGCCGATCACGGCATTGCGCGTGACCCCGCCCAGTTCCTTGGCGATCTGGCTGGCGCTCTGGCCATCGGCCCACATCTTCTTCAGCGTCTCGACGCGCTCGTCGGTCCAGGACATGGCGGATCCTTCGCGGAGCCCGGTCTCGGGCTCGGGTTTTCGGCTCGGGTTCCCCAGTCTAGCCGGGGGACGAGCCGAGATACAAGTTGTGCGCCCCGAATTCAAGCAGCGCGGGGCGGCGCCGGGCGCATGGCTGCCACCCGGCGCCGCCCGCGCGGGCGCGGTCAGACCCCGAGGCACCAGCGCAGGATCGCCTTCTGCGCGTGCAGGCGGTTTTCCGCCTCGTCGAAGATCACCGAATGCGGACCGTCCATCACCCCGCTCGTCGCCTCGTCGTTGCGATGCGCGGGCAGGCAATGCATGAACAGCGCATCGGGCTTCGCCCGCGCCATCAGCGCCTCGTTGACCTGATAGGGGCGCAGCTGGTTGTGCCGGCGCTCCTTGGCGCTTTCGGGGTCGTGCATGCTGACCCAGGTGTCGGTCACCACCAGATCGGCGCCCTCGACCGCCCGCCACGGATCGCGGTCGATGGTCACCGGATGGCCGCGCCCGGCGGCGAAGTCCAGCCAGACCCGTTCGGGGTCGAGCGTTTCCGGCCCGGTGAAGGTCAGGTCGAAGCCGAACTGCCCCGCCGCATGGGCGAAGCTGGCGAAGACGTTGTTGCCGTCGCCCGACCAGACGACCTTGCGCCCGGCGATCGGGCCGCGATGTTCCTCATAGGTCATCACGTCGGCCATGATCTGACAGGGATGGGTCCGGTTGGTCAGCCCGTTGATCACCGGCACGGTCGCATGCTCGGCCATCTCCTGCAGCGTCGCCTCCTCGAAGGTGCGGATCATGATCAGGTCGACATAGCGGCTGAGCACCCGGGCGGTGTCGGCGATGGTCTCGCCATGGCCGAGCTGCATTTCCCGGCCCGACAGCACCATGGTCTGCCCGCCCATCTGCCGCACCCCCACGTCGAAGCTGACTCGGGTGCGGGTCGAGGGCTTCTCGAAGATCAGCGCGACCATGCGGCCGGCCAGCGGCTGGTCGGCATCGGGCATGCCCTTCGGCATCCCGTCGCGCGCGGATTTCATCGCGCGGCCGAGGTCGATCATCTGCCGCAGGTCGGCGGGGTCCGTGGTGTGGATGTCGAGGAAATGCTTCATCTGTCTGTCTCTCGTCGGGTCGGCCGGGCGGTCCCGGCCGGACGTCGGAACGCTCCTTGGCTGAAAGGGATCAGGCGGCTGCCACCCGGGTGGCGGCGCGGTCGAGCCGCTCCACCGCCTCGGCGATGTCGGCATCGGGGATGGTGAGCGCGGGCAGCAACCGCACGACGTTGTCCGCGGCGGGGACGGCCAGCAGATGTTCGGCATAGCCTTCGCGGACCAGATCGGCGGGGGCGATCTTGCATTTCAGCCCCAGCATCAGGCCTTGGCCGCGCACCGCCTCGAACACGTCGGGATGGGCGGCGACCAGACCCTCCAGCCGCTGGCGGAACAGCGCGCCCTTGCGGTTCACCTCGGCCAGGAAATCCGGGTCGGCCACGATCTCCATCACCCGGGCGCCGACGGCGCAGGCGAGCGGGTTGCCGCCATAGGTCGATCCGTGGCTGCCCGCCCCCATACCCGAGGCGGCCGCCTCGGTGGCCAGCACCGCGCCCAGCGGAAAGCCGCCGCCGATGCCCTTGGCCACCATCATGATATCGGGCGTGACGCCGGCCCATTCATGCGCGAACAGCCGGCCGGTGCGGCCCATCCCGCATTGCACCTCGTCGAAGATCAGCAGTGCGCCGCTCTCGTCGCAGATCCTCCGGATCTCGCGCAGCTCGACATCGCTCAGCGGGCGGATGCCGCCCTCGCCCTGCACCGGCTCGACCATCACCGCGGCGGTCTGCGGCCCGACGGCGGCGGCCAGCGCCGCCATGTCGCCCCAGGGCAGATGCACGAAGCCCGGCATCAGCGGGCCGAAGCCCTTGACCATCTTCTCGGACCCGGCGGCGGCGATGGCGCCGGTGGACCGGCCGTGGAAGCTGCCCTCGAAGGTCACGATCTCGATCCGCTCGGGCTGGCCCCGGTCGTACCAGTGCTTGCGCGCCATCTTGATCGCCAGTTCGGCGGCCTCGGTGCCGGAATTGGTGAAGAACACCGTGTCGGCGAAGGTGTGTTCCACCATCAGCGCCGCCAGCCGTTCCTGTTCCGGGATCCGGTAGAGGTTGGACACATGCCACAGGCGGCCGGCCTGTTCGGTCAGGGTGGCGACCAGATCGGGATTGGCATGGCCGAGCGCGTTCACCGCGATGCCCGCGCCGAGGTCGAGATAGCGCGAGCCATCCTCGGCGGTGAGCCAGGAGCCCTCGCCCTTCACGAAGGCGAGCGGGGCGCGGTTGTAGGTGGGCAGGACGGGCGGGATCATGTGCTGCTCCGTAAGGAAGGCCAAGACGTGCCTCAGGCAGGGGGGCAAGTCAACGATGGCGGTCTGCGACAGGTGGACGGCGGAGGGGTGGCAACCGGCATCTGGGGCCGGTCCGGGCCACGGGCGATCGCCCATGCGGGCGCGGCGTCAGGCGCGGGTGGCGCGACGTCGGCGGGGTAGCGAAAGATGGAACCCGGTGGCGATCATGGGCGCTGCCTTAGCGTAAGGCGGGGCGTGCGCCAAGGGGGATTCGTCGCGTGCGCGTCGGCCGTGGCCGCCGGACATCACGCGCGCCTGCCCCCTGCAGCTGACGCAAATATCCCGGGGGTGCGGGGGCAGCGCCCCCGCGGCGTGATCCCCCGCCGTTGCCAAGCCGGGCGTTCTGCGGCAAGCGGTCGGGCGGCGCCGGCCGGCGGTCGTGAGGGAAACGGGGGAGGGGCCATGCTGTCCTACCAGCACATCTACCATGCGGGGAACCTCGCCGATCTGCACAAGCATGCGCTGCTGGCGGCGGCGCTCGACCACATGACCCGCAAGGACAAGCCGATGTCCTATCTCGAAACCCATGCCGGGCGCGGGCTGTACCAGCTGGACAGCGCCGAGGCGCGGCGGACCGGGGAGGCGGCGGCGGGGATCGACCGCGCGCTGGCCGAGGGGTGGTTCGCCCCCGGCCATCCCTTCCTGCGCTATCTGGCCGAGGTGCGCGCGGTGGCGGGGCCGCGCGCCTATCCCGGCTCGCCGATGATCGCGGCGGTGGCGCTGCGTCCGGGCGACGCGATGCATCTGGCGGAACTGCACCCGCAGGAACATGCGGCGCTGGCCGAGGCGCTGCACCCCTGGACAGATATGTGCCACCGTGAGGACGGCTTCGCGATGGCGTTGTCGCGCACGCCGCCCGATCCGCGCCGGGGCCTTCTGCTGTGCGACCCGAGCTTCGAGGTGAAGACGGATTACGATACGGTGCCGGACTTCCTGCAGAAGCTGCACCGCAAGTGGAACGTGGGTGTCCTGATGCTGTGGTATCCGGTGCTGGCCGCCGGGCTGCACCAGGGCATGGTCCGCAGCCTGCGCGCGGCCTTCCCCGAGGCGCTGTCGCACGAGGTGCGCTTTCCGCCCGCGCGCCCGGGCCACGGCATGGTCGGCAGCGGCGTGTTCGTCATCAACCCGCCCTGGGGCCTGGCGGACGAGGCGGCGCGGCTGTCGGCGCGATTCGCGCGGCTGTAGGCGCCGCCCGTACCCAGGGGTGGAAGGCGGGGCTTCGCGCCCCCCGCGCCCCCGCGGGATATTTCGGTCAGGTGCAGGGGGCGGCGCAGGCGCGGCTTTTTCCTTGCCTTCCGGGCCCCGGATGCCTAGGCGCAGGGGCATGAAGATCCTGTTTCTTGGCGATGTCATGGGCCGCGCCGGCCGCGCGGCGATCACCGAACGCCTTCCCGGCCTGCGCCGGGACTGGGCGCTCGATTTCGTCGTGGTGAACGGCGAGAATGCCAGTTCCGGCGCGGGGCTGACCCCGGACCATGCCAGGGCGCTGCTGGCGGCGGGAGCGGATTGCCTGACGCTGGGCGACCATGCCTTCGACCAGAAGGACATGCTGTCCTTCATCGAGACCGAACCGCGCATCCTGCGCCCGCTGAACTTCGCCAAGGACGCGCCGGGCAAGGGGGTGCGGCTGTTCCCCGCGACGCAGGGGCGCAAGGTGCTGGTGACGCAGGTCCTGGGTCAGGTGTTCATGAAGCGGCCCTTCGACGACCCGTTCTCGGCCATCGACCTCGCGCTGCGCAGCCATCCGCTGGGCGGGCTGGCGCAGGCGGCGCTGGTCGATGTCCATGCCGAGGCCACCAGCGAGAAGATGGCGCTCGGCCACTGGTGCGACGGGCGGGCGAGCCTGATCGTCGGCACCCACACCCATGTGCCCACGGGGGATGCGCAGATCCTGACCGGCGGCAGCGGCTATCTGACCGATGCGGGGATGTGCGGCGACTACAATTCGGTGATCGGCATGGACAAGGCCGAACCGCTGCGCCGCTTCGTGACCGGCATGCCGCGCGAACGCTTCACCCCGGCCAATGGCGAGGCGACGCTGTCGGGCGTCTATGTCGAGACGGACGACCGGACCGGGCTCGCCCGGCGGGTGGTGGCGGTCCGGCAGGGGGGGCGCCTGCAGCCCTCCGCGCCCTGACCCGGCGCGGACCGGGGCAGGCCGCGGCAGGACGGCCCACCAAGACGCTTGTGCGGCACTGCAGCGAAAGCCATAAACGCCGGGTATAGCTTCGGGGACAGGGCCTGCCATGATCGACCTCGGATTGCCGCCCGACGGGCAGGCCTTGCTTGCGCTGGCGATCGTCGCCGGCATGTTCGTGCTGTTCGTGCTGGAATGGTTCGAGACCGAGGTGGTGGCGATCGGCGGCGCGGCCCTGATGCTGCTGACCGGCCTCTTGCCCTATGACGAGGGCATCGCGGTGCTGTCGAACACGGCGCCCTGGACCATCGCCTTCATGTTCCTGATCATGGGCGGGCTGGTGCGCACCGGCGCCTTGAACGAGATGACCCGGATCATCGAGGCGCAGGCCGAACGCAACGCCAAGCTGACGGTGGGGCTGCTCTTTGCCTTCGTGGTCGGCGCCTCGGCGATCATGAACAACACGCCGGTGGTGGCGGTGATGATCCCCATCGTCATCCAGATCGCGCGGCGGCTGCGCATCTCGCCGTCGAAACTGCTGATGCCGCTGAGCTATTTCACCATCATGGGCGGCATGATCACCATGATCGGCACCTCGACCAACCTGCTGGTGGACGGGGTGGCGCGCAAGGCGGGGTTGCCCCATTTCGGCATTTTCGAGATCGCGCCCCTCGGGCTGGCCGTATCGGCGACGGGGGCGCTGTTCATGTGGCTGTTCGCGGCGCGGCTGCTGCCCGACCGGGTGTCGATGGGCGAGATGCTGGGCGGCCGCAAGGCGATGAAATACTTCACCGAGGTCGCGGTGCCCGAGGACAGCGCCCTGATCGGCACGCCCGTCCTGGAGGCGCAGATCTTCCGGCGCGAGGGCATCCGGGTGGTGGACGTGCTGCGGGGCGACGCCTCGCTGCGGCGCGACCTGCCTTCGGCGGTGCTCGAGGCAGGCGACCGGGTCGTGCTGCGGACCGAGATGAGCGAATTGCTGGACCTGCAGCAGCGCAAGGAACTGCGGCTGGTGGACAAGCTGTCCTCGGTCCAGACCGAGACGGTCGAGGTGCTGATCTCGCCCGGCTGCCGGATGATCGGGCGCACGCTGGGCGAATTGCGCCTGCGCCGGCGCTATGGGGTCTATGTGCTGGCCGCACACCGGCGCAACCAGAACATCGGCCGGCAGCTCGACGACCTCGAGGTGCGGGTGGGCGACACGCTGCTGCTGGAAGGCGCGGCCGGCGACATCGCGCGGCTGGCCGCCGACATGGACCTGGTCGACGTGACCAAGCCCACGGCGCGGCCCTATCGCCGGCGGCAGGCGCCGATCGCGGTGGCGGCGCTGCTGGTGGTGGTGGTGCTGTCGGCGCTGGACGTGGCGCCGATCATGGCGCTGGCGATGATCGCGGTGGCGGTGATCCTGGTTACCGGCTGCATCGACGCGGACGAGGCCTTCTCCTTCGTGGACGGTCGGCTGCTGGCGCTGATCTTCGCCATGCTGGCGGTGGGCGCGGCGCTCGGCTCCTCGGGCGCGGTGGCGCTGATCGTGCGGACCATCGCGCCCTGGCTGGAAGGGCTGTCGCCGTTCTGGACGATCTTTTGCGTCTATCTGCTGGGCCTCGTGATGACCGAGGTGCTGACCAACAACGCGGTCGCGGTGCTGCTGACGCCCATCGCCATCGAACTGGCGCATCATCTGGGGATGGACCCGCGCCCCTTCGTGGTGGCGGTAATGTTCTCGGCCTCGGTCGCCTTTGCCACGCCCATTGGCTATCAGACCAACACCATGGTCTACGGGCCGGGCGGATATCGCTTTACCGATTATGTCCGGCTGGGATTGCCGCTGAATGTGGTGACGGGGCTCGTCGCCTGTGTCATGATCCCCCTGCTCTGGCCGTTGTGACCGGCCGTGACCAAGGAGACCGGGCGATGATCCTCCGTCTGCCGATGCGACGCCTGCTGTCCGCGCTGACCCTCGGCGCGGGGATCGGTCTGGCCACCGCTGCCGGCGCCGGGCTGGTGACGCCGCATATCCGTGCGGCGGATGTCGGGCTGACCTCGGACGAGCTGACGGTCTGGTTTCAGGACGGCGAGGTCTGCCGGGCGCCGATGCAGGCCGAGGGCGCGCAGGGCATGTTCCTCGACTGCCGGCATCCGGTGCGGTTCAACGTCCGGATCGAGCGGCAGAACTGGTTGCAGCCGGTGCTGGGCGACATGGTCGCGCCCTATGCACGGATCGAGATCGTCGCCCCGGACGGCCGGGTGCAGCGGTTCCGCACGCCGCGCTCGCTGATGCCGGGCTGGAACGACAAGTAACCTTCTGCGATCGCGCGGGATCGACGCTCCGTCCGCTTGCGGCCGGCGTGGCGGCTGGCCTATAGAGGCGCCTGTCACCCGACTACCGACGGAGAAGGTCATGGCAGGCCATTCCAAATGGGCCAACATCCAGCATCGCAAGGGCAAGCAGGACAAGCTGCGCTCGAAACTCTTCTCGAAGCTGGCGAAGGAGATCACCGTCGCCGCGAAGATGGGCGATCCCGACCCCGAGAAGAACCCGCGCCTGCGCCTTGCGGTAAAGGCCGCCAAGGCCGTGTCCATGCCCAAGGACGTGATCGAGCGCGCGATCAAGAAGTCGATGGGCGGCGATGCCGAGGACTATACCGAGATCCGCTATGAAGGTTACGGCCCGAACGGCATCGCGGTGATCGTCGAATGCATGACCGACAACCTGAACCGCACCGCGTCGAACGTCCGCAGCTATTTCTCGAAATGCGGCGGCAACCTCGGCACCACCGGGTCGGTCGCGCACAGCTTCGACCGGGTGGGCGAGATCAGCTATCCGCCCGAGGCGGGCGACAGCGACGCGGTGATGATGGCGGCGCTGGAAGCCGGGGCGGAGGATGTGGAGTCCGACGAGGACGGCCACTGGATCTATTGCGCCGTCGAGGATCTGTCGGACGTCTCGGACGCGCTGGAAAAGACCCTTGGGGAATCCACCGAATCCAAGCTGATCTGGAAGCCGCAATCCACGACCGAGGTCGATCTGGACACCGCGCAGAAGCTGATGCGCCTGATCGACATGCTGGAAGAGGATGACGACGTGCAGACCGTCACCCACAACTTCGACGTGCCGGACGAGGTCGCGGCGCAGCTCTGACCCGGGGCGGCCGGGGCAACCCGGCCGGCGCCCCTTTGCGCCGCGTCTCGCATAGAGAGATCGGCGGCTCGGAACAGCGGGCGCGGCCGGGCGTTTTCCTGACAACGGAAACGCCAAGGAGGCCGCAATGCGCACGCCCGACGATCTGAAGCATCATCTGTGGAAGCATCTGAAATCCGACCGGACGGTCATGATCGGGCTGGAAACCGCCCATGATGACTATCCGCGCCCGATGACGGTGATTTCGGACGAGGACACCGGCGAGGAGCGCGGCCCGCTCTGGATCTTCACGGCGACCGACACCTCGCTGGTGCAGGAACTGCGCGGCGGCAGCCAGAAGGCGGTTGCGACCTTCGCCTCGAAGAACCACGACCTGTTCGCCACCATCCGCGGCACGCTGACCCGCGACGACGACCGCGCCGCCATCGACCGGCTGTGGAATTCCCACATCGCCGCCTGGTACGAAGGCGGCAAGGACGACCCGAAGCTGGCGCTGCTGCGCTTCGACCTGGTCAATGCCGAGATCTGGGAGAACGCCTCCAGCGCCCTGGCCGGGATCAAGGCGCTGTTCGGCAGCGATCCGAAAGAGGATTATTCGGACAAGAAGGCCCAGGTCGGCCTGCGCTGAACCGGATCATCGGTCGAATGACGAAGGGGCGGTCCTGCGGACCGCCCCTTTTCCTTGGGTGATGGCTGTCGAGGCGATCACATGTTCGCCTGCGCCTCGGCCGATTCCTGCTGCAGCGCCTCGCCGGCGGATTCGATGTCGCGGCCGGCGCCCTGCATGGTTTCGCAGGCGGTCAGCGTGACGAGCGCGGCGATGGCAAGCGCGATGCGGATCATGGATGTCTCCTCTTGGACTGATCCGGCAAAACCGCCGGACCGTGCGGCAGGTTCCGCACGGGGCCCGTGTTGGCGCAAACGGGCGGTAAGCAACCGTTAACCCTGCCGCGCCAGACTGGGTTGCATGTCGCCCTGTCTCTTGCCCCTGCTGCTGCTGACCGCCTCCTGCGCCTCGCCCGCGCCGGAATTCTTCGGGGCGAAGCGGTCTTCCATCCGGCAGGACGGGATCGAGTTCGTGGTCTTCCACAAGGGCGAGCGGGCCGAGGTGGTGCGCCGCGGCTATCTGCGGGCGCAGGACCGGGCGGGGGTGCAGGACTCGATGATCGTCGCGGCGGAACAGGCGACGGGCTGCGCGGTGCTGCCGGGCTCGCTGCGCACCGGCATCCCCGGCGACACCGGCGAGGCGCGGATGGCGCTGCGCTGTTGATGCGGATCAAGGCGGGCGGGGGCGGATCGGCGCAGCAAGGGGCGGGGCGCGCCCGAAAGGAGGCTGCAATGTTCCGTCTGTTCCTGATCATCTACACGATGGCCGCCACGGTGCTGGCCGGGGCGGGGGTCACCGCCGCACTGACCATCGGCCGGGTGGACCTGACCGCGATCCTCGTGGCCGCGGGTCTGGGGGCGCTGGTGGCCGTGCCGGTGTCCTGGTTCGTTGCGCGGGGCCTGTCGCGGGTGTGAGGGCGTGCAGGGCGCCGCCCGTCACTCGGCGAATTGCAGCCGGCACAGCTGCGCATAGACCCCGTCCTGCGCCACCAGATCGTCGTGCCGGCCGCGTTCGACGATCCGGCCCGCCTGCATCACCAGGATCATGTCGGCGCTGCGCACCGTGGCCAGCCGGTGCGCGATGACCAGCGTGGTGCGCCCGCGGCTGAGCCGGTCCAGCGCGTCCTGCACCATCCGCTCCGAGGCGGCGTCGAGCGCGCTGGTCGCCTCGTCCAGCAGCAGGATCGGCGCGTCGCGCAGCAGCGCCCGGGCAATCGCCACCCGCTGCCGCTGGCCGCCGGACAGGGCCGAGCCGCGCGGCCCGGCCGGCGTGTCGAGCCCGCGCGGCAGGCTGGCCACGACGCCGTCCAGATGCGCGGCTTCCACCGCCGCGGCCAGCTGCGCCTCGGTCACGTCGGTGCGGCCCAGCAGGATGTTGTCGCGGATCGTTTCGTCGAACAGCGCCGTGTCCTGCGCCACCACCGAATAGAGCCCGCGCAGATCGCCCAAGTCGAGGTCGCGCAGGTCGGTGCCGGCGACGGTGATCCGGCCCGTATCGGGATCGGCCATCCGGGTCAGCAGCTTGAACAGCGTTGTCTTGCCGGCGCCCGAGGGGCCGACGATGGCCGTGGTCCGGCCCGGCTCGGCCGTGAAGCTGAGGTCGCGCAGCACGGCGACCCCGTCGCCATAGCCGAAGCTGACATCCTCGAAGGCAAGGTCCATGCGGCCGCGGTCGGCGGGCACCGGGGCCGGCTGCGCCGGCGAGGTGATGCGGGCAGGCGTTTGCAGCAGCTGCACCACCCGGTCGAGGCTGGCCCGCGTCGATTGCCACGCGCCCGAAATCGCCCCCAGCCGGCGCAGCGGGTCGAAGACCGCGGCCATGGCGATGAAGAAGGTCATGAACTCGCCCACCGTCTTCTCGCCGCCGACGATCTGGTAGCCGCCATAGGTCAGCACGCCGGCCAGCCCGATGGCGGCCACGATGTCGATCAGCGCCGGGATCGCGGCGGACCCGGCTTCGGCCCGCATCTGCTGGCGGATGTAGCGGTTCTGCGCCTGCCGGTAACGGTCGGCCTCGCGCGTTTCGATCCCGTTGATCTGGATCGTCGTCACGCCGTGATAGATCTCGTCCAGCCGCGTCGCGTTGTCGGCGGCTGCGGCGCGGGCCTTGCGGCTGGTCTTCCGCACCAGACGCTGCAGCGCCATGATCGGCAACAGCAGCAGCGGCACGCCCGCCACGGCCACCAGCGTCCAAACCGGGTCGATCCACAGCACCACCGCGAGGACCGAGATCAGCGAGGACAGGTCGCGTCCGAGCGCCGCCACCACCTGGCTGGCCAGGTTGCGGATCGCGCCGCTGTCGCCCCGGGTGCGCTCGATCAGGCTGCCGGGGGGATGGCGGGTATAGAAGGACTGGTCGAGCGTCAGCAGGTGGCGCAGCACGTCGCCCTGCATGGCCGCCACGATCCGTTCGCCGAGCCGCGCCATGATGATCTTGTGCGACAGCCCGGTCAGCGCGCGCAGCAGGAAGACCCCGCCGACCATCGCCGCCACCCACAGCACCGCCTGCGGCGAGCCGCCGACGAAGACCCGGTCGAACATCGGCTTGACCAACAGCGACAGCGCGCCGACCGTCGCGCCCTCGATCGACATCAGGACCATGGCCAGCCCGAACCACCAGCGCCAGGGCTGCAGATAGTCGCGCCAGAGCCAGCGGATCAGCTGTGCCGCGGTCACGGGCGCGGCCCCGTCAGGGGGGCGGGCTTCGGGGCGGCAGCCGGGCGCGGCGCGGGCAGCGGCAGGTCGCGGTCCCAGCCCTCGCGGTCCTTCAGCCACAGCTTGAACGACTGCGTCACCGCCCGCGGGTCATAGCCGGTGCGCACCCAGTCCATCAGCCCGATCCCGGTGGCCCGGTGCGCCCGGTCATAGCAGCGCAGGAAATGGTCGAGCACCCCGGTGCGCGTCGTCTTCAGATGCAGGAACCGCCAGTGCAGCTGGCGCGCGGCCTCCTCGACGGGGCGGTTCTCGATCATCATCAGGTAGAGGGCCGAGGCAAAGCCGGCGCGGTCCGACCCGGATTTGCAATGCATGACGAAGGGCTTTTCGGCGCGGCGGAAGATGCGTTCCAGCTCGATCAGCGATTCCGGCCGGGGCAGCTTCTTGGCGAAGAGCCGCGTGTCGATCATCGTCAGGCCCAGCCGTTCCGCCGCCTCGCGTTCGAACAGGTAGTAGGACAGGGGCTGGTCGCCGCGCAGGTTGATGACGGTCCGGATACCGCGGGCCTTGTAGCGGCCCATCCGGCCGGGCGAGGGCTGGTTCGAGCGGTAGACCCCGTCCGCCACCTTGGCGAAGTTGGTCCACAGCACCCGCAGGAACGCATGGTCCATCAGGTGGAAATGCAGCAGGTTGCGCCGCCGGCCTCCGGCGGTGTCGATCCCGCCATGCGCCGGGTCGTTCAGCCGCCGTTCCAGCCGCTTCAGAGGTTTCTTCAGCCGCGCGAACATCGCGTCTCCGCACCGGCGCGCGGCGTCCGGGTCGGTCGCCGCATCGCTGTCCTTGCCCATATGGTGGCGGCGGGTCTATCCGCAAAGACGGCGGCTGACAAGGCAAGGGCCGGGAGGGGCCCGGTCCGGAGCCGGGTCCGCGCCCGGCCGGCGGTGCGGATTGACGGCTCCCCCGCCCGGGCCTAGGCAGGTCGGGCCGCTTTCGAGGAGACGACGATGAGCCTTTCGCAGGGCCGCCCCTACCTTGCCATTCCCGGACCGTCGACCATGCCCGACCGGGTGCTGAACGCCATGCACCGCGCGGCACCGAACATCTACGAGGGCGCGCTGATCGAGATGACGCGCTCGCTCTATCCCCGGCTGCGGCGGCTGGCGGACACGGCGGCGCATGTGGCGATCTACATCGCCAATGGCCATGGCGCGTGGGAGGCGGCGAACGCCAACATGTTCTCGCGCGGGGACCGGGCGCTGGTGGCGGCGACCGGACGCTTCGGCATCGGCTGGGCCGACAGCGCCCGGCGGATGGGGGTCGAGGTCGAGATGATCGACTTCGGCCTGTCGAGCCCGGCCGATCCGGCCCGGATCGAGGCGGCGCTGCGGGCGGATACCGACCGCCGGGTCCGCGCCGTGCTGGTGACCCATGTCGACACCGCGACCAGCGTCAGGAACGACGTGGCCGCGATCCGTGCCGCCATCGACGCGGCGGGGCATCCGGCGCTGCTGGCGGTCGACTGCATCGCCTCGCTGGGCTGCGATGCATTCCACATGGACGCATGGGGCGTGGACGTGATGGTCTCGGCCAGCCAGAAGGGGCTGATGACGCCGCCGGGGCTGGGCTTCGTCTGGTTTTCCGACCGCGCCCGGGCGGCGGCGCGGCAATCCGACCTCGTCACCCCCTACTGGAGCTGGGAGCCGCGCGCGGAAGGGGCAGAGTTCTACCAGTTCTTCTGCGGCACCGCGCCGACGCATCACCTGTTCGGCCTGGACGAGGCGCTGACGATGATCGCCGAAGAGGGGCTGGACCATGTCTGGGCGCGGCACGCGACGCTGGCGCGGGCGGTCTGGGCCGCCTTCGACGCCTGGGGCCGGGGCGGGGACATCGCGCTGAACATCGCCGATCCCGCCCGCCGCGCCCATGCCGTGACCGCGGCGCGGATCGGCGGCGGCGGCGCCGGGCGGCTGCGCAAGTGGCTGGAGGTCGAGGCCGGGGTGACGCTGGGCATCGGGCTGGGCATGGCGCTGCCCTCCGAGCCCGCCTATCAGGATTTCCTGCGCGTCGCCCATATGGGGCATGTCAACGCGCATATGACGCTGGGCGTGCTCGCGACGATGGAGGCGGGGATGCGCGCGCTCGGCATCCCGCACGGGACGGACGGGCTGGCGGCAGCGGCTGCGGTGGTGGCCGGACGCTGAGACCGCCCGAGGCGGGGCGCCTCAGCCCTGCAGCGGGTCGATCCAGTCGTCGAGCCAGCTTTCCAGCCGCGCCAGCGCCGCGTCCTCGGCATCCGCGAGCGTGGCCGCGGGCAGTTCGTCCTCGCGGCCCGCGATCCGCGCCGCACCCGGCTGGCCGGCGTAGGCCCCGAACGCCAGCGCGAAGGCCAGCGGGCTGAGCATGGCTGCGCGCCGGGTCCGGCGGCGGCGGGCCGGCGCGGACGCCGGAGTTCCGGGCGCGGCGGGTTCAGGCGGGGTCGAAGTCATGGTCGCTCCTCTGATCTGACGCTGTCGGATCTGGAACGAAGCCTGCCCGCGCTCCCGCCGCGGCGGCAATTCACCTTCCGGTGACGCGTGCCGTCAGGCCGGGGCTGCGGCGGCTTTCCGCGCTTCGGCCAGTGCCTCGGGCAGGGCGGCGGCCAGCAGGTCGAGGTCGGCACCGGTGCCGCAGCTGACACGGATGCAGCGGTCGAGCGGCGCCACCCCCGGCATCCGCGCGAAGATGCCGCGCGCGGTCAGCCCGGCCAGCACCGCCCGGGCCAGTGCCCCGTCGCGGCCGCAGTCGACGGCGACGAAATTGGTGGCCGAGGGCAGGGGGGTCAGCCCCGAGGCGCGGGCGATCGCGGCGATGCGGTCGCGGGCGGCGGCCACCTCGGCCCGGACATGCGCGAGCCAGTCCGTGTCCGCGAGCGCCGCCAGCGCCCCCGCCTGCGAGATGCGGCCCATGCCGAAATGGTTGCGCACCCGGTCGAAGGCGGCGATCAGCGCCGGCGCCCCCACCGCGAAACCCACCCGCGCGCCTGCCATGCCATGCGCCTTGGAAAAGGTCCGCATCCGGATCGCACGGGGATCGTCGGGGTCGACCGGTGCCGCGGTGCCCTCGGGGGCCAGTTCGACATAGGCCTCGTCGATGACCAGCAGGCAGTCCGGGGGCAGGCCGTCCAGCATCGCGGCGATCATCGCGCCCGGATGGTGGCTGCCCATCGGATTGTCCGGGTTGGCGATGTAGACGAGCCGCGCCCCAACCTCATGCGCGCGCGCCAACAGCGCGTTTGGATCCTCGTGATCGCCGCGATAGGGCACCTTGTGCAGCAGGCCGCCGAAGCCCGCGACATGGAAGTTGAAGGTCGGATAGGCGCCGTCCGAGGTGACGACGTTAGAACCTTCCGCCACTGTCATCCGCACTAGCAGCCCCAGCAGCCCGTCGATCCCCTCGCCCACGACGATGTTGTCCGGCCGGCAGCCGTGACGCGCCGCCAGCGCGTGGCGCAGGTCGTGGTTTTCAGGGTCGCCGTACATCCAGACCCCCGCCGCGGCCGCCTGCATCGCCGCCACCGCGGCGGGCGAGGGGCCGAAGACGCTTTCATTCGCGCCGATGCGGGCGCGGAAGGCGCGGCCGGCCGCGCGTTCCTGCGCCTCGGGGCCGACGAAGGGCACGGTGGCGGGCAGGCGGGCGACGAGCGGCGTCAGCAGGGGCGGCGTCGGCATGGGCGGGGCGGGCGGGTTCGATCTGGTCATGGTCCCCGGATCAGAAGCCGAAATCCGCCCGCGGGGCAAGCATCCCGGCCTTGTCGCCCCCGCGACGCCTGCCTAGGGTGCGGATCAA
Organism: Frigidibacter oleivorans; assembly: GCF_003993775.1. Taxonomy (GTDB): domain Bacteria; phylum Pseudomonadota; class Alphaproteobacteria; order Rhodobacterales; family Rhodobacteraceae; genus Frigidibacter; species Frigidibacter oleivorans. The sequence continues at coordinate 14,989 of NZ_RJRZ01000019.1, forward strand.
GGTGCCGCCCCGGCGATCAGCCCGTGCAAAAGGCCCGTGCAGAACGCCCGTGCAGCGGGCCGCAATCGGGCCGCGGAACCGATGCCGCGATCCCCGGTTGCGCCCATGCCGCCGCCCGACTGCCGCCTGACTGCCGCCGCAGGAGCGTCGCCGGAACAGACTGCCCGAGGAGGATCCAGCCATCGCCCGTCCCTCGACCTTCGCGCCGCTCGCGGTGCCCGACTACCGGCGGCTGTGGTTTGCCTCTCAGGTCTCCAACCTCGGCACCCTGATCCAGGCGGTGGGCGCGGGCTGGCTGATGACCTCGCTCACCACCTCCGAGACGATGGTGGCGCTGGTGCAGGCCTCCAACAGCCTGCCGATCATGGTGCTGTCGCTGGTCGCCGGGGCGCTTGCCGACAGTTTCGACCGCCGGCGGATCCTGATCGCCGCGCAGATGCTGATGCTGGCGATGTCGGTGGCGCTGGCCGTCGCGGCGATGCTGGGGGTGCTGACGCCCTGGGCGCTGCTGACCTTCACCTTCCTGATCGGGTCGGGAACGGCGCTCTATAATCCAGCCTGGCAGGCATCGCTGGGCGACATCGTCCCGCGCGAGTCCCTCCCTTCCGCCGTCAGCCTCAACAGCATGAGCTTCAACCTCGCCCGCAGCGTCGGGCCGGCGATCGGCGGCTTCCTCGTCGCGCTGGCGGGGCCGCCCGCGGCCTTCGCGGTGAATGCGACCAGCTATCTGCCGAACCTCTGGGCGCTGTTCCGCTGGCAAAGGCCGCCGTCCCGCGCCCGCCTGCCGCGCGAGCCGCTGGGCCAGGCGCTGGGCGCGGGGGCGCGCTACATGGCGATGTCGCCGAACCTGGTCCGGGTGATGCTGCGCGCGGCGCTGTTCGGCTTTTCGGCCATCGCGGCGCTGGCGCTGCTGCCGCTGGTGGCGCGGGAATTCCTGCAGGGCACGGCGATGACCTACGGGCTGCTGCTGGGCTTTTTCGGTATCGGTGCGATCTGCGGCGTCGCCGCGAACGCCCGCCTGCGCGCCCGGCTGGTCAACGAACATGTGGTGGCGCTGGCCTTCGCCGCGCTCGCCGTTGGGCTGATCGGGCTGGGCCTCTCGCGGCATGTGCTGACCAGCGGCCTGGCGCTGATGGTCGGGGGCGCGGGCTGGGTGCTGGCCTTGTCGCTGTTCAATGTCTCGGTCCAGCTGTCCACGCCCCGCTGGGTGGTGGGGCGGGCGCTGTCCTTCTATCAGATGGCGGCCTTCGGCGGCATGTCGCTGGGCAGCTGGTGCTGGGGCTGGGTGGCCGAGGCGGCGGGGCTGCAGCAGGCGCTGGTGATCGCGGCGGGGCTGCTGCTGGCGGGGGCGCTGCTGGGGCGCTGGCTGCCGGTGCCGGAGTTTTCCTCGCTGGACCTCGCGCCGCTGGGGATGTTCAACGAGCCGGAGCTGCGGCTGGATCTGCGCGGGCGCAGCGGGCCGATCATGATCCTGATCGACTACCGGATCGCGCCGGAGGATACCGACAATTTCCTCGCGGTGATGCAGGTCCGGCGGCGGATCCGCATCCGCGACGGGGCGCGGCAATGGACGCTGTTGCGCGACCTCGAACAGCCCGACATCTGGACCGAGACCTATCACGTGCCGACCTGGGCCGACTACATCCGCCACAACGAACGGCGCACCAAGGCGGACCTCGAGGTCTACGAGGCGCTGATGGCGTTGCATCGAGGGCCGGGCCGGCCCCGCGTGCACCGGATGATCGAGCGGCAGACCGTGCCCCTGCATGACGATCTGGGGCCGAAGCCGCCGCCCGCCGACCTGCACTGACGGCGTGCACTGGCGGGCGGCGGGGGCCCCCTGCGGACGTTACCAGTGGCCGGTATTGCCCATGCTGACCCAGGGCTCTGCCGGGGTCAGCGCCTCGCCCTTCTGCAACAGCTCGATCGAGATGTTGTCGGGGCTGCGGACGAAGGCCATGTGCCCGTCGCGCGGCGGGCGGTTGATGGTCACGCCATTGGCCTGCAGATGGGCGCACATGTCGTGGATGTTCTCGACCTCATAGGCGAGATGGCCGAAATGCCGGCTGTCCGAGGGCAGGCCGGTGTCGCCGTCCCAGTTGTAGGTCAGTTCCACCGGGCAGTCGGGCTGGCCGGGCGGGGCCATGAAGACCAGCGTGAACCGGCCCTGTTCGTTCTCGATCCGGCGCGTCTCTTCCAGACCGAGAAGCCGGAAGAAGGCCATCGAGGCGTCGAGGTCGAGCACGCGCACCATGGTGTGAAGATAGCGGATCTGCATGGGATGCCTTTCCTTTTGCAGCTGGAGGGCGCGGTTGCCGGGGATCGGGCCGCGCGCCCGCGCGACAGCATAGCGCGCCCCGCCGCGATGGCGAGGGGCCGCGTCTTGGGGCCGCGTCTTGGGGTCGTGCCGGCTTGCAGCGGCATCTTGTGGTTCCCGCCGGCGGCACCACCGGATAAGGTGGAACCGGAATCGAGATGCGAGGTGACGCTATGCCCCTGACCCCCGACCAGATCGCCGAGATCGAGGCGGCCCGCGCCGAGCCGCGTCCGACGCTGCGGGCCGTGTCAGAGGGGATGGAGGCGCATCTCTACCGCGCGCATCAGGTGCTGGACCACGGGCTGGTGCGGGTGGTCGACTACATGGGCGACGATGCGGCGATCGTGCAGGCGGCGCGGGTCAGCTATGGCCGCGGCACGAAATCGGTCTCCAATGACGAGGGCCTGATCCGCTATCTGATGCGGCACTGGCACTCGACCCCGTTCGAGATGTGCGAGGTGAAGTTCCATGTGAAGCTGCCGGTCTTCGTGGCGCGGCAGTGGATCCGCCATCGCACCGCCAATGTGAACGAATATTCGGCGCGCTATTCGATCCTCGACCGCGAGTTCTACATCCCCGCGCCGGACCAGCTGGCGGCCCAGTCCACCGTGAACAACCAGGGCCGGGGCGCGGTGCTGGAGGGGGCAGAGGCGGCGCGGGTGCTGGACCTGCTGCGCGAGGATGCGATGCGCAGCTATGACCATTACGAGGCGATGCTGAACACCGAGGGCCAGCAGGGGCTGGCGCGGGAACTGGCGCGGATGAACCTGCCCGCCAACATCTACACGCAGTGGTACTGGAAGATCGACCTGCACAACCTGTTCCACTTCCTGCGGCTGCGCGCCGATGCCCATGCGCAATACGAGATCCGCGCCTATGCCGAGGCGATGTGCGCCATCGTCCGGGACTGGGTGCCGCTGGCCTATGCCGCGTTCGAGGATTACCGGCTGGACAGCGTCGCGCTCAGCGGCAAGGCCGTCGCCGTGCTGAAGCGGCGGCTGGCGGGCGAGGCGGTCGGCTTCGAGACATCGGGGATGAGCAAGCGCGAATGGCGGGAATTCGAGGAGGTCTGGGGATGACGCTGACGCTGTATGGCATTCCCACCTGCGATACCTGCCGCAAGGCGCTGGCCGCGCTGCGGGGCGCGGGGCATGAGGTGGAGTTCCGCGATGTCCGGAAGGCGCCGCTGACGGCAGAGGAACGGGCCGAGTTCCTTGGCGCCTTCGGCGACCGGCTGGTGAACCGGTCCTCTACCACATGGCGCGGCCTATCGGAGGCCGAGCGCGCGGCCGATCCCGACGCGCTGATCGCGGCCCATCCTTCACTGATGAAGCGTCCCGTCATCAGACGGGGGCAGGAACTGCACATCGGTTGGTCAAACGAGCAACAACGCGCCCTTCTCTGAAAAGGTTCCGGACCCGAGGGTTGATCCGGCGACTCGGCTGCTGCTAGCCTGAGCGGACATACCAGAAGGAACACGGCAATGTTTCGAGGGACAGTCAGGATTCGGCCGCGCGTTGCGGCCATGGTGGCCATCTGCGCCATGCTGCCCGTGGCGGGCCCCGCCGCGGCGCAGAACGACCCGGCAGAGCGCGTCAGCTTTCCGCGCGCGTTGCTGCCCTATGTCTACAGCGTGAAGTCGCACAGTCGCGACCACTATTCGGTGCAGGTGGAAACCGGCTTCGTCGGTCCGGCGCAGGCCGCGCTGGCGGTGCAACCGCTGTGCGGCGCGCGGGGCAAGAAGGCGGTGGCCTCGTCGCCCGCCAAGGTGATCCTCGACAATGTGGGCGAGGTCGTGCAGGCGTCGCTGTCCTATCAGGTGCGCTGCCGCTGATCGCGGCCTGACGGCCCGTGGCAGGACCGCTGGCGCCCTCGGCGCGGCGGTCTCTGGCCGGCTGTCCGATCTCGGACCTCGGGGCAATAGGGCGACGATGGCCTTGCCGGCCGGCCGGTGTCTTCGACCCCCGGAACACAAACGGCCCGCAGCAGGTGCGGGCCGCGATCCACGCGCAGGCCGGGCGAGGGCGTGATCCCCGCGATCCGGCCGCAGGTGCGGTCAGAGCAGCTTCAGGTCGGTGGCCGAGGCGCGGCCGTCGCGGCCGGACTGCAGTTCATAGGCGATCTTCTGGTTGTCGTTCAGCCCCTTGAGGCCGGCACGTTCCACCGCCGAGATATGCACGAACACGTCCTTGCCGCCCTCGTCAGGCGCGATGAAGCCATAGCCCTTGGTGGAATTGAACCATTTCACGGTGCCCGTGGCCATTCCGTCACTCTCCTCGTTCATCCTCCCGCAGCGTCATTGCCGTCGGGCCGTGCAGCCAGGTCTTCCAAGTCTTCCGGCTGCCCCGTGCCAGGGAGCGGTAGGAAAGTCTGCGGACACGCGAAGACAGTTTGGGGGATTCGCGTATAAAAGCAAGCATGAAAGCGGGCCGCGCACAGCGGCGCGACCCGCTTGCGGGGCAGGGTTCGAATCGACGCCTTCCTGCCGTCAGCGCAGGTCGGGCGGGGTCGCTTCGGCCGAGAGTTGCGCCACGACGGCGTCGAGTCCCAGCGACTCGGTTCGCGTCTCGCCGAGGCGGCGCAACGAGACGCTGCGTTCCTCCACCTCTTTCATCCCGATGGCAAGGATTACCGGCACCTTGCCGACGGAATGTTCGCGGACCTTGTAGTTGATCTTCTCGTTGCGGGTATCGGCCTCGGCGCGCAGGCCGCGTGCCCGCAGCGCCGCCACCACCTCGGCCACATAGCCGTCGGCATCCGACACGATCGAGGCCACTACCACCTGCCGGGGCGCCAGCCAGAACGGAAGCTTGCCCGCGTAGTTCTCGATCAGGATGCCGAGGAAGCGTTCGAACGAGCCCAGAACCGCGCGGTGCAGCATGTAGGGCCGGTGCTTGCCGCCATCCTCGCCCACGAATTCCGCCCCCAGCCGGTCGGGCAGGTTCGGGTCGACCTGGAAGGTGCCGCACTGCCATTCGCGCCCGATGGCATCCGTCAGCTTGAAGTCGAGCTTCGGGCCGTAGAAGGCGCCGTCGCCCTCGTTGATCTCATAGGGCAGGCCCAGCTTCTCGATCGCGCCCTTCAGCGCGCCCTCGACCTTGTCCCACTGTTCGTCCGTGCCGATCCGAACCTCGGGCCGGGTGGACAGCTTGATGTCGAACCGCTCGAAGCCCAGATCGCGATAGACCGACGAGAGCAGCTCGATGAAACCCGCGCATTCGGATTCGATCTGGTCCTCGGTGCAGAAGATATGCGCGTCGTCCTGCGTGAAGCCGCGCACCCGCATCAGACCGTGCATTGAGCCCGAGGATTCGTAGCGGTGGCAGGACCCGAATTCCGCCAGCCGCAGCGGCAGGTCGCGATAGGATTTCAGGCCCTGGTTGTAGACCTGTACGTGGCAGGGGCAGTTCATCGGCTTCAGCGCGTTGATCCGCTTTTCCTTCGCGCCTTCCTCGTCGACCTCGACGATGAACATGTTCTCGCGATAGGCCTCCCAGTGGCCGGATTTTTCCCACAGCACCCGGTCCACCACCTGCGGCGTGCGGATTTCGCGATAGCCTGCGCTGCGCTGCCGGCGGCGCATGTAGTCTTCCAGCGTGCGATAGACCGTCCAGCCGTTGGGGTGCCAGAACACCATGCCCGGCGCCTCTTCCTGCAGGTGGAACAACTCCATCTCGCGGCCCAGCTTGCGGTGGTCGCGCTTCGCGGCCTCCTCGAGCATGGTCAGATGTGCCTTCAGGTCGTCGCGGTTGCGGAAGGCCACGCCCTGGATCCGCTGCAGCTGCGGCCGGTTCACGTCGCCGAACCAGTAGGCGCCCGACACGCCCATCAGCTTGAAGGCATCGGCGGGCAGCTGCCCCGTATGCTGCAGATGCGGGCCGCGGCACAGGTCCTGCCAGTCGCCGTGCCAGTACATGCGGATCGGCGCGCCTTCGGGGATGCGGTCGATCAGCTCGATCTTGAAGGGCTCGCGCCGCTGTTCGTAATAGGCCAGCGCCCGGTCGCGCGACCAGATCTCGGTCCGGACCGGCTCGCGGGCGCTGATGATCTCGCGCATGCGCTTCTCGATCGCGCCCAGATCCTCGGGGGTGAAGGCCTCGGCGCGGTCGAAGTCGTAGAACCAGCCCTTTTCCGTCACCGGGCCGATGGTGACCTTCACGTCCGGCCACAGCTCCTGCACGGCGCGCGCCATGACATGGGCGAAGTCGTGGCGGATCAGTTCCAGGGCCGCGGCATCGTCCTTCATCGTGTTGATGGAGATGGCGGCGTCGGCCTCGATCGGCCAGGCCAGATCCCAATGCGCCCCGTCCACCCGGGCGGAAATCGCGGCCTTGGCCAGCGACGGCGCGATGGAGGCGGCCACCTCGGCGGGCGTCACCCCCGCGTCGTAACGGCGGATGCTGCCATCGGGAAAGGTCAGGGAAATCTGGCTCATGGCCGGTTCCTCGTCGGTTTGGCGCCCACGGAACGCCCGGTTGCGGGTTGTTCCGCCTCTATCCGTCTTTCGCCGGGCACTGTCAACGCGGGGGCCGCCGGGCCCGGACGCGCGGGCCTTGGCCTGCTGGCGGGACCGTGCATTGCCTTCGCCGCGGCAGCGCCTAGGATGGCCGGAAAAACAGCCGGAGCAGGACGATGACCCAGATACCGACGCCGTTTCTGGCCACGCCGCAGGGGCGACGGATCGCCCATGTGCGGACCGAAGGTCAGGGGCCGGGGGTCGTGTTCCTCGGCGGCTTCCGGTCGGACATGACCGGCACCAAGGCCACTGCGCTGGAGTCATGGGCGCAGCGGACGGGGCGGGCCTTTCTGCGCTTCGACTATTCCGGCCACGGGCAAAGTTCCGGCGACTTCCTCGACGGGTCGATCGGCGACTGGTTCGAGGATGCGATGGCCGCGATCCGGCAGCTGACGGAGGGGCCGCAGGTTCTGGTCGGCAGTTCGATGGGGGGCTGGATCTCGCTGCTGGTCGCCCGCGCGATGCCGGAACGGGTGGCGGGCCTCGTCACCATCGCCGCCGCGCCGGATTTCACCGAGGATTCCATGTGGGCGGGCTTCACCGACGCGCAGCGCGCGGAGCTGATGTCGGCGGGGCGGCTGGACCTGCCGTCGGATTATTCGCCCGACCCCTATGTCATTACCCGCCGGTTAATCGAGGACGGGCGCGACAGGCTGGTCCTGCGCCAGCCGCTGCACCTGCCGATGCCGGTCCGGCTGCTGCACGGCTCGGCCGATACCGACGTGCCCACCGCGGTCGGCATGCGGCTGTTCGACCATGCCAGCGGACCTGACATCCAGCTCTTGCTGGTGAAGGAGGCGGACCACCGCTTTTCCTCGCCGGACTGTCTGGCGCTGATCGAGGCCGCGGTGGAGGAGGTGCTGTCGCGGGTGCGCGGCGGTTCGGCGGCGTGAGGCGCTTGTCGAAATCCTGCGATCCGCGGCCTGAATTGCGGGCCGTCCGGCCTCCAGCTTGTCTGCTCCCTGCAATCCGGGCGATGGACCGATGACCGAGGATGCGGCAGAGCCGCTGCTGCTGATCCCCGGGCTGATGCAGGATGCGCGGGTCTTCTGGCACCAGATCATCACCCTGTCGGCCGAGCGGCCGGTGCAGGTGGCAAGCCTCGGCGCCGCCAGCGCGGTCGAGGACATGGCCCGTCTGGCGCTGGATCATGCCCCGCCGCGCTTTGCCGTGGCCGGCCACTGGCTGGGGGCGCTGGTGGCGATGGAGGTGCTGCGCCGCGCGCCCGAACGGGTGACGCGGATCGCGCTGATGGATGTGAACCCGCTGCCCGAGACGCCGCAACAGGCCGCCGCGCGCGAACCCCGGCTGGTCAAGGCGCGGGCGGGGCGGCTGGCCGAGATGATGCTGGAGGAGGTGCCGGCCTCGGCCCTGGCCGACGGCCCGCAGCGGACCGAAGTGCTGGCGATCCTGCAGGACATGGCCGATGCGCTTGGACCCGAACCCTACCTCGCCCAGTCCCGCGCGCTGGTCCGCCGCCCCGATCACCAGCGCACGCTGCGCACCGCCCGGCTGCCGGCGCTGGTGCTGTGCGGCGAGGCCGACACGATCTGTCCGGTGCGCCGGCATGAATTCCTGGCGGAACTGATGCCGCATGCGCGGTTCCAGCTGATCCGGGGCGCGGGCCACCTGCCGATGCTGGAACAGCCCGAGGCGGTGACGGCGGCGCTGCAATCCTGGCTGCGGGCGCCGCTGCTGTTGCGCTGACCCGGGGGCCAGCCCCGCGGTCAGACCGGGACCGCGTCCGACTCGCCCATGCCGCGCCGCTGGCGGCCGCCGCGGACGGCCCGCAGCGACGGCTTCGCGCCCGGCACCGCGGCCGAGGCCTGTTCCATGAAGGCCAGAACCAGCGGGCGGATGTTGTCGCGCCAGCTGCGGCCGGCGAAGATGCCGTAATGGCCCGCGCCCGGCTCCAGGTGGCTCGCCTTCTTGTCCGCCGGAACGCCGGTGCAGAGGTCGATGGCGGCAAGGCACTGGCCGGGGGCCGAGATGTCATCCTTCTCGCCCTCGACCACCATCACCGCCACCTGGGTGATCTTGCCGATATCCACCTGCTTCGCCCCGACGGTGAACACGTTCCGCGCGATTACCCGGCGCTTGAAGATGCGTTCCACCGTCGACAGGTAGAACTCCGCCGGCATGTCCATGACCGCGAGGTATTCATCGTAGAAGCGGTTGTGCTGGTCGTGGTCCGAGCTTTCGCCCTTGGCCGCGCGCATCATCTGCCCGAGGAAGGCCTCGCCGTGCCGGTCGATGTTCATCGAGATGAAGCTCTGCAGCTGCAGAAGCCCCGGATAGACCAGCCGGCCGGCGCCGCGATACTTGAAGCCCACGCGCTGGATCATCGCATGTTCCAGCTGGCCCATCGTCACGCGGCGGCCGAAATCCGTGACCTCGGTCTCGGCCGCGCCGGGGTCGATCGGCCCGCCGATCAGGGTCAGGGTCCGGGGCTGCGCGGCGGGCTCTTCCTCGGCCAGATAGGCGGTGGCGGCCAGCGTCAGCGGCGCGGGCTGACAGACGGCGACCACATGCAGGTCCGGCCCCAGATGCCGCATGAAATCGACGAGGTAGAGCGTGTAGTCCTCGATGTCGAACTTGCCGGCGCTGACCGGAATGTCACGGGCATTGTGCCAGTCGGTGACGTAGACCTCGCAATCCGGCAAGAGGCTCGCCACCGTCGACCGCAGCAGCGTCGCGTAATGGCCCGACATCGGCGCCACCAGCAACACGCGCTTGGATTTCGGCGCGCGGCCCTGGGCACGGAAATGGATCAGGCTGCCGAAGGGGCGGGTCACCACCGTCTCGACCTGGACGATATGGTCGCGCCCGTCCTCGCCCACGACGGTGCGGATGCCCCAGTCGGGCTTGGCGACCATGCGCGAAAAGCTGCGTTCGGTGACCTCGCCCCAGGCCGCGATCATGTTGAACAGGGGGTGCGGCGCTAGGCCCCAGGCCGGGTAGGAGGCCATGGCCCGGGCCGTCGCGCCCAGCCATTCATTGGTGTTTCGCGCACTTTCCATCAGGTCGTAGGTGAACATGCTCTTCATGGTGTCTCCTGTCCCGCCGGGGTCACGCACATTCGTCGCTTTCCCCCCCGACAGGGCGACGGTATGCTTGTTTTCAAGGATAGGGAGGATGCCCCAGCATGACAACCGCCGACAAGGGACAGCCCGGGTCCCAGCTGCCCGCTGCCGAGCGCGAGAAGCTCGAGGCGAACCTGCAGAAGCTGGAGGATCTGACCCAGCGTCTGACCCGCGCCCTGACCCACAAGCGCGCCGTCAACCCGGCGCTGGAGGGGCCGGGGCAGGAGCTGTACATGAAGGCCGCCGCCGCCTGGATGACCGAGGCGATGCAGCATCCGGGCCGCCTGCTGGAACAGCAGATCGGCTATTGGGGCAAGGCGGTGAAGCATTACGTCGACGCACAGCAGGCCTTGGCCAAGGGCAGCTTCGCGGTGCCCGAGGACCCGGGCCCGGCCGACAAGCGCTTTGCCAACCCGCTGTGGAACAGCCACCCCTGGTTCAACTTCATCAAGCAGCAATACCTGATGTCGGCCGAGGCGATCCAGCAGGCGGTGGCGCAGCTGGACCATCTCGACCCGCGCGACCGGCGGCGGGTGGAATATTTCACCCGCCAGATCATCGACATGATGGCGCCCACCAACTTCCTCGCCACCAATCCCGACGCGCTGGAACGGGCCTTGGCGACCGAGGGGCAAAGCCTCGTCGACGGGCTGGAAAACCTGGTCCGCGACCTCGAGGCGAACAACGGCGACCTGCTGATCACCCTGGCGGACATGAAGGCGTTCGAGGTGGGGCGCAACATCGCCACCTCGCCGGGGGCGGTCGTCTTCCGCAACGAGCTGTTCGAACTGATCCAGTATGCGCCCTCCACCGACAAGGTGCGCCGCATCCCGCTGGTGATCTTCCCGCCCTGGATCAACAAGTTCTACATCCTCGACCTGAAGCCCGCGAACAGTCTGGTGAAATGGATCGTCGACCAAGGCTTCACCCTGTTCGTCGTCAGCTGGAAGAATCCCGATCCCAGCTATGCGGATACCGGGATGGAAGATTATGTCCGCGACGGCTATCTGACCGCGATCGAGCAGGTGAAGCAGATCACCGGCGAGACGAAGGTGAACGCGGTCGGATATTGCATAGCGGGCACCACGCTGGCGCTGACGCTGGCGCTGATGCAGAAGCGGCGCGACCGGTCGGTGAATTCGGCGACCTTCTTCACGACCCTCACCGATTTTTCCGATCAGGGCGAATTCGTGCCCTTCCTCGATGACGATTTCGTCGACGGGATCGAGAACCAGGCCCGCTGCGACGGCATCCTGTCGAAATATTACATGACGCGGACCTTCTCCTATCTCCGCTCCAACGACCTGATCTATCAGCCGGCGATCCGCAGCTACATGATGGGCGAGGCGCCGCCCGCCTTCGACCTGCTGTTCTGGAACGGCGACGGCACCAATCTGCCGGCGCAGATGGCGGTGGAATATCTGCGCATGCTGTGCCAGCAGAACCGGTTCAGCACGGACGGCTTCCCGCTGATGGGCGAAACGCTGCGGCTGTCCGACGTGCAGACGCCATTCTGCGCGGTCGCCTGCGAGACCGACCATATCGCGGCCTGGCGCAGCAGCTTTTACGGGATGAGCCGGATGGGATCGAAGGACAAGACCTTCATCCTGTCGGAATCGGGCCATATCGCTGGTATCGTCAACCCGCCCACCCGCGACAAATACGGCCATTACCTCAGCGAGGTTCCCCTGGCCGAAGGCGCCGATGCCTGGAAACAGGCCGCGCGGTTTACCCGTGGCAGCTGGTGGCCGGAATGGGGGCGGTGGCTGGAGAAACGGTCGGGCGCGCTGGTGCCCGCGCGGCAACCGGGCGGCGACCGCCCGGTGCTGGCCCCGGCACCCGGAACCTATGTCGGGGAAGCGGTCCCCGGCTAAGGCAAGGCGTTGATTGCACGGCGTTTTCCGCGGAGCCGCGACAGGCTCCGGGGCACTGCGGGCGTTTGCGGCTTTCCGAAAGATGCGCAAGCCGTCTTTCCCGCGTTACAAAAATTTCTTCTGCAGTGCAGCGATGGGGGTTGTAATGCTGCAGTGCAGCATCTATTATACTTGCCAGTCGAACAGGGCAGCCACCTGATCCACGAGGAGAATGAGAATGCAGAATACCCAAGACTTCACGAAGGTCATGCAGGACATGATGCAGGCCTTCCCGATGGACGCCTCTGCCATGCAGGGCGCCTTCAAGACCCAGGCCGCCCTGACCGAGAAAATGGCGAAGGTTGCTCTGGAAGCCGCCGAGAAATCGACCGAGATCTCGGCGAAATGGACCAAGGATACCATCGCCAAGCTGGGCAACCTCGCCTCGGCGAAGGAAGAGCCGACGGAATATTCCAAGGCGATGACCGACTTCGCCGCCGCCGCCGCCGAGATGGCCGCCGAGCATCTGGCCGCCTTCGCCGAAGTGGCGAAGAAGGTGCAGATGGAAACGGTCGAGCTGATGATGGCTGCCGGCAAGGACTTTTCCGAAGACGCGACCGCTGCGGTGAAGAAAGCCACCAACGAGGCGACCGCCGCCACGAAAAAAGCCACCGTCACCCCGGCGAAGTGATCGCCCGGACGGTCGTCTGACACGACGTCGGGCTGGCGCTCTCCTCCCTGCCGGCGCGACGATCTGGGGGCGGACCATCGGTCCGCCCTCTTTTTATGTGCCGCGACGCGGCGCCACACGGGTCCGGTTGTCCCGCTGCGCATTCTTTCTGTTGTCTTTTTCTCCGGCCGCCGCGTAGTCTTTCCGCATCGCAACAAATTGCTGCAGGGAGGTGGACGTGGCCGAGGAGACAAAGCCGCTGCTGATCAAGCGTTATGCCAGCCGCAGGCTCTACAACACCGAGACCAGCGACTATGTCACGCTGGAGGATATCGCCTCGTTCATCCGCGCGGGGCGCGAGGTGCAGATCGTCGATCTGAAATCCGGCGATGACCTGACGCGGCAATACCTGCTGCAGATCATCGCGGAACATGAAAGCCGGGGCGAGAACGTCCTGCCGGTCGATGTGCTGACCGACCTCGTCCGCAGCTACACGACGCAGGCGCAAAGCGTGGTGCCGCAGTTCCTGGCGATGTCCTTCGAGATGCTGCGCGAAGGCCAGTCGAAGATGATGGAAAACCTGCAGACCTTCCCGAACCCGATGGCCTCGATGCCCGGCTTCGACGCGCTGACCCGCCAGCAGCAGAGCTTCCTGAAGGCGATGATGGGCGGCTGGAAGCCCGGCTCCTCCGGTCCCGAGATGGAAAGCGACAGCGCGCCGCGCGGCAGCGCCGAAAAGGAAGAGCTGGCGCAGATCAAGAAGCAGCTGGCCGAGCTGCAGGCGAAACTGTCGAAGCTCTGACGCCGGGGGCCCAGGGGTTGGGGGGCCGGAGGTTCCGGCCCCGCCTGGGTCAGGCCACCTCGGCGAAGACCTTCTTCAGGGCCGCGTCGAGTTTCTCGAACATCTCGTCCATCTGGCCTTCGGTCAGGATGAACGGCGGGCACAGGACGATCGACTGGCCCAGCGGGCGGCAGATCAGCCCGTGATCTGTGCAGGTATTGGCGATCCGTTCGCTGACCGACAGCGTGCCCGGGAAGGGGGTCTTGGTCGCGCGGTCCTTCACCGCCTCCAGCGCCCACATATAGCCGATGCCGCGCAACTCGCCGATGTTCGGGTGTCTGGCAATCTCGGCCAGGCCCGCCTCCATCCGCGGGGCGAGCCGGCGGACATTCTCGGCCAGCCCCTCGTTCATCACCACGTCAATGGCCTTCAGCGCGATGGCGCAGCCCACCGGATGGCCCGAGGCGGTGAAGCCGTGGGGGAATTCCTCGATTGCCTCGGCGGCGGCCTGCAGCCGGTCCGACAGGTCGGGGCCGAGGATCACCGCACCCATCGGGAAATAGCCGGCGGTGATGTTCTTGGAACTGATGATCGCGTCGGGCGTGAAGTCGTAGGTCTGGCTGCCCCAGGTGTTGCCGGTGCGCCCGAAGCCGCAGATCACCTCGTCGGCGATCAGCGGGATGCCGTATTTCTTCAGCACCCGCGACACGGCCTGGAAATAGCCCTTGGACGGCGGGATCACCCCGCCCGCGCCCATCACCGGTTCGGCGAAAAAGCCCGCGATCGTGTCGGCCCCTTCTTTGATGATCGTCGCCTCCAGCTCGTTCGCCAGACGCTGGGTGAACTGTTCCTCGCTCTCGCCCTCCTGGCCGAAACGCCAGTAATGCGGGCAGCCCAGATGCAGGAAGCCCGGCAGCGGCAGGCCGAAGACGCTGTTATAGGGCTTGCCGGTCATGCTGGCCGACACGGCGGTGACGCCGTGATAGGCGTTCCAGCGGGTCAGGATCTTGCGGCGCTGCGGCTGGCCCTCGGCCAGCCCCAGGAACCACAGCATCTTGACCATGGTGTCGTTCGCCTCGGACCCGGAATTGGTGTAGAAGACCCGCCCCCGCTCGAAGGGCGAGACCTCTACCAGCTTTTCCGACAGCAGCACCGTCTGGTCCGACATCCGGCCGAAGAAGGCGTGATAGCCGGGGAAGCGGTCATACTGCGCCTTCGCCGCCTCGGCCAGCCCCGGATGGTCGAAGCCCGCGACCATGTTCCACAGGCCGGAATTCGCATCCAGATAGCGCCGCCCGTGCACGTCGACGACATAGGGGCCCTCGCCATGGGTCAGCACCACCGCGCCGCGTTCCTTCACCGACGGAAGATCGGTGAAGCCGTAGAGCGAGGCGTTGTCAGCCCGGGATTCCCAGCTGTTGGGCGCATCGTCGCGCATGATCCATTCCTTCCGGTTGGCAGGTCCGTCGCCGGCCCCGCGGTGGCTGGCGCAAGGCTATCCGGGCGCGGCCCTGCCTTCAACTCCCGCCCGGACGGCCCGCGGCGTCAGGCAGGTTCGGGTATCAGGCAGGCCTAGGTGTCAGGCGGTTTCGGCCTCGGCGGCCAGCAGCGCATCGGCGATGAGGTCCAGTTCCTCGCGGACCAGCCGGGCGGGCAGGCGGACATCGCAGGCCCGGCGCAGCATCGCGCGGGTGATTGGCAGGTCCGGCAGGTCGGGCAGGAACTGCCAGTTCCAGAAGGCGCGGGCATTGCCGGCGGACAGGCCGAAGACCTGCACCTCGACCCCCCGCGCGCGGGCGGCGGCGGCAAAGGCCAGCACCTGCGCATCCTGCGCGAAGCCCCGCAGCAGGAACTGGATGGAATCCGGCGCGCGCGTCTCGGCCGGCAGGGGCGGAGGCACCTCGAACCGCGGGCTGGCGGCCAGCCGGGCGGCGACATGGTCGTGATTGGCCAGCCCGTCCCGCGCGCGGCGCTCCACCTCGACCAGTTGCGGTCGGATCACCGCCGCCGACAGGTTCTGCATCCGCATGTTGTACAGCGGCAGGCGGTTCTGCCAATGGGTGAAGCTGTTCTGGAAGCCGGGATGCTTTCGCCAGTTCTCTTCATAGGCGCCCGACATGATGACCGCGCGCGCCGCCACTTCGGGGTCGTCGGTGACCAGCATCCCGCCTTCGCCGCCATTCACCAGCTTGTAGGACTGGAAGCTGAAGCAGCCCACGCGCCCCAGCGTGCCGATGGGCCGCCCGTTCCAGCGCGTGCCCAGCGAATGAGCCGCATCCTCGATCACCGGCAGGGCGCGCGCGCCCGCTTCGGACAGGATGGCATCCATGTCCGAGGTATGGCCGCGCATGTGGCTGATCAGCACGGCATCCGCGTCCGCCAGCTTTGCGCGGAAATCGCCAAGGTCGATCCGCAGATCCTCGCCCACCTCCACTAGGACCGGCACGCAATCGGCATGGACCACCGCCGAGGGCACGGCGGCGAAGGTGAAGGCGGGGACCAGCACCCGCGCCCCCCGCGGCAGGTCCAGCGCCTTCAGCGCAAGGAAGATGGCAGAGGAGCAGGAGGAACAGGCAAGGGCATAGCGGCTGCCCAGCAGGCCGGCGAATTCCGCCTCCAGCAGCGCCACGGGCGCACCGGAGGCTGCGGTGTAGCGAAACAGGTCACCGCTGGCCAGCAACCGCTCGATCTCGTCCCAGGCGGCATCGGGGATCGGTTCGGCACGGTGGACATCGGGGGCGCGAAGGGCAGGGCGGGCGGGGGCTGCGGCACGGGGCAGCGTCACTCCGTCATCGGGCATCGTCCTGTTCCGTCGTTCTTGCCGTCGGGTCCGGTGTAGCCGAGCCGGGCGCTTTTTGCCACTGCCAAGGCGTCTCACCCCCGTGACACCCCCGTGAGGCGCCGGCGCATCGCCAGCCGGCGCGCAACTTGCGCCGCGTCAGAACCCCAGCCGGTCGCGCAGGGCGAACCATGTCATCGCCAGCACCAGCAGCGGCGTCCGCCCGGCCCGCCCGCCGGGGAAGCGCGGCGTCGGCAGCCGGGCCATCACGTCGAAGCGTTCGGCCCGTCCCGCCAGTGCCTCGGCCATCAGCCGGCCCGCCATCACCGCCATCGCCACCCCGTGCCCCGAATAGCCCGAGGCCGACAGGATGTTCGGCGCGACGCGCAGGAAGCAGGGCAGGCGGCTCATGGTGATGGCCAGCGTCCCGCCCCAGGCATGGTCGATGCGGATGTCTTTGAGGTCCGGATAGACCTGCAGCATCGGGCCGGTGACGGTGCGGCGCACATCGGGAAAGCGGTAGCCATAGCTTTCGCCGCCGCCGAACAGCAGCCGCCCGTCCTCGCTGAGCCGCCAGTAATTCACCACGAACTTCGTGTCCGCGACCGCGACATCCTCGCGCAGCACCTGGTCCCGGCGGTCGCCCAGCGGTTCGGTGGCGAGGATGAAGTTGTTGATCGGCATCACCCGCGCCGCCACCTCGGGCGCAAGCCCGCCCAGATAGCCGTTTGCCGCCAGCACCACCTGATCGGCCTCGACCATGCCGCGTGCCGTCCGCACCCGGACCAGCCGCCCGCGCTCGATCCCGGTCACATGGCTGCCTTCGTGCAGCACCGCGCCCGCGCCCATCGCCGCCTGCGCGAGGCCGATGGCCAGGTTCAGCGGATGCACATGCCCCGCGCCCCGGTCGATGTCGCCGCCGCAATAGGCCTCGGACGGCAGGATCGCCCGCAAGGCCTCGCGGTCCAGCGGCTCGATCCGGTCATAGCCATAGTCGCGGGCCAGCTTGTCCGCGGCGCGGCGGGCGTGATCCACCTCGGACTGGCTGCGGCAGGCATGGACGATGCCGGGGCGAAACCGGCAGGGCATGTCGTGGCGGGCGATCAGGTCCCGCACCAGCGCCTTCGCCTCTTCGGCGATGTCCCACAGGCGCCGCGCCTCGGCCTTGCCGCCGATCTTTTCCAGCTCGTCCTGATCCAGCCGCTGGCCGGTGCCGACCTGCCCGCCATTGCGCCCCGAGGCCCCGAAGCCCACGCGATGCGCCTCCAGCAGGACGGTGCGAAAGCCGCGCTCGGCCAGATGCAGCGCCGCCGACAGGCCGGTATAGCCGCCGCCCACCACGCAGACATCGGCGCGCACCGTGCCCTCCAGCGCGGGCAGGCGCGGCATCGGCGCGGCGGTGGCGGCATACCAGCTGTCGGGCCATTCCCCCCGCCGGTCATTGGCAAACAGCAGGTCCATCAGACGTTCAGCAGCAGATGCTCGCGCTCCCACGGGCTGATGACCTGCAGGAATTCCTTGTATTCGTTCCGCTTCACGCTTTCGTAGACGCGGCAGAACTCCACCCCCAGCACCTCGCGGATCGGGTCGCATTCGGCGAGGATGTCGAGCGCGTCGCCCAGGTTCGTGGGCAGTTCCGCATCGTCCATATAGGCGTCGCCCAGACATTCGGGGCGCGGCAGCTTCTGTTCGACCAGCCCCAGATAGCCGCAGGCGAGCGACGCGGCGAAGGCGAGGTAGGGGTTGCAGTCCATCCCCGCCAGCCGGTTTTCCAGCCGCCGCGCCGCCGGGTCCGAGATCGGCACCCGAAGCCCGGTGGTGCGGTTGTCGCGGCCCCATTCGAGGTTGATGGGCGCGGCGAAGTCCGGGACATAGCGGCGATAGCTGTTCACATAGGGCGCGAGCAGCGCGATCACCGCGGGCAGGTAGGTCTGCATCCCGGCGATGAAATGCAGGAAGGCGTCCGTCTCGCCGCCATTCTCGTCCGAGAAGATGTTGCGCCCGGTGGCGATGTCGACGATCGAGTGATGGATATGCATCGCCGATCCCGGCTCGCCCTCGATGGGCTTGGCCATGAAGGTGGCGAAACAGTCGTGGCGCAGCGCCGCCTCGCGGATCAGCCGCTTGAAGTAGAAGATCTGGTCGGCCAGTTCCACCGGCGCGCCATGCTGCAGGTTGATCTCGACCTGACCGGCGCCGCCTTCCTGCAGGATGCCGTCGATCTCGAATCCCTGCGCCTCGGCGAAGTCGTAGATGTCGTCGATGACCTTGCCGTATTCGTCCACGGCGGACATCGAATAGGCCTGCTTGGCGGCGGCGCGGCGGCCCGACCGGCCCATCGGCGGCTGGATCGGCATGTTCGGGTCGGTGTTGCGCGCGACGAGGAAGAATTCCATCTCGGGCGCCACCACCGGTGTCCAGCCCCGGTCGGCGAACAGCTGCACCACCCGCCGCAGCACGTTGCGCGGCGCCACGGGCACCGGCGCGCCCGACTGGTCTTTCACGTCGTGGATCACCTGCAGGGTCACGTCCGCCGTCCAGGGCGCGGCGCTGGCGGTGCGGAAATCCGGCGTCAGGATCATGTCGGGTTCGGTGAAGGCGCCCGACGGATTGTCGGCCCAGTCCCCGGTGATCGTCTGCAGAAAGATCGAGTTCGGCAGGAAGAAGCTGGGCTGCTTGGCGAATTTCGAGGCCGGCATCGCCTTGCCGCGCGCGACGCCGGCGATGTCGCCGACGATGCATTCCACCTCGTCGAGCCGTCGTCCGGCGATGTAGTTGCGCGCGGCTTCGGGGATGCGGTCGATCCAGTCGGACATGTCAGGCCCTCGGCTGCTGGAAGAAGGCGGCGATGCGGTCGGCCAGCACGGCGGAATCCTTGGGTGCGCCGATGCCAGCCTCGGCCCGATCCAGCAGGTCGTCGGGCACCGCGCCGCGCCCGCGGGTGCGGATCAGCCCGGCGATAACCGCGTCGCCGAATTCCGGATGCGCCTGCACGGTGAAGGCGCGGTCGCCATAGACCAGCGCCGCGTTCTCGCAAAAGGCGTTCCGCGCCACGACCTCGGCATCCGGCGGCAGCGACACGACCTGATCCTGATGCCAGGCGTTCAGGCGCAGGGGCTGGCCCTCGAACTGATAGTCCTGCGCCCCCACGGCCCAGCCCCCGTCATGCTTGCGCACCGTCCCGCCAAGAGCCTGCGCGATGATCTGGTGGCCGAAGCAGATGCCGACCATCGGCACGCCCGCGGCATAGGCGCGGCGGATGAACGCCTCCAGCGGCGGGATGAAGGGGTGGTTCTCATAGGCGCCGTGGCGCGAGCCGGTGATCAGCCAGCCCTCGCAGTCATGGACGTCCTCCGGAAATTCCATCGCCTCGACATGGAAGGTGCGGAAGGTCAGGCCACGGTCCTTCAGGAGCGCGCGGAACATGTCCGGATAGTCGCCCAGTTCGTCGCGCAGGACGTCGGGCGACTGGCCGGTCTGCAGGATGCCGATCAGCATGAAAAGCTCGTCTTTCTTGGTCGCGGCCAACCTACGCCCGCCCCCCGGCAGGGCGCAAGGGGGCGGAACGGCGCGGTCAGACGGTGTCGAGGTAGATTTCCGTCTGCTCCTCGGGCGAGAGTTCCGCCATGTAATGCAGCTCCTGCCGCTTGGTCATGACGAAGTTGTCGACCAGCTCCTGCGAGAAGATGCGCCGCACCACCGGGCTGCCGGCAAAGGCGTTCAGCGCGCCGTCCCAGGTCGTGGGCAGTTGCGGCAGGTCCAGTGCATAGGCATTGCCCACGATCGGCGGCGGCGGCTCGATCCGGTCCTCGATGCCGATCAGCGCCGCGCCCAGGATCGCGGCCAGCATCAGATAGGGGTTCACGTCGCCGCCCGCGACGCGATGTTCGATCCGCCGGGCCGCGGGGCCCGAGGCGGGAATGCGCAGCGCGGCGGTGCGGTTCTCATAGGCCCAGCCGATGCCGGTGGGGGCATGGGCGTCGGGCACCAGCCGGTCGAAGCTGTTCTCGTGCGGCGCGAAAACCAGCGTCGATCCGGTCAGCGCCTGCAGGCATCCGGCGACGGCATGGCGCAGCGCTGGGGCACCATCCGGGCTGCCGTCGTTGAAGATGTTGCGCCCCTGCGCGTCGAGGATCGAGAAATGCGTATGCATCCCGTTGCCCGACCATTCCTCGTAGGGCTTGGCCATGAAGCTGGCGGCGAAGCCGTGGTTCCGCGCCAGACCCTTGACCAGCATCTTGAACAGCCAGGCATCGTCCGCCGCCTTCAGCGCATCCGGCTGATGCATCATGTTGATTTCGAACTGTCCCGGACCGGCCTCGGAAATGGCGGTGTCGGCGGGGATGTCCATCGCCTCGCAGGCGTCGTAGAGGGCCGAGAAGAAGCGGTCGAACGCGTCGAGCGCCCGCAGGCTGAGGATCTCGCCCCCCGTCCGCCGCTTGCCCGAGCGGGGCGAGGGCGGCACGCGCAGCTGCTTGCCGGAATCGTCGATCAGGAAGAATTCCAGTTCCGTCGCCACCACCGGCGTCAGCCCGCGCGCTTTGTAGCGCGCCACCACCGCGGCCAGCGCCTGCCGCGGATCGCCGTCATAGGGGCGGCCGTCCTGATGGAACATCCAGATCGGCAGCAGCCCGGTCGGCGCGTCCAGCCACGGCATCGGCATGAAGCCGCGTTCCGTGGGCAGCAGCACCCCGTCGACATCGCCGGATTCGAAGACCAGCGGGCTGTCCTCGATATCCTCGCCCCAGATGTCGAGATTCATCACCGAGAAGGGAAAGCGCGTGCCTTCGGTCACGATCTTTTCCGCGAAACGGGCGGGAATGCGTTTGCCCCGCGCGATCCCGTTCAGATCCGCCGCCGCCACGCGGATCGTGCGCACCTGCGGGTGCTCTCTCAGCCAGTCCATGATCTCACCTGATGATCTGCGGTCTCAGCTTCAGGCGAGGCCGCTGGTTGGGGGCAAGATGCCGGTTCAGCCGCCGGTTTGCCACCCCGAACAGCAGGGTCAGGCCAAGCGTCAGCAGGATGAAGTATCCCGCGACGATCGGGTAGGGCACGAAGGGGTTGAAGGTCTTGTCCGCGAAGTAGTTGGCGTAATAGAGCGCGTCGCCCCGCTGCTGGAAGGCCGGGAAGCCCGAAAAGAAGACCAGGGTGGTGGCGTGGAACAGGAAGATCGCCTCGTTGGTATAGGCGGGCCAGCCCAGGCGCAGCATCGTCGGCCACAGGATGCGGCGGAACCGCGCCCAGCCGGTGATGCCATAAGCCTCGGCCGCCTCCAGGTCGCCCTTGGGCACCGATTTCAGCGCCCCGTAGAAGATTTCCGCCGAATAGGCGGCGGTGTTCAGGAACAGCACGATCAGTGCCCCGGCCCAGGCCCGGGTCAGCCAGGCGGTTTCCACCGTGATCCCGAAGACGTCGATGCCCTGCCGGGGCAGCATCACCAGCGCCTCGTAGGCGAGGAAGAACTGGATGAACAGCGGCGAGCCCCGGAACAGGAAGATGAACCATTCGGCGGGCTTGCGCAGCCAGCGCGACCGCGCCGCCTTGGCGAGTGCAAGGCCTGTTGCAAGGACAAAGCCCGAGGTCAGCGCCAGTGCGCCGAAATAGATGTTCCAGATCAGCCCCGAACCGATCAGCACGACCTGCTGGCACAGGGTGAAGTCGGATCGCGGCAGCAGCCGTTCGCCGACGCCCAGCGACCGCAGCCCGTAATCGGCCAGTGTTTCCCAGCAGCTCATGCCGTGGCCCCCGCCTTCCGCATCGCCTCGCCCGCCATCGTCGCCTGACCGCGCGACAGCCGGGCCGAGATGCGCGCCAGCACCAGTTCCGAGATGCGGGTCATCAGCAGGTAGAAGACCAGCAGCCCGAGGAAGTAGTAAAGCCGCCAGTCGGGATGCGGATATTCATAGGCCGAGGTCTTGGACCCGCCCAGTTCCCGCGCCCAGTAGACCACGTCGCGCACCCCCAGCAGGAACAGCAGCGGCGTCGCCTTGATCAGGATCAGCCACAGGTTCGACAGTCCGGGCAGCGCATAGATCCACATCTGCGGGATCAGGACGCGCCGCGTCGCCTGCCGTTCCGACATCCCATAGGCCAGCGCGGTTTCGATCTGCGCGCGGGGCACGGCGTTCATGGCGCCCAGCAGGACGTTCGCCGCGAAAGCGCCGAAGACGATGGCGAAGGTCACGACCGCCAGCCCGAAGCCATAGAGGCTGTGGACCGATTGCGGCGCGGCGCCCGGTGGCACCTTGGCCTGCGGGCAGACACGGAATTCCAGTCCGTTGCGGATCGGCTCGGTCCAGTCGGGACAGCGGACCTGATGCGTCAGCCATTCGATGCCCTGATCCAGCGCGATGACGAAGAACAGGAAGAACACGATGTCCGGCACGCCCCGCACCATCGCCATGTAGCCGCGCCCGAGGATCGACACGAGCCCCAGCTGCGACCGCGCCGCCAGCGCCCCGGCAAAGCCGAAGGCCAGCGCCACCGGCGCCGTCACCGCCAGCAGGATCAGCACGGTGCCGAAGGAGCGATAGAAGTCGAGGTGCTTGCCCGAGGTCAGGTAGCACGCCAGCCAGTCGAGGCCGGACAGCAGCGAGGGATCGGCGCAGGACGCGAACATCGGCAGGCGGGGCGGGCACGCGGCCCGCCCCCTTTCCTCAGAAGGTCTTGGCTTCGGCGCCGAACCATTTGGTGATCATGGTGTTCAGCGTGCCGTCGTCCTTCATCGACTGGATCGCGGCGTCGAACTTGCCGCGCAGTTCGTCGTCACTGTCGCGCAGGCCGATGCCGATGCCGCCGCCAAGCGGCACGTCCTCGCCCACGAAGGTGAACTCGCCGCCCGATTCAGACACGATCGGCGCGAGGAAGTCCTTGTCGGCGAAGACGGCATCGGCCTCGCCGTTGCGGACGGCGGCGACGGTTTCGTCCGGCGTGGCATATTCCAGCAGTGTCGCGCCCGACTCGGCCACATGCCCCGCCTGGATCGTGCCCACCTGCGCCGCGACCACCCCGCCCGTGATGTCGGCATCGGCCGACAGGCCCGCATAGGCAGAGGCCGCCGGCGGGAAGTAGTTCTGGGTGAAATCCAGCACTTCCTCGCGCTCGTCGGTGATGCTCATCCCGGCGATGATTGTGTCGTAGTTGCCCGACTGCAGGTTCGGGATGATCGAATCCCAGTCCGTCGTGACCCAGGTGCAGGTCAGCTCGGCGCGCTTGCACAGTTCGTCGCCGAGCTCGCGCTCGAAGCCGTCGACCTCGCCCTGGTCGTTGATGAAGTTGTAGGGAGGATAGGCGCCCTCGGTGCCCATCCGCACGGTCTGCTGGGCGAAGGCCGCGCCAGAGACGAGCGCGAGAGTCGCGGTCGTGGCGATCAGCAGGTTCTTCATGTTACCTCTCCTTGGTTCATCGGGCCTTGTCGCCCTTGGGTATCTCGACAATCGCAAGCGTCAGGCCGGCGCGCCAGCCCGAAGGAACTGCCGCAGCCGTTCGGTCTGCGGCGCGCCGAAGACCTGCGCGGGCGGGCCTTCCTCCTCGATCCGGCCCTTGTGCAGGAAGACGGTATGATCCGACACGTCGGCGGCCAGCCGCATGTCATGGGTGACGAGGATCATGGTCCGGTGTTCGTTGGCCAGATCCTTGATGACCTTGACCACCTCCTGCTGCAGTTCGGGATCCAGCGCCGAGGTCGGTTCGTCGAACAGCAGTGCGCGCGGTTCCATGCACAGGGCGCGGGCGATGGCGGCGCGCTGCTGCTGGCCACCCGACAGCTGTGCGGGCCAGGCGTCGCACTTGTCGCCGATGCCGACCTTGGCGAGGTATTCGCGCGCCTTCGCCTCGACCTCCGCCCTGGGCCGGCCCAGAACCGTCACCGGCGCCTCCATCACGTTCTGCAGGATGGTCATGTGCGACCACAGGTTGAACTGCTGGAACACCATCGACAGGTTGGTGCGGATGCGCGTCACCTGCGCCCGGTCCGCCGGCTGGCGCATCAGCCCCTCGCCGCGCCAGCGCACGGCCTCGCCTTCGAACAGCACCTCGCCCGACTGGCTGTCCTCCAGCAGGTTGCAGCAGCGCAGCAGCGTCGACTTGCCCGAGCCGGACGACCCGATCAGCGACACCACATGGCCACGGGCGGCGGTGATGGAGACCCCCTTGAGGACTTCCAGCTGCCCATAACTCTTGTACAGGTCGCGGATCTCGATCACAGGGGCTGGGGTCGGCACGAACAGGTCCCTTGCTGGGGGCGTTTTCCGAAATAGCACCGGCTTCGCGCCGAAAAGCAACGGAGTCCTGACGGAAGCGCAGGAAAGTTGCCCAGATTTCGGGCATCCGCGCTCAGGCTGCGGGCGGGATGGGCAGCGCCAGATAGTCGGCGGGACGGACCGGCACCACGCCGTCGATCCCCAGATCCCGGCGGTGCGCCGGGTCCAGTGCCATCAGAGCCTCGGCCAGCGCCGCCGCGATCGCCGCGCCGTCCTGCCCCGCCGCCGCGATCAGTGGCAGTGCCGGCGTAGGCGGGGTGCCGGCCGCGATGCGCAGCCGCGCCGCCAGATCGGGTTCATGCCGCGCGATGCCGCGCCACGTCACCGCGTCCAGCGTGGCCCAATCCGCCCGCGCCTCGGCCACCGCCAGGGCCGAGCCGCGATGCGACCCGGTTTCCAGCACCGGCCGGGCAGACAGACCGGCGGCGGCGAGCCAGTCGCAGGCCGCGGCCCAACCCGACTGGCTGTGCGGCTGGTTGATCGCCAGCCGCGCGGGGGCAAGCTCTGCCGGCAGGCCGCGCGGATCGTCGGCTCGGACCAGCACGACGCTGTGATACTGCCCCGGCGCCAGCCCCGGCAGGCCGTAGTCGAAGGTGGCAACCAGCGTCACGCGGTCGTGCAGGCGGGTGCGGTAGGGCAGGCTGCAGGTCTGGCCCAGCACCAGCGCGGGGTGTTCCCAGCCCTCCCACAACCCGATGTCGCGCGACAGGGCGGCGGGGGCGGCGATGCCCCGGTCGCGCAGGGCCAGCGCGGTCAGGGTCCACATCGCGTCATGCGCGACCGCCAGTTCCGGCCGGTCATACATCGGCAGGGCGGCGATGGCCGTCATGGCGCGCGCCGTGCCTCCACCCGCTGCCGGGCCAGCGCCGAATCCCGGTCGTTGACGCCCAAGAGGTTCGCCACCAGCCGGATCAGCGCGTCCTCTTCGGCATCGCGCTGCCCGTCCGCCAGCGCCACGTCCCACAGCGCCTCGATCACGCCGGTGCGGTCCTCGTAGGGGACCGCCTCCTTCAGCGCGCGGGTGAAGCGGACGGTGTCGGGCGCCTCGGCCTCCAGCGTCTCGGCCTCGACCCGCAGTGCCGCCGCCTCGAAGGGCGACAGGCCCCGGCCCGTCAGCACCCGGTCGATGCGGGCACGCTCGGCGCTGTCATAGCTGTCATCGGCCCGGGCGATGCGCACCAGCAGCGCCGCAAGCGACAGCGAGGCCTCGGCGGCGGGCAGGGGGGCGGGGGCGGGGGCCGCGAGGCGGCGCAACAGATCGGCAAACATGGGCCGACCCTAGCCGCTGCGGCGCGCGACGGGAAGCCGCTCAGCCCTCCCACCCCTCCACGATTGCGAGAGCGATCTGCCCCGCCGGTCGACGGATGGCCAGCGCCTGCTGATAGCCGGGGCTGTCATAGCAGGCGCGGGCAGCCTGAAGGCTGGGAAACTCCACCACCACGATGCGCGGTGCGAGGCTGCCCTCGCGCTGGTCCAGCGGCGCGCCGCGGATCAGGAAGCGTCCGCCGAAGGCAGCGATGGGCTCGGCATTCGCGGCCTGATAGCACCGCCACGCCTCGACATCCTGCACGCTGCCATTGGCAACCCAGTAACCCTTGGCCATCGCGCCCTCCCCGCCGGTTCCGCCGCAGCAGGCCCCGGCCGGGCGGGCGCGTCAAGCTCAGTATTTCGACGGGACGTACAGTTCCGGCGGCAGCACGGCGCGTTCGTAATCCGGGTTGAACACCCGGTCGGGCAGGCTGATGTCTTCGTGCGGGACGGGCTCGTAGGGGACCAGCGACAGCAGGTGGTCGATGCAGTTCAGCCGCGCGCGCTTCTTGTCGTTGCCCTCGACGATGTACCACGGCGCCTCGGGGATGTTGGTCCGGGCGAACATCTCTTCCTTGGCCTTGGTATACTGTTCCCAGCGGATCCGGCTTTGCAGGTCCATCGGGCTCAGCTTCCACTGCTTCATCGGGTCGTGGATGCGCATGAGGAAGCGCATCTGCTGTTCCTCGTCGGTGATCGAGAACCAGTATTTCACCACGGTGATCCCCGACCGCACCAGCATCCGTTCGAATTCCGGCACGTCGTGGAAGAACTCCTCGACCTGGTCCTCGGTGGCGAAGCCCATCACCCGCTCGACGCCCGCGCGGTTGTACCAGCTGCGGTCGAACAGCACGATCTCGCCCCCGGCCGGCAGATGCGGCACGTAGCGCTGGAAGTACCACTGGCTCTTTTCGCGGTCGGACGGTGCGGGCAGGGCCACGGTGCGCACCACGCGCGGGTTCAGCCGCTGGGTGATGCGCTTGATCACGCCGCCCTTGCCGGCGCTGTCGCGGCCCTCGAACAGGACCACGACCTTCTTCTTGTGATACTGCACCCAGTCCTGCAGCTTGATCAGTTCCGCCTGCAGCCGCAGCAGCGCGTGGAAATAGACGGTCCGGTCGATGGTGTCCGGATGCGCCTGCTTGTAGATCTTGGCGATCTCGAGGCTCAGCGCCGCGTCTTCCAGTTCCAGCTCGCGCTCTTCGTCGAGCGAGTCGGCGAATTCCGCCTTCAACCAGTCCTGTCCGGGAAATTCGCTGTCGGTCATCGGGGCGCTCCGCATGGGTTGCCGCCTTCAACCACGGCAGGATGACAGCCCTGTGACAGGCGCCCGCGCCGCTATCGGCTCAGCGCGTCCAGGTCCTGCCGCAGGCGGCCGGCACCGGCCTCGGGCGCTGACCCGGCCAGCAGGGCATCGACCGCGTCATGCGTGGACCGCCAGACCGGCAGCGCCGCCAGCAGCAGGTCGCGCCCGGCATCGGTCAGCACCAGACGGCGGCTGCGGCGGTCATCGGCATCGGGGGCCACGGTGACCAGCCCGCGCCGTTCCAGCGGTTTCAGCGCAGCCGTCAGGGTGGTGCGATCCATCGCCAGAAAGGCGGCCAGATCGCCGATCCGGGGCGGTTCGGGCCGGTTCATCGCCATCAGCATCGAGAACTGGCCATTGGTCAGGGCGAAGGGCCGCAGCGCCTCGTCGAAGCGGCGGGCAAGCGCGCGGGCCGCCCGCTGCACCCGGAAGCACAGGCAGCGGCCCCCGACCTCGCGGGTGATCTCGATGGGCAGGTCTTCGCGCATCTATCCAGGTCCTGTTGATATCAACGGAACGTCGTGCAACCCTGCCATCACCGGACATTCACCGCAAGGGAGAGGCTGACCATGGCATTCATCGACGGATTTCTCGCCGCCGTGTCCAACGACCGCAAGGACGAGTATATCGCCGCCGCGCAGCAGAGCTGGGCCCTGTTCAAGGACTACGGCGCGCTGGCGCAACGCGAATGCTGGGGCGCCGACGTGCCCCAGGGCAAGGTCACATCCTTCCCGATGGCGGTGAAGCTGCAGGAGGGCGAGACGGTGGTCTTTTCCTGGATCGAATGGCCCGACCGCGCCACCCGCGACGCCTGCTATGCCACGATGGAGACCGACCCGCGCTGGAAGGACATGCAGATGCCCTTCGACGGCCAACGGATGATCTATGGCGGGTTCGAGCCGATCTTCGAGGGGTGAGAACCGCTTTAATTCTCACTCCTTAGGTTAAATTTGGCGGCGTTAAGTAGTTGCAATGTCCTGCCGATCTCAGTGGCTGCGGGTGTTTTTGTCAGCCTGTCTTGAATCTTTGTAACCATTTCCACCAACGTAAGGAGCTTCATACTGACGTTGGGCCCAAGGTTTTGCTGAAATGGGCTATGGTTCTGCCAAGGAGCGAAATCACCAATAAGGTGAGTAACTGCCGTGACATGCGTAAACTGCTCGCAAGCGGCAGCCTGCGTTACCGTCTCTACGAATGCTTGCGCCCATTTTCTACTGGCCAACTCTCGAAAGCCCTTCCACGCAACACGGCCGCTGACGACGGAATTGTTAGTGATAGCGCTGAGGAGATAAGGTGCGTTAAAACCGCCCTGCCAGCTCTTGCAGCTAACAGCAAGCACCGCATCATATCCTTTCAGGCGCGGATGAATGGCCAGAACGTCGATGTCGCTATGAACAGAGTCTGTCGAATAATTGTAGTCCGCATCCGACTTTGAAGGTCTGTATTTTAAGTTTGTTGCGATAAAGTACCCTTCGTGAATTAAGTATTCAGCGACGATCTGTTCCAGGATGTCCTGTTTTGACGACATAGCTCACACCAGCCGGCTGATCTCCAGCGCCGCGCGGACGAAGTCCGCGAACAGCGGGTGGGGCGCGAAGGGTTTCGACTTCAGTTCGGGGTGGAACTGCACGCCGATGAACCAGGGGTGGTCCTTCACCTCGACGATCTCGGGCAGGCGGCCGTCCGGCGACATGCCCGAGAACCACAGCCCGCAGCCCTCCAGCTTGTCGCGATAGCGGATGTCCACCTCATAGCGATGGCGGTGGCGTTCCTCGATGGCGGCGCTGCCATAGACGCGGGCGACGTTCGACCCCTCGGCCAGCATCGCGGTATAGGCGCCAAGCCGCATGGTGCCGCCCTTGTCGTCCGTCACCTTGCGTTCGACCCGGTGGTTGCCCTGCACCCATTCCTTCAGGTGATAGACCACCGGCTCGAACCGCTTCACCCCCGCCTCGTGGTCGAATTCCTCGGACCCGGCATTGGCGACGCCGGCCAGGTTGCGCGAGGCCTCGATCACCGCCATCTGCATGCCGAGGCAGATGCCCAGGTAGGGAATCTTCCGCTCGCGGGCGAACTGCGCCGCGCGGATCATCCCCTCGGTACCGCGCTCGCCAAAGCCGCCGGGCACGCAGATCGCGTGGAAGCCTTCCAGCCAGGGCGCCGGATCCTCGCGTTCGAAGATCTCGCTGTCCACCCATTCCGCCCGCACCCGCACCCGGTTGGCCATGCCGCCATGGGTCAGCGCCTCGGCGATGGACTTGTAGGCGTCTTCCAGCTGCGTGTACTTGCCGACGATGGCGACCTTCACCTCGCCCTCGGCATTGACCAGCCGGTCCATCACGTCTTCCCAGCGGTCGAGGTTCGGCTTCGGCGCGGGGCTGATCCCGAAGGCATCCAGCACCGCCTGGTCCAGCCCCTCGCGGTGATAGGCCAAGGGCGCCTCGTAGATCGTCTTCAGGTCGGGGGCGGCCACCACCGCATCGCGGCGCACGTTGCAGAACAGCGCGATCTTCTCGCGCTCCTTCACCGGGATCGGATGTTCCGACCGCAGCAGCAGCACGTCGGGCGCGATGCCGATGGACCGCAGTTCCTTGACCGAATGCTGGGTGGGCTTGGTCTTCAGCTCGCCGCTGGCGCTGATATAGGGCAAGAGCGTCAGGTGGACGAAGATGCACTGGCCGCGCGGCCGATCCTGCGAAAACTGGCGGATCGCCTCGAAGAAGGGCAGGCCCTCGATATCGCCGACGGTGCCGCCGATCTCGCACAGCATGAAATCGACCTCGTCATCGCCGATGGCCAGGAAGTCCTTGATCTCGTTGGTGACATGCGGAACGACCTGGATCGTCTTGCCGAGGTAGAGGCCCTTCCTCTCCTTCTCCAGCACGTTGGAATAGATCCGCCCCGAGGACACGCTGTCGGTCTTGCGCGCGGCGACACCGGTGAAGCGTTCGTAATGGCCGAGGTCGAGGTCGGTTTCCGCACCGTCATCGGTCACGAAGACCTCGCCATGCTCGAAGGGCGACATCGTGCCCGGATCGACGTTCAGATAGGGGTCGAGCTTGCGCAGCCGCACCGTGAAGCCGCGGGCCTGCAACAGCGCGCCGAGCGCCGCCGAGGCGAGGCCCTTGCCCAGCGAAGAGACGACGCCTCCGGTGATGAACACATATCTGGCCATGTCGCGGAAGCTCCCGTGTCGCGTCAGTTGCAGGTCGGCTGGGCACCCAGCCCCACGGGATTCCACCCCTAGCAGATTCGTCGGCAAAGCGCAACAGAACCGCTATATGCTGTAAGACAGCAGCGGGCTGACCCCAATGGTAGTGATGAAGAGGGTATCGCGGCCGGTCGGTCCGCGATCGGATCGGGCAAGGCGCGGCGGCTGGTGCCGCGCCGGAAACAGGCCGCCTCAGTCGGCGGCGGGCGGCGCGGCGGGCGCGTCGGTCGCGGCCGGCGGCGGCAATTCGATCGCCGGGGCGGGCGGCAGCTCCACTGCGGTATCGCTCGCTGGCGCGCCCGCGCCGATCTGGTCGATCACCGAACCGGTCGCGGCCTCGCGCGCGGCGATGATGGTCAGGCCCAGCGAGGTGGCGATGAAGGCCGCGGCGAAGATCCAGGTCAGCTTCGACAGCGCGTTGGCCGCCTGCCGGCCGCTCATCACCCCGCCACCGCCGCCGCCGCCCAGACCCAGGCCGCCGCCCTCGGACCGCTGCAGCAGCACCACCCCGATCAGCAGAAGCGCGAGGATGAGGTGGATGGTGAGGATGACGTTTTCCATATGGCCGGCACGGTCCCTGACTCTGACGCGCCTATCTAGGCAGCCGGTCGCCCGCGCGCAAGGCGTTTCCCGCCCGGCCGCCGGGCACGAATCCGGGTTCCGTCGCGCTGGTGCAGGGTCTATACGGTGCCGGGTTCGACGCCTGAGGAGTGCAGAATGGCAAATGTGGTCGTGGTCGGCGCCCAGTGGGGCGACGAGGGCAAGGGCAAGATCGTCGACTGGCTGTCCGAGCGGGCCGATGTCATCGCGCGCTTTCAGGGCGGCCACAATGCCGGGCACACGCTGGTCATCGGCAATCAGGTGTTCAAGCTGTCGCTGCTGCCCTCGGGCATCGTCCGCAAGGGCAAGCTCGCGGTGATCGGCAACGGCGTGGTGCTGGACCCCTGGGCGCTGTTTTCCGAAATCGACAAGCTGGCCGCGCAGGGCGTCAGCGTCGGCCCCGAAAACCTGATGATCGCCGAGAACACGCCGCTGATCCTGCCGCTGCACCAGGACCTCGACCGTCTGCGCGAGGATGCGGCCGGCAAGGCCAAGATCGGCACCACCGGGCGCGGCATCGGCCCCGCCTATGAAGACAAGGTGGGCCGCCGCACCATCCGCGTGGCCGACCTCGCCGATCCCGAGACGCTGTCGGCGCGGATCGACCGGCTGCTCGCCCATCACGACCCGCTGCGGCAGGGGCTCGGCGCCCCCGCGATCGACCGGGCAGAACTGGAGGCGAAGCT
Source organism: Frigidibacter oleivorans (assembly GCF_003993775.1). Classification (GTDB taxonomy): domain Bacteria; phylum Pseudomonadota; class Alphaproteobacteria; order Rhodobacterales; family Rhodobacteraceae; genus Frigidibacter; species Frigidibacter oleivorans. The sequence continues at coordinate 46,363 of NZ_RJRZ01000019.1, forward strand.
GACCGAGATCGCGCCGAAGCTGCTCGCCTTCGCGCAGCCGGTCTGGAAGGTGCTGGGCGAGATGCGCAAGGCCGGCAAGCGCATCCTGTTCGAGGGCGCGCAGGGCTCGCTTCTGGACATCGACTTCGGCACCTATCCCTATGTGACCTCCTCCACCACCATGTCCGGCATGGCGGCGACGGGCACCGGGCTCGGCCCCTCGGCCATCGGCTTCGTGCTGGGCATCGTCAAGGCCTATACCACCCGCGTGGGCGAAGGCCCGTTCCCGACCGAGCTGACCGACGAGGTGGGCCAGAGGCTGGGCGAGCGGGGCCATGAATTCGGCACCGTCACCGGGCGCAAGCGCCGCTGCGGCTGGTTCGATGCGGTGCTTGTGCGCCAGACCTGCGCGATTTCCGGCGTGAACGGCATTGCGCTGACGAAACTCGACGTGCTCGACGGGTTCGACACGCTGAAGATCTGCACCGGGTACGAAATCGACGGCCGGCATTACGACTATCTGCCCACGGCCGCCGCGCTGCAGGCCCGCGTCACCCCCGTCTATGAAGAGATGGAGGGCTGGAAGGAAAGTACCCAGGGCGCGCGGTCCTGGGCGGACCTGCCGGCGGCGGCGATCAAATATGTGCGGCGGATCGAGGAACTGATCCACTGCCCCGTCGCGCTGCTGTCGACCAGCCCCGAGCGCGACGATACCATCCTCGTCACCGATCCCTTCGCCGACTGATGGCGCTCGGCTATCGCACCCGGCGCCGGCTGTCGCTGCTGATCCTCCTCGTGGGGATGCCGCTTTACGTGGTCGCGGCGGTGACGGCGGTGAACTGGATGGACCGCAGTTTCGGCCGCCAGCCGATCTGGGTCGAGCTGCTGGTCTATGTGGCCCTGGGTTTCCTCTGGGCGCTGCCCTTCCGCCGGGTGTTCCGCGGCGTGGGGCAGGCCGACCCGGAGGACGGCGCGAACCGGCCGCCGCGCGACTGAGCTAGCGCAGGGGGTCATGCCCCCAGTTCATCAGCGAATAGCGCCAGTCGCTGTGCGCCTTGTCCTGTTCCGGCCCGCCCTGCGCCAGATGCCGGTGCACATAGCCCACGACCTTGCCCATATGCGCCCAGTCATCCTCGGTGAGGTCGGCCTTGCGGGTGCGGCGGATGTCCACGATCCGGCGACCGGACTTGTGGCCGGTGCTTTCGCCCTCGCCACGGGTATCGCCGACGCGGCGGCTGTCCCGGGTCTGAAGCCAGCGGTCCAGTTCGGCCGGCGGGATGTTCATCAGCCGGCGCCAGTCGTCCCAGATCTCGTCCCGCGATTTCGCCATCCGGCACCCCCCGGTCGCGGACGCTGCGGCCGCGCCGGGTCAACCCGGGCCGGCGGGGCAGAGTTCCGCGCCGGGATCAGCCGGCGATGCGCGCCACCTCGGCGCTGAACCGGGACGAGGCGGTCAGCGCGAACTGGCCGCGCTTGACCTTCTGGATCTTGCCCTGCCGCAGCAGCATGCCGAAGCTGCGCATCCCGTCCTCGCGGCTGAACCGGCCATCCTCGGCGGCATGGGCCACCTTCTTCATGATCTGCGGGCGCGAGAAATGGGGGCGACCCTCGACCGCGGCGGTATAGGCCGCCGCCGCCTCCAGCAGTTCCGACAGGCCGGTGGCGCCCAGCCGTTCGGCGAATTCGGCAAAGCTCGCGGCCTCTTCCGGGCTCAGCGGCGCCAGATCTTCCTCGTCCTCTTCCTCGGACAGATCGGCAGAGACCGATACCGGCACGACCCGGCGCGGGCGGATCGCCTGCACCGCCTCGGGCGTCGGCTGGGGCCGGTCGACGCGCTGTTCCGACACCAGAACCAGCGGCGCGATGCGGGGGCTGTCGCCGGGTGCCGCCGCGGGCGCGCCGCCGGACGCGGCATCATCGGCCTGATCCTGCGGGCGCACCGCGCGGGTCAGATCCTCGCGATAGCGGTCCATTGCCTCGCCCCGGTCGCGGGCGAGGCTGGCGCCGGCAGTCTTCGCCTGCAGCGCGCGGTCGGCCACCGTCGCCGCCACCGCCGCCTTCAGATGCGCGATGGCCGAGAAGCGGCGGCGCGATTCCGGCCCGTCGATCCGGCTGTTCGCGCTTTCGATCAGCCGCGCGACCGAGGCCTCGTCCGAGGGGCCGCCCGCAATGGCGCCGCGCTGCGGTTGCCCGGGCTGCGGCGGTGTCGCCGGACCGGCGGCACGCGCGGGACCTGCGGCCTGCGCCTCGCGCTCGACCGCCGCCAGTTCCGCCAGAAGGTCGGCCTCGTCCTCGGCCGACAGGCCGGTGCGGCCGATGGTGGCGCCGATCTCGCGCGCCACGGGGTCCGAGACCCGCACCTGATCCTGCGACAGCTCGATCCGCCGCACCTTGATCACCCGCGCGCGGGCGCGCTGCAGCGTGTCGCGCGCGGCCTGCGATGCGGGGGGCAGCGCGGCGGGCAGCGTCGGCGCCGCCTCCTGCGCCAGCAGCGCGGCGATGGCGGCATCCGGCGCCTCGGCGGCCTCGGGGGCAGGTTCGTCGGCTGCAGTGTCGGTGCCGATAGCCGCATCCTGCGCCGCGACCTCGTCTTGCGACGGCGCCTCGGCCTCGGCGGGCCGGGCGGGAAGCGCGGCGAGGGCGGCGGCAATGGCGTCCGACCCGCCCTCGTCGCGGGCGGGTAGGGCGTCCATCGCGGCGGCCGTCTCGTGCTCGTGCTCGGGCTCGGCGGCGGTCAGGTCGGGCGGCGCGACCTCGCCCTGCGAGGGGGCCTCGGCGTCGGCGGCCCAGGCGGGTTCCCCGGTGAGGACGGCCTCGTCCTTGGCCTCTGCCTCGACCTCGTCCCGGGCCGGTTCGCCCCAGGTTTCCGATACGCTGTCGGCGGAGCCGTCAAAGACGGGTTCAGCGGCCGCCTCGTTGGCCCCGTCGCCCTGCGACCAGCCGTCGGCCGCGCTCTGTGCCGCTTCCGCGTCGGCACCCTGCTCGGGCATCCAGGCGTCGGGGGCGGCAGCCTGCTGCGGCAGCGCCCAGTCCCCGGGCACGGCGTCGTCCTGAACGGCGGTATCCGGCCCGGCGTCTTCCGGCGCGGGAAGCGCCGGATCCGGCGCATGGTCCTGCCCGATGTCCTGCGACAGGCCGGCCTCCTCCGCCGGGGCGACATCATCGGTCCAGGCAGCGTCCTGCGAGACGGCCTCGACGGGCGCGGGCGGGGCCTCCGCAGCCTCTGCGGCATCCAGCTCGGCCACACCTACGTCGTCAGCCGCGGCATCGGCCCAGGTCGACCGGTCGGCGGCAAGGGCGGCCTCGGGTTCCGGCATATCCTCGGACTGAGCCTCGCCGGCCGCCCCGTCCGGCATCGCGGCACGAGTGTCCATCTCGGCGTCCACCTCCGCCTCCGCGGCCGGTTCGGGCGCGGGTTCCAGGGCGTCGATGAAGTTGGTGAGGACATCGTCGGTCCAGCCGTGATCGGCGTCGGCGTCGGCGTCGGCGTCGGGCCCGGCCATGCCGTCCTGTGCTTCGCCGGTCGCGTCGGGCGCCTCCCAACCGTCCATGTCGACGGCGGGCAGCGGCTCCGGCGCCGGCCCGGCCTGCATCGGGGCCGTCGCTTCGTCATCCGCCGGCGTCGTCTCCGCCATCATCGGCGCGGCGCCGTGCTCCGGCACGCTGTCCGTCGCCAGCGCGGCGGCGATGGTGTCGAACAGCGCATCCTCGTCGATCGCGGGCAGGCTGTCGGCTGCGGCGGCGCGGGGCTCGGCGCCCGCCATGCCGCCCTCTTCCGCCGGCCCCTCTTCCGCCAGCACAGGGGTCGCTATCGCGTTGTCCGCAGGTCCGGACGGAACGTCGTCACCCGCCGTAGGTGCGGCCTGCGCCTCGCCGCCGGTGTTCTCCAGCTGGTCGCCGTTCCATGCGGCGACACCCGGCTCTTCCGCAGGCATCTCTGCCGCCGGAAGCGGTTCGAACGGTTCGCTCCACGTCGCCTCGGCCACAGGGGCGGCGACGGTGGCGGCGACTGCGGAATCCGCCTCTTGCGCCACCGGTTCGGGCGTGGCCTCGGCGGCCATGCGGCCTTCGGCGACGGCGGCGCGGATGCGCTGCAGGCGGGCGGCGACGCTTTCGGCCTCGGGCCGGGCGACCTGCGCCGCGACGGGCAGCACCATCGGCGCGACGGCCGGGGTCAGGGCCGGGCTCGGCGCCATGTGCGCAGCGGCCACGGGCGCCGCCGGCGCGACCGAAGGCGCGGGCCTCGCCGGTTCGCGGGGCGCCTGCATCCCCTCGGGCCGCAGGACGACCCCGTTGCCGTCGATCTTCGCCTCGACCCGGCGCTGGATCTCGCGTTCGGCGATGCGGTGCAGCATCTCGGCATCCGGGGTCGGCGGTTCGGCCCCGAAATAGCGGTCCTCGGCGGCGAGGTCGCGGAAATACTCGGCGATGGCCCGCATGGTCGAGAAGGGATCGTCGAACCCTTCCAGCGTGCACGAGAAGGTGCCATAGGACACCGTCAGGATCTTACTCGCACCAACCATGTTCATGCCTTTCCAGACTTCGCCCCGGCGCCGCGGTCCGGCCTTGCGGGGCAGACCCCTGCCGCTGCCGACCATTCATGGCGAAGGGATCGTTACCGTGATGGGATTGCGGAAAAATTAAGGAAAGTTTTCGACGGTGATTGCGGGGTTCCGCACAATTCGCCATCAGTCTCGGCATGATGACGCCCCTTGTCCAGACCCCCGAGGCGATAACCCTGCTTGGCGGCGGCGGGTTCGCGCCCCCCGACCTGCAACTGGCGCTTTCGCTGGCGCCGGTGCTGGTGGCGGCGGATGGCGGGGCCGATGCGGCGCTGGCAGCCGGGCATCTGCCGCGGGCGGTGATCGGCGATTTCGATTCGGTCAGCCCGGCGACGCTGGCCGCGATCCCGCCCGACCGGCTGCACCGGATCGACGAGCAGGATTCGACCGATTTCGGCAAATGCCTGCGCTCGGTTGCGGCGCCGTTCCTGATCGCCGTGGGCTTCACCGGGGCACGCTTCGACCATGCGCTGGCGGCGATGTCGGCGCTGGTCCGGCACCCGTGGCAGAGCTGCGTGATCCTCGGGGCCGAGGAGGTGATCTTCCTCGCCCCGCCGCGCCTGTCGCTGCCGCTGGCCGCGGGCACCCGCGTGTCGCTGTTCCCGATGGGGCCGGTGCGGGGCGAAAGCCGGGGGCTGCGCTGGCCCATCGACGGCATCGACTTTGCCCCCGCCGGGCGCATCGGCACCTCGAACGAGGCGACGGGCCCGGTCGAGCTGACGGTGGAGGGGCCGATGCTGGTGCTGCTGCCGCGCGACCTGCTGGTGCCGGCGCTGGCCGCGCTCAGCGCGGGGCGTCGGGCGGCGGCACCAGACGGCCCTGCATCTGCCGCTCGCGGTGGATGATGTAGAGCCCCGAGGCCACGATCACGCCGATGCCCGTCCAGGTCATGCCGCCGGGAAAGTCGCCGAAGAACAGATAGCCGAACAGCGTCGCTGTCACGATCTCCAGATAATGCAGCGGGGCGAGCGTCGCCGAGGGCGCGAATTGCAGCGCATAGGTGATCGCCATATGCGCCACCGTCGCCGCCGCCCCGGTGCCCGCGCACCACAGCCAGATATCGGTCGTCTGCGGCAGGGCAAGCCGCAGCGCGCCGAGGTCGAGGCCCGCGCCGGCCGCGAACAGCGGCAGGCACAGCAGCGCCGCCGCCAGCGCCGTGTGCAGCTGCATGGTGACGGCGTGCATCTCGCGGCTCAGCCGGCGGGTGACCAGCATGTAGATGGCGAAGGAGACCGCCGTTCCCAGCGGGAACAGCGCCACCGCGCCGAAGGCCGCGAAGGAGGGCTGGATCACCAGCAGCGCCCCCGCGAAGCCCACGACCGAGGCCGCCATCCGCCGCCAGCCCACCTGTTCGGCCAGCACCAGCCGCCCGATCAGCAGGATCACGAAGGGCTCGACGAAGGCGATGGCCAGCGCATCGGCAATGGGCATGGACTGCACCGCCGCGACGAAGCTGAAGGTCGAGCAAACCAGCGCCGCCGCCCGCAGCAACAGCAGCCGCAGCGCGATCGGGCTCAGCCGCATCGGCAGGCCCATCGCCAGCACGATGGGCAGCATCAGCGCGCCCTGCACCACGAAGCGGGCGAAGGTCACCGTGGCGACCGGCACCGCCTGTACGGCGGATTTGGCCGAGACGTCGATCAGCGGCGCGACGATGCAGAAGGCGATCATCAGGCCGACGCCGGCCAGCACCCGGTCGGCCATCGGCAGGGGCGCCGTCTCAGCAGTTCGGGACATTGACGGCAAGGCCCCCCAGCGACGTTTCCTTGTATTTCTCGTGCATGTCGCGGCCCGTCTGCCGCATCGTCTCGATACAGGCGTCGAGCGGCACCAGATGGGTGCCGTCGCCGCGCAGCGACAGGCTGGCGGCCGAGACGGCCTTGATCGCGCCCAGCCCGTTGCGTTCGATGCAGGGCACCTGCACCAGCCCCTTCACCGGGTCGCAGGTCATGCCGAGGTGATGTTCCAGCGCGATTTCGGCAGCATTCTCCACCTGCGCGGGCGTGCCGCCCATCACCGCCGCCAGCCCCGCCGCCGCCATGGCCGCGGCGCTGCCGACCTCGGCCTGGCAGCCGCATTCCGCGCCCGAGATGCTGGCATTGGTCTTGACCAGCCCGCCGATGGCGGCGGCGGTCAGCAGGAAATCCCCGATGCGGGCCCGGCTGGCCCCCGGCACATGGTCCAGCCAGTAGCGGATGACCGCGGGCACCACGCCCGCCGCCCCGTTGGTGGGCGCGGTCACGACCTGACCGCCCGCGGCATTCTCTTCGTTCACCGCCATCGCATAGGTGGACATCCAGTCGTTGATCGCATGGGGCGCGGTCAGGTTCAGCCCGCGTTCGGCCAGCAGCGCCTGATGGATGGCCCGGGCGCGGCGGCGCACCGACAGACCGCCCGGCAGGATGCCGTCATTGGCGAGCCCCCGGTCGATGCAGGCGTTCATCACCTCCCAGATCCGGGTCAGGCCCGCGTCGATCTCGGCCTCGCTGCGGAAGGCGCGCTCGTTGGCGCGCTTCATCCGGGCGATGGTTAGGCCCGAGGCGGCGGCCATCTCCAGCATCTCGGCCGCGCTGCGGAACGGGTAGGGCACGGGCGAGGGCGCGGCGGTCGCATCGCCCGCCGCCTGCTGCTGTTCCGCTGCGGTCAGCACAAAGCCGCCGCCGATGGAGAAATAGGTCTCCTGCAGCAGCACGTCGCCCTGCGCATCGGTCGCCATCAGCACCATGCCGTTGGCATGGCCGGGCAGGGGCGGGCCGTAGTCGAAGATCAGGTCTCGGTCGGGCACGAAGGCCAGGGGGGGCAGGCCCGGCGGGTGGATCGTTCCGGTTTCGGCGATGCCGGCCAGCACCGCCTCGGCCCGGGCGGCGTCATAGCTGGCGGGCTCGAACCCGGCGAGGCCGAGGATGGTGGCGCGGTCGGTGGCGTGGCCCTTGCCGGTGAAGGCCAGTGATCCGTGCAGGCTGGCGCGCAGCCCGTGCGGGGTGAAGGGCGAGGCCCGCAGCTGCGCAAGGAAGCGCGCCCCCGCCACCATCGGCCCCATCGTGTGCGAGGAGGAGGGGCCGACGCCCACCTTGAAGATATCGAAAACGGAAAGGAACATCGCGCGTCTCCTGACTCGGGGCAGGGTGCCGCGCCCGGTGCCGGGCCGCCAGACCGAAAGCGACGGACGGGACCACATCCGCGCCGTCCTGCGGGTGCGGGGCTGGCGGCGGGGTCGGCGGGGCGGGGCGGAAAGGCCGCGCCGGGGCGCGGCAATTGCCCCTCGCCCCGGACGTGTTCCTTGCCTATAACCTGCGGGCGTGACGAGACGGAGACCGCCGATGGCCGCAGACCTATCCCCGATCGACAAGGCGAAATTCGCCGCCGCCCGCCGGGCCGTGGACTATGTCGAGGACGGCATGCGGGTGGGTCTGGGCACCGGATCGACCGCGGCCTGGATGGTCCGCTGCTTGGGTGAGCGGGTGCGCGAGGAAGACCTGCGCATCACCGGCGTGCCCACCTCCAGCCGCACCGCCGACCTCGCGCGGCAGATGGGCATCACCGTGGTCGGCCTCGACGAGGCGAAATGGCTGGACCTGACCATCGACGGCGCCGACGAATTCGACGCCAACCTGAACCTGATCAAGGGTGGGGGCGGGGCGCTGCTGCAGGAAAAGATCGTGGCCACCGCCTCGGACCAGATGATCGTGATCGCGGATGCCGCGAAAGAGGTGGTGACGCTCGGCGCCTTCCCCCTGCCGATCGAGGTGGTGCCCTTCGGCTGGCAGACCACCAAGGCGCTGGTGGAGGAGACGCTGGTCAGCCTGGACGTGCTGGGCCGCTCGACATCCTTGCGGCTGAACGGGCAGCAGCCCTTCGTCACCGACGAAGGCAACTATATCGTCGACCTGCACCTGTCGCGCATCGGCAATCCGCGGCAGCTGGCGCTGATCCTGAACCAGATCCCCGGCGTGGTGGAAAACGGGCTGTTCATCGACATCTGCGACATCGTCATCATCGGGCAGGGCGACGGGCGGGTCGAGCTGCGCGACATCAACCAGGGCACGGTCGAACAGGGACGCATCGACTTCGTCGAGAGCGACAACATCTTCGCCGATCTCGGGGAGTGACAGGATGAGTTTCGACGTGGACCTCTTCGTCATCGGCGGCGGGTCGGGCGGCGTGCGCGCGGCCCGGATCGCGGCGGGTGAACATGGCGCGAAGGTCGCGCTGGCCGAGGAATACCGCATGGGCGGCACCTGCGTGATCCGGGGCTGCGTGCCGAAGAAGCTGATGGTCTTCGCCTCGTCCTTCCCCCGCGCCTTCGACGAGGCGCGCGCCTATGGCTGGACCGTGACGGCGGGCGGGCATGACTGGCCGGCCTTCCGCGCGCGGCTGGATGCCGAGCTCGACCGGCTGGAAACCGTCTATCGCGCCGGTCTCGCCGGCGCCGGGGTCGAGGTGCACGATTGCCGCGCCACGGTCGCGGATCCGCACACGGTGGAACTGGCCGACGGGCGGCGGGTCACGGCGAAGCACATCCTGATCGCCACCGGCGGCCGGCCCTTCGTCCCCGATTTCGACGGGTCGGAACATGTGCTGACCTCGAACGACGTGTTCAGGCTCGACAGCCTGCCGGACCGGGTGCTGATCGTCGGCGGCGGCTATATCGCCTGCGAATTCGCCTGCATCCTCGCCGGGCTGGGCGTGGCGGTGACGCAGTTCCAGCGGTCGACCTGCATCCTGAAGGAATTCGACGCCGAAGCCCGCGACCTGGTGGCCGAGGGCATGAGGGCGCATGGCGTCGACCTGCATACCGGTATCGTGGTGACGAAGATCGCGCCCGAGGGCGGGGCCTATCGGGTGACCTGCGGCGATGGCCGGACGCAGGTCTTCGACAAGGTGATCTACGCGACGGGCCGGGTCCCCAACACCGCGGGGCTGGGGCTGGAGGCAGCGGGAGTCGAGCTTTCGCGCGGCGCGGTGGTCGTGGACGGCTGGTCGCAGACCCGCGTGCCCTCGATCTATGCCGTGGGCGACGTCACCGACCGCATCGCGCTGACCCCCGTCGCCATCCGCGAGGGGCATGCCTTCGCCGACACCGTCTTCGGCCCCGGGCCGCGCAAACCGGATCACGATCTGGTCGCCTCGACCGTCTTCACCCAGCCTGAACTGGCCAGCTGCGGCCTGACCGAAGAGGCCGCGCGCGCCGCGGGACCGATCGAGGTCTATGTCTCGTCCTTCCGGCCGATGCGCAGCGCCTTTGCCGGGGCCGCCGACCGGGTGCTGATGAAGCTCGTGGTCTGCAGGGACAGCCGCAAGGTCCTGGGCTGCCATATCGTCGCACCCGAGGCGGGCGAGATGATCCAGATGGTGGCCATCGCGATGAAGATGGGCGCGACGAAGGAGGACTTCGACCGCACCTGCGCCGTGCACCCGACGATGGCGGAGGAACTGGTCACGATGCGGAAACCGGCACGGACCGCTTGATTTCGGCCCTGCCATGACCAGATGGCAGGACAGTCGGCAAAAACCGGAAGGGACGACAGGCAGATGACGAACGGGGGTCCCTGGGGGGGCGGCGGAGGCGGCAGCGGCGGCAACGACAACGAGAAGCGGGGTCCGCGGCGACCGGGGGAGGGTTCGCAGATCCCCGAGATCGAAGAGATCATGAAGAAGGGGCAAGAGCAGCTGCGCGTCCTGATGGGCGGGCGCGGTCCGCGCGGCCCTCAGGGACCGGGTGGCAGCGGCGGCTCCGGCGGCCCGGGCCTGTCGCGTGGCACGCTGGGCATCGGCGCGCTGGCGCTGGTCGGGCTGTGGGCCTTTGCCTCGATCTACACGGTGGACACGGGCGAACAGTCGGTCGAACTGTTCCTGGGCGAATTCTCGTCCATCGGCGATCCGGGGCTGAACTTCGCGCCCTGGCCGCTGGTGACGGCGAATGTCGTGCCGGTGACGCCGGAACGCACCGAGGATATCGGCATGGCGCGCAACGGCGCCAGCGATGCCGGCCTGATGCTGACCGGCGACGAGAACATCGTCGACATCGACTTCCAGGTGGTCTGGAACATCTCGGACCCGCGCCGCTATCTGTTCAACCTGCGCGACCCCGAGGCGACGGTGCGCGCCGTGTCGGAATCCGCCATGCGCGAGATCATCGCGCAAAGCGAGCTGGCCCCGGTGCTGAACCGCGACCGCGGCGCCATCGCCGCGCGGCTGGAGGAACTGGTGCAGACCACGCTCGACAGCTATGACAGCGGGCTGAACGTGGTGCGGGTCAACTTCGACCGTGCCGATCCGCCGGGCGAGGTGATCGACGCCTTCCGCGAGGTGCAGGCCGCCGAACAGCAGCGCACCCGCCTGCAGAACGAGGCGGACGGCTATGCCAACCGCGTGCTGGGTCAGGCCCGCGGTGACGCGGCCGAGGTGCTGGAAAGCGCCGAGGCCTATCGCGCCGAGGTCGTGAACCAGGCCGAGGGCGAGGCGAGCCGCTTCAGTTCGGTGCTGGAGGAATATTCCAAGGCGCCCGAGGTGACGCGCAAGCGGCTGTACCTCGAGACGATGGAACAGGTGCTGGGCGACGTGGACAAGATCATCATCGACCCGGACAGCTCGGGTCAGGGGGTCGTGCCCTACCTGCCCTTGAACGAGATGGTGCGCGCGCCCGGCTCGGCCGGCACGCCCGCGGGCGTCAACGCCGCAACCGCCGCGACGACGGGGGGCAACTGATGAAGACGACCACCATCCTGCTTCCGGCCGTGGTCATCGCCATTGCCGCGGCCCTGTCCTCGATCTTCATCGTGGACGAACGCGAAAAGGCGCTGCTGCTGCAGTTCGGCCAGATCCGGGCGGTCAAGGAAGACCCGGGCCTCGCCTTCAAGATCCCGCTGATCCAGCAGGTCGTGCGCTATGACGACCGCATCCTCAGCCGCGATGTCGATGCGATGGAGGTCACGCCCGCCGATGACCGTCGCCTGATCGTCACCGCCTTCGCCCGCTATCGCATCGCCGACGTGGTCCGCTACCGGCAGGCTCTCGGCGCGAACAGCACCACGGCGGCGGAACAGCGGATCGACACCATCCTGCGCGCCCGCCTGCGCGAGGTGCTGGGCTCGGTGCCGTCGGACGCGATCCTGTCCTCGGACCGGGCGCAGCTGGCCGCCGATATCCGCGACAGCGCGCGGGACGAGGCGCAGGCGCTGGGGCTCGACATCATCGACGTGCGGCTGATCCGCACCGACCTGCCCGAACAGAACCTCGACGCGACCTTCGCCCGGATGCGGGCGGAACGCGAACGCGAGGCGGCCGACGAGATCGCCCGCGGTAACGAGGCGGCGCAGCGCATCCGCGCCCAGGCCGACCGGACCGTGGTCGAGACGGTGTCCGACGCGCGCCGCCAGGCCGAGATCATCCGCGGCGAGGCCGATGCGCAACGCAACGCCATCTATGCCGATGCCTTCGGCCGCGACCCAGACTTCTTCGAGTTCTATCGGTCGCTGAATGCCTATCGCCAGGCGCTGCAGGCCGGGAACTCGACGCTGGTGATGTCGCCGGACAACGAGTTCTTCACCTACCTGCGGGATTCCGGCGGGACGGGGCAGGGCGGGACCAGCGGCGCGGCGCCGGCCGAGCCTGCGGCGACCGAGGGCACGGCGGACACCGCTGCGCCGGAGCCGGCCGAGGCCCCCGTTGCGGCGGAGCCGGCAGAGGCGCCGGTCGAGGCGCCGGCCGCTCCGGAACCTCCGGAGGCCAGCGCGGCCCCTGCGGCGCCCGCGGGGAACTGATCCGGTGGCCGGGCCGCTGTCGCAGCCCGTGCTCGCCCTGGGACTTGTACTGTCCATCGAGGGGCTGGTGCTTGCACTGGCCCCTTGGCATGTCGAACGGGCCCTCGCCTGGCTCGCCGCGCAGGGGCGGGACCGCCGGCGGGCGATCGGGCTGGCGGCGCTGGCCCTGGGCGTGGCGCTGGTCTGGCTGGCGCGCCGGCTGTCCGCCTGAGGGGCGCCGGGGGGCGATCCGGCCCCGCAGCGGCCCCGCGGCACCGTCTGAAGGTGAGTGTTGCAAGCTTCTCACCCGCATGTGACGCTGCGAGAACGAGCGTGGCTTGCGAAAGAGGGACCGGATCACCGAGATACGGGGTGAGAGCCGGGCGGCGACAGCCGGGCGCCGGCCATCCGACGAGGAGAAGGAGTTCAGCATGTCAGACCGGGTTCTGTCCCGTGCGCCGGAAGGTGCCGGTCCCGCGGGCCGGACGTTCGCAGTTCGGACGATGAGTTTTCTGTGGGCCGCGGCGGCGGCGCTGGCGCTGGCGGTCGGACAGGCTGGCCCCGGCTATGCCCGCGCCGCGCCCGAAAGTTTCGCCGACCTCGCCCAGCAGGTCAGCCCCGCCGTGGTGAATATCACCACCTCGACCACCGTCGCGGCACCTGCCGGGCCGGGGCCGATCGTGCCGGAAGGATCCCCCTTCGAGGACTTCTTCCGCGAGTTCATGGACCCCGAGGGCAACGGGCCGATGCCGCAGCCGCGCCGGTCGAACGCGCTGGGGTCGGGCTTCGTCATCTCGGAAGACGGCTACATCGTCACCAACAACCACGTGATCGAGAATGCCGACGAGATCGAGATCGAGTTCTTCGCGGGCAACACCCTGCCGGCCGAGGTCGTGGGCACCGATCCCAAGACCGACATCGCGCTGCTGAAGGTCACGAGCGAGGCGCCGTTGCCCTTCGTGCAGTTCGGCGACAGCAACGCGATGCGGGTCGGCGACTGGGTCATGGCGATGGGCAACCCGCTGGGTCAGGGCTTCTCGGTCTCGGCCGGGATCGTGTCCGCCCGGAACCGGGCGCTGGCCGGCACCTATGACGACTTCATCCAGACCGATGCCGCGATCAACCGGGGCAACTCGGGCGGGCCGCTGTTCAACATGGAGGGCCAGGTGATCGGGGTGAACACCGCGATCCTGTCGCCGAATGGCGGGTCGATCGGCATCGGCTTCTCGATGGCGTCGAACGTGGTGAACAAGGTCGTCTCGCAGTTGCAGCAGTATGGCGAAACCCGCCGCGGCTGGCTGGGTGTCCGCATCCAGGACGTGACCCCCGACGTGGCCGAGGCGATGGGTCTGGCCGAGGCGAAGGGCGCGCTGGTCACCGACGTGCCGGAAGGTCCGGCGGCGGATGCCGGGATGCTGGCCGGCGACGTGATCACCACCTTCGACGGCGCCGACGTGGCCGATACCCGCGAACTGGTGGGCCGCGTCGCGGATACCGAGGTCGGCAAGGCGGTGCGCGTGGTCGTGCAGCGCGAGGGCCGCAGCGAAACGCTGCTGGTGACGCTGGGCCGCCGCGAAGAGGCCGAGGACACGCCCGTGCCCGCCGCGGCCGGCCGTCCGCAGGCGCCCGCGCAGGAAGAGATGCTGGGCATGACGCTGACCCCGCTCGACGCCGATATCGCCTCGGAACTGGGGCTGGCGCCGGATGCCTCGGGTCTGGTGGTGCGCGACATCGACGAGATGAGCGCCGCCTTCGAGAAGGGCCTGCGCGCCGGCGACGTGATCGCCGAGGCGGGCCAGCAGAAGGTGACCTCGCTCGACGACCTGACCGCCCGGATCGAGGAGGCCAAGGAGGCGGGGCGCAAGTCGCTGCTGCTGCTGATCCGGCGCGAGGGCGAGCCGCGCTTCGTCGCGCTGTCGGTCGAGGACGAGTAAGAGCCGCCACCGGCGGGGAAGGGGCGCCTTCGGGCGCCCTTTTCGCATCCGCGGCTCAGCTGCCGTCGCGGCCCACGGCCATGATCCCCAGATCCACCGCCGCCGCCATCGACAGGATGCCGCTGTCCAGATCCCGCGGCGCCTGAAACCGGCGGATCGCCCGCCGGGTCTTCGCGTCGAGCGTGCCGGTGGGCGGGCCGTCGAACAGCCCGCGCGCCGCCAGCGCTCGCTGCAGCGAGGCCAGCACATCCGGCGACAGGTCGGCGGGGCAGGGGGTGCGCACCCACAGCGCCGCCCGTTCGCGCACGATCCGCTGCCGCGTCTCGGTGCGGTAGCTGGCGGGCGTGATCACGCTGCCATCCGCCGCCAGCTCGGCCGGGTGGTGCAGCACCTGTTCGGTCACCGTCTCGATCACCGCGGGCGTCACATCCTCGCCCCAGCAGCTGTCGGCCTCGGCCGCGGGGGCGGGGCTGCCGAGCGGCCGGATCACCGCCTCGCCGGCATAGGAGCGCATCGGGTCGGGCGGGGCCACGGTGCCGGCGACACAGGCCGCCAGCGCGGCGCAAAGGATCGCGGCGGCGAGCCGGGGGGCAGAGGCGCGGGGGAAGGGGGGCATCGGGCCTCGGCTGGCTTGCGGATCGCGGATGAGCGGGGCCTGCCCGCGGTGCGCGAGACTAGCGGCGGCGGCGCGGCGGGAAAAGCCCCGGCCTGCCGCGGCGGCCCCAGGTCGTTGCGGCGGCACTGGAAATGACCGGCGGGATCGCCTAGATCGGCGGCACCGGTCCGGTTCGCCGGACAAGGCAGGGAAGGCGCGAGATGGCGAAGATCACCTATGTGGAACATACCGGCACCCGGCACGAGGTCGAGGTGAAGCCGGGCCTGACGGTCATGGAAGGCGCGCGCGACAATGGCGTGCCGGGGATCGAGGCCGATTGCGGCGGCGCCTGCGCCTGTTCCACCTGCCATGTCTATGTCGACGCCGCCTGGGTCGACCGCCTGCCGCCCAAGGACGCGATGGAAGAGGACATGCTCGACTTCGCCTGGAAGCCGGACCCCGCCCGGTCGCGGCTGACCTGCCAGATCAAGGTGAAGCCGGAACTCGACGGTTTGGTGGTGCACCTGCCCGAACGGCAGATCTGACCCGTCCGCGCGCCCCCGCGCGTCGCCTTTTGCCCGGCGCCCGTCGCTTCGGGCGCAGGCCGGGCCGGGCGGGGCGGGCAATCTGGCCCCGACCCCGCGGCCCGGGGAACTGTCCGAAGGATCACGCGGCATGTCGAATTTCGTCCTTACCGTCACCTGTCCGTCGCGGCGCGGCATCGTCGCGGCGATTTCGGGCTTTCTGGCCGATCAGGGCTGCAACATCCGCGATTCCGCGCAGTTCGACGATCTGGCGACGGGCCGGTTCTTCATGCGCGTCAGCTTCGCCAGCGAGACGGGCGCCGACCGGGCGGCGCTGGAGGCGGGTTTCGCCGCGGTGGCCGAGGCCTTTGCGATGGGTTGGGCGATCCATGACGGCGCCGGCAAGACCCGGGCGCTGATCATGGTGTCGAACTTCGGCCATTGCCTGAACGACCTGCTGTACCGCTGGCGGATCGGCGCACTGCCGATCGACATCGTCGGCGTGGTGTCGAACCACCTGACCTATCAGAAGGTGGTGGTGAACCACGACCTGCCCTTCCACCACATCCGGGTGACGCCCGACACCAAGCCCGAGGCCGAGGCGCGCCTGCTGGCGCTGGTCGAGGAGACGGGGACCGAACTGGTGGTGCTGGCGCGCTACATGCAGGTGCTGTCGGATGCGCTGTGCCAGAAGATGTCGGGGCGGATCATCAACATCCACCACAGCTTCCTGCCGTCCTTTAAGGGCGCGAATCCCTACAAGCAGGCCTATGAGCGGGGGGTGAAGCTGATCGGCGCCACCGCGCATTACGTGACCGCCGACCTCGACGAAGGGCCGATTATCGAACAGGACACCGTGCGCGTCACCCACGCGCAATCGCCCGAGGACTATGTGAGCCTCGGCCGCGATGTCGAGGCATCGGTGCTGTCGCGGGCGGTTCACGCCCATATCCACCACCGGGTGTTCCTGAACGGCACGAAGACCGTGGTCTTCCCGCCCAGCCCCGGCAGCCACGCCAGCGAACGGATGGGCTGACGCGGAGAGGAGCCAGGCGATCAGGCGGCGGCGCGGAACAGCGCCGTCACCTCGTCCAGGAAGGCGCGGCGGATCGGCTCCCGCTCCATCAGGATTTCGTGCTGGGCACCCGGCACCACCTCCAGCCGGCCGCCGGGCCAGCGCCGCATGACATCCTGCACCGCGCCGGCATCGACGACCCGTTCGTCGCTTCCGATGGCGCAGAACGCCGGCAGGGCGGGTGGCGGCAGATGGCGCAGCGCCCGCATCTCGCGCAGCGCCGCGAACAGCCAGCGCAGGGACGGCCCGCCCAGCGACAGGTCGGGGTGTCGGCGCAACTGATCCTGCATCAGCGCGAAGGTCGCGGCATCGCTGGTCAGCATGTTGCCGGCCATGCCGGTTTCGGACACATAGCTGCGCCGGCCGGTGCCGGGCGCATAGCGCAGGCCCAGGCCCAGCATCGTCGCCCCCCCGCTCAGCGCCCAGGCCAAGGGCCGCGTGGCCGCGGTCATGCGGATGCCCCACATCGGCGCCGAGAAGGCAGCCGCGCGCACCGGCAGCCGGTCGTGCAGCGCGCGCAGGCCGATGCACCCGCCCATGGAATGGGCCAGCAGGAAGAAGGGTTCGGGCAGGGCGGCGCCGCGGGCCGCGGCCAGCACCGCCGTCACATCCTGCCGATAGTCGGCGAAGCTCGCCACATCGCCCAGTTCGCGGTCATGGCCGGGACGGTCGGCAAGGCCTTGGCCCCGCCAGTCCACCGCGACAGCAGCCAGGCCCCGCGCGGCCAGATCCCGCGCCGTGGCCCCGTATTTCTCGATATATTCGGTGCGGCCCGGGAAGATCAGCACCGTGCCCCAGGCGTCCGGACCCGGCCAGAAACCGACGCGCAGCCGCGTGCCATCCGCCGCCCCGGTCCAGATCGCCGCGCCCTCTGCCGGTCCGTCGGCGATGCCGGCGTGAAAGGGCGCGGAGTCTGTCGTCATCGGTCGCTCAGGACAGGGCGGCGCCAAGCTGCATGGCGAGGCCCACATTGCCATCCACCGTCAGCTTGCCCGACATGAAGGCCGCGGTCGGGTTCACGTCGCCCGACAGTATGCCCTCGAACGTGTCGCGCGACGCGGTCAGCGTCACGTCGGCCTCTTCGTCGCCGGCGCGGGCGCCCTGCGCGTCGAGCATGATCGCGCCTTCATCCTCGATGATGAACTTGGCCACGCCTGCCGAAAAACCGTCCGTCATCCGCGCGTTCAGCGCCTGCACCGCACCGTCGATCACGTCGCTCATCCTGATGTCCTCCAAAAGTGATGGCCGGGCTCTCGCATTCTCCGGCGCTTGCGTTACACTTGCAGATGTTATGCGTATTGTCGCTGCCTTCCACAAAGGTGCCGTGACGGCATTTCTGACCGGATGCCTGACGGGCGCGCTGGTCGGGACGGTCGCGGCCACGCCGGCGCGGGCCGCCGATCCCGCGCCGCTGCTGCAGCAGCTGGCCGATCCCGAGGCGCCGGATGCGGATCGCCTGCAATCCGACATCCTGCGCGAATGGTCGAAATCGGGCTCGCCCGCGATGGACCTGCTGTTGCAGCGCGGGCAGGCGGCGATCGAGTCGGGCGATGCCGAAGCCGCCATCGAGCATCTGACCGCGCTGACCGATCACGCACCCGGTTTCGCCGAAGGCTGGAACGCCCGGGCGACGGCCTTCTTCCTGATGGGCGAGTTCGGCCCCTCGCTGGCCGACATCCGCCAGACGCTGGCGCTGAACCCCGCGCATTGGGGGGCGCTGGCCGGGCTGGGGGCGATCCTCGAGGAAACCGGCCGCGACGACGCGGCGGCCGATGCCTTCCGCGCCTCGCTTGCCATCAATCCTCATCAGCCCGAGGTACAGGAGGCGCTCGACCGCATCCTGCGGGCGACCGAGGGCGTGGAACTCTAGACAGCCGGGGCGCAGGATCATGGCGAGCGAGGCGAGGATCACTGCGGTCCTCGGGCCGACGAATACCGGCAAGACCCATTTTGCCATCGAACGGATGCTGGCGCATCGCAGCGGGGTGATCGGCCTGCCGCTGCGCCTGCTGGCGCGCGAGGTCTATGACCGGATCGTCGCGAAGCGCGGCCCCTCGGTGGTGGCGCTGGTGACGGGCGAGGAACGGATCGTGCCGGACCGGACCCAGTACTGGGTCTGCACCGTCGAGGCGATGCCTGAAGGCATCGGCGCCGAGTTCCTCGCCATCGACGAGATCCAGCTTTGCGCCGATCCCGAACGCGGCCATGTCTTCACCGACCGGCTGCTGCGGGCGCGGGGCATGTCCGAGACGATGTTCCTGGGCAGCCACACCATGCGCGGGG
Organism: Frigidibacter oleivorans; assembly: GCF_003993775.1. GTDB lineage: Bacteria > Pseudomonadota > Alphaproteobacteria > Rhodobacterales > Rhodobacteraceae > Frigidibacter > Frigidibacter oleivorans. The sequence goes on from NZ_RJRZ01000019.1 coordinate 65,057, forward strand.
CCATCGCGGCGCTGGTGCCGCGGGTGCAGTTCGTGGGGCGCGAGCGATTCTCGACGCTCAGCTACACCGGTTCGAAAAAGATCAGCCGGATGCCGCCGCGCAGCGCCATCGTGGGCTTTTCGGTAGATAATGTCTATGCCATCGCCGAGCTGATCCGTCGCCAGAAGGGCGGCTGCGCGGTGGTGATGGGCGCGCTCAGCCCCCGTACGCGCAACGCGCAGGTGGCGATGTATCAGGAGGGCGAGGTGGACTATCTCGTCGCCACCGACGCCATCGGCATGGGCCTGAACCTCGATATCGGGCATGTGGCCTTTTCCGCCACGGCCAAGTTCGACGGGCGGCGGATGCGGGCGCTGTTTCCGCATGAACTGGGTCAGATCGCCGGGCGGGCCGGGCGCCACACGCAGGAGGGCACCTTCGGCGTCACCGGCGAGGCCAGCCCCTTCAGCCCCGATCTGGTCGAGGCGTTGGAAAACCACCGCTTCGCCCCGATCCGCAAGCTGAGCTGGCGCAATGCCGCGCTGGACTTCGGCACGCCCGAGCGGCTGATCGCCTCGCTCGAGGCGCCGACAGGGGACGAATGGCTGATGCGCGCGCGGGAATCCGACGACGTGCTGGCGCTGAAAAGCCTCGTCGAGGCGGGCGAGGTGCGCGGCCGGGTCGCTGGCCCGCAGGATGTGAAGCTGTTGTGGGATATCTGCCGCATCCCGGATTTTCGCGGGATTTCGGCGGCGGAACATGCGACCCTGCTGACACGAATCTTCGGATTCCTTCATGACGGCGGCCATGTGCCGGACGCATGGCTGGAGACGCAGATCCGCCGCATCGACCGGACCGATGGCGATATCGACGCGCTGTCCAAGCGGCTGGCCTTCATCCGCACCTGGACCTACATCGCGCAGCGCCGCGGTTGGGTGGCGGACGAAAGCCATTGGCGCGACGCCACGCGCGCGGTAGAAGACCGCCTGTCGGATGCGCTGCATGGCGCGCTGACCCAGCGTTTCGTGGACCGGCGAACGAGCATGCTGCTTCGCCGGCTCAAGCAGAAGGAGAGCCTTGTGGCTGCGGTGAACGACAAGGGCGAAGTGACGGTCGAGGGCGAATTCGTCGGCCGTCTGGAAGGCTTCCGCTTTCGCCAGGACGGCACCGCCTCGCCCGACGAGGCGAAGACGCTGCGTCAGGCCGCCTACGAATCGCTGAAGCCGGAATTCAGCCTGCGGGCCGACCGGTTCTACAACGCGCCGGATACCGAGCTCGACTTCACGGAACAGGGCGGCCTGATGTGGGGCAGCTCGGCCGTGGGCAAGCTGGTGAAGGGACCCGAGGCGCTGAAGCCCGGGGTCGAGGCCTTCGTGGACGAAGAGGCGGGCGCCGACGTGGCCGAGAAGGTCAAGCGCCGCCTGCAGCATTTCATCGACCGCAAGGTGGCGACGCTCTACGATCCGCTGCTGGCGATGAGCCGGGACGAAACGCTGACCGGCCTGGCGCGCGGATTCGCCTTCCGTCTGGTCGAACATCTGGGCGTGCTGCCGCGCGAGGGCGTGGCCGCCGAGGTGAAGGAGCTGGATCAGGAAGCCCGCGGCGCGCTGCGCAAGCATGGCGTGCGCTTCGGCCAGTACACGATCTTCCAGCAGGCGCTGCTGAAACCCGCGCCCACCCGGCTGCGGCTGGTGCTGTGGGGCCTGGCGCATGACCTGCAGGAATTCCCCGAAAGCCCGCCGCCCGGCCTGGTGACGATCCCCAACGTGGCGGAGGTGCCGAAGGGCTTCTACACGCTGTCCGGCTATCACCCCGCCGGCGCCCGCGCCATCCGCATCGACATGCTGGAACGGCTGGCCGACATCCTGCGCCAGAAGGACAGCCGCGGCGGGTTCGAGGCCACGCCCGACATGCTGTCGATCACCGGCATGACGCTGGAACAGTTCGCGGACCTGATGGGCGGGCTCGGCTATCGCGCCGAAAAGGGCGAACGCGACAAGGCCCGTCCGGCGCCGGCCCCCGCGCCGGCAGAGGCGGCAGCCGTTGCCGAGGCGGCGCCGGAGGCCGGGGCTGTCGAGGGCGAAGCTGCAGGGCCGGAGACGGTGCAGAACCCCATCCCGGAAGGCGTGTCGGCCCTGTCGCCCGCGACCGAGGCCGGGGCGGCTGCGCCGGATGCGGCTTCCGAGGCGGTCGCACCTGAGGCCGCTGCATCTGAAGCGGTCGCACCCGAAGCCGTCGCCGAGACCGAAGTGTTCTACACCTTCACCTGGGCCCCCCGCGCGCGGGGCAATCGCGGCGAAGGTCGCGGGCCGCGCCGCGATGGCGCCCAGCAGATGCCGCGCCGCGATGGCCGCTCGTCCCAGCAGGCCCCGCGCGACACGGGCACCGCACCGGCGGGCGAGGCGGGCGCAGCGGCCGATGGCGCCGCAGCGCGCGACGGTGGCCGGCGGCAGGATGGCGGCCGGTCCGAAGGCGGGCGTGACCGCGCGCGTCAGGAGCGCCAGGGCGGCGGCGGGCAGGGCAACCGCGAGGGCAAGCGGCCCGACCGCGCCGACCGGGGTGGCGACCGGCCCGACCGTCAGGAGCGCGGCGGCAAGTTCGACAAGAAGCGCCGCGAGGAGGAACGGCCCCGCAGCTATGAGGCGCGGCCGCCCAAGGAACAGCAGATCGACCCGGACAACCCGTTCGCCGTGCTCGCGGCGCTGCGCGACCGGAAGTGACGGCGCGGGGCGCGGCTCGGCCCGGCCCCGCCGCGCCCGGCAAGGGGCTGCGGCTGGACAAGTGGCTGTTCTTCGCCCGCTTCGCCAAGTCGCGGTCCATTGCCGTCGAACTGATCGAGCAGGGGGCCGTGCGGCTGAACGGCACGCGGGTGTCGCGCGCATCGCAGACCGTGGATGCGGGCGACACGCTGACGCTTGCGCAGGGCGGACGGGTCCGGGTGATCCGGGTGCTGGCCTGCGGCACCCGTCGGGGACCGGCGACCGAGGCCGCGCTGCTGTGGCGCGATCTGGAGGCCGATCCGGCCGAGGGCGCAGGGATCTAACTGCCGGAACGGGCGTGTTGCGGGATCGTGGCAGGCACGAACGCGGTTCCGCCTCGACATGCCGCAGGACGCCAGCGATCTTTCCTGCAGGCCCGCGCTTGAACCCTGCCGCGGCGGGGGATAACTGTCCCGCACGAAGCCAGGTTCCGAAAGCCCGCCATGACCTACGTCGTCACCGACAACTGCATCGCCTGCAAATACACCGACTGCGTCGAAGTCTGTCCGGTGGACTGCTTCTACGAAGGCGTGAACACGCTGGTGATCCATCCCGACGAGTGCATCGATTGCGGGGTCTGCGAACCGGAATGCCCGGCCGACGCGATCCGCCCCGATACCGAGCCGGACATGGACAAGTGGGTGGAGTTCAACCGCAAGTATGCCGAGGTCTGGCCCGTGATTACGCAAAAGCGCGACCCCCTGCCCGAGGCGGCAGAGCGCGACGGCGAGGCCGGCAAGCTCGACAAGTACTTCGTGGCCGAGCCGGGGCAGGGCGACTGAGTCGGCCCCCGATTCGTACCCGCCGCGCCGGCTGAGTCGCGGCGGCGTGATCGCCCCCCTGCAGGGCCTTGAGAATCCTCGGACTCCGGCGGTGCGGGCGGGTCTGCGGCATGTTCGCCCTCTGCCTTGGAAACGGGCGCATTTTCTGCTATATTTCTTTCACAATAACTGGATGCCCGATGCCACCGGCGGAGCTGCTCGCCCGCAAGGTGGCTTTCTCAGCGCCAAGCGAAACTGCGTCTCGGGGCAACCTGCTCCGGCGGGGATTTCGTCGCTCTGGGGTCCGGGGCCCGTGCGAGGAAGCGACTGAATGACCAAGACCAAGAAAACGGAATTTCGCCCGAACGACTTCGTGGTCTATCCGGCGCACGGCGTCGGCCGGATCCTGTCGATCGAGGAGCAGGAGATCGCCGGCCTGAAGCTGGAGCTGTTCGTCATCTCGTTCGAGAAGGACAAGATGACCCTCCGCGTGCCCACGCACAAGGCGACCGAGATCGGCATGCGCCAGCTGTCGACGCCCGACGTGGTGGTCAAGGCGCTGGAAACGCTGAAGGGCAAGGCCAAGGTCAAGCGCGCCATGTGGTCGCGCCGGGCGCAGGAATACGAACAGAAGATCAATTCCGGCGACCTGATGGCGATTGCCGAGGTCGTGCGCGACCTGCACCGCACCGATGACCAGCGCGAGCAGAGCTATTCCGAGCGTCAGCTGTACGAGGCGGCGCTGGAACGGCTGACCCGCGAGGTTGCGGCCGTGTCCGGCGTGGACGAGGCCGGCGCCGCCAAGCAGGTGGATGACGTGCTGCTGTCGCGCGCCGCCTGACATCCGCCGATACTGCTTCCGGGGGCCGCCGCCATGCGCTGCGGCCCTTTTCCGTTGTGCGCGGGGCTCAGCCCGCCTCGCGCCGCGCCTGCTGGTCGAAATGTTCGGTCAGCGCCGCCTCCAGTTCGCGGTTCAGTTCCTGGCTGCGGGCGATGTAGTCGGGATTGTCCTCGACCGGCACGCCCGGCTTCCAGACCTCGGCCAGTTCGCGCACCGCCATCCGGTCGAGCCTGAAGAAGATCCGTTCGGCCTCGGCGGCCTCGTAATCGGTCAGGCCCGAATTCTCCAGCACGTAGCGGGCCGCGCGCAGCGAGGAATCGAACACCTCGCGCACGATGTCGTTCGCCCCCGCCTTGTAGAGCGCGAAGACATGGATGCGGTCGCGGGCGCGGGCGATGATGTGCAGGTCGGGGCGGATGCGCCGGGCATAGGTCACCAGCCGCGTCGTCGCCTCGGGATCGTCGAGGCAGACGACGAGGATCCGCGCCCGGTCGATCCCCGCCGCCTTCAGCAGTTCCGGGCGGGTCGGATCGCCGAAATAGCCCTTGTAGCCGAACCGGCGCATCAGCCGGATCGTGGCGAGGTCATGGTCCAGCATCGTGGTGCGCAGGCCCGACATGGTGACCATCCGGTTGACCACCTGGCCGAAGCGTCCGATCCCCGCGATGATGATTGGCTGCGCCTCGTCGATCTCGTCATCCTGGGTGGCGGCGGGCCGGATGCGCCGCGCCAGCCGTTCGTAGAGGATGAAGAAGAGCGGCGTCAGCAGCATCGACAGCGCGATCACCGTCAGCAGCAGGGCCGCGGTTTCCGGTGGCAGCACCCGCTGGGCCAGCGCGAAGGAGACGAGGACGAAGCCGAACTCGCCGGTCTGGGCGAGCGCGAGCGGGAACAGCCAGCGGTCGCGGCCCGACAGGTGAAAGGCCCGGGCAAGGCCCCACAGCACAAGGAACTTCACCGCCATCAAGGCAAGGGTCAGGCCGACAAGCTGCAGCGGCGCGCTGGCGATCAGCGCGGTGTCGAGCCCCGCGCCCACGGTGATGAAGAACAGCCCCAGCAGCAGGCCCTTGAACGGGGCGATGTCGGATTCGAGTTCATGCCGGAATTCGGAATTGGCCAGCACCACCCCCGCAAGAAAAGTGCCGAGCGCCGGGGACAGCCCCACCAGCAGCATCAGCGCCGCGATCCCCAGCACGATGGCCAAGGCCAGCGCGGTGTTCATCTCGCGCAGGCGGGCAGCCTGCACCCAGTGAAAGGCCGGCCGGACGAGGTAGTGGCCCGCCGCGACGACGGCGCCCACCGCGCCCAGCGTCACCAGCGTCAGGCCCCAGCCGGGCAGATGGTCCAGCATCGCCGAAGCCTCGCCCTCGGCCCCGGCGGCCGCCTGCGCCCCGGGCAGCGCCAGAAGCGGCATCAGCGCCAGCATCGGGATCACCGCGATGTCCTGCGTCAGCAGCACCGCAAAGATCGACCGGCCGCCCGGCGTTTGCATCAGCCGCTTTTCCTCGAGCGTCTGCAGCACGATGGCGGTGGAGGATACGGACAGGATGGTGCCGCAGGCCAGCGCCAGCCGCCAGTCGGCCCCGAAGGCCACCAGTCCGCCCGCGATCAGCCCCAGCGTGATCAGGATCTGCATCAGCCCGAGCCCGAGGATGCGGTCGCGCATCGCCCACAGCGCCCGGGGTTCCAGTTCCAGCCCGATCAGGAACAGCATCATCACGACGCCCAGTTCCGCGACATGCTGCAGGTCGTGCAGGTCGGACCCGGCCAGCCCCAGCAGCGGGCCGATGATCACCCCGGCCAGCAGGTAGCCCAGCACCGAGCCGAGCCCGAGACGCATCGCCACCGGCACCGCCAGCAGCATCGCGACGAGGAAGGCGGTCGCTTGGAAAAGAGCCTGTTCCATGATCCGGGTCGGCCCTCGTCAGCTTTCCCGGATCATCTGCAGCGTCACGTTGCGGCCGCCCTTCTGGTAAACCAGTTGCGATTCGCTGATCGCCACGACCCGCCCGCCATCTAGCCGGTCGCCCACCTCGACCCGCAGCATCTTGCCGCTGCTCAGCCGCACCAGCGCGCGGCGGCTGGACGAGGCGCCGTAGATCCCGATCAGGTTGATCTCGCGCAGCGACAGGGCGTTGCTGATCGTGGCCTGCCGCGCCACCGAGGCGCTGGTCGGGATGTCCGGCGCGGCCGAGGTCGGTTCCGGCTCGTCGATCTCTTCCGGGGCAGGCTCGGGCGGCGGGGCGGCCGCGGCCTGCCGGGTCGGCGCGGCGGGCAGGACGGCCGGGCGGGCAGGGGCCGCGGGCGCCACCGCCGGTGCAGCGGCCGGTGCCGGGACGGCGGCCGCCAGCGCCAGCGCCTCGGCCACGCCGGAGGAAAAGTCGCGCGGCCGCAGCAGCGGCTTGCGCGAGGTCGCCACGGCGAGGGTCGAAGCGGCGGCGAATTCCGCTGCCAGCGCCTCTTCCGCCGCGATCCGCGCCTCTTCGGCGCTGCGCGCCGCCGCCGCCGCCTCGAGCGCCACGGCCGAGGCCACGCGCGGCCGGAAGCCCGCCAGCGCGGGATCGGAGATGAGGGGGGCCACCTCCGGCGCGGGGGCGAGCGCCGCGCCATCGCCCGGCACCGCCAGATCGGCCGGTCGCGCCGCGGGCCGGAAACCCTGCAGCGCCGGATCGGCCGCCGGGGCGGTGTCCTCGGGGGCCGGCTCGGCAGCGGTCGCGGGAAGCGGGGCCTCGGCCGCCTGTTCCGCCACCGCGCCCGGCCGGGCCGGCGGGACGACGGGCGGCGGGCCGGCGACGACCAGCGCCCCTTCGGGCGTCAGCGCGCCGTCGGGCGTGGCGACGATCAGCCCGTCGGGGCCGAAGTCGAAGGTCGTGCCGAAGGGCAGCGGCGGCTGCGGGGCCGGCGGCGGCGCGTCGGTGGCGCGGTCGGGGGCGGGGGCAAGCGCCGCCACCTCGCGGTCGGCCAGCGCCGGATCGGCGGC
>NZ_RJRZ01000001.1 GCF_003993775.1 Frigidibacter oleivorans
GTCCGCGAGGTCGAGAAGCGCGCCCGCCGGCTGACGCTGATGGAACTGACCGAGCGCACCTGCAAATGGCCGATCGGCGACCCGGCGACCGACGATTTCTGGTTCTGCGGCCTCGGATCGCTGCCGGGCAAGCCCTATTGCGAGGCGCATGTCGGCGTGGCCTTCCAGCCGATGAGCGCGCGCCGCGACCGTCGCCGCTGAGGACGGGCCGGGTGGGGGCGCCGCCCCCGTCCGCTGACGCGGACTCCCCCGGGATATTTGGAAACAGAAGATGGGAAGGGCCGTGCCCTTCCCTTCGTCGTCAGGGGCGGATGCGCCCGGCCATGGCAGGGACAGCATGAGCGCCAACCCCCCGAACCTTCGCCCCGATCTGGCGCCCGCCCCGGTATTCGCGGGCGACGCGCCTCTGGCGGCCCGTGCCGGACAGCCGCGCATCGGCATGGTCAGCCTCGGCTGCCCCAAGGCGCTGGTGGACAGCGAGCGCATCCTCACCCGGCTGCGGGCCGAGGGCTATGCGATCAGCCCGGATTACCGGGGCGCGGATGCGGTGATCGTCAATACCTGCGGCTTTCTCGACAGTGCCAAGGCCGAAAGCCTCGACGCGATCGGCGAGGCGCTGCGCGAGAATGGCAAGGTTCTGGTGACCGGCTGTCTGGGGGCGGAACCCGACTACATCACCGGCGCGCATCCGCAGGTTCTGGCCGTGACCGGCCCGCATCAGTACGAGGCGGTGCTGGATGCGGTGCATCGCGCCGTGCCGCCCGCGCCCGACCCGTTCGTCGACCTCTTGCCCGCCACCGGGGTCAGCCTGACGCCGCGGCACTACAGCTATCTGAAGATTTCCGAGGGCTGCAACCACAAGTGCCGGTTCTGCATCATCCCCGACATGCGCGGCCGGCTGGTCAGCCGCCCCGCCCATGCGGTGATGCGCGAGGCGGAAAAGCTGGTCGAGGCGGGAGTGCGGGAACTTCTGGTGATCAGCCAGGACACCTCGGCCTACGGGCTGGACCTGAAACATGCGGTCAGCGCCGGGCGCGGCGGGCGCGAGCACCGGGCGCATATCACCGACCTCGCCCGCGACCTCGGCAGCCTCGGGGCCTGGGTGCGGCTGCACTATGTCTATCCCTATCCGCATGTGCGCGACCTGATCCCGCTGATGGCGGAAGGGCTGGTCCTGCCCTATCTCGATATCCCGTTCCAGCATGCGGACCCGGCGGTGCTGAAGCGGATGGCGCGGCCCGCCGCGGCCGCGCGGACGCTGGACGAGATCGCCGCCTGGCGGTCGGTCTGCCCCGACCTCGTGCTGCGCTCGACCTTCATCGTGGGCTATCCCGGCGAGACGGAAGAGGAGTTCCGGACGCTGCTCGACTGGCTGGACGAGGCGCAGCTGGACCGGGTCGGGTGCTTCAAATACGAGAATGTCGCCGGGGCGCGGTCGAACGCCCTGCCCGATCACGTGCCCGAAGAGGTGAAGCAGGACCGGTGGGAACGCTTCATGGAGAAGGCGCAGGCGATCTCGGCGGCGAAGCTGGCGGCAAAGGTCGGCAGCCGGCAGCAGGTGCTGGTCGATGCGGTGGATGGCGAGGGCGCGACCTGCCGGACCATGGCCGACGCGCCCGAGATCGACGGCAACCTGTTCATCGACGAGGGGTTCGAGGGGCTGGCGCCGGGCGATCTGGTGACGGTCGAGGTCGAGGAGGCCAGCGACTATGACCTGTGGGGGCGCCCCGTCGCCTGACCGCGTCCCGTAGACCGCGCGGAGCGGGCGGCGCCCCCCGGAATCGGGACGGGCCCCCGGAGGGGCCCGCCAGCGGCGCGTGGCCGCGAGTGACGCGTACGGATCAGATCCAGTAGGGCGTTGCACCGTAATAGCTGAAATAGCCTTCTTCCCAGGTCCGGTCGCGGCGCCAGTCGTCCTGACGGCGGGGCGCGCCTTCCAGCTGTTCCCGGGTGATGTCGGTCACATAGCCGTCGAGCGAGGTGTCATAGCGCAGCTTGCTCCACGGGATCGGGTGATAGTCCTCGCCCATCCCCAGGAAGCCGCCGAAGCCCATCAGGGCGTACGCCACCTTGCCGGACTGCTTGTCGATCATCAGTTCCTCGACATGGCCCAGCTTCTCGCCATCGGGGCTGAAGACACGGGTGCCGTTGACGTCCTTGGACGAGATCTGCGGGTCGGGCCGATTGTGTTCCATGGTGGATCCTCCTTCCGGGGTCAGTCGGAGAATCAACTTTCGCCGCCCGGCCTTGTTCCGCGGACCGCATCCGGTCGGCGCCCTCTGGCCGGCGGATCAGTCTGCCGTGACGGGCGCTACGGCGGCCCCTTGCGCAAGCCGGCCCATAAGGTCGCCGTTCCGGCAATAGGCGGGCGGCGCGGCGGCCCCCGTTTCTTGCCGCTCGGCCAGCCAGCGGTGGCAATCGCCGGGCTCGGCGCAGCCGGTGCAGGCCATGACCGCGTCGCGCCAGTCCTCGGCCGTCAGCCGGCCGTCAACCATCGCCTGCATCAGGTCGATGCCCAGCGTCCGGGCCATCTGGCTGACCAGCCCCGCATGTTCGTTCAGCTTGCGCCCGCCGCACATCCTCGCCTCCTCCGGCCATCCGCATGGCCGCCAGCATCGGCCCTCCGGCAGGGGCGCGCCTTGACCCATATCAAGCCGCACAGAGCGCGCGCAGCCGCGCGCGATCCGCGTCCAGCTGCAGCGCCGCCTCGGCCTGGGCCAGCGCCGCGGTGGACTGCACGCGGGCGGCCTCCGCCATCTGCCCCGGGGCGCAGGCCGCCAGCGCCGCCAGCGCCTTCTGCAGGCGCATCTGCACCTCGATCATCGCGGCGCCGTCGCGGGCGATCGGCGCGAAGGCATCCTCGATCAGGTCGGCGGGGTCCAGCAGCGGCACATGCACCCGGTCGTGGCGCAGCGGCGCGGGCGGGCGCGGGGCGGCATAGTCCACCAGCAGGCGCAGGGCGCGGCCGATGACGTCGATTGCGGTGCCGGGATCGTTGACGGCAGGGGACAGCGCCCGCTGCGCGATCTCGGCCAGTACCGACAGGCCGAAGCGCGGATCGGTGTCGAAGGTGCGCTGGTCGCCGAGGGTGAAGGCCCCGCGCACCGCCTGTTGCAGGTCGTCGTCGCAGGGGCCGGTGATCCGGGCCAGATCCGCCGCCGGATGGACGAAGGCCCCGGGCAGCGCCACGACGAAGATTTCGGACCCCAGCCGCTCGGCCGCGGCCTGCAGCGCCGGCACGTCGAGGTGCTGGACATAGCCGACGCCGGCCCCCGCCCCGGCCAGCGGCCGCACCGCCACGCCCGACACCGGCGCGCGCGCCCCGACATCCATGGGCCGCCCGCCCATCGCAGGCGAGCCGGCCCGCGCCGCCAGCGCCGCCGCCGCGGCCTGTTCCACCCGCGCGGTAGTATGGGCGACGCGGCCGAAGCGGGTCAGATGCTCGATCCAGCGCATCATGGTGAAGACGATCACCCCCACCACCGCCATCGACACGACATACAGCACCAGCCGCCCGCGTTCGCCGTAGATCCCCGCCTGCAGCGCGATGATCCCCACCAGCGAAAAGATAAAGGCGCCGAGGAAGGTCGCCAGCGCCGTCTGGGTGGTGCGGTCCTGCATCAGCAGTTGTACCGCCCGCGGCGTCACCCCGCTGGAGGCCCCGGCAAAGGCCTGCACCATCACCGACAGCGAGAAGGTGGTGACCGTCAGCATCGACGAGGCGAGGATGCCGAGGATCGAATCGACCGCGTCGGCGCCGATGCTGGCGCCCAGATCCTCGGGCAGCCAGGGCGCCACCATGAAGCCCGCCAGCGCCGCCGCGACCGAGACCGCGGAAAAGAGCAGTGCCTTCACCCATAGCTGGCGGGCAGCGCGCGCCAGTCTCCAGAACAGTTGCGATGGCATGCGACCTGCGCCCCCCGATCCTGCGGACCCCGTGTCCGGCCGGCGCCCGCCGGCCCGGCAGCCCCGTCCGACCCAAGCGGCGCCCGCCCGTGCCGGTTCCGTCAGATCCGCCGCCCGGCCCGCAGGTCCGCCACCGTGCGCGCCACCAGGTCCATCCGCTGCGCATTGGGCGGGTGCGAGCCGAGGAAGTCGTTCCCCGGATCCGGCAGGCGCGCGAAGAAGCGCGACCCGCGTTCCGGATCGAAGCCCGCGTCCCAGGCGATCACCGTGCCCAGCCTGTCAGCCTCGAGTTCGTAATTCTTGGCATAGACCCGGCCGCCCAGACCTGCGCCCAGATCCTGCGCGGTGCGGATCCCGGCCTCGTCATAGCCATAGGCCGCGGCCAGCCCGCCGAAGATCACCGCCGCCGCCGCCATCGACTGCTGCTGGCGGGGGATGTGGCCCGCGATGTGATGCGCGGCCTCGTGGCCCATGACGAAGGCCAGTTCGTCGATATTGCGCGCCTCGGCGATCAGGGCGAGGTTGAAGGCCACCACCGGCCGGCCGGCCTCGTCCAGCGTCTGGAAGGCGTTCGGGTCCTGCCCCGGCCGGTCATCGACGACGATCTGGAAATCGCAGTTCACGTTGCGGGTGCGGGCGCGGCATTCCTGTTCGATCGACGGCTCCATCCGGCGCACGACGGTAACGAAGTTCTGCGCCGCCTCGCGCACCGGCAGGGGCGGGCTGTCATCGGGCAGCAGCACGGGCACCGGGCCCGGCACCGTCGCGGGCGGCGGCGGTGCCGCCGCGACGCAGGCCGACAGCAGGGCCGCGGCGAGAGGCAGCAGGCCAAAGCGCGGCAGGCGAGGGCGCGGCAGTCGGATCGGCAGGGCAGGAAGAACGGGCATCGGCAGATGGGCTTCCGCTGGGCTGGTAGGGGCGTGCGAGGGGCCGGAAGGGGCGACCGCGGGCGAAAATAGCCGCCGCGCCCGGTCTGCGGAAGATGCGTTGCAAGGGGTTGGCCCCACCTCACGCGGGGGTGATGCGGCGGCGCCCGAAAGCGCCGCTTTCGATGCCGGCCGGGGGTGCGGATCCGCCCCGGGGCTGGCATGATCGGCCGCAGGCGGACGCAACGGCGAGCGAAAGGAGCCCCCCATGTTCAGCATCGAGCACGATTTCGACGCGACGATCATCACGCTGGTGGACGAGGGATCGGTGAACCTGCAGGAGGATGTGACGATCCAGAGCTTCGAGGATTGCGTGACCGTCCAGCAGTTCGATCCGCGGCTGGACGAGCCGGTGACGATCACCCTGTCGCTGGCGCAGGTGCGCGAGCTTGCGGCGGCGCTGAACCTGCCGGAGGGCGTCTACCGGCTGAAGGCGGTGCGGCAAGGCTAGTCGAGCCGGAACAGCTTGTCCCGCGCGGTGGCGCCGCGGACCAGCACCAGCCGCGACTTGGCGATGCCCAGGGCCTCGGCCAGCAACTCCTGCACGGCGGCGGTGGCGCGGCCGTCCTCGGGCACGGCGGTCACCGCGATCTTCAGCGCGCCGCCCTCCAGGCGGACGATGTTGCGCGCGGCGCGCGGCGTCACCCGCACGGCGAACTCCGCGCCCGGCACGGCGAGATGCCCCAGTTCGCCCTTCTTCATCCGCCCCACCCGACTGCCCGGCCTTTCCCCTGCCCTAGCCTGCCGCTAGGCTCCGCGCCAGCGCCCGATGCCGCCCGAGGGAGAGTGCCATGACCACCGCCTTTCTGACCGATGAACGCTGCTTCTGGCATGGCGGCGGCGCCTATGCGTTCACCCTGCCGGTGGGCGGGCTGGTCCAGCCGGGCGCCGGGCTGCCCGAAAGCCCTGAGACCAAGCGCCGCCTGCGCAACCTGCTGGAGGTGACGGGCCTGCTGCGCGAGATGGCGGTGTCCTCGGCCCCCGAGGCCCGGCGCGAGGATCTGCTGCGCGTCCATCCCGCCGCCTATCTGGACCGGTTCCGGGCGGCCTCGGAGGCGGGCGGCGGCGAATTCGGGCCGCGCGCCCCCTTCGGCCCCGGCGGCTATGACATCGCGGCGCTGTCGGCGGGGCTGGCGATGGCCGCGCTGCGGCAGGTGCTGACCGGGCAGGCGCGGAACGCCTATGCACTTTCCCGGCCGCCGGGGCATCACTGCCTGCCGGAATTGCCCAATGGATTCTGCCTTTTCAACAATATCGCCGTTGCCATCCGGGCGGCGCAGGCGGAAGGGCTGGCCCGCCGGATCGCGGTCATCGACTGGGACGTGCATCACGGCAACGGCACCGAGGCGATCTTCTACGACGACCCCGAGGTGCTGACGATCTCGATCCATCAGGACCGCAACTACCCCACCGACAGCGGCGCGGCGCTCGACCGGGGCGCCGGGCGCGGGCACGGCTTCAACGTCAACCTGCCGCTGCCGCCGGGCTGCGGCCATGTCACCTATCTCGAGGCGATGGACCGGATCGTGCTGCCGCTGCTGGCGCGGTTCCGCCCCGAGGCGATCGTCGTCGCCTGCGGATACGATGCCTCGGCGGTCGATCCGCTGGGCCGGATGCTTGCCACCGCCGACACCTTCCGCGAGATGACGCGGATGGCCCGCGCCGCGGCCGAGGAGCTGTGCGGCGGGCGGCTGGTTCTGGTGCATGAGGGCGGCTATTCCGAGGCCCATGTGCCCTTCTGCGGCCATGCGGTGCTGGAGGAACTGACCGGCAGCGCCTTTCGCGCGCCCGATCCGCTGGCCGAGGTGCTGGCGGCGCGGCAGCCCGGACCGGCGGCGCAGGCCTTTCAGTCCGGGCAGGTCGCGGAACTGGCGGCCCTGTTCCTTTGACGCTGTTCCCCTGACGCTGTTCCCCCTGACGGGCGCTTGCGCTTGCCCGCGCCTCGGGCAAACAGTGGCGCCAACCGCAAAGGAGCCGCCATGCCGCATCCGAACCCCCATGCCGTCGACTTCCTGCTGGCGCGCCGCTCGCGCCCGGCCAAGACCCTGACCGGCCCCGCCCCGGATCGCGTCGCGCTGGAACCGATCCTGACCGCCGCGCTGCGCGTGCCCGACCACGGCAAGCTGGAACCGTGGCGGCTGATCGTGCTGGAACGGGCCGCGCTCGACCGGGTGGCCGAGGTCGCGGCCCGGCGGGGCGAGGCGCAGGGCCTGCCCGAGGAGCAGACTGCCAAGGGCGTGTCGCAATTCCGCGAAAGCCCGCTTTGTGTGGCGGTGGTCGCGGTGCCGCGCCCCACCGACAAGGTGCCGGAATGGGAACAGCTGCTGTCGGCCGGCTGCGTCTGCCTGAGCCTCGTCAACGCCGCGCTGGCCTCGGGCTGGGGTGCCTGCTGGCTGACGGGCTGGCCCGCCTATGACGCAGGCTTCCTGACAGACGCGCTGGACCTTGCGCCCGGCGAACGGATCGCGGGATTCGTCCATCTGGGAACCGAAGGCGCGGTGCCGCCCGACCGGCCCCGCCCGGACCTCGCCGCCACGGTCCGCTGGGTGTCGGCATGATCTTCGGCAGCATCCTCGCGGCCCTTCGCCAGATCCCCGACCCGCGCTTCCTGCGGGTGCTGCTGGCCGGGATCGGGCTGACCCTGCTGCTGCTGGCGGGCTGCTATGCGGGCTTCGTCTGGCTGGTGCAATGGCTGACGCCCGACAGCTTTACCCTGCCCTGGATCGGGCCAGTGACCTGGGTGGACGACCTGCTGTCCTGGGCCTCGGTCGCGGTGATGATCGCGCTGTCGGTCTTCCTGATGGTGCCCGTCGCCTCGGCCTTCACCGGGCTGTTCCTCGACCGGGTGGCGGCGGCGGTCGAGGCGCGGCACTACCCGCATCTACCGCCTGCCAAGGGTCTGGGCGTCGTCGAGGGGCTGGCTGACGCGGCGGGGTTCCTGGGCGTGATCCTGCTGGTGAACGCGCTGGCGCTGCTGGCGCTGTTCTTCGTGGGGCCGCTCGCGCCGATCCTGTTCTGGGCGGTGAACGGCTATCTGCTGGGGCGGGAGTATTTCCAGCTGGCCGCCGCGCGGCGGATCGGCACGCAGCAGGCGGCGCTGATGCGGCAGCGGAACATGGGCCGGATCTGGCTGACCGGGGTGCTGATGGCGGCGCCGCTGACGATCCCGCTGGTTAACCTGACGGTGCCGGTGCTGGGGGCCGCGGCCTTCACGCATCTGTTCCACCGGCTGGCCGCGGCCGAAGCCCGCTGAGCAGCGATCGCGGCCATGACCACCCCGCTGATCCTGCTTGGCCTGTCCCTCGCCGCGCTCGCCGCCGCCGTCGCGATTCCGGGCCTGTCGGACCTCGTGCTGCTGGCCGCGCCCTCGGCCCTGGCCAGCCTGTGGCTGCTGCTGCGGGCGGCCTTGGGCAAGGACCGCCGGAAATGGATCGTGGTCGACGGCTCGAACGTGATGCACTGGAAGGACAACACCCCGCGGATCGAGACGCTGCGCGAGGTTCTGGCCCGGCTGATCCGCCACGGCTATACGCCCGGCGTGGTCTTCGACGCCAATGCCGGCTACCTGATCTCGGGGCGGTATCTGGACGACGGGGCGCTGGCGCGGATGCTGGACCTGCCCGCCGACCGGGTGCTGGTGGTGCCGAAGGGCAGCCCGGCCGATCCCGTGGTGCTGGCCACCGCCCGCGACCTCGGCGCCCGTATCGTCAGCAACGACCGCTTCCGCGATTGGGCCGAGGGTCACCCGGAACTGCAGGAACCGGGCTGGGTCGTGCGCGGCGACTATCGCGACGGCACGTTGCGGATGGACCTCGGCTGAGCCCCGCGCGGTCAGCCGCCGGTGGCGGGGGCCGGCGCGCTGTACCAGCCGCCGCCCGGCCCCATCCGGTGGAACCAGTCCAGATCCTGCACCGTGACCGCGCCGGACAGGATCACCGCCGCCAGCACCGCCCAGATCCCGGTGGCCCAGATCGTCGTCAGCCGCGCCTTGCGCCCGACGACCGCCCCCGCCGGGGCCGAGGCCGGCGTGCCCGGCACCACCTCGCCCGCCTCGGCCTGGGTGGTGAAGCGCAGCGGCAGCACCACGAACAGCGTCATGAACCAGCAGACGGCGTACAGCACGACGGCGGCGGTGATCGTCATCAGACCTGCTCCAGTTCCAGAAGGCAGCCGTTGAAATCCTTGGGATGCAGGAACAGCACCGGCTTGCCATGCGCCCCGATCTTCGGCGTGCCGTCCCCCAGCACCCGTGCGCCTGCCCCCGTCAGCCGGTCGCGCGCGGCGAGGATGTCATCGACCTCGTAGCAGATGTGGTGGATGCCGCCGGCCGGGTTCTTGTCGAGAAAGGCCGCGATGGGCGAGCCCTCGCCCAGGGGATGCAGAAGCTCGATCTTCGTGTTCGGCAGTTCGATGAACACCACCGTCACCCCATGTTCGGGCAGGGGCTGCGGCGCGCCGACCTCGGCCCCCAGCGGGCCGCGATACTGCTCTGCCGCCGCCGTCAGGTCCGGCACGGCAATGGCGACGTGGTTCAGGCGTCCGATCATGTTCTCTCTCTCCCCCGGGACGGGGGGGTTATCCAACGGCCGGGGCAGGCCGCGCAAGGGGCAGCAGGGTCGCGGCCCCTCTGCCCGGGTCGCGCGGCGTTTACTCGCCGTTAGCCAGCGCCGCCGCCTACTGCGACTCGCCGCCCCGGCCCGCGCGGCGCCAGCAGAGGAGACCGGATGATGACCGACGACCCCTTCGCCCCGCTCTCGCCGCCCCGGCCGCAGGGCGACCGGCCCCTCGCCGGCCTGACCGTGCTGCTGGTCGAGGACAGCCGGCTCGCGTCGGAGGCGGTGCGCCTGCTGTGCCTGCGCTCGGGCGCGCGCATCCGCCGGGCGGATACGTTGAAGGCGGCGCACCGGCATCTGGCGACCTATCGCCCCGCGGCGGTCATCGTCGACATGGGCCTGCCCGACGGGTCGGGGGTCGAGCTGATCCGCCTGCTGACCGCCCTGCCCCAACCGCCGGCGATCCTCGCCACCTCGGGCGATGACGCGGTGGAGACGGCGGCGCTGGCGGCAGGGGCCAACGGCTTCCTGCCGAAGCCGGTGGAAAGCCTCGCCACCTTCCAGACGGCGATCCTGTCGGCACTACCGGCGGCGCAGCGTCCGCGCGGGCCGCGCGAGCTGGACGATGACCGGGTGCAGCCCGATCCGCTGGCCCTGCGCGAGGATCTGGCGCTGGCGGCGGACCTGCTGGCGGGGCGCGGCGCGACCGGCCCGGAAACCGGCCGCATCGCCTATGTCGCCATGTTCCTGGGCGGGGTCGGGCGCAGCTCGCATGACCTGCAACTGACCCGCGCCGCCGAAACCCTGCGCCGCAACCTCGCCCGCGGCGGCCCGGTCGAGGCCGACCTGTCGGGACTGTCCGCCCTGGTCCAGGCGCGGCTTTCGGCCGAGGCGGCGGCGATCTAGCGCAGCTCCGCCAGCACCGGGTCCGAACTGACCCGCACCAGCGCCGTCAGGTCCGACAGCCGCTCGATCTGCGCGCCCTCGGCGGTGAAGTTGCCGGGGTCCAGCCAGACGCGGAACGCCTCGGCCAGCGCCGGCCAGTCCTGATCGGTGATCGCGAACCAGGCGGTGTCGCGGTTGCGGCCCTTGACCACCGCCGCCTGCCGGAACGTCCCCTCATAGCTGAAGCCCAGCCTCTGCGCCGCCCGCCGCGACGGCAGGTTCAGCGCGTCGCATTTCCATTCATAGCGGCGGTAGCCCGCGGCGAAGGCCCAGTCCATCATCAGCCACATCGCCTCGGTCGCCGCGCGCCCGCGCTGCAGTTCGGGCGCGAGGTTGATGTGGCCCACCTCGATCGTGCCCTGTGCGGGCGTGATCCGCAGCCAACTGGCCACCCCGCCCAGATGGCCCGTCGCAAGGTCGCGGATCGCATAGAAGAACGGGTCCGCCTGCCCCGCCATCTCGCGCGCCCAGCGGTGATAGGTCGCGGCCGAGGCGAAGGGGCCATAGGGCAGGTAATCCCAGATCGCGTCATCGGCGGAATTGGCACGGAACAGGTCGGCGGCATGCGCCTCGGCATCCAGCCGTTCCAGCCGGGCATGACGCCCCTCCAGCACATCCGGCCCCGGCGCCGCAGGCGGCCTCCATCCCGGCAACAGCTCTCCGAACCTGCGCTGCATCGTCGACCCCGCTCACCCTGTCGCGGGCGATCCTAGGGCCGAAAAACCGCGCCGTCACGGGGGGATGAGCGACCGGCGCTCCGATCCGGCCGGGCCGGCTACAGCAGCAGGCCCGGGTCCGAGCCCATGTCCAGCCCGGGGAACAGCGTGGCCTCGATCAGCGCCCGGTCGAAACCGAACATCCCCCGCATCGTCCACCCGGCCCAGGCCCGCACATCCGAGGTGGGCATCAGGTCGCGCCGGTCATAGAGGTCGGCCTCCGCCAGCCCCGGCCATTGCCCGAGGACGCGCCCGCCCTTCAGCGCGCCGCCCGCCATCAGCATCGCGCCGCCGGTGCCGTGATCGGTGCCCTGGGTGCCGTTCTGCCGGGCGGTGCGGCCGAATTCCGTCATCGCCAGAACCGCCGTCCTGCCCCAGACCGGCCCCAGATGGTCGCGCAGCGTAACCAGCGTCTCGGCCAGCCGCGCCAGCCCGCCCTTCAGCGCATTGGCCTGATTGCGATGCGTGTCCCAGCCCCCGATCGAGAAGGTGGCGATCCGCGTCTCGCCCCTCAGCTGCGCCGCCGCGAATTCCGCCAGCCGCAGCGGCTGTGCATTGGCATTGGGTCCGATCGATTCCGAGGCATTCGCGGCGCTCAGCTCCACCGCCTGCGCCACCGCCTCGCGGAAGGCGGGATCGTCGTGATACACATGGTCCAGCAGCCGCACCGCCTGGTCCGAGATCTCCAGCCGCGCGGCGGGCGCCCAGCTGGACGCGGGCGCGGGACCGGCAAGGATGCGCATGTCGTCCGACCCCACCGCGAAGGCGGTGCGCGAGGTGACGCCCGGCATCGCCTGCAGCATCCGGTTCAGCCAGCCATCGCGCCGCGCCTCGGCCGCGACATCCATGCCGGTCCCGGCCTCCAGCAGGTCCTGCCCGTCGAAATGGCTGCGCTTGTCACGGTAGGGGGTCGAGGTGGCGTGCACGAAGGCCAGTTCCCCCGCCTGCCACATCGGCATCAGCGCGGTCAGCCCCGTATGCATGGCGAAGCGGCCGTCGAGGTCCAGCGCCGCCTCCGGGCCCGATCCCGGCGGCAGCGCGAGCCCGGGGCGCAGCGCGGCGAAGTCCGGGTCGCCCCAGGGCTGCAGGATGTCGAGCCCGTCCGCCGCCCCGCGCAGGATGATCACCACCAGCCGGTTGTCGCCCGGCGCGCCGGCGAAGGTCGCGGTGGTCAGCCAGGGATGTGCGGCGGCCGAACAGCCGATCAGCGTCGCGCCCTTCAGGAACAGTCGGCGGGTCGTCGGGTCCATCGGAACCTCCCTCAGCGGCGGTTGAATTCGGGCGCGGCCAGCACCAGCCCGATCGCCTCGGGCCGGGTCTCGGCCTTGGGCACGGCCCAGGCGAGCCGGTCGCTCAGCGCATCCGACAGCGCCGCCTCGGCGAAGGCCATCGGCTCGGGCAGGTCGCCCTTGCGCCAGGCCAGCGCCGCGCCCATCGCCCACTGGATGCGCGCGGCCAGCCCCTGGGGATGGATCCAGGCCTCGGGCTCCTCGCGCCAGCCGTCGGGGCCGGGCGCCCGCATCCAGGGCTGGCCCATGTCGCGCAGGGGGCCGAGCAGCCGCCGGCCGGCGGACTTCGGTTCCAGCCCGGCCACCTCGTCGCCGCTGACGCCGAAGGCCCGCAGCCCCGCCACCAGCAGGTCATAGGGCTGGCGCAGCTTGGCGCCGAGGCCCTGCCAGCTGGCGGGATGATCCAGCAGCGCGGCATAGGTCGGCATCAGCGCGCCGCCCGAGCCGGCATAGGCCGCGGCGACGTGATCGACCAGCGCCGGGTCCGGATCGTCCGCCACGAAATGCACCGCGAGCTTGCGCGCCAGATGCCGCCCCGTCGCCGGATGCACGGCGAGGTCCGCCAGCGCCGCATGGATATCCTCGACCCGCGCCGCACCCGCGCCGCCATAGCTGGCCCCCAGCACGGTTTCCGCCCCCGGCTCCGCCCGGGCGGGATCGAAGATCCAGCCGGTCTTTTCCGTCCAGCGCAGCCCGGTCAGCAGCAGCGCCATCTGCCGCACATCCGTCTGGCCGTATTCCGCACCTACGCCGAGCGTGTGCAGTTCCAGCAGTTCGCGGCCGAGGTTCTCGTTCAGGCCGCCCTTGCCCTTCTGCCCCGCCTTCGACCCCGGCCCCAGCGAATTGCTCTGGTCCAGATAGTGCAGCATCATCGGATGGGTCTCGGCCGCGATCAGCATCTCGGCGAAGCGGCCGGTCAGATGCGGGCGGATCGCCTCGTCGGCGAAGACCTGCAGCATCGGCTGCATTTCCTGGTTCTTGGCGCGGACGGTGAAATGGTCGAGCCAGAAGGCCATCAGCCGTTCGCGCAGCCCCGCCGGGTCCGCCACCGCCCGGGCGACGGCCATCTGCGCGCCGCGTTCCATCGCCAGCCGGCTCTCGGCCTGCATCGCCTTCAGCGCCGCCTGCGCCTCGGGATCGCCGTCCCGCGCCGCGCGGCGGGCGGCGGTCAGCGCGCGGTGCAGCGACTCGGCCCCGGCAAGGTCCAGCACCGGATAGCGGCGCGCCAGATCGTCGGGCGCCGCCAGCGCAGCCAGCAGCGCCCCCGCATCGGCCGGGGGGGCATGACCCGGCGCAAGGCCGAAGCCGAAGCGAAGCGCGGCGATGGTCGGGGGCGAGGGCATGGCGGGCCTTCCTGCGCGGCATCGTGACGGGAGCCGGGACTCGCGCCCCCGCCCCGCCATTCTACCCGCGTCGCGCCCGACCTGTCCTCACGTTGCAGTGCGGCAAGGCCGGTGCAGCGAAAACCGGCCGGTCCGGGGCAGCTTCATCCCGGGTTTACTTTTGTTCCGGCATTGTTCAAGGTGCAACCAACCTGCAGCACCACATGTCGGACATGACCAGCCAAGCAACGCAAGACCTACGCCGGTTTTTGGGATCCGATCGGTTCGGCTGTGTCCTCGCCGATCCTCCCTGGCGCTTCACTAACCGCACGGGCAAGGTCGCGCCCGAGCACAAGCGGCTGGCCCGCTATCCCACGATGGATCTGGATGAGATCTGCGCGCTACCGGTGGCGGACTATCTGGATGATCGGGCACATTGTTACCTTTGGGTTCCGAACGCGCTTCTGCCCGATGGCTTGCGTGTGCTGTCGGCTTGGGGCTTCGAGTACAAGTCGAACCTGATCTGGCACAAGGAGCGTAAGGACGGCGGCTCCGACGGTCGTGGCGTCGGCTTTTACTTTCGTAACGTCACGGAAGTCATTCTGTTCGGCACGCGCGGGAAGAACGCCAGAACGCTGGCAGCCGGTCGTCGACAGGTCAACTTCATGTCTACCCGCAAGCGCGAACACTCCCGCAAGCCGGACGAGCAATACGATCTAATCGAAGCCTGTTCGTGGGGTCCGTATCTGGAAATGTTCGGGCGCGGTGTGCGCGAGGGCTGGACTGTATGGGGCAACCAGGCCGACGCCGACTACAAGCCGAGCTGGAAAACCTACGCCTACAACTCGTCGCTCGCAGCGGAGTAGGGCTGGACGATTCCGTCGGGAAGGCCAACCAGCAGGAGCGGGCACGGATTGCCGACGCCTCGCGCGACGCGCTCCATCAGCTTCGCCCAATGCGTCGTCGCCATTCCGAACTTGTCCGCAACGAAAAGCCGCGAAAAGGCTTCCGGGAATGGCGTCCCCTGCCTGACCGCCTTATCCACCAGCCCGCTTTGCCGATCCGTTCGCTTCTTGACACCGTGCATGAGCAAATCTTCTGGCTGCTCGACGCGCGCAGCCGCCAGAAAGTCGTGCACGATCCGGGCAAGCGCGCGCTGAAGCGATGCTCCACGCGTGACGATTATGCCGATGCTGATCACGGACTGCGCATGCAGCCGCTGAAAGTTCTCCAGATCGCGGTCGAAGAACGGATCCTTGTTGTTCCATTCGATCTCCAACGCGAGCAGACCATTCGGTGCTTGGCGAACATGATCGATTTCGTGAGTTGTCCCCTCTCCGAGCTTCCGACCGTCGAGCAGAGTCTCGATCCGAAAGTTGTGCTTGCGCCAGCCCATCGCCGCCAGCTGCCGCCGCAGACGCTGGGTTGAGGGCGCCTCACCGCCGCCCGAGGTTATAATCTCGCGAACGTCGAGACGCATCGTCAACAGGGCGTCAATCAGTTCCGCGGTTTCATCCGCGAAATCGGCGGCGAGAATGGCTTGGGCATGGTTGCGGGTCGCAACGTCGAAGCCAGCCTCCCTCAACCGATCCAGCATCCCCCTACTCCTTCGGCACCACCCGCAGCCGCAATTCGCGCAGCTGTTCATTGGTGGGCTCCGAGGGCGCACCCATCATCAAATCCTCGGCGCGCTGGTTCATCGGGAACATGATGACCTCGCGGATATTCTGCTCGTCGGCCAACAGCATCACCGCCCGGTCGATGCCCATGGCGCAGCCGCCATGCGGCGGGGCGCCGTATTTGAACGCCTTGACCATGCCGCCGAAGCGCTTGTCGACCTCGGAATTCGGGTAGCCCGCGATCTCGAAAGCGCGGTACATGATTTCCGGCGTATGGTTGCGGATGCCGCCCGAGATCAGTTCATAGCCGTTGCAGGCGAGGTCGTACTGATAGGCATGCACCTTCAGCGGGTCGCCCGACAGCGCCTCCATCCCGCCCTGCGGCATCGAGAAGGGGTTGTGGCTGAAGTCGATGCGGCCCTCGTCGGTCTTCTCGAACATCGGGAAGTCGACGATCCAGGCGAAGCGGAAAGTGTCCGTCTCGGTCAGGCCCAGTTCCTCGCCGATGACGTTGCGGGCGCGGCCGGCCACCGCCTCGAAGGTCTCGGGCCTGCCGCCGAGGAAGAAGGCCGCGTCGCCCTCGCCCAAGTTCAGCTGCACGCGGATCGCCTCGGTCCGCTCCGGGCCGATGTTCTTGGCCAGAGGGCCGGCGGCCTCCATGCTGCCATCCTCGGCCTTCCGCCAGAAGATATACCCCATCCCCGGCAGGCCCTGGCTCTGCGCGAAGGCGTTCATCCGGTCGCAGAACTTGCGGCTGCCGCCCTTGGGCGCGGGGATCGCGCGGATCTCGGTCCCCTCCTGCTCCAGCAGCTTCGCGAAGATCGCGAAGCCCGAGCCGGCGAAATGCTCGCTGACTACCTGCATCCGGATCGGGTTGCGCAGGTCGGGCTTGTCCGACCCGTACCACAGCATCGCGTCGCGCCAGGCGATGCGGGGCCAGTCGGCGGGCACGGAACAGTCGGGGCGGAATTCCTCGAACAGGCCCTGGATCACCGGCTGGACCGCGGCGAAGACGTCCTCCTGTTCGACGAACGACATCTCGATGTCGAGCTGGTAGAAGTCGGTGGGCGAACGGTCGGCGCGCGGGTCCTCATCCCGGAAGCAGGGCGCGATCTGGAAATAGCGGTCGAAGCCCGCCACCATGATCAGCTGCTTGAACTGCTGCGGCGCCTGCGGCAGCGCGTAGAACTTGCCCGGATGCAGCCGCGACGGCACGAGGAAGTCGCGCGCGCCCTCGGGCGAGGAGGCGGTGATGATCGGCGTCTGGAATTCGTTGAAGCCCGCCTCCCACATCCGGTTGCGGATCGACCGCACCACGTTCGACCGCAGCATGATGTTGCGGTGCAGCCCCTCGCGCCGCAGGTCGAGGAAGCGATAGGCGAGCCGCGTTTCCTCGGGATAGTCCTGATCGCCGAAGACCGGCAGCGGCAGGTCGCCCTCGACCGCGCCCAGCACCTCGACGCCGGTGGCATAGACCTCGATCTCGCCCGTCGGGATCTTCGGGTTCACGAGGCTGTCGTCGCGCAGCTTCACCCGGCCGTCGACGCGGATGACGTATTCGGCGCGAACCTTTTCCAGCGCCGCGAAGGCGGGGCTGTCGCCGTCGCAGATGATCTGGGTGATGCCGTAGTGGTCGCGCAGGTCGAGGAACAGCACGCCTCCGTGGTCGCGGACGCGATGCACCCAGCCCGACAGGCGGACATTCTGGCCGGCATCGGCGCGGTTCAGTCCGGCACAGGTATGGCTGCGATAGGCGTGCATCGTCGTCCCCTTTCCCGAGGCATTCGGTCGTCGCGCCGATAGAACGTGCCGCCCCTGCGAAGTCAAGGCCGCGGGCCCGGGCCCGGCCGGACGCGACCGCGGCGCGGGGCGGAACCGGCGGCATCGGGCAGACCGGGTTGTGCGCAGCCGCACCGCAGAAACCCCTTGCGAGCGGCCGCAACCCTTATTTAACCTGCATCTCGACTTCCGTTTGGTTGCGGTTCTCGCGGCACCTCCGGTCCTTTCCCGCATACGGCCCGTCCCGCATGTCCGACCGGCGGCCCCGCCAGCTGGAGGGTCCCCGCCCATGTGGCCATCACTTCTGGATCAGTTTCTGTCCCGGTTCCTGCAGATCGGCTCGCTGCGCCTGTCGATGCCGGACGGCACCCTGCATCGCTATGGCGACGGCACGGCGCCCGAGGTCGCGGTCGCGCTGACCGACCCGGACCTGCCCCGGCGGCTGGTGCTGTCGCCCGACCTTACGCTGGGCGAGGCCTATATGGACGGCACCCTGACCGTCGGGGACGACGATGTGCGGGGCCTGCTGACGCTGCTTCTGCGCAACCTCAACCGGCCCGGCGCGCGGCGGCGCGGCTGGATCGCCGCGCTCGACACCCTGTCCACCGCCGGCCGCCGCCTGCAGCAGTGGAACCCGGTGTCCCGGTCGCGCCGCAACGTGGCGCATCACTACGACCTGTCCGGCGCGCTCTACGACCTGTTCCTTGATGAGGACCGGCAATATTCCTGCGCCTACTTCCGCCATCCCGACGATACGCTGGACCAGGCGCAGCGGCAGAAGAAGGCGCATATCGCCGCCAAGCTGCGGCTGCAGCCGGGGATGCGGGTGCTCGACATCGGCTGCGGCTGGGGCGGCATGGCGCTGACGCTGGCGCGCGACCACGGCGCGCAGGTTCTGGGCGTGACGCTGTCCGAGGAACAGCATCGCGTGGCGACCGAACGGGTGCGGGCGGCCGGGCTCGGGGACCGGATCGAGATCCGGCTGACCGACTATCGCCGCGTCACCGGACGGTTCGACCGGATCGTGTCGGTGGGCATGTTCGAACATGTGGGCCTGCCGCAGTACCGGACCTATTTCGGCAAGGTGCGCGAATTGCTGGACCAGGACGGGATCGCGCTGATCCACACCATCGGACGCGCCGCGCCGCCTGCCGCCACCTCGGCCTTCATCCGCAAGTACATCTTTCCCGGCGGCTATGTCCCCGCCCTGTCCGAGGCCATGCGCGCGGTCGAGGCGCAGGACCTGTGGACGACGGATGTCGAGATCTGGCGCCTGCACTATGCGGAGACGTTGCGCCACTGGGAGATGCGCGTCAGCGCGAACGCCGACCGGATCGTGGCGCTTTACGATGCCCGCTTCCTGCGGATGTGGCGCTATTACCTGATCGCCTCGGAACTCTCCTTCCGCGAGGGGCGGCAATGCGTGTTCCAGATCCAGCTGGCGCCCCGGGTGGCGACGGTGCCGCTGACCCGCGACTACCTCTACCCGGCCAAGGACGTGGTGCCGGGGCAGCAGGAGCTGGCGGCGGAATAGCGCCCTGTTGCCAAACGGCCGGGCGGCAGGCGATGACGGGGCGACCCTTCCGACGGAGCCGCGATGCCGCCTGCCCCGCTTCCCCCGCTTCTCGGCTCGACCCGGCGCGACCGGGTTCAGGCGCTGCTGGCGCTGCTGTTGTGCCTGTGGGCGGGGTTCACGCTGCTCGATCCCGATCCGGCCGCCGACCTGCGGGCGCTGTGGCTGGCGGCCGAGGCCTTCGCGCAGGGCCGGACCGGCGCGGTCTATGCGGCCGACAGCACCGTCTTCACCATGCGCCCGCCCGAGGAGTGGGTGGCGCGGCTGGCCGCGGGGGTCTCGGCCCCGGTGTATCCCTATCTCTACCCGCCGCTTTGGGTGGCGCTGCTGGCGCCGCTGACCGGGGTGCTGAGCTTCGACACCGTCACCACCGCCGCCGCGGTGCTGAACATGGCGGCGCTGTGGCTGGGCCTGCTGCTGGCCCGGCGCGCTGTGGCGGGCGGCGGACGGCGGCAGATGCCGCCCGCGGGCTGGCTTGCCCTCGGCATGACGCTCATGGCCGCGACGCTGGTGGGCTGGGTGGCGCTGGCGCAGGCACAGCCCCAGATCGTGGTGGCGGTGCTGACGGTGCTGGCGGTCGAGCGGCTGGCCGCCGGGCGCGACGGCCAGGCGGGCGCGGTGCTGGCACTGGCGGCGGCACTGAAACTCTATCCCGCGCTCTTCGCGCTGATGCTGCTGGCGGGCGGACGCTGGCGGGGCCTTGGCGCCTTCCTTCTGGCCGGTGCCGGGCTGGCCGGCCTGTCGGTGCTGCTGGCGGGATGGCCGCTGCACCGGCTGTTCCTCGGGCAGATCGCGCTGGTGTCGGACACGGGGTTTCTGACGGCGCTCAACTTCAATCTCGACGCGCTGGCGATGCAACTGTTCCCCCCGGCAGATGCGATCCGGGTCATGGCGGTCCACAGCGGTCCCGACCCCGGGGCGCTGGACCGGGGCTGGGTCGTGGCGGCGAAAGGCCCGCTCTGGTCCGCGGCGTCGCGGGCGGCGATGCTGGCGGTGGTGCTGGCCTATGCCTTTGCCCTGCGCCGCAGCCGGTCGCCCGCGCTTGGCTGGGCCGGGATGATGGCGGCGCTGGCGCTCGTCTCGCCGCTCAGCTGGGGCTATCACTACATCGCCCCCGCCCTCTTCGCCCCGGCGCTGGTCGACCGCTGGGGCGCCGCGCGGGGCGGTCTGGCGCTGGCGGCGGTGTTCGTGCCGGTCAGCCTGCCGGTCTTGCCCGTGGTCAAGAACCTGGGCGGCGCGATCATGGCGGTGCAGGTCGCCGGAACGGCGGCGATGGCGCTTCTGGCGCTGGTTCTGACGGTCGCGCAGTTCCGTGATGGAACCGACCGGCCCCGGGGGGCGTAGTCGGCACATCCCCGATCAAGCGGACAGGACAATGGCCCTTTACGACCAGCACATCCAGCAGGCGCGCCGCGCCTTCTGCCGCCAGCGGGCGGAGGAGTTCCCGGCATGGCGGACGCTGCTGCGGGCCGAGTTCCTGCTGCTCTATGTCCTGCTGCCCGCCGGCATCGCAATCCTGCTGCCGCCGAGTTCGATGTTCCTGGCCCTCTTTGCCTCGATGTTGCTGGGGCTGTATCTGCTGTGGCGCACCCCCGGCTTTTCCTGGGCGCATCTCTGGGATGGCTGGCGCGGCCTGCCCTGGGGGCTGATCGCGGGCTTCGGGCTGTTCACGCTGATCGGCTCGGCGCTGATCGTGCACTGGACCGCGCCGGCGGCGCTGTTCCTGCTGCCCCGGCATTCGCCGGACCTGTGGCTGACGATCCTGATCTTCTATCCGCTGCTGTCGGCGCTGCCGCAGGAACTGGTGTTCCGGCCGCTGTTCTTTCGCCGCTATGCGACGCTGATGCCGCCGGGCCGCGCGCCGCTGGTGCTGAATGCCGCCGTCTTCTCCTTCGCGCATCTGATGTACTGGAGCTGGATCGTCGCCGGCATGACCTTCATCGGCGGCCTCGTCTTCGCCTGGGGCTATGAGGAGCGTCGCAGCTTCCCCCTGGCCTTCGCGCTGCATGCGGTGGCGGGGCTGGCACTGTTCACCGCCGGCCTGGGCGTCTACTTCTATTCCGGCAATGTCGACCGGCCGTTCTGACCGCCCCGCCCGGCCACCCGCCCGCCGTTAGCCCTTGCGCCCCTTCGGCCACCGACTATAACCGCGACGATTTGCGCCGCCGGGGGTCAGGACATGCCGAAGAGAACCGATATCAAGTCGATCCTGATCATCGGTGCCGGACCCATCGTCATCGGTCAGGCCTGCGAGTTCGACTATTCCGGTGCACAGGCCTGCAAGGCGCTGCGGGAAGAGGGGTATCGGGTCATCCTCGTGAACTCGAACCCGGCGACGATCATGACCGACCCGGAAATGGCCGACGCCACCTATATCGAGCCGATCACGCCCGAGATCGTGGCCAAGATCGTCGAGAAGGAGCGCCCCGACGCGATCCTGCCGACGATGGGCGGGCAGACCGGGCTGAACACCGCGCTGGCGCTGGCGGACATGGGCGTGCTCGACCGGTTCGGGGTGGAACTGATCGGCGCGCGGCGCGAGGCCATCGAAATGGCCGAGGATCGCAAGCTGTTCCGCGAGGCGATGGACCGGATCGGGCTGGAAAATCCCAAGGCCACCATCGTGTCGGCGCCGAAGCTGCCGAACGGGAAGTACGACATCACCGCCGGCGTGCGCGAGGCGATGGATGCGCTGGAAGAGATCGGCCTGCCCGCGATCATCCGCCCCGCCTTCACCCTGGGGGGCACCGGCGGCGGCGTCGCCTATAACCGCGACGACTACGAGGCGATCGTGCGCTCGGGCCTCGACGCCTCGCCCGTGGCGCAGGTGCTGGTCGACGAAAGCCTGCTCGGCTGGAAGGAATACGAGATGGAGGTCGTCCGCGACAAGGCGGACAACGCGATCATCGTCTGCGCCATCGAGAACGTCGATCCGATGGGCGTCCATACGGGCGATTCGATCACCGTCGCCCCGGCGCTGACCCTGACCGACAAGGAATACCAGATCATGCGCAACGGCTCGATCGCCGTCCTGCGCGAGATCGGCGTCGAAACCGGCGGGTCCAACGTGCAATGGGCGATCAACCCCGCCGATGGCCGGATGGTGGTGATCGAGATGAATCCGCGGGTGTCGCGGTCCTCGGCGCTGGCCTCGAAGGCCACGGGCTTTCCCATCGCCAAGATCGCGGCGAAGCTGGCCGTGGGCTACACGCTGGACGAGTTGGACAACGACATCACCAAGGTCACGCCCGCCAGCTTCGAACCGACCATCGACTATGTGGTGACGAAGATCCCGCGCTTCGCCTTCGAGAAGTTCCCCGGATCGAAGCCCGAACTGACCACGGCCATGAAGTCGGTGGGCGAGGCGATGGCCATCGGCCGCACCATCCATGAATCGCTGCAAAAGGCGCTGGCGAGCCTGGAAACCGGGCTGACCGGCTTCGACGAGATCGCCATCGAGGGCGCCCCCGAGAAGGCCGCGGTGATCAAGGCGCTCAGCGCCCAGACCCCGGACCGGCTGCGCCTGATCGCGCAGGCGATGCGGCACGGGCTGGCGGATTACGAGATCCAGGCCGCGACCAGCTTCGACCCGTGGTTCCTGTCGCGCATCCGCGAGATCGTCGAGGCCGAGGCGCGGGTGCGGAAAGAGGGCCTGCCCGTCACCGCCGACGGCCTGCGCCGGCTGAAGATGATGGGCTTCACCGATGCCCGCCTCGCCCGGCTGACCGGCCGCGACGAGGATCAGGTCCGCCGCGCCCGCCGCAATCTGGGCATCACCGCCGTCTTCAAGCGGATCGACACCTGCGCCGCCGAGTTCGAGGCGCAGACCCCCTACATGTATTCCACCTACGAGGTGCCCGCGATGGGCGATGTGGAATGCGAGGCGCGGCCTTCGGACCGCCGCAAGGTGGTGATCCTCGGCGGCGGCCCCAACCGGATCGGCCAGGGGATCGAGTTCGACTATTGCTGCTGCCATGCCTGTTTCGCGCTGACCAAGGCCGGCTATGAAACGATCATGGTCAACTGCAATCCGGAAACGGTGTCGACCGACTACGACACCTCGGACCGGCTGTATTTCGAGCCGCTGACGCTGGAACATGTTCTGGAAATCCTGCGGGTGGAGCAGGAGAACGGCACCCTGCACGGCGTCATCGTGCAGTTCGGCGGCCAGACGCCGCTGAAGCTGGCGCAGGCGCTGAAGGACGAGGGCATCCCGATCCTCGGCACAACGCCCGATGCCATCGACCTGGCCGAGGATCGCGAGCGGTTCCAGAAACTGCTGAACGACCTCGGGCTGAAGCAGCCGGTGAACGGCATCGCCGCCAGCCGCGACCAGGCCTTCGCGATCGCCGGCCGCGTCGGCTATCCGCTGGTGATCCGCCCCTCCTACGTTCTGGGCGGACGCGCGATGGAGATCGTGCGCGACGACGCGCAGCTGGAACGCTACATCACCACCGCCGTGCAGGTTTCGGGCAAGAACCCGGTGCTGCTCGACAGCTACCTCGCCGGCGCGATCGAGGTGGATGTGGACGCGATCTGCGACGGCGAGGCGGTGCATGTCGCGGGGATCATGCAGCATATCGAGGAGGCGGGCGTCCATTCCGGCGACAGCGCCTGTTCGCTGCCGCCCTATTCGCTGTCGGCCGAGACGGTGGCAGAGCTGAAGCGGCAGACGGAACTGCTGGCGCGCGGCCTGAACGTCGTGGGCCTGATGAACGTGCAGTTCGCGATCAAGGACGGCGTGATCTATGTGCTGGAGGTGAACCCCCGCGCCAGCCGCACCGTGCCCTTCGTCGCCAAGGCCACCGACAGCGCCATCGCCTCGATCGCGGCGCGGGTGATGGCGGGCGAAAAGCTGTCGGCCTTCCCGCTGCGCGCACCCTATCCCGCCGATGTCGGCCCGGACACGCCGCTGCCCTATGCCGATCCGCTGACGCTGGCCGACCCGCAGACGCCGTGGTTCTCGGTCAAGGAGGCGGTGCTGCCCTTCGCCCGCTTCCCCGGCGTCGACACGCTGCTCGGGCCCGAGATGCGCTCGACCGGCGAGGTGATGGGCTGGGACCGGACCTTCCCGCTGGCCTTTCTCAAGGCGCAGATCGGCGCGGGCACGCATCTGCCCGAGACGGGCCGCGTCTTCGTCAGCGTCAAGGATGCCGACAAGACCGCCGAACTGGCCGAGGCCATGCGCCAGCTGACGGGCATGGGCTTCACCCTCGTCGCCACCCGCGGCACCGCGTCCTGGCTGAAGGCGGCGGGCGTCGCCTCCGAGGTGGTGAACAAGGTCTACGAAGGCCGGCCGAACATCGTCGACCGATTGAAGAACGGCGATGTGGCGCTGGTGCTGAACACCACGGAATCGACGCAGGCCGTGTCCGACAGCCGCGACATCCGGGCCGTCGCGCTCTATGACAAGATCCCCTATTTCACCACCGCCGCCGCCTCCGTCGCCGCCGTGGCCGCGATGAAGGCGCGGGCGGAAGGGATCGGCGTGCGCACGCTGCAAGGGTGAGGTGCGGCCGGGTCAAAGGCCCGGCGGCATCGAACGCCCGGAGCGCAGGCGGGGGGCCGGAGGAAGTTCAGGACGGCAGGGGCACTATCGCACGCGTCCCTGCAGCTGACCGAAATATCCCGGGGGGAGGCCCGGAACGGGCCGGGGGGCAGCGCCCCCCCCTCTGCCCTCTCCGCCTCAGCCGAAGCGGTTCGGCCCCGGATCGCCCTTGCGGCTGGCCCAGACGACGAGCACGATCCAGCCCACCAGCGGCACGAACCACAGCAGCAGCCACAGCCCGCCCTTGCCGATATCGTGCAGCCGCCGCACGCCGAGCGCGAGCGAGGGCAGCAGCGACACGAGGCTCCACAGCGCGCTGACCGGCCCGCCCGCCTCCATCGCCAGATCGCCGAACAGGATGGCGTCGACGATGCCCATGCCGAGGCCGATCAGGAAACTGCCCAGAACCCACCACCAGAATTCGCCGCGGTTCGACCGGCCCGAAAAGTCGAAATAGCGGGTGAAGCCCAGCCGCACCGCCTCGCGCAGGCCGACCTCGGCGTAATAGGGCGAAGCCGCCTGATCGTCCCATCCGGGCCGGGGGTCGGCCGGGGCCGCGCCCGGCACCCAGGGGCCGGTCCGCGGCGGGTCGGAGGGGCCGGGCAGCGGCGGCGGCTGCATCGCCAGCGCGGCGCGGGCGGGTTTCCAGTCGCTCATGCCCTCGGTCCAGACCAGCGCATCGGCGGACAGCGCGCCGGTGTCGATCAGCGCCCGCAGCGACGGCTCCGCCACCGGGCCGCGCCGTTCCTGCCCCACCGCATAGTGCCACATCCGGTCCGACATGCCGAGATCCCCGCAGACGCCGCCCGACCGGCGGCGCGCGCAGCCTAGCCGCGACAGGGACTGCGTCAATCCCGCGCCGCGCCCCCGGAGGCCTGCCCGCGACATCCGCGCACCGGCGGCCTGCGCCGCTGCGCGGTTGCACCCCGCCGCCCCGCGCGCCTATGTTCCGCCGGGCTGCACCGCACCCCGCCCCATCGAAGGAGACCTCATGTTCACCGGCATCGTCCAGGCCACCGTTCCCGTGATCTCCGTCACCCGGCATCCCGGCCATATCGCGCTGGTGCTGGACCTGCCGGCGCCGCTGCTGGACGACCTGAAGATCGGCGCCAGCGTCGCGGTCGAGGGCGTCTGCCTCACGGTGACCGGCATCGACGGCAGCCGCATCGGCTTCGACGCGATGACGGCGACGCTGGACCGCACCAATCTCGGGCGGCTGCAGGCCGGGGGGCGGGCCAATGTCGAACGCTCGGCGAAGCCTACGGACGAGAATGGCGGCCATGTCGTGTCGGGACACATCTCCTGCACGGCGGAACTGGTGGCGGTGCAGACCGGGGGCGCCGATGCCTTCCTGCGGTTCCGCGTGCCCGAGGACTGGGCGCGCTACATCTTTCCGCGCGGCTTTCTCGCCGTGAACGGCGCGAGCCTGACGGTGGCCGAGGCCGAGGGCAACGAGTTCACGATCTACCTGATCCCCGAAACCCTGCGGCAGACCACCTTCCCCGACTATGCGGCGGGCGACCGGGTGAACATCGAGGTCGAGCAGCAGACGCGGATCACCGTGGACGTGCTGGAACGCACGCTGGAACGGGTGCTGCCGCGGCTGCTGCAGGCGGGGCGCGGCTAGCCGATCAGGATGGCGCGGAAGTCGTTGACATTGGTCAGCGTCGGCCCGGTCACCACCTGCGCCCCGGCGGCGGCGAAGGCGGTATGGGCATCGTTCGCCGCCAGCGCCGCGCGCGGGTCGATCCCCGCCTTCCGCATCCGGTCCAGCGTGTCGGGGCCGATCAGCGCGCCCGCCACCTCTTCGGCGCCGTCCACGCCGTCGGTATCGGCGGCCAGCGCGTGGATGCCCGGATGGCCGGCAAGTTCCACCGCCAGCGCCAGCAGGAATTCCACGTTGCGTCCGCCCCGCCCGCCGGGATTGCGCAGCGTCACCGTCGTCTCGCCCCCGGACAGCAGGATGCAGGGCCGGGCGAAGGGCTGACCGCGCGTCGCGACCTGACGCGCGATCCCGGCCATCACCCGCCCCATCTCGCGCGCCTCGCCTTCCAGCGCGTCGCCGAGGATATGCACCGGAATGCCCGCCGCCCAGCCAAGGGCCGCCGCCGCCTCCAGCGCCATCTGCGGCGAGGCGACGATCCGCGCCTCGGCCCCGGCCAGACGCGGGTCGCCGGGTTTCACCGTCTCGGCCTCGGGACGGTCCAGCGCGGCGGCGACGGCGGGCGGGGGCGCGATGCCATAGCGCGCCAGGACCGCTCGCGCCTCGGCCACCGTCGTCGGGTCCGCCACGGTCGGGCCCGAGGCGATGGTTCCCGGATCGTCGCCCGGCACGTCCGAGATCATCAGCGTCACCACCCGCGCCGGATGGCAGGCCGCGGCGAGCCGCCCGCCCTTCACCGCCGACAGGTGCCGGCGGACGGTGTTCATCTCGGCGATGGTGGCGCCCGAGGCCAGCAGCGCCCGGTTCACCGCCTGCTTGTCGGCGAGCGTGACGCCCGGCAGGCCCTGCACCAGCAGCGCCGAACCGCCGCCCGAGATCAGGCACAGCGCGAGGTCGTCGGGGCCGAGCCCGCGCGCGAGGTCCAGCATCCGCGCCGTCGCCGCCGCGCCCGCCGCATCGGGCACGGGATGCGCGGCCTCCACCACCTCGATCCGGTCGCAGGGCACGGCATGGCCATGGCGGGTGATGGCCAGCCCCGACAGCGGCCCGTCCCAGACCCGCTCCACCGCGCGCGCCATCGCCGCCGCGGCCTTGCCCGCCGCCAGCACGACCGTGCGCCCCCCGGGCGGGGCGGGCAGCGCGCCCGGCAGGCAGATCTCCGGCTGCGCCGCCGCCACCGCCGCGTCGAACATCCGCCGCAGCAGGGCGGCCGCCTCGGTCATTCGCCGATGGCCTGGGCGTAGAGCCCGGCGATCTCGCCCGTCACCACGCCCGGCAGGCCGGTGCCCACCAGCCGCCCGTCGATGCTGCGCACCGGGGTGACGCCGCCCAGGGTGCCGGTGACGAACGCCTCGTCGGCGGCATAGACCTCGGCCATGGTGAAATCGGCCTCGCGCACCGTCTCGCCCGCCGCGCGCCACAGCGCGATCACCTTGGCCCGGGTGATGCCGTTGAAACAGCAGGCCCCGGTCGAGGTCCAGAGCTCGCGCCCCCGCAGGATGAAGAAGTTGGTGGAATTGCAGCTGGCGACGAAGCCGCGGTCGTCCAGCATCAGCGCCTCGTCCGCGCCCATGTCGATGGCCTGGATCAGCGCGCGAATGAAGTTCAGCCGCGAATGCGAGTTCAGCCGCAGGTCGAAGACATCGGGCGTCGAACAGCGGATGGCCGAGGTCATCAGCCGCAGCCCCGTCTGCTTGATCGCCGGGTTCGGGCGCTTGTATTCGGCGACGATGACGATGGTTGGGCCGCCGGTAACGAAGCGCGGGTCCTGGTTGACGGTGGACTTGATGCCCCGGGTGATCATCAGCCGGATATGGACGCCGTCCTCCATGCCGTTGTGGCGCAGCGTCTTCCAGATCTCCTCGACCAGCGCCGCCGGCGTCAGGCCGATGTCCAGCCGGATGGCGTTCGCGCCCTCGTAGAGCCGGGCCATGTGGTCGTCGATGGCCAGCAGCCGCCCCTTGACCAGCCGCAGGCCTTCCCACACGCCGTCGCCCAGCACGAAGCCCGCGTCGAAGATCGACACCGTCGCCGCCGCGCGCGGCACGAAGGCGCCATTGACGTAGATCTCGACCGTCTCGTTGCGCGGGTCGGCGACGTAGCTTTGCGAACTGGTGCTGCTGTCGGGGGCCATCGGATCCTCTGTCGCGGGGTCAGGCGCAGAGAACGGGGCCGCGCCGGGCTTGTCAACCGGGCGGCACGGTCCCCCGCAGCGCCGCCTCGATCACCCGCAGATGGGCGCGCATCGCGGCGGCGGCGCCGGCCGCGTCGCCCGCGGCGATCCGGTCCACGATCGCCGCATGCTGGTCGCTGTGCGCGCCGCGAAAGGCCGCCAGCCCGAGCCGGCGATAGACCCGGTCCCATTCGCGCTGCCAGGCGGCGCGGCGGCGCGCCTCGGACAGGAAGTTCAGAAGGCCGATCAGCACCGGATTGCCCGCGACCGTGGCGACGGCGGCATGGAAGGCGTCGTCGGTGCGTTCGCCCTCCGCCCGGTCCGCCGCCGCGCGGCCCGCCCGCACCCGCGCGCGCAGATGCGCCACATCCTGCGGTCCGGCCCGGCGCGCGGCCTCTGCCGCCACGCCGGGTTCGACGACCAGCCGCGCCGCGATCACATCGAGCGGCGAGGCCCCGGCGGCGAGCGTCGCGTCGCGGGGCCGCCGGTGCGGCGGCGGCTGGCCGCGAAAGGTGCCCTGCCCCACATGCCGCCACAGCTCGCCCCGCGCCTCGAGCGCGGCCAGCGCATGGCGCAGGGTCTGGCGGCTGCAGCCCAGTTGCCCCGCCAGCACCCGTTCGGGCGGCAGCCGGTCGCCGGCATCGGGCGCGGTCTGGGCCAGCAGGCGGGTCAGCGCCGCCTCGGCTTCGGCGCGGGGGGTGCGGGGCATCGGGCCTCCCGATCGTGGCTGCGGGCGCAGACCAAGTTGCAGACCAATCGCCCCTTGGGCAAGAGGGTGTCGCCCGTCATAAGGACCGCCCGATGTTCGACCTGCTGCTTCTGCTTCTCGCCGGCCTCGGCGCCGGCATCCTCAACGCCGTGGCGGGGGGCGGCACCTTCCTGACCTTCCCCACGCTGATCTGGCTGGGCGTGCCGCCCGTCGCCGCCAATGCCACGGCGACGCTGACCGCGCTGCCCGGCTATTTCGGCAGTGCCTGGGCCTATCGCCGCGACATGGGGGGCGAGGGCAGCCTCGGGTTGCGGACGATCACGCTGATCTCGGCGCTTGGCGGTGCGGCGGGTGGGCTGTTGCTGATCGTGACGCCGGGCGACACCTTCCGGGGCATCGTGCCCTGGCTGCTGCTGGCGGCGACGGTCCTGTTCGCGGCTGGGCCCTGGCTGCTGACACAACTGCGCAAGCGCGGCGGCGGCGATGCGGGGCCCCTGGTCTCGGGCCTCGCGATTTTCGCGGTGTCGGTCTATGGCGGCTATTTCAACGGCGGCCTTGGGATCATGCTGCTGGCGACGCTGGGCCTGATCGGCCACACGAACCTGCACGGCATGAACGGGCTGAAGAACCTGCTCGCGGCGGTGCTGTCCACGATCTCGGCCGCGGCCTTCGTCATCGCCGGGCTGATCTTCTGGCGCGAGGCGGCAATCATGGCCGTGGGCACGCTGGCGGGCGGCTATCTGGGCGCGCGGATCAGCCGCCGGATGCGGCGGACCGGGCCGCTCCGGGCCTTCGTCGTCGCGGTGGGTCTGGCGCTGACGGTGGCCTTCCTGATCTGACGGCGCGGTCCCGGCGCGGCGCGGCGCACAACCATCCTGTCGCGCCCGCCACGGCCCGGGGCTTCACACGCGCATTCAATTCCATTACACATGAAATATGGAAAAGAATCGCGCCATCTCCTCGCTCGCCGCGCTGGCCCATGACCAGCGCATCGACGTGTTCCGGCTGCTGGTGCAGGCCGGCCCCGAGGGCATCCCGGCGGGCGAAATCGCGGCGGCGCTGAAAAGCCCGGCCAACACCCTGTCCAACAACCTGCGCATCCTGACCGCCGCGGGGCTGATCCGCTCGGCCCGCGAAGGGCGGTCGATCCGCTATTTCGCCGACATGGACGGGATGCGGGTGCTGCTGGCCTTCCTGATGCAGGATTGCTGCGGCGGCCGCGCCGAGCTGTGCCAGCCCGTTCTCGACACCATCACCTGCAACTGTTGAGGTCCGCCATGCAACGCCCCTACAACGTGCTGTTCCTCTGCACCGGCAACTCCGCCCGGTCGATCATCGCCGAGGCGATCGTGAACCGCGAAGGCGCGGGCCGGTTCCGCGGCTTTTCCGCCGGATCGCGCCCCAGGGGCGAGGTGCATCCCTTCACCCTGCAGCTGCTGCAGCGGCTGAACCACGACACAAGCGGCTTCCGGTCGAAAAGCTGGGACGAATTCGCCGGCCCGGACGCGCCGCAGATGGATTTCGTCTTCACCGTCTGCGATCAGGCGGCGGCCGAGGAATGCCCCTACTGGCCCGGCCAGCCGATGAGCGCGCATTGGGGCCTGCCCGACCCCGCCGCGGCCACCGGCAACGACGCCGAACGGCACCTGGCCTTCTCCGAAACCTACCGGATGCTGCGCAACCGGATCTCGATCTTCGTCAACCTGCCGCTCGGCTCGCTCGACCGGCTGTCGCTGCAAAAGCAGCTCGACGACATCGGACGGACCAAGAGCGAGGCATGATCTTCGACCTGAAGCGCCGTCTGGCGGCCGAGGCTCTCGGCACCGCGCTGCTGGTCGGCACCGTCGTCGGGTCGGGCATCATGGCCGATGCGCTGTCGGGCGACGATGCCGTTTCGCTGCTTGGCAATACCATCCCCACCGGCGCGATCCTGTTCGTGCTGATCACCATCCTCGGGCCGGTGTCGGGGGCGCATTTCAACCCGGCGGTGACGCTGGTCTTCGCCCTGCGGCGCGAGATCGCGGTGGGCGCCGCCCTGGCCTATCTGGCGGCGCAGGTGGGGGGCGGCGTTGCGGGCAGCCTGATCGCCCATGCGATGTTCGACCTGCCCATCGTGCAGATGTCGACGAAGATCCGCACCGGCGGCCCGCAATGGCTGGCCGAGACGGTGGCGACCTTCGGCCTGGTCGCCACCATCCTCGGCGGGCTGCGGTTCCGTCCCGCGGCGATCCCGGCGCTGGTCGGGCTCTATATCACCGCGGCCTACTGGTTCACCGCCTCCACCTCTTTCGCCAATCCGGCCGTGGCCATCGCCCGGGCGCTGTCGGACACCTTCGCCGGCATCCGGCCCGTCGATGTGCCGGCCTTCGTCCTGGCCGAATGCGGCGGCGCGCTGCTGGCGCTGGCGCTGATCGGCTGGCTGCTTTCCCCACAGGAGACCGAATGACCATCGTCATCCATCACAACCCCGATTGCGGCACCTCGCGCAACGTGCTCGACATCATCCGCAAATCCGGGGCCGAGCCCGTGGTGATCGACTATCTGCGGGAAGGCTGGACCCGCCCGCAGCTGCTGGCGCTGTTCGCCGCGGCCGACCTGACGCCCCGGCAGGCGCTGCGCGAGACGAAGTCGCCGGCCAAGGAACTGGGCCTGCTGGACGAGGATGTGACCGACTCCGCGATCCTCGATGCGATGCTGGCCCATCCGGTCCTGGTGAACCGGCCCATCGTCTGTTCGCCGAAGGGCGCGCGCCTCTGCCGCCCGTCGGAAACCGTGCTCGACCTGCTGGACAGGCTGCCGCCGGGCCCGCTTTACAAGGAAGACGGCGAGATGATCCTGAACGACCGGGGCGAGCGCGTTGGCTGATCCGAAGGACGACAGCTTCCGCCCCGCCGACCCCGCCGCGCTGTTCCCCGCCACCCGCAGCACCCATCTGCCGCGGATCCTGATCCTCTACGGCTCGCTGCGCGCCCGCAGCTTTTCGCGGCTGGCGGCGGAAGAGGCGGCACGCATCCTCGACCGCCTCGGCGCCGAGGTGCGGTTCTTCGACCCGTCCGGCCTGCCGCTGGTCGATGACGGCACCGATGCCACCCATCCCAAGGTGCAGGAACTGCGCGATCTGGTCGGCTGGTGCGAGGGCATGGTCTGGTCCTCGCCCGAACGCCACGGGGCGATGACCGGACTGATGAAGACGCAGATCGACTGGATCCCGCTGTCGGACGGCGCGGTGCGCCCGACGCAGGGCAAGACGCTGGCGGTGATGCAGGTGTCGGGCGGCAGCCAGTCGTTCAACGCGGTCAACCAGCTGCGCATCCTCGGGCGCTGGATGCGGCTGCTGACGATCCCGAACCAGTCCTCGATCCCGAAGGCATGGACGGAGTTCGACGAGGACGGCCGGATGAAGCCCTCGGGCCTCTACGACCGGATCGTGGACGTGATGGAAGAGCTGGTGAAGTTCACCCTGCTGACCCGCGACATCCGCGACCATCTGGTGGACCGCTATTCCGAACGGGTGGAAACGGCGGCCGACCTGATGCGCCGGGTGAACCAGGGCAACCTGTAGCGGGACGTTATTTCGATACTCATGGAAAGAGCCTTGCGCGGCCGCGCCGCTGCGGCTAGCGCTATTTCCATGGATATCGAAACAGCTACCCGCCAGTTGCGCGCCATCGGCCATGACACCCGGCTGCAACTCTATCGCCTGCTGGTGCGCGCCGGTCCCGGCGGCCTGCCGGTGGGCGAGGTGCAGGCGCGGCTCGGCTTGCCGGGCTCGACCCTGTCGCATCACCTGCGCCGGCTGGTCGACACCGGGCTGGTCCGGCAGGACCGCCATGGCACCAGCCTGATCTGTACCGCCGTCTACCCGGCGATGCAGGGGCTGGTGGACTATCTTGCCGGCGAATGCTGCGCCGACGCGCCGGACGCCGAAACCGCAACCGCCCCGCCGGAGCGCGCCGGATGACCACGGACCTGTCCGCCCGCGCGCTGTGGTCGCTGGGCGCGACCCAGATCATCGGCTATGGCACGCTCTACTATGCCTTCGCCTTGCTCGCGCCCGGGATGGCAGCCGACCTCGGCTGGTCGGAGGCACAGGTCTTCGCCGCGCTGACCGTCGCGCTGCTGGTGGGCGGGTTCTGCGCGCCGGTCGCGGGACGGCTGGCCGACCGCCACGGCGCCGCGACGGTGATGGCGGCGGGATCGGTGGGGGCGGCGCTGGCGCTGACGGTCTGCGCCCTGTCGCCGGGGCCGGTCCTCTATGCCATCGGGCTGGTGGGGATGGAGATCGCGGGGGCCTGCGTGCTGTATGCCACGGCCTTCGTCGCCATCGTCCAGATCGCGGGCGACCGGGCGCAGCGGCGGATCACCCACCTGACGCTGATCGCGGGTTTCGCCTCGACGATCTTCTGGCCGCTGACGACCTGGCTGGCGGGCATGTTCGACTGGCGGCAGATCTTCGGCCTCTTCGCGGCGATGCACCTCGGCCTTTGCCTGCCGCTGCATCTGTCGCTGCGCGGTGCGGGGCATCCCGCGCCCCGCACCGCCGCGCCGCGGGTTCCGGCCGGCCGGGGCGACGGGCAGACGGGCGACCTCGTGCTGCTGCTCGGCGCCTTTGCGATCTTCGGCTATGTGCTGGGATCGGTGACCGTCCACATGCTGCCGCTGCTGACGGCCCTGGGGCTCGGTCCCTCGGGCGCGCTGGTGGCGGCGCTGTTCGGGCCGGCGCAGGTGGCAAGCCGCGTGGTGAACATGGCCTTCGGGCGCAACCTGGGCCAGATCGAGCTGGCGGTGATCGCCGCGATCCTGCCGGTCGCGGGCATCGCGGCGCTGGCGAGCGGCGGAACGGTCGCCGCCGCCATCTGCTTCGCGCTGCTGTTCGGCATGGGATCGGGGCTGACGAGCATCGTCTCGGGAACGGTCCCGCTCGAACTCTTCGGGCGCGAGGGCTACGGGCGGGCGGTGGGGAGCCTTTCGGCCGCGCGGCAGCTGGCGGCCGCGCTGGCGCCCTTCCTGCTGTCGGTGCAGATCAGCCGCTTCGGGGCAGCCGCGGCGCTGTGGTCGGCGGTGGCGGCGGGACTGGCGGGCACGGTCCTGCTGATCTGGCTCGCCCTGCGCCGGCGCCCGCGCGCGGTCCTGCGCCAGGGCTGACGGCTCAGTCGGGTGCCGCCGGCGGGTCCGGCCGATCCTCCGGCTTCCATCCGCGCGGCCGCGTTAGCGCCTCTTCCAGCCGGTCGGCGAAGGCAAGGCGCGCGGCCTCGTCCATCTGCAGGATGCGGTCGGTCAGGATCGCGTATCCCAGTTCGAACCCGTCGCGCGCCCGCGCCTTCTGGATGTCGAAGGCGGCCGTCGCCTCGGCCGGGTCGAAGGGCTGGGCACGCAGCGCGGCCAGCACGCGGCGGGTATCGGCCTCCATCTCGCGGCGGATATCGTGCATCCCCGGGCCCCGGCGCGCAAATTCCTCGCGGATCGCCCGCCGCTCGGCCTTGCTCAGCGCGAGCGTATAGGGACCGAAGCCTACCTCGACCCGGTCGCGACCGGAGGGGGGGCCGGGTTCGGGATCGGTGACCGCAAAGCCAATCACCGTGCCCGCCACCAGCAGGTTCAGCGCCAGCGAGGCGATCAGCGCCGGTTTCAGCCAGCGCGAGCGCGCCCCGGGCGGAACGGCGGCAGAGGGCCGGTGCGGGTCAAGACCGGTCATTCCGCGGCCTCCGGTTCCAGCAAGGCGTAGGTCATGCTGTCGAGCCCGCCGAACGGGTCGAACTCCTGCGCGGCGCTGTCGGCGCCGGGAACCAGCGCCATGCCGCTGCCGACGCCCGGCAGGCCGGTTGCCAGCCCCGATGCCCCCAGCCACAGCCCGACCGAGGCGGCACTGACCAGACCGCCCGCCGCCGCGCCCCAGCCTGCAAGCCCCTCGCGCAGCCGCCGCGCCAGCGACGCGGATCGCCGCGGCCGCGCCGTCGCCGGGCGCCACACCTCCGGCGTCGCCGCCAGCCGGTCGCGCAGATCCGCCTCGGTTTCCGCATCGGCCAGCACCCGCGCCAGGAAATCCGCCGGCGGCAAGGGTTCGGCCGCGCGCAGATCCGCGAACAGCGCCAGCAGCGCCGCCTCGTCGTCCCGTTCGTTGGCCGGCATCGCCGGACCCGATCGCCTGTCGCTAGTCATCCTCGTACCCCAGTTCCTCGCGCCGTCCCGCCAAGGCGCGGACCAGCGCCCGTTTTCCCCGTGCCGTCAGACTTTCCACGGCCTCTACCCCCACGTCCATGATCGCGGCGATCTCGGGGTTGGCCAACCCCTCCAGATGGCGCAGCACGACGGCCTGCCGCTGCCGGTCGGGCAGGTCCGCCAGCGCCTGCCGCAGCGCCTCGGCGCGGTCGGCCTCGATCATGCCCGCCACCGCGGCCGGCCGGTCATCCGCCGGTTCGTCGATCGCCTCCAGCGGCATCCCCCGGCCCGCACGGCGCAGGCGGTCGGTGCAGAGGTTCGACGTCACCCGGTAGAGCCAGGTCGAGATCTTCGCCTCGCCCGGCCGCCATTCGGGCGCGATCCGCCACAGCCGCAGCATCGCCTCCTGCGCCACGTCCTCGGCCTCGGCGGGATCGCGCAGCATCCGCTGCGCGACACGCAGGGCGACCGGGGCGCAGCGCAGGGTCAGCTCGCGCGCGGCGGCACGGTCGCCCGCCGCGTAGGCCAGCAGCAACGCGTCGTCCGAAACCTCGCCATGCGTGTCGAGCGCCATCACCATCGCCCCGGCACTAGCCCGGCCCCGACGGCTTCGCAACCGCCGGGATCGTCGCCGATCCCGGCCTTGCGTCGCCGCCGGACGGCCGCGTCAGTTGCCGCTGCCGGCCGCACCGGGCTGCGCGCCCTCGGGCGCGGGCGGCGGCGTCACGGCTTCGGGTGCGGTGCCGGCGGGTGCCGCGGCTTCCGGCGGCCCGCGCCGGTCGCCCCGGCGTTCCTCGCGGCGTTCCTCGCGCTGCATGTCCCGGCCCATCCGCGCGCCGCGCTCACCGTCGCGCGGGCCTTCGGCACGGTCGCGCCCGCCGCGGTCATGCATCCGCATCATCCGCTCGCGGACCGCGGCGATCTCGGCCTCGGTCACAGCGCCGTCGCCATCGGCATCGACCCGGTCGAACAGCCGCTCGGGCATCGGCGGGGCCATCAGCTCGCCCACCGACAGGGCGCCATCGCCGTCGAGGTCCTGCGCCGCGATCTGCCGCTCGGCCTTTTCGCGGATCCGCGCCTCGGCGGCGCGCATCTCATGCGCCACCAGTTCCTCGGTGTCGATCCGGCCGTCGCCATTCGCGTCCAGACCCTCGACCCGGGCGGCACGGAAGGCGGTCACCTCGGCTTCGGTGATGCGGCCATCGCCATCGGCATCCACCTCGGCGAAATCGGGCAGACCGCCCATCATGTTCATCATGCCCATCATCCCGGGCATCGGCCCGTCGAACGGGCGGTGGTGCGGCATCTCGCGCCCCTCGCGGGGAGGTGCGGCCTCCTGTGCGAGCACCGGCGTCAGCGCGGTCGCGCCGGCCAGAAGGGTCACGGCCGCCAGAACGGTCTTGGTCCGCATCGAGAGTCTCCTCTGATCTGTCCGGCAGCCTCCAGCAGCCGCCGATGCAGATGAAACGCGGCAGGGCGCGCGATCCGTCGCGGCCATGTCGGCGGCCATGCCTGTCGACGGGGCAAACGGCCCGGCGGTCCTTTGCGACATCTGCGCGCGGCCCCCTCGCGGGGGCTTGGCGGCACCCCATGTTTCGGGGGATAAGGCGCATTGCGCGACAGGATCCGATCACATGCCCGACACGTCCCTTCCCGGCGAGAGGCTCGCCGTTCCGACCGACCGTTCCGGCAGCCAGCCGGAGGAGCGTCCGCTGCGCCCCGCGCTGATCCGCGGCTGGCGGCGGCGCTGTCCGGCCTGCGGCGGCGGCCCGATGCTGTCGGGCTATCTGACGGTCCGCGATGCCTGCCCCGCCTGCCACGAGGATCTGCACCATCACCGCGCCGATGACGGCCCGGCCTATCTGACCATCCTGATCGTCGGCCACCTGATGGCGCCGGTGATCCTGTGGGCCTTCGTCACCTTCCGGCCCGATCCGCTGATCCTCGCCTCGGTCTTTTCGGTCGGGACGGTCGCGCTGTCGCTGTGGCTGCTGCCGCGGCTGAAGGGGGCCTTCGTCGCGCTGCAATGGGCCAAGCGGATGCACGGCTTCGACGAGGCGGCCGGCAGTGGGGCAGCCCGCGGCGGGGCGGCCGGCAGTTGAACGACCCCGTCCCGATCCGCGACGCGGCCACCATCATCCTCGTGCGCCGCGGACCGGCGGGGCCGGCGATCCTGATGGGCCAGCGCGGCGCGGCAGCGGTGTTCATGCCGTCGAAATTCGTCTTTCCCGGCGGCGCGCTCGATCCGGGCGACGCCGCGGTGCCGCTGGCCGCGCCGCCCGATGCCCGCTCGACCGCGCGGTTGGCCCAGGGCGGGGGCGACCCGCGCGCACTGGCCGCCGCCGCGATCCGCGAATTGTGGGAGGAGACGGGCCTGCGCCTTGCCGCGCCGGGGGACTGGGACGATCCGCCGCCGGACTGGACTGAATTCGCCGCGGGGGGATTCCTGCCCGATGCCGCCGGCCTGACCTATGTCTTCCGGGCGATCACCCCGCAGGCCCGGACGCGCCGGTTCG
This sequence comes from Frigidibacter oleivorans, assembly GCF_003993775.1. Lineage (GTDB taxonomy): Bacteria > Pseudomonadota > Alphaproteobacteria > Rhodobacterales > Rhodobacteraceae > Frigidibacter > Frigidibacter oleivorans. Next base: position 37,397 of record NZ_RJRZ01000001.1, read on the forward strand.
ATGCGCGGTTCTTTCTGGCCGATGCCGCCCGGCTGACCGGCAACCCCGACGATTTCGGCCGCGCGACGGACGAGTTGTCCTTCCTGCACTGGGTGCCCGTGGCCGAGGCGCGGCAGCTCGACCTGCCCTTCATCACCGAGGTGGTTCTGGCCGAGGTCGCGGCGCTGCTGGCCGAGGCCGGGGAGGGGCCGCTGCGCCTGCCCGAGTCGGTGCCCTTCTTCGACAGTTCCGGCGCGCAGCCGGTCTTCCGCCGGATCGCCTGATCCCGTCAGGCCCGATGCGCCAGCACGATGGCCAGCAGGCTCGCCACCACCAGCAGGATGCCCGCGGCCTCGCGCAGGGTCAGGCGTTCGTGGAACACCAGCGCCGAGATAATCAGCGTGAACACCACCTCGACCTGCCCGACCGCGCGCACATAGGCCGCGTTCTGCAGGGCGAAGGCACAGAACCAGGCGGCCGACCCGACGATGCCGGTGACGCCCACCCAGACTGTCCGCCGCCAGGCGCGGAGCGTGCGCGACAGTTCCCCCGGCTCGCGCCAGGCCAGCCACAGCGCCATGCCGATGCTTTGCGCCGCGGTGACACAGGCCAGCGTCACCAGCGCCCGGGTGACGAAGGGCAGCGGCATCAGGTCGATCGTCGCGCCCCGGTAGAAGATCGAGGACAGCGCGAACAGCCCGCCCGCCAGCACGCCGTAGAGCGTCGCCCGGCCCGAAAAGCCGCCCGCCCCGCGCTGGCGCGACAGCAAGAGGACGCCCGTCATCCCGATGGCGATGGCGAGCCAGCCGGCAGGCCCGACCGCCTCGCCCAGGATCAGCGCGGAAAACAGCGCCACCTGCACGGTTTCGGTCTTGGTAAAGGCGACGCCCACGGCGAAGTTGCGCAAGGAGAACAGCGCGACCGTCAGCCAGGTCGCCGTCACCTGTGCGGCGCCGCCCGCCAGCACGAACAGCGCGAAACGCGCGCCGGGCAGCGGCGGCAGGTCGCCGCCGCCCAGCCCAAGGGCCAGCAACGCCGACAGCGCGGCGATGGGCGCGCCGAACAGGAAGCGCGAGAAGGTGGCGCCCCCGACCGACAGGCCCGCGGCCCGCAACTGCTTTTGCAGCATGAAGCGCAGCGTCTGCACCGCCGCGGCGGCGAGGGTGATGGGGATCCAGAGCACGGAGGGTCCTCGCCGGGGTTGCTGCGGCCCCGGCCCGCACCGTCAGGCCAGGATCAGGCCCGCCTCAGGCGCCGCTGCGGCCCCGCGCCGCCGGATGGGGCACCGGATCCTTCGCCCGCAGGAAATGGCGGCGAAACACCTCGGCATAGGAGCCATAGCGATAGCCGTCGTTCTTGGCGAGGTAATAGTCGCGCCGCGCCTTGTAGATCGCGGGCAGCCGGTACCAGGCCACGCCCGGATGGGTATGGTGGACGACATGCAGGTTGTTGTTGAGGAACAGCAGCGCCAGCGGGCCGCGATCCTCGACGATCACGGTGCGGCCCCGCGCCTTTTCATGTGCCCGATGTTCGAGGAAGGTGCGGATCTTCAGCACCGACATTGCGGCATAGGCGGCAGGCAGATAGGCCCAGACCGGCATCGCCGCCTGCGACAGCCACAGCGCCACCACCGCCACGCCCCCCAGATGCATCAGCCAGTCGTCCTGGATGCGGGCATCGCCGGCGCGGATCGCGTCCCAGTCCCCGCGCAGGAACACCACCGCCGACACGAGCGGCCCCAGCAGCATCCGCCCCGCCAGCGTGTTGTTCAGCCGCAGCGCGAACTGCACCGCGCGGGGCAGCGTTTCCCAGATCCCCGGATCGAGGTAGTTCGACTCCGGATCGTCATAGGGGTCGGTCAGCCGTTCGTCCTGATGATGCGCCAGATGCGTGTCGCGGAACCGGCCGTAGGGATAAAGCAGCCCGAGCGCCGGAAACACCGTCAGGTCGCTGAGCATCCGGTTGCGGAAAGGGTGGCCGTGCAGCACCTCGTGCTGCAGCGAGGAATGCAGCGTGATCGCCAGCACCACCAACAGGAATCCGGCGGGTGCGAACAGCTGCCACAGCACCGTGGTTCCGATCCCCCAGCTGCCATAGCAGGCCACCAACAGCAGAAGCGTCGGCCATTCGGCCGGCGCGGCAGTCTTGACTCCGTTCATGAACGTCCCCGATGACCCGCTCTGTCGCCGCACGGCGGGTTCGGCTGCGCAGCAAACACGACTTGCCCGAGTCGTGCAAGAGTCGGGGAAGGCAGAGTGCCGCGGCGCGGCAAGGCGGCGTCAGCGCAGGCGCAGCCGGTCCGTCGTGTAGCCGTTGAAATCCAGCACCTCGCGCGCCGCCGCGAACAGGTCGCCGCGCCGCTCGGGGCTGCGGCCGAGGATCGTGCCGAACCGTCCCGAGGGCGTGCCAAGCACCGCCACCCGGTAGTCGGCATCGACCCACAGCACCCAGACCGGCGCGCCCTCCAGTTCGGCGCGGGCAGGGGCAGCAAGGTCGATCCGCCCCGGTCCGGTGACGGTGGCCCGCCCGTCGAAGCGGATCGCCCCGCGCGGGCCGCAGGCGGTGCCGGTCACCGTAAAGCGGCCCGGCCCGACCGACCGCCAGCTTTCGCGGGTGACGCCGCAGGCGGCGGTGCCGGCGGGGAAATCCGCCAGCACGAACCAGTCGCCGGCAAAGCGCGCCGGGTCGAACAGCGCAGCCGAGGCGATGGTGGCGCGGGGGTCGCGGTAGCCCTGCCGGTCGGCGGGGCCGGCACAGGCGGCCAGCAGCAGAAGGGCAAGAAGGGCGCGCCTCATTGCAGGCATTCCGTCACCCTCAGGGCGCTGGCGGTGACCACCTCGTGGCAGCCGAACAGCGGCACGACCGGCGCGCAGGTCATCGAACGGGCGAGGCAGGCGCCCTCGCAATCGGCGCCGGTGCGGCAACTGTCGCCCGCGTCGCGGGGGGTGCGGATGCAGGCGAAGGCCCCGCCGCCGCCCTGCGCCGCGAAGCGCCCGCCCGTCCGGGTGCAGGCCTGCGCGGCGCCGTTCATGGCCGGTGGCCAGGCGTTGGTTACGGGGGCCGGCGCGGCCTCCGCCCCCGCCGCGGGTGCCGGGTCCGGCGCCGGTTCCGGCGTCGCAGCCACAGGGGGCGCCGCGGTGACGGCAGGGAAGGCAGGCGCCGCGTCGAGCGGCGTCGTCTCGATGGCCTCGCCGGCGATGGCGGCGGCCACCGGCGCGTCCACCTGCGCACTGCCCCCGCCCCGGCCCGGCAGCGTCATCCCGCAGCCGGCGAGCATCGCCATCAGCCCGAAGGCCACCAGAACCCGCCGCATGCCATCCTCCCTGCCGGATGCCCGCAGGCAACCCGATCCCGGCCGCCGCCGCAAGCCGCTCAATAGGGCATCGGATGGGCGCGGTGGATGCGTCCGATCGCCGTCAGCAGTTCCGGCGCCAGCACCAGATCCGCCGCGCCGATGGCGGTGCGCAGCTGCGCCTCGCTGGTCGCGCCGAGGATCGGGATCACCGGGAAGGGCCGCGTCAGGATCCAGGCGATGGCCATCTGCGCCGGATCCATCCCCTGCACTCGCGCCAGATCGACATAGGCGGCGATGGCATCCCAGACCCGCGGCGCGATCCGCCCGCCCAGATCCGGCGTGCGCGACCGGCGCGAGCCTTCGGGCGTGACATCGGGGGCGTATTTGCCGGTCAGCAACCCCGCCGCCAGCGGCGAATAGGCCAAGAGCGTCACATCCTCGTTCACCGCGAGTTCCGCCAGATCGCTGTCGAAATAGCGGCAGAGCAGCGAATATTCGTTCTGGACCGAGGCGGCGCGCGGCCCTGCCCCGGCTTCGGCCAGACGCAGCCATTCCGCCATGCCCCAGACGGTTTCATTCGACAGGCCGAAGGCGCGGATCCGGCCCTCCGTCACCAGATCGGCCAGCGTGCCGAGGCAATCCTGCATGTGCTGCAGCGTTTCGGCCCGGTCCTGCTGCGAGGGGTCGTAGTCCCAGATCTGGCGGAAGTGATAGCTGCCGCGGTTCGGCCAGTGGAACTGGTAGAGGTCGACATGGTCGGTGTTCAGCCGGCGCAGCGACGCCTCCAGCGCGCGGCGGATCGAGGCGGGGGTGATCGGCTCGCCGTCCCGCGCCTTGCCGCCCTTGCCGGCCATCTTCGTGGCCAGCACCACCTCGGACCGGCGACCGGTCTTGCGGAACCACGAGCCGATGATCTCTTCCGTGCGGCCGATGGTTTCCACCGCGACCGGGTTGACCGGATACATTTCGGCCGTGTCCCAGAAGTCGATGCCGTGATCCAGCGCCATATCCATCTGGACGTGACCCTCGGCCTCGCTGTTCTGCGTGCCCCAGGTCATCGTGCCGAGGCAGAGGACGGATACGGAAATGCCGGTCTGGCCGAGCGTGGTGCGGTTCATCGGGGGCCTCTGGATCGGGAAGGTCGGGTTCGGGACGGGTCGGGTTCGGGATGGGTCGGGGCACCCTAACGGCCCGGGCGGCGACGGCAAGATGCCGCGCCGCGACCCCGGTCACCGCCGGGCAACGTTGCCTTCGGGGCGCGCGCGCCCGCCGTCCCCGATCCGGCCGGCCCGCCGCCCCGAATTCCGCAAGGCTCTGGCCCTCGGGGCGCAGGGGCTGTAAATCGGCGCCCGGACCCCTGGAACAGGCGCGCATGGCACGGATTCTCATCACCTCGGCACTGCCCTACATCAACGGCATCAAGCATCTGGGAAATCTCGTCGGCTCGCAGCTGCCCGCCGACCTGTACGCCCGCTACATGCGTGCCCGCGGGCATGAGGTGATGTTCATCTGCGCGACCGACGAACATGGCACCCCCGCCGAGCTTGCCGCCGCCAAGACGGGCGAGCCGGTCGATGTCTATTGCGCGCGGATGCACGAGGTTCAGGCCGATCTGGCGCGCGGGTTCCGGCTGTCCTTCGACCATTACGGCCGGTCCTCCAGCCCGCGCAACCATCGCCTGACCCAGCATTTCGCCGGCCGGCTGGCCGAGAACGGCTTCATCGAGGAAGTGACCGAACAGCAGGTCTATTCCGTGGCCGACGGCCGCTTCCTGCCCGACCGCTATATCGAGGGCACCTGCCCGAACTGCGGCTATGACCGCGCCCGGGGCGACCAGTGCGAGAACTGCACCAAGCAGCTCGACCCCACCGACCTGATCAACCCGCGCTCGGCCATCTCGGGCTCCACCGATCTCGAGGTGCGCGAGACCAAGCACCTCTATCTGAAGCAGCGCGCGCTGAAGGACGAGATCGACGCCTGGATCGACCGCCAGACCGACTGGCCGGTGCTGACGACCTCGATCGCGAAGAAATGGCTGCATGACGGCGACGGGTTGCAGGACCGCGGCATCACCCGCGACCTGCACTGGGGCGTGCCGGTGAAGAAGGGCGATCAGGACTGGCCGGGGATGGAGGGCAAGGTCTTCTACGTCTGGTTCGACGCGCCCATCGAATATATCGCCGCCACCGCCGAATGGGCCGATGCGAACGGCAAGACCGATGCCGACTGGGAACGCTGGTGGCGCACCGACAAGGGCGCGGCAGACGTGCGCTATGTGCAGTTCATGGGCAAGGACAACGTGCCCTTCCACACGCTCAGCTTCCCCGCGACGATCATGGGCTCGCGCGAGCCCTGGAAGCTGGTCGATTACATCAAGTCTTTCAACTACCTCAACTATGACGGCGGCCAGTTCTCGACCAGCCAGGGCCGGGGCGTGTTCATGGACATGGCGCTGTCGATCCTGCCGCCGGACTACTGGCGCTGGTGGCTGCTGAGCCACGCGCCCGAAAGCAGCGACAGCGAATTCACCTGGGAGAATTTCCAGGCGAGCGTGAACAAGGATCTGGCCGATGTGCTGGGGAATTTCGTCAGCCGCATCACCAAGTTCTGCCGGTCGAAATTCGGCGAGACGGTGCCCGCGGGCGGCAGCCCCGGCGCGCGCGAGGCGGCGCTGGTGGCGGAACTGGCCGGCCGCATCCGCGCCTATGACGGCTTCATGCAGGCGATGGAGGTCCGCAAGGCCGCGAACGAACTGCGCGCGATCTGGGTGATCGGCAACGAGTACCTGCAGGAGGCGGCCCCCTGGACGACCTTCAAGACCGATCCCGACGCCGCCGCCGCGCAGGTGCGCACCGGCCTTGCCATGATCCGGCTGTTCGCGATCCTGTCGCGTCCCTTCATCCCCGATGCCGCGGCCGAGATGATGCGCGCGATGCACAGCGACGACTGGTCTTGGCCCGAAGACGTGCAGGGCTGCCTGAACGCGCTGCAGCCGGGCCAGCCCTTCGAGGTGCCGGACAACCTGTTCCGCAAGATCGCGGACGAGGAACGCGAGGACTGGCAGAAGCGGTTCTCGGGCATCCGCGCCTGACGGCCCGGAGCGGCGGACAGACGCGGCGAACGGGCGGGTCGGATCAGACCAGATCCACCTGCCCCTGCGTCCCCAGCACGAAGATCGCGACCGCGACGTAGAAGATCACGCTCGCGGTCAGCACGAAGACATGCCAGATCGTGTTGTGGAAGGGCATCGCCTCGTAGAGGTAGAAGATCACCCCGACCGTATAGACGATGCCGCCCGCCACGATCAGCGCCAGCACCGCCACCGGCAGCGCGGCCAGCATGCCCCAGCCGGCGACGAGCCCCGCCCAGCCCATGCAGAGGTACAGCGCCAGCGCGGCCCAGCGGAACCGCTGCGGCGAGACCAGCTTCAGCCCCGTCCCGGCCAGCGCCGCCCCCCACAGCCCCGCCAGCAGGTAGCCCTGCCCGCTGAGCAGCGTGAAGGGCGTGTAGGTGCCCGCGATCTTGCAGTAGATCGCCGAATGGTCCAGCCGGCGCAGGACCCCCTTCCACGCGGCGAAGGGCACCATGTGGTAGAGCGCGGAACACAGGATCATCCCGATCAGCGTGACGCCGTAGATCGTGGTCGCCACCACTGCGGTCACGTCGCCGCGCAGCACGATGGTCAGTGCGATCAGCACCGGCACCGCCATGGCGGCGGCGGTCAGGCCGGACACATGCACGATGGCGTCGCTCAGGCGTTCGGCGCGGCTGTAGGCGGGGCGAAGGATGCGCGTCAGGGTCATGTCCCCAAGGTAGTCCACAAGGCGGCTTCTGGAAACGGCCGTGCTGCCGCAGGCCGCTCACAGCGGCGCGAGTGCCGACATTCCGGGCAGGTCAGCCGCCGAGCGATGCGCCGATGCCCTGCCCCGCCACCAGCGCGAGCCAGGCCAGCACCCCGAAATAGGCGATGGTCAGCCCGTTGAAGGCCCAGCCCGCCAGCACCGTCAGCCCGTCGCGCTGCATCATGCCCAGAGACAGCAGCAGCACAGCCACGCCCGGCAGCGTGTTCGAGAAGGGAACGAAGCCCAGGGGCGCCATCAGCAGGATGCCGGCCAGCATCAGCATCAGCCCGTTCACGCGCGGCATCACCGGCCCGTCCGTCAGCCCGCCGAGCCGCGGCTTCACCCAGCCCTCGACCCGGCCCGCCAGTCGCGCACCGCGTTCCAGCGCGCCGCGCAGCTTGTCGGCCGGCATCTCGCGGTCCAGCACCCGTCGCGGCAGCCAGGGCATCCGGTTCAGCGTGATCGCCACCGCCGCCAGCACGATGGCAAGGCCGAACACGGTGGAGACGCCCGGGATCGACACCGGGATCAGGAAGGGCAGCGAGGCGATGCCGCACAAAAGCAGCAGCCCCTGTTCGCCGATCTGCGCGATCAGGCCGCGCAGGGTGATGCTGTCGCCCTCGATCCGGCCGATCGTGTCGCGCAGGGCCGCCGAGAAGGACTGTTCGGTATCCGCGAAGCGGGGTGCGCCGTCTTGCATGGGGATCGTCACCTTCTGCCCGTCCCCGCGGCCAGACATCCGGCCGGCGGGACGCGGGCATCTTCGCATGCCGCGTCGCGGCGAGGCAAGCAGATCGCCCTTCGCATCGCGCCCACATCTTCGGCGCATCCGGCGGTTGCGCATCGCGGGGCGAAAGACATTATCAAGATTGAATGCGTTACGCTTTTCGTACCTTATCCGGTTTGCCTTGCACAGGGCGAGGCACAATGTCATCCGGCGCGGCCATTCCGGTCGCTGCGTGCAGTTTTTGGGGGACTTCATGAAGCGCAGGCTTCTGTCGCTGGCCTTGGCCGGCACCTTCCTGGCGGTCGGCACCGCCCAGGCGGAGGATCTGGACTTTCACATCATCAACCAATCGTCGTCGAACCTGCTAGCCTTCTACACCTCGCCGGTCGGCGTCGACTCGTGGGAGGAGAACGTCTTCGAAGGCGGATACCTGCCGCCCGGATACGAGATCCAGGTCGTCGTCGCCGATGGCCGCAGCCAATGCGACTATGACCTGAGGTTCGAGTTCGAGGATGGCTCGGTGCTGGAGGACAGCGGCGACATCTGCGAGATGGCCTCCTATACCCTGTCCGACTGACGGCCGGAGGTCGACCGCCGGTGCGGGGCGCGGCTAGACCCGGCCGCCCCGGACCGGCGGCACCCTCAGCCCAGCAGATGCACGCCGAGCGTGACGAAGACGGCAAGGAACAGCGTCTCGGCCAGAACCAGCGCCACCGCGCCGCCACCTACGTCCAGCATCCGCGCGAGCGAGGTCTTGATGCCGACGCCCGCGATCGCCACCAGCAACGACCACCGGCTCAGCATCTCGGCGGCATGGGCGACGGCCGACGGAATCAGGCCCAGCGAATTCGCGACGGCCAGCAGCAGGAAGGCCAGAACGAAGCCCGGCAGCAGCGGCGGCGCCTCGCCCGTCCCGCCGGCGGCGCCCTGTCCCGCAAGACCCGCGACCCGCAGCCCGAGCGACAGGGCCAGGACCACCGGCGCCAGCATCGACACGCGGATCAACTTGACCAGCGTTGCCGTCTCGCCCACCTCGGGGCTGACGGAAAAGCCCGCGCCGACCACCTGCGCCACGTCATGGATCGTTCCCCCCAGAAACACCCCGGATTCGCGCGGCGTCATGCCCACCAGCGCCGCCAGCGGCGGGTAGGCGACCATCGCCACCGTCGACAGCACGGTGACCGACATCACGGTAAAGGCGAGGTTGCGCTCTGACGCCGCGGTCTTCGGCAGCACGGCGGCAATCGCCATTGCGGCAGAGGCGCCGCAGATCGCCACCGCCCCGCCGGTCAGCAGCGCCAGCCGCCAGCCGCGGCCGATGACCCGCGCCGCCACCAGCCCGAAGCCCACCGTCGCCGCCACACCGCCCGCGATCAGCGCGATCATCGGCCCGCCCAGATCCGCCAGCATCTGCGCCGAGACCCGCGCCCCCAGCAGCGCCACGCCCAGGCGCAACACCACGCGGCCCGCGACCTCGACCCCCGGCGCGGTGCGGGTGCCGGCCTCGGCAAGGAAATTGAGCGCAAGCCCCAGCAGCAGCGCCATCAGCATCGCCGGCGCGCCGTAATGTTCGGACAGGAACTGCGCGGTGATCGCGACCAGCCCGCAGACCGCGAGCCCGGGGAACAGCGCACGCGCCGTCCCGGCGGCGGTCGGCGCGCCGGAACCCGCGCGCCCGGCCATGCCTACAGCCCCAGCTTCCGCGACACCATCGCGTTGACGACCGCCGGATCGGCCTTGCCGCCGGTGGCCTTCAGCACCTGCCCGGTGAACCAGCCCGCGAGCTTGGCATTGACCTTGGCCTTTTCCACCTGCGCCGGGTTGGCGGCGATCAGCTCGTCCAGCGCCGTCTCGATGGCACCGGTATCGGTCACGGCCTTCATGCCCCGCGCGGCCGCCACCTCGGCCGGGTCGCCGCCCTCGGTCCACAGGATCTCGAACAGGTCCTTGGCCATCTTGCCGGTGATCTCGCCCCCGGCCAGCAGGTCGAGCATCCCGCCCAGCTGGCCCGCCGTCACCGGGCTGTCGCCGATCGCCAGACCCTCGCGGTTCAGCCGCCCGAACAGTTCGTTGATGACCCAGTTCGCGGCGATCTTGCCGTCGCGGCCCTCGGCCACCGCCTCGAAGAAGGCGGCATTCTCCTTCTCGGCGGTCAGCACCGAGGCGTCATAATCGGTCAGGCCGAAATCGGCCATGTAGCGCGCCTTGCGGGCATCGGGCAGTTCCGGCATCGAGGCGGCGATGTCATCGACCCACTCTTGCTCGATCTCCAGCGGCAGGAGGTCGGGATCGGGGAAATAGCGGTAGTCGTGCGCCTCTTCCTTCGACCGCATCGAGCGGGTCTCGCCCCGGTCCGGATCGTAAAGCCGGGTTTCCTGCACGATGGCGCCGCCATCCTCCAGGATCGCGATCTGGCGACGGGCCTCATAGTCGATGGCGGCCTGGATGAAGCGCAGCGAGTTCATGTTCTTGATCTCGCAGCGCGTGCCCAGATGGCCGAAATCGCCGGTCTCGATGAAGCGTTCATAGGCGCCGGGACGGCAGACCGAGACGTTCACGTCGGCGCGCAGGTTGCCGTTCTGCATGTTGCCGTCGCAGGTCCCCAGATAGCGCAGGATCTGCCGCAGCTTGGCGACATAGGCCGCCGCCTCCTCGGGGCCGCGCAGGTCGGGGCGGCTGACGATCTCCATCAGCGCGACGCCGGTGCGGTTGAAATCGACGAAGGACATCGACGGGTCCATGTCGTGGATCGACTTGCCCGCATCCTGTTCCAGATGAATGCGTTCGATCCGCACGCGCCGGGCAACGCCGGGCGACATCTCGACGATCACCTCGCCCTCGCCGACGATGGGGTGATACAGCTGGCTGATCTGATAGCCCTGCGGCAGGTCGGGGTAGAAATAGTTCTTGCGGTCGAAGGCCGAGCGCAGGTTGATCGCGGCCTTCAGCCCCAGCCCGGTGCGCACCGCCTGCGCCACGCAGAATTCGTTGATGACCGGCAGCATCCCCGGCATCGCGGCATCGACGAAGGCGACATTCGCGTTCGGTTCCGCGCCGAAGGTGGTGGACGCGCCCGAGAACAGCTTGGCGTTCGAGGCGACCTGCGCATGGATCTCCATCCCGATCACCAGTTCCCAGTCGGCCTTGGCGCCGGCGATTACCTTGGGGGCGGGCGGGGTGAAGGTCAGGTCGAGCATCCGTGCCTCGTGCAGCTGGTCCCGGCGTATCCGGGCAACGTCTTCTCTTACGGCGATGGCCCTTGGGGGGCAAGGGCGGCGCCCTGCCCGGCCCTTCGCACCGGACCTTGACGCCCGGTTTCCCCGGCTGCGGCGAATTTTCGCGAATCGGCGAAATCTCGCCGCCCCCGGCCCGTTCCGGCAGGGTCCCGCCTAGGCGGAAAGGCGCGAATTGTGTGCGGGTGCGGCGTCAGGCAGAAGGCCCGGCGCCGGGCATGAGGGGTCCGGTGCCTTCGATCGGGACCAATGAACAGCTTCGCTTTCCGTCACTCGCCCGCGCTTCGCCGCGTCCTTACCATCTGCGGCGTGGCCATGCTCGCCGCCTGCGTGCAACCCGGCGACGGCGATGCCGTCACCCCCGCGATGCGGTGGGATCACCGCCCCGAGGCGCTGCACTGGACGCAATCGACGCTTGCGGCGCTGGACACGGACGGTGCGGTTCTGGCGACCACGGTGCCCGCCGATATCGACACCTTCTGCCCCGGCTATGTCGAGGCGGGGCTGGAGGAACGGCAGGCCTTCTGGTCGGGCCTCTTCTCGGCACTGGCCAAGCATGAAAGCACCTGGAACCCCGCGGCCTCGGGCGGCGGCGGCAAGTGGCTGGGCCTGCTGCAGATTGCCCCCGGCACGGCGCGGGCCTACAACTGCGATGCCACGACCGCGGCGGCGCTGAAGGACGGCGCGGAAAACCTGGAATGCGCGGTGAAGATCGCCGCGCGGCAGGTCGGGCGCGACCGGGCCATCGTGTCGAACGGCCAGCCCGGCTGGGAAGGTCTGGCCCGGGACTGGGCGCCGATGCGCTCGTCCTCGAAGGTGGCCGAAATGGCGGCCTGGACCCGCGCGCAGCCCTATTGCCGGCCGAAGGGCAGCAAGGCCTGACCAGAGGCCGCACATCGGAACAGCAAAGGGGCCCGCGGGCCCCTTTTTCGTATCCTTGCAGCGCGCGGCGGTTGCGGTCACCCCCGCGCGATGACCGCCCGGCGTTTCGGCAACAGCTTGCGCGTGGCGTCGATCATCGAGATGCCGGGGCCGTTGCGTTCGCCGAGCGCCAGGGTTTCGGCCTTCAGCATCTCGATCCCCTCGGCCGAGGTTTCGGGCAACCGCTCGGCCGGGATCGGCCGGCCCACGGTGATCCGGTAGGGCTGGCGCGCCTTGTTCAGCGTCTCGTGGAACAGGGTGATGTCGCGCAGCGTCGGGTGGATCAGGTCGAACAGGTAGAACAGCGCCGAGTTGCGGGCGCGGATGTTCAGCGGAATCACCGGGATGTCGAACTTGCGGGCGATCATCGCTGCCGAGGGCATCCATTCGCGCTCATACAGCCGCAGGCCCCGGCGCTTGGCCAGCCGGCCCGAGGGGAAGATCACCCCCAGCCGCCCCCGCTCGATCGCGGTGCGGGTCAGGGCCATCGTCTCGCGCGTCTTGGCGAGCGTGCGCTTTTCCAGCCGCCATTCGACGGGCAGGATCAGGCTTTCCATCTGCGGCAGGATGCGCAGGATGTCGGAATTGGCGTAGATATACAGGTCCGGGCGGATCGCCTGCAGCACCGACCACAGGATGACGCCATCGGCGATCCCCGTGGGATGGTTCGCGACCACCATCGCCGGCCCGTTGCGAGGAATGTTGTCCAGCCCGCTGACCTGCACGTCGCGCGCGATGATCTGCGCGACCGTCGCCATGATCCGCTCGGTCGGCTCATGCTCGACCACCGTGCCGATGGCCAGCGTCTTCTGATAGCCGAGAAGCCGGGTCAGCGCATGCTTGGCCAGCGTATGATGCGGCCTCCCGGTGAACAGCCAGGGTGCGCGTTCGGCGATAAGCGGGTCGACTTTGTCCTGCATGCTGCACTCCCAACACAGCGTCACAACAGGAATATGACACCGGAGTTCCGTGCGCCAGTGGGCGGGGCGTGGCCGGCTGTTATCGGCGGCCCGCTGCCGTATCTTCGCCGCAGACGGCGAGGAGCGCAAGATCCGCGGCCAGACGCCCGGTCAGGGCGCGGATCTGTGCCGCCGCGGCGACCGCGGCCAGCACCGCCACCGGCCAGAGGCCGCTGCGGGCGGCGCAGGCAAAAATAACCAGCGCCGCCCACAGCAAGAGGTATTGGCGCGACTTGGCAGCGCGCCGACGTGTCGCCACGTCGAAGGTGAAAACCCCTGCGTCATCGGAAATGGCTTTGGTCATGGGCCGGATCATGGCGGAAAATGTGTCTCAATTGTGGCACGCCACGATTCCGCCCATTTTCCGGAAACAGTGCCGCCCGCAACGGCCCACCGGCGCCGCGGCAGGGACGCCGGGGCGCCCCGGCGGCCGTTTTCGCACCATCCTCGCCGCTCAGCCGCCGAGGATTCGCCCTACCATCTCTGCCAGATCGCGGCTGAGGCCCGGTTTCGCGGCGATCCGCTCCAGCGCCGCCCGCGCCCCCGCCTGCCGGTCGGCGTCATAGCGCCGCCACGTCTCGAAGGCCGTGCTCATCCGCGCCGCCGTCTGCGGGTTCACCGCGTCGAGCCGGATCAGCCAGTCCGCCAGCAGCCCATAGGCCGCGCCCGAGGCATGATGGAAGCCCGCATGATTCTCGGGCAGGGCCCCCATGACCGAGCGGAAGCGGTTCGGGTTCTTCCAGTCGAAATCCGGATGCGCGGTCAGGGCCGTCGCCACCCCGGCCAGCCGGTCGGGCGCGGCATGCAGCACCTGCACCGCGAACCACTTGTCGATCACCAGCCGGTTGCCGCGCCAGCGGGCGTGGAAGGCGGCCAGTTCCTCGGCCCCGCGCCCGGCATCCAGCAGGCAGGCCAGCGCGCCCAGGCTTTCGGTCATGTTGTCGGCCTGGGCGAAGACCTGCGCCGCCCGCGCGCCGCCGTCGAGCCGGGTCATCAGCCCCAGGCAGGCCAGCCGCAGCGCCCGCCGCCCGGCCGAGGCCGCATCGGGCGAGAACGGACCGGGGCTGTCCATCTGCTCGTGGATCGCGGGCAGGACCGGGGCCAGCCGCGTCGCCAGCGCCAGGGCCAGCCGGCGACGCGCGGCGTGGATCGCGTCGGGGTCCGGCACCCGGCCGGCATCGTGCAGCGTCTGGGCGATGTCATCCTCCGACGGCAGCCGCAGGCACAGCGCCCGGAAGGCGGGGTCGAGCCCGTCGTCGCGCAGCACCGCCTCCAGCCCCGCCAGCAGGTCGGTGGGCGGGTCGACGCCTTCGGCCACCATCCGCGCCAGCGCGTCCTTCGCCAGGGCACGCCCGGCCTCCCACCGGTTCACGGGGTCGGTGTCATGGGCCAGCAGGAAGGCACGTTCGCCGGCCGGCGCCTGCCGGTCCAGCACCACGGGCGCCGACAGGCCCCGCAGGATCGAGGGGATCGGCCGCGCCGCCAGCCCCTCGAAGCGGAAGATCTGCCTGGCCTCCGTCATCTCCAGCACCGTGGTCGGCAGCACCTCGTCGCCATTGGGGTTCAACAGGCCCAGGGCGATCGGGATCACGCGCGGCGGCTTGTCGGGCTGTCCGGGCGTGGGGGGCGTCGTCTGCGCGAAGGTCAGGGTATAGGTGCCGTCCTGCCAGTCGTCGGTCACCGACAGGCGCGGCGTGCCCGCATCGGTGTACCAGCGCTTGAACTGGGTCAGGTCGCGTCCCGTCGCATCCTCGAAGACCTGCAGCCAGTCCTCGATCGTCGCCGCCTGCCCGTCATGCCGGTCGAAATAGAGGTCGAGCGCGCGGGCATAGGCATCGGGTCCGACGAGGCTGCGCAGCATCCCGATCAGCTCGGCGCCCTTCTCATAAACGGTGGCGGTGTAGAAGTTGTTGATCTCGACAAAGCTGTCGGGCCGGACCGGATGGGCGAGCGGCCCCATATCCTCGCGGAACTGGCGGGCGCGCAGCACCAGCACATCCTCGATGCGCTTCACCGGGGCCGAGCGCATGTCGCACATGAACTGCTGGTCGCGGAAGACGGTCAGCCCCTCTTTCAGGCACAGCTGGAACCAGTCGCGGCAGGTGATGCGGTTGCCGGTCCAGTTGTGGAAATATTCATGCGCGATCACCCGCTCGATCCGTTCGAAATCCGCATCCGTGGCGGTGTCGCGGCTGGCCAGGACGAGCTTGGAGTTGAAGATGTTCAGCCCCTTGTTCTCCATCGCGCCCATGTTGAAATCGTCCACGGCGACGATGTTGAACACGTCGAGGTCGTATTCGCGGCCATAGACCTGTTCGTCCCACCGCATCGACCGTTTCAGCGCGTCCATGGCGAAGGTGCAGCGGTCCTCGTCGCCCGCCCGCACCCAGATCGCCAGCGCCACCTCGCGCCCCGACCGGGTGGTGAAACGGTCGCGCACCGCCACCAGATCGCCCGCCACCAGCGCAAACAGATAGGCGGGCTTCGGCCAGGGATCGTGCCATTCGGCCCAGCCCGGCCCCTGCCCCGCCGGATTGCCGTTCGACAGAAGCACCGGCATGTCGCTTTCGATCCGCACCCGGAACGGCGCCATCACGTCGGGCCTGTCCGGATAGAAGGTGATCTTGCGGAAGCCCTCGGCCTCGCACTGGGTGCAGTAGATGCCGCCCGACATGTAGAGGCCTTCCAGCGCGGTATTGTCCTCGGGCGCGATCTCGACCTCGGCCTCCCACAGGAAGGGGCCGGCGGGCAGGCGCGCGGCGGGCACCGTCAGCAGGCCGTCCGCCACCTGCAACGCGGCCCCGGTCAGCTCCACCCCGTCGATGGCACAGCGGACGGGCCGCAGCCCTTCACCGTGCAACACCAGATCCTGCGCCGGACCCTCGACCGGCACGAAGTGCAGCCGCGACAGCACCCGTGTGGTCCGGAGCGCCAGCCGGAAGGTCAGTTCGACCGCGTCGAGCCGGAAGGGACAGGGGCGGTAATCCGCCAGATGCACGGCGCGGGGTGCATCGTCGTCGGGGGAGTGGGTGGCGGCGGCGGGGTCGGCATGGTCGGGGGGGGTCATGGCACTTCCTGCGGCTGAGGCATCCCCGAAGCCTAGGCAGCGGCACGGGCGGGTTCAACTGCCCAGCGGGCGGGCGCCCGCGCGCCGCCCTCCGCCGGCGGGCCACGGCACGGTTGCATCGCCGGACGCCTCCGCCTAGCTGTGTGCGGGATATCCCGGGGACAGGAGGAACGGATGACGGATCGCGTGGATCGCTACGGGCTGCAGGTCGATCTGCGGCTGGCGGAGTTCGTCGAGACCGCGGCGCTGCCCGGCACGGGCATTGCGGCGGACACGTTCTGGCAGGGCCTGTCCGCGCTGATCCACGACCTCGGGCCCAGGAACCGCGCGCTGCTGGATCGCCGCGACGCGCTGCAGAAGCAGATCGACGGCTGGCACAGCGCCCGCCGCGCCTCGGGCCACGATCCGGCGGCCTACCGCGCCTTCCTGGAAGAGATCGGCTATCTGCTGCCCGAAGGTCCGGATTTCACCATCGACACCCGGAACACCGATCCCGAGATCGCACAGATCGCCGGACCGCAGCTGGTGGTGCCCATCACCAATGCCCGCTATGCGCTGAACGCCGCCAATGCCCGCTGGGGCAGCCTCTATGACGCGCTCTACGGCACCGACGCGCTTGGCGATCTGCCGCAGGGCAAGGGTTATGACGCCGAACGCGGCGGGCGGGTGATCGCCTGGGCCAAGGCCTTCCTCGACCGCACCGCGCCGCTGGCCGCCGGATCCTGGGCGGATGCGGTCGCGCTGACGGTGTCGGAGGGCGCGCTGGCGGTGACCACCGGCAGCGGGCAGACCGCGCTGGCCGATCCGTCGCAATTCGCGGGCCATGCCGGCGATCCGGCCGCGCCGGGGCAGGTGCTGCTGAAGAACAACGGCCTGCATGTCGAGATCCTGATCGACCGCGACAGCCAGATCGGCGCCAGCGACCCGGCCGGCATTTCCGACATCTGGCTGGAGGCGGCGCTGTCCTCCATCATGGATTGCGAGGATTCGGTCGCCTGTGTCGATGCCGAGGACAAGGTGCTGGCCTATTCCAACTGGCTGGGCCTGATGAAGGGCGACCTGACCGAGACCTTCCGCAAGGGCGGCGAGACGATGACCCGCCGCCTGAACCCGGATTTCGACTATGTCGCGCCGGACGGATCGACCCTGACGCTGAAATGCCGCGCGCTGATGCTGGTGCGCAACGTGGGCCATCTGATGACCACGCCCGCCATCCTCGACCGCGACGGCAACGAGGCGGGCGAGGGGCTGATGGACGCGATGCTGACCACGATGATCGCGATGCACGACCTGAACAAGACGGACGGCCCGCGCAATTCCGTCACCGGGTCGGTCTATGTGGTGAAGCCCAAGATGCACGGGCCCGAGGAAGTGGCCTTCGCCGACGAGATCTTCACCCGCGTCGAACAGGTGCTGGGCCTGCCGCGCAACACGGTGAAGCTGGGCATCATGGACGAAGAGCGGCGCACCTCGGTCAACCTGAAGGAATGCATCCGCGCCGCGAAGGACCGGGTGGCCTTCATCAATACCGGCTTCCTCGACCGCACCGGGGACGAGATCCATACCGGCATGGAAGCCGGGCCGATGGTGCGGAAGGGCGAGATGAAGACCCAGCCCTGGATTTCCGCCTATGAGGATCGCAACGTCGATATCGGGCTGGCCTGCGGACTGCAGGGCCGCGCCCAGATCGGCAAGGGGATGTGGGCGGCGCCCGACCTGATGGCCGCGATGCTGGACCAGAAGATCGGCCATCCGCAGGCGGGGGCGAACTGTGCCTGGGTGCCCTCGCCCACCGCTGCCGTGCTGCACGCGACGCATTACCATCAGGTCGATGTCTTCGCCCGGCAGGACGAGATCGCGGCGCAGCGGCGGCCCGCGCGGCTGGACGATCTGCTGACCCTGCCGCTGGCCAGCGGGCGCAACTATTCCGAGGAGGAGATCCGCGCCGAGATCGAGAACAACTGCCAGGGCATCCTTGGCTATGTCGTCCGCTGGGTCGATCAGGGCGTGGGCTGTTCCAAGGTGCCGGACATCCACGATGTCGGGCTGATGGAGGACCGCGCCACCTGCCGGATCAGCGCGCAGGCGCTGGCCAACTGGCTGCATCACGGCGTGGTCAGCCAGCAGCAGGTGATGGACGCGCTGCGCAAGATGGCCGCGGTGGTGGACCGGCAGAACGCGGGCGACCCCGCCTATCGCCCGATGGCGCCGGGCTTCACCGGCCGCGCCTTCCAGGCGGCCTGCGACCTGGTCTTCCTCGGGACGGTGCAGCCCTCGGGCTATACCGAGCCGGTGCTGCACGCCCGCCGGCAACAGGCGAAGGGAGAGATGGCATGACCCTGACGCTGGAGGCGGCCCGCACCATCATCGCCACCGCGCTGGACCACGGGCGCGACCACGGGTGGAAGCCGCTGTCGGCGGTGGTGCTGGACGCGGGCGGGCATGTGCTGTCGTTCGACCGCGGCGACGGGGCCAGCCCCGGCCGGTTCGAGATCGCCCGCGCCAAGGCCTATGGCGCGGTGATGCTGGGCATGGGCGGGTCCGCGCAGATGGCGCGGGCCGAGGCGCAGGCCTATTTCATGGCGGCGGTGAACGGTGTCTTCGGCGGGCAGGTGCTGCCGGTGCCGGGGGGCGTCCTCGTCCGCGATGCGGCGGGGGCGGTGATCGGCGCGGTGGGCGTGACCGGCGACACCTCGGACAACGATGCCGCGGCGGCCGCCGCGGGTATCCGCGCGGCGGGGTTCGAGCCGGAGACCTGATCGGGAGACCTGAACTGGCAACCCGATCCGGCGACCGAGGCCCGATGACCCGACCCGCCGTGCCAACAGCCGGCCCGCAGTGCCCCGTCGCGGGCGACCCGGGCCGGGGAAAGGAGCACGATGCCCTACCTTCCGCAAGGCCGGAACGTCGCGCAGATCCGCCGCCTGACTGCGGCGGCGGCCGTGAACGCGATCAGCCTGTTCCTGCTGGGCTATGCGCTGGTGCCCGATGCCGGCCTCGCCCGGCTCGACCCCAACCGGATCTGCCTTGCCCTGACGATGGCGGTGGCGGGGGTCGCTGTCTTCTGGGCGCTGCTGCGGCCCCAGCCCACCGCGCGCGGCAACCTGCGGGTGGTGGCGCTGGCGCTGGTCGCGGCGGCGGGACTGCTGGGCCTGCTGCGCAGCCAGATCCTGACGGGCGACCGCGCGGCGCTGGCCACGATGATCCGCAGCCAGTCGAGCGCGATCCTCGTCTGCAACCGCGCGCGCCTGCAGGACCCGCAGGTGATTGCGCTGTGCGACGGGATCGTGGCGCGGCGCGAGGCGGAGATCGCGCAGATGCAATCGCTGATCGCGGCGCTCGACGGCGATGCGCCGGCGGCCGATCACGCCGCGCTGCGAACCGGCCGCTGACCGCGGAGGCGGCAGCACGGTGCCGCATCGCCCACCGCGCCCCAGGCGCTGCCCCCGGCCGCGCCCGCACGCGATCTGTGCGAGCCGGCGCTTTCCGTCGTCGCGCGGGCGGCATATGTTGTCTCACATATGCAGCAGAAAGGACCGGCCATGACGCGTCCGTGCGGGGAACACCCCTCCGATCGGGCCACCGATCGACCTGTCGTCGGCATCATCGGCAATTCGGTGCTGATCAACGACACCTATCCCGCGCATAGCGGCGGCACGATGAACAGCCTCGCCGTGGCCGAGGTCGCGGGCTGCCTGCCGCTGGTGATCCCGGCGGACCCGCGGCTGGTCTCGGTGCCCGAACTGCTGGAGGTCTGCGACGGCTTCCTGCTGACCGGCGGCCGCCCGAACGTGCATCCCAGCGAATATGGCGAGGACGAGACGCCCGCCCATGGCGCCTTCGACCGGGCGCGCGACGCCATCACCCTGCCCCTGATCCGCGCCTGCGTCGAGCGGGGGCAGCCCTTCCTCGGCGTCTGCCGCGGCTTTCAGGAGGTGAACGTGGCGATGGGCGGCACGCTCTGGCCGGAAATCCGCGACCTGCCGGGCCGGATGAACCACCGGATGCCGCCGGACGGCACCGTGGAGGAGAAGTTCGCCCTGCGCCACAAGGTGACGGTGACCGAGGGCGGCCCCTTCCACCGCGTCTTCGGGGCGACCGAGGTGATGACCAATTCGCTGCATGGACAAGGCATCAAGCACCCCGGCCAGCGCATCGTCATCGACGGGCTGGCCCCCGACGGCACGCCCGAGGCCGCCTATGTCGAGGGCGCGCCCGGCTTTACCCTGTCGGTGCAGTGGCACCCGGAATGGAACGCGGCCAACGATCCGGTGTCGCGGCCGCTGTTCGCGGCCTTCGGCGATGCCGTCCGGGCCTGGGCCGCGGCGAAGGCGGGCGCCGTCCCGGCGCGGCGGTCGGCCTGAACGCCCGACGGGGCGCAGGAGAGCGCGCGGTCGGCTTCAGTCTGCCGTGATCGCCGCGGCGGCCGGCTTGACCTTTGCCCGCCCTGCCGACACGGTGCGCGCCGACCCGCCGCCGACCCATCCGGGCACGGCGCCCCTTGCGAGAAGCCCCATGAGCACCACCGGACGCAGACCCGGCCGCACCGCGCCCTTCGCGCCCTTCGAATTCGCCATCGCCTGGCGCTATCTGCGGGCGCGCCGCGCCGAAGGCGGGGTCAGCGTGATGACCTGGATCAGCCTGATCGGCGTCACCCTCGCCGTCTTCGCGCTGATCGCCACGCTGGCGGTGCGCGCAGGATTCCGCGCCGAATTCGTCGACACGATCCTCGGCGCCAACGCGCATGTGACGGTCTATCCCGAACCGCGGATCACCGAGACCGGCGCCACCATCCGCACCATCGAGGATTACGACGCGCTGGCGGCCCGGCTGGCCGAGGTGCCGGGCGTCACCCGCACCGCGCCGCTGATCCGCGGGCAGGTGATGGTCAGCCTCGGCGACCGCGCCTCGGCCGGCGATCTTTACGGCATCCGGGCCGAGGATCTGGCGGGCATCCCCCGTGTCGCCGATCCCGAGGCGAGCGAGGGCGACATCGCGCGGTTCGACGAGGGGGTCGCCATCGGCTCGGGCCTCGCCCGCGAACTGGGCGTGGTGCCGGGCGACCGCATCCGGCTGATCCAGCCCAACGGCGTGAAGACCGCCTTCGGTACCAGCCCGCGGGTGAACGCCTATGAGGTGGTCTATGTCTTCACCGCCGGGCGCTATGACATCGACCGCACCCGCATCTACCTGCCCTTCGCCGTGGCGCAGGACCATTTCAACCGAGAGGGGCTGGCCGACGAGATCGAGGTGATGCTCGACGATCCCGAGGCGGTGGAGGAGATGACCCTGCCCCTGCTGCGCGCCGCCGGTCCGGGTGCCTATCTCTGGACGTGGCGGGACAGTTCCGGCGCCTTCCTGCGCGCGCTGGATGTCGAGGACAACGTGATGTTCATCATCCTGTCGATCCTCGTGCTGATCGCGGCGATGAACATCACCTCGGGGCTGATCATGCTGGTCAAGAACAAGGGCCGCGACATCGGCATCCTGCGGACCATGGGCCTGACCGAGGGTTCGGTACTGCGGGTGTTCTTCCTGTGCGGGGCCTTTACCGGCATCATCGGCACCGCGGCGGGGGTGGCGCTCGGTTGCCTCTTCGCGATCTGGATCGACCCGATCTTCAGCTTCGTCAACTACATGGCCGGCGGCGGGGTCTGGGATCCGTCGATCCGCGGCATCTATACCCTGCCCGCCAAGCTGCAATGGTGGGACGTGGGCCGCGCCGCGGGGCTGAGCCTGTTCCTGTCCTTCGTGGTGACGATCTTCCCGGCGCGGCGCGCGGCCCGGATGAACCCGGTGGAGGCGCTGCGCTATGAGTGACCCGGTGCTGGAACTGCAGGGGCTGGAAAAGGGCTACAACCTCGGCCAGCCGTCCGAGGTGCGGGTGCTGCGCGGGCTGGACCTGACCGTCGCCCGGGGTGAGGCGGTGGCGCTGGTCGCGCCCTCGGGGGCGGGGAAATCGACGCTGCTTCACATCGCCGGGCTGCTTGACACCGCCGATGCGGGCCGGGTGGCGATCGGCGGGCAGGATATGGGGCAGGCCGGGGACCGCGCGCGCACGGCGATGCGGCGGGCCGAGGTGGGCTTCGTCTACCAGTTCCACCATCTGCTGCCGGAATTCACCGCGCTGGAAAACGTCATGCTGCCGCAACTGGCGAACGGCGTGGCGCGGGAGGCCGCCGAGGCGCGGGCCCGCGACCTGCTGGGCCGGGTCGGCGTGGCCGACCGCGCCGGCCACCGCCCCGCCGCGCTGTCGGGCGGGCAGCAGCAGCGCGTGGCCTTCTGCCGGGCGCTGGCCAACGGCCCGGCGCTGCTGCTGGCGGATGAACCCACCGGCAACCTGGACGGCGCGACCGCCGAACAGGTCTTCGACGCGCTGATGGCACTGGTCCGCGACACCGGCATGTCGGCGCTGATCGCGACCCACAACCTCGACCTCGCGGCACGGATGGACCGGGTGGTACGGATGGACGAGGGGCGGATTGCCGGCTGACGGCCCCGCCGGTCAGGCGGCAGGAGAGGCGTGACGGCGGACCAGTTCCTCTGCCGTCAGGTGCTGCAACTGCCACAGGTTGCGGTCGTGGATGCCGTGCTCTTCCAGCTTGGCGACGGTGTTGTAGAGGTATTCGGCGCCCGATCCGCGATGCCCGCAGGCGGTGGCGAGCCGCCGCGCCTGTTCCTCGACCGGCAGGCTGACCACGCCCTCGCCCTTCGGACCGGCCCAGAAAGTCAGCGCCGGCACCGCCTCGCCCTCCGACCGGACGCTGACGACGCGCACCATATGCGTGTGTTCGCGCGCCGCGATCTCGCGCCGCAACAGCGCCTCGATCCCGGCCCGTTCCTCGCCCGGCGCGACCTCCATCAGCAGTCCGGCCGCCGATCCGCCCGCTTCCAGCGCGAGCATCAGGCCGGGATATTCCGGCGAGCCGCGCCAGCTGGTCAGGTGCAGGCAGAAGCTGCGATGCCAGCCATGCGCCACGCCGCGGGTGATGCGGCCGACGGGGAAGCCGGGGTTCCAGATCAGCGAGCCATAGGCGAAGACGCGCACGGGTCCGCCGCCCGAGCGTTCCAGCCAGTCATCGGCCAGCCGGGCGAAATCCTCGTCGGTCAGCGCGGTCCATTCCGGCGGCAGGCCGGGATCCTCGACCTCGCGGAAGGCCCGGGCAACAAGCTCGGGCGTCAGCGTCATCCGGCGGGCGGATGCGGCGGGGGCGGGATCGAAGGGCATGGGCCGAAGGTAAGCGGCGGCGCCGCCGCGATCAACCGCTGCCGGATGCAGAGCCGGACCTGCGCCTGCGCACCGAAGCGCGGCCGGCTCAGACGTCCAGCTCTTCCACGAAGCGGGCATTCTCCTGGATGTACTGGAAGCGCAGTTCCGGCTTCTTGCCCATCAGCCGCTCCACCAGATCGCCGGTCTCGCCCGGCGCATCCTCGTCGATGCTGACCCGGATCAGCTTGCGCGTCGCCGGGTCCATCGTGGTGTCCTTCAGGTCCTTGGCGTCCATCTCGCCCAGGCCCTTGAACCGCTGCACGTCGATCTTGCCCTTGCCGCCCAGCCCCTTGGCCAGCCATTCCTCTTTCTCGGCATCGCTGCCGACATAGAGCCGCCGCGACCCCTGCGTCAGCCGGTAGAGCGGCGGGCAGGCGAGGAACAGGTGGCCCTTGTCGATCAGCGGACGCATCTGGGTGAAGAAAAAGGTCATCAGGAGGCTGGCGATATGGGCGCCGTCCACATCGGCATCGGTCATGATGATGATCTTGTCATAGCGCAGGTCGTCGACGCGGAACTTCGTGCCCATGCCGACGCCCAGCGCCTCGCAGATGTCGCGGATCTCGGAATTGTCGTTCAGCTTGGCCGAGGCCGCGCCCAGCACGTTCAGGATCTTGCCCTTCAGCGGCAGCAGGGCCTGCGTCTCGCGGTTGCGGGCGCCCTTGGCCGAGCCGCCGGCCGAGTCGCCCTCGACGATGAACAGCTCCGTCCCCTCGCGGTTCTTCGCGGAACAGTCGGTCAGCTTGCCGGGCAGGCGCAGCTTTTTCGTCGCCGACTTGCGCGCCGTCTCCTTCTCCTGCCGGCGGCGCATCCGTTCCTCGGCCCGCAGGACGAGGAAATCGAGGATCGCGCCCGCGGCCCTGGTATCGGCGGCGAGCCAATTGTCGAAATGGTCGCGGACCGCGCTTTCCACCCATTTCGCCGCCTCTTCGGTCGACAGCCGGTCCTTGGTCTGCCCGACGAACGAGGGTTCGCGGATGAAGATCGAGATCAGCGCGCAGCCGCCGGTCAGCATGTCCTCGCGGGTGATGTCGGCGGCCTTGCGGTTGCGGACCAATTCGCCATAGGCGCGGATGCCCTTCAGCATCGCCGCCCAGAACCCGGCCTCATGCGTGCCGCCATCGGGCGTGGGCACGGTGTTGCAATAGGATTGGATGAAGCCGTCCCGCGCCGCCGTCCAGTTGATCGCCCATTCCACCGATCCGGGCACACCGAACTTGTCCTGGAAGCTGACCTTGCCGGCGAAGGGTTTGTCGGCATAGGTGCTGTGCCCGGCGAGGTTTTCCGCCAGAAAATCCGACAGGCCGTTCGGAAAGTGAAACACGGCCTCGGCCGGCGTCTCGCCGTCCTCGACGGCCGAGCGCCAGCGGATTTCGACGCCCGAGAACAGGTAGGCCTTGGACCGCACCATCTTGAACAGCCGCGCCGGCTTCAGCTGCTGCGAGCCGAAGATCTGCGCGTCGGGATGGAAGGTGACGCTGGTCCCCCGCCGGTTGGGGGCCGGGCCGATCTTCGCCACCGGCCCCTGCGGCACGCCGCGGGCGAAATCCTGCGCGTAAAGTTCGCGGTTGCGCGCGACTTCGACCCGCATCCGGTCGGACAGGGCGTTGACCACCGACGAGCCGACGCCGTTCAGACCGCCCGAGGTGGAATAGGCCTTGTTGGAAAACTTGCCCCCCGCATGCAGCGTGCACAGGATCACCTCCAGCGCCGACTTGCCAGGGAATTTCGGATGCGGATCGACGGGGATGCCGCGGCCATTGTCGCGCACCGTCACCGAATGATCGGCATGCAGCTCGACCTCGATGCGGTTGGCATGGCCCGCCACCGCCTCGTCCATCGCGTTGTCGAGGATCTCGGCCACCATGTGGTGCAGCGCCCGTTCGTCGGTGCCGCCGATATACATGCCGGGCCGCTTGCGCACGGGTTCCAGCCCCTCGAGCACCTCGATGGACGAGGCGTCATAGGTGTCGGAGGGACCGGACAGCAGGTCTTCGGGCATGGGATCGCTCTTTGCTGGTGATGGGTCCGTCTTACAACACAGCCGGGCCTGACGCGCAATCTTTCGTGGGTCGCGGCGCCGGAACCGCCAATTCTGGCGCGACTGCCGCGGTTTTGCGCAGTCAGTCGCGCGGGCTGCCCTGTGCCCGCAGCCGCGCCTCGATCCGGCGCAGGATCAGCGACAGGCCGACAGTCAGCGTCAGATAGATCAGCGCCACGAGGTTGTAGGTCTCGAAATAGCGGAAGTTCCCGGCAGAGATCACCTTGCCGAGCTGCGTCACATCCGTCACCCCGAGGACGGAGACGAGCGAGCTGTCTTTCACCATTGCGACAAAGTCGTTGCCGAGCGGCGGCAGGATCACCCGGAATCCTTGCGGAAACACGATCAGCCGGAAGATCTGCCCCCGGCTGAGGCCAAGGCTTTCCGCCGCCTCCACCTGCCCCTCCGGCACCGCCATCAGCCCGGCGCGGAAAATTTCGGCGAGAAAGGCCGAATAGGCCAGCGTCAGCGCCGCCACCGCCCGCCACAGCAGCGGCACGTCGCGGGTGCGCAGAGGCGGCAGTCCCGCGGCCTCGGCCAGCGCGTTCCAGCCGGCGATCGCGCCCGGCACGATCACGAAGGCCACATAGAGCAGCAGCACCAGGATCGGGATGCCGCGCATCACCTCGATCCACAGCCGCGCCGCCTGCCGCAGCAGCAGATGACGCGACAGGCTCATCACCGCCAGCCCCAGCCCGAGCGCCGCGGCGGCCAGATAGGCCACCACCGAAACGACGACCGTGATCTGCACCCCCTGCAGCAGCGCGGCCATCACCCCGGCCTGGACCGGGCTGGTCGCCACCTGCCAGCCGGCCCAAAGGCCGGTCGCGCCCAGGATCAGCAGCCACCACGGAAAGTCGCGGTCCGGGTCGCGCCGTCGCGGCATCATGTGCCCTGCGGTCCGGCCGTCACCGGGTCCGCGTCCTCACTGGCCCATCTTGTAATCGAGGAACCACTTGCGGTTCAGCGCCTCCAGCGTGCCGTCGGCCTGCATCGCGGCAATGGCGGCATCGACCGGCGCCACCAGATCCGAGCCCTTGGGGAAGATGAAGCCGAAATCCTCGGTCCCCAGCGGCTCGCCCACCAGCTTCAGCGCGCCATTCGAGGCGGCCACATAGCCCTCGCCCGAGGTGCCGTCGGTCAGCACCAGATCGACATCCCCCGCCCGCAGCGCCGCCACCCCGGCACCGAAGGTTTCGAACAGCTTGATGCGGGGATTGGCCTCGTTCCCGTCCAGCACCTCGTAGACGCCGACATAGAAGGGCGTGGTGCCCGGCTGCGCGGCCATCAGCAGGTCGGCGTCGGCGGCGAAACCCGCCGCGTCATCGAAGCGCGTCTCGTCGCCGCGCACCATCATCACCATCTGCGACCGCATGTAGGGGGCGGAGAAATCGACCATCTCCTTGCGGTCGTCGCGGATGGTGATGCCGGTCATGCCGATGTCGAACTGGCCCTCGGCAATCGCCTGTATCATCGCGTCCCAGCTGATATTCTCGTAGGTCACGGTCATGTTCAGCCGTTCGGCGATCTCGGCCATCGCGTCATATTCCCAGCCCACGGTCTGCCCTTGGGCATCGACGAATTGCAGCGGCGGATAGGCGTTTTCCGTCACCACCGTCACCGCGCGGCCTCCGAGGTCGGGCAGATCGGCGGCGGCGAGCGGGGCGGGCAGCAGGGCGGCGGCAAGGACGGCGGCGCGGGCAAGGGGCAGGGACAGGCGCATCTGGGGGCTCCTCGGACGGGGGTGGCGCGAGCCTAGGGACGGGTGCCCGCGCTGTCCAGCAGCCGTCTTACCGGCTGTCCCGGTCGCCGGGGCCGGCCGGATGCACCTGCCCGCAGACCGGGCAATCCGCCCGCCTGCGCACCGTCACCACCCGGTTCTCGCCCCACAGCGCATCCAGCAGCATCAACCGTCCGCGCAGCGACTGGCCCGCGCCCGTGATCTCCTTGATCGCCTCGGCGGCCATGGTCGCGCCGAGGATGCCGGGCAGCGCCCCCATCACCCCCGCCTCGGCGCAGGAGGGGGCGAGGCCCGGCGCCGGCACCTCGGGGAAGACGCAGGCGAAGCAGGGCGCGCCCCGGTCGGGATCGTAGAGCGACAGCTGCCCTTCCCATTGCGTGATCGCGCCCGACAGCAGCGGCTTGCCCGCCGCCACCGCCGCTTCGTTCACCAGAAGCCGGGTATCGAAATTGTCGGACCCGTCGAGGATCAGGTCATAGTCGGCGAACAGCGCCGGCGCCGCCTCGGCGGTCAGGCGGCGATTGTAGGGGCGCAGCGTGACGAAGGGGTTCAGCGCCTTCACCGCGATCTCGGCGGAAAAGACCTTGGGCATCCCGATCCGCGCATCGGCATGGATGATCTGCCGCTGCAGGTTGGAATTCGACACGGTGTCGTCGTCGATCACGCCGATCGTGCCCACACCCGCCGCTGCCAGATAAAGGATCGCGGGCGAGCCGAGCCCCCCCGCCCCCACCACCAGCACCCGCGCCTGTTTCAGCCGGCGCTGGCCCATGCCGCCGACCTCGCGCAGCACGATATGGCGGGCATAGCGGTCGAGTTCGGTGTCGGAAAAGACGCCGGGTTTCGCCGCCGCGGGGGGCGCGGCCCCGGCGCGGCGCCGCAGCCGGCCCAGCACCGTGCGATAGGCCAGCGCCAGCGCCACCAGCACCGCCAGCGCCAGCCAGCCCCGCGCGGTGCCGCCCACCGCCTGACGCAGCGGCGCGCCGTCGGGCAGCACCAGATGCACCAGCACCGCCCCCGCCCACAGCGCCAGCAGCATCGCCCCGATCAGCCAGCGCGGCAGCCGCAGCAGCGCGCCGAAGGCGATCAGCGCCGCCGCGGCGGCCAGCACCGTCATCGCCGGCCCGTCGATCCGAAGCCGCCCGTCCCGCGCGGCGTGTCGCCCAGACGGTCGGCCAGCGCGAATTCCGCCTGCAGCACCGGCGCCACCACCAGCTGCGCGATCCGGTCGCCATGCTGGATCGTGTAGGGGTCGTTCGACAGGTTGATCAGCAGGATTCCCACCGGCCCGCGATAGTCGCTGTCGATGGTGCCCGGGGTGTTGGGCAGGCTGATCCCGTGTTTCAGCGCAAGGCCGGACCGCGGGCGCACCTGCACCTCGAATCCTTCGGGGATTTCCATGCGAAAGCCCGCCGGCAGCACCGCGCGGCGGAACGGATCGAGGATGAAGCCCGTCGCCCGGTCCTCGGGCCGCAGGTTGGCGCGCACATCGGCCCCGGCGGAGCCGGCAGTCTCATAGCCCGGCAGCGGCAGGTCGCGGTCGGCCCAGTCTTCCCACATCAGGCGGATCAGCGGCGCGGCGGTCATGCCAGCGCCCCGGCGATCCGTTCGGCCAGCCTGCGGGCCACGGCATCCTTGGTCATGCGCGGCCACTCCTCTGCGCCCTGGTCCGTCACCAGCGTGACGGCGTTTTCCGACCCGCCCATGATCCCGGTCGCGGGCGAGACATCGTTGGCCACGATCCAGTCGCAGCCCTTGCGCGCCCGTTTCGCGGTCGCATGTTCCACCACCCGTTCGGTTTCGGCGGCGAAGCCAACGACCAGGCGCGGCCGTCCCTCGGCCCGGCGGGCGATGGTGGCGAGGATGTCGGGATTTTCCGCGAAGTCCAGCGCGGGGGGCCGGCCGCTGCCATCCTTCTTCATCTTCTGCGCGCCCCGGTTCGCCACGCGCCAGTCTGCCACGGCGGCGGCGAAGACGGCGGCATCGGCGGGCAGCGCCGCCTCGACCGCCGCCAGCATCTCGGCCGCCGATTCGACGCGGATCACCGTCACCCCGGCGGGCGGGGGGATCGCGGCCGGGCCGGTGACGAAGCTGACCCGCGCGCCGAGGTTGCGCAGCGCCGCGGCCAGCGCCGTGCCCTGCGCGCCGGAGGACCGGTTGGCGATATAGCGCACCGGGTCGATCGGCTCATGCGTCGGACCGGAGGTCACCAGCACATGGCGCCCCGCCAGCGGCCCCGCCGGCACGGGCGACAGCGCGGCGGCGATGGCGGCGACGATCGCGGGCGGCTCGGCCATGCGCCCCGGCCCCCATTCGCCGCAGGCCATGTCGCCCTCGTCCGGGCCGACGGACAGCACCCCGTCCGCCGCCAGCCGGTCGCGGTTGCGCTGCGTCGCCGGATGCTGCCACATCCGCACGTTCATCGCCGGGGCGATCAGCACCCGCTTGTCGGTCGCCAGCAGCAACGTGGTCGCCAGATCGCCGGCCAGCCCCTGCGCCATCTTCGCCATCAGGTCGGCGGTCGCGGGGGCCACCACCACCAGATCGGCGGCGCGGGACAGCTGGATATGCCCGATCTCGGCCTCTTGCGTCAGGTCGAACAGATCGCGATGCGCCGCCTGCCCCGCCAGCGTCGCGACGGACAGCGGGGTCACGAATTCCTCGGCGGCGCGGGTCAGCACCGGCACCACCGAGGCACCCTGCCCCTTCAGCAGCCGGATCAGTTCCAGCGCCTTGTAGGCCGCGATGCCGCCGCCGACGATCAGAAGGATGCGCTTGCCCGCCAGCATTCCGGCCTCCGCTTCTGTCGTGACGGGTTCGGGCGTCACGGCTTCCGGCGCCACAGGATTAGGGGCCGGTCCCGGCGAAGGCAACCTATCGCAGCGCCGCGCAGGGGTCGTCGCGTTCGGCGGGCGGGGTGACGATCCAGCGGTCGAAGGGCTGGTCCGGCGCGGCCGGGGCCTCCACCTGGCCCACCGACAGCACCGTGATGCCGGGCTCGGCCAGCCGGATCAGCGCCGGAACGCCCCAGTCGCTGCGCGCGTGGCCGGAGCCTGCGATCACCGCCACCGGCCCGCCAGTATCGGCCAGCGCCTGCAGCGCCGCCTCGGCCAGCGCCGCGTCGCGCAGGCGCTGCGCCTCGACCATGCCGGGCATCAGGTCTTCGGGCATCGCCCGGCAATGCGCCTCCATCTGTTCGGCCTCGCGCAGTGCCTGTTCGGGCGCGGGCAGCGGCCGGTCCAGCCCGAAACGCGGCGCGTCCGGGCCGAAGACGGCGGCCGCGCCCTCGGCGACCGACCGGCGCACCGCATCGCGCGGCAGGGCCGCGCCATAGACGCGCGCCCCGCGGGCGGCAGCGAAGATCGGGTGATACATGGCGAAATCCGGCCAGCCCGACCTCTCCCACTCCAGCGCCGCGGCCAGCGCCGCCGCGTCGTCGCGCAGGTCGGGCGTGGCCCGCGCCGCCTGCTCCGGGGTCAGCATCTCGAACACCAGCGCGGCGGGGCGCAGCGCCGCGACCGCCTGCGCCTGATGGGCATGATGAGCCGGATTGTCATGCACCTCGCCCAGCACCACCACCTGGGCTCCCAGCATCGCCCCGGCCAAGTCCGCCGGGGCAATCTCGCGGGCGAAGACAGGCGCGCACAGCAGCAGCGCGGGGATCACGGCGCGGATCATGCGAGGAAGTGATGCACTTCCTGGCTCTGCTCCTCAAGGCTGCGGCGCATCTTGCCGAAGGCCTGCGCCTCGAGCTGGCGGATCCGTTCCTTCGACAGGCCCAGTTCCTCGCCCAGCGATTCCAGCGTGCGCGGCTCGGCCCGCAGCTTGCGTTCCTCGACGATATAGCGTTCGCGCGCGGTCAGCACGGCCATCGCCCGCCCCAGCCAGGCGCGCAGCCGTTCGGCATCATGCGCCTCGGCCACCCGGTCCGAGGCCTGGGGACTGTCATCCTCCAGCGCGTCGATCCATTCGCGCCCGTCCTCGTCGACGCTCTGCGTCGCGTTGAGCGAGAAGTCCGACCCCGACAGCCGACCTTCCATCATCTCGACATCCGCGAGCGGCACCCCCACCTCGACCGCGATCCGCGCGCGCAGCTGGTGCGAATCCAGTCGCTCGCCGCGCCCCTCGGCCTCGCGCTCCAGCCGGGCCTGAACGCGGCGCATGTTGAAGAACAGCGCCTTCTGCGACGAGGTCGATCCGGTGCGCACCATCGACCAGTTGCGCATGACGTAGTCCTGGATCGAGGCCTTGATCCACCAGACGGCATAGGTCGAGAACCGCACGCCCCGGTCCGGGTCGAACTTGTCCGCGGCCTTCATCAGGCCCAGCCCCGCCTCCTGGATCAGGTCGTTCATCGGCGCGCCATAGCGGCGGAACTTAGACGCCATCGAGATCGCGAGCCGCATATAGGCGGTGACCAGCCGGTGCAGCGCGGCCTCGTCGCGCCGGTCGCGCCAGGCGACGGCCAGCGCGTGTTCGGTCTCGGCATCCAGCAGCTCGGCCTTCATGGCGCGGCGGGGAAGCACGCTTTCGGCAAGTCCATCCAGAGCCATCGGATCCCTTCCTTCCTGCGCTGCAGCGGGGCCGCCTCTCGTCGCGCCCTGCTCCTCGCTTCCCTACGCGTCGCGGCCGGGGGTGGATCACCGGCGCGGGGTGGATGGCGAAACCGTGAACATCACGTTCCGTGATGTCCCGCCGCACCAATCTCCGTTCGCTCCGGGCGCCCCGCGCCGTTAGCACTACGCCCGAGACAGTCAAATCGTTCCGGGGATGCCGCCATGAGCTATGAACTCGCCATCGGGGATCGCACCTATTCCAGCTGGTCGCTGCGCGGCTGGCTGATGTTCGAGGCGTTCGGCATCCCCGTCCGGGTGCGCCGCGCGCGGCTTTACAGCGACGAGGTTCCGCGTCTTCTGGCCGATTTCGCGCCCGCCCGGCTGGTGCCGGCGATGCGCACGCCGGAGGGGATCGCGGTGGGCGAGACGCTGGCGATCGCCGAAACACTGGCCGAACGCCACCCCGAGGCCGGGATGTGGCCCGCCGACCCGGCGGCGCGGGCCTTCGCGCGCTGGCTGTCGGCCGAGATGCATGCAGGCTTCGCCGCGCTGCGCGACCACTGCACCATGCATCTGGGGAAAAGCTATACCGACTGCGCGCCGCCCCCGGCCGTGCTGGCCGACGTCGCGCGGATCGAGGCGCTGTGGGCCGAGGCGCGGCAGCGGTTCGGCGCGGGCGGACCGTGGCTCTTCGGCGCCTACAGCATCGCCGACGCGATGTATGCGCCGGTCGCGGGCCGGATCGCCACCTACAATCTGCCGGTGGGCGCCGGCGCCGCGGCCTATGTCGCGGCGCATCTGGCCGACCCCGCCTTCCGCCGCTGGCGGGCGATGGGTCTGGCCGAGAATTTCGAACAGCCCGTCTATCGCCGCGACTACCCGGAGCGCCCCTGGCCCGGCCCCGCGCCGCGGCCCGCGGACCGGGCCGAAGGTCCGTCGGAAAACGTGGCCTGTCCCTATTCGGGCGATCCCGTCACGCACTACCTGCGGATGGACGGGCGGGTCTGGGGCTTCTGCAACGCCTTCTGCCGCGACAAGACCCTGCATGACCCCGAAGCCTGGCCCGCCTTCATGGCGATGGTCGGGGCAGCCGCGCTGCTGTCCACAGTGCCCCCCGCGCCCGCCCGTTAACCATTCGGCAACCAAGCGCCGCTACCGCTGAACCGCAAGGGTGGGCGGCGCATGGTGGCACGGGCCTATACGGTGGCCTTCGACGGGGTCGAGGCCCGCATCGTCGAGGTGCAATGCGCGGTGACGGCCGGCCTGCCGGGCTTCGCCGTCGTGGGCCTGCCCGACAAGGCCGTGTCCGAGGCACGCGACCGGGTGCGGGCCGCGCTGTCGGCGCTGTCCATCGCGCTGCCATCGAAGAAGATCACCGTCAACCTCTCGCCCGCGGACCTGCCCAAGGAAGGCTCGCATTTCGACCTGCCGATCGCGCTGGCGCTGCTGGCCGCCATCGGCATCCTGCCGGGGGAAGAGGTCGAGGGCTGCGTGGCCCTGGGCGAGATGTCGCTCGACGGGCGGCTGGTGGCGGTGGTGGGCGCGCTGCCCGCGGCGATGGCGGCGGGGGCCGAGGATCGCGCCCTGATCTGCCCCGCGGCCTGCGGGGCCGAGGCGGCCTGGGTCGGCGCGGTGCCGGTCTTCGCCCCCGCGACCCTGACCGAGGCGATCCGCCACCTGACGGGCGAGGCGCCGCTGTCGCCGTCGCGTCCCGGCGAGGTGCGCGACGACGCCGCCGTCCCCGACCTGCGCGACGTGAAGGGGCAGGAACGCGCCAAGCGCGCGCTGGAAATTGCCGCGGCCGGGCGCCACCACCTGCTGATGACCGGCCCGCCCGGCAGCGGCAAGTCGATGCTCGCCCGCCGGATGCCGGGCCTTCTGCCGCCGCTGTCGCCGGTCGAGGCGCTGGAAACCTCGATGATCCATTCCCTGGCCGGGCGGCTGCCCGAAGGCGGCATCTCGCGCCGCCGGCCCTATCAGGACCCGCATCACACCGCCTCGTCCCCCGCCATCGTCGGCGGCGGGCGCGGCGCGAAGCCGGGCGAGATCAGCCTCGCCCATAACGGCGTGCTGTTCCTCGACGAACTGCCGGAATTTCCCCGCGCCATCCTCGACACGTTGCGCCAGCCGCTGGAAACCGGCGAGATCATGGTGTCGCGCGCCAATGCCCATGTGCGCTATCCCTGCCGCTTCCTGCTGGTCGCGGCGGCGAATCCCTGCAAGTGCGGGCATCTCGCCGATCCCGCCCGCAGCTGCAGCCGGGTGCCCGCCTGCGGCGAGGACTATCTCGGCCGCATCTCGGGCCCGCTGATGGACCGCTTCGACCTGCGCGTCGAGGTGCCGCCCGTGGCCTTCCGCGACCTCGACCTGCCCGCCGCGGGCGAGGGCAGCGCCGAGGTGGCGGCCCGGGTCGCCGCCGCCCGGGCCCGGCAGGCGGAGCGTTATGCCGGCCATCCCGGCCTGCGCTCCAACGCCGATGCCGAAGGCGCGCTGCTGGAACAGGTGGCCGGACCGGATGCCGAGGGGCGCGCCGTGCTGGCCACCGCCGCCGAACGCTTCGGCCTGTCCGCCCGCGGCTATCACCGGGTGCTGCGGGTGGCCCGCACCATCGCCGATCTGGCCGGCTCCGACGGTGTCGCCCGCCCGCATGTGGCCGAGGCGATCAGCTTCCGGCTGAGCGTGGCGGCGCCGGGCTGACCTCACACAGTCCGAGATCGCGGCGGATGGCGCGGGCCAGCAGCCGCAGGCCCTGCCGCGCCTCGGGCACCCAGCCGTCGAACAGATGCACGACATGCGGCGCATGGGGATGCAGATGCAGGTCCACCGCCACGCCCTCCGCCCCCAGCCGCCGCGCCAGCCGCAGGCTGTCGTCCAGCAGGATCTCGGTTTCGCCCACCTGCAGATGCAGGCAGCGCAGCCCCCCGAAACGCGAATGCAGCGGCGAGGCCGCGACCGGATCGCCCCCCGGTCCCAGCACCAGCGCCGCCACCTCGGGCAGGCGCCGCGCCGACAACAGCGCGTCGCGCCCGGCATTTTCGCGGATCGAGGCGCCGCTGCCCGCAAGATCGGTCCAGGGCGACAGCGCGTAGACCGTCCCCGGCGCCTCGCCCCGCGCCAGAAGGCGCGCGGCCAGCAACAGCGCCAGTCCCCCGCCGGCGGAATCGCCGCCGAGGGCGATGCGGCCGGCGGGATAGTCCCGCCGCAGCCGGTCCCAGGCGGCGCAGGCATCCTCCAGCGCGGCGGGGAAAGGATGTTCCGGGGCGAGGCGATAGCGGGGCGCCACCACCGGCAGCCGCGCCAGCCGCGACAGCCGGGCCAGCATCGCGGCATGGGTGCGGGGCGAGCCCGCCACATAGGCGCCCCCGTGGAAATGCAGGATCGCGGCGCCGTCCTCCACCGGCCCCGCGGTCAGCCGCAGCCCGCCGGGTCCCGGCGCGGGGTCGCCCCAGGGCTCGGCCCGGGCCTCCGGCACCCGCAGGCCGCCCGTCCGGGCCGCCCGCTCCATCATCCGCCGGGCCAGCGCCGGATCGACGGGCCGGTCGGCCAGCGGCCGCACCGCCCGGCGCAGCCACAGGTTCAGCAGGCGCAGCCGCAGGCTCGGGGGCCGCGGCCCCACGGCATCGTCGGGATCCTGCGCGCCCCCCGCCGCGGCCATGGCTCAGGCCGCGGGCCCCGCCGCGGCGCGCTTCGCCTCGATCACCTGCCAGATCCGCTCGGCCGCGTTGGTGCCGTCGAACCGTTCCAGTTCCTGGATGCCGGTGGGCGAGGTCACGTTGATCTCGGTCAGCCAGTCGCCGATCACGTCGATGCCGACGAAGATCTGCCCCTTCTCGCGCAGCACCGGGCCGATCCGCGCGCAGATCTCGCGGTCCCGCTCCGTCAGGCCGACCTTTTCGGGCCGGCCGCCGACATGCATGTTCGACCGCGTCTCGCCATCGGCGGGCACCCGGTTGATCGCGCCCACCGGCTCGCCGTCCACCAGGATGATCCGCTTGTCGCCCTTGCTCACGTCGGGGACGAATTTCTGCACGATCAGCGGCTCGCGGTTGATGCCGGTGAAGAGTTCATGCAGCGAGGCGAGGTTGCGGTCGGCCGGGTCCAGCCGGAACACCCCCGCCCCGCCATTGCCGTAGAGCGGCTTCAGGATCACGTCGCCATGCCGGTGCTTGAAGGCCCGGATCGTGCCGAGGTCGCGCGCGATCAGCGTCGGCGGCGTCAGGTCGGGGAAGTTGAGCACCAGCAGCTTTTCCGGCGAGTTCCGCACCCAGAACGGGTCGTTGACGACCAGTGTCCGCGGATGGATCCGGTCCAGCAGATGCGTCGTGGTGATGTAGCCCATGTCGAAGGGTGGATCCTGCCGCAGCCAGACCACGTCCCAGCCGGCCAGGTCGATCTCCGCCTCCTCGCCGAGAGTATAATGGTTGCCCGGCTCGCGCCGGACCTGCAGCGGCCAGCCCCGGGCCAGCACCCGGTCCTCGCGATAGGCCAGCCGGTCGGGCGTGTAGTAGAACAGCTCATGCCCCCGCGCCTGCGCCTCGAGCGCGATGCGGAACGTGCTGTCGGCGGCGATGTTGATCGCGCCGATCGGGTCCATCTGGAACGCCACCTTCAGAGGCCGGCCCCGTCCGGCCGCCGCCCGGTCCCCCTCCGGTCCGGCCCCGATCCCGCCTGCCGTTCCTGCCGCTGCCATGGCCGCCCCCTTGCTCGCGCTGTGCCGGCCCTTGATGGCCGAGAGCCGGCGGCGTTGCAAGGCGGCAGCGGGCTCCGCCGACCGGGCGCCGGCCGGGCGCCTGCGGGCGGGTGCGCCTCAGCCGCCGAAGGCGTTCTCGACGATCTCGACCCGCCCGGCCCCGTCCACCAGCGCCACGTCGAAGCGCATCTCGGTGTCGAGCCCGCGCGGTTCCGCCGCGACGAAGGCCTGCGCCGAGGCGCAGATCCGGTCCATCTGGCGGCGCGACAGCCGTTCGGCCGCGGCGGCATGGCTGCGCGAGGCCTTCACCTCGACGAAGATCAGCGCCGCTCCGTCGCGGGCGATCAGGTCGATCTCGCCGCCGGGTCCGCGCCAGCGCCGCGCCGCGATCGGCCGGCCGCTGTCCTCATAAAGCCGTTCCACCTGCGCCTCCGCCGCCTGGCCCGCCAGCCAGGCGGTCCGGCCCGTATCCCGGCGCGCCGCGGCAGGCATCGCCGCGCGGGGCGTTTCGATCCGGTCCTGCTGTGCCGCGATGGCCATTCAGCGCTCCTTTCCCAGCCGCAACGCGGCCTGATATACCTCGCGCTTCGGCAGGCCGAGGCTTTCGGCCACCGCCGCCGCCGCATCCTTCACCCGCATCCGGGTCAGCGCCTCGACCAGCGCGGCCTCGACCTCCGCTGCCTCGACCCTGCGCCCCCGGGCACGGTCGATCACCAGCACGACCTCGCCCTTCACCGTCCGGTCCGCATGATCCGCAGCGAGCTCAGTCAGCGTGCCGCGCCGCACCTCCTCGAACCGTTTGGTCAGTTCCCGGCACACCGCCGCCTCCCGCTCTCCTCCCAGACTGTGGACGCAGTCTACTAACAATTCCCCAACGCGCTTCGGCGATTCGTAGATCACCAGCGTCGCCGGCACATTTGCGATCTCCTCGAGCCAGCGGCGGCGGGCAGCGCCGGTGGCCGGCGGGAACCCGGCGAAGAGGAAGCGGTCCGTGGGCAGCCCCGCCACCGTCAGCGCCGCGAGCACGGCCGAAGCCCCCGGCGCGGCATGGACGGGATGGCCCGCCGCGATCGCCGCGCGCCCCAGCTGGAAGCCGGGATCGGCCACCAGCGGCGTTCCGGCTTCGGAGACATAGGCGACGCTCCGCCCCTCGGCCAGCGCCGCCAGCAGCCGCGGCCGGGCCTCGGCGCCGTTATGGTCGTGATAGGCGACGAAGGGCCGGCCCCGGGCGGGGAGGCCGTGGATATCCATCAGATGGCGCAGGGTCCGCGTATCCTCCGCCGCCAGAACATCCGCCCCGGCGAGGATGTCGAGCCCGCGCAGGGTGATGTCCCGGGCCGCGCCGATCGGGGTGGCCACGAAATGCAGGCCCGGCGGGATCGCGCGCGCCGTGGGTCCTCCGGCTTGTCCTCCGGCCTGCCCCGGGGGGCCCGCGGGGCCCGCGTCCTGCGGCATCGCATCCGTTGCCCTGCCGGGCTTCGTTTCGCCGACCATACGCTCAACGCCCCCTTCGCGGACCGGGTGAAAGTTGCCTTCCCGCCGCGGAACGCATAGGGTCCCGCTGACGTTGCCGACCCGCCACAACCGGGACAGAAGGATAGGCCAATGATCGCGTTTTTCCGCAACCCCCGCAAGCCGATCGCCCGGCTCGCCGGTCTCGCCTCCGCGCTCTGGCTCGCTGCCTGCGCCCCCACGATGAACACCGGCAGCGGCCCGGCGGTCAGCCGGGGCGAGGCGGTTCCCGTCGCGCTGCTCTTGCCGGGCGCCACCGGAAATGCCGGCGACGAGGTGATCGGCCGCAGCCTGCGGCAGGCGGCGCAGCTGGCGATTTCGGACCTGCAGGGGGTCGAGATCGACCTGCGCGTCTATGATACCGGCCCTTCGGCGGCGGGTGCGGGCGCCGCGGCGTCCCGCGCGGCCGACGAGGGCGCGAAGATCATCCTCGGCCCGGTCTATGCCGAGGCCGCGAATGCGGCGGGGCTCGCCGTGGCGGGGCGCGGCATCAACGTGCTGTCCTTCTCCAACAACACCGACATCGCCGGCGGCAATGTCTTCGTGCTGGGCCCGACCTTCCAGAACACCGCCAACCGGCTGGTTTCCTTCGCGCGCAGCCAGGGCCGCAACCGGATCATGGTCGTGCATGACCGCAATGCCAGCGGCGAGGCCGGACGGCGGGCCATCGAGACCGCGATCCAGCGCAACGGCGCGGTGATGGCGGGGACCGGTTCCTACGACTTCTCGCAGCAGGGCGTGATCGCGGCGGTGCCGCAGATCGTGTCCACCGCCCAGGCGAGCGGGGCGGACGCGATGTTCCTGACCGCCGATACCGCCGGCGCGCTGCCGCTGCTGTCGCAGCTTCTGCCGGAGGGCGGGCTGAACACCGGAACCACCCCCTTCATCGGCCTGACCCGCTGGGACATCCCGGCGCAGACGCTGGCGCTGCCCGGACTGCAGGGCGGCTGGTTCGCGCTGCCCGACCCGACGCTGAGCCAGCAGTTCCAGGCGCGTTATCAGGCGGCCTATGGCGAGGCGCCGCATCCGATCGCGGGGCTTGCCTATGACGGGATCGCCGCCATCGGCGCTCTGGTGCGGTCGAACCGCTCCAACCCGCTGTCGGCGGCGGCGCTGACCCAGGGTTCGGGCTTTGTCGGAGTGAACGGCGTCTTCCGCCTGCGCGGCGACGGGTCCAACGAACGCGGGCTGGCCGTGGCGCAGATCCGCAACGGGCAGGTCGTCGTCGTCAGCGGCGCGCCGAGGAGCTTCGGTGGCGCGGGCTTCTGACCGGGCGCAGCGGGCAGAACCCGCATCCGGCCTCGACGGGCAGAGCGATGGCCGGATCCGGCAGGGTCCGGCCCCCGACCTTTCGCTGCCGGGACTTCCCGATCTCGCCGCGCTCTGCGCGGATCTCGACGCCGCGGTGGCCGGGGCGGCGCCCGGCAGCAACCTGCGCCAGCTGGCGGTGGAACATCTGGCCGAGACGCGCCGCGCGGCACTGCTGGCGATCGAGGCGGATTTCGCCCTTCATCCGCGGCTTGCGGGTGCCACCGTGCGCGCCTATGCGGCGCTGACGGATGTCACCGTCCGCGCCGTCTTTCACATGGCCACGACGCATCTGCATCCCCTGCCGACGCCGACGGACGGCGAGCGCATCACGGTGATGGCGGTGGGCGGCTATGGCCGGGCGGAGATGGCACCCTTCTCCGACGTGGACCTGCTGTTTCTGACGCCCTGGAAGGTCACCCCCTGGGCCGAGAGCGTGGTCGAATCCATGCTCTACATGCTGTGGGACCTGAAGCTGAAGGTCGGCCATGCCACGCGCACGGTGAAGGACTGCCTGCGCCTCGGCACCGAGGACATCACCATCCGCACCGCGCTGCTGGAACACCGCTTCCTTGCGGGCGACCCGCGCATCGCCGCCGACCTGCATCAGCGGCTGTGGCGCGACCTGTTCCAGCGCACCGGCCCCGCCTT
Source organism: Frigidibacter oleivorans (assembly GCF_003993775.1). Taxonomy (GTDB): domain Bacteria; phylum Pseudomonadota; class Alphaproteobacteria; order Rhodobacterales; family Rhodobacteraceae; genus Frigidibacter; species Frigidibacter oleivorans. The sequence goes on from NZ_RJRZ01000001.1 coordinate 77,189, forward strand.
CATCGAGGCCAAGCTGCAGGAACGGACCGAGCGCCACCGCCGCCAGGGCGGCCAGCGCTATGTGCTGGAGCCCAACGTGAAAGAGGGCAAGGGCGGGCTGCGCGACCTGCAGACGCTGTACTGGATCGCCAAGTACATCCATGGCGTCGAGGAAGTGTCGGAACTGGTGGGCAAGGGCCTGTTCACCGCCGAGGAATACCAGCAGTTCGAACTGGCCGAGGATTTCCTCTGGGCGGTACGCTGCCACCTGCACCTGAATGCCGGCCGCGCGGTGGAACAGCTGACCTTCGACCAGCAGATCGAGGTCGCGGCGCGGATGGGCTATCAGGACCGGGCCGGGCGGCGCGGCGTCGAACTGTTCATGCAGGACTACTTCCGGCAGGCGACGAAGGTGGGCGAGCTGACCCGCATCTTCCTGACCGCGCTCGAGGCGCAGCATGTCAAGAAGGTGCCCAAGCTGGAAGGGCTGCTGCGGCGGCGCCGCACCGTTCCCGGCCCCTACCGGATCGACCAGAACCGGCTGAACGTGGCCGATCCCGCCGCCTTCCTGAAGGACAGGCTGAACCTCCTGCGGGTTTTCGATCTGGCGATGCGCACCGGCTACCAGATGCATCCCGATGCGATGCGGCTGGTGGCGGCCAACCTTCACCTGATCGACGACGCGATGCGCGAGGACCCCGAGGCGGGGCGGCTGTTCCTGGGGCTGATGCTGGATCACGGCGCGCCGGAACGCGCCCTGCGCCGGATGAACGAACTGGGCATGCTTGCCGCCTTCATCCCGGAATTCGAGCCGGTCGTGGCGATGATGCAGTACAACGTCTACCACCATTACACGGTGGACGAGCATACGATCCAGTGCATCAGCACGCTGGACCAGCTGGAACGCGGCCAGCTGGTCGAGGAACTGCCCCTGACCACCGGCATCCTGCAGCAGGGGGTGAACCGCCGGGTGCTGTATCTGGCGCTGTTCCTGCACGATATCGGCAAGGGCCGGCCCGAGGATCATTCCATCGTCGGCGCGCAGATCGCCCGCCGGGTGGCGCCGCGTCTGGGGCTGGACGCGGAAGAGACCGAGACGGTGGAATGGCTGGTGCGCTATCACCTGTTCATGTCCGACGTGGCGCAGAAACGCGACCTCAGCGACCCGCGCACGCTGCGCGACTTCGTCAAGGCGGTGAAGACGCGGCGGCGACTGGACCTGCTGACCGTGCTGACGGTCTGCGACATCCGCGGCGTCGGGCCGGGGACGTGGAACAACTGGAAGGCCATGCTGCTGCGCCGGCTCTACCGGCTGGCGCTGGAGGCGCTGGAAGGCGGCGGCGAGGTGCTGAACCGCGACCGCAACGCCGAGGAAAGCAAGGAGCAGCTGCGCGAGGCGCTGGCCTTCTGGCCCGCCGAGAAGATCGAGGCCGAGCTGAACCGCCACTACGGCCCCTACTGGCAGGCGCTGTCGACCGAGGGCCATGTGGTCTTCGCCCGGCTGCTGGACGGGCTGGGCACCGACGAGATCCGCATCGACCTGATGCCCGATCCCGACCGCGACGCGACGCGGGCCTGCTTCGCGCTGATCGACCATCCGGGCATCTTCTCGCGCCTCGCGGGGGCGCTGGCGCTGGTGGGGGCGAACGTGGTCGATGCGCGCACCTATACCTCGAAGGACGGCTATGCCACCGCCGTCTTCTGGGTGCAGGATGCCGAGGGCCGGCCCTACGAGGCCGCGCGCCTGCCCCGCCTGCGGCAGATGATCGAAAAGACCCTGCGCGGCGAGGTCGTGGCGCGCGAGGCGCTGAAGGACCGGGACAAGGTCAAGCGGCGCGAGCGCGGCTTCCGGTTCCCGACGACGGTCTCGTTCGACAACGAGGGGTCGGACATCTACACCATCGTCGAGGTCGATACCCGCGACCGGCCCGGGCTGCTGTACGACCTGACGCGGACGCTGGCGGCCAGCAACATCTATATCGCGAGCGCGGTGATCGCGACCTATGGGGCGCAGGTGGTGGACACCTTCTATGTCAAGGACATGTTCGGGCTGAAGCTGCACCAGAAGGCCAAGCAGGAGGCGCTGGAGCGCAAGCTACGGCAGGCCATCGCCGACGGCGCCGAACGGGCGCGGGGCTGACGGCGGATCATGGCGGCACCGATCCGTCTGGTGAAGGGCTTCCTGACCGTCGGCGGCTGGACGCTGGCGAGCCGGGTGGTGGGCTTCGTGCGCGACATGATGATCGCCGCGAACCTCGGCACCGGGCCGGTGGCGCAAGCCTTCATCGTGGCCTTCACCCTGCCCAACCTGTTCCGCCGCTTCTTCGCGGAGGGCGCCTTCAACACCGCCTTCGTGCCGATGTTCGCCAAGCGGCTGGAGGCGGGCGAGGACGCGCATCGCTTCGCCGAGGATGCCTTCAGCGGGCTCGGCTTCACCGTGCTGCTGCTGACCGCCGTCGCCACCGTCGCGATGCCGGGGCTGGTGCTGCTGCAGGCGGGCGGCTTCGCGGGTGACGAACGGTTCGACATCGCGGTCGTCTTCGGCCGCATCTGCTTTCCCTACATCCTGTTCATCTCGCTGACGGCGCTGCTGTCGGGGCTGCTGAACGCGGGCGGGCGCTTCATCGCCGCCGCCGCCGCGCCGGTGCTGATGAACGTGGTGTTCATCATCGCCATGTGGCTGGCCGACCGCGCCGGCTGGCCGATGGGCCTGACGCTGGCCTGGGCGACCCCCGTCGCCGGCATCGCGCAGCTGGCCGTGGTCTGGGTCGCGGCGGCGCGGATGGGCTTTGCCGTGCGCCCGCGCCGGCCCCGCCTGACGCCGGAACTGCGGCAGTTGCTGGCCGTGGCCGCGCCCGCGGTCCTGGCCGGGGGGGTGGTGCAGGTCAACCTGCTGGTCGGGCGGCAGGTGGCGAGCTTCTTCGACAATGCCATCGGCTGGCTCTACAATGCCGACCGGCTGTACCAGCTGCCGCTCGGCGTCGTGGGCATCGCCATCGGCGTGGTGCTGCTGCCGGAACTGGCGCGGCGGCTGAAGGCGGGGGACGAGGGCGGCGGCCAGCATTCCTTCAGCCGCGCCACCGAATTCGGCCTGTTCCTGACCCTGCCCGCCGCCGTCGCGCTGGTAGTGATCGCGGAGCCGCTGGTGTCGGTGCTGTTCGAAAGGGGCGCCTTCACCGCCGCCGACACGCCCCCCACCGCGCTGTCGCTGGCGATCTACGGCGCGGGGCTGCCGGCCTTCGTGCTGCACAAGGTGCTGCAGCCGCTGTTCTTTGCGCGCGAGGATACGCGGCGCCCCTTCCGCTATGCGCTGAACTCCATGATCGTCAACGCCGCCGTCGCCATCGGGCTGGCCCCGGTCATCGGCTTCTCGGCCGCCGCCTGGGGCACCACCATCGCCGGCTGGTCGATGGTGGCGCAGCTGTGGTGGGGCAGCCGCGACATGGGCCGCGCCGCGGCGCCCGATGCCCGGCTGGCCGCGCGCCTGCCGCGCATCGCGCTGGCCTCGGCGGTGATGGGGGCGGTGCTGTGGATCGGCGCGCGCTGGCTCGACCCGGCGCTGCACATGCCCGGCACCCGCTATGCGGCGCTGGCGGCGCTGGTCGTCGCGGGGATGGCGGTCTATGCGGTGGCGGCCTTCGCCACCGGCGCCTTCCGCCCGGCGGACCTGAAGGCCGGGCTCAGGCGCGGGGGATAGCGTCCGGGTCCAGCCGGTCGTCCAGCCGCAGCTGCAGGAAGGCGAGGTCCAGCCAGCGCCCGAACTTGCAGCCCACCTCGGGCATCAGCGCCGTCTGGCGGAAGCCGAAGGATTCGTGCAGCCGGATCGAGGCGAGGTTGCCGGCCTCGATCCCCGCCACCATCACATGCTTGCCCTGCGCGCGCGCCCGGTCGATCAGCGCCGCCATCAGCAGCCGCCCGACCCCGCCGCCCCGCGCCGCCGGGGCGACATAGACGGAATGTTCGACCGTGTGGCGAAACCCGGCAAAGGCGCGCCACTCGCCATAGCTGGCATAGCCCTGCACAGCGCCCTGCGCATCCTCGGCCACCAGCACCGGCAGGCCCGCGCCCTGCCGCGCGGCGATCCAGTCGGCACGGTTCGCCGCGCTCACCTCGGCCTCGCTCCAGATGGCGAGCGTGTTGCGCACCGCGTCGTTGAAGATCGCGGCGATGGCGCCCGCATCCGCCGCCACAGCATCGCGCAGCCGCATCAGCGCGACCGGATGGTGACAAGCAGGCGCTGCCAGCCGCCGGGCGCCACCCCGAAGGACAAAAGGAACCCGGCCGCGAAGCCCGCCAGTTCCGCCACCCAGGTCCAGCTGCCGCCGAAGATCAGGCCGAAGACCAGCTGGATGCCCAGCAGGAAGCCGATCAGCGAAAAGGCGCGGTAGCGGTTGGCATTCACCGCGCCGAGCCGCGCCCAGAGGATATAGGTGAAGGCGCCGATCAGCCCGTAGACCGGCGGATAGCCCCCGAACAGCGGTTGCGCCGCGGGCACGGCCATATAGGCCGCGGCCCCCGCCAGCGTTGCCGCCAGCCAGACCGCGACCACCGCCCACCAGCGGAAGATTTCGCCCACCATCTTGCCGAGCGCCAGCAGGAACACCGCGACGAACAGCGTCTGGGTGAAGCTGCCATTGACGAAGGGATAGGTCACGGCGCGCATCAGCTGCTCGGGCGGGAACTGCCGCGCCTCGATCATCATCGTCATGATCTGCGGGGCGAAGCTGAAGCGCTGCAGCGCCTCCAGCCGCCAGCCCACCGCCCCCGGCCCGCCGACCAGGCCGGACCCGCCCGCCGACAGCACCACCTCCATCGCCACCAGCGGCAGGAGGATCGCCCAGACCACCGGCGGGATCGGGTTCAGGGGCGAAGTGTGATCGCTGTGCATGGTGCCTCCTGCAGTGGGCCGCATTGACGCCCCCGGCGCCCAGCGATAAGCGAGCCGTGCAGGAATTTCCAGACGAAGAGGCTGCCGATGGCCACCGCCTTTGCCCCCCGGATCTTTTCGGGCATCCAGCCGTCGGGCGGCCTGACGCTGGGCAACTACCTCGGCGCGCTGAAACGTTTCGCCGAAAAGCAGGACGAGGGGATCGAGACGATCTACTGCCTGGTGGACCTGCACGCGATCACCGTCTGGCAGGAGCCCGAGGCGCTGCGCCACCAGACGCGCGAGGCAGCGGCGGCCTTCATGGCCTCGGGCGTGGACCCGGCGCGGTCGATCCTGTTCAACCAGAGCCAGGTGGCGGGCCATGCGCAGCTTGCGTGGATCTTCAACTGCGTGGCGCGGCTCGGCTGGATGAACCGCATGACGCAGTTCAAGGACAAGACGGCCGGCAAGAACGCCGAAAACGCCTCGCTGGGGCTCTACGCCTATCCCTCGCTGATGGCGGCGGACATCCTGCTCTATCATGCCACCCATGTGCCGGTGGGCGAGGACCAGAAACAGCATATCGAGCTGACCCGCGACATCGCGGCGAAGTTCAACCACGATTACGGGGTGGAGTTCTTCCCCCTGACCGAACCGCTGATCGAGGGCGCGGCGACGCGGGTGATGAGCCTGCGCGACGGCACGAAGAAGATGTCGAAATCCGATCCCTCGGACGCGAGCCGGATCAACCTGACCGACGATGCCGACGCGATCGCCGGCAAGATCCGCAAGGCCAAGACCGACCCCGAGCCCCTGCCCGAGACGCTGGAGGGACTGGCGGGCCGGCCCGAGGCCAAGAACCTGGTGAACATCTATGCCGCACTGGCCGGGATCGCGCCCGAGGCGGTGATGAGCGAATTCGGCGGCAAGGGCTTTGGCACGTTCAAGCCGGCGCTGGCCGATCTGGCGGTGGCGCGGATGGCGCCGATCACGACCGAGATGAACCGGCTGATGGCCGACCCGGCCGAGATCGACCGCATCCTCGGTCAGGGCGCCGACCGGGCGGATGCCATCGCGCAGCCGATCCTCGCCCGAACGATGGAGATCGTCGGCATGGTGCGGTCACGTCAGGTCTGACGCCTCTGCCGCCTGCGGGCGGGCCGCGCCGCATCCGGCGCAACGGGGCGGAACCGCCCCTGTCGCGGCCACCGCAGCCGGCGCTTCCGGCCCTGCCCGGCGCCCGACGCCACGACGGGCTGCCCGATCCCCTGGTCCTGTCGGCCAGCCTGCGGGTGGCGCCGCCGGAACCCACCCCTCGCCGCGCCGGACCCTCGCTCCTGCGCCTCGGCCTGCGGCTGGCGGTGCGGCGGCTGGTGCTGCTGGTGCTGCTGGTCTCGCTGGCGGTGTCGCTGCAAAGCCTCGCCACCATCGCCCGCAGCCCCGGCATCTCGCCCTTCGTGGATCGCGGCGCGGAGGGGATCGCGGCGGCGATGGACCGGGCGATGGCGCGCGACGCGACGCCCGGGCGGATCGCGGCGCGGCTGGCGGACCTGCTGGCCGAGGAGGACCGCAACTGGATCGCCATCCGCGCGGTCGAGGAGGTGGCCGCGGAGCGCGGCATCCCCCTGCCGCCGGACCTGACCGGGGACATCGCCGCGGCATGGGCCGCGGATTCCGGCTTCCTCGCCCGCGCCCGCGACTGCGCGGCCTGCGCCTATGATCCGGCGGACTGCACGCTGTCGGCGACGCTGATCTGCCAGGCGCCGATGATCGTCACCCCCGCGGGCGACGTGGCGGCGGTGGCCAACGAGGGCTTCGCCTATGCCACGGGCGGCGAGGTGGACGAGATCAACCTCGCGCTCGGGCTGGTCGGGCTGGGGGCGACGGGGCTGGTGGTGGCCACCGGCGGCACCAGCCTGACGCTGGACGCGGCGGCGGGGGTGGCGCGGCTGGCGCACCGGATGGACCTGATGTCGGCGCCGCTGCGCGCGACGCTGCGCGGCGCCGCCCGCGAGGGCGTGGACTGGGCCGCCCTGCCCGCCGCCCGCAGCACCGATGCCCTGCGCGCCGCGATCCGCGGCGAGCGGCTGGCCCCCCTGGCCGCCATCGTCGCCGATACCGGCCGCATCGCCGCGCGAACAGATACCGCCACCGCGCTGCACCTGCTGCGCCATGTGGACGACGCCGCCGATGCCCGGCGCATCGCCAATGCGACCGAGGTGCTGGGCCCCCGCGCCGTGGGCCGGATGGAGGTGCTGGGCAAGTCGCGCTTCCTGCGGGCGACGGTGCGGCTGTCGAACCTCGCGCTGGAACTGGTGGCGGGGCTGGTCGGGCTGATGCTGTCGGCGGCGAGCCTCGCCGGGTCGATGCTGTCGAACGCGGTGCTGCGCGGGCTGGGGCGGCTGGCGCGGCGGCTGTGACCGCGACGGCCATGTTGCACCTGCAGCATTCCTGCCCTATGACCGCCCCAGCAAGCAGGAGCCGGTGCGATTCCGGCTGGCTCTTCCGGCCGCCGATCCGCCGGACAACCGACAGCATACCGCGTTCCGCGCCCACCGCGCCGTTCCGGCCTGATTTCGGACCCATGCACACACAGACCTATGTCCGGCAATGGACCTCGAACATCCGTGGCGACCTCCTGTCGGGGCTCGTCGTGGCGCTGGCCCTGATCCCCGAGGCCATCGCCTTTTCCATCATTGCGGGCGTGGACCCGAAGGTCGGGCTTTATGCCTCCTTCTCGATCGCGCTGATCACCGCCATCGCCGGCGGGCGGCCCGGCATGATCTCGGCCGCGACCGCCGCCACCGCGGTCTTGATGGGCAGCCTCGTGCGCGATCACGGGCTGGACTATCTGCTGGCCGCGACGGTGCTGGCGGGGCTGATCCAGATCGGCGCGGGCTTCCTGCGGCTGGGGTTCGTGATGCGCTTCGTCTCGCGCTCGGTGATGACGGGCTTCGTCAACGCGCTGGCGATCCTGATCTTCCTCGCGCAGCAGCCGGAGCTCGACCCCGCGCGGGTGCCGTGGCTGACCTATCCGCTGGTCGCGGCGGCGCTGGCGGTGATCTACCTGTTCCCGCGCCTGACCCGCACCATCCCGTCGCCGCTGGTGGCGATCCTGCTGCTGACCGCGGCGACGCTGGCCTTCGGCTGGGAGGTGCGGACGGTGGCCGATATGGGCGCGCTGCCCGATGCGCTGCCCCGCTTCCTCGTCCCGGACGTGCCCGTCACGCTCGACACGCTGCGCATCATCCTGCCCTATTCGGTCGCCGTGGCGGCGGTGGGGCTGCTGGAAAGCCTAATGACCCAGGTCATCGTCGACGACCTGACCGACACGCCGTCGAACCGCAATCAGGAATGCATCGGACAAGGCATTGCCAATGCCTGCACCGGCTTCATCGGCGGGATGGCGGGCTGCGCGATGATCGGCCAGTCGATCATCAACGTCACCTCGGGCGGTCGGGGCCGGCTGTCCTGCGCCTTCGCCGGGGTGATGCTGCTGGTCTTCTGCGTCTTCCTCGGCGACTGGGTCGGGATGATCCCCATGCCCGCGCTGGTGGCGATCATGATCATGGTCTCGGTCGGCACCTTCCGCTGGTCCTCGCTGCGGCAGTTGCGCGAACATCCCCTGCCCTCCTCGGCGGTGATGCTGGCGACGGTCGCGGTGGTGGTGGCCACGCACAACCTCGCGCTCGGCGTGCTGACCGGGGTGCTGATGTCGGGCATCTTCTTCGCCTGGAAGATCACCCACAGCTTTGCCGTGACCTCCACCCTGTCCGAGGACGGGCAGGAACGGGTCTATGCGGTCGAGGGGCAACTCTTCTTCGGCACGGTCGAGGATTTCCTCGCCGCCATCGACACGCGCGACCGGGTGGCCCGGGTGGTGCTGGATGTCAGCCGCGCCCATATCTGGGACATCTCCTCGGTCGCCGCGCTCGATTCGGCGGTGCTGAAGCTGCGGCGCAACGGGGTGGAGGCGCGGCTGGTCGGGCTGAACCGCGCGTCCGAGGGTCTGGTGACCCGCCTCGCCCGCCACGACAAGCCGGGGGCGGAGGCAGGACTGCCCGCCCACTGAACCGGGCCAGTTTTGCAAAAGGGTCGCAAAACGGAATCAAACCGCCCCTAGCGTTGGGCCTGCGCGCCGATTCCCCGCCGGCCCGCAGCCATCCGACCGGACCGCGAAGTCACCCCGACGCTGCACCCCCGCCTCGGTCCCGGTCAACCGGCACCCGGCCTCCGGGCTTCCCCGCCCGGAGGCCTTCCCGCCGCCTGCCGCCCCGGCTGGACCAGCCCCGTGTCGACATGCTAGGTCCGGCGCAGGCATGGTCCATGCGGCGCCTGCGCGCGCCGGGACGGGATCCGGAAAGGAAACGAGATGTCCTTCGGCACGAATATCCGCACCTGGTTCGACGGTCGCTGGCACGATGGCGATGCGATGGTGATGCGCGCGGCCGATCACGGCATCTGGCAGGGTTCCAATGTTTTCGACGGCGCCCGGCTGTTCGACGGGCTGACCCCCGATCTCGACCGCCACTGCGCCCGCCTGAACCGCTCGGCCGAGGCGCTGATGATCCGCCCGACGGTCGATCCGGCCGAGATGGTCGAGATCGTGCGCGAGGGTCTGCGCGCCTATGGCCGCGGTCAGGCCGTCTATATCCGGCCGATGTACTGGGCGATCCATGGCAGCGCGCTCGGCATCACGCCCTCGCCCGAGGAGACGGGCTTCGCGATCAGCCTCGAAGAGGTGCCGATGCCCCCGGCCGAGGCGACGACGACGCTGACCACCACCCAGTTCCGCCGCCCGGTGCTGGCAGACAATGTCTGCAACGCCAAGGCCGGCTGCCTGTACCCGAACAACGCGCGGATGCTGGTCGAGGCGCAGCGCAAGGGCTTCGGCAATGCGCTGGTGCAGGACGCGGCCGGCAACGTGGCGGAAAGCGCCACGGCCAACGTCTTCATCGTGAAGGATGGCGAGGTCTTCACCCCCATCGCCAACGGCACCTTCCTGTCGGGCATCACGCGGGCGCGGCACATCGCCAACTTGCGCGCCGACGGCGTGACGGTGCACGAAACCGTCCTGACGCTGGACGATGTGCGCGCTGCGGACGAGGTGTTCCTGTCGGGCAACTTCGCCAAGGTGACGCCGGTCACCGCCTTCGACGACCGCAGCTATGCGCACGGGCCGGTGACGAAACGGGCGCGGGCGCTTTACTGGGACTGGGCGGCCTCGACCGGGGTTGCGGCGGCGGCCTGAGCGTCCCGCCGCCCGCTCTTGCGCGCCGCGCCCGCCTTCGGCCATGATGGCGCGCCTTGGGGGAAAGATCATGCGCAAGTTCCTCGTCATCCTCGACGATACCCGTGAATGCCTGAACGCGATGCGGTTCGCCGCCATGCGTGCCGCCCATTCCGGCGGCGGCGTGATCGTGCTGAGCGTCATCCCGCCCGACGAGAACCAGCCCTGGATGGGCGTGGCCGAGATCATGCGCGCCGAGGCCCGCGAGCGGATCGAGGCGCATTTCGAGGTCTTCGCGAAGTGGATGCGCGACCGGCAGGGGGTGAATCCCGAACTGCGCATCCGCGAGGGCGACCCCGCCACGCAGATACTCGAGGCGATCCGCGAGGATCCGGAGATCGGCATCCTCGTGCTGGGCGCGGGCACCGACAAGTCCGGGCCCGGCCCGCTGGTCAGCCAGATGACACGGCAGGCGGGCAGCCTGCCCTGCCCGATGACCATCGTCCCGGGCGACCTGTCCAAGGAACGGCTGGAATCGATTACCTGAGGCCGGCCGGGGGTGCGCCCCCGGCCGCGCCCGGTGTCAGCGGATCTGGGTGTTGCTGATCTTCACCCCCCGCGCCTGCAGGCGGTCGACGAGGTTGGCCGCCACCCCGCCTTGGTCCGGGTCCTGCATCCCCGATCCGTAGATGTCGTTCGCGATGCCGAGCCCCAGCGGCACCCCGCCGATGGGCAGGTCGGCATCGGTGACGCCCGCCGGCCGCGGCGCCGTCCAGACATTGCTGTAGGCCGCGGGCGGCGCGCCCGCGCCCGGGGCCACATCCGCCGGTGCGAAGGCATCGAAGGACCAGTGCACGCCCAGATAGATGCGGCTGATCGCGTTCTCGTAGATCGCCTGCCACAAGGACGGGAAGTGGCGGTTGACCAAGGTGCGCACCAGTCCCGGCTGATCCTCCAGCGGCTGGCCCGGATCATGCGGCTGGTGCAGGTCGCGCGAGATGCCGTTCAGTTCCTCGGACACGAAGCTGAAGGCGATGTCGTCCACCTCGCCCGCAAAGCTGGCCTTGCCCTTGTCGCGATAGTAGAGCCGCGCGATGTGAAAGCAGGCCGCGCCGAAGGTCGCGTGACCCGAGGGATAGGCCGGGAACGGCGGCTTGAAGGACAGCTTGTTGGTATTGGTCTCGGGCGCGCCGAGCGGCAGCCAGAACGGGTCGGCCATCGCCGGCATGGCGGCATGGCCCGCCGCCGGTTCGCCGATGGTGTGATGTTCGCGCACGCCCGACAGCGGCCGCCACAGTTCAAAGCGGTATTTCTCGCGCCAGGCGTATTTGCCGGCATCGGCCATCGCGACATTGGCCAGCGCGAAGACGCGGACCAGTTCGATATGCTGGTCCATCGCGGCCATGCCCGCCGCCTTGTCCCAGGCGATTACCCGCAGGATCTGGTTGTAAAGCCGAGGCGGCGTGCCGATCAGGTTGGCGCCGTCATAGGCCCAGTAGAGCGCGGCCACCGTCTGGTCGGGCGTCCGCGTCGTCGTCGCCCGGCCCGCGGCACCGCCGACGGCGACCACCTCGGCCACCGCCGCGTCATAGGCCGCGCCCTTCGGCCAGTCGGCAATCCGGTGCCCGTCGGGATCGGTGACGGCGAAGTCGCGCACCGTCTGCCCGTAATAGGGCCCGTGATAGATCCGGCGCGCCCGCTGCCCGCGGGCCGGGTCATCGGGATCGACCGGCGCCAGCCGCACCGGGTTCAGCGGCTCGTCGCGGAAGTAGAAGGGGCCGGACCGCGGCTCGTACCGCCCCGCATCGGCGCCGATCTCGCCCGGCGCGACCGCCAGCTTGCCGAGGATCACGCGGGCCACCGCCACGCCATAGCGATAGGCGGGCAGCAGCGTGTCGATATGCGGGGCATGATCGGCGATCAGCCGCGACAGGGCGCTGGTCAGCGTGTCGCGCGCCAGCACCGAGATGCCCGCACCGCCCCCGCCATAGAGATGGTCGAGCACGGTCACCGCCGCACCGGTCAGGGCGATATTGGCATTGGCCAGCGTCCTCAACGCCGCCGGCACCGGCGCGGGCAGGCCCACATCGGCCGGCCGCGGCCAGTCCGCCGGCCGCAGCCAGGGATCGGGGTCCGAGGCGGCAGGCTTGCCCAGCACGATGAAGAAGGCGTCATGCATCGCCAGATGCAGCAGCCCCAGCGCGCGGGAACTCATCGTCGGGCCGGTTTGCGGCCCGCCGAGCGAATGGGTGATCCGGTTCAGTTCGAGACCGGCATGATTCCAGTAGAGAACCGGGATGGCGTTCAGGCCATCCGGCTCCGAAACCTTCGGAAGCACGAGCATTTGGGGAAACTCCGCAGAAAAGCGACAGGAAATGAAAAGACTTCAGGAAAGGCGGTCGTCAGCGGCGTGAAATCGCCGTGCCGGGCACCCTAGCCGATGCCTGCCCCTGCGTCACCGATTCTCAACCACAGGATGTATACTGAACCCCGCCCGTCGCGCCCTTCGCGCCCCCTGTCCGCGCGGGCCGCATGCCCCGCGCCTTGACAGCGGGGGGTCCGGCCCGCATATCCATGGCCTCACCCCGGAGGCCGCCATGTTCATCCAGACCGAGTCCACGCCCAACCCCGCGACGCTGAAATTCCTGCCCGGGCAATCGGTGCTGGAGATGGGCACCGCCGATTTCCCCTCGGCCGACACGGCGGAAGCCTCGCCCCTCGCGCGGCGCATCTTCGCGGTCAGCGGCGTGGCGGGTGTGTTCTTCGGCACCGATTTCGTCACCGTCACCAAGACCGACGCGGTGGCATGGGAACATGTGAAGCCCGCGATCCTCGGCGCGATCATGGAACATTTCCAGTCGGGCGCCCCGGTGATGGAGGGCGCGGGCGCGGCGGCGGCCGCCGGCGGTCATGCGGCGCATGACGGCCCGGACGGCGAGATCGTCAAGCAGATCAAGGACCTTCTCGATACCCGCGTCCGGCCCGCGGTGGCGCAGGATGGCGGGGACATCACCTTCCACGGCTTCGACCGCGGCGTGGTCTACCTGCACATGCAAGGCGCCTGCGCGGGCTGCCCCTCCTCGACCCTGACGCTGAAAATGGGGATCGAGAACCTGCTGCGCCATTACATCCCCGAGGTGATCGAGGTGCGGCCGGTGGCCGCCTGACGGTCGCCCGTTCCGCATGCCCGACAGATACGTCCTGGCCTTCGACACATCGGCCGCGCATTGCGCGGCCGCTTTGCTGTGCGGCGACCGCCCCGTCGAGGCGCGGCGCGAGGAGATGGCGAAGGGACAGGCGGAACGGCTGATGCCGCTTCTGGCCGAGACGCTGGCGGCGGCGGGGATCGGCTGGCGCGACCTGTCGGGGATCGGCGTCGGCATCGGTCCCGGCAATTTCACCGGCATCCGCATCGCCGTCGCGGCGGCGCGCGGGCTGGCACTGGCGCTCGGCATTCCGGCGGCAGGCATCGGCACGCTGGAGGCGCTGGCCGAGGGCCTGCCCGGGCCGCTGGTCGCCCTCGAGGATGCCCGGCGCGAGGAGCTTTATGCCCAGGGCTTCGGCACCGGCCCGGCGGAACCGCGGATGCTGCCGCTGGCGGAGCTGGCACAGACCCTGCCGGCGGGGATGGCGGTGACGGGCGGCGCGGCGGGGCTGCTGCTGGCGGTGCGGCCGGACCTGCGGCTGCTGCCCCCGGCCCTGCCGCTGGCCGAAGCGATGGCGCGGATCGCGGCGCGGCGGATCGGGCAGGGTGCGGTGCCCCGCCCCGCGCCGCTGTACCTGCGGATGGCCGATGCCGCACCGGCCGCCGACCCGCCGCCGCGGATCCTGCCGTGACCCCCGCACCCGCCCCGGCAGGGTTTCGCCCCGGCGATCCCGACCGGCTGGCGCGCCTGCACGCGGCCGCTTTCACCATCCCCCGCCCCTGGACGGCGACGGAGATCGCGGAAACCCTGGCCGGTCCGGGCGCCTTTCTGGTCGAGGCGGCGGCGGGCTTCCTGATCGGCAGGGCACTGGCGGGCGAGGCGGAACTGCTGACGCTGGCCGTGGCCCCCGAGGCGCGGCGGCAGGGAATCGGCGGGCAGCTGGTGGCGGGCTTCCTGCGCGACGGCGCCGCCCGGCGGGCCGAGCGCGCCTTTCTCGAGGTGGCGGTGGACAACGAGGCAGCGCAGGCGCTGTACCTGCGCGCAGGCTTCGCCGAGGCGGGGCGGCGGCGCGGCTATTACGCAGCGCCCGACGGCGGCCGGGTCGACGCGCTGGTGATGACGCGGCAGATCGACGGCGCGGCGGGTTGAGCCCGTCCGCCGCCGCTGCCGCCGGAGGGCAGCACACAGGGGCGCGAGGCGGGCGGGAGGCCCACAATCGCTATTGACCCCTTGCGGCCTTCGCGCCCTAATCCCGGTCAGGTTCCGCCAACGAGACCCCGGACGCACCGCAGCACCGCGAGGCGCGTCCGCCACAACCGGGAGACATGCATGAGCCTTTCCAGATACTTCCTCGGCGCGGCCGCGACGCTGGCCCTGTCGGCCGGCGCGACCTTCGCCGATCCGGCGCTGATCTTCGATCTCGGCGGCAAGTTCGACAAGTCGTTCAACGAGGCGGCCTTCGCCGGGGCGGAACGCTGGAAGGCGGAAACCGGCGGCAGCTATCGCGAGCTGGAGATGCAGTCCGAGGCGCAGCGCGAACAGGCGCTGCGGCGTCTGGCTGAATCCGGATCGAACCCGATCGTGATGACCGGCTTTGCCTTCGGCGACGTGCTGAACAGCGTCGCCCCCGACTATCCCGACACCAAGTTCGCGATCATCGACATGGTGGTGGAACAGCCCAACGTGAAATCGGTGGTCTTCACCGAGGAACAGGGGTCCTACCTGGTCGGCATGATGGCGGCGATGGCGTCGGAGTCGGGCACTGTCGGCTTCATCGGCGGCATGGACATCCCGCTGATCCGCAAGTTCGCCTGCGGCTATGCGCAGGGCGTGAAGGCCGCGAACCCCGACGCGACCGTGCTGTCGAACATGACCGGCACGACGCCGGCCGCGTGGAACGACCCGGTCAAGGGCGGCGAACTGGCCAAGGGCCAGATCAGCCAGGGCGCGGACGTGATCTATGCCGCGGCGGGCGGCACCGGCATCGGCGTGCTGCAGGCCGCCGCCGACGAGGATGTCCTGTCGATCGGCGTGGACAGCAACCAGAACCACCTGCATCCGGGCAAGGTGCTGACCTCGATGCTGAAGCGGGTGGACAATGCCGTCTATGACGCCTTCATGGCCGGCGAGGATCTGGAACCCGGGATCGCGGTCATGGACCTCGGCTCCGAAGGCGTGGGCTATGCGCTGGACGAGAACAACGCGAGCCTCGTCACCGACGAGATGAAGGCGGCGGTGGACGAGGCGGCGGCGAAGATCGCCTCGGGCGAGATCACCGTGCACGACTACATGTCGGACGAAACCTGCCCCGCCCTTTCGTTCTGAATGGTGGCCGGCGCGCAGTCGGGGCGGCAGACCGCCGCGCCCGGGACCGATACGGGGGCCGGCGCGGCGATCGCGCCGGCCATCGAACTTGTGGGCATCTCCAAGGCCTTCGGGCCGGTGCAGGCCAACCGCGACATCAGCATGCGGGTGATGCCCGGCACCATCCACGGCATCATCGGCGAGAATGGCGCGGGCAAGTCCACGCTGATGTCGATCCTCTACGGCTTCTACAGGGCCGACGCGGGCGAGGTGCGGATCGGCGGCCGGCCCGTCGCCATCCCCGACAGCCAGGCCGCGATCCGCGCGGGCATCGGCATGGTGTTCCAGCATTTCAAGCTGGTGCCGAACTTCACCGTTCTGGAAAACGTCGTGCTGGGGGCCGAGGAAGGCGCGCTGCTGCGCCCCTCGCTGGCCAAGGCGCGGGCCAGCCTGCGGGACCTCGCACAGGAATATGAACTGGACGTCGATCCCGATGCGGTGGTCGAGGATCTGTCGGTGGGCCACCAGCAGCGGGTGGAAATCCTCAAGGCGCTGTACCGGCAGGCCGACATCCTGATCCTCGACGAGCCGACGGGGGTGCTGACCCCGTCCGAGGCGGATCACCTGTTCCGCATCCTGCGCGGGCTGAAGGCGCAGGGAAAGACCGTGATCCTGATCACCCACAAGCTGCGCGAGATCATGGAGATCACCGACACCGTCAGCGTGATGCGGCGGGGCGAGATGACGGCGACGGTCGAAACCGCCGGCAGCAGCCCCGAGGAACTGGCCGAGCTGATGGTCGGGCGCAAGGTGCTGCTGCATGTGCCGAAGGCGCCGGCGACCCCGGGCGCGACCGTGCTGAAGGTCGAGGATCTGCGCGTCACGGACGCCGATGGCGTCGAGCGTCTGAAGGGCATCGACCTGGAGATCCGGGCGGGCGAGATCCTGGGGATCGCCGGGGTGGCGGGCAACGGCCAGTCCGAATTGCTGAAGGTGCTGGGCGGGTTCGAGAAGGCCACCGGCCGCGTCACGCTGAACGGGCATCCGCTGGACCTGTCCGGCGACCGGCTGGCGCAGTCGCGCCGCGCGGCGGGCATCGCGCATGTGCCCGAGGACCGGCATCACCTCGGCCTGATCCTCGACTTCGCGGCGTGGGAGAATGTGGCCTTCGGCTATCACCACGCGCCGGAATATCAGGCGAACGCGCTGCTGATGGACAATGCCGCCCTGATCCGTGACACGGCGGGCAAGATGGAACGCTTCGACGTGCGCCCGCCGATCCCGACGCTGGCCGCGAAGAGCTTTTCCGGCGGCAACCAGCAGAAGATCGTGCTGGCGCGGGAAATCGAGCGCAATCCCGACCTGCTGCTGGTCGGCCAGCCGACGCGCGGGGTCGATATCGGCGCGATCGAGTTCATCCACAAGCGGATCGTGGAACTGCGCGATGCGGGCAAGGCGGTGCTGCTGGTCAGCGTCGAACTGGACGAGATCCTGTCACTGTCCGACCGGATCGCGGTGATGTTCGACGGGCGGATCATGGGCGAACGGCTGCCCGACCGGACCGACGAGCGCGAACTTGGGCTTCTGATGGCCGGGGTGGCGGAGTGATGCAGAGACTTCCCGTCTGGGCCGATGTGGTTCTGGTCCCGATCCTCAGCCTGCTGGCGGCCTTCCTGATCTCGGCGCTGGTGATCCTCGGCATCGGCGGCAACCCGGTCGAGGCGCTGCAGGTCATGGTCACCGGCGCGCTCGGGTCGGCCTATGGCTGGGGCTACACGCTCTATTACGCCACCAACTTCATGTTCACCGGGCTGGCCGTGGCCGTGGCCTTCCGCGCGAGCCTGTTCAACATCGGCGGCGAGGGGCAGGCGATGCTGGGCGGGCTCGGCGTGGCGCTGGTCTGCCTTGCGGTGGACTGGCCGCACTGGGCGCTGGCCCTGCCCGCCGCGATGCTGGGCGGCGCGGTCTTCGGCGCGGCATGGGCGGCGATCCCGGCTTGGCTGCAGGCAAAGCGCGGCAGCCATATCGTGATCACCACGATCATGTTCAACTTCATCGCCGCCTCGGTGCTGGTCTATCTGCTGGTCAACGTCCTGCGCCCGCCGGGCAGCATGGACCCCGCCACCGCCCGTTTCCCCGAAGGGGCGGGCCTGCCGACGCTGCATGACATTCCGGGCCTCGGCGGCATCTTCGACCGCAACACCCCGGCCAACATCACGCTGTTCCTCGCGCTCGCCTGCGTCGGTCTGGTCTGGCTGCTCCTGTTCCGCAGCCGGCTGGGATACGAGATCCGGGCCTTCGGCAAGTCGGAACCCGCAGCCGTCTATGCCGGCATCTCGCCCGTCCGCATCACCATGATCGCCATGCTGATTTCGGGCGGGCTGTCCGGGCTGATGGCGGTCAACAACGTGATGGGCGAGGCGGAACGGCTGGTCCTGAATTCGGTCGAAGGTGCGGGCTTCATCGGCATCGCCGTGGCGCTGATGGGCCGCAACCATCCGGTGGGCGTGATGTTCGCGGCGCTGCTGTTCGGGTTCCTCTATCAGGGCGGGGCGGAACTGGGCCTGTGGACGACGATCCCGCTGGAACTGCGCACCGTGGTGCAGGCGCTGGTGATCCTGTTCACCGGCGCGCTCGACACGATGATGCGCATGGGGGTGGAACGGGTCTTCGCCCTGTTCGCAAGGAGGGCCGCGTGATGGATTTCGGAACGCTGCTGCAGATCCTCGATTCCACCGTCCGGCTGGGGGTGCCGCTGCTGCTGGCCTGCCTCGCCGGGCTGTATTCGGAACGCGCCGGCGTCTTCGACATCGGGCTGGAAGGCAAGATGCTGATGGCGGCGATGCTGTCGGGCGCGGCGGCCTTCGTCACCGGCTCGGTCTGGCTGGGCTGCCTTGCCGGGATCGGCGGCTCGCTGGTGCTGGCCGCGATCCACGGCGCGGCGGCGATCACCTTCCGCGGCAACCAGCTGATTTCCGGCGTGGCGATCAACTTCCTCGCCTCGGGCCTGACGGTGCTGATGGCGCAGTCCTGGTTCGGGCAGGGCGGGCGCACCCCGGCGCTGGACGGCGGCGCGCGGTTTCAGGCGCTGACCCTGCCCCTGGCCGACACGCTGCGCCCGGTGCCCGTGCTGGGGCCGGTCTATGCCGACCTGATTTCCGGCCATACGGCGCTGGTCTACCTCGCCTTCGCGGCGGTGCCGGTGACGTGGTGGGTGCTGTACCGCACCCGGTTCGGCCTGCGGCTGCGGGCGGTGGGCGAAAACCCCGGCGCGGTGGATACGGCGGGCATCTCCGTCACCCGGCTGCGCTATACCGCCGTTGCGATCACCGGCCTGCTGTCGGGGCTGGCGGGCGCCTACATGGCCACCGCGCTGCAGGCGGGCTTCGGCAAGGAGATGACGGCGGGCCGCGGCTATATCGCGCTTGCGGCGCTGATCTTCGCCAAGTGGCGGCCCTGGGGCGCGCTGTGGGCCTGCCTGCTGTTCGGCTTCTTCCAGGCGATCGCGCTGCGCCCCGACGTGGTCGAGGCGATCGTGCGGGTGAAGGTGCCTGTGCCGGCGCTGGACGCCCTGCCCTATGTGCTGACCGTCTTCATCCTCGCCGGCTTCATCGGCAAGGCGATCCCGCCCCGCGCCGGGGGCGAGCCCTATGTGAAGGAGCGCTGAGATGACCGAGGCCGCCGGGGCGCTGGCCGCCCGCATCCGCGACATCGCGGGACCGGAGCCGGTGGAGGTGGGGATGGTGCTGGGCTCGGGCCTCGGCCATCTGGCGGCGGCGGTCGAAGGCGTGGCGATCCCCTATGCCGACCTGCCGGGCTTTCCCCATGCCGGCGTCTCGGGGCACAGCGCGACGCTGGCCATCGGCCGGATGGAGGGGCGGCGCGTCGCCATCTTCGGCGGGCGCGAACATTACTACGAACGCGGCCGGGCCGATGCGATGCGCCTGCCGCTGACGGTTCTGAAGGGGCTGGGCGCCGACCGGCTGATCCTGACCAATGCCGCCGGGTCGCTGGTGCCGGAGGTGCCGCCGGGCGGGCTGATGCTGCTGGCCGATCACATCAACTTTTCGGGCCTGAACCCGCTGATCGGCGAGCCGACGGATGCGCGCTTCGTGCCGATGACGGCGGCACATGACCCGGACCTGCGCGCCGCCTTGCGCGCCGCCGCGGCGGCCGAGGGCATCGCGCTGGCCGAGGGCGTCTATGCCTGGTATTCCGGCCCCTCCTTCGAGACGCCGGCCGAGATCCGGGCGATCCGCCGGCTGGGGGCCGATGCGGTGGGCATGTCGACGGTGCCGGAGGTAATTCTCGCGCGGTTCCTGGGGCTGAAGGTCGCCGCGATTTCGGTCATCACCAACATGGGCGCGGGCCTGTCCGACGAGGCGATCAGCCACGACCATACCAAGGCGATGGCCCCCCTCGGCGCGGCCAAGCTGGAACGGGTGCTGCGGCGCTGGCTGCGGGAGGCGGGCGAGGCGCAAACGCGCTAAGCCGATAGGATTAATCGTGTATTTGACACCGGCCCGGGGCTCGTCCATGTGCAGTCGCAGCAACGACTCACCCGTCGCCTCTCTGGAACCCTGTCGCCCCCGATGCAGATCTACCTGCCCATCGCCGAGATCTCGGTCGGCCTTTTTGCCCTGCTCGGCGTCGGCGGACTCGTGGGGTTCCTGTCGGGGATGTTCGGGGTCGGCGGCGGCTTCCTGATCACGCCGCTGCTGTTCTTCCTGGGCGTGCCGCCCACGGTCGCGGTGGCGACGGGCGCGAACCAGGTCGTGGCCTCCTCCGTCTCGGCGGTGCTGAGCCATATCCGCCGGCGCACCGTCGATTTCCGTATGGGATGGGTGCTGCTCGCCGGCGGCCTGATCGGGTCGAGCCTCGGGATCTTCGTGTTCAACCTGCTGTCCCGGCTGGGGCAGATCGACCTTGCCGTGCAGCTGAGCTACGTGCTGTTCCTCGGGCTGGTCGGGCTGATCATGTTCCAGGAATCGATGCGCGCGATCCTGCGCAGCCGCAGCCAGCCCGGCAAGGTGCCGAAGCGGCATCAGCATCTGTGGGTGCATCGCTGGCCGCTGAAGATGAAGTTCCGCGCCTCGGGCCTGTATATCAGCGTCATCCCGCCGCTGATGGTGGGGGCGCTGGTGGGGGTGCTGGCCGCGGTGATGGGCGTCGGCGGCGGCTTCATCATGGTGCCGGCGATGATCTACCTGCTGGGGATGCCCACCAAGGTCGTGGTGGGAACCTCGCTGTTCCAGATCATCTTCGTTTCCGCCTACACGACGATGATGCATGCCATCACCAACGGCACGGTCGACATCATGCTGGCCCTCGCGCTGATCGTGGGGGGCGTGATCGGCGCGCAGTTCGGGGCGCAGGCGGGCGCACGGCTGAAGGCGGAACAGGTGCGCATCCTGCTGGCGCTGATCGTGCTGGGGGTGGCGGCGACGCTGGCCACGGGGCTGCTGCTGCGGCCGGACGAGCTGTATTCCATATCGAGCGAGGGGCACGCATGATCCGGCGCATCCTTGCCCCGCTGCTGGCGCTGGCGCTGCTGGCGCCGCCCCTGCCGGCGCAGGAACCGGCGGGCGAGACCATCGTCGCCGGCCTGAGCCAGACCCGCATCGCCATCACCACCAGCTTTTCCGGCTCGGACGTGCTGGTCTTCGGCGCCGTCCGGCGCGAGGCGCCGATCCCGGACGGCCCCCTGCAGGTCATCGTCACGCTGGAAGGCCCGGCCGAACAGGTCACGGTCCGCCGGAAGGAACGCGTCGCCGGCATCTGGATCAACACCGACGCGGTCGAGATCGACCGCGCCCCGTCCTTCTACTCCGTCGCCTCCTCCGTGCCGCTGCGCGAGGCGCTGACCGATACCGAGGATCTGCGCTATTCGATCTCGATCCCCCGGGCGATCCGCTCGGTCGGCGCGGTGATCGAGGGCGCGCCGACCTTCGTCGAGGCGCTGATCCGCATCCGCGAGGAGGAGGCGCATTACGTCGACGAGCCGGCGGGGGCAGAGATCGCCGAGGACACGCTGTTCCGCGCGCAGTTCCGCATGCCGGCCGACCTGACCGAAGGCACCTATCTGACGCGCATCTTCCTGACCCGCGACGGGCGGGTGGTCGACAGCCACGAAACCGCGATCGACGTGCGCAAGGAGGGGCTGGAACGCTGGCTATTCGCCCTGTCGCGCGAACAGCCGCCGCTCTACGGCCTGCTGTCGTTGTTCATCGCCGTGGCGCTCGGCTGGGCGGCCTCGGCCGGGTTCCGGTATCTGCGGCGCTGAGGCGCGCGCCCCCGGTTCAGAACGCCCTGAACGTGATCGTCGTCAGCGTCCGCGAGATGCCGGGGATGTCGAACAGCCGGTCGTTCAGCCAGCGGCCCGCATCCTCCTCTTCGGGGATGTAGACCTTGGCGATCAGGTCGTATTCGCCCGAGGTCGAGAACAGCTCGCTCGCCACCTCGCGGTCATAGATCGCGTCGGCCACCTCATAGGTCCTGCCGGGATGGCAGCGGAACTGGACGAAGACGCAGCGCATCGGGGTTCTCCTTCTTCGGACGCGGCCAGCCTAGCGGGCAGCGGGCGCGACCGGAAGGGCCGCGCTGGACAGGCGGGCGCGGCCGGTCTAGGCAGCGGTCATGCAGGCCCTGCCCCTTTACCTCGCTGCCGCGCTGGCGGAAATCGCCGGCTGCTTCGCCGTGTGGTCGGTGCTGCGGCTGGACCGCTCGCCCCTGTGGCTGCTGCCCGGGCTGGCGGCGCTGGCGGTCTTTGCCACGCTTCTGGCCTTCAGCCCGGCGGATGCGGCGGGGCGGGCCTATGCGGCCTATGGCGGCATCTACATCGCCGCCTCGCTGGCCTGGCTGCGGCTGGTCGAGGGGCGGCAGCCCGACCTGTGGGATCTGGCCGGAACCGCGCTGTGCCTGATCGGCGCAGCGCTGATCCTGTGGGGGCCGCGCGGCTAGCCCTCCTCGTCGCGCAGCATTTCCAGCGGCGCGGCGGCCTTGGGCAGATCGTCCACCGTCAGCGGCACTGCCGGGCGGGACATGCGGTTGCGCACCACCCAGAACAGCCGCTGTTCCGCGCGGGTGATCGCCACATAGGCCAGCCGCTTCCACAGCGGGATCCCGGCCTCGCTGCGCCCGGCCCGGTAGGCGGCATAGAGGTCGGGGGCGAAGACCTGCACGTTTTCCCATTGCGAGCCCTGCGCCTTGTGGATCGTCACCGCCGCGCCGTGCAGGAAGGCCGCGCCCATCCGCGCGGCATAGGGAATGAAGGGCTCTTCCTCGTCCGGCATCTCGATCTTGATGATCGAGGCGGCGCTGACCTGCGGCTCCTCGGCGCCGATCACATGGATACGGCTGAAGCCCGGCTTGCGCCCGGGGCCGAGCCAGATCACCTGCGCGCCCTTGATCAGGCCCCGCGCCTCGAGGTCGATGCGCTTCTTGCGGTGCTTCAGCGGCAGTTCGATCCCGTCGCAGATCAGCGGCTCGCCCGGCAGCAGCGCGTCGGCCGGCGCACCGTAGGCACCGCGGAAGGCATGGATCAGCCGGATCCGCGTCTGGTTGCGCCAGACCAGCACCGGCGAGCGGGCCATCAGCCCGGTTTCCACCCGTTCCGCCCAGACCACGCGCGGGTCGCGCCGCGCCGCATCCTCCACCATCCGCTCGAACCGCTCGAAGGTCAGGCTGTCATCGGCCAGCGCATGGGCGAGGTCGAGGATCGGGTTGTCCTCGGTCTGGCGGTGGATGCGGTGCAGTTCCAGCCGCTGGCCCTCGGGCAGCCGGTCGAAGGCCATGGCGCCCGACTGGTTCACCGGGGCCAGCTGCGCCGGGTCGCCGAACATCACCAGCGTCGGGAAGATCTCTTTCAGGTCGTCGAACTGCCGGTCGTCCAGCATCGAGCTTTCGTCGATGAAGCCGATGTCGAGCGGGTCTTCGCGCCGCTTCCAGCCGAGGATGAAATCCGATCCGCGCAGCCCCGCCGCCGCCAGCGCGCCGGGGATCGACTTCATCTGGTCGTAGAAGGCCTTCGCCCGGTCCAGCGCCGCCTCGGTCAGGCCCTCGATCGTCGGCCGGTCGCCATTGCCGGCCAGCCATTCGGCGATGCGTTCGTATTCCGGGTCATAGACCGGGGTGTAGAGAATCCGGTGGATCGTGGTCGCCGGCACGCCGCGGTTGCGCAGCACGCTCGCCGCCTTGTTGGTGGGCGCGAGGATCGCCAGCGTCCGCCGCTCCTTGCGCCGCCGGCCCTCGTAATCGCCCGAGATCACGTCGACCCCGGCCTCCTGCAGCGCCTTCGCCAGTTGCGACAGAAGCAGGGTCTTGCCCGATCCCGCCTTGCCGACCACCGCCATCACCCGGTTCGGTCCGTCGCCCGGCGGCTCGGTGTCGCCATCGGCGATGTCGATGCCTGCCTCGGCCAGCACCTCGGCCAGCCGGTCCCAGGCCTCGGCCTGATCGTCGGAGAAGATGGGGGCAGGCAGGCTCATGGGCCGGGACCATAGTGCGGCAGGCGAGCGGCCGGAAGGGCGGAAGAACGTCAGCCCTGCAGCGGATAGCGCGCCAGTTCCTCATAGACCGGCCCGTCGCGGTGCAGCGAGGACTGCCACAGGGCGAAATCCCGCACCGGCACCGGATCGAGCCGCACCGCGCCCTCGGCGGCAAGGAAAGCCTGCAGCCGCACCTGCTCGCCGCCCCCCGGCCGCCGGCGGCCGAAGCGCGCCAGCGTCACATGCGGGCGGAACCGCTGGCGCGGCAGCGCGATCCCCGCGCGGCGCACCGCCGCCTCGACCCGGGCATGCAGCTGCACCAGCGGCGGCGACGGATCCGCCGCAATCCAGATCAAAGCGGGCGCCGCGCCCCCCGGCCCGCCGAGCCCCGCCAGCGTCAGGTCGAAACCCGGCGCGCGCAGGCCGGACAGGTCGTCATGCAGATCCTCCAGCACCGCGGGCGGCTGATCGTCGAGAAAGGCCAGCGTCAGGTGCAGGTTTTCCTCCGCCACGGGCCGCCCCACCGGCAGGCGGGCCTGCAGGTCGGCCAGCGCCGCGCGGGCGCTGTCGGGCAGGGCGATGGCGATGAAGGCGCGCATGGAAAGGCATTCTGCCCGCCCCGGCCCGCAGCACAAGCCGGATCGCCCCGGTCCCTGCAGCCGATCCAGTTATCCCGGGGGTGCGGGGGCTGGCCCCCGCCGCGACGCGGCCAGCCCGTGCCGCCCGTGGCGGAAGCGCGCCAGATGGACGCGACACGGGGCTTGCGCTATCAGGCCCGGGCAGACAGCGAAGGAGCGCGCCCCATGTCCGGCCACGGCAATCCGATCCCGATGACCGCCCGCAGGTCCGGTCCGCTGACCGGCGTGGCCGAGGTGCCGGGCGACAAGTCGATCAGCCACCGGGCACTGATCCTGGGCGCGCTGGCCGTGGGCGAGACCGAGGTGACAGGGCTGCTGGAAGGTCAGGACGTGCTCGACACCGCCAAGGCGATGCGGGCCTTCGGCGCCACCGTCACCCGCCACGGCGACGGACACTGGACGGTGGCCGGGGTGGGCGTCGGCGGCTTTGCCGAACCCGCCGATGTGATCGACTGCGGCAATTCCGGCACCGGCGTGCGGCTGATCATGGGGGCGATGGCCACCTCGCCCCTGACCGCGACCTTCACCGGCGATGCGAGCCTGCGCAAGCGCCCCATGGGCCGCGTGACCGACCCGCTGGCGCTGTTCGGGGCGCAGGCCTATGGCCGGTCGCAGGGCCGGCTGCCGATGACCGTGGTGGGCGCGGCCGATCCAGTGCCGGTGACCTATCGCACGCCCGTGCCCTCGGCGCAGGTGAAGTCGGCGGTGCTGCTGGCCGGGCTGAACGCGCCGGGCGAGACCGTCGTGATCGAGAAGGAAGCGACGCGCGATCATTCCGAACGGATGCTGCGCGGCTTCGGCGCGGCGGTCGAGGTCGAGGATACCGCCGAGGGCCGGCTGATCCGGCTGACGGGCCAGCCCGAACTGCGGCCGCAGCGCGTGGCGGTGCCGCGCGATCCCTCCTCGGCCGCCTTCCCCGTCTGCGCCGCGCTGATCGTGCCGGGGTCGGACATCCGGGTTCCCGGCGTCAGCCAGAACCCCACGCGCAACGGGCTTTACACCACGCTGGTCGAGATGGGCGCCGACATCGTCTTCGAAAACCCGCGCGAGGAAGGCGGCGAGCCGGTCGCGGATCTCGTCGTGCGGCATTCTTCGCTGCGGGGCGTCGAGGTGCCGCCCGGACGCGCGGCCAGCATGATCGACGAATATCCGGTGCTGGCGGCGGTGGCGGCCTTTGCCGAGGGCCGCACGGTGATGCGCGGGGTGAAGGAGTTGCGGGTGAAGGAAAGCGACCGCATCGACGCGATGGCCCGCGGGCTCGAAGCCTGCGGCGTGACGGTGGAAGAGGACGAGGACACACTGATCGTGCACGGACTGGGGGCGGATGGCGTGCCGGGCGGGGCCACCTGCGCCACGCATCTGGACCACCGGATCGCCATGTCCTTCCTCGTGCTGGGGCTGGCGGCGCGGGCGCCGGTCACGGTGGATGACGGCTCGCCCATCGACACCTCCTTCCCGGTGTTCGAGACGCTGATGGCCGGTCTCGGCGCGCCCGTCGCGCGGGACTGACCCGCATGGCCGAGGCGCAGGATCATCTGGCCCTCGCGCTGGCGCTGGCGGATGCGGCCGGCGCGGCGGCGCGGCGGCACTGGTTCGCGGGCGGCAGCGTCGGCACCAAGGCGGACGGTTCGGCCCTGACCGAGGCCGACCTCGCCATCGAGCGCGACTGGCGCGACGCGATCGCCCGGGCCTGTCCCGATCACGGCATCCTCGGCGAGGAATTCGGCGCCGAGGCCACCGGCCGCAGCCATGTCTGGGTGCTGGATCCGATCGACGGCACCCGGCAGTTCGGCTGCGGGCTGGCGAACTGGGCCACGCTGATCGCGCTGTGCCGCGACGGCGTGCCGGTGCTGGGGGTGATCGACATGCCGCTGGCCGGGGCGCGTTTCGTGGGCGCGGCAGAGGGCAGCACACTGAACGGCCGGCCTATCCGCTGCCAGTCCGCCGCGACGCTGACCGGCGCGCGGATGGCGCTGGCGAACCCCGCGAGCTTCGATGCGGCGACCCGTCCCGGCCATGACGCGCTGCTGCGGCTGGCGGGGCTGACGGTGTTCGACGGCGGATCGCCCGCCATCGGCGCGCTGGCGCGGGGGCTGGCGGACCTGTGCCTGTACGGTCCCGACCTCGATGCCTTCGACATATGCGCGCTGGTGCCGGTGGTGACCGGCGCGGGCGGGCGGATCAGCGACTGGCAGGGCGGCGATCTGGGCCTGTCCTCGGCGGGCGCGGTGCTGGCCAGCGGCCATCCCGCGCTGCACGACGCGGCGCTGGCGGTGCTGAAGGGGGTGCGATGATCTTCACGGTGGCCATCGACGGGCCGGCGGCGGCCGGCAAGGGCACGATCAGCCGGGCGGTGGCCGCGGCCTTCGGCCTGCCGCATCTGGACACGGGGCTTCTGTATCGCGCGGTGGGTGCGCTGGTGGCCGAGGGCGCGGAGCCCGCCGCTGCCGCCCGCGCCCTCACCCCGGCCAATCTGGCACGCGACGATCTGCGCAGCGCGGCGGCGGGTCAGGCCGCCAGCCGCGTGGCGGCGATCCCCGAGGTGCGGGCCGCGCTGCTGGAGTTTCAGCGCCGCTTTGCCCGGGCCGAGGGCGGCGCGGTGCTGGACGGGCGCGACATCGGCACGGTCATCTGCCCCGAGGCTGAGGTGAAGCTCTATGTCACCGCCAGCCCCGAGGTGCGGGCGCGGCGGCGCTGGCTGGAACTGGGGGGCGATGCGGCACCCCTGCCCTTCGACCGGGTGCTGGCCGAGGTGCGGGAACGCGATGCCCGCGACATGGGCCGGGCGGATGCGCCGCTGCGCCCGGCGGCAGACGCGGTGATCCTCGACACGACCGAACTGACGGCGGAGGAGGCGGTGGCGCGGGCGGTGGCGCTGGTGGCGGAACGGCGCGGGTGCTGATCCGCGCGGGCTGGCCGGGGGGCGGCAGAATGCCTATCTCTGCCAGATGCGCGCCCTTCTGCTGATCCTTGCCCTGCTCGCCCCACCCGCCTCCGCGGACAGCCCGCCCGCCGGCCTGATGTGGAACCGCAGCGGCCTGCCCGCCACGCTGCCGCTGATCCTGCGGACGGATGCGGACCGCGACGCCTATCTGCGGCTGCGCGACCCGGACGGCACCGCGCGGCTCGCGGCCTTCGTGCAGGGCGGCCAGCCCTTTCGCCTGCTGGTGCCTCCGGGGGACTGGCAGGTGGATCTGGCGCTCGGGCAGGACTGGCAGGGCGAGGACGACCTGTTCGGCCCGGACACCGAGCGGCTGTCCCTGCCCGGTCCGCTGCGTTTCGCCGCCGGCGACGACCGCCGCGACGGCCACCTGATCGACCTGCGCGGCGGCGAGGTGCGGGTGTCCGACCGGGCGCTGTGCCAGACACTGCGGCTCGACCCGGAAAGCCTGCGCGAACTGACGCCGATCGAGGCGGAACGGGCCGGCATCCCACCCCGCGACCGGCGCTTTCCGACGCCGGACTATGAGGTGACGACGCGGCTTTGCGACTGACGGCGCGGTTATTTCCTTGCCCGGCCCGGCCCTCGCGACTATATCGCGCGCAGTCCGGGGCCCGGGTGCCGCAGGACGCGACGGATTCGTGACGGATCCACCGAAGGGTTTCGCGGGCCAGCGATGGACCGGAGGCCGCTTCGGCGTTTCGCGTTCCGTCCCTGCCCGGATGGCAACCAAAGACCGGCGGAGCCAACCGCATGGCCAGAAAAACGCTTGTAAAGGAACACGATCCGCATGTGCGCTAAAGCGACTATGGAAGAATTCGAAGCCCTGCTGCAGGAAAGCTTCGAGATCGACACCCCCGACGAGGGTTCGGTCGTCAAGGGCAAGGTCATCGCCATCGAGGCGGGCCAGGCCATCATCGACGTCGGCTACAAGATGGAAGGCCGCGTCGACCTGAAGGAATTCGCGAACCCCGGCGAAACGCCCGACATCACCGTCGGCGACACCGTCGAGGTCTATCTCGACCGCGTGGAGAATGCCCGCGGCGAAGCCGTCATCAGCCGCGAGAAAGCCCGCCGCGAAGAGGCATGGGACCGGCTGGAGAAGGCCTACGAGAAGGAAGAGCGCGTCGAGGGCGCCATCTTCGGCCGCGTCAAGGGCGGCTTCACCGTCGATCTGGGCGGTGCCGTGGCCTTCCTGCCCGGCTCGCAGGTCGATGTCCGCCCGGTGCGTGACGCCGGCCCGCTGATGGGCATGAAGCAGCCCTTCCAGATCCTGAAGATGGATCGCCGCCGCGGCAACATCGTGGTGTCGCGCCGCGCCATCCTGGAAGAAAGCCGCGCCGAGCAGCGCGCCGAGGTCATCGGCAAGCTCAGCGAAGGCGATGTCGTGGACGGCGTGGTGAAGAACATCACCGAATACGGCGCCTTCGTCGACCTGGGCGGCGTGGACGGCCTGCTGCACGTCACCGACATGGCCTGGCGCCGCGTCAACCACCCGAGCGAGATCCTGAACATCGGCGAGACCGTCAAGGTCCAGGTGATCAAGATCAACAAGGAAACCCACCGCATCAGCCTGGGCATGAAGCAGCTCCAGTCCGATCCGTGGGACACGGTGGAAAGCAAGTTCCCGATCGGCTCGGTCCACAAGGGCCGCGTGACCAACATCACCGACTACGGCGCCTTCGTGGAGCTGGAAGCCGGCGTCGAAGGTCTGGTCCACGTGTCGGAAATGTCCTGGACCAAGAAGAACGTCCATCCCGGCAAGATCGTCTCCACCTCGCAGGAAGTGGATGTCATGGTGCTGGAGATCGACACCGCCAAGCGCCGCGTGTCGCTGGGCCTGAAGCAGACCATGCGCAACCCGTGGGAAGTCTTCGCGGAAACGCATCCGATGGGCACCGTCATCGAGGGCGAGGTCAAGAACATCACCGAATTCGGTCTGTTCGTGGGTCTCGACAACGACATCGACGGCATGGTGCACCTGTCCGACCTCAGCTGGGAACAGCGCGGCGAGGATGCGATCCAGAACTACCGCAAGGGCGACGTGGTCAAGGCCGCCGTCACCGAGGTGGATACCGACAAGGAACGCATCTCGCTGTCGATCAAGGCGCTGGACGCCGACACCTTCTCGGACGCCGTTGACGGCGTGAAGCGCGGCTCGGTCGTCACCACGACCGTCACCGCGATCGAGGATGGCGGCATCGAGGTCGAGTACAACGGCATGAAGGCCTTCATCCGCCGGTCCGACCTGTCGCGCGACCGGTCGGAACAGCGCCCCGAGCGGTTCCAGATCGGCGACCACGTCGATGCGCGCGTGACCAATGTCGACAGCAAGACCCGCCGTCTGGGCCTGTCGATCAAGGCGCGCGAGATCGCGGAAGAGAAGGAAGCCGTCGAACAGTATGGCTCGTCCGACTCGGGCGCCTCGCTGGGCGACATCCTCGGCGCCGCGCTGAAGGGTGCGGGCGACCGCTGACCGGTTCCGCCGGACGTCATGAAAGGCCCCGCCCCGGCGGGGCCTTTTTCGTTTTGCCGCCGGTGCAGCCGATTCGGCATGGCGGTGCCAGCCCCGGCCCGGCGGCCGTCCGGCGGGCCGTTCCGACCCCGCGTGCGGGGCGGGTTGCGGGCGGGTGACGGCCACGATCATGCGCAACGGGTCGCCGATCACGGCAGATCACGCTTAAAACGACGATATTCCAAAGGCTTTCCTGTTTGTGCGCAGAATGTTTGCGCCTATAGTCCCCGCCACAGGCGCGACGGCACCGCGCCCAGGGGGACACACATGATCCGGTCGGAACTGATCCAGAAGATCGCCGAGGAAAACCCGCACCTGTTTCAACGCGACGTCGAACGGATCGTAAATACGATCTTCGACGAGATCACCGATGCGATGGCCCGGGGGGACCGGGTGGAATTGCGCGGGTTCGGCGCGTTCTCGGTGAAGGGACGAGAGGCACGCACCGGGCGGAACCCGCGGACGGGCGAGTCGGTTGAGGTCGAGGAAAAGCACGTGCCCTTCTTCAAGACGGGCAAGCTGCTGCGCGACCGGCTGAACGGACAGGACTGACCCCAAGATGATGCGTATCCTGCGACTGGCGCTGCTTGGCGCATTGGCCATCCTGCTGGTGGCGCTGGCCCTGGCCAACCGGGGGCCGGTGACACTGCGCCTGCTGCCGGACGAGGCGGGCCGCTTCCTCGGCCTCGGCTGGTCGGTGGACCTGCCGCTGTTCCTCGTCATCGCGCTCGGCGTGCTGGTGGGGCTGGCCATCGGCTTCGTCTGGGAATGGGCGCGCGAGTCGCGCCATCGCAGCGCCGCCAGCCGCAACGCCCGCGAGGCGGCCCGCCTGCGCGGCGAGGTCAGCCGCATGTCGGGAGGCGACGCGCAGAAGGACGATGTGCTGGCGCTGCTGGAAGGTGGCGGCCGGGCGCGCTAGAACCCCCGCATGGACAGGGTTAGGGTCAAGATATGCGGGCTGAGCACCCCGTCGCAGGTGGCTGCCGTCGCTTCGGCCGGCGCGGATTACGTGGGCTTCGTCTTCTTCCCGAAATCGCCCCGCCATCTCGAGGTCGACACGGCGGCCGCGCTGGCGCGGTCGGTGCCCGCAGGCATCGCGCGCGTGGCCCTGACCGTCGATGCCGATAACGCGCTGCTGGACCGGCTGCTGGCCGAGGTCCCGCTGGAGATGCTGCAACTGCACGGCCAGGAAAGCCCCGACCGCGTGGCCGAGATCCGCCACCGCTGGAACCTGCCGGTGATGAAGGCGGTGGGCGTGGCCGATGCGGCCGACCTGCCCCGCATCGCCGAATACGAGGCGGTGGCCGACATGATCCTGCTCGATGCCAAGCCGCCCAAGGGCGCGGATCTGCCCGGGGGCAACGGGCTGGCCTTCGACTGGCGGCTGATCGCCGGACGCGGCTGGCA
Organism: Frigidibacter oleivorans; assembly: GCF_003993775.1. Taxonomy (GTDB): domain Bacteria; phylum Pseudomonadota; class Alphaproteobacteria; order Rhodobacterales; family Rhodobacteraceae; genus Frigidibacter; species Frigidibacter oleivorans. The sequence goes on from NZ_RJRZ01000001.1 coordinate 108,702, forward strand.
GCGGCCCTGGATGCTGGCGGGGGGTCTGACCCCGCAGACGGTGGCCGAGGCGATCCGCCTGACCGGGGCGCCGGCCGTCGATGTGTCGAGCGGAGTGGAAAGCGCGCCGGGCGTCAAGGATGTCGCCCGGATCGCAGCCTTCGTCGCGGCGGCGCGGGGCTGAACCGGCACCGCAGCGCAGGGACAGGGAAACATGCGGCGGCGGGACGGCACCCCGCCGCCGCGTCACCGTTTACTTACATCGCCGGCAGGACGGTCAGGTCGCGCAGCTCGCCTTCCAGACCCTCGATCTGCCAGGACCCCGTGGTCGCCCCGGTGGCCAGGTCGACCGTGTGCAGCATGCCGCCGCTCGCCAACCAGGCGGTATTGGTGCCGTCCTCGGTCGTCGCCACATCCATCGCCACCGCGCCTTCCAGCGGCTTGTCGAACATGCCGATGGTGGCCAGCGTGCCGTCATTCGGCGCGGTCTGCTGCAGCAGCGCGCCCAGCCCGGTGTCGATGTCGTACATCGCCGTCTTCTCGGGCTTGCCGAAGCTGTTGATATAGGCGACCGCCACGACCATCGGCGTCGCCGAGGCATTTGCATCGGCGGCGTCGAAATGCAGCGCGCCGTCCACCGTCACCTCGCCCGTGTCCATGTTCACGCGGTGATTGGTGGTGCCGGACATGAAGCGCAGCCGGTCGGCCGCCGGGTTCACGTCCACGATCACCGGCATGTCGGCCACGGGCAGCATGGTGTTCATCTGCGACAGTTCGGTGGTGGCGCCGGTCTTCGGGTCGATGGTCACGATCGCCTGACCCTCGGTCACGCCGATCACGGTATTGTTCGACGGGCGCAGGTCGACCCCCAGCAGCCGGTCGACGCCCTCGGCCTCGACCATGCCGGTGACCTGGGCCGTGGCGGTGTCGATCCAGACCAGGGTCTTGTCGCCCACGAGGCCGAGCGCGGTGTCGGCTTGTGCGGCGCCGCCGGCGGCGGCAAGGGTCAGAAGGGCGGTGGCAAGGGTTTTCATGTCGATCTCCTGTCACGTTGGCATGGCCGGCTGCCGTGTTTCGGCCCGATCCGGATGAAGCTACGAAGCCTGCCGGGGAAAGTTGCGGCGCGGCGTCGGAAAGTTGCGGCACGGCGCCGGAAGGCTGCGGCGCGCGCGGCTTTACGCCCCTGCGCGAAGGCGATACATGCGGTCAGACCAGCCCCGGAGGATCGACATGGACGACGGCATCAACAGCTTCATGACCGGACCCGACGAAAACGGCCGCTTCGGCATCTTTGGCGGGCGGTTCGTGTCGGAAACGCTGATGCCGCTGATCCTCGACCTGCAGGCGGAATACGAGCGCGCCAAGACCGACGACAGTTTCTGGGCCGAGATGGACTGGCTGTGGCAGCACTACGTCGGCCGGCCTTCGCCTCTCTATTTCGCGGAACGGCTGACGACCCATCTGGGCGGCGCGAAGATCTATCTGAAGCGCGACGAGCTGAACCACACCGGCGCCCACAAGATCAACAACGTGCTGGGCCAGATCATCCTCGCCCGCCGCATGGGGAAAAGCCGGATCATCGCGGAAACCGGCGCGGGCCAGCATGGCGTGGCCACCGCCACCGTCTGCGCCCGGTTCGGGCTGAAATGCGTGGTCTACATGGGCGCGCATGACGTGGAACGGCAGGCGCCCAACGTCTTCCGGATGCGGCTGCTGGGGGCGGAGGTGATCCCGGTGACCTCGGGCCGCGGCACGCTGAAGGATGCGATGAACGATGCGCTGCGCGACTGGGTTACCAATGTGCGCGACACCTTCTACTGCATCGGCACGGTGGCGGGGCCGCATCCCTATCCGGCGATGGTGCGCGACTTCCAGTCGATCATCGGCAAGGAGGTGCGCTGGCAGCTGGCCGAGCAGGAGGGCGAAGGCCGCCTGCCCGACACGGTGATCGCCGCCATCGGCGGCGGGTCGAACGCGATGGGGCTGTTCTTCCCCTTCCTCGACGATCCTTCCGTGCGGATCATCGGGGTGGAGGCCGGCGGCAAGGGCGTGGACGAGTCGATGCAGCACTGCGCCAGCCTGACCGGCGGCCGGCCGGGCGTGCTGCACGGCAACCGCACCTATCTGCTGCAGGACGAGGACGGGCAGATCCTCGAAGGCCATTCGATCTCGGCCGGGCTCGACTATCCCGGCATCGGGCCGGAACACGCCTGGCTGCACGACACCGGCCGCGCCGAATATGTCAGCATCACCGATGCCGAGGCGCTGGAGGCGTTCCAGCTGTGCTGCGCGCTGGAGGGCATCATCCCGGCGCTGGAACCCAGCCATGCGCTGGCCCATGTGATGAAGATCGCCCCCACCCTGCCTGCCGACCACATCATCGTGTCGAACATGTGCGGGCGCGGCGACAAGGACATCTTCACGGTGGCCAAGCACCTCGGCTTCGACATGAAGATCTGAGCCCGCCGGGCCGGCGCAGGTTGGCGCGCCGGCGGCAGGCACATCCCCCGCAGAGATCGCGGCAGGACGGCCCCCGGGCCGCCCGTCTGCCTGCGCGGCGGTGCGCCGGCGGCGGAAAAGCGGCGTTCCGGACGCATAAACCCTGGTTTATGCGCATCCGCCGCCCGGCCGAACCGGCGGCATCTAGTCTTCGCGGCCAATGGCCGGCGCGGACCGGTCGCGCCAGCCTTGGTGCACCGGAGGCACGCCGCCTCCGCAGCACACAGGAGACGACCATGCACAAGACGCTGCTTCTCGCCCCCGCGCTGGCCCTGATTGCCATGCCCCTGTCCGCCCAGTCCCTGACCCGCGACCTGATCGAGCGGCTGCGGTCCGAGGGCTTCACCCGCATCGAGATCGACCGCAACGCCAGCACCACCGAGGTCGAGGCGATCCGCGGCAGCCAGAAGGTCGAGCTGCTGGTCGACAACGCAACGCGCGAGATCCTGCGCCGCGAAACGGGTCCCGTCGATGACGATGACGACACCCGCCCCGGCGTAGAGATCGACGACCGGAACGATGACCGGAATGACGACCGGGACGATGACCGCGGGGATGATCGGGATGACGACCGGGACGATGACCGCGGGGATCGGGACGATGACGACCGGAACGATGACGACCGGGACAATGACCGCGGGGATCGCGGCGACGATGACGATGACGGCGACGATGACGGCGACGACTGATCGCGGCGCGCGCATCTTCGGCCGGGCGGATGTCCGGCCGGCCCCGGCACCCGGCCCCGCGCGCAGGTTCGCGCGGGGTTCGCGCATGGGCCACCGACCCTTGCGGGCCGCCGTCGATCCGGCAGATAGTCGGATCCACGTAATCCTGCCGCCGTCATGGAACCGCCTTTGACCCGCCGCACCCTCGCCGCCGCGCTGACCGCCCTGTCGCTGGCCGTCCTGCCCCTGACCGGCACGGCGGCCTCGGCCCAGTCCCTGTCCGACCGTTTCGTCCGGCAGCTGCGCAGCGAAGGCTTCACCGAGGTCAGCACCGAACGCACCCTGCTGGGCCGGATGCGCATCTATGCGCGCGGCCCCGAAGGCTCGCGCGAGATCATCCTCGACCCCCGCACCGGCGAGGTCCTGCGCGACCTGTGGCGCGCGCCGAGCGGCCGGCCGACCCTGCCCTTCGCGCTCGACGACGATGACGAACCGGCGCGGGCCGGCGGCGGATCGGGCGGTGGCGGCTCGTCGGGCGGAGGGTCGTCGGGCGAAGGGTCGTCGGGCGGAGGGTCGTCGGGGGGCGGATCCTCCGGCGGTGGATCGGTCGACGACGATGATGATGATGACGACGACGATGATGACGACGACGATGACGACGACGACGATGACGACTGAGGCGCCGGGGGGATGAACAGGCATCCGCAGCGGCGGGATCGGCGGCGATGAAGGGGCTGGTCGCGGCCCTGGTCATCATGGCGGTGCAGGCGGTCTGCGCCGTCTTCTTCGTGTCCGACATCGTGCTGTCCGTGCTGGGGCTCTATGCAGCGCCGATCAGCTGGCAGACCCGCGAACTGCTCGAGATCGGCGCGGCGGTGGGACTGATCCTGGGGCTGGTGCTCGGGGCGCTGACGCTGACCCGCAGCATCCGCGGCCGCCGGCAGGCCGAAGAAAAGCTGCGCCGCGCCTCGGGCGCGTTCATGGACCTGCTGGAGGAACGCTTCACCGGCTGGGGGCTGACCCCGGCGGAACGCGATGTGGCGCTGTTCGCGGTCAAGGGCCTGTCGACCGCCGAAATCGCCGCGCTGCGCCAGACCTCGGAAGGGACGGTCAAGGCGCAGACCGCCGCGATCTATCGCAAGGCCGGGGTCAGCGGCCGGCCGCAATTGCTGTCGCTGTTCATCGAGGATCTGATCGACGGGGACCTGCCCGCCCGGCTGGCCCTGCCGACCCCGACGCAACCGGCCGAGATCCCCTCGCCGCCCGCCAGCATCCCGCCGCCGCGCCCGCAGGCCGGTCCGGAGCGGGGCTAGTCAGGCATACTGCCGCAGCACCCCGAGCGGCACGATCTCCAGCGCGCGGGCATGGGTGGCGGCAAGGTTGACGCGCGGCGCGCAGCCTTCGTCATGCGCCTGCAGGAACCGCCCGGCGCAAAGGCACCAGCGGTCGCCGGGCTTGAGCCCCGGAAAGCGGTATTCCGGCCGCGGCGTGGACAGGTCGTTGCCCACATATTTCGAGAAGGCGAGGAACTCCGCCGTCAGCGTCACGCAGACGGTATGGCTGCCCGCATCCTCGGCGCAGGTGTTGCAATGGCCGTCGCGGAAGAAGCCGGTCATCGGCGCGGTCGAACAGGGTTCGAGCGTCCCGCCCAGCACATTGACGGGGGTATCGGGGATCATGCCGCCTCCTCGGGTTGCCAGTCGATCCAGCGGCCGTGGAAATCGGCCCGGCCCATGCGCAGGTCGCGCCCGGTCCCGTCGCCCGGCCACAGCGTCAGCCGCAGCGCCGCGCCCGGCCCCTGCCCGTCCGCCTCCATCGAAAAGCGCGCCAGCGGCGCATCGGGCCGGGCGGCGCCTCCGGCGGCCTGCAGCGCCGCCAGCGCCTGCTGCTGCGCGGCGGCGGGGAAATACTGCCACGCCACCGTGTGGTAGATCAGGTGCAGCCGCCCCGGCATCGGGGCGGCGAGCCGCCCGGCCAGCCAGCCCGCCGCATCGCCGCGTTCGACCGCCGGCGGATGGCGGGCCGCCTCGTCCAGCGCCGCCGCGATCCGCGACAGCCGCGCCGCCTGATCCGCCCAGACGAAGGACAGCAGCCGCAGCCTGTCGCGCGCCGGGTCGATGGGGGCGAGGTCCACGCCCGCCCGCGCCGCGATCTGCAGGGGGCCGGCGACCGGCGCCTGCCCCCGCCAGTCCGGCGCCAGCGTCAGCACCGGATCGCCGGGCCCCAGCGTCGCCCCACCCGCCTGCAGCGCATAGCGGTCGAAGTTCAGGTTCAGCCCCGCACTCGCGCCCAGTTCCGACAGCACCAGCGGCAGCCGGAACCGGCGCGCCAGCCAATGCGCGGCCGGGATCACCGCCGCCGACCGCGCCACCTCGTTCGTCTGCGGGGCCGAGTCGAGCCGGGCCATCACCCGGTCCTCATGCGCCGTCAGCGCCGCGTCCACGGCCCCGGCCAGCACCGCACCGGCAGGCGCCGCCGGCGGATAGACGGCGGCAAGATCCGGGGCGCGCCCCTCCAGCACCAGCCCGTGCAACGCGCCGGCCAGCCGCAGCGGCACCGAGGCGCCCGAGGGACCGATATCGCCCTGCCATCCCGCGATCCGCGCCGCGATCGCCCCCTCGGGCAGGCCACGCTCCGCGATCCCGGCCAGCAGCCGGGCGGTGAAGGGCGAACCCAGATCCTCGCAAGAGCGGGCCTGCTGCAGGAAGGCCGCGCGCCAGGTCACCGGAACCGCTCCACCAGCCGCTGCAGCGGCGATTTCGGCTCGGCTGCCGGTTCGGGTGCAGGAGCGGAGGCCGGCGCGGCCTCGGCGGCGGGTGCGGTCTTTCGCGGCGGGGCCTCGCCCGCCGTCCCCGTGCCGGACCGCGGCGGGGCAGTACGCAGCGCCACCGCGTTCTGGAACCGCGCGCCATCGCCTTCGGCCAGCGCCGCCGCCCCGTCGGAAATGCCGCGCAACAGGTCGTCCAGCCAGTCGGCATCGGCCTTGGCGAAATCCGCCAACACATAACCCGCCACCCGGTCCTTGTGCCCCGGATGCCCGATGCCGAGCCGCACCCGGCCGTAAGCCTCGCCGATATGCTGGTGGATCGACCGCAGGCCGTTGTGCCCCGCATGGCCGCCGCCCTGCTTCACCCGGCACTTGCCGGGCGCGAGGTCCAGCTCGTCATGGAAGACCGTGACATCGGCGGGGTCGAGCTTGTGAAAGCGCATCGCCTCGCCCACCGCCTGTCCCGACAGGTTCATGAATGTCTGCGGCTTCAGCAGCAGCACCTTTTCCGGCCCCAGCCGGCCTTCGGCGATCTCGGCCTGGAACTTCGCCCGCCACGGGCCGAAGCCGTGGTCGGCGGCGATGCGGTCCACGGCCATGAAGCCGATATTGTGGCGGTTGCCCGCATATTTCGCGCCCGGATTGCCCAAGCCCACGAACAGCCGCATCGCCTGCCTCCGCCGTTCCGCCTGCACGGGCCCGCCTTGACCCGCGCCGCGCTTTGCCCTGTTCTGCTCCCGTCCGCGAGCCGGCCCGGCATCCGCCGGCCGCCCGCATCTGCCGCGCCGCCGCTTCTGGGGCCGCCGAGAGGGATCACGCCATGTATCTGACCATGAACCGTTTCCGCATCAAGCCCGGATCGGAGCAAACCTTCGAACAGGTCTGGGCCAGCCGCGACAGCCGGCTGGGCGAGGTGCCGGGCTTCCTCGGCTTTCACCTGATGAAGGGACCGGAGAAAGAGGGATACCGGCTCTATGCCTCGCACACGATGTGGGACAGCGAGCAATCCTTCCTGAACTGGACAAAGTCCGAGGCCTTTCGCGCCGCCCCTGCCGGGGCGGGCGGCCACCGGGACATCTACATGGGCCATCCGGAACTGGAGGTCTTCGAAAGCGTGCAGCAGCTGCAGCCCTGACGGATGCGCCCCACTTGACCCGGCCGGATGGCGGGCCGATGGTCCGGCCAGCAATCCGGAAGGGGAAGCGCCATGACAGAGGCACCGGCCAGCGGCCACCCGCAACAGACGTCCGACCGCAGCGCCGCGCGCATCCTCGTGGACCAGCTGCTGGTGCAGGGGGTGGAGCGGGTGTTCTGCGTGCCGGGCGAGAGCTTCCTCGCCGTGCTCGACGCGCTGCACGACTCGCCCCGGATCGAGGTCGTCACCTGCCGGCATGAGGGCGGGGCCGCGATGATGGCCGAGGCCTGGGGCAAGCTGACCGGGCGGCCCGGCGTGCTGTTCTGTTCGCGCGGTCCGGGGGCGACGAATGCCTCCGCGGGCCTGCATGTGGCCTGCCAGGATTCCACGCCGCTGATCATGTTCATCGGCCAGAACCCCCGCGACGTGCTGACCCGCGAGGCCTTTCAGGAGGTGGAGTATCGCCGGGTCTTCGCCAGCCAGGCGAAGGCGGTGATCCAGATCGAGGACGCGGCCCGCATGGCCGAACATGTCACCCGCGCCTTCCAGCTGGCGCAGTCGGGCCGGCCCGGGCCGGTGGTGATCCCCCTGCCCGAGGACATGCTGCACGACCGGGCCGCGGTGGCGGATGGCCGGCCGGCGGTGCCGCAGGCCAATGGCGTGGCGCCCGCCACGGTGGCCGCGGTGCGCGCGGCCCTGGCGGGGGCGGCGCGGCCCCTGGTGCTGCTCGGCGGGTCGACCTGGACCGGTGCGGCGGTGGACCGGTTCCGCACCTTCGCCGAGGATAGCGGCCTGCCCGTCGCGGCCTCGTTCCGGCGGCAGCATCTGCTGGACAACGAGAGCCCCTGCTACATGGGCGAAATCGGGCTGGGGGCCAATCCCGCCCTGCTGAAGCGGGTGGACGAGGCGGACGTGCTCTTGGTCATCGGCGCCCGGCTGGGCGAGATCGGCACCAACGGCTACACGATCATGTCCGCCCCCGTGCCCCGGCAGCGGCTGATCCATGTCTTCACCTCGGGCGACGCCATCGGGCAGGTCTGGCAGCCCGAGATGGGCATCGTCGCCACGGCGGCGGAATTCGTGGCGGCGCTGGTGGCAGAGGGGCCGCTGGCCGGCCCGTGGGAGGAGGAACGCCGCGCCGGCCGCGCCGCCTTCGAGGCCTGGACCGCCCCGCGCACCAGCCCCGGCGCGATCCAGATGTGCGATATCGTGGCATGGCTCGACGCCAATCTGCCCGAGGACACGATCTACACCAACGGCGCGGGCAACTTCGCGACCTGGCTGCACCGGTTCCACCGCTATCGCCGCTTCGGGACGCAGGTGGCACCGGTCTGCGGCTCGATGGGCTATGGCCTGCCTGCGGCGCTGGCGGCGGCCTTCGCCCGGCCGGGGGCGACGGTGGTCTGCGTGGCGGGGGACGGCGATTTCCAGATGACGGGGATGGAACTGGCGACGGCGGCGGCGCATGGGCTGCGCATCCGGGTGCTGATCCTGAACAACGGGATGCTGGGCACGATCCGCATGCATCAGGAACGGCACTATCCCGGCCGCGTCTCGGCCACCGGCCTTGCCGGCAATCCCGATTTCACCGCGCTGGCCCGGGCCTTCGGCGCCCATGCCGAACGGGTGGAGCGGACCGAGGACTTCGCCGCGGCCTTCACCCGCGCCGATGCGCATGACGGGCCGGCGGTGCTGGAGATCATGATCGACCCCGAGGCGCTGACCCCCGCGATGACGCTGAGCCAGATCCGCGACGCCGCACGGGGCTAGGGCCTATCCCGCCGCCATCAGCCCCGGTTGCGGGCAGGCGGCCGCCGTCTTCGGCACCCGGACCAGCACGATGGCCGGGTTGCCGATGCCCGATGCCTCGACATCCGCCAGAAGCCGGCCCAGCGTCGTCTCCAGCCGCCGTTCGGCCGGGGTGGAGATGCGCGAGACGATCTCGATCCCCGTGTCCGGCCCCAGACCCGCCGCCGCCATGTCGGCCGCGACCGCCGCCAGCCGGTGCATCGCCATGTAGAGCGCGAGCGTGGTGCCGGGGCGCAGGTCGCAGTCCTGCCACGGCTCGCCGGGGCGGCAGGTGGCGGTGGCCAGCACCAGCCGGTCGGTCTGCCCGCGTTCGGTCAGGGGCCGCGTGGTGCTGGCGGCCAGGGCGCTGGCGGCGGTGATGCCCGGCACGATCTCGACCTCGATCCCGTGGGCGCGGACCGCGGCGATTTCCTCGGCGGCGCGGCCAAAGATCGAGGGGTCGCCGGATTTCAGCCGCACCACCCGCTGCCCCGCCAGCGCGAAGGCGACGATGGCGGCGTCGATCCGCTCCTGCGGCCAGGCACAGGCGCCGACCTCCTTGCCGACGAACAACCGGGCGGCGCGGTCGGGGATCAGCGCCAGCACCTCGGGCTCCACCAGCCGGTCGAACAGCACCACATCGGCGCGGCGGATGCGGTCCAGCGCGCGCAGCGTCAGCAGGTCGGCAGCGCCCGGCCCCGCGCCCACCAGCGCGACATGGCCGCGGGCCGGCGGGGCGGGGGTCAGCGTCTCGGGCAGGGGCAGGAAACTCATTCGGCGGCCTCCTTCGGGCGATGGCGGTCGATCAGGGCGCGGATCTCGGGGCGGCAGGACCCGCAATTGGTGCCGGCGCGCAGGGCGGCGCCGATGGCCTCGACCGTCATCAGCCGGCGGCCGGCGATGGCGCGGGCAAGGTCCGCCGCCCCGACCGAGAAGCAGGCGCAGACGGTCGGGCCGGGATCGGGCCGGTCCGCCCCCGCCCGCCCGGCCAGCGCCGCCGCCCCCGGCTGGCCGAGCGCTCCGGCCACCAGCGCGCGGGACAGCGCGACGGGCGTGCGCGCCACGAACAGCGCCGCCACCAGCCGCCCGTCCGCCAGGAAGGCCAGCCGGTGCAGGCCCCGGGCCGGGTCGGACAGGCTGACATCGGCGGCGGGCAGGCCGAACAGGCGCGCGGCCCATGCCCCCCAGTCGGCGGGATGGTCCTCGCCCGCCAGTTCCATCTGCGCGCCCCCGGGCAGCACGGCGCCCGCCCAATAGGCGCAATCGGGCCGCATCGGCCCGGCCGAGACGGCATAGCCGTACCAGGCCGCGCGGAAGGGCCGGATCGCGACGGGCGCGGATTTCAGTGCCGGCTGGCCCGAGACGGGATCGACCTGCCCCGGCACCAGCGTGCCGATCCGCGCGGCCGAGGCGTGGCCGTCGGTCCAGTGGATCGGCGCGAAGGGATGGCCGGGGGCGACCGCGTCCGACACCAGCACCCGCAGGATGCGCCGCCCCTCGCCGTCGCCCAGTTCGGCCAGCATGTCGGGCTCCAGCCCCAGCCGCGCCGCATCGGCGGGGTGAACCTCCAGGAACGGCTCGCCCCGGTGCAGCGCCAGACGGGGCGCCAGCCCGGTGCGGGTCATCGTGTGCCACTGGTCGCGCACCCGGCCGGTGTTCAGCCGGAAGGGCCGGTCCTGCGGCAGCGGGGCGGGCAGCCGGGGCGCGACCGCAACCGCCCGGGCCCGGCCGTCCGGCGTGTGATAGCGCCCGTCGCCGAAGAAGCGTTCGGGCGCCGTCGCTTCGCCGGCCGGGGCGGGCCACAGGAACGGTTGCAGCGCGTCATAGCCCGCGCGGTCGATCCCGGCATGGCGCGAAATGTCGAAATCCGATCCCAGGCCCGCCGCCATCCCCGACAGCGCCGCATGTTCGCGGAAGATCGCCGCCGGGCCGTCGAAGGCAAAGCCCTCGGCCCAGCCCATGCGCCGCCCCACCTGCGCCAGCGCCCACCAGTCGGGTCGCGCCTCGCCCGGTGCGGGCAGGAAGGCGCGTTGCCGGCTGATCCGGCGTTCGGAATTGGTGACGGTGCCGTCCTTCTCGCCCCAGCCGAGCGCGGGCAGCACCACATCCGCCAGAAGGGTCGTGTCCGTCTCCACGACGTCGCTGACCACCGTGAACTCGCAACCGGCGATGGCACGCGCCACCCGGTCGGCCTCGGGCATCGAGGCCACGGGGTTGGTGCACAGGATCCAGAGCGCGCGGATCCGGCCCGCCCCGACCGCGTCGAACAGGTCCACCGCCTTCAGCCCCGGTCCGGCCGCCATGCGCGGCGCCTGCCAGAAGGTCTGCACGGCGGCGCGGTGCGCGGGGTCCTCGATCTGCAGATGGCAGGCGAGCATGTTGGCAAGCCCCCCGACCTCGCGCCCGCCCATGGCGTTGGGCTGACCGGTGACGCTGAACGGCCCCATGCCGGGGCGGCCGATGCGGCCGGTGGCGATGTGGCAGTTGAGGATCGCGTTCACCTTGTCGGTGCCGCTGTCGGACTGGTTGATACCCTGCGACCAGACGGTGACGACCTTGTCCGTCCGCGCCCAGAGGTCGGTGAAGGCGGCGAGATCTGCCGGGTGCAGGCCGGTCAGCGCCGGATCGCTGGCCCGCGCCGCCGCCAGCGCCGTGTCGAGCCCCGAGACCCGCCCGGCCGCGGCCAGCAGCCCCCGGTCTGCCAGCACCGCCAGCAGATGGTTGAACAGCACCGCATCCGATCCCGGCGCGGGTGCGAGGTGCATGTCGGCGATGTCGCAGGTCGCGGTGCGGCGCGGGTCGATCACGACCACCCGCATCCCGGGCCGCGCCGCCCGTGCCGCGGCCAGCCGCTGATACAGCACCGGATGGCACCAGGCGAGGTTCGAGCCGACCAGCACCACCAGTTCGGCCTGGTCCAGATCCTCGTACTGACCGGGCACGGTGTCGCTGCCGAAGGCGCGGCGATGGCCCGCCACCGCCGAGGCCATGCAGAGCCGCGAATTGGTGTCGATATTGGCCGAGCCGACCAGCCCCTTCATCAGCTTGTTGGCGACGTAGTAATCCTCGGTCAGCAACTGGCCCGAGACATAGAGCGCGACGGAGTCCGGCCCGTGTTCGGCGATGGTGCGGGAAAAGCGGCCCGCCACCTCGTCCAGCGCCGCGTCCCAGCCAACCTCCCTGCCGCCGATGGTCGGATGCAGCAGGCGCCCGGCAAGCCCCAGGGTTTCGCCAAGCGCCGCGCCCTTGACGCAAAGACGGCCCCGGTTGGCGGGATGGTCGGGATCGCCCGCCACCGCCGCGCCGCCCGCGCCGTCGGGCGTCGCCAGAACCCCGCAGCCCACGCCGCAATAGGGGCATGTGGTGCGGGTCGCGGTCATGCCGCGCTCCGCGCCGCAAGGAGCGTGGCGTCAAGGAAGACGCGCCCGCCCTCGGTCCGTGCCGCGAAGGTGCGCACCGCGCCGCTGTCCGCCCCCTGCGCGCGCCCCGTCGCCAGATCGAAGACCCAGCCATGCAGCGGGCAGGTGACCTGGCTGCCATGCACGATGCCTTCGGACAGCGGCCCGGCCTTGTGGGGGCAGCGGTCCTCCATCGCGAAGACCTCGTCTGTGGCGGTGCGGAACAGCGCCACGCAGCCGAGCGGCGTCTTCACCACCCGCGCGCCCTGCCGGGGAATGTCGTCCAGTGCGGCAATGTCGATCATCGCGGTCATTCTGCGGCCCTCAGCGTCAGGTCGGCGATCGGTGCCCAGTCCTGCGGGCGCCGGGCGAGTTCGGCCCAAGGGTCGGCCTGATAGACGGTCTGGCTGTGCAGGAACCGCTCGTACAGCGCGCGGCGGTTGGCCGGGTCGGCCACCTGATCGCGGCACCAGTCCAGCCCCACCTTGGCCACCCATTTGTGGATGCGGTGCAGGTAGCGGGCGTTTTCGCGATAAAGCTGGATGAAGGCCGCGATCACCTCCATCGCCTCGGCCTCGGTCGGCACGGTCAGCAGCAGTTCCGTTTCCTTCACGTCCATGCCCGCCGCACCCGCGACACCGATCTGATAGCCCGACTCGACGCAGACCACGCCCACGTCCTTGCAGGTCGCCTCGGCGCAGTTGCGGGGGCAGCCCGACACGCCCAGCTTCACCTTGGCGGGCGTCCACGAACCCCAGAGCAGCTTTTCCAGCCTGATCCCCAACCCGGTCGAATCCTGCGTGCCGAAGCGGCAGAATTCCGACCCGACGCAGGTCTTCACCGTGCGCAGGCCCTTGGCATAGGCCGCGCCCGACACCATGCCCGCGGCGTTCAGGTCCGACCAGATCGACGGCAGGTCTTCCTTGCGCACGCCCAGAAGGTCGATGCGCTGGCCGCCCGTGACCTTGACCATCGGCACGTTGTAGCGGTCGGCGGCGTCGGCGATGGCGCGCAGTTCGGCGGGCGTGGTGACGCCGCCCCACATTCGCGGGACGACCGAATAGGTGCCGTCCTTCTGGATGTTGGCGTGGTTGCGTTCGTTGACGAAGCGCGATTGCCGGTCGTCGCGATAGTCGTCCGGCCAGTCGGCCAGCAGATAGTAGTTCAGCGCCGGACGGCAGCTGGCGCAGCCCCCCGCCGTCGTCCAGCCAAGTTCCTGCATCACCGCCGGGATGGATTTCAGGCCCATGGACTTGATCAGCCGGCGCACATCCTCATGCGTGTGCTCGGTGCATCGGCACATCGGCGGGTTGGCATTGGCGGTGAAGCCGTCGCCCAGCGTCAGGGCCATCACCTGTTCCACCAGCCCGGTGCAGGTGCCGCAGCTGGCGCTCGCCTTCGTCGTCGCCCGGATCAGGTCGACCGTCGTCGCCCCGCCCTCGATCGCCTGCACGATCCGCCCCTTGCACACGCCGTTGCAGCCGCAGATCTCTGCCTCAGGCGGCAAGGCTGCAACGGCGGCCAGAGGGTCCGCCGGGGCGCCCCCCTGGAAGGCCGGGCCGAAGATCAGCGTGTCGCGCATCGCGGACACGTCGGTCCGGTCCTTGATCAGCCCGTGGAACCATGCGCCGTCGGCGGTGTCGCCATAGAGCACGGCCCCCACCAGCCGGTCGCCGTCCAGCACCAGCCGCTTGTAGATGCCACGGCCCGGATCGCGGAACACGATGTCCTCGCGCCCCGGCGCCTCGGCGAAATCGCCGGCGCTGAACAGGTCGCAGCCCGTCACCTTCAGCTTCGTCGCCACCTCGCGGTTGACGAAGGCGGCGGGGCGGCCCGCCAGCGTGTCGGCCAGCACCTTCGCCTGATCGTAGAGCGGGGCGACGAGGCCGAAGAGCGCGCCCTCATGTTCCACGCATTCGCCGAGCGCGAAGACATCGGCGGCCGAGGTGGCCATCCTGTCATCGACGACGACGCCCCGGTTGACCGCCAGCCCCGCCGCGCGGGCCAGTGCCGTGGCCGGCCGGATGCCCACCGCCATGACCAGCAGGTCGCAGAGCAGGTCGGTGCCGTCCTCCAGCCGCAGCGCCGTCACATGGCCGTCCTCGCCCACAATCTCCTGCGACACGGCCTTGCACAGCACGCGGATGCCCCGCGCCTCCAGCGCCTTCTGCAGCAGATAGCCCGCCGAGGGGTCGAGCTGGCGTTCCATCAGATGGCCCATCAGGTGCACCACGGTCACCTCGACGCCGCGCGCCTGCATGCCCGCCGCGGCCTCCAGCCCCAGCAGCCCGCCGCCGATCACCACCGCCCGTGCGCCCGGCCGGGCCCCGAGCGCGATCATCCGTTCCGTATCCTCCAGATCGCGATAGGCGATGACGCCCTGCAGGTCGCGCCCCGGCAGCGGGATCATGAACGGGTCCGATCCGGTGGCGATGACCAGCTTGTCATAGGGCAGGCTGCCGCGCTCGCCCGTCACGGTCTTCGCGTCGGTGTCGATCGACAGCACCCGTTCGCCGAAGCGGCAGGTGACGCCCTGGGCGCGATACCACGCCTCGTCATGGGTGACGATCTGGGCATAGGTCTTCTCGCCCGACAGGACGGGCGACAGCATCAGCCGGTTGTAGTTGCCGCGCGGTTCTGCGTTGAACAGCGTCACCTCGAAAGCTCCGGGGGATGCCTCGAAGACATGCTCCAGCATCCGGCCGGAGGCCATGCCGGCCCCGACCACCACAAGTCGTTCAGTCATTGCGGATTTACCTTCCGTCAATCATGGCCGCGCCAGGCTGCGGGCATGGATGTCGAGTGGGACGAGGACAAGGACGCCGCCAACCGGGCGAAGCACGGGCTGGCGCTGGCCGAGGCGGCGAACCTCGATTGGGCGCGGGCCGTCTACCGCCGCGACCTGCGCCGGGACTATGGCGAAGAGCGGATAGAGGCGGCAGCACCCTTGAACGGGCGATTGCACATCTGCATCTTCACTATGCGCGGCGCGACACGGCGGATAATCTCGCTGCGCAAGGCCAATGCCCGAGAGGTGAGGCGCCATGAACCAGGATGACGGGGAATACGGCGTTCCCGACGAAGAGAGCCCCGAGATCACCGACGAGGAATGGCTCTGGTTCGTCCGTGCCGAGGATTTCGATGGTTTCGCGGGGGTCCACGCTTTTCTGAGGGAACGCGAGGACTTCCTGCGCGAGGCCGAGGCCGCCGGCATCCCGCGCACGGCCTTCCTGTCGCTGGAGCCGAACAAGCCCGGGTTCATCCGCCGCGCGACCGAGGCGCTGGAAGCCGCGGCGCGGGCGGGGCGGCTGCACGCCGCCGAATAGCCCCCGCCGGTCATTCCGCCGCCTCGACGAAACGGTGACGTTCGTAAAGGAAGCGCAGCACCGCCTCGCGCGCCCGCAGGTAGCCCGGGTCCGAGGCCAAGGCGATACGGTCGCGCGGCCGGTCGAGCGGCACGGACAGCACCTCGCCGATCGTGGCCGAGGGACCGTTCGTCATCATCACGATCCGGTCGGCCAGCAGCACCGCCTCGTCGACATCGTGGGTGATCATCAGCATCGTGTTGCCGAGCCGCGCGTGGATCTGCATCACCGCATCCTGCAGATGCGCCCGGGTCAGCGCGTCCAGCGCGCCGAAGGGTTCGTCCAGCAGCAGGATCTTCGGTTCCATCGCCAGCGCCCGGGCGATGCCCACGCGCTGCTTCATCCCGCCGGAAATCTCGCCGGGGCGCTTGTCCTTCGCATGGGTCATCTGCACCAGGTCGAGGTTGTGCAGGATCCAGTCGTGGCGTTCCCTGCGGGACCGGCTGGCGGCAAAGACCTTGTCCACCGCAAGGCGGATGTTGTCGTAGACGCTGAGCCAGGGCAGCAGCGAATGGTTCTGGAACACCACAGCCCGTTCCGGGCCGGGGGCGTTGACCTCGCGCCCTTCCAGCAGGATGCCGCCCGACGTCACCTCGGTCAGGCCGGCGATCAGGTTCAGGAGCGTGGACTTGCCGCAGCCGGAATGACCGATGATCGAGACGAACTCGCCCTTCTCGATGGTCAGGCGGATGTCGGCCAGCACCTCGACGCTGCGGTTGCCGGTGGCGAAGGTCTTTCCGACCCGGTCGATTTTCAGATAGCTCATGCCCATCTCCTCAGACCGCCGTCCCGCGCGAGACGACGCGGCCCAGCCAGCCCACGAGACGGTCGAGCAGGAAGCCCACGGCCCCGATATAGACAAGCGCCACGATGATGTCGGTCAGGCGCGAGGAATTCCACGCATCCCAGATGAAGAAGCCGATGCCCACGCCGCCGGTCAGCATCTCAGCCGCGACGATGGCGAGCCAGGCCAGGCCGATGCCGATACGCAGGCCCGAGAAGATGTAGGGCGCGGCGGCGGGCAGCATGATCTTCCAGAAGAATTCCAGCTGGTTCAGCCGCAGCACCGCCGCCACGTTGCGATAGTCCTGCGGAATGGCGCGGACGCCTGCGGCGGTGTTGATGATGATCGGCCAGATCGCGGTGATGAAGATCACGAAGATCGCCGAGGGCCGGCTGTCCATGAAGGCGGCGAGGCTGATCGGCAGCCAGGCCAGCGGCGGCACCGTGCGCAGCACCTGGAAGATCGGGTCGAGCCCGCGCATCAGCCAGACCGACTGGCCGATCACCGCGCCGGTGCCGACGCCGATCACCGCGGCGAGCCCGAAGCCCATCGCCACCCGTTCCAGCGAGGTCAGCACCCGCCAGCCCAGGCCGATATCCTGCGTGCCGTAGACGAAGAACGGGTCGAGGATCAGTTCGCGGCTTTCCTGCCAGACGGCGGCGGGGGTGGGCAGGCCGGAGCTGCCGCCCGAAAACGCCGCCTGCCAGGCCAGCAGCAGCGCCGCGAAGACGACGAGCGGCGGCAGCAGCCGTTCCGCCAGCAGCCGCAGCAGCACGGCCAGCGCCGGCGGCCGGGCCGGGCGCGGCAGGGACAGCACCCGTGCCGGCGCGGCGGGGGCCTCGACAGCGGCCGGAACGGGTCCGGGCGCGGCAGAGGGCTTGCGAAGGGTCGATACGCTCATGTCCCCGCCCCTCACGCCATCGCCTTGATCGAGAGGCTTGCCAGATAGGCCTCTGGATCTGCGGGATCGAAGGTCTTGCCGTCGAAGAAGGTCTCGACGCCGCGGCTGTCGCCGAAGCCCGCCGTGTCCAGCCCCAGATTGGCCGCGGCCTGCAGCCACAGATCCGAACGGTTGGTGGCGTCGATCAGCGCCTTGCCGTCCAGATCGCCGGGCAGATAGCCCCAGCGCTTGTTCTCGGTGATGAACCAGCTGTCGAGCGACTTCCACGGATAGGAGGTCTCGCCCCCGGCGCCCCAGAACTTCATGGCGAGGTCGAGGTTCGTCTCCTGCCGGCCGTTGCCATAGTTGATCTCGCCCTTGATGCGGCCGATGATGTCCTTGACCGGCACGTTGTACCACTGGCGGCGGCCGACGATCTCGGCCATCTCCTGCTTGTTCTCCATCTTCTCGCACCACATCTGCGCCTCCATCACCGCGGACATCAGCGCGACGGTGGCGTTGGGGTTGGCATCGACCCAGTCGGCGCGCATGCCCAGCACCTTTTCCGGGTGGCGCATCCACAGCTCGCCGGTGGTGGCGGCGGTGAAGCCGATATTCTGGTGGACCAGCTGTTCGTTCCACGGCTCGCCCACGCAGAAGGCGTCCATGTTGCCGACCTTCATGTTCGCCACCATCTGCGGCGGCGGCACCACGATCACGTCGACATCGGTGTCGGGGTTGATGCCGCCCGCGGCCAGCCAGTAGCGGATCCACAGGTCATGGGTGCCGCCGGGGAAGGTCATCGCCACCTGGGCGGGCGTGCCCGCCGCCTTCTTCGCCGCGAAAGCCTCGGCCAGCTTGCCGGCATCCAGCCGCACGCCGGTATCGGCATAGGCGGCGGCGACCGACAGGCCCTGGCAGTTCTCGTTCAGGTTCAGCAGCGTGTACATCGGCAGCGGCTGGTTGTTCTGCATCACCGCGCCGGTGGAATAGAGATGGATCTTCGGCCGCAGGATATGGGCGCCGTCGATGCCGCCGCTGCCGCCGCCGAGCGCCATGTTGTCGCGCGTGGCACCCCAGCTGGCCTGCTTCTCGACGCTCACATCGGGCAGGCCCCATTTGTCGAACAGGCCCTTTTCCTTGGCGATGATCAGGGGCGCGCTGTCGGTCAGGGCGATATAGCCCAGCCGCGCACCGGTTACCTCGGGGGTGGGGGTGGCGGCCCAGGCACCGCCGGGCAGCAGGGCGCGGGCGGCGGCCATGGTGGCCAGCGCCCCGGTGGCGGACTTGATCAGGCTGCGGCGCGAGATGGGGGTCGCGGTCTCGGTCATGGCGGGTCCTCTTGCGGGCCGGACGGGGAAGGACGGTCCGGCCTGGATGCTTGAAACAGAAAAGCCGCCTGTCGCTGCGACCGGTTCTGGTCGCGGACATGGCGGCATCGTTGCCCTAACGGATCCCGCAGCGTCGCGGGCAGGTCATGCCGCGGCATCGTTGCCGGCGGCGATGTCCCAGTGATGCCGCTGCCCGGGCCACCGATCAAGGTTCTGCCGGTCATCCCCGCCGCCGGGCCGCCCGGACGCGGCACATCGCAGCGCAAATCGTGCCGCGCTGCCGCAGAATTCAGCTGTCCGCGAATGGCGGCTCGAACACCCGGCCGTCGAAGAAGGCGTCGGGCCGCAGAATCATCTCGCCCTTTTCCGAGGCCACGGGGTTCGGCGCCCGCAGCGCGCCCTCGATCTTGGCCGAGGCGCCGGGCAGGTCCGCCCCCGCCGCGCGCAGGTGCTGGCGGTAAAGGTCGGTGCGGAAGCAGGTCATCGCCCGCCGCATCGCCGCCTGCGGGTCGAGCCCGTGCTGCAGCGCCATCCGTTCGGCGAAGAGCGCGGCGACGCTCTTCCACGGGAAGGTCGCGGCGCCTTCGTGGAAGCTGATGAATTCCGGCACCTGCCGCGCCTCGCCCTGGCCCGAGATCAGGAAGCGCCCCTGAAGGCCGCGTTCGGCCACCTCGGGCTGCAGGTTCAGATAGTCCGGCCGGCAGATCAGCTCGGCGGCGGTGCCGCGGTTGTCGGGCTGGTCGAGCCAGCGGCCCGCCCGCCACAGCGCCCGCATCAGCCGGCCGGTGCGGTCGGGATCGGCCTCGGCGATGTCCCGGCGCATCACCAGGCCCTTTTCCGGCGCGCCCGCCCAGATCGCCCGCGCCGGCAGCAACAGCGCCCCCGCCCCGGTTTCCACCGCCATCGAGGCCCAGGGTTCGCCCACGCAATAGGCATCCACCTCGCCCGCGGCCAGCGTCTGCGCCATGCGCGGCGGCGGCACGGTATGCACCTCGACCGCGCCCGACCGGATGTCGAAGCCGCTGGCCGCCAGCCAGTGCCAGACCACCTCGGCCTGGGTCGAGAAGGGGAAGGGCACGCCCACCCGCAGCCGCCCGCCCGAGGCCGCCCGCAGCGCCGCCCCCGCCGCCCCGGCATGGACGAAGTCGAAGCCGAAGCCGTCGGCGCGCATCCGCCGCGCCAGATCGTTGCTGACCGCCACCGCCTGCCCGCCATGCGCGACGATCATCAGCAGGTCGACCTGCGGCAGCGGCGGGCCCAGCCCCAGCGTCTGCGCGATGGGCATCGGCACCAGCTGATGCGCGGCCTCGATACTGCCCGCGCCCAGCAGGTCGCGGCTCTGCGCCCAGGAACTGAGGCGGATCAGGTTCAGATCCAGCCCCTCCTCGGCGGCGAAACCCAGTTCCTGCGCCACGATGAAGGCCGCGGCATCGGTCAGCGGCACATAGCCGATGCTCAGGCGCTCGGCGGTCATGTCAGCAGCCCCGCCGCCATCACCAGCTGCTGCGCGATGTCCGCGACCCGCCGCTTCTGGTCCATCGCCGTCTTGCGCAGCAGCGCATAGGCCGCCTCTTCGTCGATGCCGCGCGCCTTCATCAGGATCGCCTTGGCCCGGTCGATCACCTTGCGCTCTTCCAGCGCGGTCTTCGTCGCCTCCAGTTCCGCCCGCATCCGCTGGAACAGGTTGAACCTGGCGATGGCGGCGTCGAGCACCGGCTTGATCCGGTCGGGGCGCAGCCCGTCCACCACATAGGCCGACACGCCCGCCTCGATCGCCGCGCGGGTCAGCGGCTCGTCCGAGCGGTCCACGAACATCGCCACCGGCCGTTCCAGCGGGCTGGAGGCCAGCGCCAGTTCCTCCAGCACGTCGCGCGAGGGGTCGGCGATGTCGATCAGCACGATGTCCGGGGCGATGGCCGCGATCCGCCGCCGCAGGCCGTTCTCCTCGGCGATGACCTCGATCTGATAGTCGCCCGCCTCGCGCAGCGCATCGACCATGCGCAGGGCACGGTCCTTGTCACGTTCGACGATGAGGATGGAGAGTTGCATCGGGGGTCCAGGTGTTCGACCCTCGGGGTAGCAGGGCAGCCCGAGGGGAACGAGGGCGGGCGGCTGGCGTGGGGACAGCGGGTTGCGATGCGCCGATGAATTGGGCGGAATCGGCAGAGATGCCCAAGAAATGACGCCTCTGCGGACATAACGGCGCCGACGCCGTGCCCATGCGCCGGACTGGCCCTCGTCGGGCTGGACCCAGACCACTCGACAGCGCAGGACGGCGTCCGCGCGAACCGGCTCTGGTTTAAGGGAGGAAATGGCAGCCCGTAGGGGGCGTTAATTCCCCAATAGTGTCAGGCCCTTCCAATTGTCTAACCGGCGCTTCTGCCCCCATTGAAAACATTGGGGAACTCTGCCGGCTGGCTAACCCGGATCGAGCCGCGACAAACGAAAACCCCGGCGCGCTGGCGGGCGCAGCCGAGGCAATTCAGAACGAAGGTCGTTGTCTGCGAGACTACACCGGCGGGACTGCCGCTGTCTATGCCTCGCCGGTCGAAACCCTCTTCCGGTCGTGGCTCGGCCGCTATGAGTGGCTGAACGGCCCCGCCACGAACGGCATGGGTGATGAAGAGTTCAACGCCCAATGCTCTGTCCTTGGTGAGTATGAGCGAGCGTTGATCCAGATCGAGCCGGCCGACGCGCGCGAGCTGGTGATGCAGATCGTCGCCGTGACCGCCTGTGGCCAAAACCTCGGAACCTTCGAACAGGGTCAGGTTCTGGTCGCCCGCGCCCGCCAGATGATCGGGGGTGAGGCATGAGCTACGCCCCCAAGATCGACGCGCCGGTCGAGGCCCGCGTCGAAGAGGTAATTGAGTCGCTGGATACGGTCGAGCTGTGGCGCTTCGCCGTGGCCGTGAGGCAAATCCGCGACGGCCGCGACCTGGAAGAGGCGATGCAGGAGTGCGTGGCCGAAATCCACGACTACCGCCAGCACAACGAGGCGCGGGCGGAGGGCGCGGCATGAGGAACGCGGTCATCACCATCCGCAGCTTTGCGGCGCCGATGCTCGACCTCGCAGATTGTCTGCGCATCTGGGATTTGGTCGTCGCCACCGCCCCGCCGGGCGAGGGACGCGACTTCGCCGAGAAGATCGACCAGATGCGTCAACGGCCGGATTGGGAACCCGGCCCCCAGACGCTCGACCTCATGCGCCGTCTGGCAAAGTGGACGGCTGATCGGCTCGACCTCGGGGAGGCGGCCGAATGACCGCCATCACCCGGCAACGCCGCTGGCGAAACGAGAACCCGGCCCGCTACCGCGCCCATCTGGACGTGCAGAGCGCCCTTCGCCGGGGCCTGATCCAGAAGCAGCCCTGCGAAGTGTGCGGGGCTGCGAAGGTTGATGCCCACCACGACCGCTACGACAGTCTGGCCGTCCGCTGGCTCTGCCGCCGTCATCACGCCCGCCTTCATAGCCGGGAGCGGCGCGCGTGAACGTAGTTTTTCCGGCAGGCCGTAAAACCTCGCGACCGCGCGGTTACATCGAGAACTACAGCCCCCAGGCCAAGACGCGCGAGCTGCTGGATCAGGCGCAAGCCGTGCTGGAGGAATACCGCGAGTATTGGCCGCTGACCTGCCGCCAGATTTTCTATCGGCTGGTCGGGGCGCATGGCTATGCCAAGACGGAGGCGGCCTATGGTCGGCTCTGCCACCACCTCGCCAATGCCCGGCGCGGCGGCCTGATCCCCTTCTATGCGATCCGCGACGACGGCGTGACTACGTATCGCCTCGGGCACTTCGACGGCAAAGACGACTTCCTGCGTCACCTGCGCGGACTTGGTCAGAACTACACCCGCAACAAGCTCGCGGATCAGGAATACCACATCGAAGTCTGGTGCGAGGCCGCAGGTATGCTGCCGCAGCTCGACGAGGTGGCGCGCGCCTATTCGGTGCCCGTCTACTCCTCCGGCGGCTTCGACAGCCTGACCGCCAAGAAGGACTTGGCCGACCGCATCTGCGAGATCGGCAAGCCGACCGTGATCCTGCACCTGGGTGACTTCGACCCGAGCGGCGTCTCGATCTTCGACAGCGTGGCCGAGGACGTAGCCGCCTTCGTAGAAGCCGACCGGCGGCACGGGCTTGTCACGGCGCAATTCGAGCGTGTGGCACTGACCGCCGCTCAGGTTAGGCGCTTTGACCTGCCCACCGCTCCACCTAAGGCCACCGACAGCCGGTCCAAGGCATGGACCGGCGGCACCTGCCAGCTAGAAGCCCTGCCACCCGACGTGATCGCGCAAATCCTGCGCAAGGCCATCGAGCAACACCTCGACTTCATGCAGCTCGGCATCGACGAGGAAAAGGAGAAGCACGAACGCGAGGAAGTCACGCGCCTGCTTCTCGCTCCACCTCGCGACTGATGAACCGTGCCCCCGTGCCTCGGGCGCGGTGCGGGGGCTTTCACCCATCGGAGCAGACCGGACACCGAGCCGGGCACATCCCATCACCCGCCCTAGCCTCTGGCCGCTGAGCGACATTAGCGGTGGTTGCCCGGCACCTGAGCCAAGACGGGCCATGACGATCCGGGGACTTCACCCGACCCGAGCGGCACCGGCTCCTGCTAGGCCCGCTCAGAAGCGCGACGACTACATCCCGCCGGCGACGACCCGAGCCAGGAAGGCAAGGGGCGACGACCGGGGACCGCACCGGCGCATGGCTGCAAAGGGCGGGTCTGGTGAAAAGCCAGAGGGAAGGCGGCTGGCCCCCGACATCGGGCATCGCGTGGATACGGATCGAGGCAGCGCAGGGCCTTCCCCAGACGAACAGGCCAGAAGGTCTTGTTCTCTAGATGGGGGGAAGGAGCGGGTGGGGGAAACCATCCAAAGAGACTAGGTAAGGACTGCTGACCTTTTAGGCAGGGAACAGGGACCATGAAGCACGAACAGATCAAGGGCGCCGGCAGCACCCGCCTCACGCCCGAAACCTTCGACGCCACCTTCGGCAGCCGTGATAAAATCTGGGGCCTCGGCGCCATCGCCCGTTCGATGGGGTGCTCGGTGGACAAGGTGCGGCGACTGGCCCGGCTGGAAGGCTCGCCGATCTATCACTCGCCCGCTGGCTACCTCGCCTTCCGCAGCGAACTGAACGCATGGTTGCGGGGGAAGGCATGACACATAGTTAGGCCCGGATCACCTAAGTGTCCGGGCCTGTGTTCAGTCAGCCGCTCTGCCACTGAGCTATGGCCCCTCATGATGGTGGAGCCAGCGGGATTTGAACCCGCGACGCGCTGAGTTGTTTCGCAAGTGGTTAGCGCAAGACGTCATTGCAAGGGGGGTGGTCGCCAACTTTCGTTCTGAGGCGGGGACCGGCGCGGGGAACAACGCGCGAGATTTGCCCGAAATGGGAAATCGCCGGGCCATGAAAACCAATGAAAACCTACCTTTAGCCAGATAACTCAGTCTGCCGCACTGGCCGCTGCGCCGTCAGAATGGTGGCATGAGACTGTGGCCCTTCACCCTGACACGCAAATCCGTGGCCTACCCGACGCCCGACGAGCTGGCGCTGTTCGGGATCGTGCCGACTGCCTCTGGCGTGGCCGTCTCGGCCGACGCCGCGCTGCGGGTGCCGGCAGTGGGCTCGGCGGTGCGGATCATCTCGGAAGCCGCTGCCTCACTCGACGTGACGGTGAAACGGATCGGGACGGACGGACAGGAGACTGCGGCTGCCGGCCATGACGTGCTGCCCTTCCTGCGGGATGCCGCGAACGACTGGACCAGCGGTTTCGAGTTCATCCGCGACTTGGTGATCGACGCGCTCTGCGACGACCGCGGCGGGCTGGCCTTCGTGAACCGCTCGGGCGGCCGGGTGGTCGAGCTGATCCGCTACCGGCCCGGCCTGTTCACGGTCGAATACGATCAGGCGACGAACGAGCCGAGCTATCTGATCAACGGGCGCCCGGTGCCCGCTCGCGACGTGATCCATCTGCGTGCCCCCTTCGGCCGGGCGCCTCTGTCGCTGGCCCGCGAGGTGATCGGTCTGGCGCTGGTGCTGGAAGGCCATGCGGTCAAGCTGTTCAGCCGTGGTGCCCGCCCGTCCGGCGCCCTGTCCTTTCCGAAGGGCATGGGCGAAGAGGCCGTGAAAAAGGCCCGCGCGGCGTGGCGCACGGCCCATGAGGGCGACGACACCGGCGGGCGCACGGCGATCCTCTATGACGGGGCCACGTTCCAGCCGCTGACCTTCAACTCGACCGACGCGCAGTTCCTCGAAAACCGCAAGTTCCAGATCCTCGAGATCGCCCGCGCCTTCCGGGTGCCGCCGTCCATGCTCTTCGAGCTCGACCGCGCCACCTGGTCGAACACGGAACAGATGGGGCGGGAATTCCTGGTCTACTGCCTGGAACCGTGGCTGCGGGCGCTGGAAGGCGCGCTGCGCCGGGCGTTGCTGGGCGATGACGAGCGGGCCGACCATGTGATCCGCTTCGACCGCGACGACCTGACCCGCGCCGACCTCTCGACCCGCGCCACGGTCATCAACAGCCTGATCGCATCCCGCACCATCAACAACAACGAGGGCCGCGACTGGCTCGGCCTGCCGCCGCGCGCGGGCGGCGACGAATACCTCAACCCCAACATCAGCGCCGCCCCGGCGGCTGAGGAGCCTGCCCGTGCAGCTGAATGACATCCTCGCCAATGCCGAAGACCAGGACCGCGGCCGCTGGTTCGACCTGGCCGACCCCTTCACCGGGCAACCGGCCGGTATCCGGCTGCGGATCGCGGGACCGGACAGCGCCACGCAGGGCCGGTCGCGGCTGAAGCTGGTGGACGAGCTGGCCGAGGCGGCCGACACCGATGGCCGCGTCTCGGCCGAGGCGCGCGAGCGGGCACGGATCAACAGCCTCGCCCGCTGCGTGCTGGCTTGGGAGATCGAGGAAGAGGGCCAGCCGGTGCCCTTCAGCCATGCCAACGTGGTGCGGCTCCTGCGCGCCGCCGCCTGGGTGCAGGCGCAGGTCGATGCCTTCGCGGGCGACCGCCGCAACTTCCGGAGCGCGTGACATGGACCGGATCGAACTGAAGGCGGACATCACGGTCAACGAGGCCGGCGCGCTGGAAGGGCTGGCATGGCCCTTCGGCTCCGCCGACCGCGTGGGCGACGTGATCGAGAAGGGCGCCTTTGCTGCCGCCCGGCCCCCGCTGCCGATGCTGGCCTCGCACGACCAGACGGACGTGGTGGGCGTGTGGGATGCCGTCACCGAAACGGCGGATGGGCTGCAGGTGAAGGGGCGGCTGCTGGTGGATGACGTAGCCCGCGCCCGCGAGGTTCGCGCCCTGATCCACGCTGGCGCGCTGCGCGGCCTGTCCATCGGCTTCAAGAGCAACAAGTCGGCGCCTCGTAGGGGCGGCGGCCGGACGATCAGCGGCCTTGAGCTGCTTGAAATCAGCGTCGTGGCGGTGCCTGCGCACCCCGGCGCTCGCATCACCTCGGCAAAGGCCGCGACGGCCGGAAAGGACACCATGACCGAGCAAGGCACCGCGCCCGAGATCGAGGCGCTGGAACAGAAGATGGGCCAGATCGGCGAAAGCGTGAAGGGCCTCGAAAAGCTGGCCGACCGGCTCGACAAGCTGGAGGCCAAGGCCAACCGCCCGCACGGCGATGCCAAGGGCGGCGACGACAAGGAACCCTCGGTCGAGCGCAAGGCCTTCGCCAACTATCTGCGCCTCGGCAACCAGATCGGGGCCGAGGACCAGAAGGCGCTGACCGTCTCGTCCGACACGCAGGGCGGCTATCTCGCGCCCCCGGAAATCTCTTCCGAGGTGGTGCGGGCGCTGGTCGAGTTCTCGCCGATCCGCTCCTACGCCTCGGTGGTGAGCATCACCGCGCCTTCGGTGATCTACCCGACCCGCACGGACCTGACCAACGCGCAGTGGGTGGGGGAGACGCAGGAGCGCGAGGCCTCCGACATCAGCTTCGGGCAGACCGAGATCGAGGCGAAGGAACTGGCGACCTTCGTGGACCTGTCGAACCGCCTCATGCAGGACGCGCCGGCGGCGGAAACCGAGGTGCGGATGGCGCTGGCCGAGGACTTCGGCAAGAAGGAAGCCACCGCCTTCGTCAACGGCACCGGCGGGCTGCAGCCGAAGGGCTTCATGCAGCATCCCGGCATCGCCGAGACGCTGAACGGCCATGCCACCAACCTCTCGGCCGATGCGCTGGTCAAGCTGCTCTATGCCATGCCCGCGATGTATCGCAACCGCGGGGCCTGGGCGATGAACGGCACCACGCTCGGCATCGTGCGGACGATGAAGGACGGCGACGGCCGCTTCCTGTGGCAGCCCGCCTTCCAGGCGGGCCAGCCCGAGACGATCCTCGGCCGGCCGGTGATCGAGATGGTGGACCTGCCCGACGTCGCGAGCGGCACCTTCCCCATCGTCTATGCCGACTGGTCGGCTTACCGGATCGTGGACCGGCTCGCCATGTCGACGCTGGTCGATCCCTACACGCAGGCGACCAAGGGCATGACCCGCATCCACGCCACCCGGCGCGTGGGCGGCGGCGTCCTGCAGGCCGCCCGCTTCCGCAAGCTCAAGATGGCCACCTCGTGAGGAGAACCAGCCATGCGTGACCTCTATTCCAACATCCTGCCCCTCGTGGCCTACACCGCCGCCGTGCAATCGGCCGCGGGACAGGGCGCCGCCATCGACCTGACCGACGCGGCGGGGGCGGTCTTCATCGTCACCACCGGCGCAGTGGCGGGTTCGGGCGACTTCGGCGTGAAGCTGCAGGAGTCCGATGACGGCTCGACCGGCTGGGCCGATGTGGCCGCCGACCAGGTGCAGGGCGATGCCCCGGCGACCCTCGCCGCGGACAGCGCCTATCGCCTCGGCTACCTGGGCTTCAAGAACCACGTCCGCCTCGCCCTGACCAAGGCGGGCGGGACCAGCATCGCGGCCGGCGCCGTGGCGGCCATCGTGCCGCTCGACCGCCCGGCCGCCTGACGGGCACCGCGCGGGTGAACCTCTTTTGAGGGCGCCGCGGCCCGTCCAACAACGGAAAGCCGGCCTCCCTACCCGCGCGGGCAGGACGTTCGGGGGTCAAGGCCGGCGAGGCCGCAGTTTCAGGAGAACAGCAATGAGTGACCCCTTCGCGAACACTGCCCGGACGCTCCAGGACCCCGGGGCGCGGCACGCGATCCTGTCGGCCGATGAAAGCGCCGATCTGGACCCGATGCCGCGCGCCATCTTCTGCCTCGAAGCCGGCACGATCACGCTGCGCGACGAGACCGGTGCAGATGTGGCCTATGCGCTCGACGCCGGGATGCTGCTTCCGTTCCGCCCAACGCGCGTCGTGGCGATCTCTGGCGGCAGCTTCGTGGGGTGGAGCTGACCATGCCGAACAGGGGGCCGAGGATATGCGGATGCGGGCGGGCTGTTGCTGCCGGCGACCGCTGCCCCTGTCAGGCGGAACGCGACCGCGAACGCAAGGCGCGCTTCGACAAGGGGCGCCCCTCTGCCTCGGCCCGCGGCCTCGGCGCCGACTGGCGCAAGCTGCGGGCACGTCACCTTCGATCCCATCCGCTCTGCGCCTTCTGCGGCGCGCCGGCGACCGATGTGGATCATCGCATTCCCCGATCCGTCGCCCCCGAGCGGCGGCTCGACCCGACCAACCTGCAGAGCCTCTGCACGTCCTGTCACTCCGGCGCAAAACAACGAAGCGAGCGCCGCCTCTACGGGAGTAAACCCCAATGACTGTTTTTGCGACGAATGGCGCCAAGCTCTACATCGGCGGCGTCATGGACGATCCCGGCGAAGACCTCGACGCGACCGACTTCAGCGGAGAGACGTGGGTTGAGGTCAAGGAAGTGGAGAACCTCGGCACCTTCGGCGACGAGGCGGCCGAGATCACCTTCGACGGGATCGGCAACCAGCGCACCCGCCGCCTGAAGGGCACGCGCAATGCCGGGGCGATGGAACTCGTCTGCGGCATCGACTCCGGGGATGCGGGTCAGCTGGCTCTGCTCGCTGCCGAGAAGACCGCCCATGACTATGCGTTCCGCGTCGTCTTCAACGATGCACCGGCCGGCGGCACGCCTTCCGAACGGATGTTCTTCGCCAAGGTCGCAAGCGTCTCCGAGGCGCTGGATACCGCCAACTCGGTGATGAAGCTGAACGCGACGCTGTGGATCAACAGCAACGTGGTCCGCGTGAACGCTGCCGAGGCCTGACATGCTGATGCCGGTGGCAGGCTGCAGGCTCTACATCGGCGGCGCAGTCGGTGATGCCATGGCATACCGTCTCGCGATCACCGAGGACCAGGACTGGGCGGAGATCGCCGAGGCCGAAAGCCTTGGCGTCCTTGGCACGACCTGGGCGACCATCACCTATCTGCCGGAAAGCGACGGACCGGAGTTCGCCCGGGCCATCAAGGACCATCAGACCGGCCAGACGATGCAGATCATCCTCGGCGCCGATCCGTCGAACGAGGGACAGCAGCGTCTGTGGCAGGCACATGGCGCATCTGAAGACTATGCCTTCCGGCTCGACTTTCCGGATGGCGTCACTCGCCGCTGCTGGCGGGCCTTGGTCATCGGATTTTCCGAGGTGTTCGATGAGGCCAACAGCATCCTGAAGATGCAGGCCGACCTTCAGATCAATGGCCCGATCACGAGGCTGAGCGCATGAGCATCGCGACCCTTGAACAGCTGAAGGAACAGCTCGCCTTCACCGACGACCTCGGATCGCTGGATGACGCGCTGCTGCAGCGCAAGCTCGACGCGGCGCAGAACCATGTGGAGCGCCTGCTCGGCTATCAGATCGAGGCGACCTTCGGCGGCGTGGATCAGGATCCGATCCCGCCGGCGCTGGTGGAGGCGGTCTGCCAACTGGCGGCGTGGTGGTATGAGACGCGCGAGGCGGCGACCGAGGGCGCGCGGGCCATCCCCTTTGGCGTGACCGAGATCGTCACCGAATATCGGGAGTTCACCTTCTGATGGCGGATGACGGCGGGCTGTCCAGGTTCCAGCGGCGGATGCAGGCGATCCCGCGCGAGGTGCGCGCGGCGGTGAAGCCTGCCCTCGTCTCGGCCGCCGAAGACGTGGCGGACGTGCAGCGCGGCCTCGCGCCCACCGACACGGGCGCCCTGCGGGACAGCATTGCCGTCACCGGCCCCGGCCAGACGACACCCGCCTATTCCCAGCCGGGCGGATCGCGCGTGGTGGGCGAGAACCAGGCGGCCGTCACGGTGGGCAGTTCGGAGGTGCGCTATGCTCACCTGCAGGAATACGGCACCGACAAGATGCAGGCGCAGCCCTACTTCTGGCCCGGCTTCCGGCTCGCCCGCAAGAAGGCCTCGGCCAAGATCAAGCGCGCCATGTCGAAGGCGATCCGGGAGGCGCGGACATGAACGCCGACCTGGAACTGCAGATTGCAATCCGCGCCCGGCTGCTCGCCACCCCGGCGGTGCTGGCACTTGTGCCTGCGGCTAGCATTCTCGACCGCCACGCCCGGCCGGCGCCGTCGCCTTCCATCATCCTGGGGGAAAGCCAGGCGGTTGACGAGGACATCAGCCTGCGCCGTGCCGTCACCCGCATCTACCATACCGCCCATGTCTGGAAGCGCGAACCCTCGCTGGAAGGCGTGAAGGCGATCTGTGGAACGATCCGCGGGGCGATCCATTCCGGGCGCCTCGGCCTCGCTGCCGGGTATCACTGCGCCGATGCCTATGTCTCCGGCATCCGCACCATCCGCGACCCCGATGGAGAAACCTCGCACGGCATCGTCACCATCGAGGCGCTGATCCACGAGGTGCTGCCATGAGGGCCGGCAAGCTGCGGGACATCGTCATCATCGAGCGCGGCACCGACACGATCAACGCCGCGGGCACCCCGGAAACCGTCTGGGCCACGCACGCGACCCTGCGGGCGGAAGTGGTGCAGCGGGGCACGACCGAGTTCATGCGGGTGCAAGGCGCCGTGGACGAGGCGGTGGTGGTCTTCCGCACCCGCTTCCTCGCCGGCATCACCACAGCCGACAGGATCGTCTTCGACGGGCGCGTCTTCGGCATCCGGGAGATTGTCGAGATCGAGCGGCGGCGCGGACTGGAGCTGCGCTGTCAGGAGGGGGCGGCATGAAAGGCACCAAGCCTGCCCTGATGCGCGACCGTGAGGCCATCTTGGTCTTGGACGCGCCCGACTGGCTGCCCGAGGACGCGGCGGTCGAGTGGCGCCGGGTCATGCCGATCCTCGCCGAGCGGCGCATCCTCACCAGTGCCGACCTGGGCGGGCTGGAGAACTACTGCCTCGCCATCGGCACGGTGCGCGAGATGGAAGCGGTCATGCAGGCCGAGGGGCGCATCATCCGCGTGGACGGTCTGCCGAAGCGCCACCCGGCCGTGGGTATCCAATCCGACGCGATGACACGCGCACGGCTGCTGGCGGCAGAGCTGGGCCTGACGCCCGTCTCGCGCTCGCGCCCGTCGATCCGCGAGGACGCTCAGGAGGATGGGGATGACCCGCTCAACCTATCCTGACTGGCTCTATGACGGATCGGCGATCCCCGACCCGCTGGGCTTCGGCGAGCGGGCGGTGAAGTTCCTGCGGATGCTCAAGCACCCGAAGAGTGGCAAGGCGTTCCAGCTGGACCCGTGGCAGGAGCGGATCGTGCGGCGCATCTATGGCCCGCGCCACGAGGACGGCAGCCGGATCGTCAAGACGGTGGTGATCCTCGTTCCGCGCGGCAACCGCAAGACCAGCCTCGCCGCGGCGCTGGAAGCACTGCACACGGTCGGGCCGGAGGCTGTGCCGGGCGGCGAGGTCATCTCGGCCGCCTCGGATCGCAAGCAGGCGCGGATCGCCTACGAGGAACTGCGCGGCCTGATGCAGGCGCATCCCAAGATCGCGCCGCATGTCCGCGCGCTCGATTACCGCAACCGCATCGTCTATCCGAAGCACCGCAGCTTCTGCGAGGCCATCTCGGCCGATGCAGGCACCCAGCACGGGCGCACGCCGGTCTTCGTGCTGGCAGACGAGCTGCACGCCTGGAAGAAGCGCGACCTCTGGGACGTGCTGCGCTCGGGGCTGGTGAAGACGCCCGGATCGCTCCTGGTGGTGGCGACGACCGCCGGCCGGGGGCAGGAGAACATCGCCTGGGACATCGTGGACGATGCCCGAAAGGTGGCGCGCGGCGAGGTGGTCGATCCGTCGATCCTGCCGGTGCTGTTCGAGGCCGACCGGGATTGCGACTGGCAGGACGAGGAAGTCTGGTTCCGGGTGAACCCCGGCCTGCGCCACGGATACCCCGACATCGAGGGCCTGCGGCAGCTGGCACGGGAAGGGAGCCGGCGGATCGGCGACCGCGAGGCCTTCCGGCAGCTGAACCTGAACATCTGGCTCGACCATGCGACCGAGCCCTTTGTGGACATGCCGATCTATGACGAGGGCGCGGGCGCGGTCGATCTGGACGAACTGGAGGCGTCACAGGCGCCGTGCTGGCTCGGGGTGGACCTCTCCAGCAACAGCGACCTCACCGCCGTGGTGGCCTGCTGGCGGGACGGCGCGGACGGCTACCAGGTGCATCCGTGGTTCTTCTGTCCCGAGGACACCCTGCGGTCGCGGCAAGACCTCGCGCAGGTGCCCTATGTGACCTGGGCCGAGGAGGGGCACATCGTTTCGACCGCAGGCAATGTCGTGGACTTCCGGGTGGTGGAGGATCACATCCGCGAGGCCTGCGCCCGGTTCAACGTGCGCGAGATCGCCTTCGACCCGCACCTTGCCCGGAACATGCTCAACGACCTTCTGGAGGACGGCTTCCCGGCGGTGGAGATGCGGCAGGGCTGGGTGACGATGGCGCCGGCGGTGAAGGAACTGGAACGGGCGATCATCGGCCGCCGCTTCCGGCATGGTGGCCATCCGGTGCTGCGCTGGAACGTCTCCAACATCGAAATCCGCACCGACGCCGCCGGCAACCGCGCATTCCACAAGGGCAAGTCGAAGGACAAGATCGACGGCGCCGTGGCGGCAGCAATGGCGGTGGCACGGTGTGCGGCCGACGAGGGCGGGCTGGCGGTCGATCAGCCCTGGTTCTCCGACGAACTCTGGCTGGCATGAGGGGCTGATGGATCAGGAACAACTGGTGGTTCTTCTGGAGGCTCGGGTATCCGACTTCGAGAAGCGGATGAAGCGGGCGGAGCGCACCGGCAGCGAGAGCTTCCGGCGCCTGCGGGGCGACAGCCGAACGGCAACGCGGCAGATGGAACAGGACACGAGCCGGATGGGACGGTCGGTCGAGCAGGCGCTCGCCTCGGCCTCGGCTTCCATCGGCACCTTCGGGAAGGCCTTCGCCGCGGGCCTCGTTGGCGGCGTTGTCACGGCAGCCTTCGCCGGGTTTTCCGCGAACGTGGGGCAGATGGTGCGCGAGATCGCCACCCTCGGGGACGAGGCGCGGCGCTCGGGCCTGGACGCGGAAGAGTTCCAGCAGTGGAAATTCGTGGCCGAGCAGAACCGGATCGGCATCGACAGCCTCGTGGACGGCTTCAAGGAACTGTCGCTGCGCGCGGACGAGTTCATCGTCACCGGGGCGGGGCCGGCGGCCGAGGCGTTCAACCGGATCGGCTTTTCCAGCAGCGAACTGGCGGAGGCCCTCAAGAACCCGTCCGAGTTGATGCTCGAAATCATCGGGCGGATGGAAGACCTCGACCGCGCCGCGCAGATCCGCATCGCCGACGAAATCTTCGGGGGCACCGGCGGCGAACGCTTCGTGGAACTGCTGGGCCAGGGCGAGGCCGGGCTGCGTGCCACCATCGACCGGGCGCACGAGGTGGGCGCCGTTCTCGATGAGGAGATGATCGCCAAGGCTGCGGAACTGGACCGCCGGTTTCAGGAACTCACCACGCGGGTTTCGACCTTCGGCAAAACCCTCGCCGTGGCGATTGGCGATCTGCCGTTCGACATCTTCGAGACCAGGTTGAACGAACTGTTCGCCGATGACGCGCTCGCGCAGGCGGTGCTTGGACCGGAACTCTACAAGGCGCTTTCGGAGGCCCGGTCCCTGACAGAGGACCAGGTGGAGGCGGTCGAGCAGTTGCGCAACAGCTACTCCGGCCTTGAGGAAGACGCACGGGGGGCTGCGGCGCAGATCGCGGCGGCGATGGCCGAAGCCGATGCGCGCGGGCTGGACGATCTCTGGGAAGCCCTGAGGGTGGCGCGCGAGGAAATGCTCGGGCTGGCCGAGGACTTCAGCACTGGCGAGATCGAGGGGCAGGAGTTCGCCGCTCGAATGCAGGAGGTGAAGGAGAAGACCCTCGCCGCCTTCTCCGAACTCGATCGCTCCGACCAGATCGACTTCTCGGGCATCATCAGCCAGGTCACTGCACTTGGCAGCGCCATCGGCGAGGTGATCGGCCTTGCGATGGGAATGAACCAGGCACTTGGTGCGGCGCCGGTGACTGACGACCGTGCGGCTGCCATCGCTGAAAGCCGGGCCGGCGCCTATCAAAGCCCGCTGGCGCCAACCACATCCCCGCGCCCCCAGCTGCCGGGCGTCGATAGCTTCGGCTCACCCAACGCGGCGTCATCGGGCGGTGGCGGTGGTGGAAGCTCGGCGCTCGACTCGCTGATCGAGGAACTGCAGACCGAGCAGGAAATCCTCGCCGCGTGGTATGAGGAAAGCCTCGCCATGCTGAACGGCGCGACCGAGGCGCAACTTGAGGCGCTTGGCGGCCGTCACGAGGCCATCGAGCGCCTGGAACAGGAACATCAGGATCGCCTGCGCGGCATCGAGGAAACGGGCCACGCGGCCAGCCTGCAAGGGTTCCTTGGTGCCGGCTCCGACATTCTCGGGGCCATCGGTTCGATGAACGAAGACGCCTTCAAGATGAGCCAGGCCTTCGCCGCTGCCGAAGCGTGGGTATCGACCCTGCAGGGCGCGGCAAAGGAGCTGGAAAAAGGCACCTTCGGCTTCGCCTCCGCAGCGGCCGTCATCGCCAAGGGTGCCGCGTTCGTGGCGGCGATCAAGAGCACCAGCCCGACCGGATCGAACGCCGGAAGCCTGGGTGGAGAAGGTTCATCGGCGAGCGCATCCGCGCCGGCGCAGCAGTCGAGCGTCTACAACCTGACCCTGCAGGGCGATGTGTATTCCGCCAGCACCATCGAAAGCCTGTTCGACACGATCAACGAAGGCCTGAAGCAGGGCCACCAGATCAACGTGAGACGGGCATGATGGACAGGCTCACCGATCAGCTTTGCGCGGCGCTGACAGCGCACCTTCGAGGGGGCGGGGCCAAGCCGCCGGAGGCCGGCCGGCAGATATGGCAGGCGTTCGGCGAACTGTCGCGGGCAAGAACCTACCACGCCGCCGGACCGAACCCGATCACCTATTCCGACATCAGGGCGTGGTGCGACCTGATGCGCCTTCCGCTGGAGCCGCCGCACGTCCGCGCGATCACGGCGATGGACGCCGCGTGGCTGACGGACTTTCACCAGACCAGACAGAGTGCCGAGGGCGTCAAGCGCCTACCCCAACAGAGCCGGCAGGCACTGACACCGGCCATCTTCGACATGATGACAACGTAGGGGGCCGCATCCGAGGCTGCCTCTTCCCTGACCTGTGGATCACCAATGCTGGTAATGACTCCCGCCGCCGCCAAAATGCAACGAAAGCTGGCTCGGGTCGAGCGAGATGCCGAGCGCGGCAAACTCGGGGAGGGGCGCTATGAACACCTCGTCAAGGAACTGGCCCGGGTTATCCGGCTGGCGTTCGAGGCGGGAGCGACGGGCACGTTGTTCGGGCTTGAAGGCCCCCTGCGCCACGGCATCCGGGCAGACCTTTGCCTGCAGGGCTGGCGCTGGCATTCTGCCGACCGGATGGCGAGTGAACTGCTGGACGACGCATTTCGACGCGTTCGGGCAAAGCGTCCAACTTGGAATGAGGGGCAGCCAGAATGGGCAATAGCGGCCGGGACTCTGATCAAGCGGACCCGCTGCGTTCGCTGCTGCAAGCCGTTACCGGAGGGTCACTTCAAGTTCTGCGGCGATCTGTGTGCGGGGGTGTATCACAACGCCCTTTCGCTCCGGCGGGAGGCGCAAGGGGATCGGGCGGTCGACATGGCGGTCCGCTCGATCTAACCGCGCGCTGTGAACGATGCGGCACTCCGCTCCCCGCGGGCAGTTTCGCGCATCGCATGTATTGCAGCGTGAAATGCAAGAACGATGATCACTACAAGCTGGAAGCCGAAGCCCGGCGGGCGCGACGTGCGGGGCGGCCTTGCGGATACTGCCAAGAGCTCTTGCCGGACGAAGCGCCGTTCAATCGCGGATACTGCAACGCCAAATGCCGCAACGCCATGCGCGCCGTAAGGAGGGCGCGGGCGAAGGAGGGAAGGCGTTGTGTGCAGTGCGGCGGCGAGATCCCGGTGAAGATGATCTCTCAAGCCATCTACTGCGGCCGCACCTGCCAGAACCACGCCGGTCATTTGCGGCGCAAGCAGAGGTCTCGGCCGTGCCTTACCGCGGCGAGGTTCGATGCGCTTTGGCAGGTGACGACTAGGTCAACGGTCTGCCGCTGGCAGTGATAGTCGCAATGCCTTCGGTCTTCGCCAGCTGAATCCCCACCTCAATCTTGCGTCCGCCGCAGTCCAAGATCGCGTGGTTGCCCTTTAGCGCGAACTGGAGGGTATCCGCAGTCCGGATCACGCCCCGGCCTTCGAACGATCCGCGTCGCTGCTGGAAGGTCAGGTCGACCACGACATCTACCGTGGTGCCATCGTCGAACGTTAGCGTCGCCGGCCCTCGCATTGCTTGCATGATGATCTCCCTGTTTGTGCTATCTGCGCACGAACTGCGGATGTCCCCAAGCGGCAAATTTGCCGCTTGATCCGGGCTGACCCGCGCGCGCGATGATGAGCCTGTCCCACAGCGGGACTGGTCCCGGAGCGGAAGTGGTCCCGGATCGGGACACCATGGTTGAACGATCGTTCAACGGCCGTTGCAGCGGCGCGTTGTTTTTCCTGCATTTTTCGGCGCGCAGGGCGGGCGGCGTCAGAAGGGGATATCTAGATCTATGTCCAAATTTCCCCCGGCATAGGGATTTTTGGGATCTGTCGGAACCCATTTTGTGTCTTGCCGCCCATACCCGCTGAGAGTCACAGAAACGCCCCCGTCTTCAAAGACCGTCGCCCGATCCTCATTCTTCAGAGTGAGGCTAACATAAGTCTCGCCAAATGAAATCGTGGTGACGAGAGGATGCCCCGCTAGCACATCCCGTGCCGCTTCAGCGGCAATACGGGTCTGGCCGAGCTTGGCAAGAAGACGGTTGATGATGGTCGTGAGGTTGTCCCGCGACTTCAACGACTCATCCAGCAACCGCCGGACAGCCTCCACTTCAGAAGTCAAGGCTTTTTCCTTCTGGAATTTCGTGATGCGGTCAACCATCTCCGCCGGCAGAGCATATACCCGGCGAATGTTCTCGTGGCCCAGCGGGGCATCATCATCTTGTTCCTTAGCCATACACTCCCCCTGTCACACTCATATGCACGCCTAGAGATACGCTTGCGTGACGTCAATGGCACGTGTATTGTCACCTGTGAGTGACACATAATGGACCCATCAAGACGACGTTAAAGATGACCCAGAACTTCCCCCTCCGACTGCCCCCCGATGTGAAGGCATGGCTCATGGCGCAGGCCAAGCTCAACGGCAGCTCGCAGAACAGCGAGGTGATCCGCGCGATCCGCGCCGCGATGGCAAAGCAGGAGGCCGCTGCCTGATGGCCAACCGCCCCGCCACCGTGACCGAGACCGAAATCAAGCGCACCGTAAGGGGTGCCATGGCTGCGGGGTTTGCCGTCGGCCGGATCGAGGTGGACCACGCGCGGGGAACCGTCACCATCCTGCCGTTGGGTGCTGCGCCAGCTGCGGGAACCGGACCTGACCCCGACGAGCTTCTGAGGCGCAGATGAAGCGACCCCGCAATCCTTTCCCGGGCGTGTCCCGGTTCACCGACAGGCACGGGAAGGTGCGGTGGCGCTTCAGGGTGAAGAGTAAGGCCGACCTCTATCTGCCTGGCGCCTACGGATCGGCCGAGTTTCGCGTGGCCTATGAGGCGGCGGTTGCTGGTGCAGCCCAGCCGGTCGAGCGGACGAACAGCACCTTCGGGACGGTAGCTTGGCTGATCGAGAATTACCTTCGCAGTGCCAAGTATCTGAACCTCTCCGAAATCCGCCGGAAGACGATCCGTCGCGAACTGGATTGGCTCCGGGCTGAGGCAGGCCAGTATCAAGCCGCCCGGATCGAGACGCGCCACGTCGAAGCGATCATGGCGCGCAAGGCGGGGCCTACCGCCGCGAACACCGTGAAGAAGAACATGTCTATGCTCTTCAACTTCGGGATCAAGCACGGGCTGGCCGACCTCAAGCACAACCCCGCCAAATATGCCGACCGCCGCAAGGAAAACCCGGACGGCTACCACACCTGGACGGCAGAAGAGATGGACCAGTTTCTTGCCCATCACGGGACGGGGACGAAGGCTCGGCTGGCGGCGCTGCTAATTATGAACACGGGCGCCGCCCGGCAGGACGTGATCCGGCTCGGCTGGCAGAACGTGAGGGCCGGCCGGATCAGCTACCGCCGGCACAAGAGCGAGATCGGCGGCGACTACGAGATACTGCCCGAGCTTGCTGAGGAGCTTCGCCACGTCCCGGCCGACCGGATGCTGTTCCTCACGCACGGGGCAGGACGCCCCTACAAGCCCGAGACCTTTGGCAACTGGTTCAAGGATCAGTGCAAGGACGCCGGGCTTCCGCATTGCTCATCGCACGGGCTGCGGAAGGGGCAGGCGACCCGAATTGCCGAGGAAGGCGGGACCGAGCTGGAGGTGATGAGCTTCCTCGCCCACGCCACCCCGAAGGAGGGCGCGACATATACGAAGAAGGCTGGCCGCGGGAAGTTGGCCGACCGGGGTTTGTCACGAGTGACTGGAGTGAAATCCGAGCGGGTGTTGTCTAACCTATTCGACGGGTTAGACATCAGCGCACCACAACCACCTGAAAAGAAAGGCAAATCATGACTGAGTGGCAGCCCGTAGGGGAGTCGAACCCCTCTTTTCAGGTTGAAAACCTGACGTCCTAACCGATAGACGAACGGGCCACGCTGGCGTTCCGGGCGGCGTCGCATCGGGGCGTCGCTCGGCGTGGGGCGGTGTTTAGGCCAGCCGGTTGAGACTCGCAAGAGGATTTTGCAGATTTCGCGCAGGATTTTCCGCCGACCTGCGGCCCCGGGAAAAGGCACGTCTTCTCAGGCCCTTGCGGCATCCTCCAGCCGCAGCTGCACGCTGGACCGGCCCTGCCAGTGGTTCAGTTCCAGCTTGCCCGCCAGGTGGAACCGGTGGCCGCCATGCGCCTCGAACAGCGGGCCGAGCGGGCCGTCGAAGGCGCCGAAGGCCACCGCGTCGAGCCGCGGGCCGGTTTCCGCGCCGAAGGTCAGGCGCAGATGCGTCTCGCCCATCCGCCGCGTGCGGACAATCGCCATCGCCCCGAAGGCGAAGCGCGGCGCCGGCGCGCCCTGTCCGTAGGGGCCGGCGCGGTCGAGGTCCTCCAGCAGCGCGGGCGTCGCCGCCCCCGGCATCAGCAGCCCGTCGAGCCGAAGGTCGCGCGGCCCCCCCGCCCCCGCCCCCTGCCGGGCCAGCAGGTCGGCCAGCCGCTCCATCGCCGGGTCCAGCCGCGCCCGGCCCACGGTCAGGCCCGCCGCCATCCGGTGCCCGCCGCCGCGCAGCAGCAGACCCTCGGCCGCGACCCGGTGCACCGCCGCGCCGAGGTCCACGCCCGCGACCGAGCGGCCCGACCCCTTGCCCTCGTCGTCGGCGAAGCCGATCACCACGGCGGGGCGGTTCGTCGCCTCTTTCAGCCGGGCCGCCACGATGCCCACCACGCCCGGGTGCCAGCCATCCGCCGCCGCCCAGACCAGGGGCGCGTCCAGCCCCCGCGCCTCGGCCTGGGCCAGCGCCGCGTCGCGGACCCGCATCTCGATCTCGCGCCGTTCGGTGTTCAGCTGGTCGAGCCGGGCGGCAAGGTCCGCGGCCTCGCGCGGATCGTCGGTCGCCAGCAGCCGCGCGCCCAGATCGGCGGCACCGATGCGGCCGCCGGCATTGACGCGCGGCCCCAGCAGGAAGCCCAGGTGATAGGCGGTCGGCGCTCGGTCCATCCGCGCCGCGTCGGCCAGCGCCACCAGCCCCGGCCGTTCGCGCCGCGCCATGACCTTCAGCCCCTGCCGCACCAGCGCCCGGTTGACGCCGGTCAGCGGGGCGACATCGGCCACCGTCGCCAGCGCCACCAGATCGAGCAGCGCCATCAGGTCCGGCCCCTGCATGTTCTGCGCGCGCAGCTGGCGGTTCGCCTCGACCAGCATCAGGAACACGACCGAGGCAGCGCAGAGATGTCCCAGCTCGCCCGACTCGTCCTGCCGGTTCGGGTTCACCACCGCCAGCGCGGCGGGCAGCGTCTCGCCGCCGAGGTGATGGTCCAGCACGATGACATCGGCGCTGGCCGCCGCCGCGATCGGGTCATGCGACAGGGTCCCGCAATCGACGCAGACGATCAGCCGATGCGCCTCGGCCAGCATCCGCATGGCGGGCACGTTGGGGCCATAGCCTTCGTCGATGCGGTCGGGGATGTAGACCGTGGCATCGCGGCCCATGGACCGCAGCCAGATCTTCAGAAGCGCGGCCGAGGATCCGCCGTCCACATCGTAGTCGGCGAAGATGGCGATGGGTTCGCGGTCCTTGACCGCGCGCAGGAACCGCGCCGCCGCCGCCTGCATGTCGCGCAGGCTGCGCGGATCGGGCAGCAGATCGGTCAGCTTCGGGTCCAGAAAGCGCGTGGCGTCCTCGGGCGCCACGCCCCGCGCCGCCAGCACCCGGGCCAGCGGCAGGGGCAGTCCCGTCGCCTGCACCATCGCCTCGGCCTGGCGCTCGACCTCGGGCGCGGGGCCGACCCAGCGGCGGCCGGTGGCGGATTGCGATACGTTCAGGAAATCGGCCATGCGTTCCTCTGCCCCCGCCGCGCGTCCGGTGCAAGGGGCAGAGCAGCGGGACCGCGCGGCTTACTTCACCGGGTTGCGATAGATCATCCGGCGGACCGAGCCGGTCTTCGACCGCATCAGGATCGTCTCGGTGGTCTGGAAGCCGGGTTCGCGCTTCACGCCCTGCACGATCGAGCCGTTGGTCACGCCGGTCGCCGCGAAGATCACGTCCGAGGTCACCAGTTCGTCGCGCGAATAGATGCGGTCCAGGTCGGTGATCCCGGCCTTGCGGGCGCGGCCGCGTTCGTCGTCGTTGCGGAACAGCAGCTTGCCCCACATCTGCCCGCCCATGCATTTCAGTGCCGAGGCCGCCAGCACGCCTTCCGGCGCCCCGCCCGAGCCCATGTACATGTCGATGCCGGTGGTTTCCTCGGCGCAGTGGATGACGCCGGCCACGTCGCCATCGGTGATCAGCCGGATCGCGGCGCCGGTGGCGCGGATCTCGGCGATCAGGTCCTGATGGCGCGGGCGTTCAAGGATGCAGCAGGTGATGTCGGAGGCGTCGCAGTTCTTCGCCTTCGCCAGCGCCCGCACCCGTTCGGCCGGTTCCATCGCCAGGCTGACCACATCCGTCGGATAGCCCGGCCCGATGGCCAGCTTTTCCATATAGACGTCGGGCGCGTGCAGCAGCGTGCCGCGCGGCGCCATCGCGATCACGGTCAGCGCGTTCGGCATGTCCTTGGCGGTGAGGGTCGTGCCTTCCAGCGGGTCGAGCGCGATGTCCACCTCGGGTCCGGTGCCGGTGCCGACCTCCTCGCCGATATAGAGCATCGGCGCCTCGTCGCGCTCGCCCTCGCCGATCACGACCACGCCCTTGATGTCGAGCATGTTCAGCTGGTCGCGCATGGCGTTCACCGCCGCCTGGTCGGCGGCCTTCTCGTCGCCGCGTCCGATCAGCCGCGCCGAGGCATGGGCGGCCGCCTCGCTGACACGGGCGAGGCCGAGGGACAGCATGCGGTCGTTGAAGTCGACGGGAACGGTCATCGGGAAATTCCTGCGTGATCTGCTTTGGCTCGCAGCTAACCGCAGGAGCATGACAGGGGCAAGTCCCGCAGGCGACCGGCGGGCGACGATTGGCGCGCCGGGCGGCATTTCCGCCGGCGCGGCCCTCGCCGTAGCCCTGTCAGACCTGTTCGATGCGGATCGCGACCGGCGGGCCGGTCAGCACCGCCGTGGCGGCAAAGCCCTCGATGGCCGCGTCGATGGCGTCGCGGGTGGTGCGGTGGGTCACGATCAGGACCGGGGCCACCGTGCTTTCATGCCCGTATTGCCGCATCCGGCTGATCGAGATGCCGGCCTCGCCCAGGACGGCCGCCACCTTGGCCAGCGCGCCCGGCTTGTCCAGCAGTTCCATCCGCAGGTAATAGGGCGCCGCCGCCGCGGCCTTGGCCGCGACCGGATCGGACAGCGTGGTGGCGGGCTGGCCGAAGGTCGGCATCCGGCAGCCGCGCGCGATGTCGATCACGTCGGCCATCACCGCGCTGGCGGTCGGCCCCTCGCCCGCGCCGGGGCCGCGCAACACGATCTGGCCGACGCTGTCGCCTTCCAGCACCACCATGTTGGTGCCGCCCTGCAGCTGGCCCAGCGGGCTGTCCGCCGGCACGAGGCAGGGCGACATCCGCTGTTCCAGCCCGCGCCCCGTCATCTGCGCCACACCCAGCAGCTTGATCTTGAAGCCCATGTCGCCGGCGCGGCGGATATCGTCGATCGAGATGCGCTCGATCCCCTCCAGCTCGATCGCGTCGAAGCTGACCTTGGTGCCGAAGGCGATGGAGGCCAGCAGCGCCAGCTTGTGGCCCGCGTCGATCCCGCCCACATCCAGCGTCGGATCGGCCTCGAGATAGCCCAGGGCGCGGGCCTCCTCGAACACCGTCTCGTAGGGCAGGCCCGCGCTGTCCATCCGGGTCAGGATGTAGTTGCAGGTGCCGTTCATCACCCCCATCACCCGGCGGATG
The DNA here is from genome assembly GCF_003993775.1 of Frigidibacter oleivorans. GTDB lineage: Bacteria > Pseudomonadota > Alphaproteobacteria > Rhodobacterales > Rhodobacteraceae > Frigidibacter > Frigidibacter oleivorans. The sequence continues at coordinate 151,300 of NZ_RJRZ01000001.1, forward strand.
CCGTTGCCGGCCAGACCTTCGGTCAGGGTCTTGATCACCGGGATACCGCCCGCCACCGCCGCCTCGAACCGCACGACGCGGCCCGCGCGTTCGGCCAGTTCGGCGATCTCCTGCCCCGAATGGGCCAGCAGCGCCTTGTTCGCCGTCACCACGTCCTTGCCCGCCGCCAGCGCGGCCAGGGTCGCGTCGCGGGCCGGGCCGTCATGCCCGCCCATCAGTTCCACGAAGACATCGACATCGGCGCGCCGGGCCAGCGCGACGGGATCGTCCTCCCACGCATAGGCGGACAGATCGGCATCGCGGTTCTTCGCCCGGTCGCGGGCGCAGACGGCGGTGATGACCACCTCGCGCCCCGCGCGACCCGCAATCAGCGCCGCGTGTTTCTGCACGATCTTCACGGTGCCGATGCCGACGGTCCCCAGACCGGCAATGCCAAGGCGCAGGGGATCGGACATGGGAGGCTCCTGAAGGTCGTCGGTGAAGGGCTGGCGGTCTGTTAGCCGGTTCGGCGCTGCGGCGCAACGCGCAGCCCGCGGTGCGCCGGTCAGCCGCCCGCGCCGGGGTCGGTCGCGTCCGGATCGCCCGCATCCAGGTCTGTCGCCAGCAGCGCATCGGCCCGGGCGCGCAGGTCGGCGGCGCGGGCCGCCTCGGCGGCGGTGGGATCGGCGGTCGCCGCCGTCGCGCCGGCCTGCGCCAGAACCGGGGCCAGCGGCACCAGCGTCGGCCAGCCCTGCGACACGGGGGCCGCGGCACGGCTTTCGGCATCCGGCCAGGGCGAACAGCCCGCGACCAGCAGCAGGGGAAGAGCGAGGGACAGCAAAAGGCGGTTGGGCATGGGTCCGGCGGAACGGTTTGGCCGGGACCATAGGCGCAGCCGGGGCCGGTGGGCAAGGCGCTTCCGCCCGCGGCAGGGCCGGGACGGCGACGGCGCCGCTTCAAACTGAACGACTGTGCAGTTACACTGCACCCATGGCGCGCAAGACCGGCTCTCATGCGGATATCACCGGCCCCCGGGTGCGGGCGGCGGCACTGCAGCTGTTCGCGCGGCACGGCTATGCGGCGGTGTCGATGCGCCAGATCGCGGCCGAGGTCGGGGTGCAGGCCGGCGCGCTCTACCTCTACACGCCGGACAAGCAGGCGCTGCTCTTCGACCTGATGCGGGCGCATATGCGCGAGGTGCTGGACCGCTGGCGGGACGAGCCGAAGGGCCTGTCGCCCGGCGAAAGGCTGGATGCCTTCACCCGCTATCACATCCGCTTCAGCCTCGACCGGCCCGAGGCCGTGTTCGTGTCGAACATGGAACTGCGCAACCTCACGCCCGAGCACTTCGCCCAGATCGAGGCGATGCGCCGCAGCTATGAGGACGAACTGGAAGCGATCCTCGTCGCCGGGCGGGCGGACGGCACCTTCCGGCTGGAGGATTCGAAGCTGGCCGCGCTGGCGATCATCGCCATGCTGACGGGGGTCACCGGCTGGTTCCGCAGCGGCGGCCGCCTGTCCCGCGACCGGGTGGAACAGGTCTATCGCGGGATGGTGCGCGGCGCGGCGGGGTCGGCCTGAGCCGGGCGGCGCTGCCTCGTCACGGCGGTCAATGGGTGCTGTCGTATTCGACTTTGCTGGCGAAGCGCGGGCGGGTGGGGATGAAGTTGTAGTACCAGCCCGCGTCCAGCCCCACGTTGAAGATCGGCTCGTATTGCATCCCCGTCTCGACCACCACCACCGTCTCGCCCGCCAGCAGGTTGGGCAGGCTGGACTTGCGGTTCTCGATCGTCGCGTCGGTATGCGCGGGATAGGCGCTGTCGGTCGAATAGGACCAGTACCGTTTGTATTTCCGGGTGGCCGAGTCGTAATAGACCGACGTCACGCGCATCCAGGTCGGATGGTTCGACCGGGTGAGGTAGTCGAACACGTCGTGCAGGTCGTCGATGTAGTCCGGCCCGATGGCGTTCAGCTCGCGCGAGATCATGTCGGAGACGGTATAGGCCGCGCGCACGTTCTGCGACTGTTCGCGGAAGGCGTCGAAGAACTGGTAGGACATCGCATAGCCCCAGATCCACAGCGGCAGCACCAGCGCCGCCTCGACGGTGATCGAGCCGCGCGTGTCGCGGGCAAAGCCGCGCAGGCCCCTGCACAGGCGGTGCAGCAGGTTCGGGCGGGGGGCCGGGTCGGGGGCGGGTGCGGGGCGCATCAGCTTGGCTCGATCACGAAGGCCGAGGCCGAGGTCAGCGCATAGGCGCCGGATTCGTCCAGCGTCAGGTCCAGCCCCAGCCCGGCGCCGGGAAACAGCGGGTCGAAGACGGCGCAGGCCCGCAGCAGCATCATCTGGTTGTCGATCCCGGCCTGGAAATCCGGATCGATCTGTTCGGTCGCCGTCCGGTCCACGCAGGGCGCGCGGGTCGAGGGCAGCGCCCCGCCCTTCTCGATCTGGCGCATCTCCAGCAGGATGGTGTTGGTGCAGTCAGGGATCATCAGCGCGCTTTCGCAGACCCGCGCCTTGACCGCCGCATGCAGCGCAACGCGATCGTTGGACGAAACCGGCAGCACCTTCAGCCGCAGGTCGCGGATCGACAGGTCCATCGCGCGGTCCAGCGACACCTGCCGCAGCATCAGGATGCCGGATTCCACCGCCGAACACAGCATGAAGGCGAAGACCGGGAAGACGATGACGAATTCCACCGTGGCCGAGCCGCGCGTGGCCGCGCGAAACCGCCGGCCGCGTCGCCGCAGCGCACCGCCCGCCCGGGCGAGAAGATGACGCATCGCCGGGCCCGGTGTCACTGCGTCAGCCTCAGCATGTTGATGGCGTTGGCGATCCCGGCAAAGGCTTCGGCGATGGTGCTGCCTTGCGCGTCGTAATAATAGCTGTCGGCCGACACGCAGTCCTTCAGCGCATCCTCGCCATTGTCGGTCGCCTCGTAGGCGATGGCGAAAATCAGCACGCCCTTGGCCTTGGCCGCATCGCAGACCGTCTTCAGGCGGGAATCCTTGGTCGTGTTGTTCGCATGGGCAACGGCGATATCCTCGAAATCGGCGCCGCTTTCCACGTTGTCATAGTAGTAGTTGCCCCACCACTTGACGGAATACACATCCCACAGTTCCTGCCAGGTCAGGCGGGTCAGGTTGCCGAGGTCGCGCTCGCGGTACCAGTAGCCCCGGTTGTTGCTGGTGTTCCAGTAGTAGTAGTCATAGTCGGTGCCGCTGCGGTCCTTGTAGTAGAAGTAGTACCGGGTGTTGCCGCTCTTGTACCACCACATCGGCGAGTTGCCGCTGCGATAGGGCGACAGCAGCGCATAGGTGTTGGTGTTCTCGCCGTCGGTCATCAGCACCATGATCTTCATGGTGTCCTCGTAGTCCCAGTCGAAGGGCCGCCCCGACAGGGCGTTGTCCGCCGCGCCGTTCGTGATCATCGAGCTGAGGATCGGCCGCGCCGCCGGGTCGAGCAGCGCCAGGCCCCATTTCGCGCCGATGTCGATGGCGGTGTCGCCTTCGGCCTCCAGCGCGCTGATCTTCGACTTGATCGTGGCCTTGTTGCTCGAGAAGGGCAGCAGCGTCGCGTAGGAATAGGTGAAGCATTCGCGGAAGGACGGCGTCCGCTGCGAACTGGAACTGCGCACATCGGCATGCGCGGTGCGGGGCAGCGCCTGGGTCCTGGTGATCGAGGTGGTGGTGTAGTCGGCCGAGAAGAAGTCGGCGCAATAGCTCTGGCTGTGTTCGCTGGACAGGTTGAAGTAGCCCGCGAAGCCCGAGGTCAGCTGCACCTGCTGGTGATAGGGCACGACCGAGATCGACAGCTTGCCCTGTGCGGTGCCGGCGCCGGTGACGTTGGTGAACATCGTCTCCACGAAATCCGACGCGCCCGAGCGCAGGAGCGAGATCTTGGTGCCGGCCCTCGTGCCATTGGGGTTGTAGGCATAGGAATCCATCGAGCCGGACACGTCGAGCACCATCGAGATCTCGACATTGCCGATCCGTTCTTCCGCGGTGGCGGCCGCGGCGGATTGCAGCGTGTCCACGCCGGTCAGCCGCATGAACATCGTGTCGGTCGAGACCTCGAGCCTGCCTTCGACCTTCTTCCATTCGTTGTAGGTGCCCTGCGTCTGCACCGCCGTCGGATCGAAGCGGGACAGGCCCGCCTTGGCGAAGTAGTCGTCCACCACGTCCTGCGCCGGGGTCGTCTGACTGATGTCGGCCGCCGCAAGAACCGCGCGGTCCAGCGTGTACTGGGCGCGCGTACGCTCGGTCTCGAACCGGATCACGTCCAGCGCGATGCCCACCAGCACCAGGAACAGCGAGAACAGGAGCAGCCCGAAGACCAGGACCGACCCGGTCTCGTCGCGGCCGAACCGACAGGGAAAGGAGGCAGAGGACCATGGCCCCGCGCGGCCTGCAGGCGGGGTCGGGATAACTGGCAAACTGCGAGGCGCACTCTTCGACATCTGATCCTCCGACGCCACCGGACGGACCGGGGCATGTCTGCGGGTGATTGGCTGAACTTGAGGCCCGAGCTTAGGCAGAATTGTGGCGGACAGAGGGAGTTTTGGGCGCGATTGGCGCCCTTGCCGCAACGCAGGAACGGGGGGCGGCATTTCTGTTTCCGCATCGTGCCGAACCGCGCTCCACCGCGGGTCCCGCGACGGCAAAACCGGCCCAAGACCGGGAGGCGACCGCGAATCAGGGGTGCGGTCTTCATGAATTCTTCCTAGGCTCCGCCGCACCCAGAGGCCGCATCGGAGGTGCGGGACGATCCCCGCCCCGCAGCGGCCGACGAGCAGAGGAGCGAAGACCAGATGAGCGTCGCCGGCGAACCCAGCTTCCGCCAATCCGTTGACCTGATGTTCAACCGCGCCGTCCAGGTGATGGACCTGTCGCCCGGGCTTCAGGAAAAGATCCGGGTCTGCAACTCGACCTATACCGTCCGCTTCGGCGTCCGGCTGCGGGGCGAGATCTTCACCTTCACCGGCTACCGGTCGGTCCATTCCGAACACATGGAACCGGTCAAGGGCGGCATCCGCTATGCGCTGTCGGTCAACCAGGACGAGGTCGAGGCGCTGGCGGCGCTGATGACCTACAAATGCGCGCTGGTCGAGGCGCCCTTCGGCGGATCGAAGGGCGGGCTGTGCATCGACCCGCGGCAGTGGGACGAGCGCGAGCTGGAACAGATCACCCGCCGCTTCGCCTATGAACTGGTCAAGCGCGACCTGATCAGCCCCGCCCAGAACGTTCCGGCCCCCGACATGGGCACCGGCGAGCGCGAGATGGCCTGGATCGTCGACCAGTACCGCCGGATGAACACCACCGACATCAACGCCTCGGCCTGCGTCACCGGCAAGCCGCTGAACGCGGGCGGTATCCATGGCCGGGTCGAGGCGACGGGCCGCGGCATCCAGTACGCGTTGCGCGAATTCTTCCGCCACCCCGAGGACGTGGCCGCCGCCCGGCTGACCGGCGGGCTGGAAGGCAAGCGGATCGTGGTACAGGGGCTGGGGAATGTCGGCAGTCACGCCGCCCGCTTCCTCGCACAAGAGGACGGGGCGAAGATCGTGGGCGTGGTGGAACGCGACGGCGGGCTGTGGTCGGACGAGGGGCTCGACCTCGAGATCGTGCTCGACCACCTGCGCCGCACCGGCGGCGTGAAGGAATGCCCCGTGGGCACCTATCACGCCGACGGTCCGACGCTGATGGAGGCGCCCTGCGACATCCTGATCCCGGCGGCGATGGAGGGCGTGATCCATCTGGGCAATGCAGACCGCATCCGCGCCCCCCTGATCGTCGAGGCGGCCAACGGCCCGGTGACGGCCGGCGCGGACGAGGTGCTGCGCAACAGGGGCTGCATCATCATTCCCGACATGTATGCCAATGCCGGCGGCGTCACCGTGTCCTATTTCGAATGGGTGAAGAACCTCAGCCACATCCGCTTTGGCCGGATGGAGCGGCGGGCCGAGGAAGCCCGGCACCGGCTGCTGGTCGAGGAACTGGAACGGCTGTCGGCCGACCGGGGGCTGGGCTGGACGCTGTCGCCGGGCTTCAAGGACAGCTACCTGCGCGGCGCGGACGAACTGGAACTCGTCCGCTCCGGCCTCGACGACACGATGCGCGGCGCCTATCAGTCGATGCGGCAGGTCTGGCGTACCCGGCCCGAGGTCACGGACCTGCGGATGGCCGCCTATATCGTCGCCATCGAACGGGTGGCGGCCAGCTACCGGTCGAAAGGGCTCTGATCCTGCGCCGCAGTCCTCCGGGGGGCCGTTGCGGGCGGCGGTGCCCCGGGGGGCTGCGGGCGGGTCGGCGCGGCCCGCTCGGGCCGCCCGGCAACTCTGCGGCGGCCGCGGCATCCACCGACCCGTGGGCTGTGGCCCTGCCGTGCCGACGTCCAAGCCGCCGGCCGGAACAGCGTCACCCGCCCCCGGCCCTGCCGCTTCGGGCCGCAGAGCGCGCGGGCGGCCGCGTCGATCAGGTGCCCACGGTCGCCCAGGAGGCCCTTGTTCGCCGAACGGGCCTTCGCTCACCGGCCGAAGCAGCGTGACCCGCTCCTGCCCTGCCGCTTCGAGGCGTAGAGCGCGCGGTCGGCCGCGTCGATCAGGCCCCCGCCCACGATTTGATGCCGAGGCTTCCTCGACCCGCAAGCGGCGGCCCTGCCGTGCCATCGACCGCCCCCACAATGTTCGCGACAGAGCGCCGCCATGGACCGCCCTCATTCCCCGGCGGCGCCGGAGGGTCCGCCGCCCGGCCGGAACAGCGTCACCCGCCCCCGGCCCTGCCGCTTCGAAGCGTAGAGCGCGCGGTCGGCCGCGTCGATCAGGGCCGCGGGATCGCCCCGCAACCCGGTCGACAGCGCGATCCCGAGGCTGCCGCCGACGCGCAGGCTGTGGCCCTGCCAGTCCATCGGCTCGGCAATCCGCGACAGGATCCGCTGGCCGAGCGCGCGGGCCTGCGCAGGATCGGCCGCATCCTCCAGCAGCAGCACGAATTCGTCGCCGCCGAGGCGGGCCACCACATCGCGGGCGCGCGTCGCCTCGCGCAGGATGCGGGCCACGGCGGTCAGGACGGCATCGCCCGCGGCATGGCCCAGCGTGTCGTTCACTCGCTTGAAATGATCGAGGTCGAGATGCGCCAGCGCAAACCGGCTGCCCCGCCGCAGCGCCGCCTCCAGCGCCACGTCGAAGCCCCGGCGATTGCACAGCCCGGTCAGCGGGTCGGTCGCGGCCTCGGCCACCGCGCTTTGCCGGGCCCGGTCGAGCCGCCGGGTCAGCGCCTGCAATTCCCGCATCACCGCGGTCTTCGCCTCGATCAGATACAGCATCTCGACCGCGAGGTCGGTGGCGGCGAAATCGCTGTCGGTCAGGCCGTGGTCGCACACCGCCTCGGCCACGGTCAGGCCGAAGGACAGGTTCATCAGCGCGCCATCGCCGAGCGGCAGGCAGATGCCGCGCAACGGCGTGAAGGGCGGACGCTGCAGGGTCAGGTGCAACCGCTGCCCGCCCGCCGCGCGCAGCTGCGACATCCGCGTCATCTTGCGCGGCCGGCCGACGCGGAACAGGTCGAACACCCCCACACCCCGCAGGCCGCCGCCGCAGATCTTTTCCAGCGTCGGACCGGCGGCGACCGCCCGGCCGGCGGCATCGACATGCAGGTGCATCGGCATCAGCCGGGCGAGGATGGCGGGCAGCAGTGTCAGTCCCCCGGCCGGCCCGCCCCCCGCCGCCGGTGGGCCGGACCCCGCATCGCCCTGACCGCCGGGCCCCATCCGCGTCTTCATCCGCGCCCTGCAGGCTGCGCCAGATCGAAGCGGCGACCCGGCGACCAGCCGCTGGCCAGTATCTGTACGGAAATCCGCCGCCCGCCGCGGCTGCGGTGCAGGTCGATCATCGCAAGCGCGCCATAGTCATCGGCCATCGCCCGGAACAGTCCGGCGAAGAGGGGCGCGAAGACTTCCACCAGCGGGGCCGGCCCCGCGACATGCACCGCCAGCCGGCCGTCGCGCGCGGTCAGCCGCAGGTCGGGCAGCGCAAGGTCCGGCACGGCCAGCCGCGCCCGCCCCGGCAGATCCTCGAGCGATTTCAGGAATTCGGGGTAGTCGACGCCGCCGAAGCGCAGCAGACGGCGCAACGGTTCCTGCGCCGCGAGCCAGCCGCCCATATCCTCCAGCAGGGCATCGCGCGGCTTGTCCAGCCGGTCCGCCGCCGCTTGTGCCAGCGCCAGCGTCAGCGGGTCGGGATAGGTCAGCATCGGCTCGAACCCGTCGGGGCCGATGCCCGCGGCATCCGCCGCCGCCTGCCACAGCGCCGCCCCGTAGCTTTGCCGCAGGAAGGCCTGCAGCGACCGGTTCACCAGACCGTGCATCTTGCCCCCTCTTCGGCCGCGTCGCCGGCGGAGGGTAAGGCGCGCCGTGTTACCGGCGGGCTAACGGCGCCCGGCCGGTCCGAACAGCGGGATCAGGGCAGCAGGATCAGATCGGCCCCGCCCGCCTTCAGCGCCGTCACGTCCGGGGGCGCGAGCGTGAACTGCCCGTCGAGGATGGCGCCGATGACCGCCGGGGCCGAGGGCTCGGGCAGCCCGCCCGTCAGCAGCGGCACGCCGCGTTGCCCCTCGCCCCCCGCCGACAGGAACGCCATGCGGTCGAGCCGCCCGCCGCCGCCATCGGTCAGCAGCATCGCCTCATCGCCGGGCGAGGAGGCCAGGAAGTCGCCGATGACCAGTACGCAGCCGGGCCTGTCTTCGGCATCGCGGCGGTTGCAGGCCTGGGTCCATTGCTCGACTTCCCATGTCCGCAGGCCCGCCGCGACCCAGTCCGGCAGGGCGCGCCCCTCGGGCCTTACGGGCAGCAGGTCCAGCAGGGCCGTCACCGCCGCGCCGTCGGGCGCGATCGCGTCGACCTGCCAGCGATCGGGGGCGGCCCGCAGCGCCGCGATGCGCGCGGCCAGCGCCGCGTCGCCCGACGCCTCCAGCCGGGCAAGCGCGCGGGCGCCGGGGCGGCCCCAGTCCCATTGCATCTCGGCCAGGGGCAGGTCCGCCGCGGGCATCCGGCCGGACCGATAGCGCGCGACCTGATCACGGGCCGCGATGGCCTCGGCGTTCAGCACCGGCGTCAGCCACAGCGCCGCCACCGCCAGAAGGCCCGTCGCCATCAGCACATTGGCCCGCCGCAGCGCCGCCATCCACCGCGTCCCCGCCAGCGCCGCACAGCCGGCATAGGCCAGGCCATAGGCCAGCACCACCCCGGCCAACACCAGCGCCGCGACCCGTTCGGGGGTGAAGCCATAGTCGCCGATCCGCAGCAGCACCGCCCACAGGGCCAGCGCCCCCAGCACCGGCAGGGCCAGCGCCATGCCGCGCGCCGCGCCGCGGGTGAGGGGCGAGCGCGCCTCGTCCTCCGGCCCGCGGTCGGCGGTGACCGAGACCAGCGACACCCCGGCCAGGGCGATGGTCATCAGCGTCGCCGCGGCCGAGAAATCGCCGAACAGCCCCGACAGCCCGCGCAGCGGCAGCGCGGCGAGGAAGATCGCCACCACCGCCAGCAGCGGCGACAGCAGCAGCCGCGCCAGCCGCAGCACGAGGAAGGGCGACACGATATCCGACAGTTCGGCCACGACGGCCAGGCCGAGGCCGAGCGCCGTTCCCGTCACCAGCCAGATCGTGACCGGCTCGCCCGCCAGATCGCCGATCAGGCCGATGCCCACCAGCGACAGCAGCAGGTCCGACAGCCAGACCACCGCCCAGACCACCGCGGCGAACAGCCAGGCCGCGGCATAGCGCATCACCACGTTCCAGGCGGCGAGGAACAGCACGGGGTAGTCGTCCCATCCCCGCCCGACACGCGCGGCGATCAGGAAGGGCAGCGGCAGCATCGTCAGCACCAGCGCCGCCAGCAGCTTGTCGGGGCCGTCGAGGAACTGTCCCACCCTGTCAAAGCGCAGGCTGGCCACGACCGACAGCAGCGCCACGATGACCGCCAGCGGCAGCGCCGCCAGCAGCGCGAGCCGGGGGCGGATCTGCCCGGCCAGACCGAGCGCGGCGGCGAAATAGGACGCGGCGGCGATGCTGGCGAAAAGGTGCCAGCGGCTGCCGAACCTGTCCGACAGCACATCCGTCAGCATCCAGCCCGCAAGGCCGCCGGCAGTGCCGATCAGCGCCAGCGTCGCCCGATGCGCCCCGATCCGCCGCGCCGCCTCGGCCGCGGAGGATGAACCGGCGGGTTCGGCGGGAATGTCCGCGTCCTGCTCCACATCCGCCATCGCAGCCTCCCCTTCACGTCCGGGGCGAGGCTAGCCTCTCTGCCCGCCGGGGGCCAGAGCGGGCGGCGTCAGTCGGCCGGTGTCAGTCGGGCGGCATCAGTCGGGCACTCCGCCCTCGGCCTTGCGCCGGGTGACGAAGGCGGCCAGTTCCTCGCGGATGGCGGGATCCATCGGCGGCGGCCGGTGATCGGCGAGGATCGCCCTGAAGGCCAGATGCGCCCGTTCGGCCGTCCAGATGCCGCCATCGGCCTGCCAGGCCTCGATGCTGCGCCGGTCGCTGACCCCCGCCGCGCCCGGCGTCGCCCCCGAACCGGCCCCCAGGCCCGCCGCCCGCTGCGCCTGCGTGTGCGGATGGGCCAGGAAATGCCCTCCCGGCCCCACCTCGGCGATCGCGTCGAGCGCGATCTCCTCCGGCCCCGCCGCGGTCAGGCCCGGTTGCAGATAGCGCTGGATCATCGTCAGCATCTCGCAATCCAGCACGAACTTCTCGGGGCTGGCGGTCAGCCCGCCCTCGAGCCAGCCCGCCGCGTGATAGACCATGTTCGCGCCGGACTGCACCGCCGACCACAGGGCGTTCGACGTCTCCCACATCGACTGGCCGTCGGGGACATTGGCCGAACAGGCGCCCGATCCGCGCAGGGGAAGCCCGTAGAACCGCGCCATCTGCCCGGCCATCTGCGCCGCGCGCATGTTGTCCGGCGTGCCGAAGGCCGGCGCGCCGGAGGCCGGGTCCACGTTCGAGGTGAAGGTGCCGAAGATGCAGGGCGCGCCCGGCACCACCGTCTGGATCAGCGCGATCGCCGACAGCGCCTCGGCCAGGGACAGCGCCACCGCCCCCGCCAGCGTCACCGGCGCCGTCGCCCCCGCCAGCGTCACCGGCGTCACCATCACCGCCTGTCCCGCCCGGGCGCAGCGCAGCGCCCCGTCGATCATCTGCCGGTCATGCTTCAGCGGCGAGGCGGAGTTGATGTTGGTATAGGTGCGGGGCGCGGCCCGAAACGCCTCGGGCGTCAGGCCCGCGGCGATGCGGATCATCTGCAGCGCATCCTCCACCCGCCCCTCCCCCAAGGCATAGGCATGCACGACCTTGTCGGTCAGCAGCAGCGTGTCCTGCAGGCAGTCCAGATGCCGGATGGCGGCGGGGCTGTCGGCGGGTTCGACCGGATAGCCGCCGACGAAATGGATGCAGTCGAAATGCTGGGCGAGGATCAGCAGGTTGCGAAACCCCGCCATGAAGCCCGGCACCCTGCCGGTTTCCAGGTCGCGGTAATGCGGCGGCGAGGACACGCTGCCGAAGGCCAGCGCCCGGCCCCCGACCGGGATGCGCCGGTCCGGGTTGCGCGGGGTGATCGCGAATTCGGCCGGACAGCGGCGCAGCATCTCGCCCACGAAGGCGGCGTCCATCCGCACCAGATCGTCGCGGACGATGCAGCCCGCGCCCCGGAAGACCGCCAGCGCCTCGTCGTTCTGGAACCGGATGCCGATCTCCGACAGGATCCGCATCGCGCCGTCATGCAGCGCGGCCACGCCCTCGGGCGACAGCGGCTCGACCGGGCTGTCGGGGTTGAGCGGCACCTGCCAGCCGGAGCGGATGATCGCCGGCGCCCCGGCGCGGGTGCCGCGGCGCCGGATCTCTGCCGTCCGGCCGGCGCGCGCCGTGCCCCTGCCCGCGCTGCCCGCGTCACCCGCCATGCCTGCCTCCTGCATCCACGGGCGCAGGATCGGACGGGGGAGGTCGCGCGTCCCCGCGCCGCGCGACAGGCTTGCGTCGTTTTCGGGACAGGGCAACCGCGCGACGGAAATGGATCAGGCCGCGGTTTCCCGCGCGCCCGCCAGCGCCGGCCGTGCCGCGCGGCCGGCCAGCCAGTCCGGCAGATGGCCGATATCGGGCAGCACCTGATCGGCGAAGGGCGACAGATCCTCGGCCCGGGCCAGCCCTGTCAGCACCGCCACCGCCGTCATCCCCGCTGCCCGCGCCGCATGCAGGTCATGCCGGGTGTCGCCGACCATCGCCACCTGCGCGGGCATCAGCCCCTGCGCCTCGGCAAAGGCCAGCAGCTGCCCCGGCGCGGGTTTGGAGCCGTGGCCGCTGTCGAAGCCCGCGACGAAGTCGAACAGATCCTCGACCCCCGCGGCGGCGAGATGCGCCCGCGCCGGGCCTTCGGCATCGTTGGTGGCGACGCCCAGCCGAAGGCCGCGCCCCTTCAGCACCGCCATCAGCGGCGCGAGTGGCACCGCCTGGGCCTGCGGGGCCTCGGCGGCCAGCTGGTTCATCCGCGCGACCAGCGTCAGCGGGCTGGCCCCCGGCAGATGCGGCAGCAGCGCCTCGGCGATCTCGCCCGGCGTCCCGGCGATCACCGGGCTCCACGGCAGGAACCGCTGCTGCGGCAGGTCGTAGCCGATGGCCTCGCCCAGGATCGCCGCGCGGGCCGGATCGTCCCCCGCGAGGTCCATCAGCAGCGCGCGCGTCCAGGCCCCCCATGTCGCGACGAAGTCGAACAGGGTGCCGTCCTTGTCGAAGACGATTCCGCGAATGTCGGACATGTGAATCTCTCTCCCCGGACCAAGGTGGCCGATGGGGGCCGCGATTGCAACCGTGACGGGCAGCGCCGGCCGGGGCGAGGTCAGGTCCAGTGCGGATCGCCCCCGCCCGGCAACAGCGCGCGGGCGGCCAGCGGCGCCTCGGGCGGAAGGCCGCTGGTCCGCGCGAAGGCGAGGATCGTGGCATCGTCGGCCAGCAGGAAATCCAGCACGGCGGCAAGGAACAGCGGGTCCCCGACCCGGTCGCGCAGGTCGGCGGGGGCGCATCCCGTGGCGTTCAGGAACTGCGGGAAGACCTCGTCCTGCGCCGCGATCCAGGCGAGGGCGGACAGGGCGACCGTCTCGGCCGCGTCCCGCGTGGTGACCGTTCGCTGCCCCGCCATTCCGCCTGTTCTCCTGTCGGCCCATCCGTCACCGGCACCGATAGCAGCCCCGGCCGACGCGGAACAGACCCGGCCCGGATCGGCGGCGGATGGCCGGGTAGTAGGCCGGAAAGGAAATGTTAACTCTTCGCCCCGATCTATGAGGACGGGAGGCCCGGAACGCGGCCCGACCCCGAACAGCCGTGAAGAGGCGCAGATGGCCGGCAGGATCCTCATCGTGGACGACGTTGCGACGAATCGCATCGTGCTGAAGGTGAAGCTTGCCAATGCCTGCTATGACACGCTGCAGGCCGCCGACGGGCAGGAGGCCTTGCTGCTGGCGCGGCGGCACCGGCCCGACCTCGTACTGCTCGACCTGCGGCTGCCCGACATGGACGGGCTGGAGATCTGCCGCCGGCTGAAGGCCGATCCCGCCACCGCCCGCTCTGCCGTGGTGATGCTCAGCACCGAGGCCGGCCCCGGGCAGGCGGGCGCCGCCGCGCGCATCGCCGCGCTGGAGGCCGGGGCAGAGGACATCCTCGGCAAGCCGGTCGATGACGGGCTGCTGCTGGCGCGGCTGCGCAGCCTACTGCGGGGGCGCGAGGGCGAGGAGGAACGCCGCCTGCGCGAGGCGGCGGCGTTGCCCGACCCCGGCATCGCCCCCGGGATCGCCCTGGCGGCAGGCGCCTTCGCCGGACGGCCGACCGCCGGTCGCGCCTGTGCCGCCGACGGTCCGGCGCCGCGTCCTGCGGGGCCACGCCCCCCGGCACTGGCCGAGGCCGCCGCCCCCTATCTGACGCCGAATCCGGCCCCGTGCCGGCGCGACCTGCCGGCCGGCACCATCGCGCTGGTCGCCTCCCGGCGCGATGCGATGCTGGGCTGGAAACGCGACCTCGCGGCGCTCTTGCCGCATCGGCTGCAAATCCTCGACCCGGCGGCGGTCTTCGCCGGGGCGGACCGTGCCGGGGATGCGCCCGACGTCTATCTGATCTGCACCGCGCCGCGCGACGGGGGCAGCGGCCCGGGCCGCTTTCGCCCCGACCTGCATGATGGCGGCCCGGTCGAGGGCAGCCTCGGCAGCGACACGCTGAAATTCATCGCCGAACTGCGCGCACGACGCGCGACGCGGCACGCGGCGATCTGCGTCGCCGCCCCCGCCGGAGCGGCCGAGACGCTGGCGATGGCGCTCGACCTGGGCGCGGCGGATGTGATGGACACCGCCTGCACGCCCTCCGAAATCGCCCTGCGCCTCGACCGCCAGCTGCTGCGCAAGCGCGAGGCCGACCGCGACCGCGCGCGTCTGGCCGAGGGCCTGCGCCACGCCCTGACCGACCCGCTGACGGGCCTGCACAACCGGCGCTATGCCCTGCCGCGACTGGCCCAGATCGCGGAGCAGGCGCGCCTGACCGGACGCTGCTTCGCCGTCATGGTGCTGGACCTCGACCGGTTCAAGCTGGTGAACGACGGCTGGGGCCATGCCGCGGGCGATGCGGTGCTGCGCGAGGTGGCGCAGCGGCTGATCGCGAACCTGCGCCCCCGCGACCTGCTGGCCCGGCTGGGCGGCGAGGAGTTTCTGGTGGTGATGCCCGACGCCGACGAGGACCGCGCCCTGCAGGCCGCCGAGCGCCTGCGCCGCGCGATCGAGGCCCGCCCGGTCGCCCTGCCGGACGGGGGGGTGGTGCCGATCACCGTCTCCGTCGGGCTGGCCATGGGCGGCGCCGCGCGCGCGCCGGTGCTGACAGACCGCCTGCTCGACGCCGCCGACCGCGCGCTGCGCGGGTCGAAGGCCGAGGGTCGCAATCTGGTGACGATCAGCCCGGCCGCGTGACGGGTCGCGGACGGGAGGGGCGGCGTCGCGGTGCCGGATCGGCGGTGACCATGCTTGACCGGGGCGCGCCCGGTCGCCCCACCCGACAGAGCGGCGGTGCCAATAGCCGTCTTCATCGGGCTGGCGATGGGCGGCGCCTCGCGCGCGCCGGTGCTGACCAACCGCCCCTTCACCCGCGCAACCCCGCAGCCGGGACGCTGTGCCGGTTGCCCGCTTTCCGGCCCCGCGGCCACCGCCCGGCTCATTGCCTTCAGTCCGGGCGGCCAGCCGCGCCGCGCCCGCCCCGAAGTGCCCGCCTTGAACCGCCCGCCCCCCGAACCCGCCGGCGCGTCACGATTCCGCATCCGCCGCGGGAGCAAACATCGTCCCGCCGGGTTCTCATGCCATGGACTTCATCCTCGACTTCCTTCGCGACACCGCGACCGGTCCCGTTCTGGTGATCATCGCCGCAGGCCTGCTGATCGCGCTCGTCGCCTGGCTGCCGCTTGCGCTGCGGGGTCTGCCGCTGTCGCTGCCGGTCGTCTGCGTGGCGATCGGCGCGGCAATCTTCTCGCTACCGCATGTACCGCCGGTGCCCTCGCCGCTGGACCGCCCGCATATCGCCGAACGCTATGCCGAGTTCATCGTCATCGTGGCGCTGATGGGCGCGGGGCTGAAGATCGACCGCATCTTCGGCGTCCGGCGCTGGCGGATCACCTGGCGGCTGATCCTGCTGACCATGCCGCTGAGCATCCTCGCCATCGCGCTGCTGGGCGGCTTCTGGATGGGGTTGCCCTGGGCGGCGGCGGTGCTGCTGGCGGCGGCGCTGGCACCGACGGATCCGGTGATGGCCGCCGATGTGCAGGTCGGCCCGCCGCGGACGGGCGCCGAGGACGAGGTCCGCTTCGGCCTGACCTCGGAGGCCGGGCTGAATGACGGCGCCGCCTTCCCCTTCGTCCACCTTGCCATCGCCATGTCGCTGGCTGCGGCGACCGGCGAGCCGTTCCTGCGGGACTGGTTCCTCGAGGCCGTCCTTTGGGAGATCGCCGCGGGCGTCGGCTGCGGCTGGCTAATTGGCCGCGCCTTCGGCTGGATCACCTTCCGCATCCCGGCCGAGACGAAGCTGGCCCAGACCGGCGACGGGATGATCGCACTGGCCGCCACCTTCGTGTCCTACGGCGTGACCGAGGCGGTGAACGGCTACGGCTTTCTCGCCGTTTTCGTCGCGGCGCTGGCCTTCCGCGACGCGCACCGGACCCATGACTTCCACCGCGAGATGCACGACATCACCGAACAGGTGGAGCGGGTGGCGATGATGGTGCTGCTGATCTTCTTCGGCGGCGCACTGGTCGGCGGACTGCTGGCGCCGCTGCGGGCGGTCGACGTGGCGGGCGTGCTCGCCATCCTGCTGGTGATCCGGCCGCTGGCGGGGTGGCTGGGGCTGGCGGGGCTGCCGCTGGCCCCGGGCGAACGGTGGGTCATCGCCGTCTTCGGCATCCGGGGCGTCGGGTCGATCTACTACCTCGCCTATGGCCTGAACCACATGCAGACCGGCGAGGGCGCGCGGCTGTGGGCCATCACGGGTCTGGTAGTGCTGTGTTCCGTGCTGATGCACGGGCTGACGGTGACGCCGATCATGCGCCGGCTCGACCGGGGGCGCGGGGACGACCCGGACGCACCGGACGCACCGGACGGCCCCCGCGGGACGGACTGAGCGCCCCCCGGGGCGGCATCGGCCCCACAGGCCCGGAAAACTTGCACCCACGGCGCCGGTTCAGGTTGACACGGGCGCCCCCGGGGTTGTCTTGTCGCCCCGCTCTGACGACGCCCGCCAGGTTCATTCCCCCAGCAGGTCGATCATGCCTTCGCCGCCCGCGTTCCGGGCGGCCCTGACCGCCTGTTTGAATGAATGCGCGGCCCGCCCCGTACCGGGCCGCCCGCGAGGAGACCACCATGCCGTCCCGACCGAATTTCCGCCGCGTGGCCCTGGCCACGGGCACCGGCCTGCCGCTGCTGATGCTGTCCGGCCTTGTCGCCCATGCGCAAACCGAAGCCGACCCCTACCAGCTGGACGAGATCGTCATCACCGCGACCGGCCGCGACCAGCAGATCGCCGACGCGCCGGCGACGATCACCGTCATCACCTCGGAACAGATCGAGGGCCGCGCCTATACCAATGTCACCGACATCCTGCAGGACACGCCCGGCATCTCGATCGAGAACGGTGGCAAGCTGAACGCGCCCTCGGTGACGATCCGGGGCATGACCGAGAACTACGTGCTGTTCCTCGTCGACGGCCGGCCGCTCGGCGACACGCAGGACGCCTTCTACAACGGCTGGGGCGGCGGGCAGAAGACCTCGCTGCTGCCGCCGCCTTCGGCCATCGAACGGATCGAGGTGATCCGCGGTCCGATGTCCTCGCTCTACGGATCGGCGGCCTCGGGCGGGGTGATCAACGTCATCACCAAGAAGGTGGGCGACGTCTGGACGGGCTCGATCACGGCAGACGCGACGGTCCCGGAGTCGTCGGACGCAAAGACCGGGACGCAGGGGCGCTTCTATGTCAGCGGCCCGCTGGTCAGGGACCGGCTGGGCCTGACCGTCTTCGGCTCGGCCTATGACCGCGACTCGGACGAGGTCGAGGGCGGTTCGCCCGAAACGCATCGGGACTCGCTGGGGCTGCGGCTCGACTGGCGGATCGACGCGGCGCAGGACCTGACCTTCGACGCCAACATCGTGACGCAGGATTACAAGGACTATGCCGAACTGACCGGCGAGGCCGGCGATGTCGAAAGCGAGGAACTGCGCTTTGGCCTGACCCATGTGCTGCGCTGGGGCGCCGGGCACGAAACGACCAGCTTCCTGACGCAGGAACGGCTGGAGGTGGAGAACGGCGATCTGGTCTCCGCCTACGAGATGCTGAACTTCAACACCAAGACCGCGATGACCTTCGGCGACCACAATGTCGTCGCCGGGCTCGACTGGCGGAACGAGACCACCGAACATGACGAGGCGCGGTTCACCGGATCCGTCGCCACCGATCTGGAACGCTGGCAATATGCGGTCTTCGCCGAGGACGAGTGGTGGATCACCGACCGTTTCGCGCTGACGCTGGGCGGGCGCTATGACGAGAATGAAAACTACGGGTCGCACTTCACCCCGCGCGTCTATGGCGTCTTCCACCTGAACGACCAGCTGACGCTGAAGGGCGGCGTCAGCGCGGGCTACAAGGTTCCCGCGCTGAAGCAGGCCGACGACAACATCGTCGAACCGGCGGGCCGGGGCGCGGGCTGGGATCAGGGCAACACCGACCTGCAGCCGGAAGAAAGCACCAATTACGAGATGGGGCTGGTCTGGAACGCGCCGCGGGCGATCCAGCTGGGTCTGGTGGCCTATCACACCAGGTTCGAGAACAAGATCGACCGGGAATATGTCTGCGAAACGCCCGACGGATCGCCGCCGAGCTGCACCTACAACGGCGAGACGCGCGAGTGGATCCGCCAATACGTGAACCGCGACGCGGCCGAGCTGAACGGGGTCGAACTGACCTTCGACATGCCGCTGGGTCCGGTCGACATCAGCGCCAACTACACCTGGCAGGACAGCGAGATCACCAGCGGCGCCGGAGAGGGCGAGCCGCTGAACGACCTGCCCGAGCATATGGCCAACCTGCGGCTGGACTGGGAGGCGACCGACCGGCTCGATGTCTGGGGCAGCGCCCGCTACAAGAGCGAGACGGTGCAGGACGAGGACGCCACCCCCGGCTACACGCTGGTCGACATGGGCGTGGAGTACGAGTTCACCGACAGGCTGCAGGGCTTTGCCGGGGTCTACAACGTCTTCGACAAGACCATCGACAGCGACACCTACGGCAAGGTTCTGGACGGGCGCCGCCTGCACCTCGGCATGACCTCGACCTTCTGAGCATCGCCTTGGCCCGGCCATTCCGGCCAGTAAACTGGGCCGGACCGGCGGCGCGCCGCGCTACTCGCCGGCCCCGGCCATGTCGAGGATGCGGGCCAGATCGGCGGTGGCGAGCGGAACCGGGTTGCCGCGGGTCGACGAGGCCGCCGCCGCGGCCTCGGCTACCGCCGCGATATCGGCGCGGCCCACCCCCATGTCGCGCAGCGAGGGCAGGCCCGCGCCGCGGGCCCAGTCCGACAGCCGCGCGGGCGCGTCATCGGCAGAACCACCCAGCACCGAGGCGATGGCGGCGCAGGCCGCGTCGATCCGCGCCCGGGCGGGGCCGGTGGCGCGGTCGCGGTTGACGTTCAGCGCCGGGCCGAGCAGCAGCCCGCAGATCGCCCCATGCGCCGCCCCGGTCCGCCCGCCGATCACGCCCGCAAGCCCGTGCACCGCGCCGAGCCCGCCATTGGCCAGGGCGAGCCCGCCTGACAGCGAACACCAGGCCATCGCGTCACGGGCCGCCCGCCGCCGTTCGTCGGCCGGGTCCTGCGGTCCGTCGACCAGCTGCACCAGCGCCGCGAGGCCCGGCGCCATCGCGCCCCGGGTCAGGGCATCGGTATAGGGCGTGGCGCGGCAGCTGACGAAGGGTTCGATCACCTGCGCCACCGCGTCGAGCCCCGAGGCCAGCGTCACCGCGCGGGGGCAGTCGTCGGTCAGTGCAGGGTCCACCACCGCCAGCCGCGCCAGCATCCGGTGGTCGCGCAGGCTGACCTTGCGGCCATGATCGGGCAGGCCGATCACCGCGTTCTTCGTCACCTCCGCCCCGGTGCCGGCGGTCGTGGGAATAGCGACGAATGGCAGGGGCGGTGCGTGCAGGGGACGTGCGCGGCCAACCACCTCCAGATGGTCCAGCGGATCGCCCGCCGCAGGGATCAGCGCCGCCAGCGCCTTGCCAAGGTCCATGGCAGCGCCTCCGCCAACGCCGGCGATCCAGAGCGGGTCGAACGCTCGCGCATAGCCCAATGCCTCTTGCAGGTCGGGCAGGGTCGGCTCGCCCCGGCTGGGCCAGCGCATCAGGGCACACCCGTCCAGCGCCTCGGCCAGCCAGTCGGATCGCGCGAAACTGGCGCCATGCACGATCACCCCCCGGTCGCCGAAAGCGCGGATCAGGTCGGGCGCCTGCGCCGCCACGCCGCGGCCGAACAGGATACGACCCGGCATCTCGATGGAGAACGGGTCCATCAGAAGGATATGGTCGCGGCGATGGCCCGGGTCCAGCGAGCGAATTTCGCATCGCGTTCGGCCTCGTCCATCTGCGGTCTGAACTGGCGGTCGAGGGCCCATTGCGCGGCAAAGCGGGTCTCGTCGGTCAATCCGGCCTGACGGGCCGCAAGCCAGGCCGCGCCGAGGGCGGTCGTCTCCGTCACCTGCGGCCGGTCCACGGGCGCGCCCAGGATGTCGGCGAGGAACTGCATCGTCCAGTCGCTGGCCGCCATCCCGCCATCCACCCGCAGCACGTTGTCGCCGGACCCGGACGGTCTGGCGCCCGACCAGTCGGCGCGCATCGCCTCGATCAGGTCGCGGGTCTGGAAGCCCACGCTTTCCAGTGCCGCCCGCGCCAGTTCCGCAGGGCCGGAGTTTCGCGTCAGGCCGAAGATCGCGCCCCGGCAGTCGGGCCGCCAGTAGGGCGCGCCAAGCCCGGTGAAGGCCGGGACCAGCACCACGCCCTGCCCCGGGTCGGCCGCCTCGGCCAGGCCCTGCGTCTCGCCCGCCGCGCGGATCATCCGCAGCCCGTCGCGCAGCCACTGGACGACCGCGCCGGCGATGAAGATCGACCCTTCCAGCGCATAGGTCATGCGCCCGTCCAGCCGGTAGGCGACGGTCGTCAGCAGCCGGTGGGTCGAGGGCACGCGGTCCGCCCCGGTGTTCATCAGTGCGAAGCAGCCCGTTCCATAGGTCGATTTCATCATGCCGGGGGCAAAGCAGGCCTGACCCAGGGTCGCCGCCTGCTGGTCCCCCGCGACGCCGAGGATCGGGATCTCGCGGCCGAACAGGTCGGCCCGCGTCACGCCGAAGGAGGCGGCGCAATCCCGCACCTCGGGCAGGATCGCGCGCGGCACGTCGAACAGCGCCAGCATCGCGTCATCCCAGTCGCCGGTGCCGATGTTCCACAACAGCGTGCGCGCGGCATTGGTGGCGTCGGTCGCATGTACCGCGCCGCCGGTCAGCTTCCAGATCAGGAAGCTGTCGACGGTGCCGAAGGCCAGCGCCCCGCGTGCCGCCCGCTCGCGCGCGCCGGGGACGTTGTCCAGCAGCCAGCCGATCTTGGTGGCCGAGAAATAGGGATCGAGCAGCAGCCCCGTCCGCGCCGTCACCTCCGGCTCGTGTCCCGCCGCGATCAGCCCGGCGCAGGCATCGGCGGTGCGGCGGTCCTGCCAGACGATGGCGTTGTGGATCGGCTCGCCGGTGGCGCGGTCCCAGATCAGCACCGTCTCTCGCTGGTTGGTGATGCCGATGGCGGCGATGTCGGCCGCCGTCACCCGCGCCTTCTCGATCGCCGCCCGCGCGGTGCCGGCGACGGTGGCCCACAGGTCGGAAGGATCATGTTCCACCCAGCCCGGCCGGGGATAGTGCTGCGCGAATTCCTCCTGCGCCGCCGCCACCGGGCGAAGCTCGGCATCGAAGAGGATCGCGCGCGAGGATGTGGTGCCCTGGTCGATGGCAAGAACATGGGTCATGGCGTCTTCTTTTTTCCTTGCGGCAGGCGGCGGGACCGCACAGGCCCCGCCGCACCCCGTTCATCCTTCGCTGCCGCGCCGCTGGCGCGTCAGTTCCGCCAGGAGGCGATCAGCTCGTCGTAATTGACCGTCTCGCCCGCCGGCTCCTCGTTGTCGAGCTTGGCCACCGGGGCACCCGGCGCGTCGAGCCAGACATGCGGATCCTGCGGCTCGTTCAGCTTCGGCCCGATGTCGCCCTGCACCCCGGCGCGTTCCAGCCGTTCCAGCACCCGCTCCTGCTCTTCGCACAGGGCGTCGAGGGCCTCTTGCGGGGTCTTGGCGCCGGACATGGCGTCGCCGATGTTCTGCCACCACAGCTGCGCCAGCTTCGGATAGTCGGGGATGTTGGTGCCGGTGGGCGACCACTGCACCCGCGCGGGCGAGCGGTAGAATTCCACCAGACCGCCCAGTTCCGGCGCCCGTTCGGTGAAGCTGTCGTGCTGGATCGTCGATTCCCGGATGAAGGTCAGGCCGACATGGCTTTTCTTCACGTCGACGGTCTTCGAGGTGACGAACTGCGCATAGAGCCATGCGGCCTGCGCCCGCTCCACCGGCGTCGATTCCATCAGCGTCCAGGCTCCGGCGTCCTGATAGCCGACCTTCATGCCGTCCTGCCAGTAGGCCCCGTGCGGCGAGGGCGCCATCCGCCATTTCGGCGTGCCGTCCTCGTTCATCACCGGCAGGCCGGGCTTGACCATGTCGGCGGTGAAGGCGGTGTACCAGAACATCTGCTGGGCGATGTTGCCCTGCGCCGGGACGGGACCCGCCTCGCCGAAGGTCATGCCCTGCGCTTCGGGCGGCGTGTATTTCTGCAGCCACTCGATCGCCTTGGTCACCGCATAGACGGCCGCCGCGTCGTTGGTCGCCCCGCCGCGCGCCACGCAGGACCCGACCGGACGGCTGTTCTCGTCCACCCGGATGCCCCATTCGTCGACCGGCAGGCCGTTCGGTTCGCCCACGTCGCCCATGCCGGCCATCGACATCCAGGCATCGGTATAGCGCCAGCCGAGCGAGGGGTCCTTCTTGCCGTAGTCCATGCTGCCATAGACGCCCGTCGCCGGACCCCCGACATAGGACATGTCGCGGCCGGTGAAGAATTCGGCGATGTCCTCATAGGCCGTCCAGTTCAGCGGCACGCCGAGGTCGTAGCCGTACTTGGCCTTGAAATCCTCCTGCGTCTTGGCGTCGCTGAACCAGTCGTAGCGAAACCAGTAGAGGTTCGCGAACTGCTGGTCCGGCAGCTGATAGACCTTTCCGTCCGGTCCGGTGACGAATTGCAGGCCCACGAAATCCTCGAGGTCGAGGTTCGGGTTGGTCACCGCCGCGCCGTCGCCCGCCATCCAGTCGGTCAGGTTTCGGGCCTGCTGATAGCGCCAGTGGGTGCCGATCAGGTCGGAGTCGTTGATATAGGCGTCGTAGATGTTCTCGCCGGTCTGCATCTGGGTCTGCAGCTTCTCGACGACGTCGCCCTCGCCGATCAGGTCATGCGTGACCGTGATGCCGGTGATCGCGGTAAAGGCGGGCGCGAGCACCTTGGATTCGTATTCATGCGTCGTGATCGTTTCCGACACGACCTTGATTTCCATTCCCGCATGGGGCGCGGCCGCGTCGATGAACCACTGCATCTCGGCTTCCTGCTCTTCGCGGGTCAGCGACGACAGGTCGCCGATTTCCGCATCGAGGAAGGCGCGCGCGGCCTCCATGTCGGCCCAGGCCGGGCTCAGCCCGGTGGCCATCAGTGCCGCGGCCATTGCCGTGGCTGTGGTGCGAAGTCTCATGGTTCTCCTCCCTTATACAGCGTTGTCGTTTCGTCACCGGCCCGCGGCCTCCTCCCGCGGGTCGGTTCCTTGTCGTTTCGTCTAGACCCAGCGGAACACTGCCGCGGCATAGACGAGGCACAGCGCGAGCGCCCACCAGAGCGGCGAGCCCGCGAAGAACAGCCAGGCAAGGCAGATGAAGGCCGAGCCGAGCAGCGAGATGAACAGCCGGTCGCCGCGCGTCGTCTCGATCCGCAGGATCCCGATGCGGGGCGTTTCCGGCAAGCGGATCGCCAGCAGCGTGAAGATGACGAGCAGCGCCCCGATCACGTAGAAGAACAGCGCCCCGGGCAGCGTCCAGGCCATCCAGCCCGAGGCGATCATCGGCGCGAACCAGTCGATCGCGCCGTCGCGGCGCGGGGCAGCCGCGAAGATCGCGGCAAGGATCGCCAGCAGGATCAGGCCGGTGGCCAGCGCGATCAGTCCCCATCTGCCGCGGGGGCCGGCGGCGGTGCGGGCGGCGGGGGCGGACGCTTCGGTGCCGGACATTCGGTCAGCCTCCTCACACCCGGCCGAGGGCGAAGCCCTTGGCGATGTAGTTGCGCACGAAATAGATCACCAGCGCGCCGGGGATGATCGTCAGGATCCCGGCCGCGGCCAGCACCCCCCAGTCCATCCCCGAGGCCGAGACGGTGCGCGTCATCGTCGCGGCGATCGGCTTGGCATTGACCGAGGTCAGGGTGCGGCTCAGCAGCAGTTCCACCCAGGAGAACATGAAGCAGAAGAAGGCGGCGACGCCGATGCCGCTGGCGATCAGCGGCATGAAGATCCGCAGGAAGAAGCGGGGGAAGGAATAGCCGTCGATATAGGCGGTCTCGTCGATGGCGCGCGGGACGCCGCGCATGAAGCCTTCGAGGATCCAGACCGCGAGCGGCACGTTGAACAGGCAATGCGCCAGCGCCACGGCGATATGCGTGTCGAACAGCCCCACCGAGGAATAGAGCTGGAAGAAGGGCAGCGCGAAGACGGCGGGCGGCGCCATGCGGTTCGTCAGCAGCCAGAAGAACAGGTGCTTGTCGCCGACGAAGCTGTAGCGGCTGAAGGCATAGGCGGCCGGTAGCGCGACGGTGATCGAGATCACCGTGTTCATCACCACATAGATGATCGAGTTGACATAGCCCATGTACCAGCTGGGATCGGTCAGGATCACGGCATAGTTGCGCAGCGTCAGGTCGCGGGGCCACAGCGTGAAGCTCGAGGTGATCTCGGCATTGGTCTTCAGGCTCATGTTCAGCAGCCAGTAGATCGGCACCAGCAGGAACAGCAGGTAGAGCGTCATCACGATGGCAGAGGATTTCGGGCGGGTCATGCGCCGGACTCCCGGTCGAGATTGGTCATGACCGTGTAGAAGACCCAGGACACCAGCAGGATCACTAGGAAATACATGATCGAGAAGGCGGCGGCCGGCCCGAGGTCGAACTGCCCGATCGCCATCTTCACGAGGTCGATCGACAGGAAGGTGGTGGAGTTGCCGGGCCCGCCCCCCGTCACCACGAAGGGTTCGGTATAGATCATGAAACTGTCCATGAAGCGCAGCAGCACCGCGATCAGCAGCACGCCCTTCATCTTGGGCAGCTCGATGTAGCGGAAGACGGCCCAGCGGCTGGCCTGGTCGATCCGGGCCGCCTGGTAATAGGCCTCGGGGATGGATTGCAGCCCGGCATAGGCCAGCAGCGCCACGAGGCTGGTCCAGTGCCAGACATCCATCACGATCACGGTGATCCAGGCGTCGAGCGGATCGTTGGTGTAGTTGTAGTCGATCCCCAGCGCCGCGAGCGTATGGCCCAGCAGCCCGATGTCCACGCGGCCGAAGATTTGCCAGATCGTGCCCACCACGTTGAAGGGGATCAGCAGCGGCAGCGCCATCAGCACCAGGCAGAGGCTGGCCCAGAAGCCGCGCTTGGGCATGTTGAGCGCGATCAGGATGCCCAGAGGCACCTCGATGGCGAGGATGATGGCCGAAAACAGGATCTGCCGGCCCAGCGCATCGTGCAGCCGGTCGGAGGTCACCATCTCCTCGAACCATTCGAGCCCGGCCCAGAAGAACTGGTTGTTGCCGAACGTGTCGTTCAGCGAATAGTTGACCACCGTCATCAGCGGGATCACCGCCGAGAACGCCACGACCGCCAGCACCGGCAGCACCAGCAGCCATGCGCGGTTGTTCACGGTCTTTTCCATCAGGCGGCCCTCCCCTCGATCCGCCAGTCATCGGCGTAGACGCTGATCCGGTCCGGCGGGAAGGCGACATGAGTCAGTTCCGCGCCGATCGGCATGCCTTCGGGCACGACGATGTCGACGGGCTGGCCCGCCGTCTCGGCCCGCACCAGCCGGTGCCGGCCCACATCCTCGACCCGGCGGATCGTCACCGGCAGGCCCTGCCCGGCGGTCAGCACCGCATATTCCGGCCGGATGCCGATGCGGGTGCGGCCGGCCCCGGCCGCGTCGTAATGCCCGGCCAGTTCCACCTCGCCGCCCGGCAGGCGGGCGCGGTCGCCCTCGATCCGGGCGTCGAACAGGTTCATCCCCGGCGAGCCGATGAAGTAGCCGACGAAGGTGTGGGCCGGCCGTTCGAACAGGTCCTCGGGCGTGCCGGTCTGCACCACCCGGCCATCGTACATCACCACGACCTTGTCGGCGAAGGTCAGCGCCTCGGTCTGGTCATGGGTGACGTAGATCATCGTGTGCCCGAACTGGCGGTGCAGCGTCTTCAGCTGGGTGCGCAGCTCCCATTTCATATGCGGGTCGATCACCGTCAGCGGCTCGTCGAAGAGGATCGCGTTGACATCCTCGCGCACCATGCCGCGGCCGAGGCTGATCTTCTGCTTGGCATCGGCGGTCAGGCCCTTGGCCTTGCGGTTCAGCGCCGTTTCCATCCCGATCATCCGGGCGATGGACTGCACCCGGTCCGCGACATAGGCCGCGTCGCGGCCGCGGTTGCGCAGCGGGAAGGCGAGGTTTTCGCGCACCGTCATCGTGTCGTAGACCACCGGGAACTGGAAGACCTGCGCGATGTTGCGCTCGGCCGTGGGCGCGCCGGTCACGTCGCGGTCGCCGAACAGCACCCGCCCCTCCGAGGGATGCAACAGTCCCGAGATGATGTTGAGAAGCGTGGTCTTGCCGCAGCCCGAAGAGCCCAGCAGCGCATAGGCGCCGCCATCTTCCCAGACATGGGTCATCCGCTTCAGCGCATAGTCGGCCTCGCCCGCAGGGGCCGGCAGGTAGCTGTGCGCGAGGTCGTCGAGCGTGATCCGTGCCATCAGGCCGCCCTTTCCGCGTCTTGGGCATAGGGCGCCGGGGCGGCCAGCCGCCCGTCCGGGTGGAACAGGTAGACATGCGCGGGGTCGAGCCAGACGCCGACCGCGCTGCCCGGCGCCAGGTCATGCACCCCGTGCACCAGCCCCACCCAGCGGTCCGGCCCGTGATCGACATGCAGGAAGGTTTCGGACCCGGTGATCTCGGTCACCGCCAGCCGGCAGCCGAATTCCATCGCCGCGGCGGCGTGGCGGCGAAGCTCCAGGTGATTGGCGCGAAAGCCCGCGACATAGCGCCCGTCCGCCAGCCCCGCCGCCGCGCCGGTGGCGGCCGTCGCCGTCCCCTGCCCCGCGCCGAAGCTCAGCCGCCCGCCCTCCTTGACGCAGGGCACGAAGTTCATCGGCGGATCGCTGAACACCCGGGCGCTGACCATGTCGGCGGGCTGGCGATAGACGCGGGGGGTGGGGCCGAACTGCGTGACCCGGCCCTCCCACAAGGTCGCGGTATTGCCGCCCAGAAGCAGCGCCTCTTCCGGCTCGGTGGTGGCATAGACGAAGATCGCGCCCGATGCCTCGAAGATGCGCGGGATCTCGATCCGCAACTCCTCGCGCAGCTTGTAGTCGAGATTGGCGAGCGGTTCGTCCAGCATCACCAGCCCCGCCCCCTTGACCAGCGCCCGGGCCAGCGCGCAGCGCTGCTGCTGGCCGCCCGACAGTTCCAGCGGCCGGCGGTCGAGCAGCGGCGAAAGGCGCATCAGTTCCGCCGTCTCGCGCACGCGACGGTCGATCTCGTCCGCCGGGCGGCGCAGGATCCGCAGCGGCGAGGCGATGTTCTCGTAGACCGTCAGGCCGGGGTAGTTGATGAACTGCTGATAGACCATGGCCACGCCCCGGTCCTGCACCCGCATCCCGGTCACGTCCCGTCCGTCCCAGACCAGCCGCCCGCGCGTCGGCGCGTCGAGCCCCGCCATCAGCCGCATCAGCGTGGTCTTGCCCGACAGCGTCGGCCCCAGCAGCACGTTCATCGTGCCCCGCTGCAGCACGAGGCTGGTCGGATGGATGTGGACCTTGCCGCCCACGCTGCGCGTCACCTCCCGCAGTTCCAGCGTCATCCGCGCCCCCTCATTCCGCGGCCTGCCCGGCCGGCAGCCGCGCCAGATGATCGTCGAGCGCCGCGATCTCGGCCGGCGTCATCCGCAGGCCCAGCTTGCTGCGCCGCCAGACGATGTCCTCGGCGGTGCGGGCATATTCGCGCGCGACCAGCCAGCGCGTTTCCGCCTCGGTCAGGCCGGCGCCGAAATCGAGGCCCAGATCCTCCGGCCCGGTCGCGCCCTCCAGCAGAGTAAGCGCATCGGTGCCATAGGCCCGCGCCAGCCGCCGCGCCTGCGCCGGGGCGAGCCAGGGATGCACCGCGGCCAGCCGCGCCACCAGCGCGTCGAAGCCGTCATGCGGGAAATCCCCGCCCGGCAGCGGCACCCGCGCCGTCCAGGCGCCCGACCGGCCGGGGAAAAACGGCGCCAGCTGCGCCAGCGCGCTTTCCGCCAGCCGGCGATAGGTGGTGATCTTGCCGCCGAACACGTTCAGAAGCGGC
Organism: Frigidibacter oleivorans; assembly: GCF_003993775.1. Classification (GTDB taxonomy): domain Bacteria; phylum Pseudomonadota; class Alphaproteobacteria; order Rhodobacterales; family Rhodobacteraceae; genus Frigidibacter; species Frigidibacter oleivorans. The sequence continues at coordinate 179,584 of NZ_RJRZ01000001.1, forward strand.
GGCCCCGCGCTGTCGAGCCGCAGCACATAGTCCCGCGTCGCCTGCGTGGCAGACCGCGCCCCGTCGTCATAAAGCGGGCGCACCCCGGAATAGGTCCAGACCACGTCATCGGCGGTCACCGCCTTCGCGAAATAGCGCGAGGCGAAGGCCAGCAGGTAGTCGCGTTCCTCGGGCGTGCATTCGGCCTGGCTCGGCGTGCCGGTATGGTCCTTGTCGGTGGTGCCGATCAGGGTGAAATCGCCCTCGTAGGGGATGGCGAAGATGATCCGCCCGTCCTGGCCTTGGAAGAAATAGCAGCGGTCATGGTCATAAAGCCTGCGGGTGACGATATGGCTGCCCCGCACCAGCCGCACCCGTTCGGCCGTGTTGATCCGCGCCACCTGACGGATGACGTCGCCCACCCAGGGACCGGCGGCATTGACCAGCGCCCGTGCCCGGTACACCTGCCGCGCGCCGGGCGCGTCGCCCGGGCGCACACCGGCATCCTCGGTCACCACCTCCCACAGGTCGCCCACGCGGGTCGCGCTGACGACGCGGCGGCGGGTCAGGATGCGCGCGCCCCGTGCCTCGGCATCGCGGGCGTTCAGCACCACCAGCCGCGAATCCTCCACCCAGCAATCGGAATATTCCCACGCCTTGCGGAAGCCGGGTTTCAGCGGTCGCCCCGCCGGGTCGCTGGCAAGGTCCAGCGTGCGGGTCGCGGGCAGGATGTGCCGCCCCCCCAGCGTGTCGTAGAGAAACAGCCCCAGCCGGATCAGCCATGCCGGGCGGCGCCCCTTCATCCAGGGCATCACCCTGGCCAGCAGCCGCGAGGTCGGCGTTTCGCTGTCGAAGCGCATCGCCGGGTCCCAGGGCAATACGAAGCGCATCGGCCACGAGATATGGGGCATCGCCACCAGCAGGGTTTCGCGCTCTTCCAGCGCCTCGCGCACCAGCCGGAACTCGAAGAACTCCAGATAGCGCAGCCCGCCGTGGAACAGCTTGGTCGAGGCAGAGGAGGTGGCCTGCGCCAGATCGCCCTGTTCGGCCAGCACGACCGACAGCCCGCGCCCCGATGCGTCGCGCGCGATGCCGCAGCCGTTGATCCCGCCGCCGATGATGAAGATATCGGCCACGTCGGGCCGTTCCTCCTGCGCCACGTCCATATTCCTTTCGCGGCCCTCCCCGCCCCGTCAGTCCTGCACGGCGGCCTGCGGCGCGTCAACTGCGATCTTTCGTTTTCGCGCGTTTCATGACAAAACGAACCTCAGCGCGCGGCCACAGGTGCCGGTGCGGGAGTTTGGCAGAGGATTGCTGCGAAACCGCGCAAAAACGAATGCAACCGCGGCAATGCGGATGCAGCGAAGGCGCGGCAGTGAAGAACGGCGGGGCGGGGCGAGAACACGAATGGCGCTGAACATCCGGCAGAACAACATTCTGGATATCGCGCGGGCCGAAGGCCGTGTGCTGGTCGAGGATCTGGCCCAGCGGTTCGACGTGACGCTGCAGACGATCCGGCGCGATCTGGGCGATCTGGCCGAGGCGGGGCTGCTGGACCGGGTACATGGCGGCGCGGTCGCGCGGACCGGCGTGGCGAATATCGGCTATGAACAGCGCCGCCGGATGAACGAGGCCGGCAAGGCCGCCATCGCCCGGGCCTGCGCGGCCGCGATCCCCGACAACTCGTCGCTGATCCTGAACCTCGGCACCACGACCGAGGCGGTGGCGCGGGAATTGCTGCATCACCGCAACATCACCGTCGTGACCAACAACATGAACGTGGCGAACATCCTTCTCGCCAATCCGGGCTGCGAGATCATGGTGGCCGGCGGGGCGCTGCGCCGGTCGGATGGCGGGCTGGTGGGCGAGCTGACCACCCGCTTCTTCGAGCAGTTCAAGGTGGATTTCGCGGTGATCGGCACCTCGGTTCTGGACCTCGAGGGCGACCTGCTGGATTTCGATCTGGCCGAGGTCCGCGTCAGCCAGGCGATCCTTGGCCAGGCGCGGCGGGCCTTCCTCGTCACCGACGCGTCGAAGCTGGGCCGGTCCGCCCCGGCGCGCATCGCCTCGCTGGCGCAGATCGACACGGTATTCATCGACCGCCCCCTGCCCGCGCCGCTGGCCAGTGCCTGCGAGGGCTGGGGCACCCGTGTGGTGGTGGCGGAACCGCCCGGACCGGCCTGACATCCCCGCAAGCCTGATCCGCCGCACGCCGCCGCGCCGGCTGCGAAGGCCGACCTTCGCGCGGACGGGAACCCGGATCGACGCCTGCGGGTTTCCCCCTCGGACCTGCCATTCGCATGTCCCCACAGGCATTTCCCGCGGCGGCGGGCGCGCGAGGCATGGAATTGAGTTTCGTCACCCGTCTTCCCCACCCTCGCCCCGACCGCCCCGAGCCCGGTTCCCGACCAGCCCCCCGACTGGCCGCCAGAATGCGGCCGACACTGACAGTCGCCCTTCCGGCCCGGAACGAATCCCGCCTGATCGGCGCCTGCCTCGCCGCGCTCGACCGCGCTGTGGTCGCGGCCGGCCTGCCGGTGACGACCGTGGTCTTCGCCAACAACTGTTCGGATGACACCGCCGCCCGGGCGCGCCGGTTCCTTCCCTCGCCCGGGCATGTCGTCGAGGTCTGGACCGGAACGGTCGAACCGGGCAGCGCCGGCATGGCGCGGGCCATCGCCATCGATCTTGCCCGCGCCCGGCACCCGACGCTGGGCGTGCTGACCACCGATGCCGACGGGCAGATGCATCCGGCGGCGGTGGCGCGGATGGCGGCAGCGCTTGCCACCGCGGATGTTGCCTGCGGGCGAAGCTGGTTCCGCGGCGCCGGGCTGTTCGCCACCGCCGAGGAAACCGAATACAGCGAGCTTCTGCACGACCTGCGGCACCGCATCGACGTGATGGCGGGGCGGCAACCGGCGGATGCCCGGCCGCATTACATCGAATCCGGCGCCTGCATCGCCATCCGGACCGGAACCTTGGCGGCGATCGGCGGCCCGCCCCGGTTGCCGTCGAGCGAGGACCGGGCGCTGGTCGCGGCGGCGGAACGCGCCGGCGCCCGCATCCGCTATGTCGATGCGCGGGTGCGGGTGTCCGGCCGGCTGATCGGGCGGGCGGAGGACGGAATGGCCGCCTGCCTGCGGGCGCGGCGGACCGACCCCGACCCCTGGGTCGACCAGGGCCTGATCCGCGTCGATGTGCTGCGCGTGCTGTGGCAGCAGGCCTGCCGCCCGCCCGCCCTGCCCTTCCCCAGCCGCGCCCTGCCCTGCGGCCCCCGGATGCGGATCAGCGAGCTTCGCGCCGAACTGCCCCGGCTGCGGGCCCTTCTGGCCGATCTCGGGGACGAGGGCCTTGTCGCGGGTCCGTTGCCTGACCCGGTCGCCCATGTCGCCTGACGCCTGCGCCCTGCGCCACCGGGTCGACGAGGCCTGCCGATGGATCGCCGGCCTGCCGGATGCCGGGGACGGCCCCTCCGGTCCCGATCTGGTGGCGGCGCTGCGCGGCTCGAGCCTGCTGGCGGCGGCGGCCCCGGCGCAGTTCGGCGGCCTCGGCCTTGCCCATCAGCCGCACTGCGCCGAGGATCTGGTCGAGGCGCTGGCGGCGGTCGGCGGCAGCAGCCTGTCTGCCGGCAGGCTGTTCGAGGGCCATGTCAACGCGGTAAAACTGGCCGTGCTGCATGGCAGCGAAGCGCTGCAGCGCGAGGCCGGCCAGGGCGCCCTGCTGGGGGTCTGGGGCGCCGACGGGCCGGACCCGGTCCGGATCGACGGCGGCGTCCTGCGGGGGGCGAAGCTGTTCGCCAGCGGCGCGGACACCGTCGATACGGCGATCGTCACGGCACGCGACGGGGCGGGCGCGATCCGGCTGCTGGCGCTGCGCCGCCCGGCGATGGCCGGGCGCCTGCACCCGGAGGAATGGCAGACGGGCGGCATGTGCGCCACCGCATCGGGCCGCGCCGATCTCGACGGTCTGGCCCTCGATGCGCTGGAACCCCTCGGCGGACCCGATGCCTATTTCATCGAGCCGCATTTCCAAGGCGGGGTCTGGCGATATGCGGCGGTGCAGATGGGGGCGATGCGGCGGCTGACGGCCCTTGCTGCGGACCAGTTGTCCCGGCGCGGCCAGCAGGAGGCGCCGCTGCAGGCCGACCGGCTGCGGCAGATGGTCTGCGCCTGCGAAACAGCGCGTCTGTGGCTGCTCTCGGCGGCGGGCGAGGTCGAACGCGCCGATGCCGGGGCCAGCGCGGCAGAGGCGGCGATCCTCGCCCGGCTGACGGTGGCGCGCGCGGCGATGGAGGTGCTGCGGCTGTTCGACGAGGCGGCGGGGGCCGCCTCCTTTGCCCGTGCGCATCCGGCCGAACGCATCCGGCGCGATCTTCTGTTCTACCTGCGGCAGGCCAATCCCGACGGGCTGGCGCTGGACGCGATGGCGCGGATCCAGGGCGACCCGGCGCGGCGGATGCGCTGGCGGCTCGATCCATGATCGGGGCGCTGCTCGACCTCGCCCGCGCGGTGGCGCCCGTGCCCGCACCCGCGCTGCTGGCCGACGCGCCGGCGTTGGTGGTCGTGGCCCCCCATCCCGATGACGAGACGCTGGGCTGCGGCGCGCTGATCCATGAGGCCGCCTGCCGGGACCTGCCCACCCGCATCATCTGCGTCACCACCGGCAATCGCTCGCATCCCAATTCGCAGAGCCACCCCCCGGCCGCGCTGGCGGCGCTGCGCCGGGCAGAGTTCGAGGCGGCAGTGGACCTTCTGTCGCCGAATGCGCGGCGGCACTGGCTGGGGCATGACGATTGCGGCCTGCCGGAGGACCCGGCCGGCCTGGCACGTGACCTCGACCCGCTATGCCCGCGGGGGGCGCTGGTGCTGACGACCTGGCGGGGCGATCCGCATGTCGACCATCGGCGCGCGGCGATGGCGGTGGAGCGGATGTACGCGGCGCGGGGTGATCTGCGGCTGCTGTCCTATCCCGTCTGGGGACGCTTCCCCGAGACGCTGCCGCAACCGGCGGGCCGGCTTCTGCGCCTGTCCGCCACGCCGGGGGCGCTGGCGCGCAAGGCCGCGGCGCTGGCCTGCCACCGCAGCCAGATGACGCCGCTGATCGCCGACGATCCCGAGGGCTTCGTGATGAGCGCCGGACATCAGGCGCATTTCCTGACAGAGCCGGAGATCTACCTTGCCTGATCCGCGCACCCTCGCCCATCTCTCGGCGCTGTATCAGGGGTCCGACGATCCCTGGCACCACCGGTCGAGCGACTATGAGCAGCGCAAATACGCCGCCACCCTGGACCTGATCGGGCCGGCCCGCGTGGCACAGGGGCTGGAGGTCGGTTGCGGCAACGGCACGCTGACGGCGCGGCTGCTGCCCCTGTGCGACCGGCTCGTCGCCATCGACTGCGTGGCGGCGGCCGCCGATCTGGCCCGCGCCGCCGCACCGGGGGCGCAGGTCCTGTGCGGGCAGGCGCCGGCCGATCTGCCGGACATCCGGCCCGACCTCGTGGTGCTGTCCGAGGTGCTGTACTACCTGCGCCCGGACGAGATCGCCGACCTGGCGGCCTGGCTGCGCGACCGGATGCCGCCCGGCGGGCGCGTCGCCATCGTGTCCTGGACGGGCGAGACGGGCGAGGCGCTGCGCGGCCCCGAAGCGGCGCGGCTGCTGGCCGCCGGGCTCGCCCCCCGCCAGACGCGGCACCGGTGCGAGACGGGCTTCGACCTGGACCTGCTGACGGTGTGACCCGGACGGTGATGCAGTGCGTCGCGGGGGATCTGCGGACAGGGCGATGCCAAGCGCCGCCGGGACATGCTCAACCGATTTGCCGGAGGGATTTAAGTGGTGCCCAGAGCCGGAATCGAACCAGCGACACGCGGATTTTCAATCCGCTGCTCTACCAACTGAGCTATCTGGGCACCGTGCCACGGTGGACGTTTCCGCCTTGGTGGCGCGGTATTAGGGGATGGCGCGGGGGCTGTCCAGAGGGTTGTGACAGTTTTCCGGCGGGTCGCCGCCCGGCGGGCCGGCGGTCGCCGCCGGTGCCCAGACCACCGGCGCGGACCGCCGGCGCGGGCGGCCCGTCAGTGCCTGCGGCCGCCGGGGTCGTCACCGGGGTCGCGGCCACCGGGGGACGGGGTCTCCTCGTCCTCGCCCGCGTCGCCGGGGATCACGTAGCCGCCCGTCAGCCAGCGGCCGAGGTCGATATCGGCGCAGCGGCGGGAACAGAAGGGGCGATAGGCGGCGACGGTGGTCTTGCCGCAGATCGGGCAGGTCATGGCGCACTCCTCCGCATCACTCGGTCCTCCGCATCACTCGGTCCCGCGCACCGCCTCGGCCAGCGGCAGCCGCTCGCGCTTGCGCTGCAATTCGTACAGGCCCAGCGGCGTCCAGCCCGCGAGGCTGGTCTCGATCCCGCAGGCCTTTACCGCCACGCGCAGCTGCTGTTCGAGCACGGCGCGGTCCTTCTTCGGCATCGGCGCGAAGTCGATGACGATCTGCCCGCCCAGGCCCCGCAGCCGCAACTGGCGCGGCAGGTCGCGGGCGGCGGCGATATTGGCCTTCAGCGCGGCGGCGGGCGAGGTATCGCGGCCGGTGTTCACGTCGACGGCCACCAGCGCCCGCGTCGGCTCGATCACCATCGACCCGCCGCCCGGAAGGCTCACCACCGGGTCCAGCAGCGCCTCGATCCGGTCCTCGACCTCATGCGCGGCAAAGGCGCCCTCGCCCTCGGCCAGTTCGTCGGGGGGCGGGTCCGCCCAGTCGCGCCAGGCCACCTCGTGCGGGGTGGCGGCATCGACCAGCAGTTCCGGCCCGCCGTCGAGATCGGCCATCACCGCCTCGGACAGGTCGCGCATCGCGGCGATGTCTTCCAGCACCTCGCCCGACTCGGCGCCTTCGGCGGCAGAGCGCAGGATCAGCCCGGCCGCGCTGCCCTCCATCGCCAGCTGCGCCAGCGCATCGAGCCGCGCCCGCTCTTCGGGGTCGCGGATGCGGCGCGAGACGTTCAGCCCCGGCGCGCCCGGCGTGACGATGGCGAGGCGCGACTTGAACAGCACCCGCAGCGTCACCGGCAGCGCCTTGCCCGGTTCGGCATGGCCCGCGACCTGGACGATGACGCGCTGGCCGGGGGCAAGCCCGGACGTGTCGCGCAGAAAGCCCGTCAGGCCCTCGCCCAGCCGCAGAAAGACGCCGCCCTGCCCCTTCACCGGCCGGTCGAGCACGCCGCGAAAGATCGCGCCGGGGCCGGGCGCGGCCTCGTCCGCCGGGGCGACCAGCAGATCCTCCAGCTGGCCATCGACGATCAGCGCCGCGGCCTCGCGCCCGCGCCATGCGCCCATTGCGACGACGCGGCCCTTCATGCCTGCCTCCAGACCGGATAGCCCGCCGCCGCCAGCAGCTGCGCCGTTTCGGCAACGGGCAGGCCCATCACCGCGGAATAGCTGCCCTGGATCCATGGCAGGAAGGCACCCGCCGGACCCTGGATGCCATAGGCGCCGGCCTTGCCCTGCCAGTCGCCGCTGGCCAGATAGGCGTTCAGCTCGTCATCCGACAGGCGTTTCATCTGCACCACCGTCTCGACCAGCCGTTCCCACAGCCGCGCGCCCCGCCGCACCGCCACGGCGGTCAGCACCCGGTGCCGCCGGCCCGACATGGCCAGCAGGAAGCTCGCCGCCTCGCCCGCGTCCCGGGGCTTGCCCATGATCCGCCGGCCCAGGGCCACCGTGGTGTCGGCGCAGAGCACGATGTCATCCGGCCCGGCCTGCAGCGCCAGCGCCTTGTCGCGGGCGACACGGGCGCAATAGGGGCGGGGCAGTTCGCGGGGCAGCGGGTCTTCGTCGATATCGGGAGACAGGACCGCATCGGGAACCAGCCCGATCTGCGCCAGCAGTTCGCGCCGGCGCGGGCTGGCCGATCCCAGCACCAGCCGCGGCCGCGCCGGGCAGGCGTCGCCTGCCGTCAGGCCATCGGCCATCGCGGCCTCACTTGAAGCGGTAATTGATCCGCCCCTTGGTCAGATCGTAGGGGGTCATCTCGACCTGCACCCGGTCGCCCGCCAGAACCCGGATGCGGTTCTTCCGCATCTTTCCCGCCGTATGCGCGATGATCTCATGGCCATTGTCCAGCTCGACCCTGAACGTCGCATTCGGCAGGAGTTCCTTCACGACGCCGGGGAATTCGAGCAGTTCTTCCTTGGCCATGGTCACTCCACTGAAAATACCCCCGGAGCGGGGGCGCCGCTTAAATGCGCTTACCGGGGCAACATTTCAAGGCTTAATGCGGTTCCGGCGGGCGTTTCCCCGCATGCCGCAGCGGCCGGTCGAGCGGCGCCTGCTGTTCGGGCCAATGCGCGAAGGGCAGGACGGCGCCGTCGGCGCGGCTGCGCTCCACCGCCTGCAGATCGACCGTGGCCAGCACCCAGCCGGGCCGGTCGAGCGCACCCTCGGCAAGGATGCCGGTCTCGGGCCAGCCGCGATCGGGGGGGCCATAGATCGCGGCCCGGCCCACATTCTCGTCCACCGCCGGGCACCAGGGCGCGGGGCCGACGGTCGGCGCCTGCACCACCGCGCACTGGTTTTCCAGCGCCCGCGCCATGCTGCCCACCCGGACGCGGGTGAAGCCCGCCAGCGTATCGGTGCAGGAGGGCACCAGCAGCAGGTCCGCCCCCGCCGTGCAGAGCCGCCGCGACAGCAGCGGAAACTCGCTGTCATAGCAGATCACCACGCCGATCCGGCCGAGATCGGTGTCGAACAACGTCAGGTCGCGCCCCGCGGTCACGTTCCAGTCCTCGCGCTCGAACCGGGTCATCATCAGCTTGTCCTGATGGCCGATCCGGCCCCCGGGGCCGTACAGGACGGCGCGGTTGACCGGGCGGGCCGCCCCCTTTACGAAACAGGGGGCAGAGGCCGCCAGCACATGCAGCCGGTGGCGCGTGGCAAGATCTGCATGCAGCGCCTCGACCGCCGGGCCATGGCGGGCGACCTCGTGCAGGGCCGCCTCCAGATCGGCGGCGACGGCGGGGCCGCCGAGGCTCGCCAGTTCCATCGCGCCGTATTCGGGAAAGACCAGCAGCTGCGCGCCCTGCCCTGCCGCGTCGGACACCCAGCGGGTAATCTTCGCCTCGTAGGCCGCCCAGTCCTCCAGCCAGTCCAGCGGATAGGCCGCGGCCGCCACGGTGATGCGCCGGCCGGTCACAGCGCGCGCATCCAGAATTGCAGCGGCTTGTCCGATTCCGCCGCCTCGCCCAGATCCTTCCAGCCGAAGCGGGCCACCACGCCGGGCAGCGGCGCATAGCCCCGCCCCCGCCAGAAGGCGTCGAGCGGGCGATAGCCGGGGGGCCGGGCCGGATGATCCTCGGGCCGCATCACCGCGCAGAAGGCCGCTTGGGTCCGGCCGAGCGCGCGGGCATGGGCCTCGCGCTTGTCGAAGAAGGCGTGCCCGATCCCCCGCCCGCGATAGTCGGGCAGCAGCACCGACTCCGCGCAGTAGAATATGGCGGACAGATCCACCCCCTGCCCCGCGAAGGCCGCGCCGAATTCCGCGGCATGATCCTCCATCGGTGTGCCTGTCGCCGCACCCACCAGCCGGTCCCCGTCGAAGGCGCCCACCACGACCGCCCCGGGCGAGTTGTGGTAGCCCTCGAGATAGCGCCGCTCGTAATCGAGGTCGCCATCGTAGAGATAGGGCCAGTCGCGGAACACCGCGATCCGCAGCCGCGCCACATCGTCCAGCGCGGCCTGCAGCGCCGGCCCGGTCAGCGGCGCGACGCGGATCGTCACGCGGCCTCCGACACCTGCCGCACCCAGTCGGCGAGGTTGTAATAGGTGGTGACGCGGGTGATGCGGCCATCGCGAATGGCAAAGAACGTGCCCGCCGGCAGGACATAGCGCTGCCCCCGCGCCTCGGGCAGGCCCGGATCGGTCTGCAGGTATTCGCCATGGACGGTGAATTCCGCCGCGGCGCGGCTGCCATCCTCGCTGACCAGGATCACGATATCCTCCAGCCGCTCGCGATAGCTGACGCCCATATGGCCGCAGAATTCCGCGAACAGCGCCTTGCCCTGCCGGACCCCGCCTTCGTTGACGTGATGGGCGACATCGTCGGCGAGGCAGTCGAGCATGCCCTGCGCATCGCCCGCGTTGAAGGCGGCGTAATAGCGCTCGATCAGCGCCCTGGTCGGGGTCGTCATGGTCAGATCCTTTGCAGCTTGGCGGGGGCCGCCGAGGGCGGGCCGAACCGGTCGAGAATGCGGTCGCGGATCTGGTCGCGGGTCTGGCGATAGGCGGCGAGCTTGCCCTCGCGATCCTCGGCCAGGCCCGTCGGGTCCATCACCGGCCAGTATTCGACATCGAGATGGTAGAACCGCGTCATGTCCAGCGCCCGCCGCTGGCTGGCGGGCGACATCGCCACCACAAGGTCGAAGCCCGACAGTTCGGACCCCAGATGCTCCATCTCCTCGAAGGACCGGGCGCGGTGGCGTTCCAGCCGCACGCCGATCTCGGCGCAGACGGCGACAGCGAAGCCATCAACCTCGAGGTCGTTCTTCACGCCCACCGACTGCACATAGACCTGATCGCCGAACATCTGCTTCATCAGCCCCTCGGCCATCGGCGAGCGGACAGCGTTGTGATCGCAGCAGAACAGGATGGAACTGGGCAGCTTCCCGTCCACGTCAGGTCCCGCTGTTGAGCACGCAGATCAGGGTGAACAGGCGCCGCGCCGTGTCGATGTCGAACTCGGCCTTGCCCTCCAGCCGCTCGATCAGGATGCGCGCGCCTTCGTTGTGAATGCCGCGCCGGGCCATGTCGATCGCCTCGATCTGGCTGGGCGGAAGCCGCTTCACCGCGTCGAAATAGCTGGCGCAGATCTGGAAATAGTCCTTCACCGCCTGCCGGAACGGCCCCATCGACAGCTGGAACTCGGCCAGCTTCTCGCCATCCTCGGTCGCCGTATCGAAGACGAGCCGCCCCTCGCGCATCGCGAGCGCCAGCACGAAGGGCCCCGGCGGCGCCGGCTGGTCACCGCGTCCCGGCAGGCGGAAGCTGTTGTCCTCCAGCAGGTCGAAGACGGCGACGCGCCGTTCCTGCTCGATCTCCGGCGTGGGCGGCGGCAGGCCCGCGTCGTCGATCTCGATCCGGGCGATGCGGGTCATTCCGCGGCCTCGCGGTTCAGCCGGTCCAGCCGCGCCCGCACGCTCAGCCCGTGGGCTTGCAGGCTTTCGGAGGTGGCCAGCCGTTCGGCCGCGGGGCCGATGGCGGCCAGCGCCGAAGGTGTCATCTTCGCCAGCGTCGTGCGCTTGAGGAAATCCATGACCGACAACCCGCTCGAAAACCGTGCCGACCTTGCCGTGGGCAGCACATGGTTCGGCCCGCCCACGTAATCACCGATCGCCTCGGGCGTCCAGCTTCCGAGGAAGATCGCCCCCGCATGGCGGATCCGGCCCGCCAGCGCCTCGGGATCGGCCACGCACAGTTCCAGATGCTCGGGCGCCACCCGGTCCGACAGGGCCGCCGCCTCGGCCAGATCGCGGGTGACGATCACCGCGCCGAAGTCGCGCCAGCTGGCCGCGGCGATGGCACGCCGTTCCAGCGTCTGCAGCCGCCGCTCGACCGCCGCCGCCACCGCCTGCCCGAAGCCCGCATCATCGGTGACCAGGATCGACTGCGCGCTTTCGTCATGTTCCGCCTGGCTGAGCAGGTCGAGCGCGATCCAGTCGGGGTCGTTGTCGCGATCCGCGATCACGAGGATTTCCGACGGACCCGCGATCATGTCGATGCCGACCCGGCCGAAGACCCGCCGCTTGGCCGCCGCGACATAGGCGTTGCCCGGCCCGGTGATCTTGTCCACCGGCGCCACGGTTTCGGTGCCATAGGCAAGCGCCGCGATCGCCTGCGCGCCGCCGATCCGGTAGACCCGGTCCACCCCCGCCAGACGCGCGGCCATGAGCACCAGCGGATTGACCACCCCGCCCGGGGTCGGGCAGGCGATCACCAGATGCTCCACCCCCGCCACCCGCGCCGGGATCGCGTTCATCAGCACCGACGACGGGTAGGAGGCGAGCCCGCCGGGCACATACAGCCCCGCCGCCGCGACCGGGGTCCAGCGCCAGCCGAGGCTCGCCCCCGCCGCGTCCTGCCACATCGCATCCTCGGGCATCTGCCGGTCGTGATAAGCGCGGATACGCTCCGCCGCCAGTTCCAGCGCCTCCCGATCCTCGGCCGGGACCTTCGCGCATTCCGCCGCGATCTCGGCCTCGGTGAAGGCCAGCCGGTCGGGCGTCAGGTCCAGCCGGTCGAACCGCGCGGTCAGTTCGATCAGCGCCGCGTCGCCCCGGTGGCGCACGTCGGCGATGATGTCCGCCACCGCCGCATCCACATCGGGCGCATCCTCGCGCTTCATGGTCAGAAGCGCAGCGAAGGCGGCGTCGAAACCCGCATCGGCGGTGGTCAGGAACTGGGGCATCGGGTACCTCTTGCGTCCAGCCCCGTCTAGCGAAGCCCCGCGCGCGGCTCAAGCGCCCGTCGTGCCGCGCCGTCTTGCCGCGTCGTCCGGCAGCGCCTGTCAGTCGGGATGGCGCGGCTGCCGGCGCGAGGGCGCCGAATAGGGGCGGGTCACGTCGCGCAGGCTGACATCGAGGCATTCCACGTCGGCCGCCAGCGCGCCGTCCCCCGCGAACCACAGGACCAGCCGCCCGGTCCCGTCCTCGCCCGGCTGCCAGTCGAGCGACAAGAGCGACAGCACCAGATCGGCATCGCCCTTGTCGATCCCCTGCGACGACACGCGCAACACATCGCCGATCACCAGCAGGCTGCGCACCCGTTCATAGGGGCGGCCCGCGCGTTCCGCCGCCTCTCGGTCTTCCCAGCGGAACCGCCCCAGCAGCAGCGCCAGCCGCCGCGCCGACCGGTCCCAGCGGATGTCCGCCCCCGACAGCACCGCATCCTGCACCAGCGCCGAGATCACCGGCAGATCGTCGGGGCCGATGGCGGCCAGCGCCAGCGGCCGTTCGTCGCCGTCCTCATAGCGTGCATCCTGGGGCATATGCGTCTCCTCTGTCGCAGGGCAGGATGGCGCCTGCGGCGGCAAGGTCAAGCCGGGGGCGGCAAGGTCAAGCCGGGGGCGGCGGCGGGTTCAGCCGGCGATACGTTCGATCACCGCGCCGCAACCGCTCAGCTTTTCCTCCACCCGCTCATAGCCGCGGTCGAGGTGATAGACCCGGCTGACCACCGTCTCGCCCTCGGCGGCGAGGGCGGCGAGGATCAGGCTGACGCTGGCGCGCAGGTCGGTGGCCATCACCGGCGCGCCGCGCAGCCGCGGGACGCCCGTGACCGTGGCGGTGCCGCCATGCACCTCGATCCTGGCGCCCATGCGCATCAGTTCCGGCGCGTGCATGAAGCGGTTCTCGAAGATCTTCTCCTCCAGCACCGAAATGCCGTCGGCGGTGCAGAGCAGCGCCATGATCTGCGCCTGCAGGTCGGTGGGGAAGCCCGGGAAGGGCTGGGTCGTCACATTGACCGCGTTGACCCGTCCGTTGCGGCGGCTGACCTTCAGGCCCTCGTCCGTCGTCTCGACCGCGATCCCCGCCGCGTCCAGCCGTTCGGCGAAGGCGCCCACCAGATCCAGCCGCCCGCCCAGGCATTCGACCGTGCCGCCGGTGATCGCCGGGGCCAGCATGTAGGTGCCCAGTTCGATCCGGTCCACGACCACCGGATGGGTGGCGCCCCCCAGCCGGTCCACGCCCTCGATGGTGAGGGTCGAGGTGCCCTCGCCCTCGATATGCGCGCCCATCCGCCGCAGGCATTGCGCCAGATCGACGATTTCCGGCTCGCGCGCGGCGTTGTTCAGGACGGTGGTGCCCTTGGCCAGCGTCGCCGCCAGCAGCGCGTTCTCCGTCGCCCCGACCGAGACGAAGGGGAAGTCGATCACCGCCCCCTTCAGCCCGCCCGACGGCGCCTTGGCATGCACATAGCCGTCGCGCAGGTCGAGCGTCGCGCCCATCGCCTCCAGCGCCTTCAGGTGCAGGTCCACCGGCCGCGCGCCGATGGCACAGCCGCCGGGCAGCGAGACCTCGGCCCGTCCGTGCCGCGCCAGCATCGGCCCCAGCACCAGGATCGAGGCGCGCATCTTGCGGACGATTTCGTAATCCGCGTGCAGGTTGTTCAGGTCGTGGCTCGACAGCGCCAGCACCTGCCCGCCCTGCAGGCTCGCCGCCTCGGCGCCGAGCGACTGCAGGAGCTTGGTCATCGTGCGGATGTCCGACAGCCGCGGCGCGTTGGTCAGCGTCAGCGGCTCGTCCGTCAGGATCGTCGCCGGCATCAGCGTCAGGCAGGCATTCTTCGCCCCGGCGATCGGAATCCGCCCGTTGAGTTCCCGTCCGCCCAAGACCCTGATCGAATCCATCTGCCCACCTCGTTTGTTGTCGTTATGCCCGGCCTCAAGGGGCCGGATCGTCGCCCCGGCCCGCCGCCTCGGGCGAAAGATCAGCCGTCCCGCCCGGACGCAACCCCACCCGCCGGCCCGCCGTTCCGGTCCGCCCCGGCGCCGCCGGCGTCGCGGTCTGCGTCGCAGCCCGCATCCTCGCCGGCATCGGGGCCCCTGTCTTCGCCGGCATCCGGCTCCGCTTCATCGGCCGCGCGCGCCCGCGCCTGCGCCTTGCGCCGGCCGATATTCGCCTTCAGCGCGGCCTTCAGCCGGGCGGCGCGCGCCGCGGCCCCGCCCGCACCGGCAGGGCCGGTCGCGCGTCCATCGGCAGGCCCGGCGGGCATCGTGCGGCGGGGATCGCGGTCCATCGCGGCCTTCCTAGCGCGCCCGCCGCGGGGCGTCCAGATTGCGCTTGCGCCCTGCCGGGTTTGCGTCTAAATCCGCGCCCACACCGGCCCTGCGGCCCCCCGCAAACGGCCCCGGCGCTGCAGTAGCTCAGTGGTAGAGCACACCCTTGGTAAGGGTGAGGTCGAGAGTTCAATCCTCTCCTGCAGCACCATCCTGAACCTTCACCCGCCCATTTTCCCCGCGCCATTGCCGCTTTCCCGCCGCGCGGCGTCGGTTTCGCTTGGGTGCCGGGCACCCCGGCGCCTAGGCTGGGGCATTCGCCATACGAGGTGCCCATGACCCCCGCCGCAGCCCCCCTTCCCGCCGCCGCCCCGGCCGATCTCGATGCCGCCTTCTGGGCCGCTGCCGACCGCCATGTCCTGCGCTACGGGCCGCAGTTCGAGCGGCGGGTGATCGAGCGGGCCGAGGGCAGCTATGTCTTCGATTCTGCCGGGCAGGCGATCCTCGACTTCACCTCGGGGCAGATGAGCGCGGTGCTGGGCCATGCGCATCCGGCCATCGTGCAGACGGTGCGCGACCAGATCGGCCGGCTCGACCATCTGTTCAGCGGCATGCTGTCCCGCCCGGTGGTGGACCTGTCGCAGCGGCTCGGCTCGATGGTGCCGGGGCTGGAGAAGGTGCTGCTGCTGTCCACCGGCGGCGAGTCGAACGAGGCGGCGATCCGGCTGGCGAAGGTGGTCACCGGCCGGCACGAGATCGTGGCCTTCTCGCGCAGCTGGCACGGGATGACCGGCGCCGCCGCCGCCGCGACCTACAGCGCCGCGCGCCGGGGCGCCGGGCCGGCCGCCGTCGGCTCCTTCGCCATTCCGGCACCGAACGCCTATCGCCCCCGCTTCACCCATGCCGATGGCAGCCTGGACTGGCAGACCGAACTCGACGACGCCTTCGCCATGGTCGACAGCCAGTCCACCGGCAGCCTCGCCGCCTTCATCGCCGAACCGATCCTCTCCTCCGGCGGGATCATCGACCTGCCCGAGGGCTATCTGGCCGCGCTGAAGCGCAAATGCGAGGAGCGCGGCATGCTGCTGATCCTCGACGAGGCGCAAACCGGTATCGCCCGCACCGGCCAGATGTTCGCCTTCCAGCGCGACGGGGTGACGCCCGACATCCTGACCCTGTCGAAGACGCTGGGCGCGGGCCTGCCGCTGTCGGCGGTGCTGACCAGCCGCGAGATCGAGGAAGAGGCGCATCGCCGCGGCTATATCTTCCTGACCACCCATGTGTCGGACCCGCTGCCCGCCGCGGTGGGCCTGACGGTTCTGGACGTGGTCGAGCGCGAGGGGCTGGCGCAGCGGGCGCTGCAGATGGGCGCGCGGCTGAGGGCGGGGCTCGAAGCGCTGAAGCAGCGGTTCGACTGCGTGGGCGACGTGCGGGGGCGCGGGCTGCTGCTGGGGCTCGACATCGTCAGCGACCGCGCCAGCAAGACCCCGGGGCTGGAGATCGGCGACCGCATCGGGGCCGAGGCGATGGCCCGGGGGCTGAGCATGAATATCGTCAAGCTGCCGGCGATGGGGGCGGTGTTCCGCATCGCGCCGCCCCTGACCGTGTCCGAGGCCGAGATCGACGAAGGGCTGCGGATCATGGGCGAGGCGATCGCGGCGGCACGCTGACCGGGGGATGGGTCCGCCCTGCGGCGGGCTTGCCTTCGCGCCCCGCGCGCGCGAAAAGCCGGGGCCATGGCCGACCCCCTGCCCCTTTGTCCGCCCCATCGCCTGCCCCGGGCGCTGACCAGCATCGCCGACCTGCGGGCCGACGGGCTGGTCGCGGCAGCCGATGCCCCGGCGCTGGAGGCGGTGGCGGCGGAATTCCGGGTGCGGCTGTCCCCCGCGATGCGGGCGGCGCTGCGCGACCCCGGTGATGCGGTGGCGCGGCAGTTCCTGCCCGACCGGCGCGAGGCGCGGGTGCGGCCCGAGGAACTGGCCGACCCGATCGGCGATGCGGTGCACAGCCCGGTGCCGGGCCTGACCCATCGCTATCCCGACCGGGTGATCCTGCATGTCACCCAGACCTGCGAGGTCTATTGCCGCTTCTGCTTTCGCCGCGAAGGCGTGGGCAGCACCGGCGCGCTGCCGGCGGACCAGCTCGACGCGGCGCTGGCCCATGTCGCGGCACATCCGGCGATCCGCGAGGTGATCCTGACCGGCGGCGACCCGATGTCGCTGTCGGCGCGGCGGATCGGGGCGATCCTGGACCGGCTGGCGACGATCCCGCATGTGGGCGTGGTGCGCTTCCATACCCGCGTGCCGGTGGTGGCGCCCGAGCGGATCGACGCCGGACTGATCGCCGCGCTCGACATCCGGCCGGCGGTGCATGTCGTCGTCCATACCAACCATGCCGACGAGATCGGGGCCGAGGCGCGCGCCGCGCTGCGCCGCCTGTCCCGCGCGGGCATCCCGCTGCTGTCGCAGACGGTGCTGCTGCGCGGGATCAACGATTCGGTGGGGGCGCTGGAGACGCTGTTCCGCACGCTGATCGAGAACCGGGTAACGCCCTACTACCTGCACCATTGCGATCTGGCGCGGGGCACCTCGCATTTCCGCACCACGATTGCCGAGGGCCGGGCGCTGGTCGCGGCGCTGAGGGGGCGGATTTCCGGCCTCTGCCAGCCGACCTATGTGCTGGACATCCCCGGCGGGCATGGCAAGGCGCCGCTGACCGCGGACAACCTGCGCGAGACGGGCGAGCCCGGCCACTGGCAGGTGCGCGACTGGCAGGGGCGCTGGCACGACTACCGCGATCCGGTACGGGACTGAACCGCCCCCCGAAATGCAAACGGGGGCCCGAAGGCCCCCGCCGCGAAACGTCAGTGCCGGGCGATCACGCCTCGGCTTCGGCCGCCTCGGCCGACACGAGGCCCGAGGGCGCCGCCAGATTCGCCACCACGAAGTTGCGCGCGATGGTGGGCGTCGCGCCCTTCGGCAGCTCGATATCGTTGATGTGGATGACGTCGCCGATCTGCTTGCCGGCCAGGTCCACGGTGATGTGGTCCGGGATGTCGCCGGCGGTCACTTCCAGTTCGACTTCCGACCGCACCACGGTCAGCGTGCCGCCGCGCTTCAGCCCGGGGGCCTCGTCGTGGTTGATGAAATCGACATGGATGAACAGGTTGATGCGCGAATTGCGGTGCAGGCGCATCAGGTCGACATGGGTCGGCAGGTCCTTGACCACGTCGCGCTGCACGCCGCGGCAGATGACGCGCACGTCGTCCTGGCCGTCGATCTTCAGGTTGAAGAGCGTCGACAGGAAACGGCCGGCCTTCAACTTCTTCAGCAGGGCGTTGTAGTTGATGTTGATCGGCTGCGGCTCTTTGCCGTCGCCGTAGACGATGCCGGGTACGTAGCCTTCACGACGGGCTTGACGGGCGGCCCCCTTGCCTGTCCCCGTCCGCACCACGGCCACAAGATCCGGGATCTCACGTGCCATTGGGTCTTCTCCTAGGTTAAACGGCGGACATCCTCCAAGGGTGCATGCCCGCAAGGCTGCCCCCTTACACGGGAACGCCCGGGTTGGGAAGCGGATTCCTGCGGCGGTTTCCGCCCCCGCCGCGGCCCCCCTTGCGCCCGCGCCTGCGCTCAGGCCGCGTGCGCGCCGGCGGCCAGCGCGGTGACCAGCGACAGCACCTCTGTCACCGGCTTGCCCTCGCCCACCAGCTTCACGATGGCCGATCCCACGACGCAGCCATCGGCGATGCCGGCGATGTCCTGCGCGCCCTCGGGCGTGGTGATGCCGAAGCCCACCACCACCGGCAGGTCCGTCGCCGCCTTGATCCGCGCCACCTGCGGGCCGACATCGGCGGCCTGCGCCGCCGCCGATCCGGTGATGCCGGTGATCGAGACGTAATAGACGAAACCGCTGGTATTCTGCAGCACCCGGGGCAGGCGGCGGTCGTCGGTGGTGGGCGTCGCCAGCCGGATGAAGTTCAGCCCCGCCGCCTGCGCCGGCAGGCACAGTTCGTCATCCTCCTCCGGCGGCAGGTCCACCACGATCAGCCCGTCGATCCCCGCCGCCTTCGCCTCGGCCAGGAAGCGGTCGACGCCGCGGGAATAGATCGGGTTGTAATAGCCCATCATCACGATGGGCGTGGTGGCGTCGCCCTTGCGGAATTCGGCCACCATCGCGAGCGTCTTCTGCAGGGTCTGGCCCGCCTCCAGCGCCCGCTGGCCGGCGCGCTGGACGGTGGGGCCGTCCGCCATCGGATCGGTGAAGGGCATGCCGAGTTCGATCACGTCGACGCCCGCGCCCGGCAGGCCCTTCATCAGCTCCAGCGAGGTGGCCGCGTCCGGATCGCCCGCCATGATATAGGCGACGAAGGCCTTGCGCCCCTCGCCGCGCAGCCGTGCGAAGGTGTCGTCGATCCGGGTCATGGGCTTCCCTCGTGCTGAATTCACCGGGTCTTGCCCAAGCCGGCCCGGAAAATCAATGCCCGTTGCGGCACCCTGCGGCGGGGATGCGACGGCCCCTGCGCGACGTCCGGTCCTCAGACCGCGGCCACCTCCTCCTCCTCGGGGCAGCCCATGCCGGCCTTCATCGGGCCCGAGATCATCCAATGGGTGCCGAAGCGATCCTTCACCATGCCGAAGCCCTCGGCCCAGAAGGTTTCGGCGAAGGGCATGATGACCGCGCCGCCCTCGGCCAGCCGGTCGAACAGGGTCTGGCCCGCCGCCAGATCGGGCACCGACCGGCTGACCGAAACCGAAGCCTGCGGCATCCCCTCCATCCCCGGCGGATAGTCCGACGCCATCAGCGCCCGCCCGTCCTTCATCAGCGCCGCATGCATGACCAGCTGGCGCCCGGTCTCGTCGAGCGGCGGGCCGGGCGGGGCTTCGGGCGCCTCGCCATAGCGCATCAGCATCAGGTCGTCGGCGCCGAAGACCTCGGCATAGAAGGTCATCGCCTCGGCACAGTTGCCCTGGAAATGCAGGTAGGGATCGAAGCTCATCGCGCGTCTCCTCTGGTGGTGGGATGTCGGCCGCGGCGGACGGGGACAGGGTGGCACGGCATTAGGTTGGCATCAACACTTTTTCCCGCTGCCCCCTGCCACGGCTTGCACGCGGGCGGGGCCTTGCCTATGACACCCCCGGGCTTTGCAGGAGAGCGATCATGGGCTTCAGGATGGGCATCGTCGGGCTGCCGAATGTCGGCAAGTCCACGCTCTTCAACGCGCTGACGAAGACGGCCGCCGCGCAGGCCGCCAACTTCCCCTTCTGCACCATCGAACCGAATGTGGGCGACGTGGCGGTGCCCGACCCGCGGCTGGACCGGCTGGCCGCCATCGCCGGGTCGAAGCAGATCATCCCCACCCGCATCACCTTCGTCGACATCGCCGGGCTGGTGAAGGGTGCGTCCAAGGGCGAGGGCCTCGGCAACCAGTTCCTCGCCAATATCCGCGAGGTGGATGCCATCGCCCATGTGCTGCGCTGCTTCGAGGATGGCGACATCACCCATGTCGAGGGGCGCGTCGATCCGGTGGCCGATGCCGAGACCATCGAGACCGAGCTGATGATCGCCGACATGGAATCGATCGAGAAGCGGCTGGCGAACCTCGCCCGCAAGCTGAAGGGCGGCGACAAGGAAGCGCTCGACCAGGACCGGCTGCTGCGTCAGGCGCTGGCGGCGCTGGAGGCGGGGCGGCCCGCCCGCGCGGTCACGGTGGCCGAGGATGACCGCAAGGCCTGGGCGATGCTGCAGCTGCTGACGGCGAAGCCCGTCCTCTATGTCTGCAATGTCGAGGAATCCGCCGCAGGCACCGGCAATGCCCAGTCGGAACGGGTGGCGAAGATGGCTGCCGAACAGGGCGCGGCCAGCGTGGTGATCTCGGCCCGGATCGAGGAAGAGATCAGCCAGCTCGACGCCGAAGAGGCGCAGATGTTCCTCGCCGAGATGGGGCTGGAGGAGGCCGGGCTCGACCGGCTGATCCGCGCGGGCTATGCCCTCTTGGGCCTGCAGACCTATTTCACCGTCGGCCCGAAAGAGGCCCGCGCCTGGACCATCCACAAGGGCACGCTGGCGCCGCAGGCGGCGGGCGTGATCCACGGCGATTTCGAAAAGGGCTTCATCCGCGCCGAGACGGTCGCCTATGACGACTACATTGCCGGCAACGGCGAAGCCGGCGCCCGCGAGGCCGGCAAGTTCCGGGTCGAGGGCAAGACCTATGAGGTCAAGGACGGCGACGTCCTGCACTTCCTGTTCAACGGCTGACCGTCGGCGGCTGACCTTCGGCGGCTGACCTTCGAGACGGCTGGCCTTGGCGGGCCGTCAGACCCGCCGGAAGGTCGCGTAATCCGGCACCCGGCCCTCGCGCAGCGCCTTTTGCTCATAGCGGGTGGACAGCCAGTCCTCCCAGGGTGTGCCGGACCGGGCGACGAGGGCGAAGCCCGCCTTCGGCACCTCCAGCAGCGCCTGCCGCATGTAGTCGGAGATGTCGGTGGCCACCCGGAACTCCGCCCCAGGCGCCATCACGCGATGCAGCGGCAGCAGATGGTCCTGCGTGACGAAGCGGCGGCGGTGGTGGCGGCGCTTGGGCCAGGGGTCGGGATAGTTCAGGAAGGCCTTCGCGATGCTGGCGGCGGGCAGCACGTCGAAGAGGTCGCGCACATCGCCCGGATGCACGGCAAGGTTCGACACCCCCGCCTGCCGCACCTTGCCCAACAACATCGCCACGCCGTTGATGAAGGGCTCGCAGCCGATCAGGCCGATGCCGGGATAGCGGGCCGCCATATGCACCATGTGCTCGCCGCCGCCAAAGCCCACTTCCAGCCAGACTGGGCGGTCCGGGCCGAAGACCCCCGCCAGGTCGAGGGGCGCACGGTCGGGATTGTCGGCGCGGCTGACGCCGCGCAGACCCAGATGCAGCAGATCCTCGGCCAGATAGGTCCGCTGGGACGGGCGGATCGTCTTGCCGGACCGGCGGCCATAGAAGTTGCGCCATTGGGGCGCGTCGGAGTCGTCCGCCGCGCGGTCGTCCTGCATGTCATCATCGGGCATCGGGGTCATGGGGCGCGGCCATACCGCCGCTTTGCGGGCGGGGTCAACCCCGGTCGGGTCCGCTCATCCCCGCTGGATCAGCCACAGCCCCAGCCCCATGCAGCACAGGCCCGCCACCCGGGCCGCGCCGAGCGGGCGCACCATCGCGCCGAACAGGCCGAACTGGTCGATGATCGCGGCCGAGATCATCTGCCCCAGCAGCACGAAGAACACCGCGTTGCCGACGCCGAAGCGCGGGGCGACGAAGGTGACCGAGGTGACGTAGAAGCAGACGAAGAGGCCGCCCAGCATCAGGTGTTTCGGCTGCGCCGGCACCTTGGCCAGCGCCCCGGCGCTGCCCGTCGCCAGCATCACCGCCACCGCCCCCGCCAGCGCCACGCAGAACAGCACCACCCCGGCGGCGGGGGGCGAGCCGATACGGGCGCCCAGCTGCGCGTTCAGCGCCGCAAGCAGCGGAATGCCGATGCCGGCGGCGAGCATGATGAGGGCATAGCGAAAGGCGTCGGGCATGTCGGCTCCACTGAGGGCGTGGGGCGGCAGCGCCGCCCCCGGTTGGCGTCAGAGCGCGGCCTTCAGCGCCGCCACCAGATCGGTGCGTTCCCAGCTGAACCCGCCGTCATTGTCGGGCGTGCGGCCGAAATGGCCATAGGCCGCGGTACGCTGATAGATCGGCCGGTTCAGCGACAGATGTTCGCGGATGCCGCGCGGGGTCAGGTCCATCACCTGCGCCACGGCGCGTTCGATCTCGGCCTCGGGCACCTCGCCGGTGCCGTAGGTATCGGCATAGATCGCCAGCGGGCGCGCCACGCCGATCGCATAGGCGACCTGGATCACGCAGCGCTTCGCCAGACCGGCCGCGACCACGTTCTTGGCAAGATAGCGCGCGGCATAGGCCGCCGAGCGGTCCACCTTGGTCGGGTCCTTGCCGGAAAAGGCGCCGCCGCCATGCGGGGCCGCACCGCCATAGGTATCGACGATGATCTTGCGCCCGGTCAGCCCCGCATCGCCGTCCGGCCCGCCGATGACGAAGGTGCCGGTCGGGTTGACATGCCACTCCGTCGCCTCGGTCAGCCAGCCCTCCGGCAGCACCTCGCGGATATAGGGTTCGACGATGGCGCGAATGTCGTCCGAGGTCTGGCTTTCATCGGCATGCTGAGTGGACAGCACCAGCTGCGTCACCTCGACCGGCAGGCCATTTTCATAGCGCAGCGACAGTTGCGACTTCGCGTCTGGGCGCAGCGTCGGCTCCTCGCCCGCCTTCCGCGCCTCGGCCAGACGGCGCAGGATCGCGTGCGAATAGAGGATGGGCGCCGGCATCAGTTCCGGCGTCTCGTCCGTGGCATAGCCGAACATGATGCCTTGGTCGCCGGCACCGTCCTTGTCGACCCCTTGCGCGATATGCGCCGATTGCGGGTGCAGCAGGTTCGACACCTTCAGCGTCGCCCAGTGAAACTCGTCCTGCTCATAGCCGATGTCCTTGACGCAATCGCGCACGATCCCGTCGATCCGGCCCATGTATTCGGCGAGCTTGGTCTTGTCCGACAGCCCGACCTCGCCGCCGACGACCACCTGATTGGTGGTGGCGAAGGTTTCGCAGGCCACGCGGGCGTTGGGTTCCTCGGCGAGGAACGCATCCAGCACCGCATCGGAAATCCGGTCGCAGACCTTGTCGGGGTGACCTTCCGAGACGCTCTCGGAGGTGAAGATGAAATTCTGCCGTGCCATCGGGAAGCGCTCCATTCACAAAAAATCCCCGCCACGCCAGGAAGCCGTTGTGGCAGTTCGTTTTGCCTGCGTATCCCTGCCGCAGGGCAGCGTCAATCGCGCTTGCGCAAGCGCAGCAGCGCGAGCCCGGCCAGCAGCGCCGCGAGCAGCATCAGCATGGGCAGGTCGCCCGTCCGCGCATAGGGCGGCGGCGGCAGCGCGCCGGGCAGCGCGATATCGAGATGCCCCTCCTCGTTCAGCGGCAGCGCCGCCAGCACCCGCCCCCGGGCATCGATGGCGGCCGACACGCCGGTATTGGCCGCGCGGATCAGCGGCAGGCCCTGCTCGATTGCCCGCAGCCGCGCCTGCGCCAGATGCTGGAAGGGGCCGGACAGGCTGCCGAACCACGCATCGTTGGTGGCCTGCAGGATCCAGCCGGGCGGCGGGCCGGGCAGATGCCGAGCGGCGGTCAGTTCCTGCGGGAACACCGCCTCGTAGCAGATCAGCGGCAGCACCCGGCCCAGCCCGGCGCCGAGGTCCAGCAGCGCGGGGCCGGGACCAGCGCTGTAGCCATGCCCCGCCTGCGCCGCGAAGGCGGAAATGCCCACCCGCGCCAGCAGGTCGCCCGCCGGCAGATATTCCCCGAAGGGCACGAGGTGATGCTTGTCGTACAGCCCTTGCAGCCTGCCCGCGCCGTCCAGGACCGCGAGGCTGTTGTAGTAGCGCGCGCCCTCGGCCCGCTGCAGGCCCAGCACGATCCGTCGCCCGCCCGCGCCGGCCGCAATCGCCTGGGGCAGCGCACCCTCGGCATCGAAGAGCCAGGGCACCGCAGTTTCCGGCCAGATCACCAGATCGGGCTCCGGCCCCTCGGCCGGGGCGGCGCTGTGGTCCAGCAGCCGCTGGAAAAACACCTCCGCCATGCCGGGCTGCCATTTCAGGTGCTGGGCGGCGTTCGGCTGGACGATGCGCAGCGTCACCGGCCGGTCGGGCGGCGGCACCGGCTGCGCCAGCCGCCAGGCGCCGCCTGCCCACAGCCCCGCGACCAGCGCCAGCGCCGCCGCCGCGCCGCGCAGGCCGAAGATGGCCGGCAGCGCCGCGGCGAGCGTCGTGGCCAGCGACAGGCCGAGCGACCCGGCCAGCGCCGCGGCCTGCGCCACCGGCGTGCCGATCCAGACATGCCCGAACAGCGCCCAGGGGAAACCGGTGAAGACATAACCGCGCAGCGCGTCGCCCGCGGCCAGACAGACCGCCAGCGCCAGCGCCCGCCGCGCGGGCGTCCGGCCCAACAGCGCAGCGCCCCAGCCCGCCCCCGCCCAGAACAGCGCCATGCCGAAGGCCATCATCGGCAGGGCGAAGGGTGCCATCCAGCCATGCCGCCAGGGTTCGACGAAGAAGGGCTCGACGATCCAGAACAGGGCCGCGGCGAAATGGCCCGCCCCCGCGAACAGCGCCGCCAGCGCGGCATGGCGCGGCCGCGATTCCGCCGCGACCCGGCGGATCACCAGCCACAGCGCCGGCAGCGCGACATACCACGCGCCGAGCGGCGCCTGCCCCGCCGCCACCAGCCCCCCCAGCAGGGCGAGCCATCCCCGGTCGATCCAGCGCAGACTCGGCACCGCCGCGACGGCGCCGTCCACGCGGGCGGCCACGGCGGCCGGGGTCGGCGCCGGGCCGGCCACGGTCAGGCGCGCGCTTCGGGCAGGCGGACGCGCAGCCGCTTGATCCGGCGCGGATCGGCGTCCAGCACCTCGAATTCCACGCCGTTCTCGGCCAGAACCCGTTCGCCCCGCAGCGGCACCCGCCCCGTCAGCATGAAGACGAGGCCGCCCATCGTGTCGACCTCCTCGCCCTCTTCGTCATCGGCCAGCCGGCGGCCCACCGCCTCTTCGAACTCGTCGAGCGGCGCGCGGGCCAGAACCACCCACTGCCCCGGCTTTTCCTGCGACCAGAAGGCGCCTTCCTCGTCCTCGTCATGTTCGTCGTCGATGTCGCCGATCACCGTCTCGATCAGGTCCTCGATCGTCACCAGCCCGTCGACGCTGCCGTATTCGTCGATGACCAGCGCCATGTGGATCCGCTCGGCCTGCATCTTCTGCAGCAGGGTCGCCAGCGCCATCGACGGCGGCACATACAGCAGCGGCCGCAGCAGTGGGCGCAGCTCGAACCCCTCGCCGGGCGCGCCGAAGCCGAAGCCGAGCGCGAGATCCTTCAGGTGGATGATGCCCAGCGGTGTGTCGATGGTGCCGTCATAGACCGGCAGCCGGCTGAAGCCGTGTTCGCGGAACACCGCGACCAGATCGTCCAGCCCGATATCCACGGGCGCGGCGGCGATTTCCGGCTTGGGCGTGGCGATGTCGTCGACGCGCAGCCGCCTGAGCGCCGACAGGCCCGGCAGCGCACGCGCCTCGGGGCGCGCGGGCGCTTCCTCGCCGGACGGTTCGGGGACCTCGCCCCCGCCCAGCACGTTCAGGATACGTCCCAGAAAACCGCGGGGGCTGCTACTGTGTCCCTCGGCTTCACTTCCCGTCTCACGGTCCAGCGCGCCCTGCGCTGCCGTAGACCCGTCCGCACTCTCGCCCATCGGTCCTTTCCATATGGCCGGGCCTGTGGCGCCAAGGCGCGGCCCGCGTTTCAGATGCTGTCAGTCATAGGGATTTGCAAGCCCGAGCCCCGCAAGGACCCGCGCTTCCGTCCCTTCCATGAGCGCCGCATCGCCGTCGCGTTCATGATCGTAGCCCAGAAGGTGCAAGACCGCATGCACCAGCAGATGCGTCACGTGATCCGCCATCGGCTTGCCGGCCTCGGCCGCCTCGCGGTCGCAGGTGTCCCAGGCGATGGCGATGTCGCCCAGTTCCTCGGGCATGTCCGGGTCGCCCGCGGGCAGGTCGGGCGCCGCGCCCTCGGCCTCGGCGCCCCGTTCTTCCGACGGCCAGGACAACACGTTGGTGGGCAGCGGCTTGCCCCGGAACTCGGCATTCAGGGCGGCGATCCGCGCGTCGTCGCAGCCCATCAGGCTGATCTCGAACCCGGCCGGGTCCAGACCCAGATCGCGGAGCGTGGCGCGGCCCGCCCGTTCGGCGATGCCGTCCAGCCCGAACGCCTGCCAGCGGTCGTCCTCTGCGATCGTGTCAACCAGCCTCGGGTCCATCCGCGCGGTCATAGGCCTCGATGATGCGGGCGACAAGGGGATGGCGCACCACGTCCGAGGCGGTGAAGTAGTTGAAGCTGACGCCTTCCACCCCGTTCAGGATGCGCTCGGCATCCTTCAGGCCCGACGGCACCCCGCGCGGCAGGTCGATCTGGCTGCGGTCGCCGGTGATGACCATGCGGCTGCCCTCGCCCAGACGGGTCAGGAACATTTTCATCTGCATGGTGGTGGCGTTCTGCGCCTCGTCCAGCACGACAAAGGCGTTGGCCAGCGTCCGGCCGCGCATGAAGGCCAGCGGCGCGATCTCGATCCGCTTTTCCTGCATTAGCTTTTCCACCTGCTTGGCGGGCAGGAAGTCGTTCAGCGCATCGTAGAGCGGCTGCATGTAGGGATCGACCTTCTCCTTCATGTCGCCGGGCAGGAAGCCGAGCCGCTCGCCCGCCTCCACCGCCGGACGGCTGAGGATGATCCGGTCGACATGGCCGCCGATCAGCATCGTCACGCCCACGGCCACCGCCAGATAGGTCTTGCCGGTGCCGGCCGGGCCGATGCCGAAGGCCATCTCGTGCTGGAAGAGGTTGCGCACATAGGCCTTCTGCGCCTCGGTCCGCGGCTCCACCGCCTTGCGGCGGGTGCGGATCTCGAAGCGGCCTCCGGCGAACATCTCCAGCTGGTCGGCGGGGCTGCCCACCACGTCGACCGCCGGGTCGCCCATGCGGATCATCGCGTCGATGTCGCCCGATTCGACCTGGCGCCCGGATTCCAGCCGCGCATACATCTGCATCAGCATTCCGGCGGCCTGGTCGCGGGCTGCGGGCTCGCCCACCACCGCAAGCTGGTTGCCGCGGCGAAGGATGTGCACGCCGAGCGCCTGCTCCACCTGCGCGAGGTTCCGGTCGAACTGGCCGCACAGGTCGCGCAGCAGCCGATTGTCGGGAAATTCCAGAAGCGTCTCGTGGACGTCTTCGGGGCGAGGCGGGGGGGTCAGCGCGCTGATGCCCAATAACGACTCCCTTCGGCAGAGGGTTGGTAAGGCGATGGTGCCAAGCCGCTTCCCGTCTGGCAAGTGCTGCAGCGCATCGGCGGCGAAATAGAAACAAGATCGGCCGCGGAGACGTTCCGCGGCCGCTAAAGATTGTATCGGCATACCCGAGGTCGGCGGTTTCCCGTCAGACCGGGTCGGCCACCGCGCTGCCCCGCTGATAGGGACCGGTGATGTAGCCCGAGGTGCCGGACTTGCCGGTGCAGACCGGGCGGCCGTCGGGATAGCGCCGCGCGCTCATGTAGCCTTCGGCGCCGTCGTCGATGATCCAGTGATCGCAGCCCTCGGGATCGACCCAGATCCCGGCCTTCAGCTGGGTGACGCTTTTCGAGTCGACGAAATTGTCGACGGTCTTGTCCTGCTTCGGCGCATCGCAGGCGGCAAGCGCCCCGGCCAGCGCGAGGACAGCGGCGAGTTTGGTGGCGGTCATCGGACGCTCTCCCTCAACGGATGCAGAAGATTTCGACGCGGCGGTTCTGCTGCATCCCGGCGGCGGTGGCGTTCGAGGCGCGCGGCTTGCGTTCGCCATACCAGTCCACCGACACGACCCGCGCCCCCGTCGACTGCGCGACCGAGGCGACGGCCAGCGCCCGGCGGCGCGACAGGTCGAGGTTGTAGGCATCGCTGGCCCGGCTGTCGGTATGTCCGGCCACGACATAGCCGCCGGCGCGGTGCTGCGCGAAGAACTGCTGCAGCTGGCGCCGCCCCTCGGCCGAGATCGCGGCGCTGTCGGTGGCGAACAGCTGGTCGGTCGGCATCACCCCGCAGGCCTCGCCCCGGTTGCAGACCGGCAGGCCGCGGCTGTCGATGCGGGCGTCCATATAGCCCTCCCAGCCGTCGTCCATGACCCAGTGTTCGCAGCCGTCGGGATCGACCCAGATCGTCGGCGCGGCGCGTTCGCCCCGCACCGTCTGCGCCTCGACCGCCGCGGGCAGGATCGAGAAGGCGGCCATCGCCGCCGCAACCAGTGCCCCGCTGACCAGATGTCCTGCCACTGCTTCGCCTCCAACCGCTTTGTCCAAGCGCGCCGCGCGCAAACCCAATCGCTTGACGCGGAAACCAAAATCCCGCGAACGGTAGCAGGTTCCGGTGCTGGGGAAAGTGGTTAAGTCGGCGAATTGGGCCGGGTTCGGAAACTATACTGCCGCAGATGCAGCACTGTCACAGCCGCAGCGCCGCACTGCCGCGATTTCACCACAGCGGGCTCGTCACCTGCCCGGCCAGCGAGTTCGGGCCGCTGGCAGCGATTCTCACCGTGGCGATGCGGCCCCGCGCCTCGGGCGGGGCGGCGACATGCACGGCGTGCAGGTAGTCGGACTTGCCCACCATCTGCCCCGGCTCGCGGCCCGGCTTCTCGAACAGCACCTGCACCTCGCGCCCGACCATGCCCTGCTGGCAGGCCTTCTGCTGCGCGCCCAGCAGCGCCTGCAGCCGTTGCAGCCGGTCATCCGCGACATCGGCGGGCACCGGCGGCTTTTCCGCGGCGGGGGTGCCGGGCCGGGCGGAATACTTGAAGCTGTAGGCCATGCCGTAGTCCACCGCCCGGATCAGCGCCAGCGTCGCTTCGAAATCCGCCTCGGTCTCGCCGGGGAAGCCTACGATGAAATCGCCCGACAGCACCATGTCGGGCCGGGCGGCGCGGATACGCTCGACCAGCCGCAGATAATGTTCGGCGCTGTGCTTGCGCGCCATCGCCTTCAGGATGCGGTCCGATCCCGACTGCACCGGCAGATGCAGGTAGGGCATCAGCTTCGGCTCCTCGGCATGGGCGGCGATCAGGTCGGGGGCCATGTCGTTCGGGTGGCTGGTGGTATAGCGGATCCGCTCCAGCCCCTCGATCCGCGCGAGGTCGCGCACCAGCCGGCCCAGCCCCCAGACCCCGTCCGCCGCCGCGCCGTGATAGGCGTTGACGTTCTGGCCCAGCAGGGTGATCTCGCGCACGCCGCGTTCGACCAGCGCCCGCGCCTCGCGCAGCACCCGGTCCACCGGGCGACTGACCTCGGACCCGCGGGTGTAGGGCACCACGCAGAAGGCGCAGAACTTGTCGCAGCCCTCCTGCACCGCCAGGAAGGCGGTGGGCGCGCGGGTCGCGGGGCGGCGCTCGGGCAGGTGGTCGAACTTGTCCTCGGCCGGAAAGTCGGTGTCGACCGTCTTCTCCCCCGCCTCGGCCGCCTTCGCCATCGCCGGCAGCCGGTGATAGCTTTGCGGGCCGACGACCAGATCGACCAGCGGCATCCGGCGCAGGATCTCCTCGCCCTCGGCCTGGGCCACGCAGCCCGCGACGCCGATCTTCAGGTCCGGCTTCGCCGTCTTCAGCGGCCTGAGCCGGCCCAGATCGGAATAGAGCTTCTCCGACGCCTTCTCGCGGATATGGCAGGTGTTCAGCAGCACCATGTCCGCCTCGTCGGCGGTGTCGGTCAGCACATAGCCTTCGGCGCCCATCGCCTCGGCCATGCGCTCGCTGTCATAGACGTTCATCTGGCAGCCATAGGTCTTGATGAAGAGCTTCTTCACCTCGGCGCGATCCTCGGTCTCGCCGCCCTCGATCTGCCTGTGCTGAATGTCGCCGTCCATGCTGCCCGCCTTTCGCGCGGCCCCGCCGCCGCGCCGGGCCGGACCGGCGCTACCTACAGAAAACCCGCCGCCGGTTCAATGGCGGGCCGCGATGGACCACGGCGCCGGGCGACCGCCGGCCCTTGCATCCCGCGACCGGCTGGCGGATGGTCCGGCCACCCTGTCCCCGAACTGCCCGGGCCGCCGATGATCCACGCCTCCGTCGATGCCTTCCTTGCCGCGGCGCGGCCGGCGCTGGCGAAGGGTCCGGTCGCGATGGTGCTGGTCGAGGATCTGGTCGAGGTCGACAGCACCCTGCGCCACCTGATCGCCGCAGGGTTCCGCACGGTTCTGGCCTTCGCGCCGCCGGAACTGACGCTGCCCCCGGACCTGGAGGCGGTTCACCTGATCCGCCACCCGACACGCGCCGAAGATGCGCTGCTGGACGCGGTGAACCCGGTGCTGGACGCGGCGCCGACGACGACGTGGTTCCACTACTGCTTCAACGCCGAATTCCTGTTCCACCCGTTCCGCGAGACCCGCAATGTCCGCGAACTGATCGCCTTCCATGCCGAGGAACGGCGCGACGCCATGCTGGGCTATGTGGTCGACCTCTATGCCGCGGACCTGATGACCCATCCCGATGCCGTCGACATGGCCGCGCCGTTGATGGACAGGTCGGGCTATTACGCGCTGACGCGGACGGGGGCCGACGGGCAGCCGAAGGCGCGCCAATACGATTTCTTCGGCGGCATCCGCTGGCGGTTCGAGGAGCATATCCCGAAGGACCGCCGCCGCATCGACCGGGTCGCGCTGTTCCGGGCGCAGCCCGGGCTGGCGCTGCGTCCGGGCCACACCTTCAACATCGAGGAATATAATACCTACGCCTGCCCGTGGCACCACAACCTGACCGCGGCCATCGCGAGCTTCCGCACGGCCAAGGCGCTGAAGGCCAATCCCGGCTCGACCTTCGACATCCCGACATTTCGCTGGCACAACTCGGTCCCGTTCCTGTGGCACTCGCAGCAGCTGATGGACCTGGGGCTGATGGAACCGGGGCAGTGGTTCTAGGCCGCCGCTTTCCGCCGGAACGGGCCTGATGCGGCGCGGGTGACCTCGCGGCATTTGCCATATTTGGCCTGCAGCTTTCTCGACCGCGCCACAATCCTGCCGTACCGGTCACCGAGGCTGGGAGGGTATCGAAGACCCTGCCGCCGCGGCCCCGGACAAGGGGCGGCGCCGGACCGAAGGAGGCACCGGTGATCCAGCTCGATCGCTCCCACGCCGCACATCGCCCGTCCGCCCGTTCCGCCATCGGCGCGGACCGGCTGCGGGACATCGCGCGTTCTTGGTGGATCCTGCCGCTGATCGGCGCAGGCGCAGCCGGTTGGGCGGGGCTTGTGATTCTGCTGCTGCGCGCGGTCGGGTGAGCGACCCCCGCGACGGCTTTGCAAAGTCTGGGTCCCAGTAAGCAATATTCAGGGCGCCGCGGCGCGTTCTGCAAACTCCCTGCCCGCCCCTTGCTCCATGCAGGTGGGATCAGATGTCGCAGCCCCCTTGTCCGGCGGTAACATCGTTGCGCGATCCGGCCCCCGCCTCGTAACAAGCTTCAATGCTTGGAGGAGGCATCATGACCTATCGCGACGTCTATGACAGCTGGAAGCGCGACCCCGAATCGTTCTGGATGGCGGCGGCCGAGGGCATTGACTGGGTGCAGCCGCCCTCCCGCGCCCTGTTCGACGACCGCGCGCCGCTGTACGACTGGTATCGCGACGCGCAGGTGAATGCCTGCTGGAACGCCGTCGACCGGCATGTAGAGGCAGGACACGGCGACCGGCTGGCGATCATCCATGACAGCCCCGTCACCCATGCGACCAAGGGCATCACCTATCGCGAGCTGCGCGACCGGGTCGCCTCGCTGGCCGGGGCGCTGCGGGCGAAGGGGGTGGAAAAGGGCGACCGGGTCATCATCTACATGCCGATGATCCCCGAGGCGGTCGAGGCGATGCTGGCCTGCGCACGGCTCGGCGCGATCCATTCCGTGGTCTTCGGCGGCTTCGCGGCGCATGAACTGGCGGTCCGGATCGACGATTGCACGCCCAGGGCGATCATCGCCGCCTCCTGCGGGATCGAGCCGGGGCGGATCGTGCATTACAAGCCGCTGCTCGACGCCGCGCTGGCCGAGGCGCGCCACAAGCCCGACTTCTGCGTGATCTTCCAGCGCGAGCAGGAGGTCGCGCATCTGACCGAGGGCCGCGACGTGGCCTGGCACAGCTTCCAGTACGGCGTCGAACCCGCCGATTGCGTCCCGGTCGCCGGCGATCACCCGGCCTATGTGCTGTATACCTCGGGGACGACCGGGCAGCCGAAGGGCGTGGTGCGGGCGACGGCGGGGCATCTGGTGGCGCTGAACTGGACGATGCGCCACATCTACGACACCGGGGCGGGCGACGTGTTCTGGGCGGCCTCGGACGTGGGCTGGGTCGTGGGGCACAGCTATATCTGCTATGGCCCGCTGATCGCCGGGGCGACCACGGTGATCTACGAAGGCAAGCCCGTGGGCACGCCCGATGCCGGCGCCTTCTGGCGGGTGATCCAGAACCACAAGGTGCGGGTGCTGTTCACGGCCCCCACCGCCCTCCGCGCGATCAAGCGCGAGGATCCCGAGGGCCGGCTGATCGGCGACTACAACCTGCGCAGCCTGAAGGCGCTGTTCCTGGCCGGCGAACGCGCCGATCCCGACACCATCCTCTGGGCGCAGCGGCTGCTTGGCGTTCCGGTCATCGACCACTGGTGGCAGACGGAAACCGGATGGGCCATCGCCGCCAACCCGCTGGGGATCGAGGCGTTGCCGGTCAAGATCGGCTCGCCCTCGATGCCGATGCCGGGCTATGACGTGCAGGTGCTGGACGAAGGCGGCCATCCCGTGCCGCCCGGCACGCTGGGCGCCATCGCCATCCGCCTGCCGCTGCCGCCCGGCACGCTGCCGACGCTGTGGCAGGCCGAGGCGCGGTTCCGCAAGGCCTATCTCGACCATTTCCCCGGCTGGTACGAAACCGGCGACGCCGGCTATCTGGACGAGGACGGCTATGTCTACATCATGGCCCGCACCGACGACGTCATCAACGTGGCCGGCCACCGCCTGTCGACCGGCGCGATGGAAGAGGTGCTGGCCAGCCATCCCGACGTGGCGGAATGCGCGGTGATCGGCGTGGCGGATGCGCTGAAGGGGCAGCTGCCGCTCGGCTTTCTCTGCCTCAACCGCGGCAGCAACCGCCCCCATGCCGAGGTGGTGCGCGAGGCGGTGGGGCTGGTGCGCGACCGCATCGGGCCGGTCGCGGCCTTCAAGCTCGCCTGCGTGGTCGACCGGCTGCCGAAGACGCGGTCGGGCAAGATCCTGCGCGCGACAATGGTCAAGATCGCCGATGGCGAGGACTTCCGCCCGCCGGCCACCATCGACGATCCCGCCATCCTCGACGAGATTGCCGTGGCGCTGAAGGGGCTCGGATTTCCGGTCGCGCACGACTGACGTTACGGCAGCGCGCCGCCGGACGGCCCTTGCGCCGGCGGAGCCCGCTTGGCGGACGGGACCGCATCGCATATCTTGAATGGGATGACCCTGTGGAACATCCCCTTCGGGCCGTCCGTCGCAACGAGGCGGACATGAGCCAGCCCGGCTGGACGCCGGAGGAATCGTCCGATCGCAAGGCCGATCCCGCCCGGCTGTCGCTGCTGGGGCACGACCTGCGCGCCGCCGTGTCCGATGTTCTGGGCGGCATTCGCCTGATCGAACAGGACGGGCTCGACCCCGCCACCCGGCTGCAGCTGGAACGGGTCCGGGCAGCGGGCGAGGTTCTGGCCCGGCTGCTGGAGGAAAGCCTGGCCGAGATGCTGGGCGAGGAACCGGGCGATGCCCCGGTCAGCAACGTGCAGCTGTCGCGCTTTCTCTACGATATCGAGATGCGCTGGTCGGGCCGCGCCCGGGAAAAGGGCCTGGCCTTCACCGTGTCGGTGGGGGCGGGCGTCCCGGCGGTGCTGGCGCTAGACCGGATGGCGCTGGAACGGGTGCTGGCCAATATCCTGTCCAACGCCATCAAATATACCGACAGCGGCCATGTCCGGATGGACGTGACGCTGACCGAGGATCACGCCCTGCAGATGGCGGTCTCGGACGAGGGACCCGGCTTTTCGGGGGCGGCGCTGCAGCGGCTGTTCCAGTATGCGGGGCGACCCGACGATGCCGACAAGCCGGGGCACGGGCTGGGCCTGCATATCAGCCACGACATGGCAGGGCGGCTTGGCGGGCATGTCTCCGTCCGCAACCTGCCGGGCCTCGGCGCCGAGGTGGCGCTGACGCTGCCCGCAAGCGTGTGGGAACTGGCGCTGCCGGACACGCCTACCGAACTGCCGGATCTGAGCCATGTGAAGGTGCTGGTGGCCGAGGACAACGCCTCGAACCAGATGATCCTGTCGCACATGCTGACGGCGATGGGGGCCGAGGTCGAACTGGCCGAGGACGGGGTCGAGGCGCTGCACCGGCTGGACTGCGAGGAGTACGACATCGCGCTGGTGGATATCGAGATGCCGCGCCTGTCGGGGATCGAGGTCATCCGCGCCCTGCGCGGCAGCGGCGGCCCCAAGGCGCGGATGCCGGTGCTGGCAGTAACGGCCTATGTGCTGCGCGCCAACCGCGACGCGATCTTCGCCGCGGGCGCGGACGGGATCCTCGCCAAGCCGCTGCCGGGGATCGAGACCTTCGGCCAGGCCGTCGCCGCCGCGGTGGCGCGGGCCGAGACGCCCGGAACTCAGCCGCAGCCGGCCCGCGAGGAGACGGTGGAGCTGAACGTCGCGCGCTTCGACCACCTGATGGAGATCGCCGGACCCGATGGCGCGGTGGAACTGCTGGACCGGCTGCAGATCGACCTGCGCCGCACCGAGCGCGGGCTGGTCGCGGCGCTGGCCGATTTCGACCGGCCGGCGATCCGGGCCGAGACGCATGTGCTGATCGCGCTGGCGGGGGCGGTGGGTGCCGAACGGCTGCAGGCGATGGCCGAGTCGGTGAACGCGGCGGCGCATCGGCGCGACGACACCGGCATGCGCGGCACCGGGGCGGAAATGTGCCGCCAGCTGGACCGGCTGATCCATTTCGTGCAGACCGAGTTCAACCGGCGCGGGGGTGCGGCATGACCAGCATGGCGATGGCCCCGTCATCCGGTGCGGCCCGCGGGCCGGTCAGCGGTCCGGGCCCGATCCTGCTGATCGAGGACACGCCCTCGCTGCAGCTGCTGTACCGCACGGTGCTGGCGGCCTCGGGCTATCGTGTCGTGACGGCGGGCGACGCGCAGGCGGGGCTGGCCGCCTTCCGCGCCGAACCGCCGGCGGCGGTGCTGCTGGACCTGATGCTGCCGGACCGCGACGGGCTGGACCTGATGGCCGAGATGCTGGAGGCGCGTCCGGGCCTGCCTGTCATCGTCATCACCGCGAACGGGTCGATCAACAAGGCCGTCGAGGCGATGCGGGCGGGGGCGCATGACTTTCTGGTCAAGCCCTTCGACGAGGCGCGGCTGCTGAACGCGGTCGAGAATGCGCTGGCCGAGGCCGGCCCGGCCGCGGCGGCACCGGCGGCGGACCGCGTCGATCTGGCCCGGCTGGGCGATTTCCTCGGCAATTCGGCGGCGATGCAGCAGGTCTATGCCACGATCCGGTCGGTCGCGCGCTCGATGGCCACGGTCTTCATCACCGGCGAGTCCGGCACCGGCAAGGAGTTGTGCGCCGAGGCGGTGCATGCGGTGTCGCCCCGGGCCGCCGGGCCCTTCGTGCCGCTGAACTGCGGCGCGATCCCGGCCGAACTGCTGGAATCCGAGGTGTTCGGCCATCTGCGCGGTTCCTTCACCGGCGCGATCGCCGAAAAGCAGGGGGCCGCCGCCGCCGCGGATGGCGGGACGCTGTTCCTCGACGAGATCTGCGAGATGGACCTCGGGCTGCAGACCAAGCTCTTGCGGTTCCTGCAGACCTCGACGATCCAGCCGGTGGGCGCGACGCGGCCCCGCAAGGTCAATGTCCGCATCATCTGCGCCACCAACCGCGACCCGCTGGAGGCGGTGCGGCTCGGCCATTTCCGGCAGGACCTGTATTACCGGCTGCATGTCGTGCCGATCCACATGCCGCCCCTGCGCGCCCGGGGCGACGATGTGGTCGAGATCGCGCAGGAGATGCTCGCCCGCTTCTCGCGCGAGGAGCAGCGGCAGTTCCGCGGTCTCTCGCCCGGCGCGAAGGACCGGCTGCGCCGGCATCCCTGGCCCGGCAATGTGCGGCAATTGCTGAACGTGCTGCGCAACATCGTGGTGCTGAACGACGGCGAGCTGGTGACCGAGGCGATGCTGCAGGGCGCGCTCGGCCACGAGGACCAGCCCCGGACAGCCGCGGGGCGCGACACGGCGCTGGCGCTCGACAGCCTGCTGGGCCTGCCGCTGGCCGAGGTGGAACGGCTGCTGATCGAGGCGACGCTGGCACGCGAAGGCGGCTCGGTCCCCCGGGCGGCGCGGGTGCTGGAGGTGGCGCCCTCGACCCTCTACCGCAAGATCGAGGCCTGGTCCCGCGACGGCGGCTGAGGGCGCGGCGGGGCGGAACGGCCGGAACATTGCCCCTAGCCGACGGTTGGGCCGGCGAACCAGCCGGGAGGATCGGATGTCCTATCGTCGCTTCGCCGCGATGATCGCCACGTCGACCATCGTCATGTTCGGACTGATGTATCTGAACACCTACGCCCTGGAACATGTCTATTTCAGCCAGACGCGGGCCTGGATGGCGCTGCTGATGGGCGCGGTGATGGCGATCGTGATGCTGGCCTTCATGCGCGGCATGTATCCCAGCCGAACGGTCAACGCGGCCATCTTCGCCGGGGCGGCGCTGGTCTTCGCCCTGTCGCTCTACCTCGTGCGCAGTCAGGCGACGGTCGGGCAGGTGTCATGGATGAAGGCGATGATCCCCCACCATTCCATCGCGATCCTGACCAGCGAGAGGGCCGACATCCGCGACCCGCGGGTGCGCAAGCTGGCGGACGAGATCATTGCGGCGCAGCGGCGCGAGATTTCCGAGATGCGCTATCTCGTCGCCGAACTGACCGGGGATGCCGCCCCTGCCCCGGCCCCCGCGCCGGAGCCGCCGCCGGAACCGGCACCGTCGGAGGCGGCGACAGGCAGCCTGGCCGAGGCGCTGGCCTCCGAGGTGCTGGCGACAGTCGACCCAGTGGAACTGACCGGGGCGGAGGTGACCCGCGCGCTCGGAGACGCCGCGCCGGGCGATTGCAGCTTTCGGCGCACCGGTGCCAGCGGGCCGATCCTCGTCCTGCGCCCGGCGGCCAGCCCCGGGGCAACCACGGGCCTGGTCAAGATCAGCGACACGCTGATCGCCCTGACCGGCGCCGGCGGCAGCGCCCATGCCCCGGTGATGGCGGCAGATGGCCTGCGTCTGGCGGTGCTGCCGCAGGACGAGAGCGCCGGGTCCGGGCAGGAGGCCGATCTGCGCGTCGATCTGGAAACCGCTTCGGGCCAGTCGCTGAGCATCGGCTATCGCGGGGTCTGGGACTGCGGCGCCTGACCGGACGGCTCAGACGAACTGTTCCCGCGTCAGCCGTTCTTCCAGCCCGTGGCCGGGGTCGAACAGGATGCGGTGGCGGATCGCCGCTTCGGACCGGATTTCGACCCACAGCACGTCCCGCACCGAATTGCGGCTGTCGGCATCGCACATCACCGGGCGTTTCGACGCTTCAAGCACATCGAAGCGTACGGTGGCCGATTTGGGCAGGATCGCCCCGCGCCAGCGCCGGGGGCGGAAGGCCGCCATCGCGGTGACCGCCAGCACATCCGAACCGATGGGAAGGATCGGGCCATGGGCGGAATAATTGTAGGCCGTCGATCCCGCGGGGGTGGAGACCAGCGCCCCGTCGCAGACCAGTTCCTCCATCCGGACGCGGCCATCGACGGTGATCCGCAGCTTGGCCGCCTGCGGCCCGGCGCGCAGCAGGCTGACCTCGTTGACGGCCAGCGCCGTCTGAACCCCGCCCACACGGTCGCCCGCGCGCATGACCAGCGGGTTGATCACCTCTTCCTCGGCGGCGGCCAGCCGTTCGGGCAGCGCCTCTTCGTCATATTCGTTCATCAGGAAGCCGATCGTGCCACAATTCATGCCGTAGACCGGGATGTCGAGATGTTCGGTCGCGTGCAGCGTCTGCAGCATGAAACCGTCGCCGCCCAGGGCCACGATCACCGTGCCGTCGGGGGCCGGGCACTGGCCATAGCGCCCGGTCAGCCGCGTCAGCGCGGCCTGCGCCGTCTCTGTCTCCGATGCCACAAAGGCGATGCGCATGGCCGTCCTTCTCGCCGCTGTGCCACCGGGACAGTCTTTGCCCGCGCGCCGGGGGATGACAAGGGCCGCCGCGCGGGGCGGGCGCAGGCCCGCGCCTTGGCGGGGAAGGCTGGATTGCGTCGCATTCCGCCTTTCCACCGCGGTCGCAAATCCGGTATGAGCGTCGCAATTCCCCTTCTGAGGAGACGCGCCATGAACGCCCCGCAACGCGATGCCGGCTTCTTCACCGAAAGCCTCGAGACCCGGGATCCGGAGATCTTCGGCGCCATCCGCAAGGAACTGGGCCGCCAGCGCGACGAGATCGAGCTGATCGCCTCGGAAAACATCGTCTCGGCGGCGGTGCTCGAGGCACAGGGATCGGTCCTGACGAACAAGTATGCCGAGGGCTATCCGGGCAAGCGGTATTACGGCGGCTGCCAGTATGTGGACATCGCGGAGACGCTGGCCATCGAACGCGCCAAGGAACTGTTCGACGCGAAATTCGCCAATGTGCAGCCGAACTCCGGCAGCCAGATGAACCAGGCGGTGTTCCTGGCGCTGCTGCAGCCGGGCGACACCTTCATGGGGCTGGACCTGAATTCGGGCGGCCACCTGACCCATGGCTCGCCGGTCAACATGTCGGGCAAGTGGTTCAACGTCGTCAGCTATGGCGTGCGGGCGCAGGACCAGCGGCTGGACATGGACGAGATCCGCGCCAAGGCGCTGGAACACAAGCCGAAGCTGATCCTCGCCGGCGGCACCGCCTATAGCCGCGAATGGGACTGGGCCGCCTTCCGCGCCATCGCCGACGAGGTGGGCGCCTGGCTGATGGTGGACATGGCCCATATCGCCGGTCTGGTGGCCGGGGGCGTCCACGCCTCGCCGGTGCCCCATGCCCATGTCGTGACCTCGACCACGCATAAAAGCCTGCGCGGCCCGCGCGGCGGCCTGATCCTGACCAATGACGAGGACATCGCCAAGAAGATCAACTCGGCGGTGTTCCCGGGCCTGCAGGGCGGCCCGCTGATGCATGTGATCGCCGCCAAGGCCGTGGCCTTCGGCGAGGCGCTGCGCCCCGA
This sequence comes from Frigidibacter oleivorans, assembly GCF_003993775.1. Taxonomy (GTDB): domain Bacteria; phylum Pseudomonadota; class Alphaproteobacteria; order Rhodobacterales; family Rhodobacteraceae; genus Frigidibacter; species Frigidibacter oleivorans. The sequence continues at coordinate 219,236 of NZ_RJRZ01000001.1, forward strand.
GTTCAAGGAATACGCCGCGCAGGTGAAGGCGAATGCCGCCGCCATGGCCGACCAGCTGATGAAGGGCGGGATCGACATCGTCTCGGGCGGGACCGACAACCACCTCTGCCTCGCCGACCTGCGGCCGAAGAAGGTCACCGGCAAGGCCGCCGAGGCCGCACTGGGCCGCGCGCACATCACCTGCAACAAGAACGGCGTGCCCTTCGATCCGGAAAAGCCCTTCGTGACCTCGGGCATCCGGCTGGGCGCCCCCGCCGGCACCACCCGCGGCTTCCAGGAGCCGGAGTTCCGCCAGATCGCCGACTGGATCGTCGAGGTGGTGGACGGTCTGGCCGCCAATGGCGAGGACGGCAACGGCGAGGTCGAGGCCAAGGTCCGGGCCGAGGTCGAGGCGCTCTGCGCGCGCTTCCCGCTGTATCCGAAGCTCTGAGCGCGGCACCGCGCCCGGCGCCCCTCGGATCGCGGGCGCCTCACGCCACCGTGCCTGTCACCGGGCCGCAGCCGCCAGAACATCCGGCGGCTGCTGTCGTTTTCCTCCTCCCACCCCAGCGACAGCGACGGAGGAAGACAATGCCCGATGACCGCAAGCCGATGCGCCCCGACAACCAGACCGAAACCGCCCCCGATACGGAGGAGGCCCGCCGCGAAGCGCGGTTGCGCGCCCGCACCGACGGGCTGCTGGACGACGATTTCGGCACCCCGCGCCCGGGCCGCCCCACCGGCGTCGCCGCTGCCTATCGCAGCGACCCGGATCCTTCCGGCACGGGCGAGCCGCCCACGTCGGACCTGCACCGGCCGACCGAAAGCACCGATCGGATCGCCGCCGCCGACAAGGCGGGCGCCGGCACCGCGCGCAGCCTGACGGGCAGCGAGGAAACCGGCGGCTCCGACCCCGCCAGGCCGCGGTCGAGCGTGCTGCATCTGGGCGAGGGCGACGGGCCCGAGGCGGCCGACGCCTCCACCCCCGATGACCGCGAAAGCCCCGAACGCGCCCGCGACCTGACCCGGTCGGGGGACGGAACCGGCACCGGCGACGAATGAGGGGTCAAAGGAAGCCGCGCCAGGCCAGAACCGTGACCACCAGTCCCGCCGTCACCACGACGGCGAGGCCGGACCCGGCGGCCACGTTCAGCAGATACCCCCGCGCCCGCGCGCCGCGCCCCAATGGCCGCAGATAGCGCAGACAGGCGTCATAGGCGGCCGAAACGCGTTCGAGGTCCAGTTGCAGCATCAGCTTCGGCACCTTGGCGCGCTCGGCCGCCTCGGCCAGCAGCTGCGCCTCGGCCCGGACCTTGCGCGGCAACAGCCGCCCGCCCCGCCGCAGCTTGTCGGCCAGGCCCTTGCCCCGGACCTTCAGCCGTTCCTCCATCAGCCCGGCGACGCGATCCGCCATCTGCTGCACGCTGACCGCGCTCATGCCTTCCACCGCCCTCTGCCCCGCCGCGGCCGGCCCGCGCGCCATCGCAGCCTAGCGCGGCGGCGCGCGCCGCTCAACTGCCCGCCGCGCCGGAAGGGGCTGGCGATGGCGGCGCGGGCACGCTAGCACTGCGTCATGATCCGCACCGTCCCCTATGGCCAGCTCACCGGTCAGCCGCCGCTTCTGATCGTGCACGGCCTGTTCGGTTCGGCCCGCAACTGGAACGTCATCGCCAGCCGGCTGTCCGGCGACCGGCAGGTCGTGACCGTCGACCTGCGCAACCATGGCGAAAGTCCCTGGACCGACAGCCATACCTATCCCGATCTCGCCGCCGATCTGGCCGAGGTGATCGACGCGCAGGGCGGCCGGATGGACGTGATCGGCCATTCGATGGGGGGCAAGGCCGCGATGGTGCTGGCGCTGACCCATCCCGGGCGGGTGAACCGCCTGATCGTCGCCGACATCGCCCCGGTCAGCTATGGCCATGACCGGGTCAACCTGATCGACGCGATGCAGGGGCTGGACCTGACCGGGCTGACCAGCCGCAGCGAGGCCGACCGCCGGCTGGCCGCCACCATTCCCGACGCGGGCACCCGCGCCTTCCTGCTGCAGTCGCTCGACCTGCGGGCGGATCCGCCGCGCTGGCGGCTGAACCTCGACCTGCTGAAGGCCGAGATGCCGCAGATCCTGTCCTGGCCCGGAACGGAGGGTTCGTTCGACGGGCCGACGCTGTTCCTGTCGGGCGGCGAGTCGAACTATGTGCTGCCCGAGCATCGCGGCACCATCCGTGCGCTGTTCCCGGAGGCGAAGTTCGCCCGGATCCCGGGCGCGGGCCACTGGCTGCATGCCGAAAAGCCCCGCGAATTCGAGGCGGCGGTGCAGGTGTTCCTGTCCTGACCCTTCCGCCCGCGCCGTCGCAGCCCCATCTTGCAGCTCATGGACCGGAGGACGAGATGACGGATGACGCAACACGCCTATCGGTGGCGGGGACCGCGGCCGGCGCCCATGATCCGACGCGCCGGGTGCTGGCGGTCACCGGCACGGACCGCGAGGAATTCCTGCAGGGGCTGGTCACCAATGACCTGCGCCGGCTGAAGGCCGGGCCGGTCTATGCCGCGCTGCTGACGCCGCAGGGCAAGTATCTGGCCGATTTCCTGCTGGTGGCGCAGGGCGACGCGATCCTGATCGACGTCCATGCCGATCTGGCCGAGGCGCTGGCCCGGCGGCTGGCCATGTACCGCCTGCGCGCCGATGTGCAGATCGCGGACAGCGGGCTCGCCGTGACGCGGGGTCTGGGCGAGGTGCCGCCGGGCGCCGTGGCCGATCCGCGCGACCCCCGGCTGGGCTGGCGGCTCTATGCAGCCGAACCCGGCACGGGCGAGCCGCCGGACTGGACCGCGATCCGCGTCGCCGCCGCCGTCCCCGAAAGCGGGATCGAGCTGATCCCGGACGACACCTACATCCTCGAGGCCGGGTTCGAGCGGCTGAACGGCGTCGACTTCCGCAAGGGCTGCTATGTCGGTCAGGAGGTGACGGCGCGGATGAAGCACAAGACCGAACTGCGCAAGGGCCTCGTTTCGGTGCGGGTGGAGGGAACGCCCCCCGCGCCGGGCAGCCCGATCCTGACGGCGGACGGGCGCGAGGCCGGGCGCCTGTTCAGCTGCGCGGGCGGCCGGGGGCTGGCGCATCTGCGCTTCGACCGCGCCCAGGGCCCGCTGACGGCCGGCGATGCGGTGGTCGAGGTCGAGGCGGGCTGAGGCCCGGGATGGCCCGCCTTGCGGCGCGCGACTTTCCGCCATGCAGCATCGACCGGGAACCATGACACCGCGTCCCCGTTGATGCAACGCCTTCCGTTCCTATATGAGGTCGGCTGCCTGCCCCACCGGGGGCAGGTCCGGCCGAACAACGCACAACCTGAACCCAGAAACCGAAGCAAAAGCGGATCACGACAGTGCCATGCACCTGACGCATGGCAGCCCTGACAAAACCGGTGCGCGAATCACGCCCGCTTCGGGGTATTCGGCCAGACGCCTTAAGACGCAAGAGCGACAAAAAAGGAAGACCAAGAAATGCGCGATTTCGTTGATGGCACCGCATTCAACTACGAGCAAGGCCAGCGGGCGCGGAAACTGTTCGCCGCGGTTGTCCTTGCTGCCCTGGACGATGCGATTGCCGATGACAAGAAATACGGGAACGGCCCCGAGCAGATCGCCCGCTGGGCGCGCTCGCGCGATGGCCGCGAAGTGCTGTCCTGCGCGGGCATCGACCCGAATGAACGCGTGGTGAAGGGCCTGATGGAATTCGTCGGCAAGGGTGTGCGCACCTCGGTCGCGCTGTCGCGCGAAGAGAGCGAGCGCCGCCACGCGATGGAAGAGGCCGAAGCCGCCTGACCGGCCAACGCTTGCGCCCGGTTCGGGCGACCCGGCAAGACGCGCCTCCGCAGCCCGGGGGCGCGTCTTGCCTTTCGAGGCAGGCGGTGGCCGGGGGGACGATGGGCCGGTGCGGCGGCGGCGCGTCCGGCGATTACCGCCGGGCGATAGGTCGCGCGGTTCCTCGAACCGCCTGAGACTTCCGTTTTCGGCACGGCTGGGGCCACCTCTGTCCTCGGCACGAGTCCTCGGAGCTGCGGAAGATGTGGGGCACACCCGCGGGCGGACCGGCGCGGGCCGAGGCATCGGCTGGGGGCAGGTAGGCTCCGCCTGACGGTCGGGCGACCGGCCGGTCGGAGGCTGCGGCGCGCCCGCGGTCCCTCGGCGGACTAGCGTCTGTGCTGCGCCGGGCTGGCTTCGCAAGACCAAGAGACCGCCGTCCGGTCACGGCGATCCCGATGCGCCGCCGCCCTCCGCCGCCCCCAAGCTGTGGGCGCTGTAGGCCCCCCGGGGGCGGGTCCCTACGGCACCATGCGAAGCTATAGGAGCGTTATCGCTCTACAGGGCACTGCCCCCCGATGCGGGCGCCCGCCGGCGGCGGTGCAGGACGGCATTCCGGATGCGGGCTGCGGCGAGTTAGTCGAAGTCCCGGGCGGCCAGCGCGCGCTGCACCTCGCGGTGCACCAGCTTGCGCAGGTTGCGGGTGATCCGTTCGCCGAGCGCGCCCTGCAGTTCCTCGCGGATGATCTCGCTGACGAAGCCGCGCAGCGCCGCCTCGTCGAAGATCGCGTCATCCGGTCCTGCGTCGCGAGACGCCGCACCCTCCCCAGGCTCGACGGCGACGGCCTCGACGGGCGTCCCGCGGGACGCCGCATCGGCGCCGGCCGGCGCGCCCCGCTGTGCATCGAGGATCCGGGACAGGTAGGGAATTTCCGACCAGTCCACGTCCTCGCCGGCCGCCCGACCCTCGGCCGCCCCTTCCGGAGTGTCATCCGGGTCGCCGTCCGGGTCGTCGTCTTGCCGGAGGTCCGCCCCGCCGGGGCTGTCGGCAGACGGCCCGCCGAACCGCGCGTGGGCGGGCGCGACCCGGGTCACCGGCTCCGCCAGTTCCGGCACGGGGGCCAGCGCATCGGCAGTGGCGACGATCTGGCCGTCGAAGACGGTGGGCGCATCGCCGTCCCGCCAGTCCGCTTCCTGCCAGTCCGTTTCCTGCCAGTCGCCGTCCTGCCCGTCGCTCTCCTGCCCGTCGGTCTCTCGCTCGTCCGCCCCGGTGGCCTGCGCCGTATCGTCGAGCCGCGCGGCGTCTTGCGGCGCGCCGGCTGCTTCCGGCGCAGCTTCCGGGTGGTCGTCCGGCTCCGCATGATCCGAAACCCGGTCCAGGTCGGCACGGGCGGCAATCCGCAGGCGCGGCGCCGCGACCGACTCTGCCGCGTTGCTGTCCCGTCCGGTCAACCGGCCCGCCGCCGCGCCTTCCGCGCCGGGCTCATCCTCCGGCGCGCCCGGTGCGCTCCAGTCCAGCGCCTCGGCATCCGCGTCCCAGGACTGGACCGGCAGATCGTCGGCCTCGGGCGCGGAGGCCACGACGGACAGCAGCCTGTCGGTCGACCAGTCGTCAGCAGGGTCCGCCGCATCACTGCCTGCATCGCCGCTGTCCGCATCTTCGCCGGCGCCCGTCACGGCATGGTCCGGCTCCGCCTCGGCGACCTCCGGCTCGAACTCCAGGTCGGCAGGGCCGCTGTCGACGGTCTCGGGCTGCCAGTCCTGCCCGGCCCCCGTGCCGGCAATCGCGGCCTCGAGTTCCGCGATCGTCTCCTCGAGGCTGGCATGCAGGCTCGCGCCGCCCTCCACCACCCGCAACGAGGGCGACAGGACCAGCGGCGGCGGCTCCGCACCGGCCGGGCTCGCCGCCCCTGCATCGGAGGATGGAGCGGCAAACCCGCCCCCCTCGCCGTGCGAGTCGGCCAGCGTCAGCCGCGGTTCCGTCCGGGCCGCGGCGCGCAGATCCTCGGAGACGAGGCGCCGGATCGACGACAGAACGTCCTCGATCTCGACACGGGTCATCCTGTCAGACATGAACTTCCCCCCGCCGGTTGTCGCCAAGGCAGTCAGAGTAGCCGCCCGCCGGCCCTGTTTCAACCGCGGCGCGAGACGCAGGCGAGCCGCCGCGCCCGCATCGCGGGCGCCCTGCGTCAGTTCTGGCCGAGCGCCCGCAGCACGCGGTCGAGGCTTTTGCCTTGCGGGCTGGTGATCGGCGCGTTCTTGACGGCCTCGTAATAGGCGGCGGGGTCATAGGTCGGCACGCCCAGGTTCAGTTGCTGCACGGTCAGCAGACCCATAGAGGCGAGAAGCGAATAAATCGCTACCTGCCGGTCGGCTTCCGCCGTGATCCGCAGCGCCTGTGCGTCGAGCAGGTCCTGTTCGGCGTCGAGCACGTCGAGCGTGGTCCGCGCGCCCAGTTCGGCCTCTTCCCGCACGCCGTTATAGGCGGCGGTCGCGGCGCGGATCTGTTCGCCCGTGGCGCTGATCTGCGCCTCGGCCACGTCGATCGAGGACCAGGACTGGCCGACCGACTGCCCGATGATGACACCGGTCTGCAGCAGGACGGCGCGGGTGGCGTCGCGGTTGGCGATCGCCTGACGATGCAGCGCCGCGATCGAGCCGCCGGAATAGATCGGCTGCGAGACGGAGAATTCCGCCGAGCTCGAATCCTGGCCGTCATCGTTGCGTCCGGCCGACAGCCCCAGTTCGAGGCTCGGCCCGCGCTGCGCATTGGCCAGCTGCACCTGCAGTTCCGACACGGTCACGTTCCGCTGCGCCTCGCGCAGGGACGGGTGGGTGCGCAGCGCGATGGCCTTGGCCTGTTCCAGCGAGCCGGGCAGCGGCGGCGTGGCCGGCGGCGGGGCCAGGTTGCCCGGATAGTGGCCGACGGCCGCCTTGTAGAATTCGCGCGCGACCTCGAGATCGCCTTCCGCCGCCGCCAGCGACGCCCGCGCCGAGGCGAGCGAGGCTTCGGCCAGCGCCACGTCGGTGCGCGTCACCTCGCCGACCTCGAAGCGGTTGTTGGCCGCGTCGAGTTCCTCGCCGATGACGCGGACGGAGTTGCGGTTGATCGCGACGTTCTCGATCGCCGAGCGGACCTGGAAATAGGCCGAGACGGCGTCGAGCAGCACGTCCTGTTCGACGCCCACCAGCGCCTCGCGCGTGGCGAGCACCGTTTCCTGCGCGATCTTCACCGCCAGCTGCGACCGGCCGCTGTTGAAGATCGTCAGCGAGGCCGTCAGCCCGATCGAGGCGGAATGGCCGCTGATCGTGGGGCTGCGCGAATAGCCGGAATCGGCCACGAAGGCGATCACGGGGCGCAACGCCGCCACGGCGCCCGCCACATCCTCGTCCGCCGCGCGCAACAGCGCCCGGTTCTGTTCCAGAAGGTTCGATTCCCGATATGCCGATACCAGCGCGTCGGCGAGCGTCTCGCCCAGCACCGGTGACGCGGCAAGTGCCAGCCCTGCCGACAGCAGAGAGGCCCGTAACCCCGCCCGAATGGTCCTGTTGATCATCTGCCTGTCCTGTCCTGCCCGTTTGCCCTGCGTTGCCCGCAGTCGTGACCCGCAGCCCCCGCAGGGGTGCGGCGGGTCCGTTCCTTACACGCTCCGGGCGTCCGTCCCCGTCGCCGCACCGCGGCCGGGCCGACCGTCAGAGCACGAATTCGCGCCGCGCCTCGAAGCCCGGCAGCACCGGCGCGGCAGCGTTGAAGACATAGCGCCAGCTGGTGACGCCATCGACCTTGAGCCCCACCCGTGCCACGCCAAGGCTGCCTTCCATGAACAGGCAGCCGATGCGGCCGCCCTCCTTCAGCTGGGCGAGCAGCGTGTCGGGCACGGTTTCGGCGGCGCCCTCGATCATGATCACGTCATAGGGGCCGTGCTTCGCCGCGCCTTCGGTCAGGGGCCCGGCGACCACGGCGGCATTGTCGGCGCCGAAGCCGGACAGCAGCTGCTGCGCCTCGGCCGCCAGCGCCTCGTCCTCCTCGACCGCGACCACCGCCTCGGCCATGCGCGCGATGACGGCGGCGGAATAGCCAAGCCCGCAGCCGAGATCGAGCACCAGCTCGTCCGGCTGAATGTCCAGCGCGTCGAGCATCTTGGCCAGCGTCCGCGGCTCCAGCATCACGCGGCGGGGGCCGATCTCGATGTTCTCGCCGACATAGGCGGCCTCGCGCCGGGTCGCGGGCACGAAGGCCTCGCGCGGGACGGCCAGCATCGCCTCGATGATCGGGAACTTGGTCACGTCGTTCGGGCGGACCTGCGTGTCGACCATCATCGTGCGGCGAAGGGCGAAGTCGGTCATGGAGTGAACCCGTCGGTTTGTTTCTCCTGTCGTCTTGCCACAATTGCCCGGTGGCGGCAACGGTCGGTGCTGCGCGCGCGAGGGAAGACTGCCCGGCGTTGCGCGGATGCACGGGTGGCCGGCGCACGGCCCCGGAGGACGCCGGACCGTGCGGGGCGGCCCGGGACCGGCCCCCGGCCGCTCCGGTCGCGCCGATACCCGCTTGACCCAGCCCGCGGAAGCCCCTAACTGAGCACCGGCTCCGGCGGGTTGGCGGAGAGGTTACGCAGCGGATTGCAAATCCGTGAAGACCGGTTCGATTCCGGTACCCGCCTCCACAGCTTCCCGTCCCCTGACGCCCGTCCCTAGTCGCCGTAGCGGCCGAGCCCGTCCAGATACCTCGCCACCGTCGCGGCGTGGCGGCGGGCGATGGTGACGGCCATGTCCGGCGTCACCGCCCGGAAGGCCAGCCGGTCGCCCGGCCGCAGCTGCGCCAGCGCGTCCAGGTCGGCGTCGATCACCGTGGCGATCTTCGGATAGCCGCCGGTGGTCTGGTGATCCGCCATCAGCACCGTCGCCACCCCGTCGCCCGCCACCTGCACCGAGCCGCGCGACACCGCCTCGGACGGCATGTCGAGCGTCGCGGCGGGCGGGATCGCGGGGCCGGCGAGGCGCAGGCCCATCCGGTCGAAGGCCGGGCTCAGCCGCCACGGGCCGGACAGGAAGGCGCTGCGGGCGGCCGCGTCGAAGAACCGCTCCTGCGGGCCCATCGTCACCCGGACCGCGTGACGCGGGCGGGCCGGCAGCGGCAGGATCAGGTCGGCCGCCGCCACCTCGCGCGGGGCATGGACGGTCAACCCCTGCCCCGCCGCCAGCCGCCCGCCCCCCAGACCCGAGGGCGCATGGGTGGCCCGGCTGCCCAGCCAGGGCGAGGCCTCGAGATCGCCGGCAAGGCAGAGGCAGGCCCAGCTGCCCCAGGACCCGGGCCGGATCGCCAGCCGGTCGCCGGATCGCAGCGTGCCCCGCCACCAGCCGGGCCGCGTCACCCCGTTCAGCGTCACGAGGAACCCGCCCCCCGTCACCGCAACACCTACCGCCCCCGTGGTGCAGTCGAGCACGAGGCCCCCCGGCGAGACCTCGATGCCCGCCGCCCCCGCCGGATTGCCGAGCGCGCGGTTGCCGGCGGCGAAGGCCAGCCGGTCCATCGGCCCCGACCCCGGCACGCCGAAGCGCATCAGCCCCGGCCGTCCGGCATCCTGCACGGTGACATGCGGCCCGGCGGCGACGACCTGCAGCCGTGCGGTCATGGCGCCGCCTCGTACTCCGCCCGGCTCATCGGCCGGAACCGCACCCTGTCGCCTACATCGAAGCGGAAGGGCCGGGCCGGATTGCCCGTCAGGATCGGCACCGGCGACCGGCCGAGGATCCACCAGCCGGTCGGCATGGTCAGGGTGGAGACGATGCATTGCCCCGCCGCGACCAGCAGGCTGCCCGCCGGCACATCCCGCAGCGCGGCGGGCTTGCGCGGCAGGTGCAGCGGTTCGGGCAGGCCGGTCAGATAGGCATAGCCCGGCGCGAAGCCGTAGATCGCCACCTCGTGCTCCGCCCCGGCCAGCAGCGCCACCACCCCGTCCGGGCTCAGGCCGGTGCGGCGCGCGACCTCGGCCATGTCCGGGGCCAGATCGCCCTCGCAGCAGATGCCGATCTCGTGCAGACGGCCCGGGGGGCGCGGGCCGGCGGACCGGGCGAGCAGCCCGGCGATCGCCGCCTCTGCCGCGCGATGATCCGTCAGCAGCGGGTCGAAGCGGACCAGCAGGTTGACATGGCCCGGCACCGCCTCGACGAAGCCGGGAAAGGGCGCGGCCGCCAGCGCGCGGTCCAGCGCCAGCACCCGGTCATGCACCGCGCGGGCCGGCCGGTCGGCCAGATCGACCAGCAGCCCGTGTTCCGCCACGGGCCGGAAGACCGCCTCCGCTGCCGGCACGGTCACGCCGCCCCCGGCAGGAAGGGCGCGACGCGATGCCCGGCCTGCGCCAGCCGGTCGCGCAGGTGCCGCGCCATGGCCACCGCGCCCGGCGTGTCGCCATGCAGGCAGACCGAGTGCGCGGCGAGCGGGATCGGCGGACCGTCGGCCACCGGCATCCGGCCGGTGGCGAGGAAGTCGACCAGCCGTGCCGCCACCGCTTCGGCATCGTGCAGCACCGCGCCGGGCCGGTCCCGCGGCATCAGCCGGCCGGTCGGCAGATAGGCGCGGTCGGCGAAAATCTCGGCATAGACCGGCACGCCCGCCGCCCGCGCCGCCGCCTCCAGTTCCGTCCCCGAGATCGCCAGCAGCGCCAGCCCGCCCGGCAGCGCCGCGACCGTGCCCGCGATAGCATCGGCGACCGACCGGTCGTCGGCGGCGAGGTTGGCCAGCGCGCCATGCGGCTTCACATAGGCCAGCCGCGCGCCCGCCAGCGCCGCCACGCCCGCCAGCGCCCCCACCTGCGCCGCGACCATCTGCGCGATCTCGCCCGGCGTCATCGGGACGATGCGGCGGCCGAAGCCTTCGCGGTCGGCATAGCCGGGATGGGCGCCGACGGTGACGCCCCGCGCCGCCGCCTGCCGCAGCGTGGCGAACATCGTCGCCGGATCGCCCGCATGGCCGCCGCAGGCGATGTTGGCGCTGGTCACGATGTCCAGCATCCCGGCATCGTCGCCCATCCGCCAAGGGCCGAAGCCTTCGCCCAGGTCCGAATTCAGGTCGATGGTGGCGGGCATGGCGGCGTCCCCTTCAGTCGCGCCGCCAGTCAACACCGCTTCGGCGGCGGGGTGAAGCCCCCCGGGACGCCCCGCGGAAGGCCCCCTCAGGCCGCGGCTTGCGCGCGGGCCCGCCAGCCGTGCCGGACCAGCGCCAGCAGGAACAGGCCCGTCAGGATCAGCACGATGGTCGGCGCCGGCGCGCTGTCGATCCAGAAGCTGGCATAGACGCCCGCCACCCCCGCCCCCGCCGTCAGCAGGACGGCGACCGCCATCATCGCGGCGAAGCGGCGCACCAGCAGGAAGGCGGTCGCCCCGGGCGCGATCAGGATGGCGATGGACAGCACCAGCCCCACCGAGGACAGCATGGCAACGATGGTGGCGGACAGCGCCGCCAGCAGCCCGTAGTGCAGCAGCCGGACCGGCAGGCCCAGGGCATGGGCCTGCACCGGGTCGAAGGCCTGCGCCATGAGCGCCCGCCACGCCACAAGCAATGCCAGTGCCACCCCGCCCGCGATCAGCCCGGCCGTCCACAGGTCGCCCGCGCCCACGCCCAGCATGTTGCCGAACAGGATGTGGTCGAGGTGCAGGTCGCTTTCGATCGCGGTGTACAGCACGATCCCCAGCCCGAACATGCCCGCGAAGACCACGCCCATCGCCGTGTCGGCCTTGATCCGCGACGTCTCGCGCAGGTGGCCGGCCGCCACGGCGCAGAACAGCCCTGCCCCGAAGGCGCCGAGGATCAGCGGCAGGCCCGCGACATAGGCCAGCACGATCCCCGGCAGCACCGCATGGCTGACCGCATCGCCCATCAGCGACCAGCCCTTCAGCACCAGAAGCGCCGACAGCATCCCCGCCGCCGGCGCGATCAGCAGCATCACGAGGAAGGCGTTGCGCATGAAGTCGAGCTGGAAGGGGAACAGCAGCATGTCCATCAGGCAGTCTCCGCCACCGCCGCGCGCAGCCGGCGGCGGGCGGCCAGCCGCCCGTGCTTCGGCGCGAAGACGAAGGCCAGCAGGAACAGCGCGGTCTGCAGGCAGACGATGACCCCGCCGGTGGCTCCGTCGAGGAAATAGCTGGCATAGGCGCCCACCGCGCCGGTGCCCGCGCCGATGCCGATGGACAGAAGGATCAGCCGCGGGAAGCGGTCGGTCAGCAGATAGGCCGTGGCCCCCGGCGTCACCACCAGCGCGATCACGAGGAAGGCCCCCACCGTCTGCATCGCGGCCACGGTCGAGGCTGCCAGCAGCGCGAAGAACAGCCCCCGCAGCCGGGCGGGGTTCAGCCCCTGCGTCCGCGCATGGCCCTCGTCGAAGAACACCGCCATCAGGTCGCGCCATTTCAGCGTCAGGATCGCCAGCGTCACCCCGCCGATGATCGCCAGTTGCAGCGTGTCGCCCGGCGTGATCGCCAGCACATTGCCCATGGCGATGGTCTGCACCGACACCTGCATCGGCCGCAGCGAGACGAGGAACAGCCCGAGCGCGAAGAAGGAGGTGAAGACGAGGCCGATCACCGCATCCTCCTTCAGCCCGCTGCGGGCGCGCAGCCCGAGGATCGCCGCCGCGGCCAACCCGCCCGACAGGAAGGCGCCGAGCGCGAAGGGCAGGCCCAGCATATAGGCGCCCGCCACCCCGGGCACGACGGCGTGGCTGAGCGCGTCGCCGATCAGCGACCAGCCCTTCAGCATCACGAAGGCCGACAGGAAGGCGCAGACCGCGCCCACCAGCGCCGACACCCAGATGGCATTGGTCATGTAGCCGTAGTCGAAGGGCTCCAGCAGCAGGGCCATCACTCTGCCGCCCGCGCCAGATCGAGGTCGCGCAGCCCCGGGCCGAAGGCCTGGCGCAGCCGGTCCGGGGTCAGCACCTCGGCCGTGGGGCCGCTGGCCAGCACCGTGCCGCGGACCAGCACCGCCCGGTCGCAGAAATCCGGCACCGAGACGAGGTCATGCGTCGCCACCAGCATCGTCCGCCCCTCGGCGCCGAGCGCGCGGAGCAGGGTGACGATCTGGCCTTCGGTGGCGGTATCGACCCCGGCGAAGGGTTCGTCCAAGAGGATCACCCGCGCCTCCTGCGCGAGCGCCCGGGCCAGGAACACCCGCTTGCGCTGTCCGCCCGACAATTCGCCGATCTGGCGGTGGCGGAAGGGCGCCATGCCCACCCGCGTCAGCGCCGCATCGACGGCGGCGCGGTCGGCGGCGCGCGGCCGGCGCAGGAAGCCCATGCGGCCATAGCGGCCCATCATCACCACATCCTCGACCAGCACCGGGAAGGTCCAGTCCACCTCCTCGGCCTGCGGAACATAGGCCACCGCCTGCGCCTTCAGCGCCGCGGCGACGGGCTGGCCGAGGATCTCGACCCGGCCGCCCCCCGCGGGCACCAGCCCCATCACCGTCTTGAACAGGGTGGACTTGCCGGCCCCGTTCGGTCCGATCAGCGCCGCAATCGACCCGGCCGGCACCGCGAAGCTGGCGTCGCGCAGCGCGACATGGCCGTTGCGGTAGGTGGCCGTCACATTCTCGGCGCGGATCGCGTCGGTCATCCCTGCATCCCTTCGGTCAGGCCGGTCACGATAGTTTCGGTGGTCACGCGCAAGAGGTCCAGATAGGTCGGCACCGGCCCGTCGGGTTCGCTGAGGCTGTCAACATACAGCACGCCGCCGTATTGCGCGCCGGTCTCGCGGGCGATCTGCCGCGCGGGCCGGTCCGAGACGGTGGATTCCGAGAAGACGACGCCGATGCGGTCCGCGCGCATCCGGTCCACCACCATGCGGATCTGCTGCGGGGTGCCCTGCTGGTCGGCATTGATCGGCCAGAGATACAGCTCCTTCAGCCCCAGATCGCGCGCCAGGTAGGAGAATGCCCCTTCCGACGTCACCAGCCAGCGCTGGTCCGCGGGCAGGGTGGCGATCCGGTCGCGCAGCGGCCCGACCATCGCCGCGATCTGCGCCTTGTAGGCCTCGGCATTGGCGGCATAGGCCGCGGCGCTGTCGGGATCGATGCCGGTCAGCGCGTCGCGGATGTTGTCGACATAGATCATCGCCGCCTCGGGCGACATCCAGGCATGCGGGTTGGGCTTGCCGTCATAGCTGCCGCCGGAAATCGGCATCGGCTCCACCCCGTCGGACACCGTGGCCGAGGGCACGTCGCCGAGGTTGGACAGGAACTGTTCGAACCAGCGTTCGAGGTTCATCCCGTTCCACAGGATCAGGTCGGCATCCTGCGCGGCGAGAATGTCGCGCGGCGTGGGTTCGTAGCCGTGGATCTCGGCCCCCGGCTTGGTGATCGACACCACCTCGGCCTCGTCGCCGGCGACGTTGCGGGCCATGTCGGCGATCACGGTGAAGGTGGTGACGACCTTCGGGATGTCCTGCGCGACAGCCGGCGCGGCGAGGCTGCCAAGTGACAGACACAGGGTCACGGTAAGGGCGAGGCGGCGCATGAGGTCTCCGATTCACGATGCAGTTGCTAATGATTTGCATCTGATCATCAGAATTGCAAGTCGTTCGCATGTGCAGCCGATAACTTGATCAGGCAACGCGGGCCGTGCCATCTAGGGTCCATGGACCGCCGTACCGAAGACCGCACCGATCGACTGACGCAAGCCCTGCGGACCGCGGGCGTGCGGATGACCAAGCAGCGCGCGGCGCTGGTGGCGGTGCTGGCCTCGGCCGACGATCACCCCGACGCGGTGGAGCTGTTCCGCCGCGCCGAGGAACAGGTGCCGGGCATCTCGCTGTCCACCGTCTACCGCACCCTCACCGCGCTGGAGCAGCAGGGCGTGATCCACCGCCACCAGTTCGAGGGTGCCTCGGCCCGCTTCGAACATGCCGAGGCCGCGCATCACGATCACATGATCGACGTGGATTCGGGCGACGTGATCGAATTCGCCTCGGACCGGATCGAGCGGCTGCAGGCGGAAATCGCGGCAGAGATGGGCTATGAGATCGTCCATCACCGGATGGAACTGTATGTCCGGCGCAAGGACCGGTCGTCCTGAGGATCCGGCCGTATCGGGCTGCCAACGGAGCACGGGCGGGCATGCCTCGATGCCCCGGTCGGCACCTAGCGCACAGGTTCTTCCGGCGCAGCGGCGGGGCCTCGATAAGCCCCCGCCCACCGGACCCGTGACCTTCCGATCCCGGGGTTTGCGGCCGGACGCTCCCCCGGCCCGCCGGTCACGCGGCGAGGTCCATATGGGACTGGATGAACACGGCAGGCGGCTCTGCCCCGAGGGCGCGGGAGATGTCGATGGCGGTTCCGGTCACCGCCGAGGCGATACGGGTTTCCAGTTCCGGCGTCATCCTCGAGGCCAGACATGCCGCAGCCACGGTCGCCGTCGCGAAGCCTGATGCGTCGAAGATCGGCGCGGCGATTCCGATGGTTTCCAGTTCGAAACTGCTGCCCGAGACAGCGTATGCCCCGGCCCGGATTTTCGCCAGCTGGCCGGTCAGCGCCTCTTTGCTCGTGATCGTATGTTCGGTATGCGCGCGAAAATCGACATAGGACAGCGCACTTTCCAGCAGATCGGGTCTGGCGAAGGCCAGAAACGCCAGACCGGACGCCGTCGCGTGGTAAGGAAGCGGTTGCGACGGGTCCACGTGAACGCGCGTCGCCCGCTGCGGTTCGACCACCTGAACCGTGGCCAGCGCCTCTCGCTCCGGCAGGCAGACATGGACGGTTTCCCCGATCTGTTCGGACAGCCGTTCGGCCGGGGGTCTGGCGAGGGCGACGAAGGGAAACGAGGCTTCGCGGATTCGTGCCAGCTTCAACACGGCGGTACCGAGTCGAAACGTCCGGGCAACCGGATCCTGCTCCACGAATCCGCCGGCGATCAGGCTGTTGAGCAGTCGCAGCGCCGTCGCCTTGTCCTGGCCTGCCCGGCGCGCCAGCTCGCTCAGGCCCCAGGCCGGTTCGGACACCGTGAAAAAAGACAGAAGATGGAAGGCCTTGTCCACCGTCCCCATCGACTTTCCCATTGTTCGGCATGCCTCCCGGTTCTTGAGCCGCGGTGCCCATTTCACACCAGAGTTGACACAGAGGAAAGCACTGTGCAACCTGTTTCAACCGATGGTGATAATAATGAACCGATTGACGGGTTCAGAACAGGGAGACGTACAGAATGAGCACGAAATGGATGGGCGGCATGGCCACGGCCGTTGCCTTGTCAGTGAGCTTTGTTGCCGGTCCGGCGCTGGCCGAATATCCGGAGCGGCCGGTCACCTTCATCGTTCCGTGGCCGCCGGGCGACCTGGAAGACCAGCTCACCCGCGTCATCGCCGAGGAAATGACCAGAGAGACCGGCGTTCCGGCCAAGGTCGTGAACCGGCCGGGCGGCGGCGGCATCGAGGGGGCGACAGCCGTTTCCCAGGCCGGCGCGGATGGCTACACGATCGGCTCCTTCGTGATCGATGTGCCCACCATGCATGTCATCAAGCAGAACGCGGCCTATACCCGCGACACGTTCGAGCCGATCGGGATCTTCCTGACCTATCCCTTCGCATTGGTGGCACCCGCTGACGCGCCCTATTCGAACCTCGCCGAACTCGCGGAATATGCCCGGTCCAATCCGGTTCGGCTGGGTCACTACGGCTATGACCTCGTCCCGACGATGGCGACGTTCGCGGCGGCCCAGTCTCTCGGCTTCGAGTTCAGCGCCGATGCCGCCTTCGACCTGCTGGACTGCTCGACTCTGCGGACCGGCGATGTCGATGTCATGAACACGACCATGGCGACCGTTCTCAGCTGCCTGGACGACGTGAAGGTCATTGCCGCCTATACGGACGAGCCGCTGTCGATCAAACCGGATGCCCAGCTCCTTTCCGACCAGGTCCCGGGTCTGGGCATCACCCTCTGGAACGGCCTCTTCGTTCCGGCAGGCACGCCGCAGGAGATCAAGGACATCATCGCCGCCGCTGCCGAAAAGGCCGTGATGTCGGAGCGGGCGCAGGACATTGCCAAGGCGACCGGTGCGGGCGTCTACTGGCAGGGGGCCGACGAGGCCGCCGCGCGCATCGACGCCGACTACGAGGCGGCCGAGTCGCTCGTCAAGACCGTCAACAAGCAGTGACAGCATCGCGGGCGCGGGTCTTCCGCGCCCGTCTGCCGTTTTCCAGGAGGCGACGATGACGCGCAGTGGTCCACCGGGCAGCGAACTCGAGATCGTTGAGGACGATCACGAAGAGACCGTGCCCCCCGAAGCGGAGGGTCTGGCCTCCACCATCTTCCTGATCGTGGCGATCGCGCTGCTGCTGCTTGCTCCGATGGCGACGCAATCCCAGCCCGAGGGGCGGGGATGGTATCTCGCCCCCGTCGCCTGGCCGCTCGTCAGCCTGGGGATGGCGGCGATCGCGGGCCTGGTCCTGGCCTGGGGGTTCTTGCGCGACCTGGGCAGGTCTCAGGACAGAACCGCCTTCCTGTCGCAGGCCGGTTGGGCCTTCGGCGGCAGCGCGCAGGCCATCGAGTACGCCCTCTATTTCTGCGTCTATCTGGCGGCCGTCTCCTGGCTCGGCTTCGGCATCGCGACGCTGATCTTCCTGGTCTTCGTGACCTGGCGGGCCGGACTGCGCGGGCGGAAGTGGGTGCTGACGGCCTGCTGCGTGACCGCGGGCATCGTGCTCGTGTTCCGCGTCGGGATCGGGCTGTGGTTTCCGCTCGCGCCTGTTTTCGAACTCTTGCCCGACTGGCTCGGCAACACACTGGGGACCTTTCTGTGATCGATTCCTTCCTGCTCGGCCTCGAGTACGTCGCCCATTGGCAAGTGCTGGCCGCCCTCGTTGCAGGCGCCGTACTGGGTATTCTGGTGGGCGCGGTCCCCGGCCTCGAGCCGGCGGGAGCCATGGCGATCCTGCTCCCCTTCAGCCTTCAGCTGGAGCCGCTTCCCGGCATCATGCTTCTGCTCGGTGCCTATGGCGGCGCCTGGTACGGGGGGGCGATCCCGGCGATCCTCATCCGGGTGCCAGGGACGCCGGTCAACGTTCTGACGACATATGACGGCTACCCGATGGCGAGACGGGGCGAGGCGTTCCGCGCGCTGTCGCTGGCCTATTCCTCCTCCTTCATCGGCGGCATCGTGTCGGTGCTCGCTCTGGTGCTGCTGGCGCCCTACCTCGCGAAAGTGGCCGAGCGCTTCGGCGCGCCGGAATTCGCGATGGTGGCAGTTCTCGCGCTGGTCTCGGTCCTGCTCGCGCACCAGAAGCAGATTGCCGGCGCGATCCTGTCGCTCGGGCTGGGGATGTTCCTGGGCACCGTCGGCTTCGAATCTCCCTTCAATACCCAGCGGTACACGTTCGATCAGCAATGGTTGCTGGGAGGCGTCCCGCTGGTGCCCGTCGTCATCGGCCTCTTCGCGATGTCCCAGGCCTTCGTCCTGCTGGGGTCGGATGCACGCCCGCAGGCCGACATCGCGAGCCCCGGCGAAAGCCGCTGGCGCGGGCTGGCCGAGGCGTTCAGATACCCGCGGACGCTTGCACGGTCCTGCGGGCTGGGGGTGTTCATGGGGCTTCTGCCGGGCGTCGGGGAATTCGGCGCACAGTTCCTGTCATACTCGCTGGCGCGGCGTTTCTCGAAGAAGCCCGAGGAGTTCGGCAAGGGATCCGGCGAAGGCCTCGTCGCGTCGGAATGCTCGATCAACGCCTGCACATCGACGGTTCTCGTGCCGCTCCTGTCGCTGGGGATTCCGGCCGACCCGCTGATGGCGATGCTGCTTGCGGTGTTCATGATCCACAACATCATCCCGGGGCCGGAGCTTTTCTCCAATCATCCGGAGTTCATCTCGGGCCTCTATATCTCGCTGTTCGTCCTGAACATCCTGATCCTGCTGATCCTGCTCGTTTCGACGAAAGCGATCGTGAAGCTGTCGAACATCAACCCGCGGCTCATCGGCGCGACCATTCTCGTCCTCGCGCTGGTCGGGTCCTATACGCAGAACTACCGGCTCAGCGACGCCCTGATCACCGTGATCTTCGCCATCATCGGCCGCTTCATGCTGCGGAACGGCATTCCGCCCTTCCCGCTGGTCATCGGGCTGGTTCTCGGGCCGCTGCTCGAACTCAGGATGAAGCAGTCCCTGAGCCTGTCGAACGGCGATCCGTCGGTCTTCCTGACGCGGCCGATCGCGGCGACGCTGCTCGCGCTCGCGGTGGGGGCGGTTGTCCTGTTCACGATCTCCCGCCTTCGGTCGAGAGAGAGCGGAGCCTCCTGACGGCTTCGAGGCGGCGCGGAAGCGCCGCCTCTGCCTGTCGGCGTCTCGAATGAAGTTGCAGGGTTCGTCGGCGGAACGGGGTGTCCTGCGGCCACCCCGAACGGCGTCTTTCCGGACATCGTCGATTGCGCCAGAAAGGCCGCCCGGCCCCGTCCGTCGGCAGCAGCCGGTCATCGACAGGCGCAGTCGCTATGGACGGATCAACGTCCGCGGACGGGCGCCGGTCGACGCCTCGATGGTGCAGTCAGCTATCGGAACCGTCGGCGAAGCCGGGCCTGTGGCCCGGCGGTATCGCGCCCCGTCGGCCCGAACCGTAGTGCCGGGGTCTTGTCAGGTGTCGGGGCCTATCCCGAAACGGCCGGCCGGCCGGAGGACCGGGCGGCGGCGAGCGCGGCCGACAGAACGGCGCGGTCGCCGATATGGTTGGCGAGGATCAGGATCAGACGCGCGTTGAGGCTGTGGCTCTCGTCGGGCGAGAGCCCCTCGTGAACGCCAAGAAGCTCTGCGTAGAAGCCGTCGGGATCGGGGATGTTCGGACGTTCGGTCAGCATGCGTCATGTCCCATCGCGCGGCGCATGGCGGCGCGGATCGCGGTTTCGTCGAAGGCCGGCCAGCGCCCGGCCACGTGCTGATCCGGGCGGATCAGGTACAGCCCCGCGGGCGCGGCCCCGAGGTAACGCTCCCGGATCAGGGGCGCTTCGGTCACGTCGACACTCAGGCGCCGGGCCGTTGCGCCCGCCTCTGCCAGCGTGTCCGGCGCATCGCAGCCGAGGGCCAGCAGGGTGAAGCCGTGCCCCAGGGCCGGCAGCAGGAACCCGTCGCCCAGCGGCGCATCCGGGCAGGGGGCGCCGGGGCGGCTGCGCGCCGGTGCGTCGAGCGCATCCGGGCTGTTCAGCGGCGAGCCGTCGTAGACGCACGGCACGCTCAGCCGCCCGGAATTGATCAGCGGCCGGGCGAAGGCATGATCGCGCGCGAGATCGAGAACCGCGTTGCGGAACAGGCGCGAGACCTCTGTCTTCGGTGTCAGGAAATCCGTCGAGCGCGAGGAATTGAGAATGTTCTCATCCGCCGCCTGCACCCTTTCGGCGTCATAGCTGTCCAGCAGTGCCTCGGGCGCGCCGCCTAGCACGGCCGCCAGCTTCCAGGACAGGTTGTCGGCGTCCTGCACGCCCGAATTCGCCCCGCGCGCCCCGAAGGGCGAGACCTGATGCGCGCTGTCGCCGGCAAAGAGGATCCGCCCGTGGCGGAAGGACTGCATCCGGCGGCACTGGAAGGTGTAGATCGAACACCAGTCCAGCTCATAGTCGGAATGGCCCAGCATCTGGTCGACACGGGCGCGAATGCTTTCGGGCCGCAGCTCCTTCTCCCGGTCGATGTCCCAGCCCAGCTGGAAGTCGATGCGCCAGATGTCGTCGGGCTGCTTGTGCAGCAGCGCGCTGTCGCCGGACTTGAACCACGGCTCGAACCAGAACCAGCGTTCGGTCGGGAAGTCGGCCGTCATCTTGACGTCGGCGATCAGGAAATTGTCCTCGAAGACGCGGCCTTCGAAGCCCAGACCCAGCATGCCCCGCACCGGCGAGCGGGCGCCATCGCAGGCAACCACATAGTCGGCCGCGATGCGGTAAGGGCCATCGGGGGTCATCAGGTCGAGCAGCACCCCGTCGCCCGTGTCCGTGACGCCGTCGACGCGGTTCTTGCCGCGAACCTCGATCGGCGCGCCGCCCGCCTGTGCGCGGACGATCGCTTCCATGACGAAGCGTTCGAAATGAGGCTGTTGCAGGTTGATGAAGGCGGGGTATTCGTGCCCCGCCTCGGGCAGCAGGTCGAAATCGAAGATCTCGTCGCGGTCGCGAAAGACCCGGCCCTTCTGCCAGACGATGCCCTTCTCGACCATGGCCCGGCCCGCACCGAGTCGGTCCATGATCTCGAGCGTGCGCTTGGCGAAGCACAGGGCGCGCGAGCCGAGGCCGACGCCCTCGTGATCGTCGAGGACGACGACCGGCGTGCCGCGCAGCCCCAGGTCGAGCGCGAGCGACAGCCCGACCGGACCCGCGCCCACGATGGCGACCGGATGCCGGACGGGTGTTGCGGCGTCCTGATCCGGCACGCGGGCGTAGGGGTAGAGCCGAAAGGCAAGCGGGTAGCGGTCTGCGAACGTCATTCGTCTCCTCCTCCCTGCAGGCCTCCTCAGGCCTGAAGCTGTTCCCACATCTCGATGTCGCGCTGTGCGGTCCAGATCCGCGGTGTGTCGATCCCGCGCGCCTCGTCATAGGCGCGGGCCACATTGAACGGCAGGCAGTGCTCGTAGATCGCGTAGTCCTTGAACTTGGGGTCGCACGCGTCGCGCACGGCGTCCCAGGCGTCCTTGAGGCTGCCGCCCCGGGCCGCGACCTTCTGGGCAGGGCGATAGGTCGAGTCGACGAAATCGCGGGTCGACTCGAGGGCGACCTCGACCATCTCGCGCCCGATCAGCGCATCGCCGCGTCCCGGCGCGATGCTTTGGGGATCGTAGGCCTTGACCGCGTCGAGCGTCCGGCCCCAATCGCTGAAATGCCCGTCCCCGCAATAGCAGGCGGAGTGATATTCCACGATATCGCCCGTGAACATCGTCTGCGCGTCCGGCACCCAGATGACGGCGTCGCCGGCCGTATGGGCGCGGCCGATCTGCTTGATCTCGACCTTCCGCTTGCCGAGGTAGACCGTCATCTGGTCGTTGAAAGTGGTGGTCGGCCAGGTCAGGCCGGGGATGCTCTCATGCCCCTCGAACAGGCGGGGAAACCGCTGGAACTCGCTGTCCCAGTCCTCCTGCCCGCGTTCGACGACCATGGCGCGCGCAATATCCGACATGATGATCTGGCTTGCGCCGAAGGCCGAGGCGCCGAGAACCCGGACCGCGTGGTAATGGGTCAGCACGACGTGGCTGATCGGCTTGTCCGTGACCGATCGCACGCAGTCGATCACCTTGTTCGCGAGGCGGGGGGTCGCCTGCGCCTCGACGATCATGACGCTGTCGTCCCCGATGATCACGCCGGAATTGGGATCTCCCTCGGCGGTGAAGGCGTAAAGCCCCTCACCGATCTCGGTGAAGGACGTCTTCTTCTCCGCCATGTCTCCCTGCGATGCGAATGCCTTGGCCATATCGAAGCTCCTTGCTGACTGTCGTTCGTCGTGTCGCGCCGCGCCGTGCGACCAGATCGTTGCAATCACAACGACCCTCTTATCATTGCCATCGCGGCTCAAGTCAATATTGTTGCAAGTGCAATGATATCGACGAGCTCCGCATGCCCACCCGGTTTCACCTGTCCGCTTTCCTGCCCTACCGGCTGGCTGTCCTGTCCGAGCGCATCAGCCGACGCATCTCGGTCGAGTACGACCGAAGCCACGGCCTGTCCGTCGCCGAATGGCGGGTCCTGGTTCATCTGTCGCGCTGCGGGGCGGTTTCCGTGCGGGACATCCACGACTGCGTGAACCTGGAGAAATCCCGGGTCAGCCGGGCGGTCGCGCGCCTCGAACAGGACGGCCTCGTCAGCAAGACGCCGGTCGACGGCGACGGCAGGCTGGTGGCCATTTCGCTGACGGCGACGGGACGCGCGGCCCTGGACGAGATCGTGCCGAACGCGCGCACCATCGAGAAGACCCTGCGGGACAGCGTCAGTCCGGAGGATCTCGACACGTTCTTCAGGGTGATGGAGCAATGGCACGCGGTCCTCGACCGGGACCCCGTCGCGAAACCGCGCTCGCGCATGGACCTCGACGGGGTCGAGGGACCTGCGACGCCGGGTCCCCGGGATGCCGACGGAATGCGCTGAACCGGTCATCCCCATCAGGCGACCGAGGCCAGACCCGCGTCGAGGGCCGAAAGAATGATCTCCACGTCCGCTTCGCCGACCACCAGCGGGGGCGACAGGATGATGTTGTTGCCCGAGACCCGCAGCATCGCTCCGCTCTCATAGGCCACGCGATGCACCTTGCCGATCGTCTTCTTGTCGATCGGCGTCTTGGCGTCCCGGTCCGAAACCAGTTCGACCGCGCACATGAGCCCGTGGCCGCCGCGCACATCGCCGACCAGCCCGTATTTTTCCTTGATGCGCCCGAGCCCGGCCCACAGCTGTGCGCCGCGCGCGGCTGCATTGTCCTTGACCTGAAGGCGCTCGGTCTCCCTGAGACAGGCGATGGCCGCCGCGGCGCCCACGGGATGACCGGAATAGGTATAGCCCGACCCGATGGAGCCCTTTCCCGAGCGGTCGGCCTCGAAGACCTCGGCAACCTGGTCGGCGATCATGACGGCGCCGAAGGGAAAGTAGCCATTGGTGATCGCCTTCGCCGTGCACATCAGGTCGGGCCGGACGCCCCAGTGGCGAGACCCCGACCAGCTGCCGGTTCGGCCGAAGGCGGTGATGACTTCGTCCGCGATCAGAAGGATGCCGTGCCTGTCGCAGATCTGGCGGATACCCGGCATGAAGCTTTCATGCGGGGGAATGACGCCGCCCGCGCCCAGGACCGGCTCCATGATGAAGGCGGCGACGGTCTCGGCCCCCTGAAACGCGATCTCGTCCTCGAGCGCCGCAAGGCAGAGCTGCGCGAGTCGTGCGGGATCCGTCTCGTCGAAGGGGTTGCGATAGGTGTAGGGCGCGGGAATGTGGAAGCAGCCCGGCATCAGCGGTTCGTAGGCCGTGCGGAAATTCGCATTGCCGTTCACGGAGGCGCCCAGCGTATGCGTGCCGTGATAGCCCTTCTTGAGGCTGAGGAACTTGATCCGACCGGCCTCGCCGCGCAGCTTGTGGTACTGGCGTGCGAGGCGCAGGGACACCTCCACCGAATCGGACCCGCCCGAGGTGAAGAAGGCCCGCACCAGGCCATCGGGCGCGAAGAATTCCCGCAGCATGGTGCTGAGCTCGATCACCGCGTCGTTGGAGGTGCCGCGAAAGATCGAATAGTAGGGCAGCCGGCCCAGCTGATCGGCGATGGCCTGTTTCACCGGCTCGCAGGAATAGCCGAGGTTCACGTTCCACAGCCCGCCGACCGCGTCCACCGTCTCGCGGCCATCCACGTCGACGATCCGGACGCCGTGCCCCTCGACGATGATGTCGGGCGGATTGGCGATGCTGTCGGCCGGATGCGCCATCGGGTGCCACAGGTGGCGAGCGTTGTTTTCCTTCAGAAAATTCGCGTCTTGCTGGGTCACGGCAGCCTCCGGCACAGGGTTCAGGTTGTCTCGTTCAGTCGTCCGGGTCTTCGGGGGCCTGTTCTGAATTCGGCCCCCCCACCAGCGCGGTCTCTAGCTTGCCGACCCCGGTCCGCAGGGACTCGACGAGAAACGCTTCGTGGTCGGGCGTCAGGTTCAGATCGGGCACCGCGATCGCGATGGTGCCGGACGGATCGGCGGAGCCGAGGAAGAAGGGCATGGCGACGCTGGCGACCCCTACTTCGACCGTGTTGCGCGTGCAGGCATATCCGGCGGCGCGGGTCCGCGCGAACAGCACCCGAAGCTCGTCGGGATCCGTGACCGTCAGATGCGTCAACCTCTCGCGCGGAAGTTCGAGCAGGCGTTCCTGCGTGTCCGGCGTGCAGTAGGCCAGGTAGGCAAGCCCGGACGAAGACGAGTGGAACGGGTATCTGTCCGCGGGCCGCAGGTTGATGACATTGCCCCGCGGCGGCAGGTTGTAGGCAACCGTCGACATTCCGGCCTGCCCGGCGATGCTGACATGGACCGTCTCGTTCGTCGCCCTGCACAGCCAGGCCGAGACGATCTGCGTCGCCCGGACCATCGGGATCGTCGCCTCCCGAAGCCGCGCGAGCGCGAGAAAACCCGATCCGAGAAAATAGCGCTGATTTTCAGGGTTCTGTTCGATGAAGCCGCTTTTCATCAGCGAAACCAGTATCCTGCGGACGACCGCCTTGTCCTCGCCCGTCATCCGGGCCAGTTCGTTCAAGCCGATCTCCAGCCGCTCCAGAGAGAACTGGCGCAGCAGGGTCATGGCCTTGTCGACGGTTGTCATGAGTCGCGTCCGCCTTGGTCGCCCGGGCAACATCAAGGTCATGGGTAAGATCATCCACGGGCGTCGCACCAGAAAAAAGCACCTGTAGTGCGATAATCGCACCTCTGGTGCTTTTCTTTTTGAGCTTCCTCGCCGCGTCGCCATGTTTGCCCGCAAGTCGACTCTTGCCGGCCCCCGTGGTCGCACCGTGATGAAAGGCGGAAACCCGATGACCAGCACCCTTCCCGAAAACGCTCCAGTCGTCATTGTCGGCGGTGGCATCATCGGGGTGTCGACGCTCTATCACCTCGCGAAGCGCGGTGTTCCGGCGGTCCTGATCGAACGCCGGAAGCTGGCCAGCGGCACGACCTGGCACGCGGCCGGCATCGTCGGCCAGCTGCGCGACAGCACTGCCCAGACCGAGCTTGGCAAGTACACCGCGCGCCTGTTCCGCGACCTCGAGGAAGAGACGGGTCAGGCGACGGGCTACAAGCCCAACGGCACCATCAACCTCGCCCTCGGCGACGTGCGCCACGAACAGCTGCTCCGCAGCCACGACCACGCGGTGCGCATGGGGATCGAGACGCAGCTTCTGTCCGTCGCCGAGTTGCAGGAAAAGTGGCCCTGGATCGAGACCTCGGACGTGAAGTCGGCGTTCTTCGTCCCGTCGAACGGACAGGTGAACCCGCTGGACGTGACCGTTGCGATGAGCAAGGGCGCGCGCGCGAACGGCGCGCAGGTGTTCGAGAACACCAAGGTGACCGACCTGCTCGTCAAGGACGGCAAGGTGGTGGGCGTCGAGACCGACAGGGGCGTGATCGCGACAGGCAAGGTCCTTCTGGCCGGCGGCATGTGGAGCCACCTCTTCGCCAAGGCCAAGGGCGTTACCGTGCCGCTGCACGCGACCGAGCACTTCTACATCGTGACCGAGCCGGTAGAGGGACTGCCCAAGACCCAGCCGATCCTGAACATCGCCGAAGAGCGGACCTACTGGAAGGAAGATACCGGCAAGCTGCTCATCGGTGCCTTCGAGCAGAAGGGCAAACCCTACGGCGAAAACGGCATCCCGGAGGATTTCGAATTCGACGAACTGCCCTTCGACATGGACCATGTCGAGGCGAACCTCGAGAATATGTTCGAACGGATGCCCGCCCTTGCCGAGATGGGCATCCAGACCTTCTTCAACGGGCCCGAGAGCTTCACGCCGGACGGACGCCCCTATCTGGGGCCGACTGCCGAGATCAGGGGCCTCTACGTCGCGACCGGCATGAACTCCAACGGCATCCTCAACTCGGGCGGCGTCGGGCTGACGATGGCAGAGTGGATGATCGACGGCGCGCCGTCCCGCGGGATGGGACCGATGCTGGCGCGGCGCGCCCATCCCTTCCAGTCCAACACCCGCTACAACCGGGATCGCGCGACCGAATCCGTGGGCTTCCACTACGGCGTCTCCTGGGTCGGGCGGCAGATCCACTCGGCCCGCGGTGTCCGCCGCGTCCCGCTGCACGACCGGCTGGCCGAAGCCGGCGCGACCTTCGGGGAACGGATCGGCTGGGAAGTCCCGATGTATTACGATCCGGACAAGAAGGGCTGGAACGAGGAGCCGAACCTGCGCTGGAAGGACTGGGCCCCGCATGTCCGGACCGAATGCCTGGCGGCACGCGACGCGGCCGTGCTGATCGACCAGTCGATGTATGCCAAGATCCAGGTGCAGGGGCCGGATGCCGTCCGGGCGCTCAACCGGGTCTGCGGGGCCGAGATGGACGTGGCGCCCGGCATCTCGGTCTACACGCAGTTCCTGAACACGCGCGGCGGTATCGAGGCCGATGTCACCGTGACCCGGACCGCGCATGACAGCTTCATGGTCATCACCGGCCACCCGAGCCAGATCCGGGATCAGGCCTGGATCAGGGATCACGCCGACCCCGACTGGCGGTTCGAGATCTTCGACGCGACCTCGGCATACGGGCTGATCTCGATCCACGGGCCCAGGTCCCGCGAGATCCTGTCGGCCCTGTCCGGCGTCGATCTGTCGGACGCGGCCTTCCCCTTCGGCGCCGCGCGCGAGATCGACATCGCCTATGCCCGTGGCTGGGCGATCCGCCGTTCGTTCCTGGGCGAGCTCGGCTATGAGCTGATGCTGTCCACCGAATTCATGGCCGGCGTCTACGAGGCGCTGATGGAGGTGGGCGCGAAGCACGGCCTGCGGCACATGGGCATGTATGCGATGAATTCCTGCCGGCTGGAAAAGGGCTTCCGCCACTTCGGCCATGACATTGCCGAGGACGACACGCCCTATGAGACCGGTCTCGGCTTCGCCGTGAACCTCCGCAAGGACGATTTCCTCGGCAGGGAGCGGCTCGCCGCGCAAAAGGCGAACGGACCGGCACAGAAGTACCGCACCGTGTCCTGCATCGTCGAAGGCGTCGATGCCACGGGCCCCTACCTGATCCACAACGAGCCGGTCTGGCGCGACGGCGAAATCGTCGGCCATGTCACCTCGGGCGACTGGGGCTTTCGCATCGAGGCGATGGTGGGACTCGCCAGTCTTCACAGGGATGGCGGCGTCAGCAAGGACTGGATCGAAGAGGGCGGCTTCACGGTGCAGATCGCGGGCGAGATGTACCCGCTGAAGGTCCAGCTCGCACCGTTCTACGACCCGTCCGGCGCGATCATGCGGGGCTGAAACAAGGTCCGGGGAGGTATAAAAAAATGACCGACAAGACAATCCTGATCATCGGCACATACGACACCAAGAACGATGAACTCGACTTCATCGCCAACAAGATCCGGTCGCTGGGAGGGGGCACCCTGACGCTCGATGTCAGCGTCCTCGGGGATCCCCTGCACCCGACCGACATCTCCAAGCACGAGGTCGCCCAAGCTGGCGGCAGCTCGATCGAGGAGGCCATCGCCAGCGGCAGCGAACATGTCGCCATGAACATCATGGCGACAGGTGCGTGCAGGCTGTCGCGTCAGCTGTGCGATGCGGGGCGCATCGACGGGGTGATCATACTGGGTGGCACGATGGGCACCGACCTGGCGCTCGACGTCTGCCAGGGATTGCCTCTGGGTCTGCCCAAATATGTCGTCTCGACCGTCTCATTCTCGGCGCTCATCCCTTCCGAACGCCTGTCGCCGGACGTCCAGATGATCCTCTGGACCGGCGGGCTCTACGGTCTGAACGCGATCTGCCGCTCTTCCCTGGCCCAGGCCGCCGGTGCGGTTCTGGGCGCGGCACGGGCGGCCGAGCCTGCGGCCAGCGACAAGCCGGTCATCGGCATCACCTCGCTCGGCACCTCCTGTCTGAAATACATCAAGTTCCTCAAGCCCGCTCTGGAAGAGCGCGGTTACGAGGTCGCGGTGTTCCATGCGATGGGCATGGGCGGCATGGCCTTCGAGCAGATCGCCGCGCAGAAGGGCTTCGTCTGCGTGTTCGATTTCGCGGGCTCGGAACTGGGCAACCTGCTGGCCGGCTCCGTCGTCAATGCCGGACAGGATCGCCACCGCGCCGCCGGCAGGGCCGGCATCCCGCAACTCGTGGCGCCGGGATGCATGGACCTGATCGACTTCGCGGGCTGGCAGGAGGTTCCCGAACGCTTCCGGGACCGGCCGCTGCACATCCACAACAAGCTGGTGAAGAACACCGTCTACAACGCGCAGGAGCGGCGCGAGATCGCGCGGGAACTGAACAGGCGGATCGGGGAAAGCGCCGCGCCGACGCACCTGCTCATCCCGGGCGGCGGGATCGAGGAATGGGACAAGCCCGGCGGCGACTGCCACGATCCGGAAGGTCTGGAGGCCTTCCTGTCCGAGCTGCGCGCCACCGTCGCGGACCGCGTGTCGGTCAGCGAAACCGACGCGCATATCAACGACCCCGAGTTTTCGGCCGTTGCCATGAAGATCTTCGACGACTGGGTGGCACAGGGCATCGTGCCCGCGGCGGGGCGACCGGACGCGGCATGACTTCGGACGGATCACGAGCATTCCAGACAGGGCGCAAGACATGCTGAACCAGGCATCCATCGACGCACTCCGCCACGCGAAAGTGCCACCGCAGACCCACTTCATCGGCGGCCGACGCACCCCTGCAATCGAGGGCGCCATGCTCGACGTGATCTCGCCGATCGACGGCCGGGTCCTGACGCAGATTGCCGACGGCAGTGCCGCGGATGTGGGCGCGGCGGTCGCGGCCGCGCGCGAGGCATTCGACGATGGCCGCTGGTCCCGGATGGCGCCTGCGGCCCGCAAGAAGGTTCTGCTGCGCCTCGGCGATCTGATCGAGGCGAACGCGCTGGAGCTCTCGGTTCTGGGCGTGCGCGACAACGGCACCGAAATCGGCATGGCCTTCAAGGCCGAGGCCCTGTCTGCCGCCGCCACCTTCCGCTACTATGGCGAGGCCATCGACAAGGTCTATGGCCAGATCGCGCCGACGGCAGAGAACGTGCTCGGCCTTGTGCATCACGCGCCCGTGGGCGTTGTCGGCGCCATCGTGCCGTGGAACTTCCCCCTGATGATCGGCAGCTGGAAGATCGCCCCGGCGCTTGCCGCGGGCAACTCGGTCGTGCTGAAGCCGGGCGAGACCGCCTCGCTGACGCTGCTGCGGATCGCCGAGCTTGCCAGCGAGGCGGGCGTTCCGGACGGCGTCTTCAACGTGGTAACCGGCCGCGGAAGCGTCGTCGGCGAGGCGCTCGCGCTCAGCATGGACGTCGATATCCTCGCCTTCACGGGCTCGGGTGCGACGGGGCGGCGGCTGCTGGAATATTCCGCCCGCTCGAACCTGAAGCGTTGCTACCTCGAACTGGGGGGGAAGTCGCCGAACATCGTGTTCAGCGACGCGCCCGATCTCGCGGAGGCCGCCAAGGTTTCGGCCGCCGGCATCTTCCGCAACTCGGGCCAGGTCTGCGTCGCCGGATCGCGACTGCTCGTGCAGGAGGAGGTGGCCGAGGACTTCGTGGCCGAAATCGCCCGCCACGCGGCAGCCTTCCGGGTCGGCGACCCGCTGGACCTGACCAGCCAGATCGGCGCGGTGCATTCCGAGGCCCAGCTTGCCGCCAACCTCGACTTCGTCAGGACGGCCGAAGCGGAAGGCGCAGAACGCCGGGCCGGCGGCGAACGGATCCTGGCCGAGACCGGCGGCACCTACATGCAGCCGACGGTCCTTGCCGGCGTGAAGCAGACCGACCGCCTGTTCCAGAACGAGGTCTTCGGGCCGGTCCTTTCGGTCACGACCTTCCGGGACGAGGACGAGGCGGTGCGGCTCGCCAACGGCACCGCCTTCGGGCTCGCGGCGGGTGTCTGGACGTCGAACCTGTCGCGCGCGCATCGCATGATCGGCCGCATCCGCTCGGGCGTCGTGCATGTCAACACCTATGGCGGCTCTGACCTGACCGTCCCGCTCGGCGGGCACAAGCAGTCGGGCAATGGCCACGACAAGTCCCTTCACGCCCTCGAGAAATACGTCGACCTGAAGTCGGCCTGGATCCAGCTATGACCGAAACACACGCACTCCCCGCCAAGGCCATCATCTTCGACTTCGGCGGCGTCATCTCCCGCACGCTGTTCGAGACGCACCCCCTGACCGAGGCGAGCCTCGGGCTGCCCTCCGGCAGCCTGACATGGATGGGGCCGTTCGATCCCGCGACCGATCCGCTGTGGCGCGACATGCAGGCCGATGTCATCTCGGAACGCGACTATTGGTATGCCCGCACCCGCGAACTCGGCGGCCTCGTCGGCAAGGAATGGACCGAGTTTTCGGATTTCGTGAAGGCGGTGCGCGGCGACGCGCCGGCCGAGGTGATCCGGCCCGAATTCCTGCAGACGGTGGAGGAGGCGCTTGCAGCGGGGCTGCGGCTGGCCGTCCTCTCGAACGAACTCGACCTGTTCTACGGGGCGGATTTCCGCACGAAGCTGCCGTTCCTGGCGCAGTTCGACGCCATCGTCGACGCGACCTATACCGGCATCCTGAAACCCGACCCGCGCGCCTACGAGACCTGCCTGGCCGAGCTTGGCCTGACGGCCGGCGAGTGCGTCTTCGTCGACGACCAGGACCGGAACATCAAGGGGGCCGAGAAGGTGGGGCTGCGCGCCGTCGCCTTCGACGTCACCCGCCCGGCCGAAAGCTATGCGAGGGTCCGCGCGGCGGCGGGCCTGAACCCCACAGGAGGCACGGCATGAAACGCGACATCGACACGCTGATTGCGGACCGCAAGCGACTCCTCGGGCCGAACGTCTCGACCTTCTATGACGATCCGGTGCATGTGGTGCGCGGCGAGGGCGTCTGGCTGTGGGATGCCGAGGGCCGCAAATACCTCGATTGCTACAACAACGTCCCGGTGGTGGGTCATTGCAACCCCCGCGTGGTCGAGGCGATCTGCCGTCAGGCAGCCACGCTCAACACCCACACGCGCTATCTGCATGACGGGATCCTCGACTATGTCGAGAAGCTGACCGGCACGATGGATGCCTCGCTCGACACCGCCGTCCTGACCTGCACCGGGTCCGAGGCGAACGACATCGCGCTGCGCATGGCCGAGGGCATGACCGGCAAGCGCGGGATCATCGCGACGGATGCCACCTATCACGGCAACACCGCGCTGGTGAGCCAGCTCAGCCAGTCCAACAGGCCCACCGTGGGCTTCGGCCTCGGCCAGTATTTCCGTTTCGTCGAGGCCCCCGACAGCTACCGCCACCCGGATCCGGACGGCACGCGCTTTGCCGATGCCGTGGCCGAGCAGATCGCCGAGCACGAACGGTCCGGCACCGGCTTCGCCGCGCTCGTCATCTGCCCATACTTCCTGAACGAGGGCTTTCCCGACAACCCCGACGGCTGGCTGAAGCCGGTGGCCGAGGTCGTGCGCAAGGCCGGCGGGCTGCTGATCTGCGACGAGGTGCAGTCGGGGTTCGGCCGCACCGGCACCCATATGTGGGCGCACCAGAAGATGGGCGTGGTTCCCGACGTGATCACCCTGGGCAAGCCCATGGGCAACGGCCATCCCATCGGCGGCCTCGTGACCCGCAGCGAGATCCTGTCGACCTTCCGCAAGGGCTATCGCTACTTCAACACCTTCGGCGGCAATCCTGTCTCCTGCGCGGCCGGGATGGCGGTTCTGGAGGAGATCGAGGAAAAGGGCCTGGTCGAGAACGCGCGCGTGGTGGGTCAGCACGCGCGGCGCCGGCTCGAGACGCTCCGGCAGAAATACGATTTCATCGGCAACGTGCGCGGATCCGGACTGATCTTCGGGGCGGAAATGGTCCTCGATCGCGAGACGAAGGAACCGGCGAGCGACTTCACCGACCGCGTCATCAACGCCATGCGCCATCGCGGCGTGATCCATTCCAAGCTCGGACGGCACAAGAACACGCTCAAGATCCGCCCGCCGCTGCCGTTTTCCATCCAGAACGCCGATCTGCTGTTCGATACGCTCGACGACGTTCTCTCTGAAACGCCGCTCCGGTCATGAGCGGGGTGGTCGAGACGGCCCTCGCGCAATGGGGCTTTGACGGCGCGGCCTGTCGCCTGGTGGCGGCGCGGGAGAACAAGGTCTACCGCGTCGATCACGAGGGCGCCGCCTATGCCCTGCGCCTGCACCGGCCGGGCTATTGCTCGGAGGCCGAGCTGCGGTCCGAACTGCAATGGATGGCCGCCGCCGACGCGGGCGGGCTGCACGTCCCGGCGCCCGTCGCTTCCGGGGCAGGCGCGTACCTGCACATAATCGACGGGGTCGCCGTCGACGTCCTGCGCTGGCTCGAGGGCCAGCCGTTGGGCAAGACGGGCGTGCCGCTCGAGCTTGACGACCGCACCGGCCTGTTCCGCGCCATCGGGCGCGAGATGGCCCGCCTGCACGAGGTCTCGGATGCCTGGACACCGCCCGGGGGTTTCACGCGCCGCCGCTGGGATCGCGACGGACTGCTGGGCGACGCGCCCGTCTGGGACAGGTTCTGGGACAACCCGACGCTGTCGCCGGAAGACCGGGCGCTGTTCCTGCGCCTGCGGAAGGTGGCGACGGCGGAGCTGACGGCGCGCGAGGCGGACCTCGACTACGGGCTGATCCATGCGGATCTCGTGCGCGAGAACCTGCTGATCAATGGCGACAGGGTGAACCTCATCGACTTCGACGACAGCGGCTTTGGCTTCCGCCTGTTCGACATCGCGACCACCCTGCTGCGCAACCGGACGGAACCGGACTTCGAGGCGCTGAAGGCCGCGCTGCTCGACGGCTATCTGTCGGTCCGCGACATCGACCTCGCGGCACTCGACCTCTTCGTGGTGCTGCGCGCCGCCACCTATGTGGGCTGGATCATCTCGCGCATGACCGAGGACGGGGCTGCGGCGCGAAACGCGCGCTACATCGACACCGCGCGCGGCCTGACCGAGGCCTACCTGTCACGCAAGGGAGGATGACATGAGCCGTTTCGACGGAAAGACCGTGATCGTGACCGGAGCGGGCACCGGTATCGGCGCGGCCACGGCCCGCCGCCTGTCGCAAGAAGGCGCGAACGTGATCCTCACCGGTCGGCGGCCGGAGCCCATCGAGGCTGTCGCCGCATCCTGCAACGGCGTGGCCGTCGCGGGCGACGCCGCCTCGAAGGATCACGCCGAGGCTCTCGTGGCGCTGGCCAGAAGCCGTTTCGGCGGCCTCGATGCGGTCGTCTGCAATGCCGGGGGCTTCGGCTTCGGCACCCTGACCGAAATTTCGGACGGGGACTGGGCCAGGGCGGTCGAGGCCAACCTGAACACCGCGATGGTCACCGCCCGCGCGGCCATGCCGGACCTGATCGCGCGCCGGGGCAACATCCTGATGATGGCCTCCATCGCCGCGCTCGCCTCGGGGCCCCAGGCTTGCGGCTATGTGACGATGAAACACGGCCTGATCGGCCTGACGCGCTCGATCGCGCGGGATTTCGGCCGGCATGGCGTGCGCTGCAACGCCATCTGCCCCGGCTGGGTCAGGACCGAGATGGCTGACATGGAAATGGCGGAGCTGATGGAGCGCAAGGGCCTCGGCAGCAGGGAAGAGGCCTATGCGCTGGTGACCAAGGACGTGCCGCTGGGAAAACCGGCCCTGCCGGAGGACGTCGCCGCCGCGGTCGCGTTCCTCTGCTCCGCCGAGGCGTCGATGATCACCGGCGCGGTGCTGACCGTCGACGGCGGCGCGACCGTCGTCGATGTCCCGACCCTGGCCTTCTGACATCCGGAGCTGCCTGTCCGACAGGCCCGAGAGCATGAAACGAGGATTGAAGCCATGAAGGTGCTGGTACCCGTGAAACGGGTGATCGACTACAACGTGAAGGTTCGTGTCAAGGCGGACGGCTCGGGTGTCGATCTCGCCAACGTCAAGATGTCGATGAACCCGTTCGACGAGATCGCCGTCGAAGAGGCCGTCCGCCTCAGGGAGGCCGGCACGGCCGACGAGGTCATCGCCGTGTCCATCGGCGTGAAGCAGGCGCAGGAGACGCTCAGGACGGCCCTCGCGATGGGGGCCGACCGCGCGATCCTGATCGTCGCCGCCGATGACGTGCATGTCGATATCGAGCCGCTGGCCGTCGCCAAGCTGCTCAAGGCGTTGATCGACGAGGAACAGCCGCAGCTCGTGCTTTGCGGCAAGCAGGCCATCGACAACGACTTGAACGCCACCGGCCAGATGCTGGCCGCGCTGCTCGGCTGGTCCCAGGCCACCTTCGCCTCCGAGGTCAGGGTGGAGGGCGATCATGCTCTGGTCACCCGCGAGGTCGATGGCGGCCTGCAGACCATCAAGACAAGGATGCCCGCAGTCGTCACCGTGGACCTGCGCCTGAACGAGCCGCGCTACGCCTCGCTGCCGAACATCATGAAGGCCAAGAAGAAGCCGCTGGAGGAACGGACGCCCGCCGATTTCGGCGTCGATGTCAGCCCGCGGCTGACCGTCGTGCAGACCGAAGAGCCCGCCAGCCGCGCCGCCGGTGTCATTGTCGGCTCGGTCGATGAGCTTGTGTCGAAACTCAAGGAGCGGGGAGCCGTCTGATGGCCGTTCTTCTACTTGCCGAAGTCACCGACGGCGCCCTGTCCATGGACGCCACCGCCAGGGCGGTAAGCGCCGCCGGCGCCCTCGGCGACGTCACCGTCCTGTGTGCCGGAGCCTCCGCGGCGGCCGCCGGCGCCGAAGCCGCCACCATCGCCGGCGTGGCGAAAGTGCTCGTCGCCGAGGATGCGGGCCTCGGCCACCGCCTCGCCGAGGCGACGGCCGACCTGATCGCGGGGCTGGCGGGCGACTATTCCCATATCGTCGCCCCCGCGACCACCGACGCCAAGAACGTGCTGCCCCGGGTCGCCGCGCTTCTGGACGTGATGATCCTGACGGATGTCATCTCGGTCGTCGATGCCGACACGTTCCGGCGCCCGATCTACGCCGGCAACGCGATCCAGACAGTAAAATCGGCCGACGCGACCAAGGTCATCTCGTTCCGGACCTCCTCGTTCGAGGCCGCCGGCACCGGCAATTCCGCCCCGGTGGAGACGGTCTCCGGCGCGGCCTCCGACCTGTCGGAATGGGTCGAGGACAAGGTCGCGACCTCGGACCGGCCCGAGCTGACCTCGGCCAGGATCGTCGTCTCGGGCGGTCGCGGCGTCGGCTCCGAAGAGGACTTCGCCCTGATCGAGACGCTCGCCGACAAGCTGGGCGCCGCGGTCGGCGCAAGTCGTGCGGCCGTCGACTCCGGCTTTGCCCCGAACGACTGGCAGGTGGGCCAGACCGGCAAGGTCGTGGCGCCGGACCTCTATGTCGCGGTCGGCATCTCCGGTGCGATCCAGCACCTCGCGGGGATGAAGGACTCGAAGATCATCGTCGCCATCAACAAGGACGAGGAGGCGCCGATCTTCCAGGTGGCCGACTACGGGCTGGTCGCCGACCTGTTCACCGCCGTCCCGGACCTGATCGAGAAGCTGCCATGAGCGCCCACCTCATCGACGGCAAGGCATTCGCCGGGGCCGTCCGGTCCCGCGTGGCGGCCCATGTCGCCGCCCTCGCCGCCCATGGCCAGCCGGGACTGGCCGTGGTTCTGGTGGGCGAGGACCCGGCCAGCCAGGTCTATGTCCGCTCCAAGGGGCGGATGACCGTGGAGGTCGGCATGGCCTCGGTCGAGCACCGGCTTCCCGCCGAAACCCCGGAAGCAGAGCTGCTGGCGCTGATCGACAGCCTGAACCGGGACGACAGCATCCACGGGATTCTGGTGCAGCTGCCCCTGCCGGGGCACCTGGACGCGAACCTGGTGATCAACGCCATCGATCCGGCCAAGGACGTCGACGGATTTCACGTCCTGAACGTCGGCCGCCTCGGCACGGGACAGACCGGCATGGTGCCCTGCACGCCGCTCGGCTGCCTCCTGATGCTCAAGGACTACCACGGCAGTCTTTCGGGTCTCGAAGCCGTGGTCGTCGGCCGGTCGAACATCGTCGGCAAGCCGATGGCGCAGCTCCTGCTGGGGGAAAACTGCACGGTCACGATCGCCCATTCGCGCACCGCGAACCTCGCCGGGGTCGTGCGCCGCGCCGACATCGTGGTCGCCGCCGTCGGCCGCCCCGAGATGATCGCCGGCGACTGGATCAAGCCCGGCGCCACGGTGATCGACGTCGGCATCAACCGGATCGCCGCCCCTGAAGAGGGCGCGGGCAAGACCCGGCTGGTCGGCGATTGTCATTTCGACAGCTGCGCCGCGGTGGCCGGTGCCATCACGCCGGTACCGGGCGGCGTCGGCCCGATGACCATCGCCTGCCTGCTGGTGAACACGCTTCATGCGTTCTGCGACCGAAACGGGCTTGCCCGGCCCACTGATCTGACCTGAGAGAAAGACACCATGACGTACGTCCTCACCGTCCGCTGCACCTCCCGGCGGGGCATCGTCGCCGCTGTATCCGGCTTCCTGTCCGAGCAGGGCTGCAACATCACCGACGCCGCCCAGTTCGACGATATCGAGACCGGCAGCTTCTTCGCGCGGATCAGCTTCGTCCCGGAAACGGGCGTCGATCTCGACACCCTGAAGGAGGGCTTTGCGCCCGTCGCCGAACCCTTCGGGATGGAATGGGGGATCCACGATCCCGCGGACCGCATGAAGGTCCTGATCATGGTCTCGAACTTCGGCCATTGCCTGAACGACCTGCTGTATCGCTGGCGGATCGGCGCGCTGCCCATCGAGATCGTGGGCGTCATCTCGAACCACATGACCTACCAGAAGCTGGTGGTGAACCACGACCTGCCGTTCCACCACATCAAGGTCACCCCCCAGAACAAGCCCGTGGCCGAGGCGCAGCTGTTGCAGGTGGTCGAGGATTCCGGTGCCGAACTGATCGTGCTGGCCCGTTACATGCAGATCCTGTCCGACAGCCTCTGCCAGAGGATGTCGGGCCGGATCATCAACATCCACCACAGCTTCCTGCCCAGCTTCAAGGGCGCCAACCCCTACAAGCAGGCCTTCGAGCGGGGGGTGAAGCTGATCGGGGCGACATCGCACTACGTTACCGCCGACCTCGACGAGGGGCCGATCATCGAACAGGACATCACGCGCGTCACCCATGCGCAAAGCGCGTCCGACTACGTCTCGCTCGGCCGCGACGTCGAGGCCCAGGTCCTGGCACGCGCGGTTCACGCGCATGCTCAGCACCGGGTCTTCCTCAACAAGAACAAGACCGTCGTCTTCCCCGCCAGCCCGGGGGCCTATGCGTCGGAGCGCATGGGGTAACTACAGGGGGCTTCGCGACAGGGCATGGATGGCCGGGGCCATCCTGCCCGCAGCCTCCCCACCCGGAAGGTCATCCGCCCGGCGACGACAGGAATGCCTCGCGCGCCTGGCACTCGTTCTTGAGGTCTTGCTCGTCCC
Source organism: Frigidibacter oleivorans (assembly GCF_003993775.1). Taxonomy (GTDB): domain Bacteria; phylum Pseudomonadota; class Alphaproteobacteria; order Rhodobacterales; family Rhodobacteraceae; genus Frigidibacter; species Frigidibacter oleivorans. The sequence goes on from NZ_RJRZ01000001.1 coordinate 257,121, forward strand.
AATAGCCGATCAGCACCCCCCCTTCGAGGTTGAGGTCGTAGGCCAGCGCCCTTGCGTCCGATCTGGTGATGGCCTCGTCCGACACCGTGGTCTGGGTCCGGGTGGTCCGCGACCATTTCGCCAGCACTTCGTACAGGCGTTCGCGGTCCGCCTGATGCGCAGGGTCGGCGCCAAGGTCGTTGAACTCGTCGGGGTCGGTCGCAAGATCGTAGAGCATCGGCGCAAAGCCGTCGGCATGCAGGTATTTGTAGCGGCCGTCGAAGACCATGTAGAGCCGCGCCTCGGGCACGGGCACCTCGAGCTTCACCCGTGCCAGATCGAAGGAGTAGTCATATTCGCTGATGACGTGGCGGCGCCCGGTGTCCGGCCGGTCTCCGTGCAACACGGGCAGAAGCGAGCGACCCTCGAGGATATGGGAGGCAGGCTTGCCGCCCAGGGCCTCGATGAAGGTCGGGGCGAGGTCGATTGCCTCGACCAGCGCGTCGCATGTGGTGCCGCGCGTGCCGTCCGCAGCGGGCGAAGGGTCCGCGATGATCAGCGGTACGCGGACGGATGCATCGTGGAACAGGTATTTCTCGCCCAGCCAGTGGTCGCCGAGATAGTCGCCATGATCGGACGTGAAGACGACCATCGTATCCCGGTCCAGCCTTTCGCGTTTCATGAAGTCGAACAGCAGACCCAGCTGGTCGTCGATCTGCTTGATCAGCCCCATATAGGCCGGGATCACCCGTTCCCGCGCGCCGGGGCGGTTGAAGACCTGCGAGTAACGCTCGGCCTGGAAGGCGGCGAGGATCGGGTGAGGGTCCCGCCGCTCTTCCTCCGTCCGCCGGGCCGGCAGGACGTGGTCGAGGCCATAGGCCGCATGGTAGGGCGCAGGGACGATATAGGGCCAGTGCGGCTTGATATACGACAGGTGCAGGCACCACGGACGACCGTCCATCTTGGCCTCGGCCATGAACTGCATGGCGCGGCGGGTCATGTAGGGTGTTTCGGAATGCTCCTCGGGCACGCGCGCCGGCTTGTCGGCATGGGACCAGAGCCATCCGTTCTGCAGGCTGCCGTCCGGTGCCTCGCCGGAATTGGCCCAGTGCTCCCACGGGTTCGGCCCATCGAACCCGTGGTCGCGCAGGTAGGTGTCATAGGCCGGGTCCGGGGAATAGGGACCGTCGGGATGCAGCCCGTCGTCCCGCTCGTAGGGCTCGAAGCCGCATTCCGACACGCGCACGCCGATGATCGAGTCCGGGTCGATGCCAAGCCGGTCCATTCCCTCGCCGTCGGCCACCATATGCGTCTTGCCGACCAGCACGGTGCGCGCGCCAAGGGGACGAAGATGATCGCCCAGCGTCATCTCGCCGACCTTCAGCGGCACCCCGTTCTGGGTGCTGCCGTGGCTGCGCATGTAGCGGCCGGTATAGGTGCACATTCGCGACGGGCCGCAGATCGTCGACTGCACATAGGCCTGCGTGAAGCGTACGCCCCGCGCGGCCAGCGCGTCGATATGGGGCGTATGCAGGTGCGGGTGGCCGTAGCACGACAGGTAGTCTGCGCGAAGCTGGTCGCACATGATGAACAGGATGTTGCGAGCCAAGGTCAGTCTCCGGTCTTGTCGCGGTAGTGCCAGAACAGCCAGCGGCGTTCGAGCCGGGCCATCCCGGCATTCACGATGAGTCCCGCCAGCGAGATGAAGGCGATCCCGGCGAGGCCCGCATCCACCCGGAACGTTTCCTGGCTGCGCTGCAGGTAGGTGCCGATGCCGTTGGTCGACAGGAGCATCTCCGAGGTCACCGAGACGAGCAGGCTGGACGCAATGGCCAGTCGCGCCCCGGTGACGATCATCGGCAGGGACGAGGGCCAGTCGATCAGTCGCATCGTCTCGATCCGCGACAGGTTCAGCGAGCGGGCGACGCGGCTGAGCATGGGGTGGATGGAGAGCGAGGCTTCGTAGCTGTTCATCACCAGGGGCACGGCGGCGGCATAGGTGATGATCACGATCTTGGCCCAGTCGCCGGTGCCCGCGAACAGCATCACCAGCGGAATGATCGCGGGCGGCGGCAGGGTGGCGAGCATGTCCATCAGCGGCGACAGGATGACGCCCAGGATGCGGACCCGGCCCAGGAAGATGCCCAGCGGGATCATCGTGACGCAGGCCAGCGCAAACCCTGCGGCGGCGCGCAGAAGCGTGATGCCCAGCTCCGACAGGATCACCGGCGCGTTCGACCAGATCGCCACCCCCACCTTCACGGGGCCGGGGAACAGGGGCGTTGACTGGGTCAGGGCCAGCACCTGCCAGAGCACGAGGAGGCCGAGTGGCACGGAAAGGCCCCAAAGGGCAATGCGGCGGTCGCGGGTCACTCCGGGCGCTCCATCATCCGCATATGCCAGCCGGTGAGCGCCCGGCGCAGAAGCGCCACAAGTCCGTTGAGCAGGACACCGCTGCAGGCCACGAGGAACATCAGCGCGAACACGTCGGAAGAGCGCATGGCGTAGACTTTCTTGTAGATCATGAAGCCGATACCATCGCGGCCGGCCAGCATCTCGGACACGATGACGGCGATCAGGGAGATGGTGGCGGCATAGCGGATGCCGGTGAAGATCTCCGGCAAGGCCGCGGGCAGGCGCACCTGCCACAGGATCTGGCTGCGGCTGAGGCCGAACATCCGCCCCGTATTGACCTGCACCGGACTGACAGCCTGCAGCGCGGTAACGCCGTTCAGGTAGGGTGGCCACACGGTGACAAGGATGATGACGAAGGCGTAAAGCTTCGTTCCCAGTCCCAGCATGAAGACCGCCATCGGCACGAAGGCCGCAGGCGGGATCGGCTGCAGGATGTCCGAGACATACCGGATCCCGCGCGACAGGACCGGCGACAGGTCGGACAGGATGGCCAGCGCAATCCCCAGCGAGGCCGCCGCGATCAGGCCGATCAGCGCCCGCAGGAAGGTGGTGACCCAGGCCGTGATCACGGTGCCGTCCGACAGCATCCGCCAGAAGGCGCCCACGATTTCGGGCATCGAGGGAAAGAACTTCTCCGGCACCACGCCGGCCAGATGCACCGCTTGCCAGATTCCGAAGACCAGCAGCAGGCACAACGGCACACGGAACCGTTCGGCAAACTGAAGCGCCGCGTTCATGCCGCAACCGTCCGCTGTCGCATGCTGCGGATCAGCGCCAGAACCTCGTGCCGGGCGTGGAGGAAGGCCGGATGTTCGCGCGTGGCCAGCTGGTCGCGCGGTTTCGGAAGATCAACCTCGATCTCGCGCACGACATGGGTCGGACGCGGGCCGAGGACCAGGACCCGGTCGGCCATGTAGACGGCTTCCTCGACATCATGGGTGACCAGCAGGCAGGTCTGGTTGAACCTGGCCGCAAGGTCGAGAAGCAGGTCCTGCATGTCGGCGCGGGTCTGGGCGTCCACGGCGGCCAGCGGTTCGTCCAGAAGCAGAAGCTCGGACTGCGCGGCGATGCCGCGGGCAATTGCAACGCGCTGCTGCATCCCGCCGGAGACCTGCCAGGGGTAGTGGCCGTCGAACCCGGTCAGGCCCACGGCTGACAGGATCTCCATCGCCCGGTCACGCTTTGCGGCCTTGTCCATGCCGGTCACCCGGCGCATCCCGAACAGGATGTTGTCGAGGTTCGTCTTCCAGGGAAGCAGGCTGCGGGAATAGTCCTGGAACACCACCGACAGGCCGATGGGCGGATCGGTGACGCGCTGGCCCTTGAAGCGCACCTCCCCCTCGCTCGGGGCAAGAAGGCCGGCCAGGCACATCAGCAGCGTGGTCTTGCCGCAGCCGGAGGGACCGACCAGCGAGACGAACTCGCCGGGTTCGACCGACAGGGTCAGACCTTTGATGATCGGCAGGCGATTGGAACCGGTGCCGTAGGCTTTGCCAACAGCATCCGCCGTCAGGATCGACGTCATGTGGAGCCCTCGCAGGATGGAAGGGAGGCCCGCCGCGCGGGCCCGCCGCCCGGGATCAATATTCGACCTCGGCCACGAATTCGGCCCCGTTCAGCGGGCCGGTGGTCATGCCGGTCTTGATCATCGCATCCAGAATGCGCTGCACATCATCGGCGGTCATAGTCATGCTGTCGTTCACGATGGGCAGGTTGAACGATTTCGCCGCCTCCGGCGTCAGCTCCATGTATTTGACAGCCGTCGCCTCCAGCGTGGCCCGATCGGCCAGAAGCTCTTTCCGCGCCCTGTCCATCACCTGCGCCAGCTTGACGGCCGTCTCGCCGTTGGCCGCGAGCCAGCCGTCGCTCGCAAAGAAGGCGTCGCTCATCAGGGGCTGCGACAGGTCGACCAGCGTGCCCGTGGCCAGCATGACGGCGCCGAGCTCCGCGTTTGAGGTCATCGAGGCGTAGAACGGATTGACGGTGCAGGTGGCGTCGATGTTCCCCTGCTGCAGCGCCGCTTCCTGTTCGGGGAAGGGCAGGACAACCGGCTGGACATCGTCGATCGACAGGCCTGCCGCGGTCAGGTGATCGCGCCACATCAGCTCGCACAGGCCGCCGTTGGCGTTGAAGCCGATCTTCTTGCCCTCGGTTCCCGCCATGTCGGTGATACCCGAGGCCCGGGAGGCGACGATCCAGACATAGGTCTTGTCCGGCGCAACCTCCTGTCCAAGCTGCAGGAACATCTTCACCGGCACACCGTTCAGCCGGCCGTTGATCGGCGGTATCGGCGCGGCATAGCCCACGTCGGCCTCGCCCGAAACCACGGCCGCAACGGTGGCCGGGCCGCTCTGCACCGCGATCAGGTCGGCGGCCAGCCCGGCTTCGGTGAAGTAACCTTCATCCTGGGCATAAAGCGCCGGAAGCATCGAATCCGCCAAGATGTAGGCGATCCGGACCGGCGTCTCCTGGGCCGAGGCGCCGAAGGCGCTGCCGAGGACGGCTGCCGCCGTCAGGCCGCCCAGCACACGGCGCGTGAAACTTGACATTTGCATCTCCCTGTTTCTTGTGGTTCATTGAGTGAACCAGTGGTTCATAAATGATGCGCGAGATGGAGCTTTGGGTCAACACCGTCACCACCTGATCGCCACGCGATGGAAACGGGCGTGAAAACATGGCATTAGTGCTTCAGCGCGCCATCGCGCTCCTGCGAATCTTTTCGGCGGAGACCCCCGAAATCGGTCTCAGCGAAGGGAGCCGTCTGGCCGGCGAAAGCAAGGCCACGGTCTATCGCCTGCTGACGACGCTGTGTGAGTCGGGGCTGGTCGAATGGGTTCCGGCGCGCAAGACCTATCGGCTCGGGCCCGCCGTGCTCGAGCTGGCACGCGTCCGCGAGGCGACCGTGCCGCTGGTGTCGGTGGTGGAGCCGGTGCTGGAAGAGATGCAGGAGCAGACGGGCGAGACCTGCCATTTCAGCCGGTTCAACGGCAGTGCCATGGCGGTCGTTGCCTCGGTCGAAAGCCGCAGGGTCAACCGGATCACCATGGTGGGGGTCGACGCCCTGCCCCTGTGCACCACCGCGGCCGGCCAGGTGTTCCTCGCCTTCGCCGACCCTCGCATCGTGGCCGACGCCCTTGCCAGAACCGGCATTGCCGGACGCGATCTTGAGCTGGCCCGGCAAAGGGCAGGTCAGGTCCGGGACCAGGGATATGCCACCGTGGACCATTTCGAGGACGAGCAGATCTTCGGGCTCGCCTGTCCGGTCCTGGGCCGGAACGGCAGGTTTCTCGGGGCCCTGGCCGTGACCGCTCCACCCAGCCGCAACACCGAGCAGCACTTCCGGGCGATCCTGGGAAGCCTTCATGAGGGCTGCGCGACCCTGACGACATGCCTGCCCGACTAGGCATCGGTGCGCGGGCCCGCCTTGACTTGCGGACGGCATGGCGACCCCGGGAGGAATCGAACCCCCAACCCCAGACTTAGAAGGTCCGTGCTCTATCCAGTTGAGCTACGGGGCCATGTCCGCCCTTCTGCGGCATCGGGCGCGGCGGATCAAGGGGCGGCGGGGATCACGGGGCGTAGGGATCACGCGACTGGGAGGATCACGGGGCGGCGGACAGGTCCAGCGTCATGAACAGGCTGTTCGGGTCGGGGCCATAGCCGGTGAAGGGCGGGCAGTCGGCGAAGCCCGCGGCCCGGTACAGCCCCTGCGCCGCGGCGAAGCTGGGCTGGCTGCCGGTCTCCAGGCTGACCCGCGTCAGGCCCGCGACCCTCGCCTCGGCCAGCAGGTGCTGCAGCAGGCGCCGGGCCAGACCCTGCCCCCGCAACTCGGCCAGCACATGCATCGACTTGATCTCGGCATGCCCCGGCTCGATCCGCTTCAGCGCGCCCATGCCCACCGGCCGCCCCTCTTGCCGCATCACGAAGAAATCGATCTCCGGCGCGGCGAGCTGGCCCGCATCCATCATGTGGATGCTTTCGGGCGGCGTGTCGGCATGCATCGCGGCACTGTGCCGCTGCATCAGCCCGGCCAGATCCGGGCCGAGCGGGCTTTCGCGTCCGATCGTCACCCTGCCCTCCGTCGCGGCCATCCTGCATCCCTCCGTTTGATCGCATGGTGATGGTCCGGCGCCGCCGCACCGTCAATCCCGTCCGGGGTCCCGCGGCGGGCCCGCCCCCGGATTTCGCACCATCCGGTCAAAAAACGGCAAGGCTGTCACAGGCTTGTCATGCTTGCCCCGCCCCCCCGCTTTCGCTATGCGATCCGGGTCCGGAGCAGAGGAGGCCCCCATGCTCGACCTGTCGCCGATCCGTGCCGAACTGGCCGCGCAGTACGACCTGTCCCCTTCGCTCGCGGCGGCAGAGGCCACGCGCCACATCCATGCCCGGATGGCGCGGGTGATGCCCTTCCCCGACTGGGCGGTCTATGCGCCCTATGTGATCGCCATCGAGCGGCTGAAGCGGGAGCGGAATGCCGTGGTGCTGGCGCATAACTACATGACGCCCGAGATCTATCACGGCATCGCCGATGTGGTGGGCGACAGCCTGCAACTGGCGATCCGCGCCACCGAGGTCGAGGCCGAGGTGATCGTGCAATGCGGCGTGCATTTCATGGCCGAGACGTCGAAGATCCTGAACCCCGCCAAGACGGTGCTGATGCCCGACTTGGAGGCGGGCTGCAGCCTTGCCGAATCGATCACGCCCGCCGGGATCGCCGAGATGCGCGCCCGCTTCCCCGGCGCGCCGGTGGTCAGCTATGTCAACACAACGGCGGCGGTGAAGGCGGCCTCCGACATCTGCTGCACCTCCTCCAACGCGCTGCAGATCGTCGAGGCGATGGACAGCGACACCGTGATCATGACCCCCGACCAGTATCTGGCGAAGAACGTCGCCGCGCAGTCCACGAAGCGTGTGGTCTGGTGGGAGGGCAGCTGCATCGTCCACGAACGCTATACGCCCGAGGATCTGCGCGACTATCGCCGCCATGAACCGGGCGTGGCGATCATCGCCCATCCCGAATGCCCGCCCGAGGTGGTGGCCGAGGCGGACTATACCGGCTCAACCAGCGGCATCATCGACTGGGTCACACGGCACCGGCCGGCCAAGGCGATGCTGGTCACCGAATGCTCGATGGCCGCCAATATCGCCGACGCCCTGCCCGAGGTGGATTTCGTCCGCCCCTGCAATGCCTGCCCCTACATGAAGAAGATCACGCTGGAAAAGGTGCTGTGGTCGCTGCACAGCATGACCGGCCAGGTCGAGGTGGACCCGGCCGTGGCCGTCCCCGCCCGCCGCGCGGTGCAGCGGATGATCGACCTGTCGCGGCAACTCGCAGGGGGCTGAGCGAGGTGCAGGAGGTCGAGACCGGCCGCATCGTCATCCTGGGCGCGGGCCTCGCCGCACTGTCGGCGGCGCTGACGCTGGCGCCGCGCCCGGTGCTGGTGATCTCGCCCGAACCGCTGGGGGAAGGCGCATCATCGGCCTGGGCGCAGGGCGGCGTGGCGGCGGCGATGGGCCGGGGCGACAGTCCCGCCGCCCATGCGGCCGATACCGTGGCGGCCGGCGCGGGCACCGTCGATGCCGCCGTCGCCGCTTTCGTCGCCGCCGAGGCGCCCGCCCATATCCTGCGGCTGGCCGAGGCGGGCACGGCCTTCGACCGCGATGCCGGGGGGCAGTTCCTGCTGTCGCGCGAGGCCGCCCATTCCGCCGCCCGCATCGTGCGCGTGCAGGGCGACCAGGCAGGGCGCGAGATCATGCGCAGCCTGATCGCCCGCATCCGTGCCACGCCGTCGGTCCAGGTGCTGGACCGCGCCATGGCCGAGGCGCTGGAAGTCGAGGACGGCCGCGTCACCGGGCTGCGGCTGACCCATGCCGGCGGCGGCCCGGCGCTGCGGCTGCGGGCGCCGGCGGTTCTGCTGGCGGCCGGGGGGGCCGCGGCGCTCTACGCCGTCACCACCAATCCGCCGCGCATCCGGGGGCAGGCGCTCGGCCTCGCCGCGCTGGCGGGGGCGGTGGTGGCGGATGCCGAATTCGTGCAGTTCCACCCGACCGCCATCGCCACCGGCGCCGATCCGGCCCCGCTCGCCACCGAGGCGCTGCGCGGCGAAGGCGCGCGGCTCGTGGACCGCGAGGGGCGGCGGTTCATGGCCGGGCTGCACCCGGCGATGGAACTGGCCCCGCGCGATGTGGTGGCCCGCGCCGTCTATGCCGCCGCGCAGGCGGGGCTGGCCCCGGCACTCGACTGCCGCTTCATTCCCGACCTCGCCCGGCAGTTCCCCGCCGTCCATGCCGCCTGCCGCGCCGCCGGGATCGACCCGGACCGCGAGCCGATCCCGGTGGCCGCCGCCGCGCATTACCACATGGGCGGCGTGGCGGTGGATGGCCGGGCGCGCAGTTCGCTGCCCGGGCTGTGGGTCGCGGGCGAGGCCGCCTGCACCGGGCTGCACGGAGCGAACCGGCTGGCCTCGAACGGGCTGCTGGAGGCGCTGGTCTTCGCCCGCCGGGCGGCCGCGGATATCGCCGCGACGATCCCGGCCGAAGATGGTGCCGAGGTCGCGGTAGCCCTGACGCCCGGCCCCGGCCTGCCCGCCCCCGCCGTGGCCGAGCTGCGCCGCGCGATGACCGAGGGCGCGGGCGTGGTCCGCGATGCCTCGGGCCTGCGCCGGACGCTGGCGCGGATCGCGGCGCTCGAGGCGCAGCACGGCCAGCCCGCCTTCCAGGCGATGACCGCCGCCGCGACGCTGATCGCCGCCGCGGCGCTGCGGCGCGAGGAATCGCGCGGGGCGCATATGCGCAGCGACTTTCCCGAGCCGCGCGCCGATCTGGCCCGGTCGAGCCGGATCACTTGGGCCGAGGCGCGGGCGATCCGCGATGGCCGCCCCGTTCCCGACCCGGAACGCGCCCCCGAACCGGAGCCCGCCGCATGACCGCCCTGACCCTGCCCGACCTGCTGATCGAACCCGTCATCCGCGCCGCGCTGGCCGAGGATCTGGGTCCCTGGGGCGATGTGACCAGCCGCGCCTGCATCCCGCCCGGCCGGCGGATCGAGGCGGGGCTGAACGCCCGCCGGGCCGGCCATGTTTCGGGCCTGCAGGTGGCGACGCTGGCCTTCCGGCTGGTGGACCCGGCGCTGCGGATCGAGCCGCTGGCGCAGGACGGCGACGCGGTCGAACCGGGCCAGCCGCTGATGCGGATCGCGGGCGAGGCACTGTCGGTGCTGTCGGGGGAACGGGTGGCGCTGAACTTCGCGGGGCGGCTGTCGGGCATCGCCACCCTTACCGCCGCCTTCGCCGCGCGCACCGCCGGGACCCGCGCCCGCGTCACCTGCACCCGCAAGACGACGCCGGGGCTGCGCATCCTCGAAAAGGCGGCGGTGGTGCATGGCGGCGGGTCGAGCCACCGCTTCGGCCTGTCGGACGCGATCCTGATCAAGGACAACCACATCGCCGCCGCCGGCGGGGTCGCCGCGGCGCTGACCGCCGCCGCCCGCGCCCGGTCGCACATGATGCGGATCGAGATCGAGGTGGACCGGCTGGACCAGCTCGACGAGGTGCTGGCGACCGGCGGGGCCGATGTCGTGCTGCTGGACAACATGACCACCGCCGATCTGGCGACCGCCGTCGCCCGCGTGGACGGACGGCTCGTCACCGAAGCCTCGGGCACCATGAGCCTCGACCGGATCGCCGAGGTGGCGGCGACCGGCGTCGACTTCATCTCGGTCGGGGCGCTGACGCACTCGGCGCCGGTGCTGGACCTCGGGCTCGACCTCTGAGCTCAGCGCCAGCCCATCGCGGGCGCGACATGGGTCAGGATGCTTTCGATGACATGGGCGTTGTAGTCGACGCCCAGCATGTTCGGCACCGTCAGCAGCAGCGTGTCCGCCTCGGCGATGGCCTCGTCGCGCTTCAGCTCCTCGACCAGCCGGTCGGGCTCGTCGGCATAGCCGCGCCCGAAGATCGCCCGCGTGCGGTCGATCACGCCCACCTGATCGGTTTCCTTGCCGCGGCCGAAATACATCCGGTCCCGGTCGTCCATCAGCGCAAAGATCGACCGGCTGACCGATACCCGCGGCGTCCGCTTGTGCCCGGCCTCGGCCCAGGCGTCGCGATAGGCGCGGATCTGCTTGGCCTGCTGGATGTGGAAGGGCTCGCCCGTCTCGTCATCCTTCAGGGTCGAGCTTTGCAGGTTCATCCCCAGCGTCGCCGCCCAGACGGCGGTGGCGTTGGACCCGGCGCCCCACCAGATGCGGTCGCGCAGGCCCGGCGATTGCGGTTCCAGCCGCAACAGGCCCGGCGGGTTCGGGAACATCGGCCGCGGGTTCGGCTGGGCAAAGCCGCGCCCCTCGATCTGGTCGAGGAACACTTCCGTGTGCCGCCGCGCCATGTCGGCCGCGCTTTCCCCCTCGTCGGGGCGATAGCCGAAATGCCGCCAGCCGTCGATCACCTGTTCCGGCGAGCCGCGGCTGATGCCGAGCTGCAGCCGACCGTCGGAAATCAGGTCGGCGGCGCCCGCATCCTCGACCATGTAGAGCGGGTTTTCATAGCGCATGTCGATGACGCCGGTGCCGATCTCGATGCGCGAGGTGCGCGCGCCGACCGCCGCCAGCAGCGGGAAGGGCGAGGCAAGCTGCCGGGCGAAATGGTGGACGCGGAAATAGGCGCCGTCGAGCCCCAGTTCCTCGGCCGCCACGGCAAGCTCGATCGACTGCAGCAGGACGTCCGAGGCGCTGCGCACCTGCGAGTCGCGTTCGGGCGACCAATGCCCGAAGGACAGGAAACCGAGTGTCTTCATCTGCCGCTCCTGTAGCTGTGACGGGCGCGATGCCCGTTCCTTGCCCAGGAATTTGGCCGCCGCCGTCCCGGCCCGCAACCCGCGTCCGCGCGCCGCATCTGTGCGCGGCGGGCCTTTAACCGGGGCGGAGGCGCCGCGTCAGTGCGTCCAGACGGTGCGGCGGTCGGTGGCGAAATTTTCGCCATAGCCGCGGGGGCGGACATTCGCCTTGCGCTTGTGCGGTTCCAGCACGTCGAATTCCAGCCCCTTTTCGCGCGCATAATCCTCGGCCGCCTCGCGGGTCTCGAATTTCAGCCGGACCTGGGCCTGGGTATCGTCGGAACTGGTCCAGCCCATCAGCGGGTCGATCTCGCGGCCCGAGGCGGGGGCGAATTCCAGATACCAGGTCTTGGTCTTGGCGGTGCCCGACTGCATGGCGGTCCGGGCGGGCTGATAGATGCGCGCGCGCATGGCTGACCCTCTGTTGCGACGGCCCGGTTATCGGGAAATTCCGCCGGCCGCGCAAGGGGCTGACGTGGGGCATGCCGCGCGCAACGGAGCCGGCGCAGGATGGCGCAGGCCGCCCTTTCCCCCGGACCGGGAACAAACTAGGATCATCCCGCCGCTGCCGCCGCTCCCCTTGATCCGCCGCGCCTCGCGCCGACATCAGGGCCAGCCAGAAGGGTCGCCCATGCCGCACAACAACGCCAACCTGCCGATGCACCGCCCCGAGGTGCTGACCCGCCCCAAGCTGGAAGGCGGCCGGCGTTTCGTGATGAGGACCGCCTTCCAGCCGGCGGGCGACCAGCCGCGCGCCATCGCCGAACTGGCGGGCGGGGTGCGGGCGGGCGAGCGGGACCAGGTGCTGCTGGGGGCCACGGGCACCGGCAAGACCTTCACCATGGCGAAGATCATCGAGGAAACGCAGCGCCCGGCGATCATCCTCGCCCCCAACAAGACGCTGGCGGCGCAGCTGTATGGCGAGTTCAAGGGCTTCTTCCCCGACAACGCCGTGGAGTATTTCGTCAGCTATTACGACTACTACCAGCCCGAAGCCTATGTGCCGCGGTCGGACACCTATATCGAGAAGGAAAGCCAGATCAACGAACAGATCGACCGGATGCGCCACTCGGCCACCCGGGCACTGCTGGAACGCGACGACGTGATCATCGTCGCCTCGGTCAGCTGCATTTACGGCATCGGCTCGGTCGAGACCTATTCGGCGATGACGCAGGACCTGCAGGTGGGCGGGCTCTATGACCAGCGCCGCTTCATCCAGGAACTGGTGGCGCAGCAGTACAAGCGGCTGGACGCGGCCTTCGTGCGCGGCAGCTTCCGCGTGCGGGGCGATTCCGTCGAACTGTGGCCCGCGCACCTCGAGGACCGGGCCTGGCGGTTCAGCTTTTTCGGCGAGGAACTGGAGGCGATCACCGAATTCGACCCGCTGACCGGCCAGAAGACCGACAGCTACAAGCAGATCCGCATCTATGCCAACAGCCACTATGTCACGCCGCGCCCGACGCTGCAGCAGGCGACCAAGGGCATCCGGCTGGAACTGGCGCAGCGGCTGAAGCAGCTGACCGAGGAGGGCAAGCTGCTGGAGGCGCAGCGGCTGGAACAGCGCACGAATTTCGACCTCGAGATGCTGGAGGCGACAGGCGTCTGCAACGGGATCGAGAACTATTCCCGCTATCTGACCGGCCGCGCCCCCGGCGAGCCGCCCCCCACCCTGTTCGAGTTCATCCCCGACACCGCCATCGTCTTCGCCGATGAAAGCCATGTCACCGTGCCGCAGATCGGCGGGATGTACCGGGGCGACTATCGGCGCAAGTTCACGCTGGCGGAACACGGGTTCCGCCTGCCCTCCTGCATGGACAACCGCCCGCTGAAATTCGAGGAGTGGGACGCGATGCGCCCGCAATCCGTCTTCGTCAGCGCCACCCCCGCGGCGTGGGAGATGGAACAGACCGGCGGCACCTTCGCCGAACAGGTGATCCGCCCCACCGGCCTGCTGGACCCGATGGTGGAAATCCGCCCCGTCTCGATGCAGGTGGACGACCTCCTGGACGAAATCCGCAAGGTGGCGGCGGCGGGCTTCCGCACGCTGGTCACCGTGCTGACCAAGCGCATGGCCGAGGATCTGACCGAATACCTGCACGAACAGGGCATCCGCGTCCGCTATATGCACAGCGACATCGACACGATCGAACGGATCGAGATCCTGCGCGACCTGCGGCTCGGCGCCTTCGACGTTCTGGTGGGGATCAACCTGCTGCGCGAGGGGCTCGACATCCCGGAATGCGGGCTGGTGGCGATCCTCGATGCCGACAAGGAAGGGTTCCTGCGGTCGGAAACCTCGCTGATCCAGACCATCGGCCGGGCGGCGCGGAATGCGGAAGGGCGGGTGATCATGTATGCCGACCGGATCACCGGCAGCATGGAACGCGCCATGCGCGAGACGGACCGCCGCCGCGCCAAGCAGATGGCCTATAACGAGGCGCATGGCATCACCCCGCAGACGGTGAAGAAGAACGTCGAGGATGTGCTGGCCGGGCTGTGGCAGGGCGATACCGACCAGTCGCGCGTCACCGCGAAGGTCGAGAAACCGATGGTCGGCGCCAATCTGTCGGCCCATCTCGACGCGCTGCGGTCGCAGATGCGCAAGGCGGCCGAGAACCTCGAATTCGAGGAGGCGGCCCGCCTGCGCGACGAGGTGAAGCGGCTGGAGGCGGTGGAACTGGCCGTGGCCGACGATCCGCTGGCCCGCCAGTCGGCGGTCGAGGAGGCGGCGGAGGCGGCGGTCAAGACCTCGGGCCGGTCCACCGCCGGGCGCCCGGGACAGCGCGGCGGCGTCAAGCGCAAGGGCCGGCGCGGCTGAGCCCGCCCCGCCGCTGTTAACCGCGGGTTAACCCTGCCCGCCGAGCCTCGCCCGGTGCCCGCTCATGCGGGCGATGACGGGGCGATGGCATGGCACGAACCGGGGCACGGGACTTGGCACGGGCGCTGTGCCTTGCCGCCGCCCTCTGCGCCCTGCCGGGGATCGGCCAGGCCGGCCCCTGGGCGCGCGACAAGGGCGGGGCGTTCCTGTCCCTCTCGCAAGAGGGCGGCGGCGCGGGAACAGGCTGGACCTCGGTCTATGCCGAATACGGGCTGACGCCGCGGCTGACGCTGGGCCTCGATGCCGGGCGCGGCAGCAGCGGCGACGACCAGCTGCACCTGTTCCTGCAACAGGCGATCCTGACCGGGCCGGGTCCGAACCGGCTGTCGCTGACGATGGGGGCGGGGCTGGAACGCCGCGTCGACCCCGCCAGCCCCGACATCGCCTTCGGCAGCCTCGGCCTGGCCTGGGGCCGGTCGCTGGGCACGCCGCTCGGCCCCGGCTGGGTCGCGGTCGAGCCGCAGCTGCGCCTCGGGGTCGAGGTCACCAAGGACTGGCCGCCGACGGTGCTGCTGACGCCCGATCTGAAGATGACCACGGCGCTGACCGGGCGACTGGACCTGACGCTGGGCCTGCATGTGACGGCGCGGACGATGCTGATCGGCCAGCTTCGGCTCGACCGGGGGTTCGAGACGGGCCAGGGGGCCGCGGCGGGCACCACCACGCCGGTCGCGGGCAGCGGCGGCAGCGTCTCGGCCACGGCGGTGCGGCGCATCGCCGGGCCGGCGCATCTGAGCCTCGGTCTGGCCGCTCCGCTGGGCGAGGGTGGCGAAACCGCGCTGAGGCTCGGCTCCTGGCTGCAGTTCTGAGGAAACCGCCCCCCGGCCCGCGCCGTTGTCCCGGCAGGAGGACCGCCATGACCAGACACCCCGCCCCCTTCGCCGCCCTGCTGCTCGCTGCCGCGCTGGCCGCGCCCCTGCCCGCCCGCGCCTCCAGCGAGGCCGCGTGGGAGACGTTCCGGCAAGAGGTCGTCGCCGCCTGCGAGGCGCTCCTGACCGGACCCGGCCCGCACCGGATCGACGTCAACCCCTTCGGCTCGGCCAGTTACGGGCTGGCGCTGGTCCATGTGCAGACGGGGTCCGGCGACAGTGCGACAACCGAAACGCAGGGTTGCATCTATGACAAGCGGACCAAGGTCGCGGAACTGACCGGGCCCTTCGCCCCGGCCGCCGATGACACCGCCGCCGCGGACGGCACGGCAGGCGCGGCGCCGGCGAACTAGCCGAGGATGCGGTCGATCTCGTCCGCGAGAGTTTCGACCTCGGCCGCGGCGGGGCCCTTGCGGGCGGCTTCGGTCACCCCCAGCCCCTCGCCCAGCGTCTCGGCATAGACGATGCGGTTCGCCAGCCGCGCGCCGGCCAGCTCCGCCTCCAGCTCGGCGGCCGCGCGGGCCACGTCCTCGCCCAGCCTCGTCCCGGCCTTGGTGCGGTTCAGGACCACCGTCGCGCGCTTGCCCACCCGCCGGGCAAGGTCCAGCACGCCCTCCGTCGCCCACAGGTCCACATGGCTCGACGCCACCGGGATCAGGATCAGGTCGGCCTCGCGCAGCGCGGGGCGCAGGTCGCTGTCGACCTTGGGCGGCGTGTCGATGATGACGTAATCCGCCTCGCGCTTCAGCTTCTCGCATTCATAGCCCACGCCCCAGGCCGAGGAGGTGGTGAAGTCCAGCCCCGCCTGCCCCAGCCGCTCGCGCCGGGTCATGAACCAGCGGCCGAGGCTGCCCTGCGGATCGGTGTCGAGCAGCGCGACCCGCGCGCCGCGCGCCGCGAACACCACGGCCAGGTTGGCGGCCAGCGTCGTCTTGCCCGACCCGCCCTTCTGCTGCGCCACCGCGATGACCTTGCCGCCCATCCGCCTGCCCCCCGTTCCACCATGCTGCGACAGCAGCCTAGCGAGTGGGCGGCGGGCTTGCACCATCCAATTCGGCGGCGGGGCGCGCAACCGGGGCCAGCCGGCGCTGCGCGGCGGCGCGGTCCCGCACCATCGCCACCGCAAGCTGCATCCCCAGCCCAGCCACCAGCAGCGCCGCGTCGAGCGGCACCCCGCCCCAGGGCGCCGCGAACTTCACCGCCTGCGCCGCGAAGGCCAGCACCGTGCCAAGGGCGAAGACCGTCAGCCCGTGCTGCCCCAGCAGCCGCAGCCAGCCGGCGCGGCGATGGTCGCACAGCCGCCGCACCGCCCCCAGCGAGGCCAGCGCATAGGCCAGCGCCAGCACGTGCAGCAGCCGGGGGCCGGACAGATAGGTCTTGTCGTAGTCGAACAGGAAGGCCGGCCCCGGCCCGTCGCGCAGGGCGAACATCCCCCGGTTCAGCACCTCGCCCAGCCCGTCGGCCTGCGTCCAGATCAGGATGGCCGCCAGCACCGCCAGCGCCGCGGCCAGCCAGCCGGGCCGGGCTGGAAACAGCCGCCGCTTCTGCCGGATCGCGGCGCCGCAGCAGAGCCCGATCACGAACAGCAGCTGCCAGGACAGCGGGTTGAAGAACCAGATGGATGGCGTGGGATAGGTCGGCGGCGCGATCCGCAGGCTGCCTGCCAGCAGCCAGACCAGCGCCGACCCCGCGATCAGCCGGTATGGCCAGCGCATCGCCAGCGGCAGCAGCGCGGGCGTGACCAGCAGCAGCACCGCGTAAAGCGGCAGGATGTTCATGTAGCCCAGCTGGTGCATCAGCGTGGCAAGCCCGATGAACCCGCCCACCGGATCGGCGAGGATCGGTGCGACGTTGTTGATCTCGACCATCTCGGGCGCATTCAGGAACCGCGCCGCCAGCCCCGACAGGCCCAGCGCGATCACCGTCACGGTCATATGGGCCAGGATCAGCGTCCAGGCCCGGCCCCAGACGCGGGTGACCGCCGGCCAGAACGGCGGCGCGCGGAAGCCGGGCGCATAGGCGATGCCCGCCGCCAGACCCGACATCAGCACGAAGCCTTCGGCCGCGTCGGAAAACCCGAAGTTGCGGCTGGTCCAGTGTTCGAACACCGTCCCCGGCACATGGTTGATGAAGATCATCACCAGCGCGAGGCCGCGCAACGCGTCGAGCCGCGTGTCCCGGCGGCGGGGGGCGGTGCCCGGCGCGACCGGGGGCAGGTCAGGCATCTGCCGGCATGCCTCGCGTCACCCGTCTCAGGCGAAGGCCGGCGCGGGGGCGCCGGTGTCGGCGGGTCCGGGCGCAGGGGTGCCCGCGGGCTGCGACCAGCCCTGCAGCACATGCCGCCATGCGAGGATCACCGGGCTCGGCGCCAGTTCCGTGGGCACCGTGAACAGCCGCGCCGGATCGGGGTCGCGGGGGCGGCCCTGCGACGACCAGGCGATGATCTGCGGGGCGAACAGCATCGGCAGACCCACCGGCAGCAGCCAGGCCACCAGCACCGGCGTCAGCCACCAGACGAACAGCAGGCCCGCCGCCCCGGTCAGCGCGATCCAGCGGCTGTTGGCCCAGGCCTCGGCGCTGCCCAGGGTGCCGTCGCCCCGGTTGTTGGTGGGCCAGCCACTGTCCAGCCCGAACAGGACCTGCGCCACCGACCGGGTCTGGTACAGCAGCATCACCGGCGCGATCAGGCTGGAGAATAGCAGTTCCACCAGCGTCGAGCGCAGCGCGGTGCCGCCGCCGCCGAAGCCGCGCGCCCGGCCCTTCCAGACGGCATGGCCGACGATCAGGAGCTTGGGCAGCAGCAGCAGGCCGAAGATGCCGATGGCCAGTTCCACCGCCTTTGCCGTGTCATTGTGCGGGAAGATCGGGAACAGCTGCTGATAGGGGTCGGGGAAATAGTCGGGCGTCGGCGCCAGCGCGATCGCCGCGATCGAGGCCGAGATGAAGCCCAGCCAGAACAGCGGCGCGATATAGGCGAGGATGCCCTGCAGGAAGACGAAGCGGCTCCACATCTTCAGGCCCGGGGCCATCAGCAGGCGGCTGTGCTGCAGGTTGCCCTGGCACCAGCGGCGGTCGCGCTTGGCATAGTCGACGATGTTCTCGGGTCCTTCCTCGAAACTGCCTTCGAGGTCGGTATCGACCCGCACGGTCCAACCGGCCCGGGCCAGCAGCGCCGCCTCGACATAGTCGTGGCTCAGGATATGGCCGCCGAAAGGCGGGTTCCCCGACAGCACCGGCAGACCGCAGCTTTGCGCGAAGGCGCCGACGCGGACCATCGCGTTGTGCCCCCAGAACGGCCCGGTGCGGCCCTGCATCGCGGCAAGGCCGCGTGCGAAGACCGGCGAGTAGAAATTGGCGGAAAACTGCAGCGCGCGACCGAAGCGGGACCGCGCGCCGATGATCTTCGGCAGGGTCTGCAACAGGCCCAGCTTCGGGTCCGCCTCCATCCGGCGCACCATCTCGACGATGGTGGCGCCTTCCATCAGGCTGTCGGCGTCGAGGATCAGGGCGAAGTCATATGCCGCGCCGGACCGTTCGATGAAATCTTCGATATTGCCGGCCTTCTTGCCGATATTGGCGGCGCGGCGGCGATAGAAGATCCGGTTTTCCGCCTGACGGTCGGCCACCAGCCGCAGATACCAGCGCCGCTCCTCGGCGGCGATGTCGTCCTTGCGGGTGTCGGACAGGATGGCGAAGTGGAACAGGTGCTGCCAGCCGGTCTGCGCCAGCGAGGCATCCATCGCGGCGATGCGGGCAAAAACGGCGACCGGGTCCTCGTTATAGACCGGCACCAAGATTGCGGTGCGGCCGTGGATCGGCGCCTCGCCGGCGGCGTCGGAGCGCGGGTTGCTCCAGGCCAGAAGACCCAGCATGCCGCCGCACGCGCCCCAGGCCAGCCAGAAGGTGGACAGCAGGATCAGCAGGCTGCGCGCCCAGTCCATCGCCTGCAGCCCGTCGCCGGATCCGTATTGCAGGAACAGCGCCCCGGCGGACAGGGCGATGCCGATCGACACGACCAGCGCGGCGCAGCGGGCCAGCCATGTCCACGACGGGCCCTCCTCCGGCCTGCCGGACAGGCCATCGGGGCGGTCCGTCCCGGCGCCCGGCACCGGCGTCTCGGACAAGGTCAGTTCCCGAGGCCGCGGGTGCGGACGCCCGCACCCACCAGCGCCAGAAGCCGCGTTCTCAGCCCCTCGGGGCGTTCCAGCAGCTGCTTGGGCATCCCCAGCGGCGCCACGGGAAGTGCGCCGCGCGTCACGCCGACGTCATCGGCCTCCAACGGCTGCGTCTCGGCATCCATGTTCATTCCTGCACCCATTGATACAGCCAGTTCTCTGTCAGCTTGCGGTCATACCCGGCGATATGGGCGACCAGTTCAGTCACGCTGCCGGGTCGGCCACGCACGTCGACGACGAGCCGCCAGATGTCGGTCCCGTCGATCTTGGACAGGGCCGTCACCAGCGCCTCACCTCCGCCGATATTCAGCACGGGGGCGATATCGGCATCGGGCGGCAAGGTGCCCAGCACCCCGCCTTCGAAGTCCACAACGAACTTCCGCACACCCGGTTCCGCCTCGCCGCCCGATACACCCCCCTGCCCTGCGCGGGTTTCCGCAACCCAGGCGAGTTCGCCGTTCACCTCGGGCGCGAGCGCCCCCCAGTGCAGGCGATAGCGGTATTCGCGCGACTCCCCCGCGGGGATCGGCGCGGCGGGCGTCCAGAAGGCGACGATATTGTCGTTGACCTCCAGGTCCGAGGGGATCTCGACCAGGCGCACCGACCCGTCGCCCCAGTCGCCTACAGGCTCCACCGACAGCGAGGGGCGCTGTTCATACCGCGCCTCGGCATCCTGATAGTGGTCGAAGCGGCGGTCGCGCTGATAGAGGCCGAAGCTGCGGAACCCCTGTTCGGCGAAGACCGAGGAGGACAGGCGCGGCGGGTTGTTCAGCTGCCGCCACAGGATCTCGCCATCCCGCCGCACGATGCGCAGCCCGTCGCTGTCATGCACCTTGGGGCGGTAGTCGTCGAAATCGTCGCGGTTGTTCGAGGCATAGAGGAACATCGAGGTCAGCGGCGCCACGCCAAGCTGCGCCACCTCGGCCCGGAAGAACAGCCGCGCGGTGACGTCCATCACCGTATCGGCGCCCGGCTGGATGTCGAAGCGGTAGGCGCCGGTGACGCTGGGGCTTTCCAGCGCCGCATGGACGACGACGCGGCGCGACCCGTCGCCGGGCCGTTCGATATAGAAGGCGGTGAAGCGCGGAAACTCCTCGCCCCCCGGCAGGCCGGTATTGATGGCGAGCCCGCGCGCCGACAGGCCATAGACATTGCCGCGGCCGAGCGCGCGGAAATAGCTGGCGCCGACGAAGGACACCACCTCGTCCAGCCGGTCGGCCCGGTTCAGCGGGTAAAGCAGCTTGTAACCCGCGACACCCGGCATGTCGAAATGCGGCGGGACGCGTTCCGCCAGTTCGGGCCGGTATTCGAAATCGTCGGTCGAAAACACCATTTCGCGCGCGGTGCCGTCCACCACCTCGTAGACCTGCACCGGCTCCTTGAACAGCCAGCCCATGTGGAAGGCCTGCATCCGGAACAGCCGCCCGGGTTCGTTCCAGCGGGCGCGGTCGTTGCGGAAGGTGATCTTGCGATAGTCGTCATAGCCCAGTTCCGCGAGGAAACCCTCCAGCGGCGCGGGGGGCTGCGGCTCGGCCAGCGCCTTCTGGCGCATCGTCTCGGTCAGCATGTCGAAGGAGAAGGCCGGCGGCGGCGGCGGTGCCGGGGGCGCCGCGGGCTCTGCCGGGGCGGGGGCCGGCACGGGGGCCGCCTCCTGCGCGCGGAGCGCCGGCGCGGTCAGCAGCGCCGTCTGCGCCGCCGCGGCCGCCAGCATCTGGCGTCGGCTGAGGTGAAACGGAAGCAGGCCGGGTATCGTCTTCATTCTTCCTGACATGTCCTGTGCCATCCACGCGCAGCCGGCTTCATCTTCTGGCTCGACGCAGACCAGATCGTGTCTCCGGCAGGTCGAATCAAGCCTTGCGGCGAATGGTCCGGCACCCTGCATATATCAAGGCTTTTCGCAGGTGCAGAGGGCTCGTGCTGCGCTGCGCAAAACCTTGCCCGTCCTCGCAAAAATGACACGGGATTTCCGCCGCCGATCACGTTTGCGCTATTCCGGCGGCACGGCGCGGCGCGCCGGATGCCCCCGGAGGCCCGGTCTGCAGGGAACACCCGCCCCCGCGGCCATGTTGGCACTGCGGAGGTGACGACATGGATTGGATGCAGATGCTGTTCCAGGGCTGGGAAGGGATCGTGCGGACGCTGGCGGTCGGGCTGCTGGCCTATATTGCGCTGGTCGCGTTCCTGCGCATCTCGGGCAAGCGGACGCTGGCCAAGCTGAACGCCTTCGATCTGGTGGTGACCGTGGCGCTCGGCTCCACGCTCTCGGCGATCCTGCTGCAGGAATCGATCGCGCTGGCCGAGGGCGCGACCGCGCTCGCCCTGCTGATCGCCATGCAATATGTCGTGACCTTCATCTCGGTCCGGTCGCGGCGCTTCGCGGAACTCGTCCGCGCCGAACCCGCGCTTCTGGTCCGGGACGGGACCTTCTGCCGCGAAACGATGAAACGCGAACGCATCACCGAGGACGAGGCGATGAGCGCCGTCCGCGCCTCGGGCGGCAGCCGGCTGTCGCAGGTCGCCAGCCTGATCCTCGAAAGCGACGGCACGCTGAGCGCGGTGTTCAGGGATCGCGGCTAGCCGGATCGTCCGGGCGTCTTGCGGGAGGTGGTGGAGCAGAGGGGGATCGAACCCCTGACCTCGTCATTGCGAACGACGCGCTCTCCCAACTGAGCTACTGCCCCCACGGGGCGTGTATCTGCCCCCTCGCCCCGGCATTGTCAAGCCGCGCCACCGGGGCATGTGACGCTTTCCTGTCAGGGCCACCCCGGCGCCGGGCCCGCCGGCCGGGATGCAGGTCAGGCCGCCGTCTGCGCGTGCTGGCGCACGAAGGCCACGATGTCGGAGGCGGGCCGCGCACCGGCGAGCCGCGCCACCTCGCGGCCGCGGTCGAACAGGATCAGCAACGGGATGCCGCGGATGCCGAAGCGGTGCGCCACCTCGGGATGCTGCTGCGTGTCGATCTTCGCCAGCCGCACGCCGGGGGTCAGGGCCTGCGCCGCCCGGGCAAATTCCGGCGCCATCGACCGGCAGGGCCCGCACCACGGCGCCCAGAAGTCGACCAGCAGCGGCAGACCGTCGCGGGCCGAGGAGGTGGCCAGCGTGTCCGCGTCGATCTCGGCCGGTTTCGGCGCGATCAGGCGCGCGCCGCAGGTGCCGCAGACCGGCCCGGCGGCGATGCGCGCCGCGGGCAGGCGGTTCACCTGCCCGCAGGCGTGGCAGGTCAGGGTGATGGTCTCCGGCATATCGGCCTCTCCACATTCCGTTCCGGGAATATATCGGCCTCGTCGCCACCCCCTGCAAGGTGCCGTCAGACGAAGACCAGCCCCAGCGAGATCACGATGCCGCTCAGCACCAGGTGCAGCACGCAGAACCCCATGATATCCTTCGCCTTCAGCCCGGCGATCCCCAGGATCGGCAGCGCCCAGAAGGGTTGCACCATGTTCGTCCAGGCATCGCCCCAGGCCACCGCCATCGCGGCGCGGGCGAAATCGACGCCCAGCGCCTCGGCCGCGGGCAGGATGACCGGCGCCTGCACCGCCCATTGCCCGCCGCCCGAGGGCACGAAGAAGTTGACGATGCCGGCGCTGAGGAAGGTCCAGAACGGGAAGGTCGCGGGGGTGGCCAGCGCCACCAGCCGTTCGGAAATCGTCTCCGCCAGCCCCGAGGATACCATGATCGCCATGATCCCGGCATAGAAGGGGAACTGGATGACGATGCCCGCCCCGCCCTTCATCGCCTCGTTCAGGCTGGCGAGCAGCCGGCGCGGCGTGCCGTGCAGCAGGATCGCCGCCATCAGGAACAGGAAGTTCACCACGTTCAGCGTCAGCGAGCCCGCGGACAGGAAGTACTGCACCAGCCAGGCCACGCCGCCCAGGCCGATCAGCCAGGTCAGGATGCGGCTGTTCTCCATTCGCTCGGCCGGGGTGGTGCCGGTCGCCGCGGGCGGCGGCGCCTCGTCCAGCAGCTTCGGATCGACGAAGACCTCTTCCCCCGGGCGCGGCATCATCATCCGGTTGACCAGCGGCACCACCACGAACAGCGCCGCGACGATGACCAGGTTGAAGGGCGCGAAGATGGTGGCCGAGGTCGGCACCACGCCCATCAGCGCCTCGAACGGGTGGCCGGCGGTGGCGATGGCCAGCGGCACCGACCCGGCCAGCCCGCCATGCCAGACGAGGAAGCCCGAATAGGCCGAGGCCACCAGCAGCCGGTAGTCGACCCGCACCTTGCGGGCGATTTCCTTGGCGAAGAGCGCGCCCACCACCAGACCGAAGCCCCAGTTCACCCAGCTGGCGACAAGGCTGACATAGCTGACCATGAGGATCGCCGCGCCGGGCGAGGCCGCCATGCCGGCCAGCGCCTGCAGCCCGCGCCGGACCAGCGGGGTGGAGGCCATCATGTAGCCCGTCACCAGCACCAGCAGCATCTGCATCGCGAATTGCAGCAGCGACCAGAACCCGTCGCCCCACATGCCGATCACGGCCAGGGGCGACTGCGCCTCGAAAATCACCGCCGCCGCCATGACGACCAGCGTCAGGATCGCGACGAAGATATAGGGATCGGGCAGGTAGCGTTCGACGATGCGGACCATCGGCCGCGACAGGATGTTCAGCATGGGGCCTCCCGGAAGGATGACCCGGCGGGGAGGCCGGGCCTTCGTCGGAGGCAAGGTTCGGCATTAGCCTGCCGATGTCCACCCGCCCCGGCCGGTCCGGGGCGGGCGAAATGTCACTCCGCCGCCTGCCCGTAGGCCTCTACCGGCGGGCAGATGCAGGTCAGGTTGCGGTCGCCCCAGGCATTGTCCACCCGGCCCACCGGCGGCCAGTACTTGTCCACCCGGAAGCTGGCGGGCGGGAAGCAGCCCTGCTCGCGGCCATAGGCGCGGTCCCAGTCGGCCACCAGATCCTCGACCGTGTGGGGCGCGTGGCGCAGCGGGCTGTCGGCGGCGGCGATCTCGCCCCGTTCCACCGCCGCGATCTCGTCCCGGATCGCCAGCAGCGCGGTCACGAACCGGTCGATCTCGGCCTTGGTCTCGCTCTCGGTCGGTTCCACCATCAGGGTCCCCGCCACCGGCCAGCTCATCGTCGGTGCGTGAAAGCCGTTGTCGATCAGCCGCTTGGCTATATCGTCCACCGTCACGCCCGCCTCGGCGAAGGGTCTTGTGTCGAGGATGCATTCATGCGCGACCCGGCCCCGGTTGCCCATGAACAGCACCGGATAGGCGCTCTTCAGCCGCGCCGCGATATAGTTGGCGTTCAGGATCGCCACCCGCGTCGCCTGCGTCAGCCCGGCCCCGCCCATCATCAGGCAATAGGCCCAAGAGATCAGCAGGATCGAGGCCGATCCCCAAGGCGCGGCGCTGACCGGGCCTTCCAGCCCGCCGGTTTCCGGATGCCCCGGCAGATAGGGCGCCAGATGCGCCTTCACCCCGATCGGCCCCATGCCCGGCCCGCCGCCGCCATGCGGAATGGCGAAGGTCTTGTGCAGGTTCAGGTGGCTGACATCGCCGCCGATCTCGCCGGGCTTCACCAGCCCCACCATCGCGTTCATGTTGGCGCCGTCGATATAGACCTGTCCGCCGAAGCGGTGGGTGATCGCGGCCACCTCGCGCACCGTTTCCTCGAACACGCCATGGGTCGAGGGATAGGTGATCATGCAGGCGGCCAGCCGGTCGCCCGCCGCCTCGGCCCGGGCGCGGAAGTCGTCGAGGTCGATATCGCCGTTCGGGGCCGATTTCACCGGCACCACCCGCATCCCCGCCATCTGCGCCGAGGCCGGGTTGGTGCCATGGGCCGAAACCGGGATCAGGCAGATGTCGCGATGCGCCTCGCCCCGCGCGCGGTGCCAGGCCTGGATCGTCAACAGCCCCGCATATTCCCCCTGCGCGCCGGAATTGGGTTGCATCGAAAAGGCGTCATAGCCGGTGATCGCGCACAGCTTTTCCGACAGGTCGGCGATCGCCTCGGCATAGCCCTGCGTCTGATGCGCGGGGGCGAAGGGATGCAGCGCTCCGAATTCCGGCCAGGTCAGCGGCATCATCTCGGCCGCGGCGTTCAGCTTCATCGTGCAGGAGCCGAGCGGGATCATCGCCCGGTCGAGCGCGAGGTCGCGGTCGGCCAGACGGCGCATGTAGCGCATCATCTCGGATTCCGCCCGGTTCATGCGGAAGACGGGATGGGTCAGATAGTCGCTCTGCCGCATCAGCGCGGGCGGAATGCCCCAGCCCTCGGCCGCGGGGGCGGGCTCGGAAATGCCGAAGGCATCCAGAAGCCGCGTCACCACATCCTCGTCGGTCGTCTCGTCGAGGCTGATCCCCACCCGGTCGCGCCCGACGCGGCGCAGGTTGATCCCGCGCTGTTCGGCAGCGGCGAGGATGCCGGCCTGCCCCACGCCCACCCGCACCGTGATCGTGTCGAAGAAGGATTCGGGCGCCACCTCGGCCCCGGCGGCGGCAAGGGCGCGGGCCACGCGCAGCGTGGTCAGATGCACCCGTTCCGCGATGGCGCGCAGCCCCGCGGCGCCGTGGAAGACCGCATAGAAGCCCGCCATCACCGCCAGCAGCGCCTGTGCGGTGCAGACGTTCGACGTGGCCTTTTCGCGGCGGATATGCTGTTCGCGCGTCTGCAGCGCCAGACGGTAGGCGCGGTTGCCGCGCGCATCGACCGACACGCCGACGATCCGGCCCGGCATCGCCCGCTTGTAGGCATCGCGGCAGGCGAAGAAGGCGGCATGCGGCCCGCCGAAGCCCATCGGCACCCCGAAGCGCTGCGACGAGCCAACGGCGATGTCGGCGCCCATCGCGCCCGGCTCCTTCAGCAGGCACAGGGCCAGCAGGTCGGTCGCCACCACCGCCAGCGCCCCCGCCCCCTGCAGCGCGGCGATGTCGGCGGTCAGGTCGCGGACATGCCCATGCGTGCCCGGATACTGGAACAGCGCCCCGAACACCGCCGCCGGGTCCAGCGCCGAGGCGGGGCCCACCACCACCTCGATCCCCAGGGGCAGCGCCCGGGTCCGCAGCACGGCGATGGTCTGCGGATGGCAGCTGTCCTCGACGAAGAAGGCCCGCGCCTTCGACTTCGCCACCCGTTCGGCCATGGCCATCGCCTCGGCCGCGGCGGTGCCCTCGTCCAAGAGCGAGGCATTGGCGACGGGCAGCCCGGTCAGGTCGCTGACCATGGTCTGGTAGTTCAGCAGAGCCTCGAGCCGGCCCTGCGCGATCTCCGGCTGGTAGGGCGTATAGGCCGTGTACCAGGCGGGGTTTTCCAGGATGTTGCGCTGGATCGCGGGCGGCGTGACCGTGCCGTGATAGCCCTGCCCGATCAGCGAGGCCATGACCCGGTTCTTCGCCGCGACCGCGCGCATCCGCGCCAGCAGCTCATGCTCGGCCAGCGGCGCCCAGTCCAGCGGTTCGGCCTGGCGCAGGGCGGCGGGCACCGTCTCCTCGATCAGCGCGTCCAGCGTCGGCACCCCCACCACCGCCAGCATCTCCTCCATCTCGGCGGGCGAGGGACCGATATGGCGGCGGTTGGCGAAATCGTAGGGGTCGTAGGTCGAAGGCGATACCGGCATCGTCAGCCCACCAGCGCCAGATAGGCCGCCTCGTCCATGAAGGCGTCCAGCGCGGCGGGATCGGCGATCTTCAGCCGGAACATCCAGGCCGCGCCGGTCGGATCGCTGTTCACCTGCGCCGGATCGTCGGCCAGCGCCGCATTGACCTCCACCACCTCGCCGTCGAGCGGGGCGAGGATGTCGGAGGCGGCCTTGACGCTTTCGATCACCACCACCTCATCGCCCTTCGTCACCTGCCGCCCGGCCTTGGGCAGCTCGACGAAGACGACATCGCCCAGCTGTTCGGCGGCATGGGCGGTGATGCCGACGGTGACGGAATCGCCGTCCAGCCGCAGCCATTCATGGTCTTCGGTATATTTCACGGTCATTGGTCTGGCTCCGGGATCAGCGCTTGAAACGGGCGGGAACGAAGGGCAGCGGGGCGACGGTCGCCGGAATGCGGCGGCCGCGCAATTCGCCGAAGACGATATCGCCGGGGGCAAGGTCCGCGGGCAGCAGCGCCATCGCCACCGGCGCGCCGACCGACGGGCCGAACCCGCCCGAGGTGACGCGGCCGACGAGCTGCCCGCCCTCGGCGGCGGCAAAGATCTCGGCCCCCTCGCGCAGCGGCGCCCGGCCTTCGGGGCGCAGGCCCATGCGGCGCCGCGCCGGGCCGTGCTCCAGCTCGGCAAGGATGCGCTCCGCGCCGGGGAAACCGCCGGCGCGCGCACCGTCCCGGCGCCGCACCTTCTGGATGGCCCAGCCCAGCCCCGCCTCGGCGGGCGTGATGCCGTCGTCCATGTCATGGCCGTAGAGGCACAGCCCCGCCTCCAGCCGCAGGCTGTCGCGCGCGCCAAGTCCCACCGGCGCCACGCCCGGCAGGTCCAGCAGCCGTTCGGCCAGCGTCCCGGCAAAGGCCTCGGGCACCGAAATCTCGAACCCGTCCTCGCCGGTATAGCCGGACCGGCTGATCCACAGCTCGACCCCCTGCCACAGGCGGATGCCCACATCCATGAAGGCAAAGTCGCCGGCATCCGGCACCAGCAGCGTCAGCGCGGCGGCGGCCCCCGGCCCCTGCAGCGCGATAAGCGCACGTCCCGGCACCTCGGCCACGTCGCAATCGGGCAGCATTGCCCGCAGATGCGCGATGTCGTGGTCCTTGCGCGCGGCATTGACCACGAGGAACAGGTGATCCCCCCGGTTCGCCACCATCAGATCGTCGAGGATGCCGCCAGTCGCGCCCGTCAGCAGGCCATAGCGTTGCCGCCCCTCGGGCAGCGACAGCAGATCGACGGGCATGGCCGTTTCCAGCGCGCGGGCCGCATCCTCCAGCCGGCCGCTGGCGGGGGCGACGATCACCTGCCCCATATGCGACACGTCGAACAGCCCGGCGGCGGCGCGGGTGTGCAGATGTTCGGCCATCAGCCCGGCGGGATAGTGCAGCGGCATCTCCCAGCCCGCGAAGGGCACCATCCGTGCCCCTTGCGCCAGATGCAGCCCGTGCAGGCAGGTTCGCTTCAGGTCGGCCATCGCCGCCCTCCGTTTCCATCCACGCCGGTCGTCACGCTCCGGCATCGCCCGGACAGGATCGCCCTGCCCGTTCCGATGCCCCCTCTGTCCCTTGGCCTGAGGCTGTTAGCCCTTCGGCGGGCGCGGCTCGCGCGCCACTCTCCAGAGTTCAACGGTCAGGCCGGTCCTTGCGCCTGAGAGTTTACCGGGGCGGTTGCTCCTTCGGCACCGGCCTGCCCCTGCCGAGGCGGGCGGGGGGCGGCCGGATTCTCCCGGACCTGACGCCTGACGGATAGCCGAGCGGGCCCCGGTCGCGCAAGCGGGAATGGCGCAAGCGACGCTTTGCCGCGCGAAAACGGCATCCGTGTCGGCGGCGGACCCGCGCGCCGCCTATTGGCGCGGCAGCAGGCGGACCGGGATGCCCCAGGGATCGGCCAGATCGAAGCCGCCCTCGCCCGCCGCGATTCCGGCGCGCGCGGCGATGTCGCGGGCAGTGCCGGGGTCGGCCGACAGGGCCAGCAGCGCCAGACCCGCTTGACCCTCGGGCCGCGGCCCCGCGCCCCGGCTGTTCCAGACATTGGTGCCGATGTGGTGGTGATAGCCGCCCGCGCCGAAGAAGTTCGCCCCGCGATAGCGGGCAGTCAGCGTCAGGCCCAGCATCCCGGCCCAGAACGGCTCCGTCCCCTCCAGCGCGCCGGATTGCAGATGCACATGGCCGACGGTGCCGTCCTCGGGCATTCCGGCCCAGGGGGACGTCGCCGCCGCCGCGAGCCGGTCCAGATCCAGCCGCTCGGTCGTCATGGCGATGCCTTCGGGCGTGACCGGCCAGTCGGATTTCGGCCGGTCCACATAGATCTCGATGCCGTTGCCTTCGGGATCGTCCAGATACAGCGCCTCGCTGACCCGGTGATCCGAGGCGCCCGACAGGCGGATGCCCGTCTCGGCGGCATGGCGCAGCCAGCGGCCCAGATGATCCCGCGACGGCAACAGGAAGGCGGTGTGGAACAGCCCCGCCTGGGCCGGATCGACCGGCCGCGCCGCCGGGTCGCCGCGCAGTTCCACCAGCAGCCGCCCGCCCGCGCCCAGCCGGGCCACGGACCCGTCCGAGGACAGAAGGTCCAGCCCGATACCGCGGCGGTAGAACTCGGTCTGGGCGGTCAGGTCGCGCACAGTCAGCGCCACATGGCCGATCTGCAGGGGGGCGTCACTGGTGGGCATCTTCAGGCTCCGGGTTGCGATGCCCTCAAGATGCGCCCTCCGCGTTCTGTGCGGAATTGCAAAAAATCGCGCGGCATCTATCGCATTTGCGCAGACTCGCGCGGACCGAGCGGGATCACGTCCACCCGCTGCAGGCTTTCCTGCGCGCCCGCGATCCGCAGGCTGCCCTTCACCGGCGCCACGTCGTCATAGTCGCGGCCGACCGCCACCAGCACGTGATCGGCGGCGACCATCAGGTCGTTGGTCGGATCGAACTCGACCCAGCCGCCCTCGATCCCGGTCCAGGCCCGCACCCAGGCATGCATCGCGTCGGCCCCGGCCAGCCGCTCCTCTCCGGCGGGCGGCAGGGTGCGCAGATAGCCGCTGACATAGCCGGCGGGGATGCCCAGGCCCCGCAGCGCCGCGATCATCACATGGCTGAAATCCTGGCAGACGCCGTGCCGCGCGGTGAAGGCGTGCAGGGGATCGGTCTCGACCGTGGTGGCCGTCGCGTCGAAGCGCATGTCGGCATGCAGCGCCCGGCCCACCGCCTGCACCGCGGCCAGCGCCGTCGCCCCGGCCGGCAGGATCGTGCGGGCATAGGCGGTGATCGCCCGGCGCGGGCGCACCCGGTCGGACGCGCCGAGGAAATGGTGGGGCGAGTCCGGTCCCAGCGACGGCACCGCGCGCAGTTCCTCGGCGATCCGGTCCAGGGGCGGGGTCAGGTCCAGCGAGGGTGCCTGCGCCAGCCGCTCGACCCGCGCCTGCAGGCGAAAGACGGTGCTGCGCGCGGCGGTGCGAAAGGCCAGTTCGGTGACAGCATTGCCGAAGAAATCCGCCCGGTCGATGCGTTCGGACGGGCCGGGCGTCACCGACAGCGCCCCGGCCACCAGTCGCTGCGCCCCGGGCACCGTCGCCGGCATCAGCCGCAGCAGGGTCCGCCCCAGCACCGCCGGAACCTGATAGCTGTAGTCGATGGAAGCCGAGATGTCGTAGATCACGCCTGCGCCCCCGATCCGCTAGCCGAAATAGGTCTCGGCGATCAGCCCCGCCAGATCGTCGGTGGCGCTGCGCAGCCCAGACAGCCGCGTCGTCGTCACCTCGGGCGGCGACAGCACCGCCAGCGAGGTGTGCAGTTCCAGCACCCGCCGTGGCAGCCGGCCCATGGGCTGCCGATCGCCGCCGGGCAGCCGCGCCACCTGGTCGCGGATTTCGGAGATCTGGAAGAAGACCGAACGCGGGTTGCCGCCATCCAGCGCCAGCAGGTCCACCACCGTCTCGCGGCTGGTGCCGATGGTATAGCGGCGGCGATGGGTCATCAGGCTGTCGCCCAGCTCCACGGCAAGGTCGAGCGCGCCTTCCGGGGCGCGGATATCGGCGAAGGTCGCCAGCGTCCAGGACATGACATTCGCCCGTTCCAGCGCCCGGCCCAGCGTCAGGAAGCGCCAGCCCGCGAAGCGATACATGTTGTCATGGACGAGCCCGGAAAAGCCCGACACCTGCCGCAGGAAGGCGCCGAGCGCGCGGGCCGCGTCATCGCCCGCCAGATCGCGCCCGCACATGGCGCGCGCCGCCACCGCCAGATCGGACAGCGCCACCCAGCCATCGGTCGAGAACCGGTCGCGCACCTTGCCCGCGCAGTCGCGCGCATCCTCGATCCGCGCGGCCAGCGTCTCGGCGAAGCCCGCCTGCGGGTCGAAGCCGTGCAGCCGCAGGAACTGGCCCAGTGCCTTCAGCAGCGGCCGGTCGGGCGTGCCGCTTTCGGCCAGCCGCAGGTGCCAGGCCCTCAGCAGGCGCACCGCATCCTCGGCCCGCTCGACATAGCGTCCCAGCCAGAACAGGTTGTCGGCAGCGCGCGACGGCAGGCCGCCCACCTCGGTCCGCTGCACCATGGTCGTGGCGGGCACCATCGTGTCGGCGGGCACCGGCGCATCCGAGGCGACCCAGACATCGGCGACCGATCCGCCGCGCTGCATGGCGATGGCGGTCGCGTCGCGGCTGCGGCCGATGCGGGCATAGCCGCCGGGCATCACCTGCCAGCCCTCGGGGGTGCGCACGGCAAAGGCGCGCAGGCTCATCGGCAGGGGGGCGAGCTTGCCGCCGACCAGCGCGGGCGTGGTGGACAGCGTCACCGCCTCCTGACCGACAAGGCTTGGCCCCTCGGCGGCGATCCGGGCGCGCAGGGCGCGGCGCTGGCCGGCATCGGCCGCGTCGCCCGCCACGGTGCCGTCGATGGCGTCGAAGGGCAGCCGGTAGCTTTGCGCCGGGCCGATCATCATCCGTTCCAGATGTTCCTGCACGAAGTCGCGTTCGGCCGGTTGGCCGCACCACCAGGTGGCGATGTTGGGCAGGATCAGCGGCTGCCCTGTCAGCACCTCGCAGATGCGCGGCAGGAAGGCGAGGAAGGCCCGCGTCTCGACGATCCCGGCGCCGAGCGCATTGACCAGATCGAGCCGCCCGGCCCGCACCGCCGACACGAGGCCCGGCGTGCCGATGCGCGACTGCCCGTCCAGTTCCAAGGGATCGGCAAAGCGCGCGTCCAGCCTGCGCCACAGCACGTCCACCGGCTGCGGCCCGGCGACGGTGCGGACCATCACGCTGCCGTCCTGCACCACCAGATCCTCGCCCTCCAGCAGCATGAAGCCGAGGTAGCGGGCGATATAGGTGTGTTCGTAATAGGTGTCGTTCATCGGCCCCGGCGTCAGGATGCCGATCCGGGCCTTGGCGCCGCGCATCGCCATCAGCGTCTCGCGGAAGGCGCGGAAGAACCCGGCCAGCCGTGGCACATTGGTCGCGGCGAAGGCCTCGGGGAAGACGCGGCTGGTGGCCATGCGGTTTTCCAGCGCGAAGCCCGCGCCCGAGGGCGCCTGCGTCCGGTCACCCAGAACGAACCACGATCCGTCCGGCGAGCGCCCGATCTCGAAGGCGATCATGTGCAGGAAATGGCCGCTGCGCGGGGTGACGCCCACCATCGCGCGCAGCCATTCCGGGTTCTGCGCCACCAGTTGCGGCGGCAGATGCCCCTCGGCCACCAGCCGCCCCGGGCCATAGAGATCGGCCACCACCTGTTCCAGCAAATCCGCCCGCTGCGCGAGGCCACGGGCGATCTGCGACCATTCCGCCTCGTGCACGACGACGGGCACATGGCTCAGCGGCCAGGCCCGTTCGGTGGAACCGCTTTCGGCATAAAGCCGGTAGAACACGCCCGCGTCGCGCAGATACTGGTCGCCCCGGGCGATCC
The DNA here is from genome assembly GCF_003993775.1 of Frigidibacter oleivorans. Classification (GTDB taxonomy): domain Bacteria; phylum Pseudomonadota; class Alphaproteobacteria; order Rhodobacterales; family Rhodobacteraceae; genus Frigidibacter; species Frigidibacter oleivorans. The sequence goes on from NZ_RJRZ01000001.1 coordinate 289,761, forward strand.
GGGCGGCGATGCCCTCGCCGGGCGGACGGGCCAGCGTCTGCAACAGCGGCTGCCAGCCCGGCCGCACCCGGCCCCGCCCGTCCACCAGCTCGTCCGCCACGCCCGGCAGCGGCGCATAGCCGCCGAGCAGGGCAGCGACCGGGTCGGAGGGCGGGCCGGCGGGCGGCATCGGCGGAAAGGCGGATCGTTCCGGCACGACGTCAGGTCCCGGGCAGGCGCCTGAGGTCGAGCGTCATCGGAAATTCCGGATGCACCGCCTCCTCGGCCGGCCAATAGCCGCCGGGGCTGTGGCCATGCGGCTCGAACCGGGACAGGCGGCGGGCCTCGGCCTCGTTGCCGTTCACCGGGAAGGTGTCGTAGTTGCGCCCGCCGGGATGCGCGACGTGATAGACGCAGCCGCCGAGCGCATGGCCCGTCCAGCTGTCGAAGACGTCGAAGGTCAGCGGCGCATGCACCGGCACGACGGGATGCAGCGCCGAGGCGGGCTGCCACGCCTTGAACCGCACGCCCGCCACCGCCTCGCCCGCCGTGCCCGCGGGCCGCAGCGGCACCCGGCGGCGGTTGCAGGTGACGATATAGCGGCCGGTGTCCGCCCCGGTCAGCCGGACCTGCATCCGTTCCGTCGAACTGTCGGTATAGCGCACCGTCCCCCCGATCGCCCCCGTCTCGCCCAGCACATGCCAGGGTTCCAGCGCCTGACGCAGTTCGAGGTGGACGCCTTCATACTCTGCCTCGCCGCAGAAGGGAAAGCGGAACTCCGCCTGCGCCTTGAACCAGTCGGGCGACAGGTCGAAGCCGTGGCGGCGCAGGTCGGCCAGCACGTCGAGGAAGTCGAGCCACAGGTAATGCGGCAGCATGAAGCGGTCGGTCAGCTGCGTGCCCCAGCGGGTGAGGCTGCCGCCGGCCGGATTTTCCCAGAACCGCGCGATCAGCGCCCGGATCAGCAGTTGCTGGGCCAGGCTCATCCGCGCGTTGGGCGGCATCTCGAAGCCCCGGAACTCCACCAGCCCCAGCCGGCCGGTCGGCCCGTCGGGGGAATAAAGCTTGTCGATGCAGATCTCGGCCCGGTGGGTGTTGCCGGTCACGTCGGTCAGCAGGTTGCGCAGCAGCCGGTCGGTCAACCAAGGGAAGGGCGCCTGCCCCTGCCCCGGGAACGGGATCTGCGCCAGCGCGATCTCCAGCTCGTAGAGGCTGTCGTGCCGCGCCTCGTCGATGCGCGGCGCCTGGCTCGTCGGCCCGATGAACAGGCCCGAGAACAGGTAGCTGAGCGAGGGGTGCCGGTTCCAGTGCAGGATCAGGCTGCGCAGCAGGTCGGGCCGGCGCAGGAAGGGGCTGTCGTTCGGGGTGACGCCGCCCACGACGACATGGTTGCCGCCGCCGGTGCCGGTATGCTTGCCGTCGATCATGAACTTGTCAGCGCCCAGCCGGCACTGCCGCGCTTCCTCGTAGATCGCCTCGGTGGTGGCGACGCAGTCCTGCCAGTTGTGGGCCGGATGGATGTTCACCTCGATCACGCCGGGATCGGGCGCGACCCGGATCACGTTCAGCCGCGGATCGTGCGGCGGGGCATAGCCCTCGATATGCACCTTCAGGCCCAGCCGTTTCGCCGCCGCCTCGGCCGCGCGCAGCAGGTCCAGATAATCCTCCAGCCAGACCGTCGGCGGCATGAACACGCACAGCCGCCCGTCCCGCGGCTCGACCGACAGGGCGGTGCGCACATAGCCCTCGATCTCGGGCGCGCCCTGGGGCACGAAGCCGGCCGCCGGCGGGGCCGAGGGCACGAAGCTGGCCAAGGGCTGCGTCCGCCGCCCCTCGACCGCCGCGACGGGTTCGTAATCGGGCAGCGGCGGCCGGTCGATCGTCGGGTCGGCGGGGTTGAGATAGGGATAGGCCGAGGCGGGGACGAACGGCAGCGAGTCGAGCGGCAGGCGATAGCCGACCGGGCTGTCGCCGGGCACGAGGAACATGTGCCCCCGCCGCAGCCGCCAGCGTTCCGACCGCCAGCGAGGGCCGCCCGCCCGCGCCTGCCAGCGCTGTACCGGCAGAACGAAGCCCGAGGGCACGTTCAGCCCGCGGTCGAAGACCCGCGCGATGCGGTGGCGTTCCTCGGGGTCCTTCAGCCTGCTGTTCTCGGGGGTGACATTGGGCGGCAGGTTGGCCTCCCGCACCAGCCATTCCGCCGGATCCTCGAAGGCAGGGATCACATGTTCCTCGCCCACGTCCAGTTCCGCCGCGATCTCGCGGATCAGTTCCTGCGCCTGCAGGGGCGTCGCCTGCTGGTCCACGCCCTCGTCGGCGATCAGGCCGGCATCGCCCCAGACCGGCTGCCCGTCCGCCCGCCAGTAGAGCGAGAAGGTCCAGCGCGGCAGGGTTTCGCCCGGATACCACTTGCCCTGCCCGTAATGCAGGAAGCCGCCCGGGGCGAAGCGGCCCTGCAACCGCCGGATCAGCCGGTCCGCCAGCATCCGCTTGGTCGGGCCGACGGCGGCGGTGTTCCATTCCTCGCTTTCGAAATCGTCGATGGACACGAAGGTGGGCTCGCCCCCCATCGTCAGTCGCACATCCCCCGCGGCCAGCCGGTCGTCCACGGCGCGGCCGAGCGCGTTCAGCGCCTCCCACGCCTCGTCGGAGAAGGGCTTGGTGATGCGCGGATGTTCGGCGACCCGCGCCACCGTCATGGCGAAGTCGAATTCCACCTCGGGCGTGCCGGTGGCCGAGAAGCCGCCGGAAATCGGCGCGGCGTTGCGGAAATGCGGGGTCGCGGCCAGCGGGATGTGGCTTTCCCCGGTCAGCAGGCCCGAGGTCGGGTCGAACCCGATCCAGCCCGCGCCGGGCAGGTAGACCTCGCACCAGGCATGAAGATCGGTGAAATCCACCTCGGTCCCCGACGGGCCGTCCAGCGCCTTCAGGTCGGGCTTCAGCTGGATCAGGTAGCCCGAGACGAAACGTGCGGCGAAGCCCAGATGGCGCAGCGTGTTGACCAGCAGCCACGAGGAATCGCGGCAGGAGGCGAGCTTCTTCTCCAGCGTTTCCTCGGGCGTCTGCACGCCCGGTTCCATCCGGATGACATAGCCGATCTCGCTGGCGATCCGCGCGTTCAGGCCGACGACGAAATCGACGGTGCGCGTCCGCTCGCGCGGGATCGAGGCGAGGAAGGCCTTGAACAGCGGCCCGCCCGGTTCCGGCTTGCAATAGATCGCCAGATCCTCGATCAGGTCCGGCGGATAGTCGAAGGGCCAGGTCTCGGCGCTGTCCTCGACGAAGAAGTCGAACGGATTGTAGACCGACATGTCGGCGACCAGATCGACCTCGATCTTCAGCTCGGTCACCGGCTCGGGGAAGACGAAGCGCGCCAGCCAGTTGCCGTAGGGGTCCTGCTGGTGGTTCACGAAATGCGGCTCCGGCCCCACCTTCAGCGAATGCGAGATCACGCGCGTGCGGCTGTGCGGGGCCGGGCGCAGGCGGATGATCTGGGGGCCGAGAATGACCGGGCGGTCATAGATGTAGTGGGTGAGGTGGTAGATGCTCGCCTTGATCGCCATGGTCCCGCGCCGCTGGTTTCCTTGCGGCAAAGCGTGGCACGGAAGGCGCGGACCCCGCCAGAGGCTTTGCACCCGCCCCCGCGAAGCCCGGCAGGGCCGGCAGCCCCGCGCGAAGGATCGCCGCGTTTTTAGGCATCTGCCGCCGTCGCAGGCGACCGCGAGCGTGAAAAACCCCGCGGCACCGTCGAAGGCACCGCGGGGCTGTCCGGCGGACAGGGATGCTGAAGGCGCCGCCGGACGACCGGGCGGCTGGACGCCCGGTGTTCGGGAAAGCGGGCCGGTCAGGGCGTGACGCGGATCCAGCGGGTGGCGCTGCCGCCGTTCGGGCCTTCGCTGGTCACCCGGCGGGTGGCGCTGCCATCGCCCAGGCGACGGTCGACGGTGCGGGAATGGTCGCCGGCGGTGCTGGTACGGCTGCAATCGGCGCTGCCATTGCCATTGCCGCTGCACTGGGCCGTGGTCGAGCGGTCATAGCTGTTGCCGTTGGGTCCGGTGACGGTGCCGGTGCGGGTGCGGCCGGTGTCCGCGTCATAGCTGGCGCTGCCCGAGGCCGAGGCGGAATTGCCGTTCGGACCGGTCACGGTGCTGTCATAGCTGACCTGGGCCATCGCCGCGGGCGCGGCCAGCGTCAGGACAAGGGCGATCGTCGGGATACGGGGGGCGGTAAAGGTCATGTCGGTCTCCATCTATAGGGCGGCCGTGGCGGGCCGGGGGGGGGTGGGAAGGTCGGGTTCAGTTGCCCATGCCGACCAGCGCGCGCATCTCGCTGGTCTTGGCGGCCATCTCGGCGCGGCTGATGGCGTTGTCGCCATTGCTGTCGACAGCGGCGAACATCCGGTCGAGGCTGCCGTTGAATTCGGCCGGCGTGACCATGCCGTCGCCATTCGCGTCGAGCCGCTGGAAGCGCATGGCGTTGACCGCCTCGATCTCGCTGCGCTGGATCGCGCCGTCGCCGTTGGTGTCGATTGCCTGCATGGCACGGCCGCCGCCGAAGGGCTGGGCCTGGGCGCCGGTCGCGATCAGGGCGGCGGCGAGGGTGACGATGTGAAGGGTGGGTCGCATCTGGCGTCTCCGTCTGGTGTCTCGATGCAGCCAATCTGGGACCGCCGCGTAAGGCGCGGATGTGCGGCCCGCAAAGTCGTGTGACGTTTTGTAAAGCGACCCGTCCGCCCGCTTTTCCGGCCGGGGGCGCGATTGTATCCTCCGCCCATGCAGATCGCCCCGCCCGCAGAGGACAGCCCGCGCCGCATCGCCCTGGTCGAGGACGATGCCGAACTGCGCGCCCTGACCGCCGCGATGCTGGAGGAGGAGGGCTTCGCCGTGGCCGAACTGGCCGACGGGCGCGCGCTCGATGCCTTCCTCGCGCGCGACATGCCCGATCTGCTGCTGCTGGACCTGATGCTGCCGGGCGAGGACGGGCTGTCGATCTGCCGCAGGCTGGCCGGGCAGGTGCCCTTCCGCATCCTGATGCTGACCGCGCGGGGCGCCGATATCGACCGGATCATCGGGCTGGAACTGGGCGCGGACGACTATCTGCCGAAACCCTTCAACCCGCGCGAGTTGCTGGCGCGGATCCGGGCCCTGCTGCGCCGCGCCGCGCCGCCCGCCGAGGCGCCGCGCGAGGTCGCCGATTTCCTCGACTGGCGGCTGGACCTTGCCGCCCGCGCGCTGATCGACCGACGCAGCGGCGCGGATGCGGGGTTGTCCTCGGGCGAATACGACCTGCTTTTGCAGTTCGTGCTGGCGCCCGGCCGGGTGCTGAGCCGTGACCAGCTGCTGGACGCGACGCGCGGCCGGGCGGGCGGCCCCTTCGACCGGGCCATCGATGTGCAGGTGTCCAAGCTGCGCCGCAAGCTGGGCGACGACGCGGGCCAGCCGCAGATCCTGAAGACGGTGCGCGGCGGCGGCTACATGTTCGCGCCCCCCGTGCGCCGGATCCGGGCATGAACCGCCTGGGGCTGGGCGGACGGCTGATCCTGCTGCTGGCGGTGGCGATGTTCGCGATGCAGGCGCTGGCGCTGTCGGCCTATCTGGCCGACCGGCGCGAGGCGGTGCCGGACCGGCGCCTGATGCCCTTCCCGGATCAGCTGGAGGCGACGGTGATGCTGTTCGACGGCGCCTCGCCCGAGGAGCGGCAGCTGCTGTTGCGGGCGCTCGGCGACAGTCAGGTGCGGGCCGAACTGAGCGCCACGCCGCCGGATGCCGAACCCGGACCGCAGGACATGGACCTGCCGGGCTTCCGCCAGCGCCTGCAGGAGGTGTCGGCGGTGCTGGGAAACCGCGAGCTGCGGGTTGATGTGCCCGCGCCCGAGGGACGCCTGCCGCGCCTGCGCGCGCTGCTGAACCCGGAACGGATCCGCATCGCCGTCGCGCTGTCGGACGGGACATGGCTGGTGATCCAGCGGCAGCGGACGCTGGGCCTGACCTTGGGGGGATTGCCGCTGGGAATGCTGTCGGCCGCGCTTGCCGCGGGCATCGCCGCCTTCGCGCTGATCGCGGTCTGGGTCGAGACGCGCCCCCTGCGCCGGCTGGGACAGGCGGCCAGACGGTTCGGCCACAGCCTGACGCCCGAACCGCTGCGAGAGGCCGGCGCCCCCGATATCCGCCGGCTGATCGCCACCTTCAACGAGATGCAGGACCGCATCGCCCGGGCCGACCGCAGCCGCACCGACATGATCGCCGCGCTGTCGCATGACATGCGCACGCCGCTTGCCCGCCTGACCCTGCGGCTGCGCAAGCTGGACCCGGCCCTGCGCGATGCCGCGAGCCGGGACATCGACGACATCGCGCGCGTCGCGGACGAGGCCTTTCGCTTTGCCGCCGCCGACATCGCCACGCTCGACGGCGCGGTGGACCTGCGGGCGCTGGCGCGGGGGCTGGCCGAGGCCGCCGGGATCGCCGTCGAGGACCGGCAGCCCGGCCGCCCGCTGCGGATCGCGGGGAACGCGGCGCTGATCGGACGTGCGCTGTCGAACCTGATCGAGAATGCCCGCAGCTATGCGACCGGCGCTGTGCTGCGGATCGAACCGGGCGGCGCGCGGCACCGGCTGATCATCGAGGATGACGGGCCGGGCATTCCGGCCGAAGACCGCGCCCGGATGCTGGAGCCGTTCCAGCGCGGCGAGGCATCGCGGAACCGCGCCTCCGGGGGCAGCGGGCTGGGGCTGGCGCTGGCCAACCGGATCGTCACGCGCCATGGCGGCCGGCTGCTGCTGGAGGAGGCGCCGGGCGGCGGGCTGGCGGCCATCGTGGACCTGCCCGCGGCCTGACCGCTTGCGCGGCGGGACGGGCGGCCTATTCTGCCCGCCCCGGCAGTCCGCCCGGCATCCTGCAAGCACCCCGTCCGCGAAAGGCCCCCGTCCCGTGACCGACCTGCTGCCCAATCCGCTCGCGCGGCGGCTGTTCCTCGACCGGCACGCACTGGCCGAGGCTCCCTCCGGCCCGGCGAAGGGGGCCGATCTGCTGGCGCTGATCCACCGGCTGGGCTTCGTGCAGATCGACAGCGTGAACACGGTGGAACGGGCGCATCACATGATCCTGTGGTCACGCCGCCCGGCCTACCGCCCCGCCGCGCTGCGGGGGTTGCTGGAACGGGACCGGGCGCTGTTCGAGCACTGGACCCATGACGCCGCGGCGATCCCGGTGGACTTCCTGCCCTTCTGGCAGATGCGGTTCCGTCGCAGCGAGGCGCGCATCCGGGCCCGCTGGCGCGAGTGGCAGGGGGCGGAGTTCGAGGGGCAGCTCGACGCGGTGCTGGACCGCATCCGCGATGGCGGGCCGGTCGCCGGGGGCGACCTGTCCGACGACACCCCGCGCGAGGCGGGCTGGTGGAACTGGCATCCGTCGAAGACGGCGCTGGAATTCCTGTGGCATACCGGGCGGCTGGCGGTGACGCGCCGCGACGGGTTCACCAAGGTCTACGATCTGGCGGAACGGGTCTATCCCGCGACCGATCCGCCGGAGGATACGGCGGTGATCGACTGGGCCTGCGGCGCGGCGCTGGACAGGCTGGGCTTTGCCACCTCGGGCGAGATCGCGGCCTTCTGGGCCAAGGTCACGCCCGAAGAGGCGAAGGACTGGTGCCATGACGCGCTGGCGCGGGGCGAGATCGAACCGATCCGGGTCGAGGGCGCGGATGGCAGCCCGCGCCGCGCGTTTGCCCGGCCCGGCTGGCGCGCCGCGGCCGAGGCCGCGCCCGAACCGCCGGGCCGGGTGCGGATCCTGTCGCCCTTCGATCCCGCGCTGCGCGACCGGGCGCGGGCCGAACGGCTGTTCGGCTTTCACTACCGCATCGAGATCTTCGTGCCCGAGGCGAAGCGGCGATGGGGCTATTACGTCTTTCCGGTGATGGAGGGGGACCGGCTGATCGGCCGCGTCGATGCCCGCGCCCGCCGCGCCGAGGGCTGCCTGCGCGTCGCGGCCTTCTGGCCCGAGCCCGGGGTGCGGATGGGCGCGGGCCGGTCGCAGCGGCTGGAGGCGGAACTGGACCGGCTGGCCCGGTTCGCGGGCTGCGAGCGGGTGGAGTTCGACGCGGGCTGGCTGCGGGACGGGCCGGGCTAGGTCACACCGGCTCGCCCGCGTCCAGCCGCGCAAGGAACGCGCCTGCCTCGGCCAGCACCGTCGTGCGATGGCCGGCCTCCATCCTGTCCCAGTTGCGGTAGATCTGGGCCATGCGCGGATTGGCGGCGAAGCGGTCGCGGTGCCGGTCGAGGAAGGCCCAGTAGAGCAGGTTGAACGGGCAGGCGCGCGGGCCGCTGCGATCCTTCACCCGATAGTGGCAGGCGCCGCAATAGTCGGACATCCGGTCGATATAGGCGCCGGAACTGACATAGGGTTTCGACCCGACCACGCCGCCATCGGCGAACTGGCTCATGCCCACGGTGTTCGGCGCCTCGACCCATTCATAGGCGTCATCATAGACCTCCAGATACCATTCATGCACCTGATGCGGGTCCACCCCGGCCAGCAGCGCGAAGTTGCCCGTCACCATCAGCCGCTGGATGTGATGGGCGTGGGCGGTCTGCTGCGTCTGGCGCACCGCATGGGCCAGGCAGTTCATCCGCGTGGGCGCCCCCCAGTAAAGCGGCGGCAGCGCCCGGTCATGGCGCAGCACGTTGCGGCGGGGATAGTCCGGGCCTTCGAGGAAATAGACCCCGCGCACGAATTCGCGCCAGCCGAGGATCTGCCGGATGAAGCCCTCCGCCGACTGGATCGGCACCCTGCCCGCGTCGAAGGCCGCCTGCGCCGCGTCGCAGACCTCGCGCGCCGACAGCAGCCCCGCGTTGATGTAGGGCGACAGCAGCGAATGGTTCAGCACCCCGTCATCCGACAGCATCGCGTCCTGGTAGGGGCCGAATTCCGGCAGGGCATGGTCGATGAAATGCCGCAACAGACGCAGCGCCCCCGCCCGGTCCGTCGCATGGGTGAAGGGCCGCAGGTCGCCGAAATGGTCGCCGAAGCGCGCCTCGACCAGATCCAGCACCTCTTCGGTCAGCGCGTCGGCGTCGAAGCGCGGCGGCGCCTGGCGGAACAGGTCGGGCGCCGCGGGCTTGCGGTTCTCGCTGTCATAGTTCCAGCGCCCGCCCACCGGCTCGCGCCCCGCCATCAGATAGCCGGTCCGGCGCCGCATCTCGCGATAGAACCACTCCATCCGCAGCGCCTTGCGCCCCTCGGCCCATCGGGCGAACTCCGCGCCGGAACAGAAGAAGCGGTCGTCGGGCAGGATCGTGACCTCGAGCGGCAGGGCCTGCAGCGCCTGGATCAGCCGCCATTCCCCCGGTTCGGTCGCCAGCACCGTCTGCGCGCCCTCGGCCCCGGCATGGCGCAGCAACTCGCCGGGGATCGACTGGGCATTGTCCGGATCGTCGAGCCTTGCATAGGCGACGCGCCAGCCCGCCCTGCGCAGCGCCTCGGCATGGCGGCGCATCGCGGCGAAGAGGAAGGCGATCTTCTTCGGATGGTGCCGGACATAGGTGGCTTCGGTCATCACCTCGGCCATCACCACCAGATCGCGGGCGGGGTCGCCGGCCTTCAGCGCGGCGATGTCGGGCGTCAGCTGGTCGCCGAGGACGAGGATCAGCCGCGGTGCGGCGGGTTCAGGCATGGATCATCTTGCGGGTCATGCCGCCGTCCACGACGATCACCTGCCCGGTGACGAAGCCCGCATCCGCCAGATAGAGGACCGCATCGACGATGTCGTCGGGACGGCCCACCCGCCCGGCCGGATGCTGGGCGTGGTCCTGTTCCGACAGGTCGGCAGGCGACGGATCGCCCTTCTGCCACGCCGTCGTCTCGATCCAGCCCGGGGCCACGGCATTCGCCCGCACCGCGGGGCCCAGCCCGACCGCCAGCGCATGGGTCAGCGCCACCAGCCCGCCCTTCGCCGCGGCATAGCCATAGGTGTCGGGTTCCGACATGAAGGCGCGGGTCGAGGCGATGTTGACCACCGCCCCCTGCCCCGCCCGCAGCGCCGGCAGACAGTCGCGCACCATCAGGAAGGCCCCGGTCAGGTGCGGGCCGATCCAGCCGTTCCAGGCGTCGAGCGTCATCTCCTCCAGCGGGCCCGAGACCGGGTCCGCCGGGCCGCCATTGTTCACCAGCAGGTCGAGCCGGTCGAAGCCCGCCGCGGCCACCGCCGCGCGGATCGCGGGTTCGGACCCCAGGTCGCAGCGGATGGGCCGGACGCCGGGCCAGCCGTCCAGTTCCGCCAGCGCCGCCGCGTCGATGTCCAGCGCCGCGACCTGCCAGCCTGCCTCCGACAGCCGCCGGACCAAGGCGCGACCGATGCCTTGCGCCCCGCCGGTGACGATGGCGGTCCTGTTCGCTGTCATGCAGCCTCCTGCCGTGCCGGCCCTACCAGGGGATGGTCGCCCCGCTGTAATCCACGAAGCCGCCGCTTTGTTCGGGACCGAGCGCGTCCATCACCGCCACCAGTCGTGCCGCCGCCAGCGCCGGCGACACCTTGGGCTGGGCATAGCCGGCGGTGAAGGCAGTCTCGACGGTGCCGGGATGGAGCCCCGCGATCACGGCCTGCGGATGGGTCCGGCCGACCTCGATCGCCGCGGAGCGCAGCAGCTGGTTCAGCGCGGCCTTGGCGGCGCGGTAGGAATACCAGCCACCCAGCGAGTTGTCGCCGATCGACCCCACCCGCGCCGACAGGGCCGCGAAGACCGCGCGCCGGTCGCGGTGCAGCAGCCTCAGCCCGTGCTTCAGCACCAGAAGCGGCCCGGCGGCGTTGACCGCGACCTGCCGGGCAAGCTCCGCCGCCTCGAAGCCGCGCAGCGATTTTTCCGGCGTGCCCAGTTGGCCGGTCGCCACCACGATCAGGTCGAAAGGCGCGTCGAGCCTGGCGAGCGCGTCGGCGATGCTCGCCTCGTCGGTCACGTCGATCCCGTCCGCGCTGCGGGACAGGCCCAGCGTCTCGCCCCGCAGGGCAAGCTCTGCCGCCAGCGCCGCCCCGATCCCGCCCGACGCCCCGATGACCAGACTTCGCATACTGTCCTCCTGTAACTCGATACGGCAGGCGCGGCTTCGCGGATCAAACGCGCGGGCCCGGCCAAGGTTCGGCTGACGCTGCGGAATTTCCCTTTGCAATCGACCCGGGGCGCCTGTAGGTTCAGCACCATGACACGGGCACCGCATATCCTTTGCGCATCGGGCGAACCCCTCGCCCTGCTTCCCCGTGGTCTGCTTCTTCTTAGCCGCCTCTGAGCGTGCCTTCCGGCGCGACCGCTCGGAGGTGACCAGCGCCGGACCAGACCCAGGCCCAGAAGCAGACAGACCCGGAGTGATCCGATGACCGATACCCCCATTCAATCGCCCGCCGCCGCCGACAAGGACCGCGTGCTGATCTTCGACACCACCCTGCGCGATGGCGAACAGTCGCCCGGCGCGACCATGACCCATGCCGAGAAGCTGGAGATCGCCCAGCTGCTGGACGAGATGGGCGTGGACATCATCGAGGCCGGCTTTCCCATCGCCTCGGAAGGCGATTTCGCCGCCGTCAGCGAGATCGCGAAGAACGCCCGGCGGTCGGTGATCTGCGGCCTCGCCCGCGCGAACTACAAGGATATCGACCGCTGCTGGGAGGCGATCCGCCACGCGCGCGCCCCGCGCATCCACACCTTCATCGGCACCTCGCCGCTGCACCGCGACATCACCAAGCTGACGCAGGACGAGATGGTGACGCGCATCCACGACACCGTGACCCATGCGCGCAACCTCTGCGACAACGTGCAATGGTCGCCGATGGACGCGATCCGCACCGAACGCGACTATCTGTGCCGGGTGGTGGAAACCGCGATCAAGGCCGGCGCCACCACCATCAACATCCCCGACACCGTAGGTTACACCCTGCCCACCGAAAGCGGCGAGATCATCGCGATGCTGCTGGAACGGGTGCCGGGGGCCGACGAGGTGATCTTTGCCACCCATTGCCACAACGATCTGGGCATGGCCACGGCCAACAGCCTGGCCGCGGTGTCGGCAGGCGCGCGGCAGATCGAATGCACGATCAACGGCCTGGGCGAGCGCGCCGGCAACACCGCGCTGGAAGAGGTGGTGATGGCGCTGAAGGTCCGGCGCGACCTGATGCCCTACCGCACCGGGATCGACACCACGAAGATCATGGGGCTCAGCCGCCGGGTGGCGCAGGTCTCGGGCTTTCCGGTGCAGTTCAACAAGGCCATCGTCGGCAAGAACGCCTTCCTGCACGAAAGCGGCATCCATCAGGACGGGGTGCTGAAGAACGTCGAGACGTTCGAGATCATGCGTCCCGCCGATATCGGCCTGACCGAGACCAATATCGCCATGGGCAAGCATTCGGGCCGCGCCGCGCTGCGGGCGAAGCTGCACGATCTGGGGTTCGAGTTGGCCGAGAACCAGCTGAACGACGTCTTCGTGCGGTTCAAGGCGCTGGCCGACCGCAAGAAGGAGATCTACGACGAGGATCTGGTGGCGCTGATGGCCGATCAGGCGGCCAATACCAGCACCGACTTCCTGCAGGTGAAATGGCTGCGGGTGATCTGCGGCACCGAAGGTCAGGCGGCGGAAATCCGGATGATGGTCGATGGCGTCGAGCAGTCGGCCGAAACCTCGGGCGACGGGCCGGTGGACGCGGCCTTCAAGGCCGTGCGCGCGATCTATCCGCACGAGGCGCGGCTGCAGCTGTATCAGGTGCATGCGGTGACCGAGGGGACGGATGCGCAGGCCACCGTCAGCGTGCGGATGGAGGAGGACGGGCGCATCGTCACCGGCTCCGCCTCGGATACCGACACCATCCTCGCCAGCGTCAAGGCCTATGTCGGCGCGCTGAACCGGCTGCGGGTCCGGCGCGAGAAGACGGCGCCCGACGCGGATGTGAAGGGCGTCAGCTACCTCAGCGCCTCGTAAGGGGAAGCGGGGGGCGATTTGCCGCCGAGCCGCGCGGTGCCGGGCCTTTCGCCTTGCACCGCGCATGCCTATAAGGACGCGGATCGGGGACAGCGGGCACGGGGCAGGCCCGAGTCGCGGGTCCTTGGGGAATTCAGGCAGGAACGGCACATGGCAGGTTTTGGCGGTCTCTTCTCGTCGGACATGGCGATCGACCTCGGTACGGCGAACACGCTGGTCTACGTGAAAGGGCGCGGCATCATCCTGAACGAGCCGTCGGTGGTCGCCTACCACGTCAAGGACGGCAAGAAGCAGGTTCTGGCCGTGGGCGAGGATGCCAAGCTGATGCTGGGCCGCACCCCGGGCAGCATCGAGGCGATCCGCCCGATGCGCGACGGCGTCATCGCCGATTTCGACGTTGCCGAAGAGATGATCAAGCATTTCATCCGCAAGGTCCACAAGCGCACCACCTTCACCAAGCCCAAGGTCATCGTCTGCGTGCCCCATGGCGCGACCCCGGTGGAAAAGCGGGCGATCCGGCAGTCGGTGCTGTCGGCGGGCGCCCGCCGCGCCGGGCTGATCGCCGAACCCATCGCCGCGGCCATCGGCGCGGGCATGCCGATCACCGACCCCACCGGCAGCATGGTCGTCGATATCGGCGGCGGCACGACCGAGGTGGCGGTGCTGAGCCTTGGCGACATCGTCTATGCGCGGTCGGTCCGCGTCGGCGGCGACCGCATGGACGAGGCGATCATCTCCTACCTGCGCCGCCAGCAGAACCTGCTGGTGGGCGAATCCACCGCCGAGCGGATCAAGACCTCGATCGGCACGGCGCGGATGCCCGATGACGGGCGCGGCGCCTCGATGCTGATCCGGGGCCGCGACCTGCTGAACGGCGTGCCGAAGGAAACCGAGATCAACCAGGCGCAGGTGGCCGAGGCGCTGGCCGAACCGGTGCAGCAGATCTGCGAGGCGGTGATGATCGCGCTGGAAGCGACACCTCCCGACCTTGCCGCCGACATCGTCGACCGGGGCGTGATGCTGACCGGCGGCGGCGCCCTCCTGGGCGATCTGGACCTGGCGCTGCGCGAACAGACCGGGCTGTCGATCTCCATCGCCGACCAGTCACTGAATTGTGTGGCGCTCGGCACCGGCAAGGCGCTGGAATACGAAAAGCAGCTTCGGCATGTGATAGACTACGACAGCTGAGGCCGGGCCGCGGGACAGTTCCGCCGGACCTGCCCGCCGGACCCGCCCCGCCGAAGGATCGACCGTGGCCAGCAACCGCAACACCGACATCGATTTTGCCGGGCCGGTGCGCCGCATCCTGATTGCGGTGCTGGTGCTGGTGCTGGCCGCAACCTTCCTTGTCTGGCGGATCGACAGCCCGCGCGTCGAACGGTTCCGCGCTGCGCTGATCGACCGGGTGGTGCCCAGCATGGACTGGGCGCTGCTGCCGGTCACCAAGACCGTCGAGATGGCGGAGGGCTTCCGCTCTTATGCGCGCATCTACGAACAGAATCAGGAGCTGCGGCGCGAACTGCAGCAGATGAAGGCCTGGAAAGAGGCGGCGGTGCAGCTGGAGCAGGAGAATGCCAAGCTGCTGGCGCAGAACCAGGTGCGGCTGGACCCGCAACTGACCAGCGTCTCGGGCGTGGTGCTGGCCGACAGCGGCTCGCCGTTCCGGCAGTCGGTGCTGCTGAACGTGGGGGCGCGGGACGGGATCGTGGACGGCTGGGCGACAATGGACGGGCTGGGGCTGGTCGGCCGCATCTCGGGCGTGGGCGAGACGACAAGCCGGGTGCTGCTGCTGACCGATTCCACCAGCCGGATTCCGGTGACGATCCAGCCCACGGGGCAAAAGGCGATCCTCGCCGGCGACAACACCGCCGCGCCGCCGCTGGAATTCATCGAGAACCCCGAACAGGTGCGGCCCGGCGACCGCGTCGTCAGTTCCGGCGATGGCGGCGTCTTCCCCGCCGGCATGCTGGTCGGGCAGGTGGCGCAGGGAACCGACCGGCGGCTGCGGGTGCGGATGGCGGCGGATTATGAACGGCTCGATTTCCTGCGGGTGCTGCGCAGTCACCCGGCGGAACGGATCACCGAAACCGGGGCGCTGATCCCGCCCGAGTCGCCGCCCGTCCTGCCCGCCGATGCGCAGGCGCAGGCCTCTGCCGGGACGCCCGCGCCATGATCGACCCGGTCACCGCGCATCGCTGGTCGTTCCGCGCGCTCTATCTGGGGGTGGCGGCGCTGTTGCTGTTCCTGCGGCTTCTGCCGCTGTCGACGGCGCCGGGGGGCATCCCCGGCCCCGACCTGCTGCTGTGCCTGACCTTCGCCTGGGTGCTGCGCCGGCCCGATTGCGTGCCGCCGCTGGCACTTGCGGCGGTGTTCCTGCTGGAAGACCTGCTGACGATGCGCCCGCCGGGCCTGTGGACGCTGCTGGTGCTGCTGGCCGCGGAATTCCTGCGCGACCGGCGGCCGATGATGCGCAGCCTGCCCTTCCTGGCCGAATGGTCCTTCGTCGCGGCGGTGACGGCGGCGGTGGTTCTGGGCAACCGGGTGCTGCTGGCGATCACGATGGTGCCGCAGCCGGGGTTGGGCTTGACGCTGCTGCAGCTTGTGATGACCCTTGTCGCCTATCCGCTGGTGGTGGCGGGGTCGCGCTATCTGTTCGGCGTCCAGCCCGCCGAACTCGACGGAGCCGGGGGCCGCACATGAGACGTTCGCCCAAGGACACCCAGGAAAGCGCCCGGCGGATCACCCGCCGCGCGCTGATCCTCGGCACGGCGCAGGCCGCCTTCGTGGCGGTGCTGGGCGTGCGGATGCATCACATGCAGGTGGACGAGGCCGAGGATTTCCGCCTTCTGGCCGAGGAAAACCGCATCAACATCCGGCTGATCCCGCCGGCGCGCGGGCTGATCCACGACCGGAACGGGGCGCTTCTGGCGGGCAACGAGCAGAATTACCGGGTTGTCATCACCCGCGAGGATGCGGGCGATGTCGAGGATGTGCTGCACCGCCTCGCCCGGCTGATCCCGCTGTCGGCCGAGGATATCGACCGCACGCTGAAGGAATCGCAACGCCGGTCGGCCTTCGTGCCGATCACCGTGGCCGAGCGTCTGGACTGGGAGGATTTCAGCCGGGTCGCGGTCAATGCCCCGGCCCTGCCCGGCGTGACGCCCGAGGTCGGGCTGTCGCGGCACTATCCGCTGGGCCCCGACTTCGCCCATATCGTCGGCTATGTCGGGCCGGTCAGCGACTATGACCTGTCGAAGATGGAGAACCCCGACCCGCTGATGCAGATCCCGAAGTTCCAGATCGGCAAGATCGGGGTCGAGGCGAAGCTGGAGGATCAGCTGCGCGGCAAGGCGGGCACCAAGCGGATCGAGGTCAACGCGCTCGGCCGCGTCATGCGCGAGATCGACCGCGTCGAGGGGCAGGCCGGCGCGCGGGTGCAGCTGACCTGCGACATGCACCTGCAGAACTACGTGCAGGCCCGGCTGGGCGAGGAAAGCGCCGCCGCCGTCGCCATCGACGTGGACAGCGGCGACATCCTGGCCATCGCCTCCTCGCCCAGCTTCGACCCGAACAGCTTCGTGCGCGGCATCTCGACGGCGGAATATTCCGCGCTGATGAGCCACGATCACCGGCCGATGGCGAACAAGTCGGTGCAGGGCACCTACCCGCCCGGATCGACCTTCAAGATGGTGGTGGCGCTGGCCGCGCTCAGGGCCGGCGTCGTCCGGCCCGAGGAGACGATCTACTGCCCCGGCTATACCGAACTGGGCAATCGCCGCTTCCACTGCTGGAAGCGGGGCGGCCACGGCTCGGTCGGCATGACCGAAAGCCTGCAGCATTCCTGCGACGTCTATTACTACGAACTGGCCAAGCGGGTGGGGATCGACGCCATCGCCGAAATGGGCCGGATGCTGGGACTGGGCGTGCGCCACGACCTGCCGATGTCGGCGGTGGCCGAGGGGCTGATGCCGACCAAGGCCTGGAAGATGGAACGTCACGGCGCCGACTGGCTGGTGGGCGACTCGCTCAATGCCGGCATCGGTCAGGGCTATGTGCTGGCCTCGCCGCTGCAACTGGCGCTGATGACCGCCCGCATCTCGACCGGGCGGGCGGTGCAGCCGCGGCTGGTGCGCTCGATCGAGGGAGTGGAGGTGCCGGTGCTGCCCGCCGATCCGCTGGGCATCGACGAGGCGCATCTGCGCGCGGTCCGGCGCGGCATGCATGCGGTGGTCAACACGCGCGGCGGCACCGGCTATGGCATCCGCGTGGTGGACGACCGGATGACGATGGCGGGCAAGTCCGGCACCAGCCAGGTCCGCAACATCACGGCGGCGGAACGGGCGGCCGGGGTCGTCAGCAACGACCAGCTGCCGTGGAACCGGCGCGACCACGCGCTGTTCGTCTGCTTCGGCCCCTCCGAGGCGCCGCGCGTGGCGGTGTCGGTGGTGGTCGAGCACGGCTCGGCCGGGTCGTCTGTCGCGGGGCCGATTGCGCGGGACATCCTGCTTCAGGCGCTGTCGGGCGGACTGCCCGCGCTGACCGCCTATCCAGAAAGCCAGCGCCAGAAGATCGAGGAACAGCGGCGCAGCCTGCCGCTGATCGCGCCCGACGACAGCGGGCCTTCGACGCCGACGCGCGCGTGACCATCGGGGACCGCCGGGGATGAGCTATCTGGAATACAACGTGAAGACCGTGCCCGCCGGGCTGCGCAAGGTCTTCTACATCAACTGGCCGCTGGTGATCCTGCTGACGGCGGTCGCCTCGGCCGGGTTCCTGATGCTCTATTCCGTGGCGGGCGGCAATCTCGACCGCTGGGCGGAACCGCAGATGAAGCGCTTTGCCGTCGGGCTGGTGCTGATGTTCATCGTGGGCTTCGTGCCGATCTGGTTCTGGCGCAACATGGCGGCGCTGGCCTATCTCGTGTCGCTGGTGCTGCTGCTGATCGTGGAATTCTTCGGCCATGTCGGCATGGGCGCGCAGAGGTGGATCAACCTCGGCTTCATCATGCTGCAGCCGTCGGAGCTGATGAAGATCTCGATCGTGATGCTGCTGGCCGCCTATTACGACTGGCTCGACGTCAAGCGCAGCTCGCGCCCCCTGTGGGTGGCGATCCCGGCCCTGCTGATCCTGCTGCCGGTGGGCCTGGTGCTGACCCAGCCCGACCTCGGCACCGCGATCCAGGTCAGCCTGGGGGGCGCGATCGTGATGTTCGCGGCGGGCGTCAGCTGGATCTACTTCGCCGTGGTGATCGTGGCGGTCGTGGGCCTGGTCGCGGTGGTGATGATGTCGCGGGGGACGCCGTGGCAGCTGCTGCACGACTATCAGTTCCTGCGCATCGACACCTTCCTCGACCCGTCCACCGACCCTCTGGGCGCCGGCTATCACATCAGCCAGGCGAAGATCGCGCTCGGCTCGGGCGGATGGGCGGGCAAGGGCTTCATGCAGGGCACGCAGTCGCGGCTGAACTTCCTGCCGGAAAAGCATACCGACTTCATCTTCACCACGCTGGCCGAGGAATTCGGCTTCGTGGGCGCCTTCTCGCTGCTGCTGCTTTACGCGCTGATCATCGCCTTCTGCCTGATCTCGGCGGTGAACAACAAGGACCGCTTCTCGTCGCTGCTGACCATCGGCATCGCGGGGACGTTCTTCCTGTTCTTCGCGGTGAACATGTCGATGGTGATGGGTCTGGCGCCGGTGGTGGGGGTGCCGCTGCCGCTGGTCTCCTATGGCGGGTCGGCGATGATGGTGCTGCTGGTGGCCTTCGGACTGGTGCAAAGCGCGCATATCCACCGCCCGCGCTGACCGCCGCGCCGCTGGCGGGTTCCCTTCCCCGGCCGGACGCGGCATCAAGGCGCCAGAACCAGCCAGCGGAGATGCCGATGACCGTTCTCGTCCAGTTCGCCGCCGACCGCGACCTGTGGTCCAGCTACGAGGCGCCGCTGGCGCAGGCGCTGGCCGATGCGGGGGTGGCGGCGCGGGTGACGCCCGATGCCGTCGATCCCGCGACCGTCGACTATCTGGTCACGGCCAATGCCGCGGTCGTCGACGACTTCCGCCCCTATACGAAGGTCAAGGCGGTGCTGAACCTCTGGGCCGGGGTGGAAAAGCTGGTGGGCAACCCGACGCTGACCCAGCCCATCGCCCGCATGGTCGATCCGGCGATGACCGAGGCGATGACCGAATATGTGGTGGCGCAGGTGATGCGCCATCATCTGGGGCTGGACCGGCATATCCAGAACGCCGCCGGCGCGTGGCGGCCCGAGCGGGGGCAGAAGCTGGCCCGCGAGCGCGATGTGACGATCCTCGGGCTGGGCGAGCTGGGACAGGCGGCGGCCGCGGCGCTCGGCGCGCTGAACTTCCGCGTCACGGGCTGGAGCCGGCAGCCGCGCTTCCTGCCCGGGGCGCTGTGCCTGGCCGGGATCGACCGGCTGGACGAGGCGTTGTCGACGGCCGAGATCCTGGTGATCCTGCTGCCGCTGACAGCCCAGACGGAAAACCTGCTGGATGCGGCCCGGCTGGCGCGGCTGCCGCGCCGGGCGGTGCTGATCAATGCCGCGCGGGGGCCGATCCTCGATGACGCGGCGCTGATCGCGGCGCTGGATGCGGGGGATCTGGGCCATGCGACGCTGGACGTGTTCCGGCAGGAACCGCTGCCCGCCGACCACCCGTTCTGGGCGCATCCGGGCGTGACGGTGACGCCGCATATCGCCGCCGAGACGCGGCCCGGGACCGCCGCACGGGTGATCGCCGAGAACATCCGCAGGGGCGAGGCCGGAGAGCCCCTGCTGCATCTGGTGGAACGGGGCCGGGCCTACTAGCGCAGGATCGGCGGCTTCGTCGGGTCCATTCCCGGTCCCTTGGGGCCGGGCGCCGCGGGTTCGGCAGGCTGCTCGGGCTGCGGCAGGTCGAGCCGCAGCGCCACCCGGGCCATCGCCCGGGCGGCGGCGCTGTCGGCGGACAGGAAAGTCACGTCCAGTTCGCCCGCCTCGATGCCCGAGAAGGTCAGCGCCTCGGCCACCGCCTTGGCCAGCGCGGGTTCCGCCGCCGGGGCCGCGCCGATGAAGGCCAGCATGTGGCCCTGCCGTCCGTCGGCATAGGCGACCCCGGCCAGCAGCGCCGCCGCGGCCAGCCCCCCCATCATCGCGAGCTTCGCCTGCAGCGCCGCTAGCAGCGGCTGCGGCAACCGGCCGGGGGCGAGGAAGGTCTGCGGCAGCGCCTCTGCCGCGCCCGGCTCTGCCGCCAGCGTCTGCGCCAGCCAGACCAGCGCCTCGGGCGGCAGCAGGATTTCCGAGGGCGCGACGCCGAGGTTCAGCCCCAGCCCGATCGACTGTTCGGCCAGCATCCGCACCACCACCCGGCCCGGCAGCGCGGCATAAGGCGCGGGGCCGTCGGCGAATTCCGCAAGCCGCTCCTCGCGGTCGAAGGCCAGCACGAAAGGCCCGTCCTCCAGCGGAAACAGCCGCGGCGCGATCCGGTCGCCCTCGGCCTCGTCCGCCAGCAGCAGGAACAGTTCCGCATCCGCCACGCGTTCATAGAAGCGCAGGCGCGCGGCGTCATCCTCTGGCGCCGCCTCCATCGCGGCATGGGCGAGGTCGAGCACCGTGGTCAGGCCCTCGGTCATGGGGTCAGCACCTCCCGGACCCGGTCGCGCAGCGCGGGCAGCAGCGCCTCCGCGAACCAGGGATTGCGTTTCAGCCATCCCGTATTCCGCCAGGACGGATGCGGCAAGGGAAAGACGGCGGGCGCGTGATCGGTCCAGCGCGCGACCGTGGCCCCCACCCCGCCCGCCACCGCCGGCGCCCCCAGATGCCAGCGCTGCGCATGCCCGCCCACCAGCAGGGTCAGCGGCACCGGCCCCACCGCCGCCATCACCCGCGCCCGCCATGTCGCGGCACAGAGCGGCGGCGGCGGCAGGTCGGACCCCTTGGCATCATAGCCCGGAAAGCAGAAGGCCATCGGCACGATGGCGACCCGCGCGCGGTCATAGAACGTCTCGGCCGGCATCCCCAGCCAGTCGCGCAGCCGGTCGCCCGAGGCATCGGCGAAGGGGCGGCCCGCCGCATGGACACGCAGCCCGGGCGCCTGCCCGACGATCAGGAGGCGCGGGCGCGCGGCCGGATCGAACCACACCACCGGCCGCGGCGCATGGCCCGTCGCCGTCGCGGCGAAGCGGTCGGCGCAAAGCCGGCACGCGCCGATCTGCCGGACCAGCGCCGCACCCGCCCCCGGATCGGCGGCGGCGGGGGATGAGATGGCGGCGGGGCGGCGGGCGGGCGACATCCCCCATACCTAGGGATCGGCGGCGACCCTTGAAAGGCTGGGAACGGCTCGCGCATGTTGCCGACCGGGAACCCATCCGCTAAGCGGAACCGACGGGGAGACAAGGAGAGCCGGATGTACCGCGTGTGGGATTTCGTCAGCACCTATTCGCTGCTGCTGATCGGGGGGGCGCTGCTGGCGCTGGTCTGGGCCAATGTCTCGCCCGACACCTATCACCATGTGGTGGACTTCGTCCTGATCGAGGATTTCTTCATCGGCCACGCCCATGAGGTCAACGGCGAGATCCACCGCACGCTGACGCTGCACTATCTGGTGAACGACGTGCTGATGGCGCTGTTCTTCGCCATCGCCGCCAAGGAAGTGTGGGAGGCGATCATCCTCGAGGAAGGATCGCTGCGCGGCAAGAAGGCGGCGACGCCGCTGATCGCGACGCTGGGCGGGATGGTGGGTCCGGTCGCCGTCTATCTGGGCATCGCCGCCGTACTCGGCGTCTTCGAGCAGGTGCATCAGGGCTGGGCCATCCCCACGGCGACCGACATCGCCTTTTCCTATCTCGTGGGGCGCATGGTCTTCGGCGCGGGGCATCCGGCGATCCGCTTCCTGCTGCTGCTGGCCATCGCCGACGATGCCGGCGGGCTCCTGATCCTCGCGATCTTCTACCCCTCGGGCGAACTGGCACCGGAATGGCTGCTGCTGTCCTTCGGGGCGGCGGCGGCGGTCTTCGTGCTGGCAAACTGGCTGCCGCTCAAACTGGACCGCGGGCGCGAGCTGCAGCCCGTCTCCGTCTGGGTGCGCAAGACGCTGTCCTTCTGGCCCTACCTGATCGCCGGCTGCATCAGCTGGTACGGCTTTCAGGAGGCGGGCATCCACCCGGCGCTCGGCCTGTTGCCGATCGTGCCGACGATCCCGCATGCCGACCGCGGCTTCGGCATGTTCGCCGAGGCGGAGGAACATCTGCACGACCTGCTGAACAGCATGGAACATGCGCTGAAGGTGCCGGTCGAGGTGATCCTGCTGTTCTTCGGCCTGCTCAACGCGGGGGTAGAATTCAGCGCGATCTCCGAGCCGACCTGGCTGGTTCTGGCCGGGCTGCTGATCGGCAAGCCGGCGGGCATCCTGCTGATGGGCTGGGTGGGCGCGCGGGTGCTGGGCTTCGGCCTGCCCGAGGGCATGACCCTGCGCGACGTCTTCGTGCTGGGCTGCGTGGCGGCGATCGGCTTCACGGTGGCGCTGTTCGTGGCCTCGGTCGCCTTCGATCCCGGCCCGGTGCAGGACGCGGCGAAGATGGGCGCGCTGTTCAGCTTCTTCGCCGCGGCGGTGGCGCTGGCCGCCGGCCGCCTTCTGGGCGTGCAGAAGGTCGACTACTGAGACGCAGCGGGGCCGCGGCGGGGTGCCGCGGCCCTGCAGCACATTGTGCGTCGTTCCGGTTTTTCGCCATAATACGGGCCAAATGGGCGAATAGTCATCCGTCAGGTCCCGCGACGGCGCCGGAAGCGGGCAACAGACCTTTCGCGCGACCGGAGCGGCAGCGGATGCTGGAATTCGACACCGTCAGCAAGTCCTTCTGGACCGGTCGGCAACGCAAGGTGATCCTCGACCGTGCCTCGTTCCGGGTCGAGCTCGGCAATTCGCTGGGCATCCTCGCCCCGAACGGCACCGGCAAGACCACGATCATCAACATGATGGCGGGGCTGGAAAAGCCCGACGAGGGCACGATCACCCGCACCTGCCGGGTGTCCTTCCCGCTGGGCTTCATGGGCGGGGTGGTGGGCAAGCACACCGCAACCGAGAACGCGCGCTACATCGCCCGGCTCTACGGGCTCGACCCCGATTATGTCGAGGCGTTCAGCCGCTGGCTGTGCGGGATCGGCGAATATTTCGACATGCCGGTCGGCACCTTCAGTTCGGGGATGCGGTCGCGCTTCACCTTTTCGCTGCTGCTGGCGCTGGAATTCGATATCTACCTGATCGACGAGGGCATGCCCGCCACGACCGATGCGGAGTTCAACCGCAAGGCAGGCTCGATCCTGCGCGACCGGCTGCAGAATTCCACCGTCGTCGTGGTCTCGCACCAGGCCTCGACGCTGGAGAAGTTCTGCCGCTCGGCGGCGGTGCTGCGCGACGGGCAGCTTCACATGTTCGATACCTTGGAAGAGGCAAGACAGCTTTATGACTACTCCACCCAAGGCTAGAAAATTCCGCATCCGCCGCAGCCCCGTCGAGGCGCCGCCGGCCCCCGGTGTCGAGCCGGCCGAGGCGCCGGTAACCGGCGCGGCGGACGCTGCAGCCCTGGCCTCCGTCGCGGCCCCCTCCGTGCAGGTGCTGCGCGGCACGCCCACGCCCCGGACCGCCGCGCCCGCACCGCAGCCCGTCGCGCAAGGCGCCCGGCCCGCCCGGGCGGCGGCGCTGGTGCCCTCGCCCGCGCCCGCACCAGCGGCGCGGGACGAGGATCTGCTGCTGGCCGGCACCGAGGACGGCTTCGGCCCCGAGCCCTTCCCCACCGCGGCGGCGGCGCAGCGGGGCGCGCTGCTCGCCCCCGGCGAACGCACGGTCGAGGAGGAGATCGCCGAGATCCGGTCCGAGGGCCTGACCGGCCGGCAGCTGCGGATGGCGCGCCGGGTGGCGCAGCGCCACGGGATCGAGGTCACCTCGGATTTCGAGGCGGTGCGCCTGCTGCGCCGGCGGGGCATCGACCCGTTCCAGCGGTCGAACATGCTCGACCTCGTGGTCAGCGAGGCGGATGCGCAGAAGGTCAACCTGCCGCAGACGGTGCGGCAGGCGCCGCAGCTGCCGGGCCAGCCGCTGCCCCCGCCGGCACCGCCCAGGCCCCTGTCCGCCGAACAGCGCGCCTCGGAAATCCTGAAGGTACAGCAGGACATTGCCCGGCGGCGGCGGCGCAAGCTGGTGCTGCTGATGACCCGGCTCGCCTTCTTCGTGGCGCTGCCGACCTTCGTCGCCGCGTGGTATTACTTCGTGATGGCAACGCCGCTGTATGCGACGCGGTCGGAATTCGTGATCCAGCAGGCGGAAAGCCAGGTGTCGGGGCTGGGATCGCTGTTCTCGGGCACCCAATTCGCCACCAGCCAGGATTCGATCACCGTGCAGGGCTACCTGCAATCGCGCGAGGCGATGCTGCGGCTGGACAACGACCTCGGCTTCCGGGCGCACTGGTCGCAGCCGGGGATCGACCCGATCCAGCGGCTGGAGGCGGACGCGACCGACGAGGCCGCCTATCGCGCCTACAAGCGCAATGTCCGCATCGGCTATGACCCGACCGAGGGCATCGTGAAGATGGAAGTCATTGCCGCCGATCCGGCCGTGTCGGCGGCATTCTCCGAGGCGCTGATCGGCTATGCCGAGGAACAGGTGGACCACCTGACCCAGCGTCTGCGCGAGGACCAGATGCAAGGCGCCCGCGACAGCTATGCCGATGCCGAGGCCAAGGTGCAGGCGGCGCAGGCCCGGGTGCTGGACCTGCAGGAAAAGATGGGGGTCCTGGACCCGATTTCCGAAAACTCGGTGGTGATGGGCCAGATCGGCACCTTCGAGGTGGAACTGGCGCAGAAGCGGCTGCAACGCCAGCAATTGCTGGACAACGCGCAGCCCAATGCCGCCCGCGTCGCCGGGGTCGAGGGCGACATCGCCCGGCTGGAAGACCTGATCCGCACGCTGCGCGCGCAGCTGACCGTGGGTGCGGGGGGATCGGCCTCGCTCGCCTCGATCACCGGGCAGCTGCGGATCGCCGAGGCGGAGCTGGAAACGCGGCAACTGCTGCTGAGCCAGGCCGCGCAGCAGATGGAGGTGGCGCGGATCGAGGCCAACAAGCAGGTGCGCTATCTGTCCACCGGCGTGCGGCCGCTGCCGCCGGACGAGCCGACCTACCCCCGTGCCTTCGAGAATACGCTGGTCGCCATGCTGATCTTCGCCGGGCTCTACCTTATCTTGTCGCTGACCGCCTCGATCCTTAAGGAACAGGTCTCGGCCTGAGGAGACTGCCATGACGACGATGAAAGAGGTCCGCATCGGCGGGCTGACCGTTGGGAACGACCTGCCGCTGACGGCAATCGCCGGCCCCTGCCAGCTGGAAAGCCTCGACCATGCCCAGATGATCGCGGGGCGGATGGCCGAGGCCTGTGCCGCGGCGGGGGCGCAGTATGTCTTCAAGGCCAGCTACGACAAGGCCAACCGCACCTCGCTGTCCGGCAAGCGCGGCCTCGGGATCGACGCGGGGCTGAAGGTGCTGGAAGCGGTGAAGGCGATGGGGATGCCGGTGCTGACCGACATCCACGACGCCGAACAGGCGGTGACGGCGGCAGCGATCGTGGACGTGATCCAGATCCCCGCCTTCCTGTGCCGGCAGACCGACCTGCTGCTGGCGGCGGGCGCGACCGGCTGCGCCGTCAATATCAAGAAGGGCCAGTTCCTGGCCCCCTGGGACATGAAGAACGTGGCCGAGAAGGTGGAAAGCACCGGCAACGACCGCATCCTGCTGACCGAACGCGGTGTCAGCTTCGGCTATAACGCGCTGGTGGCCGACATGCGCAGCCTGCCGATCATGGCCGCGACCGGCTGGCCGGTGATCATGGACGCCACCCATTCGGTGCAGCAGCCGGGCGGCCAGGGCGGATCGACCGGCGGGCAGCGCGAGTTCGCCCCGGCCATGGCCCGGGCGGCGGTCAGCCTGGGCATCGCCGGGGTGTTCATCGAGACGCATGAGGACCCCGACCGCGCGCCCTCGGACGGGCCGAACATGGTGCGGCTGGACGAGATGCCGAAGCTGGTGGACCTGCTGATGGGCTTCGACCGGCTGGCCAAGGCCGATCCGCTGCGCGTCTGACGCCGCGTGCGGGGGGCTTGCGCCGACCCGGCGGATATCCGGATCGGGTAAAGGGGGAGGCCGTCAGACCGCCTGCCCCGCCGCCCAGCCCGAGGACCAGGCCCACTGGAAGTTGTAGCCCCCGAGCCAGCCGGTGACATCGACCACCTCGCCCACGAAATGCAGCCCCGGCACCGCCTTCGCCTCCATCGTGCGGGCGTCGAGCGCGTCGGTATCGACCCCGCCCAGCGTCACCTCGGCGGTGCGATAGCCTTCGGTGCCGACCGGCTTCAGCTCCATCCCGTGCAGCACCGCGGCGAGCCGGTCGAGCACGGCATTGCCCTGATCGGCCAGCCGCGCGGAAGGATCGAGCCCCGCCGCGTCGAGGACCAGCCCCGCCACCTTCTCGGGGACGAGGCGCGCCATCGCCGTGGCCAGCGCCACCCGCCCGCCGGCCTGACGCATCTGCCGGAGTGCCGCGCCCGCATCCTGCCCCCGCGCCAGATCGACGGTGATCGCCTGACCTTCGCGCCAGTAGCTCGACACCTGCAGGATCGCCGGACCGGACAGGCCGCGATGCGTGAACAGCAGCGCCTCGTCGAAGCCGGTGCGCCCGCAGCCCACCCGCGCCTCGACAGCGACGCCCGACAGCGGTTTCAGCCGCGCCAGCTCCTGTTCGGCGAAGGTCAGCGGTACCAGCGCGGGTCGCGTCTCGACCACCGGGATGCCGAACTGTTCCGCCAGCCGGTAGCCGAAGCCGGTGGCGCCGATCTTCGGGATAGACTTGCCCCCCGTCGCCACCACCAGCCGGTCGCTTTCGACGATGCCGCGGGCGGTGGCGGTGCGGAACAGGCCGCCCTCGCGGGTGACGCCGTCGACGGCGCAGCCCGTCACCAGCCGCGCCCCGGCCGCCGTGGCCCCGCCCACCAGCATGTCGACGATCTGGCTGGCCCGCCCGTCGCAGAAGAGCTGCCCCGCCGTCTTTTCATGCCAGGCGATGCCCGCCGCATCGACGCGGGCGATGAAATCCGCGGGCGTGAACCGGCGCAACGCCGACAGCGCGAATCGGGGATTGCGCGACAGGAAGCGGTCCGGCGCCGTCGACAGGTTGGTGAAGTTGCAGCGCCCCCCGCCCGAGATGCGGATCTTCTCGCCCGGGCGGTCGACATGGTCGATGACCACCACCCGCCGCCCGCGCCGCGCGGCCTCGGCGGCGGCGAAAAGCCCGGCGGCGCCCGCCCCGAGGATCAGCACGTCACAGCGTTCCATGCCCCGCCATAGCCCGCGCGGGGAAGGCCCGCAACGGGGGCAGCGGCCGCGGCGGGACCGGCCGTCGAGGCCGCGCGGGCGCCGAAAGTTTTGGCTTGCAGCCCCCCGGCGGCTTCGGTAGACAGCGCGCCAGTTGGGGCGTCGCCAAGTGGTAAGGCAGCGGTTTTTGGTACCGCCATACCCAGGTTCGAATCCTGGCGCCCCAGCCATCTCACTCACTGCGTTGTCATTGCAGAACGTGCTCAGGCCCTGCCGGTCGATCCGAGTGACCTGACGGGAACAGCGCAGACCGGAGTTCCCGATTGACAAAGCCAGACCCCAAACGCCTTCTCGAACTCGTCGTGATTGCGGACTGCGGCTCGATCACGCGGGCGGCCGAACTCCTGAACGTCTCGCAGCCCGCGCTGTCCAAGAGCATGTCGATCCTCGAGCAGTCGTTCGGAGCGAAACTGCTGGTTCGCGACCGCCGGGGTATCGAGCTGACCGAATGCGGCAAGGCGCTGATTGCCTATGCAAGGTCGATGAATTCCATTCTCGCGCGGGCGACAGAGCAGGTCACGCTCATGCGGAAGGGACTGTCCGGCAAGCTGGTTGTCGGCATCCGGCCGAACGCCGCCGTGTTCATCGTGCCCGAAGTCCTGAGACGGAGTTGTCAGACTAATGCGACGCGGTCTCTGCAAGGGCAGGCAAGCTGACCCATCAGGCCGCGAAGAGGCCGCGCCACTCGGCGAGGGCGGCGGCACGGTTCTGTTTGAAGATCGAGCGCGAGGAGAGGCTGCGTTCCTGGTTGAAGTGGTTGTGAACCGAGGCGTGGACGGAGGCAAATTTCTGCAGACATCGCATCCGCCGGAAACGTTGCATCGCCCGCTCCCGCCTTCGGAATGGCAGATGTGAGTTCTCGGCGCGGTTGTTCGTCCACCGCCCCATCTCGCGGTCGTCGCCTCGCCCCATTTCTTTCAAAGCGGCGCCGTAGGTCCGGAGGCGATCCGTCACCACCTCCCCGGGCCGACCGTGTCGTTTCATCGATTTCCTGAGGAATTTCAACGCCGCGGCCTTGTCCCGTATGACCGTGACGTAGCTCTCCAGCACCTCGCCCTCGTGGTCGACGGCCCGCCAGAGGTAATGTTGCTTGCCGTTGATCTTCACGAACATCTCGTCCAGATGCCAGCGCCACCGGCTCGACCGCATGCCCTGAACCCGGCGTTTCCGGATCTCCGCCGCGAACATCGGCCCGAACCGGTTCCACCAGTAGCGGACCGTCTCATGGCTGACTTCGACACCCCGCTCGTGCAGCAGATCCTCCACGTTCCGGAGCGACAGCGGAAAGCGGATATACATCATCACCGCAAGGCGGATGATCTCCGGAGACGTCTTGAAATAGCGGAACGGGCTACGGTTCTGGGTCATGGCAGCAGGCTACGCGCCCGCCCTGCCTCGCTCAAGCCAGTTTGCTCTGACACTTCCCGCGCAGACCCTTCCTGTCGCCCCGGTTCGGCGTCGCCGTGACCCCGAAGATGCGGGCGTCGGGATTGGCCTCGCGCACGCGGTCGATGATGCGGCGGTAGCTGTCGGCGACGGCATGGTGCGCCTCATCCACGACCAGCAGGTCGAGACGCGGCATGTCGGCAAGGTTCGAAGCCCGCGCCAGCGTCGGCACCATGGCGAAGGCGACCTGGCCGTTCCAGGATTTCTCGGTGGCGTCGATCACCGAAGTGGCGACGCCCGGCACCACGCGCTGGAACTTGGCGCGGTTCTGCGAAGTCAACTCGTCGCGATGCGCCAACACGCAGGCCTTCGCGCCGTCGCCGATCATCTCGCCGGTGACCGCCGAGAGCATGATGGTCTTGCCCGCGCCGGTGGGCGCCACACCCAGCGTGTTGCCGCGGGAGGCGAGCGCAGCCACGCTGCGCTCGACGAAGGTCTTTTGGCGGGGGCGCAGGCGCATGGCCGGTGTCTCCCTTACTGCGCCCAGCTCGGCCGACCGGCGGCGCCGGGGGCGGACGCGGGCTGGCTGGGCTGGGTGGCCGTGGCGGTCTGCTGCGGGGCCTGGCCCTGCGCCGGGGCGGCGGCGAACTGCGGCGCGACCGTGCCCATCAGCGCGGCGTAGTCGCGATGGTCGGGCGTGACCGCGGCGCGGATCTCGTTCTTGTCCTCGCCGTTGGTGTCGGTGCCGATGTCGATGCGGGCGACGAATTCGACCCCGTCGAGATCGCCGAACCCGTTGATGCGGCGGCGGGCCTGCGCCTCGGGCGAGTTGTCCTTGTCCGACACGCCGCGCGCCGAGTTGAGGATGCCGCGGATCAACCCGCGCCCCATGTTCGCCCAGTCCGGGCCCTTCGGGCTGTAGAGGCCGATCAGCGACCAGACCTTGCGCCGGGCGTAGGGCCCTTCGAGCACGGTATATTCGGCGTCCAGGTAGACGGCGCCGGTGGCGGCGCGGCGCGCCCAGCCGCCGGTCCAGCCCTGCGAGGGGTCGTCGAAGCCGCCGGGGCGGAGCGTCAGGCGCACCTTTGCGAGCGTGCCCTTCGGGATGACGTTTGTGTTGGATTGCGCGGAGTTGAAGTCGTTCCAGGGTCCGGACATTGCGCGGCTCCTTTCAGTTGGAGGATGGGACGCGCAGCGGCGTCAGTGGGGAAAAGCCACCCCGGCGACCGGATCGGGACACCGGGCATGGCCTGAGGCGCTCAGCCATGGCCGGGCTCCTCAGCGGGCGCGGGATCGGCCGGGGTCACCGGCGGCCATGTCAGGCGTTCGGAGGCAGGCGCTGCGGGGCGCTGGATCTTCTCCATCAGCCGGCCGAGATGCGGGGCCTCGACCCTGTCGAGGCGGCCCGAGCGGTCCTTGGCCGGATAGCCCCAAGGGTTCAGCGTCTGGCAGACGAAGGCGCGCTGCGGCTGGCCGCCCGGGTCCGGGATGTCGGCCATGGTGATGACCTGATCGACGATGCCCGGCAGTTCGAGCCCGGTCTTCGAGCCATCGATCTGCGGCTGGAAGACCTTGCGGTTGAAGTCGTCGAGCCGCTCGTCGAGGATGCCCACGAACCAGACATGCTTGCCGCGCGTGTGCTGCAGGTGGGTCAGCCAGCCGATCATCTCGCGGCCATGCAGCCCGTAGCCGCCGCGGATGTCGGGCTTGCCGGTCTTCTCCGAGAAGGCCTCTGGCTGGCCGCGACACCACTGGAAGCAGAGCCGCCCGGCGACGGTGATCGAGTCGATGAAGACGGTCTCGTATTTCCCGATCACCGCCGGATCGCCGTAGCGGCCGCAGACCTCGTCGAAATGCGCCTGGCTGTAGGGCTGATCCTCGCGCAGCGCCGGGTTCGGCCCGCCGATGAACACCGCAAAATCGCGGCATTCCTTCCAGGTGCGGGGACGGAGCGTGTCGATCTCCAGCCCCTCGACCGCCAGATCCCCGGCCTCGAGATCGAGGAAAAGCGTGGTCGAGGCGTTCAGCGTCCAGAGCAGGCTGGTCTTGCCGATGCCGGACCGGCCGAAGATGACGCCCTTGATGCCCTTACGCTGCGCGAGCCGTTCGTCGGCGCCGATGATGGGAAGGGCCATCACTGGCCCTCCTTCTTCAGCACCGCCGTGGCGGCGCGGTCGGCGCCGACGCAGCCCGCTTCGCGAGCGAGCTTGTAGAGCCGCTTCAGCGCGTCGGCGCGGCGGTAAGCGGCCGTGCTCTCACGCTCCGCCTCCACGATCGCGAAGGCGATCTCGTCGACGGTCGCCTCGACGACCGGCAGCGGCTCGCGCGGCTCGTCTCCGGCGCGCTGCGGGAAGGCGATGGTTTCGGGGAGGTCTTCGAGCGCGTAGCTCGCCTTGCGAAGACGGGTGATGTCGTCCGGCTGGTCCGGCATGGCTTTTCTCCGTGGGATGAGGTGATCGAGGAGGCCCATCACGCGGCCTCGCGGACGTCGGGCGCGGGCTCGGCGACGTAGATCGCCAGCAACGGCGTCCCGTCGGCATGGGCGCCGGCGTCCTCAATCTGATAGTTGCGGTTGGGCTCGCAGACCTCGGTCAGCTCCCAGCGGCGATAGAGCCCCGGAAGACGCCTGAAATCCTCGAGCGACAGATCGGCAGTGCGGTTCATGCGTGTCTGCTTTCGGTTGGAGGGAAGGCGCTCGGGGCGCTCGAATGGGAAAAGCCATCGGCGGGACCGGATCGGGACATCCGCTCAGGGGATGTCCTCGAGGGCGTCGTGCAGCCGGCGCATGGCGCGCTGGTACCGCTTGCGGGCGGCGGCCTCGGTCAGGCCCAGCTCGACCGCGACTTCCGCCTGCGAGAAGCCTTCGATCGCCACACGGATCACCAGCAGCGCGTCGTCGCCGAGCAGCTTCCGCACGGCGCCGTTCAGCCGTGCGTACCCGGCCGCGCCGATCCCGCTGTCGCCGCTGTCCGCCACCTCGTCGAGATCGGCGCCGCTGGCGAGATGTTCGCGCACCGTGTCGCGCCGGCGCATGCGGATCATGTCGCGCTCGACGTTGCGCAGCACTGTGGCCGCGATCCAGTTGACGCGCCCAAGGTCGAGGCTGCGGACCGCCTCGGTGGTGCGCGCCAGCACGTCGGACGCGACCTCGTCGGCGGTGCCGAGACTGCGCCAGAGCGACCGGCGCCGGATGGCGTCGAGGCCGGGCCAGAGTGCCAGCAACAGCATCGTCAGGGCGCAGTCGGACGCGGGCCCGTCGCCCTGCGCCGCCCTGACGAGCGCGGAGAGGATCAGGTTTTTCCGGGCGGGATCGCCGGGGGTGCTATGCAGCCCGTCCAGCAGGGCCGCCGGATCGCGGAACGGCGCTAAGGCGGCCTGCGTGCGCCGGATGGCGTCGAAACTGCGTTGGAAGTGAAGCTTGGAAGATGAATCCGTAAGGTGATCGCGGATCGCGTGCCACGCGATGGACATTGGACGCCTGCCTTGCGGCCAGGCGTCCGGCGCCTTCTCGTGGCCAGGTCAGGACGTCGCGCGTCTCTTGGGTTTCAGAGGGTTGGGTGGGGGCGCGCGTTGCCGCGCGCTTACGGCTTGTTCGTCACGTTCAGCGACCCGCAGCCGGGACAGGTCGCAAGCACCGGAAACCCGACGACATAATCGAGGGGCTTCCGGCGGATCTGCATCTGACTGCCGTTGGTCTTGCCGAGGAGCCTCCCGCAGTCATGGCACCGCCACTCCCGCGTGAATTCGGCGTCCATGGCGCCGGCTCCGCCCCCAAAAGGGCGACGCGACCGATCGATGCTGTGTTTGGAATGTTGGTTCATCCGGCGCCTTCCTTCGTGGCCTTCGAAAAACTGGACGTGCGGGATCGTTCGAAGCAGCGCATCTTGCTGCTTCGTGGTGAGGTCTTCAGGTGGACTGGATCAGTCGGGCTTAGCTGGGGGCGTCCTTGTCAGCCCCCGTCTTCTTCTTGGGACGCCAGCCGGGAGAGGCAGCAGCCTTCCGGCTCTTGCGCGCCAACTCGCGCGCCTCGCGGAACTCGGGTTCGATTTCGGCGAGTTTGTCGACGAGGCCCTGCAGGTCGTACATATTGGTCTGCCTTCCGCCGTGTTCGCCGTAGCGCTCGTGCCGACGCAGGAGCCCTTCGTTTTCCAGGTCGGTGATGTACCGCTGAACCTGGCGCTCGCTGATGCCGAGGCGGGAGGAAAGCTCCTTCTTGCTCGGGTACGGCTTGCGGGCGGCATCCCACCAGTGGTCGATGATCTGCAGCAGCACGGCGAGCTGAGACGGGTTCAGATGCAGCCGACGTTGCGCACGCAGCAGCAACGAGGGGATCATGCAGAAACCCTGCTCCATCACCTTCCCGCCCCACTTGTCCGCATTGGCGGATCGGCGCTGCTTCTTGGGCGGGGCTTCCGTTTCTGATTGATTCTGTTCGGTCATTTGTGTTCTCCTTGCCTCATAAATGCAGCCTGCCGGGGCTCCACACAAGGCTCGGAAAGTGGACGTTTGTGTCCTGGGGGTGCAGACACACGCATCCAGTCCCCCAAGTCGTCCGCGTCTCCTGATTAAGACGTCAGTTACGCAGGAGAACGTGAAGGCGCATAACAAGCATATGGAACCCCGGGACACGGATGACCTATGGGGGGCCCCTTGAGGCCGGTTTATGCGGCTCGGATTCCCGGTATCAGGCTCTTCTGACGGCAGCTGTCCCGATCAGGCCGACCACTTGGCTTTTCTCTCTCAGAGCGCGCTGCAGCCAAGCGCCGCATGACGGAGACCAAGTTGAAACGCCCAAATCCGCTCCCGCCCGACCAGATGACCCCCGCAGAACGCCGCGCCGAGCTGTGCGGCCTGCTGGCGCTCGGGCTGGTTCGGTTGCGGATGCGGGACGGGGGCGAAGTATCTGACGACACCGGAGAACGCTGCCTACACTATCCGCCCGACCAATGCCGTCATGCAACTCCAACTCACCGGAGAAATGCATGAACAAGCCCGATCCCATCCCCGTGCGCCTGGCCGCGCTCAAGACCACGCCGACGCCCGACCTGAAGAAACAGTGGCGCGACCTGTTCGACAGCGAGCCGCCGCCCTTCAACCGGCGCTACCTGGAGTCCCGCCTGGCCTATCGCATCCAGGAACTGGCCTATGGCGGGCTGAAGCCGGAGACGATCCGGCGGATTGAACGGCTGGGCGAGGAGCTGGACGGCGGCGACAGGAAGAAGCGCGGCATCCGCGCCGACCGCGACCGCCCCATCACCGGCACGCGGCTGCTGCGCGAATGGCACGGCGTCGAGCAGATTGTCACCGTCACCGCCGACGGCTTCGAATGGCAGGGGCGGCCCTACAAGTCGCTGTCCGCCATCGCCCGCGCGATCACCGGCACGCGTTGGAACGGGTGGGTCTTCTTCGGGCTCAAGAACCACAGGGGGGTGAGCGGCGGTGGCCGAAGGCCAGCGGACGATCCAGTGGATCGTTCGCAGCCGCGAACGCCCGGAGCGCGAACGGAGGGCCGGGAGACATGACGAAGCCGCCCGAAAAATCGAAGGTCGTCCGCAAGCTGCGGTGCGCCGTCTACACCCGAAAATCCTCCGAGGAAGGGCTGGAACAGGAGTTCAACAGCCTCCACGCCCAGCGCGAGGCCTGCGAGGCGTACATCGCCAGCCAGCGCTCCGAGGGCTGGGTGCTGGTCCGCGATCAGTATGACGACGGCGGCATTTCCGGCGGCACGCTGGAGCGACCCGGCCTGAAGCGGCTGTTGGAGGACATCGAGGACGGGCTGGTCGATGTCGTCGTCGTCTACAAGATCGACCGCCTCAGCCGGTCGCTGGCCGATTTCGCCAAGCTGGTCGAGGTCTTCGACCGCAATGGCGTGACCTTCGTCTCGGTCACGCAGTCGTTCAACACGACCACGTCCATGGGGCGGCTGACGCTGAACATCCTGCTGTCCTTCGCCCAGTTCGAGCGCGAAGTGACGGCCGAACGCATCCGCGACAAGGTCGCCGCGAGCCGAAAGAAGGGCATGTGGATGGGGGGCGTGCCGCCCCATGGTTATCGGGTGGAAGCCCGGAAGCTGATCACCGACGATGAGGCGGCCGAACAGGTCCGCTGGATCTTCGCCCGCTTCCTCGAGATCGGGTCCTGCACGGAACTGGCGCGAGAGGTCGGCGCACGCGGCATCCGGACGCCGCGCGGCAACCGGATAGACAAGAAATACATCTATCGGATGCTGAGCAACCGCGCCTACATCGGCGAGGCGGTCCACAAGGGCGAGTGCTATCCCGGCGAGCACGACGCGATCATCGACCGCGCGACGTGGGACCGCGTCCACGCCATCCTGCAGGAAAGCCCCCGAAAACGCGCCGCGCGCACCCGCGCCGACACGCCCGCGCTGCTGAAGGGGCTGCTCTTCGGCCCCGATGGCGCCGCGTTCTCGCCAACCCACACCCGCAAGGGCGGACGGCTGTACCGCTACTACGTCAGCCAGACGGTGTTGAAACACGGCGCCGGATCATGCCCAGTCGGCCGTGTGCCCGCGGGCGAGATCGAGGCCGCCGTGATCGACCAGCTTCGCGCTGTGTTCCGCCAGCCGGAGATTGTTGCGGGGACCTGGAAGGCGGCCCGCGCCGACGTCACCGACATCACCGAGGCCGACGCCCGTTCGGCCCTCCAGCAGCTCGATCCGCTGTGGGACGAACTGTTCCCCGCCGAGCAGGCGCGCATCTTGGCGCTGCTGGTCGCGCGCGTGGACATCGGCACGAACGGTCTCAACGTCCGTCTGCGGGTGGACGGCCTCGGCGGCCTCACGCGCGAGATGCTGGCTGACAGCAGGAGCGCGGCGGCATGACTCGCGGGACGCCGATCCCCGAGACTGTGACGCTCCACGTCCCGTTCCGCGTCGTGAAGCGCGGCGGGCGCAAGGAAATGCAGTTGCCAGAAGGCGGGACGCGCCCGGCGAGGACCGACAGCACGCTGGTCAAGGCGCTGGCGCGTGCATTCCGCTGGAAGCGGATGCTGGAATCGGGCGAGTTCGCCTCCATTGCCGAACTGGCCGAACGTGAGGGGATTGCCTCCTCCTATCTGACCCGCGTCCTTCGCCTGACGCTGCTGGCACCGGACATCGTCGAAGCGATACTGGACGGCAGACACGGGCCAGCGGTGACGTTGGCGCGCCTTATGGAGCCGCTCTCGCTAGAGTGGGCGGCACAGGGTTCGTCGCTTCGACAGGCTGAATTGCCTCCGAACCACTATGCAGCGGGGTGCACCCTGAGGGATTGACCCACTGCGAAGTATAGCATATATAACAAACATGACACAATCATACGCCATTGCCGCCACGCTGCGCGCCATCCGCGCCGAGCTCGATCTTACGCAGGAGCAGCTTGCTGAGCGGCTCGGCGTATCTTTCGCCACGGTCAACCGCTGGGAAGGCGGCGCCAACCTGCCCCAGAAGGCCGCCCGCGCCACCATTGCCGCTCTCGCTGAAGAGGCTGGGGTGGACATGGCGGAAGCAGGATCCGACGACATTGCTGCCGCCGAAAAGGTGACGCGCCGCCGGGCAGGAACACGTTCGACCACTCCGTCCACGAAGTCCATGGAGCAGATGCTCTGGGATGCCGCCTGCTCGATCCGGGGCGAGAAGGACGCAGCCAAGTTCAAGGACTACCTTCTGCCGCTGCTCTTCCTGAAGCGACTGTCCGACGTGTTCGACGACGAGATCGCGCGCCTTGCGGAGGAGTACGGCGACCGGGACACCGCCCTCGAGATTGCCGAGGACGACCACGAACTCCTCCGGTTCTATCTGCCGCCCGAGGCGAGATGGGCCGTGATCAGCGGTCGGCAGCCCTATGAATGGCCCAACGATGACCAGGGCCGCCCCACCCGCCCGAAGGATATCGGAGAGCACCTGACCAAGGCGGTGCGCGCCGTTGTGCGGCAGAACCCGTCCCTGTCCGGCGTCATCGACGTGGTCGACTTCGCTGCGGAGCGGAACGGCGAGCGAGACATCAATCCGGCCAAGCTGCGCGAGGTGGTCGAGACCTTCTCCGACTCGCGCTACCGGCTGGGCCTCGCCGACGTGCAGCCCGATTTCCTCGGCCGCGCCTACGAGTATCTGCTGCGGAAGTTCGCGGAGGGCTCGGGCCAGAGCGCTGGCGAGTTCTTCACGCCGACCGAGGTCGGCTTCCTGATGGCGCACATCATGCGCCCGCGCCCCGGCGAGGAATGCCACGACTACGCCTGCGGCTCGGCCGGCTTGCTGGTGAAGCTGCAGCTGGTCGCGCGCGAGCTCGACCCCACCAGCAAGGTTCCCCTCAAGCTTTACGGCCAGGAACTGACCGCCGAGAGCTACGCCGTCGCACAGATGAACGCGATCATCCACGACATGAGCGTCGAGATGGCGCGCGGCGACACGATGATCAATCCGAAGTTCAAGACGCCGGACAGCAAGATCCGCACCTACGACATCGTCGTCGCCAACCCGATGTGGAACCAGCCGTTCAACCCGGACATCTTCGCCGACGACCCGTTCGACCGGTTCAGGACACAGGGCGGCGCGACTACCGGCAAGGGCGATTGGGCTTGGCTCCAGCACACGATGGCCTGCCTTGGCGACCGTGGGCGGGCGGCCGTCGTCCTCGACACCGGCGCGGTGACGCGCGGCTCGGGGAGCAAGAACGAGGACAAGGAACGGAACATCCGCAAGTGGTTCGTCGAACGTGACCTGATCGACGGCGTGATCCTGCTGCCGGACAACCTGTTCTACAACACGAGCGCCGCGGGCGTGATCGTGGTTCTTTCCAATCGCAAGCCCGCCGCGCGCAAGGACAAGATCGTCCTTTTGAACGCCTCGCGGCGCGTTCAGAAGGGGCGGCCCAAGAACTTCATATCCGAAGATGATATCCGCCCGCTGGCGGCGGCCTATCTCAAAGGCGAGCCGGTCGAAGGCGAGATCGCCATCATCACCGGCGAGCAAGCGGCAGGAGCAGATTACAACCTTAGCCCGAGCCGATGGGTGGGCCCTGCATCGTCGGGCGATGAGGCTGACCTGAAGGATATTCTAGATCGCTTCGACACTGTCATCGCCGCAGAGGCGGGGATCTCGCGAGATCTCGCCGCCGCGCTCTCGAAGCTCCGGGAACTGGCCTGATGGCGGACACGACGATGCGCCTCTCCGATTTGTGCGACCTCGTCGGCGTACAAGTCGATCCAGCGAACTACGCCAATGGTGTGTATATCGGCCTTGAGCACGTCGCATCGGGTCGCTTTGTTCGGTTCGGCGAAGGTGAGGCCAGCGACGTCCAGAGTGGAAAGTATCTTTTCCAGTCCGGCGATGTTCTCTACGGCAAGCTTCGTCCATACCTCGACAAAGCAGTACTCGCTGCGGACACAGGGATCTGCACGACCGAACTGTTGGTGCTGCGTCCCAAGGAAGGTGTCGATCCGCGGTTCCTTGTTGGCGTCGTTCACGCGCCCACCTTCATCGAGCATGCCGTCTCCGGCACTACGGGTGTTCAGCATCCGCGCACGTCGTGGGGCCATATCGCCAATTACGAATTGCCCGCGTTCGACAGCCGGGAGCAGGTCAAGATCGCCAACCTGCTCTGGGAAGTGCACGACGCGATCACCGCGAACGAGGCGGCCATCGAAGCCGGGGGCGACCTCAAGCGCGCGGCTATGCGGGCGTTGTTCACGAAGGGCCTGCAGGGCGAGACGCAGAAGGAAACCGAGATCGGCCCTGTGCCGGGTAGCTGGGACGTGGGCCGCCTTGATCGGTATGCGACCATTATATCGACCAGAATGTCTTACTCCGAACTGGAGAACATCGACCCGTCCAATGACGGGGAGACAGTTAAGGTTCTCGGGATCAAGGTTGCCGACATGAACTTGCCCGGCAACGAGGTCGAACTTGTCTCAGCGAAATTGGAGAAAGACCTTCCACGCGCGATTGCCGAGTATCGCTGTGCACCACCGCGAACCATCATCTTCCCCAAACGGGGCGCGGCCATCGCGACGAACAAGAAGCGCATTGCGAATGAGTGGACTGCTTTCGACCCGAACGTGATCGGAGTGATCGGCGGAACCGATCTCGACCAAGACTTCCTGTTTCACTGGTTTCAGACGTTCGATTTGAAGACAATCACTGAACCCGGACCGACGCCACAGCTGAACAAGAAGAACCTGGAGCCTCTGACTATTCCGGTACCTCCCACTCTTGACGAACAGCGAGAGATCGTCGGCATCCTCGACGCCATCGACCGCAAGATCGACCTGCACCGCCGCAAGCGCGGCGTGCTCGACAAGCTCTTCAAGGCGCTGCTGCACAAGCTGATGACC
Source organism: Frigidibacter oleivorans (assembly GCF_003993775.1). Lineage (GTDB taxonomy): Bacteria > Pseudomonadota > Alphaproteobacteria > Rhodobacterales > Rhodobacteraceae > Frigidibacter > Frigidibacter oleivorans. Next base: position 328,815 of record NZ_RJRZ01000001.1, read on the forward strand.
GGCGAGATCCGGGTGTCCGACCTCGACCTTTCGGCGCTGTCCTCGGATCCGGCCGCGAGCCCGAAGAAGACCCCCGAGGTGGCCGCATGAGCAACAGCATGACCGAGGCTCTTTCGCACTTCGCAAGCCGTATGCCGCGCGTCGTTCGCGAACACGAGGTGCTGCGCGTCGCCGGATGGATGCCGGGCGAAGACCCCGATGCAGTTGCGCGCAAGGCCGCTGGCGAGGTGCTGCGCTGGGCTCAGCGTCGGGCGGGACAGCGCCTTCCGCACGGGGCCTGGGACGGCGAGAGCTTCGAACTGCCGCTGCCCGGTCGCGACCCGTCCGCCATCCGGCTCTGCGTCGGAGCGTCCGACCTCTGGGCCTTCCGCATCCACGACCCCGACAAGACCGTGCCAGGCCGGGCGTGGACGACCGAGGTTGTCCTCGGCCACGTCCCGGGCAAGCCCGCTCAGTTCAGCACCCGCCTTCTGGTCGCCACGCCCGAGGAGGACTTCTCCATCGATCCGGCGGTGCCGGGCTTCGTGCAGCAGGTCGCGGAGCAGTGCGGCCTGGTGGTTGGCTCGCAGGCTGCGTCTGCAACACCATCGGTGTACGCCGACGGCGAAGACGCCGAAGCCCTGATCGAGCACCTCACCAATCCCGGCCGCCTGCTGCCGACCATCGTGTTGACACTGGCGGACGGCGCATCCTCCCCGTACATCAATGCCGAGAAGCTCGCCGGTGTGCTAACAGGGCTGGCGCATGTTGCCGTGGCCCGTCCGGATGCCGCCTGGCGACTGACCGAGCGGTTGGGCAAGCGCCTCTCCGTCTTCGGCGGCGCAGCGAGGGTCTATCTGCCTGGCTTCGAGGACACCGCCGACCCATTCGCGCATCGGCTCGTTCTGTCGGGGCAGCTTGTTACGGTCGATGGAATAGAACGCGCAACCCGTTGGCTGCGGGAGTCCGCAGCGCAGGCCGGCCTTCAGCGAACGCGCCTTGGCGGAGATGTGCTCACCTTCTCGGCGATCCGGGCGGCGCAGCTGGAAGTGCAGCAATCGACCCTGCGGGAAGCCGATGCCAGTGATGCAGACCAGCTCGCCGCCGCACTGAAGCGGATCGATGCTCTGAAGGGCGAGATCGAGGATCTGAAGACCGAACAGACCTATTACATCGAGGAGTTCGACAAGGAGCGGGAACGCGCCGAGATTGCGGAAGCGCAGGCGCAAAAGTCGGCGTACCGGATCCAGCAGCTCACCGATCAGCTCAAGTCGAAGGGTGACGACCCCGATCAGGAGGTCCAGCTGCCTGCAGACTGGTCGGAGCTTGCTAACTGGTGCGACGAAAACCTCGCTGGCCGGCTGGTTCTGACTCCCAATGCGCATCGGGGCACGCGCAAGCCGCTCTTTCAGGATGTCGAGACCGCGGCGAGAAGCCTCCTGTGGCTTGCCACCGAGGGCCGCGACCGTTTCCGCAATGGCGGCGGAGCGCTCGCCAATATCCCCATCTTCGATGGGGCTCAGAACGCTCCCTGCGGCGCTGACGAGTTCGATTTCGACTGGAACAGCCGCAGGTTCTTGGCCGAGTGGCACATCAAGAATGGCGGTAACACCCGCGATCCGTCACGCTGCCTGAGGATCTATTACTGCTTCGACCAGCAGACCCAACAGATCATCGTCGCCGACATGCCGGCGCATCGCCGGACAGGTGCGACATGACAGGACCGGTCCATTATCATCTGGGGCAGTTCCCGCCTGCGTCCGAGCAGTTGGACTGGCCGCGCCTTGTACCACTGATCGGTCCAGCAAATGCCGCGCTCGCCCGCTATGACGGTCTCGTTGCGGCCATCCCCAATGCCAGCGTGCTGCTGTCTCCGCTGACAACCCAAGAAGCGGTGCTCTCATCGAAGATCGAGGGCACTAACGTCACCATGGGCGAGGTGCTGGAAATCGAGGCCGGAGCCGATGGCGACGTGGACCAGCCCAAGCGCGACGATGCCGAGGAAGTGCTCAACTACCGCGTGGCCCTGAGTTTCGCCGCGAATGCACTCCAAGAGCGGCCCCTTTCTCCACATCTCTTGCGCGAGGCGCATGCCTTGCTGCTGCAGGGCGTGCGTGGGCGCGACAAGAACCCCGGAGCATTCCGCGACGAACAGAACTGGATTGGACCACAAGGCTGCACCATCGATCAGGCGAGCTTCGTCCCCATCCCACAGGAGCATCTTCTCAGCGGGTTGGACACTTGGGCTGCCTACACTGCTGATCGCGTGCAACCTGATCCCCTAGTTCAGCTGGCCCTGATCCACCTCGAGTTCGAGGCACTTCATCCGTTCAAAGACGGCAACGGTCGACTTGGGAGGATGATCATTCCCCTGTTTCTGATGCAGCGGGGGGTCCTCTCCAGTCCAAGCTTCTACATGAGCGGCTACCTTGAAGGCCGACGAGAAGAGTATGTCGATCGTATGCGTGCGGTGTCGCGCACCGGCGCATGGACAGATTGGTGTTCGTTCTTCCTCGAGGGTCTCATTGAACAGGCCCACCAGAACCAGGACCGCGCCCAGCAGATCATCGCGCTGAACACCCGGATGCAGCGCGAAGTCGCCGAACGCACACACTCTCAGTTCGCAGGGCTCGCAGTTGATTTCATCTTTTCGAGGCCTGTGTTCCCCACGCCCGTGTTCGTCGAGAACTCCGGCATCCCGCGAGAGTCCGCACAGCGGCTCCTCCGCCTGCTGCGAGACGGTGACGATCCGATCCTCAGAACAATCCGGCCAGGCTCCGGGCGCAGGCCGGCCATCCTTGCCTTCCCTGAACTCTTGAACATAGCCGAGGGGAGGAATGTGCTTTGAGCGTTATCCGCTACACACAACTGCGCTTGCGTGTAACGAGGCTCTCCTTCGCTACACGCAAATGGGCTTTCTGTTCATCCGTGACACACAACGGCAGACCAACGGTGCGGTGCGATGTCTGAGATCCGGATCAGTGAGGCTGGCACCGTCCAGTTCCCGATGGTGAAGCACGCCGCCGAGATCGGCTGGACGCCGATTGCGCCAGAGGTGGCCAAACAGAAGCGCGGCGGCGAAGCCGGTATGATGCTGCGTGACGAGCTGGAAGCGGCACTCAGCAAGTTCAATCCGTGGATGACGTCCGACGCCATCCGGCAGGTGATAGAAAAGCTGGAAGCAATCCCGCCCACCATCGAGGGCAATCGAGACATGCTCGCCTGGCTGCGCGGCGAACGGCAATGGTACGACGAGGGTGAAAAGCGCCACCGCCACGTCCAGCTCATCGATTTCGAGCGTCCGGGCGAAAACGTCTTCCAAGTCACCTGGGAATGGAAACTGAAGCCGCCGGCGCGCAAGGGCAACCGGGCGGATGTGATGTTCGTCATCAATGGCGTTCCCGTCTGCATCGTCGAGCACAAGAACCCCAAGGACGGCGGCGCCATCGATCGGGGTGTTACGCAGCTCAAGCGCTACGAGAAGGAGACGCCCGAGCTGATCGGCACGCCGCAGCTCTTCAACGTCACGCATCTGCTCGACTATTGGTATGGCGTGACCTGGAACGCCAACCGCCGCTACATGGCGCGCTGGAAGCAGAAGCCCGAGGAGACCTACAAGTTCGCGGTTCAGGCATTCTTCGAGCCCACCGACTTCCTCCGCACGCTCCGCGACTGGATCCTGTTCTATGTCGAGGACGGCGAGACGCGGAAATCCATCCTGCGTCAGCACCAGCGTGTTGCTGTCGACAAGATCGTAGAGCGGTGTGAGGACAAGGCCAAGAAGCGTGGGCTCGTGTGGCACACACAGGGCTCGGGCAAGACCTTCACCCTGCTTACCGCCGCACGCCTCATCCTTGAGGACAAGACGCGCTTCCAGAACGCCACCGTCATCCTGGTGGTAGATCGCACCGAGCTCGAAGGCCAGCTCAAGGGGTGGGTTGAGAAGCTGCTCGGCGAGATGCAGAGCCAGGATATCCCGGTCTGGCGGGCCAACTCCAAGACCGAGGTGCAGGATCTCATCAAGACCGATAAGCGCGGCCTGATCATCTCGATGATCCACAAGTTCGAGGGAATCGACAAAGACGCTAACACCCGGGAGAACATTTACGTCTTCATCGACGAGGCACACCGCTCAGTCGCCAAGGATCTCGGCACCTACATGATGGCTGCGGTTCCGAACGCAACCATCATCGGCTTCACCGGCACACCGATTGCCAAGACGGCGCAGGGTGAAGGCACTTTCAAGATCTTCGGGACTGAGGACGAGCAGGGCTATCTCGACAAATACTCGATCCGTGAGTCGATCGAGGACGAAACCACGCTCCCCATCCGCCACACCATGGCACCGAGCGAGATGACCGTGCCCGCCGAGCGACTGGACAAGGAGTTCTTTGAGCTCGCCGCTGCCGAGGGCGTGACCGATATTGACGAGCTGAACAAGGTGCTCGACCGCGCCGTTGGCCTCCGCACTTTCCTCACCGCCGACGACCGCATTGAGAAGGTTGCCGCCTTTGTCGCCGAGCATTTCCGGGAGAAGGTCCACCCACTCGGTTACAAGGCTTTTCTGGTCGGCGTGAACCGCGAAGCCTGCGCCAAGTACAAACGGGCTCTGGACAGGCTGCTACCGCCCGAGTGGTCAGAGGCAGTATACACGGACAATGCAGCGGACGTGGTTGACCGCCCACTGGTGGCCGAGGTGCAGCTATCGCCGGAACGCGAAGCCGATGTGAGGCTGCTTTTTAAGAAGCCGAACGAAGATCCCAAGATTCTGATCGTCACCGACAAGCTGCTAACCGGCTACGATGCGCCATTGCTCTACTGCATGTATCTCGACAAGCCGATGCGCGACCACGTGCTGCTGCAGGCCATCGCCCGGGTGAACCGCCCCTATGTCGATGCCAACGGGGTGCAGAAACGGGTCGGCCTCGTCGTCGACTTCGTGGGCGTGCTACGCGAGCTGAAGAAGGCCCTGCAGTTCGACAGTTCCGACGTCAGTGGCGTGATCGAGGATCTGGACCTCTTGCTCCAGGATTTTCTTGGCCGCATCGAGAAGGCGAAGGGCGACTTTCTCGACGTCGAGGACGAGGGCAGCGCCGACGAGAAGCTGGAGAAGCTGGTGTATGGCCGGTTTCTCGACCCTGAGCCGCGCAAGGCGTTTTTCGAGGCCTACAAGGAAATCGAAGCCTTGTGGGAAATCCTCTCTCCGTCGCCCGAACTGCGCGATCACATCACAACGTTCAAGCGCCTCGCGCAGCTCTATGCTGCCGTGCGGAATGCCTATGCCGACCGCGTTGGCTATCTCGCAGACCTTGCCTACAAGACGCGCCGCCTGGTCGAGGAGAGCGCGACGCAGGAAGGCCTAGGGAAGCTGACCAAGACCGTGACCTTCGACGTCAAGACGCTGGAAGGCCTGCGCGGCGAGCGTGGCTCGGATGAGGGCAAGGTATTCAACCTCGTGCGCGGACTTCAAAAGGAGATCGAGGACGAGGCGGATACAGCGCCGGTTCTGCAGTCGCTGAAGGACCGGGCCGAGCGGATCCTGAAGGATCTGGAGAATCGAAACACCACTGGTCTCGCGGCCATGGACATGCTGGCGGCGCTGGCAAAGGAAAAGGAGGAGGCGATCAAGGCCGCCAAGGATAGCGGGCTCTCCGCGCGAGCGTTCGGTGTCTACTGGAACCTCAAGGACGACGAACCTCTCCGTAACGCCGGCATTTCTGCCATGGAACTGGCGCGCGACGCGGAAACTGAGATGCATCGTTTCCCGAACGCCAGGGTCAATGACGACGAACGTCGGAAGCTGCGCGCCACCCTCTACCGCCCGCTTCTCGGGCTCGGCAAAGAGGATCGCGGCCGGGTTGTAGATCTGGTGCTGGCGATCCTCCTCGACGGCGATCACGATGCCGAATCCTGAAGACCGACGCGCCTCTCTCCGCGCCCGGGTCGACTACTGGTGTGAGCGTCTGAAGGCGACACCGCGCATTGTCCGAATCCAGCGCATGACGCGCAAGTGGGGATCATGCTCAACCGGCGGTATCGTCACACTTGCCGAGGACCTGGCCGATCAGGAGAAGTGCTTCCAGGACTTCGTGATCGCACACGAGTTGCTGCATCTGCGGGTTCCCAACCATGGCAAAGTCTTCAAGGCGCTGATGACAGCGCATGTGCCCCGCTGGCGTGAACATGAGAAGCACCGCTTGGCCGGAAATCGGTCAGGGGTTTCTCGATGATCGGGCATCACCACACAAGTCCCACTCGAGGATCGAAGGGACAGCCCAGCCACTTCGTAATTCGACCAAAGGTTCGATTTCTGTTCCTTCTCAAAGAATGTCCCTGAAATCGAAGTGTTCAGCAGACAGAAAAATAACCTCTGCAAATTCAATGCCTTGTGAAGAATTCACCAAACTGGCGCAGTCATCAGGTCCGGAGAATATCGACCCTGAGAGACCGCTTTCGGGCCTCCTGGCGCAGAGGCCAGTGCTCAGCCGCACCCGCATAACCCTCGAAAACAACGGAAAAATCCGGCCGGAGCCGGATGGGGAGAACGCTTTCGCGAGGGCAAGTGGCGGAGTGGAAGGGATTCGAACCCTCGAGACGGTTTCCCGTCTGCACCCTTAGCAGGGGTGTGCCTTCGACCACTCGGCCACCACTCCGCTGACCCGTATAGGGGGCAAGGTGCCGGGAAACAAGCACATTCCCACGGCGTCGGGGCAAGGCCGCCAAGCGGCTGTTTTCGGGGGCTTTCGCGGGTTCTCCGGAACCGCGTATGATTCGCCTGCGGAAGAGCGCGGGGCTGCTCCCGACATCTTCGGGATGCCGAGGGGACCGCGCCGGGGTCTGTCCAAATGGGTGCGCCGCCGGTCGCGCAAGACCCTGCAGGCCGAACCCCTCCGCGGTGGTGAGCTGGCGGCGGACGATTGCGGACGTCTGATCGGGTCCGCCCGTCCTGTGACGAGGCTCCGGCCCGCATCCGACCCGCGAAACAGCGCCTGGAACAGCGCGCGGATCGGCCCGGCCTTCCGTCCGGTATCGGGTTCCTCAATGACGGGCCGCTCGAACGGGACCCGCGCAACCATAGCGCCGGCCCCGCCCCGCCTCCCCCTGCCCCACGACAGTCCCCGCGCCGCGTTCAGCCGCGCAGGGTGGCGCCCACCGCCTTCGTCACCTTCTCGACGATCCTGGCCGAGACGGCGGCGATGTCCTCCTCCGTCAGGGTCTTCGCCTGCGGCTGCAGCCGCACGGTGATCGCCAGCGACTTCTTGCCCGGGCCCATCTGCGCCTCGGCCTTCTCGCCCGCGAACTGGTCGAAGACGCGGACGCTGTCGATCAGCGCCTTGTCGGCGCCCTGCGCGGCATTGACCACATGCAGCGCCTCGACCCCCGCATCGACGACGAAGGCAAAGTCACGCTCCACCGCCTGGAGGTCCGAGATCGCCAGCGCCGGCCGCGTCGGCGTCCTGGCCTTGGGGAAGGGCACGTTTTCCACCATCACGGTGAAGGCCATCGCCGCGCCCTTCACCCCGCTGTCGCGCAGCACCCGGGGATGCAGCTCGCCGAAGACGGCCAGCACCTTCGGCCCCAGCCGGATCACGCCCGCCCGGCCGGGATGGAACCAGCCCGGCAGCTTGCGGTCCACCTGCACCCGGGCCGGCGCCCCGATCGCCGCCAGCACCGCCTCGACATCCGCCTTGGCGTCGAACACGTCGACCGGTCGGCGCCCGCCATAGGGGTCGCGCGGCCCGGTGGCCCCCACCAGCAGCCCCGCCGCCTGCAGGTGCTGTTCGCCCGGCTCGCCGCCGTGGAAGGCGGGGCCGACCTCGAACAGCGCCAGATCGGCGAAGCCGCGCGCCTGGTTCCGCGCCGCCGCGGCCAGCAGGCCGGGCAGCAGGTCGGGCCGCATATGGGTCATCTCCGACGAGATCGGGTTCTCGATCCGCACGGCATCGCTGCCGCCGCCGAACAGCGCCGCCTGCGCCCCGCCGATGAAGCTGTAGGTGACGCATTCGTTGTAGCCGAGCGCCGCCAGCGTCCGCCGCGCCGCGCGTTCGCGCAGCTGGATCGGCGTCAGGATCGTGTCCGGCACGCCCGCCACCGGCCGGGCCAGCGGTTTGCCCACCAGTTTCGTCAGCGAGGCGATGCGCGCCACCTCCTCGATCAGGTCGGCCTCGCCCAGGATGTCGGGACGCCACGAAGGCGGGGTCGCCATATCCCCCGCCAGCGTGAAGCCGAGCGCCGCCAGCGTCGCGCGCTGCTCGGCCTCGGGGATGTCCATGCCGACGAGGCTGACCACGCGGGCCGGGTCCAGCCGATAGGCGCGGGTCATGTCCGGGGCGGCGCCCGCCTCGACCACCTCCGACGCCGCGCCGCCGCAGAGGTCGAGGATCATCCGCGTCGCCAGTTCCATCCCGTCGCGGGTGAAGGCCGGGTCGATCCCCCGCTCGAACCGGTAGCGCGCGTCGGAATGGATGCGCAGCGCCCGCCCCGTGGTCGCGGTGCGGATCGGGTCGAAATAGGCGGCCTCGAGGAAGACCTCGGTGGTCTGGTCGGTGCAGCCGGTCTCTTCGCCGCCCATCACGCCGCCCAGGCTTTCGACCGTGTCGCCGGCGGCGATCACGGTCATGCCGGGTTTCAGGTCATGGGTCTTGCCGTCCAGCGCCAGCAGGCTTTCGCCCGGCCGCGCGAAGCGCACCGTCAGCCCGCCCGCGACCTTGCTCGCGTCGAAGACATGCAGCGGGCGGTTCAGGTCGAAGGTGAAGAGGTTGGTGATATCGACCAGCTTGGAGATCGGCCGCAGCCCGATCGCCTTCAGCCGCGCCTGCAGCCAGTCGGGGCTGGGGCCGTTGGTCACGCCCCGGATCACCCGGCCGAGGAAATGCGGGCAGGCGCGGTCCGCGACCTCGGGGGCCAGCGTCACCGGCACCGGGCAGGGGAAGGTGCCGGGCACCGGCTGCACGGCGAGCGGCTTCAGCACGCCCAGCCCCCGCGCCGCCAGATCGCGCGCGATCCCGCGCACGCCCAGGGCATCGGGCCGGTTCGGCGTGATCTTGATATGGATCATCGGGTCCACGGCGGCGGGGCGGTTGGCCGCCAGCCAGTCGGTGAATTTCTGCCCGACCTCGCCGGAGGGCAGCTCGATGATGCCGTCATGCTCCTCGCTCAGCTCCAGCTCGCGTTCCGAGGCCATCATCCCGTGGCTTTCGACGCCGCGGATCTTGCCCACCCCCAGCGTGGTGTCGATGCCGGGGACATAGTCGCCGGGCTTGCACAGTACCACGGTGATGCCGGCGCGGGCATTCGGGGCGCCGCAGACGATCTGCTTCTCGCCCTCGTCGGTCAGCACGCGGCAGACGCGCAGCCGGTCGGCATCGGGGTGCTGGGTCGCCTCCAGCACCCTGGCGAGGGTGAAGGGCGCGAGCTTGCGGGCCGGGTCCGTCACCTCCTCGACTTCCAGCCCCAGATCGGTGAGGGCATAGAGGATGTCGTCGAGGCTCGCCTCGGTGTCGAGATGGTCCTTGAGCCAGGAGAGGGTGAATTTCATGGCTGTCGCTCCCTGTGGTCGGGCGGCCGCGCGGGTCCGGCCGGTCTGCCGCCTCCTTTGCCGGATTCCTGCCGCAAAAGGGAAGCCCCAAGGCGTGAAAAGGTCACGCCGCCACCGGGTTTCTGCTGTCTTTCGGTGTCAGGGTGCCGGGATCGGGACGACAGGATGGGCAAGGGCAATGGCAGGGCGCGGATACCGGCATGACCGGGGACTGGGGGCGGCGGCGCTGCGGCTCGTCGCCGCCGCCGCGCTGCTCGCGCTGTGCGCCGGGGCCGGCTGGATGCAAAGCCACCCGGCCGAGCGGGGGCCGCAGATGATCCGCACCACGTCCGAGGTCGCGGGCGACTGCTCGCGCAGCACCCTGACCGGATCGGGCGGCGGCTGCGGCGGCCTGTCGGTGGGCAAGGTGGCCTTCACCAGCGCGATGCGCTAGCCCTTCGGGTCGAGAGGGCCGTCGATCCCCGACAGGTCGGAATAGGAGCCCTCGCGCATCAGCCGCACCTCGCGCACCAGCCGCAGCGCCGGCTTGGAGGCGAAGAACAGCGAGCCTGCCAGATAGAGGCTGACCCGCAGCGTCTGCGACGCGTCGACGAAATACAGCAGCGACCCGATGACGAAGCAGATCGAGGCCGCGAAGTCGACGGCGGTGTAGATCAGTTCGTACCGGGCATAGATGCGGCGTGTCTGCTCGCTCCGGTTGCGCAGGTTGCGGTGGAACAGATGGATCAGCGGGATCGTCTCGGCGCGGCCGGTCATCGGAGCCTCCCTCGTCTGGCGGGTCACCTACCTGCCCCAAACTCCGAACGCCGCCGGCAGGTCCAGCGGGGCCAGGCGAGTGTGGCGGCGGCCAGCCGAAGTCGCTTTCGGCGAAGGCGCGCAGGTCAGTCGGGGAGGTCAAAGCTCGCGGTCGTATCGAGATGAGAGAGGGTGAATTTCATGACAGGTTGATCCCCAGCTTTTCCGTTACCGCTTGTTTGACGTAAGCAATTGCAATGTCTTTGAAAACTCCAAGGGTCACCCCGCCGACCTTGCTTGCCCCGTCCTTGGTTTTCTTCCAGATACCTTCGTCGCGGATCGCATCCAAGTAGTCATGACCTGCGTTCTTGATACGAAAGAAGCCGAGGTTGGCGTCTTCCCCTTCGATGAGACCAGCGTCTTTCATCAGCAAGAGCTGATATGCGTCATCGGGGGACAGATTGTTCATCAGGTCCACGTAGCCCGAGCAAAAGTCTTCTTCCGGATCGACTGGAATTGCCTCGGCCCGAAGAAGTAGATTTCGCATTCTGTCCAAATCGCGGCTCGGCATTACCTACTTACCCCCCAGCCACGCTCGGCAGGTCCAGCGCGCTAAACCCATAGTGGCGCAGCCAGCGCAAGTCGCTTTCGAAATAGGCGCGCAGGTCGGGCATGCCGAGGCTCGTTTCGGTTCGAGATGGCCCTTGGGCTAGGGAAGGGTGAATTTCATTCGGGAGCTCCCGCGAAGAATTCTGCCCAGCCTACAAGAACAGAAGTCAGGATCGATATGATAAGGCCCACAAAAACAGTGGCCCAATTACGTTTGACGTTGTTCCACGCCCTCAGCAAGACACTGCTTTCATCAAGTAGATCATGGCCTGCGGAAGTAAGCCCGATGTAGGTTTCTGCGTAGGGATCCTCATCATTACTGCCAGTTCCCAACCAAGGCGCGTCGCTAACCCTGTCACTGCGGAGGTAGCCATCGCGTATCAGCAACCTAATATTGTACGCTTGTTCATCACTCCAGTCCGGCGTATTCGTATCATCATAGCCGCCATAGTTGCGGCTGAACCTTTCAAAACGCGTCATCGGATTTGAGTCTGCCTCAATCTGGCGCAGTATCGAGAGCTGAAGCGTCTTGTCCCGTTTCACCTGCTCAACCCCCCGAACACCGTCGGCAGGTCCAGCGCGCTGAAGCCGTAGTGGCGCAGCCAGCGCAGGTCACTCTCAAAAAATGCCCGCAGGTCGGGGATGCCGTATTTCAGCATCGCGATCCGGTCGATGCCCATGCCGAAGGCGAAGCCCTGCCACTGGTCCGGGTCGACCCCGGCGGCGGACAGCACCTTGGGATGCACCATGCCGGACCCGAGGATCTCCATCCAGCTGTCGCCCTGCCCGATCTTCAGCTGGCCGCCTTCCCAGGAACAGCGGATATCGACCTCGGCCGAGGGCTCGGTGAAGGGGAAATGGCTGGCGCGGAAGCGCAGTTCGACCTCGGCCACCTCGAAATAGGTGCGGCAGAACTCCTCCAGCACCCATTTCAGGTTCGCCATGCTGATGTCGCGGTCGATGGCCAGCCCCTCGACCTGGTGGAACATCGGCGTATGGGTCTGGTCCATGTCCATGCGATAGACCCGGCCGGGCGCGATCACCCGGATCGGCGCGCCGCGGTCGGCCATCGCCCGGATCTGCACGGGGCTGGTATGGGTGCGCAGCACATGGGGCGGCCGGTCGTCGCCTTCGGCCCGCGCCATGAAGAAGGTGTCATGCTCCTGCCGGGCGGGATGTTCCGGCGGGATGTTCAGCGCGTCGAAGTTGAACCAGTCGCTTTCGATCTGCGGCCCCTCGGCCACGGCAAAGCCCATGTCGGCGAAGATCGCGGTGACCTCGTCCGTCACCTGGCTGACCGGGTGGATGGTGCCCTCGCGCCGGGGACGGCCCGGCAGGGTCACGTCCAGCCATTCCGCGCGCAGCCGTTCGTCCAGCGCCGCATCGGCCAGCGCGGTCTTGCGGGCGCGCAGGGCGGCGTCGATCTCGTCCTTCAGGACGTTCAGCTGGGCGCCGGCGGCCTTGCGCGCCTCGGGCTCCATCTTGCCCAGCGTCGCCATCAGGGCGCTGATCTCGCCCTTCTTGCCAAGCGCGGCCAGCCGGACCGATTCAAGCGCCGCCTCGTCGGCGGCGGCGGTCACGGCCTCGATATACTTGCCCCTGAGCGTGTCGATCTGGTCCATTCCCGGCCCTCCAGCGTCTGGGTCGGGGTTAAGCGGCGCAGGGGCCGATTGCAAGGGCCGGGCGGGTCCGGCGCCGGGTCAGAACACGATCTGCGCCCCGCGCGCCAGCTTGAATCCGTGGCCCGAGGCATTGCGGCATTCGAGCCCCGTCTGCAGCGACAGGCAGACGATGCCGCCGAAACTGCCGGTCACCCCGTAAGGCGCGACATCCTGCACCGAGGCGGCGAGCCGGCTGTCCAGATGCCGGTCGGTGCATTCCATCTCGACCGGGCCGGTATCGCGCATGAAGAAGACATGCCCCCAGAAGGCCATGCAATCCGCGGGCGCCGGCCGGGCGGGCGGGCCCGAGCGGTCGACGATCGTGCACAGGATGTCGGAGCTGCCGGCCTCGATCCCGACGCTGCAATAGACGTTCCCCGACGGCATCCGGAACAGGAAGACATCGGCGCGGGCGGTGGAGGGGGCCAGCGGCAGGATGGCGAGAACGAGGAGTGCGAGACGGCGCATACGGGATACCCTGACACTGGACGGAGACGCGCGAGTGAGTCCGGCGCAGGATAGCACGGCCTGCGCCGGTTTTCATGACGGCGTCGCGGACGGGCCCCGGGGGAAGGCCCCCGACGTCGGCCGGCTATTTCCAGATCGTCGGGTCGATCCCCTCGCCCAGCGTCGGATGGTCGGCCAGATGCAGCTTCGGCTCCGCCCCCGCCGCGCGCTGCGCGAAATAGTTGCGGGTCAGGTAGACGACCGTCCCCGACAGCGCCACGATGGCAACCAGGTTGATCGTCGCCATCAGCCCCATCGAGGCATCGGCGAGGTTGAAGACCGTCGCCACCGCCTGCAGCGCGCCCCACAGCACCATCGCCAGCACGATCAGCCGCAGCGCCATCAGCGGCCCCTTGCCGCCGAGGCCGAGGAAGGACATCGCCATTTCCGAATAGGCGTAGTTGCCGATGATCGAGGTAAAGGCGAAGAAGAAGATCGCCACGGCGATAAAGACCGGCCCCAGCCCGCCGATATGGCTTTCCAGCGCCATCTGCGTCAGCTGCGTGCCCGTCGCCTCGCCCCCCGGCGCATAGACGCCCGACAGCAGGATCATCAGCGCGGTGCAGGAGCAGATGACGATGGTGTCGATGAACACGCCCAGCGACTGCACCAGGCCCTGGCTCGACGGGTGATGCGGCTGCGGGCGGGCGGCGGCGGCGATGTTCGGGGCGGACCCCATGCCCGCCTCGTTGGAAAACAGCCCCCGCTTCACCCCGTTCAGCATCGCCGCCGCCATGCCACCCGCGACGCCACCCGCCACCTCGGTCAGGCCAAAGGCGCTGCCGACGATCTGGCCGATCATGCCCGGCACCTGCGGCAGATGCGTCACCAGCACGTAGAGCGCGATCAGCAGGTAGATCCCCGCCATCGCCGGCACGACATATTCCGCGACGGTGGCGATCTTGCGGATACCGCCAAAGATCACCAGCGCGGTCAGCGCAGCCACGGCGAGGCCGGTCGCGATCTTGGGCAAGCCGAAGGCGCCCACCATCGCGTCGGCGATGGAGTTGGCCTGCACCGCGTTGAAGACCAGGCCGAAGGACAGGATCAGGCAGACCGAGAACACACCGCCCAGCCAGGGCAGGCCCAGCCCCTTGGCGATGTAGAAGGCCGGACCGCCGCGATAGACGCCGGTGCCGCCTTCGCCCGGATCGTGCACCTTGTAAAGCTGCGCGAGCGTCGATTCCGCATAGGCCGTCGCCATCCCCACCAGCGCCACGATCCACATCCAGAAGATCGCCCCCGGCCCGCCGAGGTTCAGCGCCACCGCGACACCCGCGATATTGCCGGTGCCGACCCGGCTGGCCAGGCTGGTGCACAGCGCCTGGAACGGCGAAATCCCCTCGCGATCGGTCGTGGGGGCCGAGGTGACGACGCGGAACATCTCGCCGAAATGCACGAACTGCTGAAACCGCAGCCGGATGGTGAAATAGACGCCCACCGCCAGCAGGCCATAGATCAGCACATAGCCCCAGAAGACCGTGTTCAGAAAGTCGATGATCGCGTTCATGCCGCCTGTCCCTCGCCTGTCGGTCGTTGCCCCGTCATCCGCTATCGTGGCGGGTTCCGCCGGTCGGTGCGGCGGGTTTCCCCAGCCTGACCACGGGTTCGGACGCTGACAAGCACGAAAACATGCAGATCGGATGCGAAATGAGGCTCAGCCGGGCAGGGTGAGGATGACGGCACCCCGATCCGTCGCAACCACGGTATGTTCGTATTGCACCACCGGCGCGGGCGGATCGCTGCGCAGCGTCCAGCCGTCGCCGCCCTCCACCGCCTGCCGGCCGCCCAGCGACAGGAACGGTTCCACCGTCAGCACCAGCCCGCGATGGATGCGCCGCCGGTCGCCCCGGCTGGGCCAGGTCGCGACGGTCTCGGGCGGCTCGTGCAGCGCGCGGCCGACCCCGTGGCTCGCGAGGTTGCGGATCAGCGTATAGCCCCGGGCCGAGGCGAAGCGGCCGATGGCCTGGCCTATCCCGGCCAGCGGGCGGTCGCTGCCGACCTGCGCGATGCCGATCTGCATCGCCTTCCGCCCGTCGCGGCACAGCCGGTCCAGCGCCGGCGCATCGCCGCCCGGGCGCAGCCGGAAGCTGGCGCCGGTATCGGCATAGAAGCCGTCCCTGTGCGCCGAGACGTCGATATTGACCAGATCGCCGGGCGCGAGCACCCGCGCGCCCGGGATGCCATGGGCGATTTCCTCGTTGACGCTGATGCAGGTGGCGCCCGGAAAGCCATAGCTCGTTTCCGGCGCCGGGATCGCGCCCTCGCGGTCCAGCAGCGCCCGGCCGATGGCGTCAAGCTCGCGGGTGGTCATCCCCGGTTCCATCGCCCCGGCCATCGCCTGCAGGGTATTGGCGACGATGCGGCCGATGGCGCGCAGCCCGTCGAGCTCCTGTTGCCGGGTGACGGTCATCGGCTGTCCTTCCGAAGGCTGCGGGCGCGAAAGCGGCCCCTGAAACGGAAAACCCCGCGCCAGGGCGCGGGGTCCATGTCGTCCGGACGCCGTCGGCGATCAGGCGGCGGCGGGCATCGCCGCGCGGGCCTTCTCGACGATGCCGGCGAAGGCCGCCGGTTCGTTCACGGCCAGATCGGCCAGAACCTTGCGGTCGACCTCGATCCCGGCCAGCGACAGCGCGTTGATGAACCGCGAATAGGTCAGCGCCGGGTCGATCTCGCGCACGGCGGCGTTGATGCGCTGGATCCACAGCGCGCGGAAGTTCCGCTTGCGCACCTTGCGGTCGCGGGTCGCGTACTGGTTCGCCTTGTCCACCGCCTGGGTGGCAGTGCGGAAGTTGCGGCTGCGGGCGCTGTAATAGCCCGAAGCTTCCTTGATGACCTTGCGGTGACGGGCGTGGGTCACCTTGCCGGATTTGACGCGTGCCATGTGCCTGTCTCCTTAGCGGTTGTACGGCATGTATTTCTTGACGATCTTCTCGTCGGCGTCGCTCAGGATCATGGTCCCGGTGACATCGCGGATGAATTTCGTCGAACGCTTGATCATGCCGTGGCGCTTGCCCGCCGGGCCGGCCTTCACCTTGCCGGTGGCGGTGAAGGAGAACCGCTTCTTGGCCGCGGATTTCGTCTTCATCTTGGGCATTTCCATCTCCTCTTGCGAGTTGTCATGCGCACGACTCGGCAATGCCACTCGGCCGGCCGCGCGATCAGAGCGCGCCCAATAGACGCTCGCGGGGGGCTTGGCAAGGGGCTTGGCACGGATCCGGGTACGATCAGCGCAGAAGCCGGGCAAAGGTCGCCAGCACCACGTCGGGAATGGCCGCGGGGTCATAGCGTCCGGGGGCCATGACCAGCGCCGCGCCGATCGCCGCGCCCCCGGCCAGGGCCAGCGTCAGCGCGAACCAGGGGCGGCGGCGGTCCGACCAGGCCGAGACCAGCGACGGCACCGACAGCAGCGCCGCCACCAGCCCCAGCGTCAGCAGGATGTCGGGGTCCATCGCGCGCCTCAGGACCGCGGGCCGGGGCGCACGGGCGCCCGCGGCCGGAATGGGCCGCACCCCGCAAGACCGGGGTGCGCGCCGTTCATTCCGGGTCGGTGCGGAAGATCAGCCGCTCGTCGCAGGGGGCAACGCGCAGGATGTTGGTGGTGCCCTGCACGTTGAAGGGCACGCCCGCGGTCACGAGGATCATCTCGCTTTCCGTGGCAAAGCCCTCGGCCTTGGCCGCCCGCGCCGCGCCGACGACCGCGCCCTTGAACCGGTCCACCGGCGCGCAGAACGCCCCGTGCACGCCCCAGGTCAGGCACAGCCGGCGCAGCACGCTCTGGAACGGGGTCAGCGCGATGATCGGCACGCGCGGCCGTTCCCGCGCGACGAGGTTCACCGTCTTGCCGCTTTGGGTGTAGCAGCAGATGGCCTTGATCGCATCGGTCGATTCCGCCAGTTCCCGCGCCGCGGCGACGATGCCCTCGGCGATGGTGGACCGGCCCGACCGGCGGCTGGCCTCGATCACGTCGCGATAGGTGGGATCGGTCTCGACCGAGCGGGCGACGTTGTCCATCGTCGTCACCGCCTCGACCGGATAGCGGCCGGCGGCGGATTCGGCCGACAGCATCACCGCATCGGCGCCCTCGTAGATCGCATGGGCCACGTCCGACACCTCGGCCCGGGTCGGCATCGGGCTTTCGATCATCGATTCCAGCATCTGGGTGGCGACGATCACCGGCTTGCCGGCGGCGCGGCACTTGCGCACCAGACGCTTCTGGATCGGCGGCACCGAATGCACCGGCAGTTCGACCCCCAGATCGCCCCGCGCCACCATGATCCCGTCCGACACGGCGAGGATGTCCTCGAACCGCGACAGGGCGGCGGGCTTCTCGATCTTGGCGAGGATCGCCGCCCGGCCCCTGGCCAGTTGCCGCGCCTCGTCCATGTCCTCGGGCCGTTGCACGAAGGACAGGGCCAGCCAGTCCGCCCCCAGCTCGCAGGCGAATTCCAGATCCTCGCGGTCCTTGGGCGACAGCGCCGCCAGCGGCAGCACCACGTCCGGCACGTTCACACCCTTGCGGTTGGAAATCGTGCCGCCGATCGTCACCGTGCAATCGGCGAAATCCGGGCCGCAGGTTTCGACCCGCATCCGGATCTTGCCGTCGTTCACCAGCAGCGTGCTGCCCGGCACCAGCGCCGCGAAGATTTCGGGATGCGGCAGGCAGACCCGGTGCCCCTCGCCCGGCGTGTCGTCGAGGTCGAAGCGAAAGCTCTGCCCCTCTTCCAGATCGGCGGCGCCGGCGGAAAAGGTGCCGACGCGCAGCTTCGGCCCCTGCAGGTCCGCCAGCACCCCGATCGGCCGGCCGACATCGGCCTCGATCGCGCGGATGATGTCGTAGCGCGCTTTCTGTTCGGCATGGGTGCCGTGGCTCATGTTCAGGCGGAACACGTCGGCCCCGGCCTCGAACAGGGCGCGGATGGTGTCATAATCGCTGGAGGCCGGCCCGAGGGTGGCCACGATCTTTACTTTGCGAAGGCGTCTCATCCTGCCTCGTTAGGTCTATCGTGTCGGTTGCGCGGTGGGCCGCGCTCTCTATGGCGGAAATCCCTGCGGGTCGCAACTGGCGCAGGCCACCGCCTTGCCCTAAACCCGGAACGGCACGAAAACATGACCCGCAATGACCTTTGAAGCCTATTCCATCATCGGCCAGACGCGCCCGGGGCGCTGGCTCGTCACCTGCGACCACGCGTCGAACGCGGTGCCCGACAGCGTCGGCGGCGGGGATCTGGGGATCGCCCCCGCCGACATGGCCCGCCACATCGCCTATGACGTCGGCGCCGCCGGGCTGGCCGAGGGGCTCGGGCAGCGGCTGGACTCGCCGGTGCTGCGGTCCAACTTCTCGCGCCTCGTGATCGACCCGAACCGGGGCGAGGACGACCCGACGCTGCTGATGAAGCTCTATGACGGGACGGTGATCCCCGCCAACCGGCTGGCCGACGCGGCCGAGACGGAACGGCGGCTGGCGGCCTTTCACCGCCCCTATCACGCGGCCTATGCGCAGCTTGCGGCGCGGCGGACCGACACCGCCATCTGCGCCGTCCACAGCTTCACCCCGCGCCTGCGCGGCCGCCCGCCCCGGCCCTGGCAGGTGGGCATCCTCTATTCGCACCGGGACGAGCGGCTGGCACGGCCGCTGATCGCGCGGCTGCAGGCGATGGGCCTGTGCGTGGGCGACAACGAGCCCTATTCCGGCCATCTGGACGGCGACGCCATCGACCGCCACGCCCTGACCCCGGGCCGGCCGAACGTCTTGATCGAGCTGCGCAACGACCTCATCTCGGACAGGGCGGGCCAGCAGGACTGGGCCGCCCGGCTGGCCCCGGTGCTGGTCGAGACGCTGGCCGCCTCCGGCCTCTGATCGAAAGGACAAGCCATGGACGACGCCACCCGGACCGAGATCGAGGCCGCGGCCTTCCGTGCCCTCAGGGCGCATCTGATCGAGGCGCGGCCCGATGTGCAGAACATCGACCTGATGAACCTCGCGGGGTTCTGCCGCAACTGCCTGTCGCGCTGGTATCAGGAGGCGGCCGAGGCCCGCGGCGTCAGCCTGTCCAAGGACGCGGCGCGGGAAATCTTCTACGGCATGCCCTATGCCGACTGGCAGGCCCGCCACCAGACCGAGGCCAGCGACTCGCAGAAGGCGGCGTTCGAGACGGCCTTCCGCGACAATGTCGGCCCGCGCGGCTGACGCATGCGGAACGGGCAGTTCCCGGCGCGGACCCGGCGCCGGCGTTTCCCCGGCGGGGACAATGACGGGCCAGGCCCGTGACTGGCCAAGCGGAGCCGGGCGCCGCCTCGCCTTCGGGTTGACTCGGGGTCGAGGAGGGCCAACGTTCGATACAAGCAGAACGCGAACCGGCCAGGGCCTCGGGAATAGAAACATGTTGGAACTCATCTCGCTGCTGACGCTCGGGACTCTTGCCGATACCGGCGCCGATACGGATGCCGACGAAGTCAGCGGCGACGAAGACGAGGCGCTGATCGCCGAGGAGACCGGCGACGAGGCGGGGTCCCTTCTCGACTTCGACGCCGAGGACGATGACGCCGCGGGTGACGCCCTGGCCGTGGCCGATCCGTGGGACGGCGACGCGGCGGATGCGGCCTACGCGGCCGAGCAGGACCAGTGGGACGCGGAGTCCGAATGGGATGCCGCGGATTGGGAAGACGACGCGCAGGACGCCGGCCCCGCCGAGGACGCCACCCCCGCCACTGTCATCAGCGACTATCAGCCGGGCCTCGACCAGATCGAGATCACCATCTACGCCCCCGCCCCCGACGGCGCGGTGGACGTCGACCTGCAAAGCACCGCCGACGGGCTGAGCACCGAGATCCTCGTGGCCGGCAAGGTGCAGGCGGTTCTGGACGGCGTCCTGCCCGACGACGTGAACGCCAACGACCTGTTCATCGAGTTCGTGGGGTAAGCACCGCTCCCGGCTCTGCCGGGACATGCCGGTCCGGTGGACCGTCACCGGCGCGCGAGGCTTCGGGTCACGACCCGGAGTTCGGCGCCACTCCCCGCCCCTGATTGATCCGGTCGGCCAGATCGCGCAGGTCCGCTTCCGTCAGGCCCGACGCGGGCAGGCCCATGTGGATGGTCTTGCCGGTGGACCGCACCCGCACGGTCAGGACATGGCTCTTGCCGCCCCGGTGATGCCGGGTAAGGGCTGTGACCGGCCCCACCGCTGCCAGGTCGATCTCCCTCGTCCCGAACAGATGGGTGTAGCGGATGCGCGTGGCCGACCAGCGCAGGCGCGGCAGACGCCGGACGGCGCAGAGCACCGCGATGGCCGTGCCCGGCAGGAACAGGCATAGGCCGGCCAGATACAGCGCCCGCCGCTCATCCCCGGTCCAGAGGCCGAAGGCCGCCGCGGCAGTCAGGGTGCCCCCCGCCGCGGCAAGCCCCAGCCAGCGGCCGCGCCGGGCGCGGATCTCGAACACAGGCAGGTCCTGCGCTGCGTCCGGCTGTGCCGCTCCGGATCGGTCCGGCGGACGGATCGCCGGCCCGTCGACCGTCGTCACACCGCCGCCTTGCGTCCCTGGTCGAGGTAGATCTCGCGCAGGCGCAGCGCGACCGGACCGGGCTTGCCGGCGCCGACCGGCACTCCGTCGATCTCGACCACCGGCATCACGAAGGTCGAGGCGCCGGTGATGAAAGCCTCGTCGGCGGCCTGCGCCTCGGCGATGGTGAAGGTTTTCTCGACGATCTCCATCTGCGCCTCGCGCGCATATTCCAGCAGCGTGGCGCGGGTGATCCCGTGCAGGATGTCGTTCGACAGGGGGCGGGTGATGATCTTGCCGCCCTTGACGATATAGGCGTTGTTGGCGGTGCCCTCGGTCACCAGCCCGTCCTGCACGAACCACGCATCGTCCACGCCGGCCTTCTTGGCCATCATCTTGCCCATCGACGGATACAGCAGCTGCACCGTCTTGATGTCGCGCCGGCCCCAGCGGATGTCGGGGATCGAAATCACGCGGATGCCCTGTTCGGCGCCGGCGGGATCGGCAAGGCCGGGTTTCGACTGGGTGAACAGCACCACGGTCGGCGCCACGTCATCGGCCGGGAAGGCAAAGTCGCGGTCGCCGGGGTCGCCCCGGCTGATCTGCAGGTAGACGAGGCCATTGGTGATCTCGTTCCGCGCCACGAGTTCGCGGTGGATCGCCAGCAGGTCATCGGCCGTCAGCGGCTCGGCGATCTGCAGCTCGTTCAGCGAGCGTTTCAGCCGCGCGCAATGGCCCTCGAAATCCAGCAGCTTGCCATCGAGGACCGAGGTCACCTCGTAGACCGCATCCGCAAAGACGAAGCCGCGGTCGAAGATCGAGATCTTCGCCTCGGATTCCGGCAGGTATTCCCCGTTCAGATAGACGATGCGGCCCATATGTCCCTCCGTATGCGCCAGCCGTCAGCCCCAGAGCGCGGCCTCGGGCGGCCAGACCTTGCCTCCGCTGTAATCCAGCGGATGGTCGCGGTCTTCGGCCAGAAGCAGCGGCCCGTCAAGATCGACCACCGCCGCGCCCTGCGCCACCAGCACCGCGGGCGCCATGGCGAGGCTCGAGCCCACCATGCAGCCCACCATCACCCCGAAGCCGCGCGACCGCGCCTCGTCGCGCAGCGCCAGCGCCTCGGTCAGGCCGCCGGTCTTGTCGAGCTTGATGTTGACCATGTCGTACTTGCCCGCCAGCGCGTCCAGCGAATGCCGGTCGTGGCAGGATTCGTCGGCGCAGACCGGCACCGGCCGGGCCATGGCCGCCAGCATCTCGTCCGCCCCGGCGGGCAGCGGCTGTTCGACCAGCTTCACCCCCATCTTCAGCAGATGCGGCGCCAGATCGGCATAGATCTCGGGCGTCCAGCCCTCGTTGGCATCGACGACGATGGGCGTATCGGGCGCACCGGCCCGCACCGCCGCCAGGCGGGCCATGTCGTTGGGCGTGCCCAGCTTGATCTTCAGCACCGGGCGATGCGCATTGGCGGCGGCCTGTTCGCGCATCCGCTCCGGTTCGTCCAGCGACAGCGTGTAGCAGGTGACGAGCGGCCCCGGCGCCGGCAGGCCGGCCAGATCCCAGGCCCGGCGCCCGGCGCGCTTGGCCTCCAGATCCCACAGGGCGCAGTCCACCGCGTTGCGGGCCGCGCCCGCCGGCAGCAGGTGCTGCAGTTCCGGCCGGGTAAAGCGCGCGGGCAGGCTCTCGATCTGCGCGGTGACGCTATCCAGCGTCTCGCCATAGCGGGCATAGGGCACGCATTCGCCCCGGCCGGTGACACCGCCCTCGGTGATCCGCACGGTCAGCACCCGCGCCTCGGTCCGCGAGCCGCGGCTGATGGTGAAGACCTGCGCGAGGCGAAACGTGTCGGGGGTAACGGTCAGTTCCATCGTCACACCGCCGCCAGCGCATCCACCAGCTTGCCCGCGCCAAAGCGGAACGGGTCGGTCGCGGGCAAGCCCATCCGCGCCTCGACCTCGGCCAGATAGGCGCGTGCCTCGTCCTCGGGCATGTGCTGGGTGTTGACTGAACAGCCGACCACCACGCAATCCGGGTTGGCCACGCGCGCCAGCAGCAGCGCCGTATCGCGAACCTGTTCCATCGTCGGCATCTCATAATCCGGCAGGCCGCGCATGTGCGGGCGCGTCGGTTCGTGGCAAATCACCAGCGCGTCGGGCTGGCCGCCATGGACCAGCGCCAGCGTCACCCCGGAATAGCTGACGTGATAGAGGCTGCCCTGCCCCTCGATCAGGTCCCAGTGGTCGGGGTCGTTGTCCGGGGTCAGATATTCGATGGACCCGGCCATGAAATCCGCGATCACCGCATCTAGCGGCACCCCGTCGCCGGTGATCAGGATGCCGGTCTGGCCGGTAGCGCGGAAACTGGCCTTCATGCCGCGCGCCCGCATCTCTTTCTCCATGCAGAGCGCGGTGTACATCTTGCCGACCGAACAGTCGGTGCCGACCGCCAGCATCCGCTTGCCCGCGCGCTTCTTGCCGTTGGCTATGGGATACTCGACCTCGGGCACCCGCACGTCATGCAGCTTGCGGCCCGTGGCGGCGGCGACGGCGGCAAGGTCCGGCTCGTCGCGCAGCAGGTTGTGCAGGCCCGAGGCCAGGTCGAAGCCTTCCTCCAGCGCCGCCACCAGCACCTTCTTCCAGGCGGGCGAGATCACGCCCCCGCGGTTGGCCACGCCCACCACCAGCGTCTTGCAGCCCGCCGCCTTCGCCTCGGCCAGCGTCATGTCGGTCAGGCCCAGATCGGCCTTGCAGCCCTCCATCCGGAACTGGCCGACGGCATATTCCGGGCGCCAGTCCTTGATCCCTTGCGCGACCTTCGCGGCCAGCGCGTCCGGCGCATCGCCGAGGAACAGCAGGTAGGGCGTCTCGATCATCGCCATCGGTGGCTCCTTCATTGGGGAGGGGTCGTCCGGCAAAGACTATCCGTCCGCCGGGAAATATCCTCGGTTATTCGCGTCCGTTCCGGCGAAACGCGCCAATGATCCCGCGAAAATCCGGCATTCTGCCGAAGATTCCGGCGATCCTTCGTGGCGGCTCCGCCCGCTTCGACCGGCGCAGGACGGATATTCGCGGAAGATGGGCCGGAAAAGAACGACGGCCGCGAAAGAGACTCGTTGACAGGATGCCCGAATCCGTCGCAGCGTGGTGTCACGAAAGATTAACACAGTGGCACTCTGGAAAGTGACGCCCGGTCGCGACGGGGAGGGGAGGCCCCGACGCGACACTTCGGGAGGAGCGCGCCCCGCAGCCCGGCTGCGGGGCGTTTCGCTGTCTGCCCGCAGGTTCAGAAATCCAGCCCGAAGGACGCCTGCACCAGCGTCTCGTCGCCGATGCCGTCGATGGCTCCCGCCTCGATGAAGGCGCCGGCCAGCGCATAGCGGGCGCTGAGGCCCCAGACATCGGCCCTGCCCTCCTCGAAGCTCATGTAGCTGGCGGTCACGTCCAGCCGTTCCAGCGGGCGCACCGTGGCCCAGACCTTGGTCGAGGTCACGTCACCCGACGCCGACAGATCGTCGAGACCGACGGAGGCCAAGCCATCGGCGGCGTCATCGTCCAGCCACTCGCCGAAATCGACCGATGCGTCGAGCGTGACGTAAGAGGCGCCCAGATCGAACCGGGCCGTCTGGAATTCGGCACTGCCGGTCAGGAAGGTCGAATCGCCCCCGTCGGCATCGAGGTATTCGCCGCCCAGCGACAGTTCGACCATCCCGGCCTTGCCGCGCACGACGCCCTGCAGCACCTTGGGGCCACCGTCCTCGAACTCGTGATAGGTCACCCCCACCGCCACGTTCTGCCGCACCAGATCGTAGCTGAGGCCATAGGGCACCTCGGAGGCGGCGAGGTAGTAGAGACCGGACAGGCCCTGGCCGTCGATCAGGCCGAAATCCAGCACCTCGATCAGCCGGAAGCCGCCGATCTGCGGCGTGTCCATGTACTTGTCCAGCGCGAAGCGCGGCACCCCCGCCCCGACCAGACCGAAACCGGTGTCCAGCACCGCCGCCCCGTAGAAGGCGCTTTCGCTCTCGTCCTCGGAAAAGCCCTCCGCACCCAGTTCCACCCCGACGGGCAGCCCGAACAGCGTGCCGGTCGCAATGCCGATATCCATGTCGAGATAGGCGCCGGTCGCCTCTTCATCGTCATACATGTAATGTTCGACCTCGACCCCGCCGCGGGCGTAGATGCCGTCCCCGATCGGCGTGGTGACCTGTGCCGCGGCCCCGGTCGCCGCCAGCGCCGCGAGGCCCGTCAGCGCGAGCCGGGCGCCATCATGCAGGTTCCTGCCCATTTTCTTCTCCTTCACTGCCATTGTGCGGGAACACTGTCGTGCGACTGCGGTTCCACCGCCTCCGCCACCGCAGCAGATTGGTGCCGCGACGTTGCAAATCCGCCCGCAGACCGCCATAAATCCCCCGGACCGCACCGGCCGCGACTTGCGCGCAGAACGGGCGCAGAACGGAGCGCAGAATGAACTATCTCGAATTCGAAAAGCCTCTGGCCGAAATCGAAGGCAAGGCCGAGGAGCTGCGCGCGCTGGCCCGCAGCAATTCCGAGATGGATGTCGAGAAAGAGGCCGCGGCGCTGGACCGCAAGGCCGAGGCGATGCTGAAGGATCTGTACAAGGACCTGTCGCCCTGGCGCAAATGCCTCGTCGCGCGCCACCCGGACCGGCCGCATTGCCGCGACTATGTAGACGCGCTGTTCACCGAATACACGCCCTTGGCCGGCGACCGGAACTTTGCCGACGACCATTCGGTGATGGGCGGGATCGCCCGGTTCAACGACCAGCCGGTGATGGTGATCGGCCATGAGAAGGGCCATGACACCAAAAGCCGGATCGAGCACAATTTCGGCATGGCGCGTCCCGAAGGCTATCGCAAGGCGATCCGGCTGATGGACATGGCGCATCGCTTCGGCCTGCCGATCGTGACGCTGGTCGACACGCCCGGCGCCTATCCCGGCAAGGGCGCCGAGGAACGCGGCCAGTCCGAGGCCATCGCCCGTTCGACCGAGAAATGCCTGCAGGTCGGCGTGCCGCTGATCTCGGTCATCATCGGCGAGGGCGGGTCCGGCGGGGCCGTGGCCTTCGCCACTGCCAACCGCATCGCGATGCTGGAACATTCGATCTATTCGGTGATCTCGCCCGAAGGCTGCGCCTCGATCCTGTGGAAGGATTCCGAAAAGATGCGCGAGGCGGCCGAGGCGCTGCGCCTGACCGCGCAGGACCTGCTGAAGCTGGGCGTGATCGACCGGATCGTGAAAGAGCCGCTGGGAGGCGCACAGCGCGGCCGGGCCGAGACCATCGCCAATGTCGGCAAGGCCATCGAGACGATGCTGAAGGAACTGTCCGGCAAGAAGCCCGATGCGCTGATCCGCGACCGGCGCCACAAGTATCTGGACATGGGATCGAAGGGGCTGGCCGCCTGATGCCGGGCGGGGCCTGGGGGCTCGTCCTC
Organism: Frigidibacter oleivorans; assembly: GCF_003993775.1. GTDB lineage: Bacteria > Pseudomonadota > Alphaproteobacteria > Rhodobacterales > Rhodobacteraceae > Frigidibacter > Frigidibacter oleivorans. Next base: position 354,796 of record NZ_RJRZ01000001.1, read on the forward strand.
GTCGCGGGCATTCTCGAATGCGCATGGGCGCTCGGGCTGAAATGGTCCGACGGCTTTTCGCGGCCCTGGCCCACCGCGCTGACGATCATCGGCGCGCTGGCCAGCTTCTTCCTGCTGGCGCAGGCGATGAAGACGCTGCCCGTGGGCACCGCCTATGCGGTCTGGACGGGGATCGGCGCGCTCGGCACGGCGACGCTGGGGATCGCGATCATGGGCGAACCGGCGACGCTGCTGCGCATCGCCGGGATCGCGCTGATCGTGTCGGGGATCATCGCGCTGAAACTGGCCTGACGGTCGCCGCCGGCCGCGAGCGGCTTTCCAGATCGGCCGCCAGCAGCGCGGCATTGCGCCGGTGGCTCTTGAACGCGATGTCGAAGATGTCGCCCACCAGCGGGATCGCCCCCACCAGCCAGTCCACACCGGCATTGGCGACCATCCGGGCGATGGTGCGCCGCCGCGCGCCGGCCTGCACCGCCTCGTTGATCATCCAGGCGGAAATTGCCAGACCGACCGTGTCGCCGACGCCGGGCACCAGCCCGATGATACCGTCGAGCCCCAGCCGGATGCCGGTGCCGGGCACGACCCAGCGGCTGTCCATCAGCCGGGCGATGCGGCGGATGCGCTCCAGCCGGGCGTGATCGGGGTCGCGGATGTCCATGCGGGCCAAACGCGCGGGGCCGGCTTCGGGTCCGGCCTACCACATGGATTTCGCCGCCCGGTCCGGCCATTCCGCGTCATAGGCGGTGCCGCCGACCTCGCCCGCCGTCAGCGCGGCCAGCATCTGGCCCGCCGTGGGCAGGCCCGCGCTTTCATCGGCACCCGACCACAGCCGCGACCGCATCAGCGCCCGGGCGCACTGGAAATAGACCTCGTCCACCGCGATCACCGCCACCGTGCGCGGCAGCTTGCCGTCCCGGGCGAAGCTGTCGCGCAGCCCCTGATCCGCGGTGACCCGGCCCCGGCCGTTGACCCGGATGACATTGGTCGAGCCGGGGATCATGAACATCAGGCTGCAGCGCCCGTCGCGCACCAGATTGCGCAGGCTGTCGATCCGGTCGTTGCCGCGCCAGTCGGGCAGCGCCAGCGTCCGGTCGTCGAGCAACCGCACCACCGGTCCGTCATCGCCGCGGGGCGACCCGTCGGTGCCTTCCGGCCCCACCGTCACCAGCACGGCAAAGCGGGACCGTTCCACCCAGTCCCGGTAGGGTCCGGCCAGCCGGTCCGCCACCTTGCGGGTCGAGGTCGGCTGCGGCCTGCCATAGAGGGCGGCCAGATCGTCGAGATTGTCGAGGAACTGCATCGGCATCACTCCTTCCGGGGCGTCCCGGTCTTGCGGGGCTTCTTTGGCGGCGGCACCGGCAGATCGGCCCATGCCGCGCGGATCAGCGCGACCAGCGCCCCGGCATCGTCCACATCCTCGACCGGCAGGTAGGGCGTGATCTGCGGCACCGGCCGTTCCAGCGCCACATCGCCCGCCAATGCCAGCGCGCCGGGCGTGGGCTTCACGAACAGCCGGTCGCCAATCACCAGCCCCACCACCTTGCCTTCGAGGTAGATCGCGTATTCCCCGAACATCCGCCGGGCCGATACCACCCCGGCCGGCTCCATCTGTTCCAGCAGGAACGCGACGGTGCCGGGGGCGGTCGCCATCTCAGCCGCGCCCGGGCCGGAAGCCCGCCTCGGCCATCAGGTCGTCCGAGGCCGTCTCCACCTCGGATTCGAGCCGCGCCATGAATTCGGGCAGCGGCAGGCCCGGCGGGATCGGCGGCAGGAATTCCACCACCGCCAGCCCCGGGCGCCGCAGCACGCCCCGCCGCGGCCAGAACAGCCCGACATTGGTGGCCGCCGGCACGCAGGTTTGTCCGAGCTGGGAATAGAGCGCCCCGGTCCCCGGCTTGTAGGGCATCGCCGCACCGGGGGCGACGCGGGTGCCCTGCGGATAGATGATCAGCTGTCCCGGCAGGGCGCGGCCCGTCTCGACATCGGCCAGCATCTGCTGGATCGCCTGCCCCCGCCGGCCGCGATGCACCGGCACGCAACCGATGCGGATCGCGTACCAGCCCAGGATCGGCGCCCACAGCAATTCGCGCTTCATGATGAACTTGGGCCGCGGCACCGCGCTGACGATCAGGATGATGTCGAGAAAGCTCTGATGCTTGGCGGCGATCAGCACCTCGCCTGTCGGCACCGTGCCGCGGATCACCGTGCGCAGGCCCAGCATGCGCTCTGCGCTCCAGCGGACCCAGCGGCACCAGGTCTGCACCGCGTCATAGGCGGCCTCGCGCCGGAAAAACACCTGCGGCGTGAACCAGACCGCCATCAGCGCCATCATCGCGTAGATCTGGATCGAGAAGACCAGCGACAGCAGCCAGCGCATCACATCAGCCCCTTCAGCGCCCGCAGCGCCGCCGCGCGGGTGGCGGCCAGTGCGACCGCGCCCCCCAGCACCGGCAACAGCGGCAGCCACAGCCATTCGCCGCCCTGAAAGCCGAGCCCGGTAAGGAAGCTGCCGGTCTCGACCGAGGGCACCAGCGCCAGCATCAGGGCGGCCAGCGCCGTGCCCGCCGCCGCCCCGCCCGCCGCGCGCAGGGTGAAGCGGCGCACGAAGGCCTGCGCGATATAGCGGTCGTGCGCGCCCACCAGCCGCAGCACCCGGATCACCTGCCCGTTCGCGGCCAGCGCCGCCTGCGCGGCCAGCGTGATCATCGCCGCCGTCGCCGCACCGATCAGCACAAGCGAGGCCACCGCCACCAGCCGCATCCGCCCCGCCGCCGCCACCAGCGGCCGCCGCCAGCGGTCGTGGTCGTCCAGCACCGCGCCCGGCGCCTCGGCCTGCAGGCGCAGGCGCAGGCCCTCGGGGTCGAAGCCGGTGCCCTCTTCCACCACCTCGATCAGCGCCGGGATCGGCAGCGTCTCGATCGGCAGGTCGGGGCCGAACCACGGCGCCAGCAGGGCCTGCGTCTCGTCCGCCGGCAATTCACGGGCCGAGGCGATGCCCGGCGTGGTTTCCAGCACCGCCAGCACCGCCTGCACCTGCCGCTCCTGCTGGTCCTCGGGGGCCGAGACGCGGATCGTCGCCGATTGCGCAAGCGCGTCCGACCAGCGATCCGCCAGTCGCCCCGCCGCGAAGGACAGCGCCAGCGCGAAGACGGCTAGGAAGGCCATCGCCGCGGCCGAGAACACCGTCAGCCGCGCGGTGAAGCCCGAGGGCGGCACCACCCGGTCCGATTGCAGGTCCGAGGTCAGAAACGCCCTCGCCCGGGCCAGTTGCGCGTTCACAGGTCCGCCCCCGCCAGATGCAGCCGCCGCCCCTTGATCCGCAGCACCCGCGCCGCGACCTGCGCCTTGGCGCTGCGGATCAGGTTCATGTCATGGGTGGCGATCACCACGGTCTTGCCCATCCGGTTCAGCTCCACCAGCAGGTGCAGCAGGCGCTGCGACATCTCCCAGTCGACATTGCCGGTGGGCTCGTCCGCCAATATCACGTCCGGTCCCATGATCACTGCCCGGGCCAGCGCCGCGCGCTGCCGTTCGCCCCCCGACAGTTCCGGCGGCAGGGCATCCATCTGGCCCTTCAGCCCGACCCAGCCCAACAGTTCCACCAGTTCGCGCGTGTCGATCGGGCGGTCGGCCACCAGCAGCGGCAGGGCCACGTTTTCCGCCACCGACAGATGGTCGAGGAACTGGCAGTCCTGATGCACCACGCCGATCCGCCGGCGCAGTTCCGCGATCTCGTCGCGCCCGAGCCCCCGCACGCTCTGGTCGAAGACGGTGACGCGGCCGGCCGAGGGCAGCAGCTCGGCATAGAGCAGCTTGAGGAAAGTGGTCTTGCCGGCGCCGGACGGGCCCGTGAGGAAGTGGAACGACCCCGGCGCGAGCTTCAGCGACATCTCGGTCAGAAGTTCGCCACCGCCATAGCCGTAGCTCACGTTCTCCAGCTCGATCACCGGTCTCTCTCCACCCGCAAGGCGCCGATCTTGTCGCATGGACAAATGCTTGGAGATCGGTCCACCGCTTGCTACAACATGCCGAAGACAATGACCAGAAGACCGGGACCGCAACGGCGGATCGCGGCACCCGGGGGGCGGGTGGGGGTACGAGATGCGGCTGACATGCCCGAACTGCAACGCGCAGTATGAGGTCGACGAACGGGTGATCCCCGAAGCCGGCCGCGACGTGCAGTGTTCGAACTGCGGCCAGACCTGGTTCCAGCTGCCGCTGTCGCGGCTGGCGCCGCCGCCGCCCGAACCGGACGAGGACCTGCCCTTCGACGAAGGCGCGCTCGCCGCCGACCTGCCCGAGGCGCCGCTGGACGAGGACTTCGGAGAAACCGCGCCTCCCGAGGACGGCACCGAGCCGCCGGAGGACGCGCCGGCGATGCCCGCCGCCGCCGAGGCGGCCGAGGATGACCTTCCCCCCGGCCTGGCCGAGGCGCTGGCGGAGGATGACCGCCCCGCCCCCGAGGCGAAGACGGACGACGAGGCCCCCGCCGACGTCTGGCCCGAGGAGGTCTGGCCCGCCGATGCGCAGGCCGAGCATTACCTGCAGAACGCCGAGGCACCGCTGCCGGACCCCGAGGCTCCCGCGCCCGCCATTCCCGGCACCCTGCGGCGCCGCACGCTCGACGCCGCGGTGCTGAACGTCCTGCGGGAAGAGGCCGAACGCGAGGCGCGGGCGCGCCACCGGGCCAGCGCGGTGGAGGTGCAGCCGGAACTGGCGCTCGACCCGGCCCGGCCCGGCCATGCCGCCCCGCCGCCCTCCGGCGCCGATCCCTCGCCGGCCCCCGAACGGTCGGAACGGGGCGCGCATCTGCGGGGCGAGGATCCGGAACTGGAGGCCGAGATCGCCGCGGCCAACCGCCCGCCGCGCCGCGACCTGCTGCCGGATATCGAGATGATCAACTCGACCCTGCGCGCCACCTCGGACCGGGGCCGTGACGCGGCGGCGCAGGACGCGCCGGAAACCGTGCGCCGGGCGCGCAGCGGCTTTCGCCTCGGCTTCGGCCTGTCGCTGGCGGCGGCGGCGGTGGTGCTGGGCCTCTACATCTCGGCCCCGGCGCTCGGCCGCAGCGTGCCGGCGCTGATGCCGGCGCTGACCGCCTATGTCGCGACGCTGGATCGCGGGCGGCTCTGGCTCGACGGGCAGATCGCGGCGCGGATCGGTGCGCTGCAGGACGGCAGCTAGCCGGGCGACCCGGCGGGAGGCGGCATGACCAAGTATCTGATCTCCTTCCCCGCCGAGGCGATGGTGCTGACCGAGGACGAGTTCGTGCAGGCCGGTATCGACAGCCATGCGGTGATCGCCGAGGCCCAGGCGGCGGGCGTCTATGTCTTCGCGGGCGGCATCCACGAGGGCATCGCGCCGGTTCTGGTGCCGGCCGAGGGTCCGGTCACACCCGGCACCCACCCGGGCAGCCGGCTGACGGGCGGGTTCACGGTGCTGGAGCTGCCGACACGCGCCGCGGCAGAGGACTGGGCGCGCAAGCTGGCCGCCGCCTGCCGCTGCCCGCAGGAGCTGCGCGCCTTCATGGACGACCCGCTGAGCTGACAGGGGCGCTGTTAGAACCGGTCCAGCAGCCGGCGCAGATAGTCCAGTTCCAGATCGGGCCGCTCCTGTTCGCCGGCGCGGCGGCGGATTTCGTCCAGCAGGTCGCGGGCCCGCCGATAGACATCCTCGCCCTGCAGCAGGTTTTCGTCGGACCCGGCGCGCCCGCCCTGCCCCAGCACCCGGCCCAGGGGGTCGCGCTGGCCGCCCTGCCCGTTCTGCGCCTGCCGCTGGTCGCCCTCGCCCGGCTGGCCGCCCGGCTGCTGGCCCTGCTGGCCGTTCTGGCGGGCCATCTCCTCGCCCAGATTGCGCAGCCCCTCGCGCAGCTGCTCGATCGCCTCGGCCTGCCGGTCGATCGCGGTGCCGGTATCGCCGTCGCGCAGCGCCTGTTCGGCCTGATCCATCGCGCGCCCGGCCCGGCCGAGCGCATCCCGCGCCGCGTCCCCGGCCTCGGACCCCGCGCCGGGCAGATTGCCCTGCTGGCGGCCCAGTTCGTTTCGCAGCGCCTGCTGGCGGTCGGCGAGACTGCCGCCGCCCTGCCCCGGCTGGCCCTGGCCCGGTTGGCCTTGGCCCGGCTGGCCCTGTCCAGGCTGTCCTTGCCCCGGTTGCCCCTGCCCGGGCTGTCCTTGTCCCGGCTGGCCCTGCCCCGGCTGACCCTGCTGGCCCTGACCCTCCTGCCCTTCGCGGAAGGTCTCGTCCGACAGGCCCTGCTGTTCGCGCAGCGTGTCGGCCAGATCCTGCATCGCCTGCCCGCCCGGCATGTCGCCTTCGCCGCCCTGGCCTTGCGTGACGCGCATGTTCTCCATCATGCGGTTGAACTGCTCCAGCAGTTCCTGCGCCTCGGCCATGCGGCCTTCTTCCATCAGGCGCTGGATTTCATCCATCATCTGCTGGATCTGGTCGCCGGTAATCTGCTGGCCCTGCCCCTGCGCCATCTGCTCTTCGGGCATCTGTTCGCCGCGTTCGGCCAGCTGGCGGATATAGTCGTCCGTCGCCTGCCGCAGCTCGTCCATCAGCGCCTGTATCTCTTCGGGGCTCGCGCCATTGCGGATCGCCTCGGACAGGCGCTCCTGCGCGCGCTGCATCCGGGCCAGCGCATCCGACAGGCCGCCATCCTCGATCAGGACGGCGATCTCCCACAGTTCCTCGGCCATCTCGTCGCGCAGTTCGGACGGCATCCGGCCGTCCACCAGCCCCGCCTCCATCCGCCGCATGGCAACGCTCAGCATCAGATACGAGCGCGGGTTGCGGAAGAAGCCTTCGGGCCGGTTGCGGATCGCGCGCAGCACCTGCAGGCTGCGCCCGGCATTGTCGCCCGACCACAGCAGGTCGCGCCGCATCTCGATGATCGCCGCCGCCAGCGGGTCGAAGAAGCGCCGTCCCGGCAGGATCAGCGACCGCTCCTCGCTCTGCCCCGTCTGGCCGAGGCCGTCTTCCACCGTCAGCACCATCTTCACCGGCAGGTTGGCGAAAGGGTGCTTCGAGGCATTGTCGATCAGCGTTTCCTCGAACGAGGCGCGGTCGCCGGTGATCGGCAGCGGCAGGTCCAGCACATAGGGATCGCGCGGTTCCGGTTCCGCGGCGAGGCCGAAGCGGCGGTCCACCGCGGCGAGGTCGAGCGTGATCTCCGCCCGGCCGGCGACGATCTGGAAATCGTCGGTGGCGGTGAAGGGCTGGCCCATCTGCCCGTCGGCCTCGCGCCGGATCGCGCCGGAAAAGGCCACGGCCGGCCCCCGGTCCGGCAGGACCACCACCTCGAAGGCGCGGCCGCCCGCGCCCTCGACGGTCACGGTGCCCGACCGGGCCGCCGCGAATTCCGCCGATTGCGGCGGCGCGGCCGCGGTGGATGTTCCGGCGGCGTCGCCCTGCTCAGGCGGCGGGGGTGCCGCGTCTGCCACGTCCTGTTCCACCCGGATCGACCCCGGCGTGCCGTAGAAGCGGAAGGTGAAGCGGCTGCCTTCGGGCAGTTCCAGCCGCTCGACCTCCAGCGCGTTCAGATAGAGGCTCGGGCGTCCGGTATAGGCGGGCGGCTCTACCCAGCCTTCCCAGCTCGGCCCGGCGGCGGCAGAGGCGGGGTTGCCGCCCGCCGCGATCTCGGCCACCTCGGCCACGCGCGACGGCGCCCCGAAGATCACCGCCAGCACGAACAGCATCAGCGCCGCATAGCGCAGACCATAGCGGTCTCGCGAGGCCAGCCGCAGGTCCGGCGCACGGGCGCGGGCGGCGGCGGCGCGGGCCGCCATGCGCTGCAGGTGAATGCGCCAGACGGCAGAGGCCGCGCTGTCCTCGCGGCCGAGCGCCTGCGTCTCGGCCAGCGCCGCCAGCGGCCGGCCCGGCAGCCCGGAATCGAGCCGCGCCGCCGCCTCGGCCCGGCTGGGCCAGCGGAACCGCCGCAGCCCCGTCACCAGCGTCGCCACCAGCCCCAGAACCACCGCCACCAGCGTGACCCACAGCACTTCCAGCGGCAGCACATCCTGCAGGCCGAAGGCGAAGGCCGCCGCGGCGGCGAGCAGCAGCGTGCTGAACGGCCAGAAGCCGCGCGCCAGACGTTCGGCGAACAGCGCCGCCCGCGTCAGCCGCAGCGGCACGCGCAGGCGGGCCATCGCGCCCTCGCGGATGCGCGCGTCCTCCTGCCGATCCTCGCGTTCGTCCCGGCGCGTCATGAACCCCCGTCTTGTCTGGAAGACGCCTCGGCTGACGGCCCGGACCGGTCGGGCCAGGCGGCCGGCAGGGTCAGGGCGTCACAGCCATACGGGGATGCTATCGCGGTTGAGGATTTCGTCAAACGTCGGTCTGGCGCGGATGACGGCGAAGTGATCCCCCTTGACCAGCACCTCGGGCACCAGCGGCCGGGTATTGTATTCGCTGGCCATTACCGCGCCATAGGCCCCGGCCGAGCGGAAGGCGATCAGATCGCCCGCCGCGACGGGCGGCAGGGGGCGTGCGCGGGCGAAGGTGTCGCCCGTCTCGCAGACCGGGCCCACCACGTCATAGGGGTGGCCCTCGGTCGCGGCGGCGGGTTCGATCACCGGCACGATGTCGTGATGCGCGCCATACATCGAGGGGCGCACCAGATCGTTCATCGCCGCGTCGAGGATCAGGAAGTCGCGGTCCTCGCCTTGCTTCACATAGATCGTCGCGGCGACCAGCAGGCCGGCATTGCCGGAAATCAGCCGGCCCGGCTCGATCTCGATCTCGCAGCCCAGATCGCCCACGGTCCGCTTGATCAGCGCGCCATAGTCGGCGGGCAACGGCGGCGCCTCGTTCGACCGGGTATAGGGGATGCCCAGCCCCCCGCCCAGATCGAGGCGCCGGATGGCGTGCCCGTCCGCCCGCAGCGCCCGGGTCAGGTCCGCCACCTTCAGATAGGCCTGCTCGAAGGGCTCGAGGTCGGTCAGCTGGCTGCCGATATGCACGTCGACGGCGCAGACCTCGATCCCGGGCAGGCGGGCGGCCAGGGCATAGACCTCACGCGCGCGGGCGATCGGGATGCCGAACTTGTTCTCCTTCCGGCCGGTCGCGATCTTTTCATGCGTCTTCGCGTCGACATCCGGGTTCACCCGCATTGCGATGGGGGCCACCGCGTCCAGCGCCAACGCCACCTCGGACAGGGCCAGCAGCTCGGGTTCGGATTCGACGTTGAACTGGCGGATGCCGCCTTGCAGGGCCAGCCGCATCTCCTCGCGCGTCTTGCCGACGCCGGAAAACACGATCCGCCCGCCCGGCACGCCCGCCGCCTTTGCCCGCAGATATTCGCCGCCCGAGACGACGTCCATCCCGGCCCCCAGATCGGCCAGCACCTTCAGCACCGCGAGGTTGGAATTCGACTTGACCGCGAAGCAGACCAGATGCGGCAGCGGCGACAGCGCCTCGGTGAACAGGCGGTAGTGCCGTTCCAGCGTGGCGGTGGAATAGACGTAGAAGGGCGTGCCCACCGCCGCGGCGATGTCGGGGATCGCCACGTCCTCGGCATGCAGGATGCCGTCGCGATACAGGAAATGGTCCATCGGGGTCTCCGCCGTTGCGGCGCCTGAATAGCAGGTTCGCGGGCCTATGCAATTTGCCCGATGCCGCCCGGCCGGGTCAGCCGACCGGCCGCGTGCGCAGGAACAGGTACAGCGGCAGCCCGCAGGCCAGCCCGATGCCGAAGGTGGCCGGGATCGCCACCAGCGCCCACCAGTTGCGCCGCACCCATGTCTCGGCCAGCACCCAGACGGTCAGGGCCGCGGCTGCGAGGGTCAGGTCCCAGACCAGCCCCTCGGTCGCGCGGTTGACGAACCATGCGTCGATCAGGCCCGCGAGCCCCCCGCCCTCGGCCCTCATATGCGCAAGGAAGTGCCGCATCGGCAGCACCGCCCCGGCCACGGCCAAAGCGAGGTAGATCAGGCGCAGGGTCGAGATGCGGGCGCGGGGCTGGGTCATGCGTCTGTTCTACCGCCCCGACGACGCCCGGCAAGCCCTTGGCGGGACGAGCCGGCTCAGGGCCGGCCGGTCACGCCCATCTCGACCTGCCCGGTCACCTGCAGCCCCGTTTGCGGCGCGGGTTCGGTCCGGCCCGCAGGCGGCACCGGCGGCCCGTCCACGCCGCAGCCCGCCACGACCAGTATCGCGGCCAGCGCCGCACCCGTCATCATCGTCCGCGTCATTCCGATCCCTCCAGCCGCGCCGTCCAGCGCGCCACCTGTGCCCGCACCTGATCCGGCGCGGTGCCGCCATAGCTCTGGCGGCTGGCGACCGAATTGTGGACCCCCAGCACGGAATACACCTCCTGCGTGATCGCGGGATGCACCGCCTGCATCTCGGTCAGGCCCAGGTCCGGCAGGTCGCATCCGGCCGCCTCGGCCAGCGCCACCAGCGCGCCGGTGACGTGATGCGCCTCGCGGAACGGCAGGCCCGCCTCGCGCACCAGCCAGTCGGCAAGGTCGGTCGCCGTGGAAAACCCGCTGGCCGCCGCCTTTTCGAGGTTCGCACGGTTGGCGGCCATGTCGGCCACCATGCCCGTCATCGCCGCCAGCGCCAGCATCAGCGTGTCGGCGGCGTCGAAGACCTGTTCCTTGTCTTCCTGCATGTCCTTGGAATAGGCCAGCGGCAGGCCCTTCATCACCGTGAACAGCGCCACCGTCGCCCCGAGGATGCGGCCGATCTTGGCCCGGATCAGCTCGGCCGCGTCTGGGTTCTTCTTCTGCGGCATGATCGACGATCCGGTGGAAAACCGGTCGCTCAGCGCCACGAAGCGGAACTGCGCCGAGGACCAGATCACCAGTTCTTCCGCAAACCGCGACAGGTGCACCGCGCAGATCGACGCGGCCGACAGGAATTCCAGCGCAAAGTCGCGGTCGCTGACCGCGTCGAGGCTGTTGGCCATCGGCCGGTCGAAGCCCAGCGCCTCGGCCGTCATCTGCCGGTCGATCGGAAAGCCGGTGCCCGCCAGCGCCGCCGCCCCCAGCGGGCTTTCGTTCATCCGGGCGCGGGCGTCGCGGAACCGCCCGACATCGCGGCCGAACATTTCCACATAGGCCATCATGTGATGGCCCCATGTCACCGGCTGCGCGGTCTGCAGATGGGTGAAGCCCGGCATCACCCAGTCCGCCCCCGCCGCCGCCTGCGCCAGCAGCGCCCGGATCAGCGCGGTCAGCGCCTCGGCCGCCTGATCGCACTGGTCGCGTACCCACAGCCGGAAATCGGTCGCCACCTGATCGTTGCGCGACCGCGCCGTGTGCAGCCGCCCCGCCGGTTCGCCGATGATCTCTTTCAGCCGCGCCTCGACATTCATGTGAATGTCTTCCAGTTCGGTGCGGAAGGGGAAGTCGCCCGCCTCGATCTCTGACAAGACCGTGAGCAGCCCTTCCCGGATCGCCGCCGCATCGCTATCCGTCAGGATGCCCGTCGCCGCCAGCATTGCGGCATGGGCCCGGCTGCCGGCGATGTCCTGCGCGTAGAGCCGCCTGTCGAACCCGATCGAGGCGTTGATCGCCTCCATGATCGCGTCCGGCCCTGCGGCGAAACGCCCGCCCCACATCTGGTTGGAGGTTCTGCTATCGCCTGTGCCGTCGGTCATCCGTCCCGCCCCCGTGGAGGTGTCATGCGTCTTCTTCGTTCCGCCGTCCTCTACACGGCCTTCGCCTTCGCTGCAAACGCGGCCACGGCGATGCCCGACCTTGCGCCGCTGCTGCAGGGCGACATGCGCAAGCTGGTCCCCGCCGATGCGCCCGGCGCGCCGGTCGAGGGCGCGCTGGTGGATGCGGCCGATGCGCCGGTGGACCTGTCGGCGCATCGCGGCAAGTGGCTGCTGGTGAACTTCTGGGCGACCTGGTGCGCGCCCTGCCGGGCCGAGATGCCGATGCTCGACCGGCTGCAGGCGGAATTCGGCGGCGACCGGTTCGCGGTGCTGCCCGTCGCCACCGGGCGCAACCCGCTGCCCGCGATCCACGACTTTTATGTCGACGAGGGCCTGACCGCGCTGCCGATCCTGCGCGACCCGAAACAGCAGTTCGCCCGGCAGATGGCGGTGCTGGGCCTGCCGGTGACGGTGCTGATCGACCCCGAGGGACGCGAGGTGGCGCGGATGCAGGGCGAGGCGCATTGGGACGGGCCCGAGGCGAAGGCCCTGGTCGCCGCGCTGATCGCCGGCGAGTGATCCCCGGCGCCCGGTTTTCCCGCCGCTACAGGCTGAAGCGTGCGCCCTCCTCCGCCACCGCGGCATGGCAGCGGCATCCCGTCAGGTGGTCGTTCACCATCCCCGTCGCCTGCATGAAGGCATAGGTGATGACCGGCCCGCAGAAGCGGAAGCCCGCCTTCTTCAGCGCCTTCGACATGGCCTCGGCCTCGGGCGTCGCCGCAGGCACCTCGGCCGAGGTGGCAAAGCGGTGCTGCCGCGGCGCCCCCTCGACGAAGCGCCACAGGAAGGGTGCGAAGCCCTCGCGTGCCTCGATCTCCAGATAGGCGCGGGCATTGCCGATGGTCGCCTCGATCTTGCCCCGGTGCCGCACGATGCCCGGATCGGCCAGCAGCCGCGCCACCTCGGGCTCGCCCCATGCGGCGATGACCTCGGGGCGGAACCCGGCGAAGGCCGCGCGGAACGCGTCGCGCTTGCGCAGGATGGTGATCCAGGCGAGCCCCGCCTGAAACCCGTCGAGCACCAGCTTTTCCCAGAGCGCCCGCCCGTCCGGTTCCGGCCGGCCCCATTCGTCGTCGTGATAGGCGACATACAGCGGGTCGGTCCCGCACCAGCCGCAGCGATCGTCCGTCATCTCGCCCCTTCACCACACGTTAAGACCGGCCGGCGCAGGATCGCCGGGACAGGAGGGAGACATGCCCGCACCGCCCAGGTCAAGAGCAGAGGTCGCGCGGATCTTCCGCGGCCCCGGCGCAGCCGCCCCCTCCGCCGCGGCGATCGCCGGGGATCCTGCGAGCCCGCTCGACCATGCCGTGCGCCTGCGCGACGACGACGTCATCGCCATGGTCGCCGCCGCGCTGGACCGGCAGGATGCGGTGCTGGCCTTCCAGCCGGTGGTGCAGGCGGCCCGCCCCGCCACCATCGCCTATCACGAGGCGCTGATCCGGCTGATGGACGAAACCGGCCGCACCATCCCGGCCCGCGACTTCATGGCGACGGTCGAGACGACGGAACTGGGCCGCCGCCTCGACTGCCTCGCGCTCGACATGGGGCTCGCCGCACTGGCCGAGGCGCCGGGGCTGCGCCTGTCGGTCAACATGTCGGCCCGCTCCATCGGCTACCGCCCCTGGGCGCAACTGCTGGAACGGGGGCTCGACACGGACCTGACGGTGGCGGAACGGCTGATCCTCGAGATTTCGGAGGTCTCGGCGATGCTGCTGCCCGATCTGGTGCGCGCCTTCATGCAGGCGCAGCAGGGCCGCGGCGTGGCCTTCGCGCTGGACGATTTCGGCGCGGGCGCGGTGTCCTTCCGCCATCTGCGCGAATTCTGGTTCGACCTCGTCAAGATCGACGGGCAGTTCATCCGGGGCATCGCGGGCAGCCCCGACAACCAGGTGCTGACCGAGGCGCTGCTGTCCGTCGCGCGGCAGTTCGACATGTTCACCGTGGCAGAGGCCGTCGAATCCGCCGAAGACGCGGCGATGCTGCAGAAGATGGGTTTCGACTGCCTGCAGGGCTACTACTTCGGTGCCCCCACGATCCAGCCGCCCTGGCGGATGCCGCCGCCCCGGCAGGCCGCGCGGGGCGCCTGATCGGGGATTCCCAAGGTTCGGAAAAGCGCGCAAGATGCGCATCCGGTTCCCGCGGGTCAGCGGCCAATCCGCGCAGGCAGTTCCGCCGGCGGCCCCGTTCGCCCGGCCGGGCCGTCCCTCCACCGGGCACGGCCCGCCCCGCCGGCAGGCCGGCGCGGGGTGCCGCAAGGCCTTGGCGGCGCAGGCATCGCCCCGGGCCATGGCATCGCGCGCAAGGCAGCCGAGCCCCCCGAGACCCCCGTGCCGCGTGCGGCGCATGGCCGGACTGCGCCCCCGCACCGCCCGCGGGTGCTTGACCCCGAGGCAGCATCGGGCATTCTGCGCCCAACGTTGCCGTATCGGCGGGCCGGGAGGGTCCGTACCGGTCGCAACCAGTCGTGACCTGGGAGAGGACCCTCATGACCAACGTCGTTATCGTCTCTGCCGCCCGCACCGCCGTGGGCAGTTTCGGCGGCGCCTTCGCCAATACCCCCGCGCATGACCTTGGCGCGGCGGTGCTGGAGGCGCTGGTGGCCCGCGCCGGGATCGACAAGTCCGAGGTCTCGGAAACCATCCTCGGCCAGGTGCTGACCGCGGGTCAGGGCCAGAACCCCGCCCGGCAGGCGCATATCAACGCCGGCCTGCCGAAGGAAAGCGCCGCCTGGGGCATCAACCAGGTCTGCGGTTCGGGCCTGCGGGCGGTGGCGCTCGGGGCGCAGCACATCCTGCTGGGCGACGCGACCGTGGTCGCCGCGGGCGGGCAGGAAAACATGTCGATGGCGCCGCATTGCCAGAACCTGCGGCAGGGCCACAAGATGGGCGACCTGTCCTTCATCGACACGATGATCAAGGACGGGCTGTGGGATGCCTTCAACGGCTATCACATGGGCCAGACCGCGGAAAACGTCGCGAACCAGTGGCAGATCAGCCGCGACATGCAGGACGAATTCGCGCTGGCGAGCCAGAACAAGGCCGAGGCCGCGCAGAAGGCCGGCCGCTTCTCGGACGAGATCATCGCCTTCACCGTCAAGACCCGCAAGGGCGACACGGTGGTGGATGCCGACGAATACATCCGCCACGGTGCCACCATCGAGGCGATGCAGAAGCTGCGCCCCGCCTTCGCCAAGGACGGCAGCGTGACCGCCGGCAATGCGAGCGGCATCAACGACGGTGCGGCGGGCGTGCTGCTGATGTCCGAGGAGGAGGCGGCGAAGCGCGGGCTGACGCCCATCGCGCGCATCGCCTCCTATGCCACGGCGGGGCTCGACCCGTCGATCATGGGCACCGGCCCGATCCCGGCCAGCCGCAAGGCGCTGGACAAGGCCGGCTGGAAGGTGGCCGACCTCGACCTGGTCGAGGCGAACGAGGCCTTCGCTGCCCAGGCCTGCGCCGTGAACAAGGACATGGGCTGGAACCCCGAGATCGTGAACGTCAACGGCGGCGCCATCGCCATCGGCCATCCGATCGGCGCCTCCGGCGCGCGGGTGCTGAACACCCTGCTGTTCGAGATGAAGCGGCGCGGCGCGAAGAAGGGCCTCGCCACGCTCTGCATCGGCGGCGGCATGGGCGTCGCCATGTGCCTTGAAGGCCTGTAAGACCGAGAATGCTGCGTGCGCAACATTATTGCGCACTCAGCCGGTCGAAGTATAACAGACTTTCAAGAACGTGACGGAAATGGGAGGAATCATGTCCAGGGTAGCACTGGTCACCGGTGGAACGCGCGGTATCGGCGCGGCGATCTCGCAGGCACTGCATGCGGCGGGCTACAAGGTCGCCGCCAACTATGCCGGAAATGACGAGGCGGCGGCGAAATTCACCGCCGAAACGGGCGTTCCCGCCTATAGATGGTCGGTCGCCGAATACGAGGCCTGCGTCGAGGGCATCGCCAGGGTCGAGGCCGATCTCGGCCCGGTGGAGGTGCTGGTGAACAATGCCGGCATCACCCGCGACGCCATGTTCCACAAGATGACGCCGCAGCAGTGGCGCGAGGTGATGGACACCAACCTGACCGGCCTGTTCAACATGACCCACCCGCTGTGGCCCGGGATGCGCGAGCGCAAGTTCGGCCGGGTGATCAGCATCAGCTCGATCAACGGGCAAAAGGGCCAGATGGGTCAGGCCAACTATTCTGCGGCGAAGGCCGGCGACATCGGCTTTACCAAGGCGCTGGCGCAAGAGGGGGCGAAGGCCGGCATCACCGTCAACGCGATCTGCCCCGGCTATATCGCGACCGAGATGGTGATGGCGGTGCCGGAAAAGGTGCGCGAGTCGATCATCGCGCAGATCCCGGTGGGCCGTCTGGGCGAGCCGGAAGAGGTGGCGCGCTGCGTGGTGTTCCTCGCCTCGGACGAGGCGGGGTTCATCACCGGCTCGACCCTGACCGCGAATGGCGGGCAATATTTCGTCTGAGCTGCCGGGCAAGGCAGTTCCGGGGGCCGTCCCGCGCGGGGCGGCCCCCTTTTTCATGCCCGGGCCACGCGCCGCTTGCACCGGGCCGCCGCCGCGGCGATGAACGGCGGGGGGACAACAGAGAGGGCACATGACGCGCGGCAGGGCGACCTCGATCGGTTTCATTGCGATCCTGCTGTGGTCGCTGCTGGCGCTGTTCACCGTGGGTTCGGCCCCGGTGCCGCCGCTGTTGCTGAACGCGCTGACCTTCGCGCTCGGCGGCGGTCTGGGTCTGGTCTGGATCGCGCGCAGCGGCGGCTTTGCGCAACTGGCCCGGGTGCCCCTGCGGATCTATGCCTTCGGCACGCTGGGGCTGTTCGGCTATCACCTGCTGTATTTTTCGGCGCTGCGGCTGGCGCCCCCGGCCGAGGCGGGGCTGATCGCCTATCTCTGGCCGCTGCTGATCGTGCTGTTCTCGGGCCTGCTGCCGGGCGAGCGGCTGACGCGGCTGCATGTGATCGGCGCGCTGGTCGCCTTCGCCGGCGCGGCGCTGATCGTGGGCGGGCGCATCGCCGGCGGGGTCACGCTGACCGGCCCCGCGATGGCGGGCTATGGCCTGGCCTTCCTCTGCGCCCTGACCTGGTCGGCGTATTCCATCCTCTCCCGCCGGTTGGGAGAGGTGCCGACCGCCAGCGTGGCGGTCTTCTGCATCGCCACGGCGATCCTGTCGGCGGCGGCGCATCTGGCACTGGAAATCCCGGCCTGGCCGGCCGGGGCATGGGGCTGGGCCGCTGTCGCCGCTCTCGGGCTCGGCCCCGTGGGGCTGGCCTTCTACGTCTGGGACATCGGCGTAAAGCGCGGCGACATCCAGCTTCTGGGGACCGCATCCTATGCGGCGCCGCTGCTGTCGACGCTTGCGCTGGTTCTGGCAGGAGAGGCGCGGGCGGACCTGCGCCTTCTCCTTGCGGCTGGATTGATTGCGGGAGGTGCGGCGCTGGCCGCGCGGGCGGGGCGCCGCAACACGTCACCGAAGGGCGACGCGCCGGTCAGTGCTGCTGAAGCCGGGTGATCTGCTCCTTGATCCGCAGCTTCTGCTTCTTCAGGTCGGAAATCGTCAGATGATCGCAAGATGGGCTGCGTTCCTGCCGCTCTACCTCGGCCGAAAGGTTCTGGTGTTTCTTCCGCAGCTCCGTCAGGTGCGAACTCAGGGACATCTTCGTCTCCTTCTTCTGCTGGTTGAACCTTCCCCTCAAGTGCACCACGAAACCCGAGTCGTGTCACGTCCAAGAAACATAAACGTCGTCCAGATGTTACACGCTTGCCGGTTCTTGCCGGTCGTCGCGCCTGCACGACGCAAGGCTTCGCCGAGCCGTCAGAAGTGAAGCGGCGCCCCCTTGCGCAGGATCGCCTCCGCCTCGGGGCGGTGATCGTCGCCATCCTGTCCATGCGCCGCGCCGTCATGCACCACGAAGGGCGCGGCCATCGCAAAAGCACCGCGCCCGCCCTTGCGCGCCCGCAGGATCACCCGCCCCGCCGGGCGGCCGGCGCGCGGCGCGATCGGCAGCAGCGTGGCGCTGCCCGCCCGGTCATCGAGGCCCGCCAGCAGGTCCGGCAGGCGCGCCGCCTCCTGGATGACCCACAGCCAGCCGTCGGGCCGCAGCCGCCGCAGCCCGGCATCCAGCCAGCGCGCCAGCGGCAGCACCTCGCGCAGGCCCGTCTCGCGCCCCGGATCGGCCGCCGCGGTGCCGCCGCCGGCGGGATACCAGGGCGGGTTCATCATCACATGGTCGAACTGCCGCGACCTCAGCGTGGCGGGCATCGCCTCCACATCGCCCTCGATCACCGTCAGCGCGATGCCATTGCGTGCGGCATTCAGCCGCGCGAGGTCCGCATAGACGGGTTGCAGTTCCAGCCCGGTCAGCGCCAGCCCCCCGACCCGCGCGCCCAGGCAGAGGGATGCCACCCCCGCCCCGCAGCCCAGTTCCAGCACCGCCTGCCCCGGACGCGCCGTCACCGCCGCGGCCAGGAACACGGGGTCGGTCGCGGCGCGATAGCCGTGCCGCGGCTGCCAGACGCGCAGCCGCCCGCCCAGAAAGCCGTCATCAGTCAAGTCGCCCAAAGCGGCGGGGGCCTCGGGCGCGGTCACGCTCAGCCCTCCAGCGGGATGTCGTTGTCGGCCATGATCGCACGGGCGCGGAACAGGTCGGCATCCCGCACCATCAGCCGCCGCGGCAGGATGCCCAGCGATCCTTCGAGGATGCTCATATGGACGTCCATCTGAAACGCCGCTATACCCTCGCCCTGTAAGAGAACGGTGGCAAAGGCGATCCGGGTGGGGTCGGTCGAGCGCAGAAGTTCCTTCATGATCCGCGACTAAAGGGCAGTCGCCCGGCTTTGTCGAGCGCCAAGGGGGTGGGCATGAGCCTGGATGAAACCGCGACCAAACCGCATGATCGCCTCGCCGCGCATCTTTCCGCCGACATGCAGGCCGTCAACGCGCTGATCCGCGACCGGATGGCCTCGGAACATGCGCCGCGCATCCCCGAGGTGACCGCGCATCTGGTCGAGGCGGGGGGCAAGCGGCTGCGGCCGATGCTGACGCTGGCGGCCGCGCGGCTGTGCGGCTATCCCGGCCCCTATCATGTGCACCTGGCGGCGACGGTGGAATTCATCCATACGGCGACGCTGCTGCATGACGACGTGGTCGACGAAAGCCGCCAGCGCCGCGGTCGTCCGACCGCGAACCTGCTGTGGGACAACAAGTCGAGCGTGCTGGTCGGCGACTATCTGTTCGCGCGCAGCTTCCAGCTGATGACCGAAGCGGGCAACATGCGCGTGCTGTCGATCCTGTCGAATGCCTCGGCGGTGATCGCGGAAGGCGAGGTGCTGCAACTGACCGCCGCGCAGGACCTGCGCACCGACGAGGCGGTCTATCTGCAGGTGATCCGCGGCAAGACCGCCGCGCTGTTCGCTGCCGCGACCGAAGTGGGCGGCGTGCTCGCCGGCGCGCCCGAGGATCAGGTGCAGGCGCTGCACGACTATGGCGACGCGCTCGGCATCGCCTTCCAGATGGTCGATGACCTGCTGGATTACGGCGGGGTGGCCGAAACCATCGGCAAGAACACCGGCGACGATTTCCGCGAACGCAAGCTGACCCTGCCGGTGATCCAGGCCGTGGCGCAGGCCGATGCCGAGGAACATGTCTTCTGGACCCGGGTGATCGAGAAGGGCGACCAGCGCGAGGGCGATCTCGACCACGCGCTGATGCTGATGCGCCGGCACGGCACGCTACAGGCCACGCGCGATGCCGCGCTGGACTGGGCCGGGCGGGCGCGGGACGCGCTCGGCGCCCTGCCGGCGGGCGAATTGCGCGACATGCTGGCCGATCTGGCCGACTACGTGGTGGCGCGGGTCGCCTGATCGGCGGCCGCGGGCTGCTGCCACAGCCCGGCGTCGGCCACCCACCAGCCCGGCTGCGCCCGGGCGAGGGCCGCCGCGGCCGCGGCCGATCCGGCCTCCGTCGCGAACAGGCCGAAGCAGGTGGCCCCCGATCCCGACATCCGCGCCAGCAGGCAGCCGGGCTGCGCCGCCAGCGCGGCCAGCACCTCGCCCACCCGCGGTTCCAGCGCGCGGGCGGCGGGTTCCAGATCGTTGCGGCAGGCGCGCAGGTAACCTGCCAGCGCCGGGGCATCCGGCCAGCGCGCCGGCAGGTCCGGCAGGGGCGGGTTGTCGCGCCGGTCGAGCGCGCGGAAGATCGCGGGGGTCGCCACCGGCACGCCCGGATTGACCAGCACCAGCCGGCAGTCGGGCAGGCCCGGCAGATCGTCCAGCCGCTCGCCGATGCCCCGCATCCGGCGCGGGCGCGGTTGCAGGCAGACGGGCAGGTCCGCGCCGAGGGCCAGCACCGCCGCCGCGTCGGGCAGGGCCATGCCCCACAACCGGGCCAGCGCCCGCAGCGCCGCCGCCGCATCCGACGATCCGCCGCCGATGCCCGAGGCCGCGGGCAGCCGCTTCGTCAGCACGATCCGCGCGCCGCGATCCGGCGACAGCAGCCGCGCCGCCCGCAGCACCAGATTGTCCGGCCCCTCGGGCACGCCCGCCGCGCGCGGACCGTCCACCCGCAGCGTCAGGCCCGCCTCCGGCTCCACCGCCAGCCCGTCGCCCGCATCGGCGAAGACCACCAGACTGTCCAGCAGGTGATAACCGTCATCGCGCCGTCCGGTCACATGCAGCGCGAGGTTGATCTTGGCCGGCGCGAAGTCCTCAGTCGGCATTCTGGGTGACGGCAAGGGGCGCGGCGCCTTCCTCGGCCAGCACGGCGTCCAGCCCGATCTCCAGCTTGCGCCGGATCCGGTCCGGGTCCACCTCGTCGGCATTCATGCCGGCGTCCTGGCTGAAGGACAGCGCCCGCTTCCACTGGAACTCGGCCTCGCGCTTGCGTCCGACCGCCCAGTAGACATCGCCGAGATGGTCGTTCAGCACCGCATCGACCGGCATCAGAGCCACGGCCTTTTCCATCGGCGCCACCGCATCGTCATAGCGGCCCAGCCGGTAATAGGCCCAGGCGAGGCTGTCGACGATATAGCCGTCCTCGGGCCGCTCGGCCACGGCACGTTCGATCATCGACTGCGCCTCTTCGAGGTTGCGGCGCTGTTCGAGGAACGAATAGCCGAGGTAGTTCAGCACCTGCGGCTGGTTCGGGCGCAGGTCCAGCGCCTTGCGCATGTCGGTTTCGGCGCGGTCATAGTCCTTCTGCCGCTCATAGCTGATGCCGCGGGCATAATAGACGGGCCACTGCGCCTCGGCATCGCCGTCGAACAGGGCGATGGCGGCGTCATAGGCCCTGATCGCGTCGGCATAGCGTTCCGCCTGCCGCAGCGTGTCGCCCAGATTGGCCAGGATCACCGGCTGGTCCGGATAGCTGCGCGCCAGCTGTTCCAGCACCTCGATCGCCGCGTCGCGCCGGTCGGAGGCGATCAGCGCCTCGGCCCGGCCCAGTTCCGCCGCCGGATAGGCGGGGGATTCGCGGGGGATGCTGCCATAGACCGCGGTCGCCAGTTCGAACTGGTCCTGCCGTTCCAGAAGCCCCGCCACCAGCAGCAGCGTGTCCGGCTCGTCCGGCCGCAGGAACTGCGCCAGCCGCGCATAGACCAGCGTGAAGACGTCGTTGCCCTCGCCCGTCAGGGCCGAGGCGAGCGAGTGATAGATCTCGGCCACGCCCTCTTCGGGCGAGCGCACCACGTCGAAGGGCAGGGTTTCGCCCGCCTCCAGCTTTTCGGCCATCTCGGTGAAGACGGGGTCGCCCTCGCGGCCGAAGGTGTCGTCGATCAACCCCAGCGCATCGTCGCGGCGTTCCAGCTGGCTGAGGATCTGGGCATGGGCCAGCACCGCCCGCCGCGTCATCCGCAAGGGCCCGGCATCCTCGGCGGCGAGGATCGCGTCCGCGCCCTCCAGATCGCCGACCGAGGCCAGCGCCATCGCCTTGTGATATTGCGCGAAGGTGGCAAGGCCCTCGGTTTCGGCCACCGCGTCGAAGGCCACCAGCGCCTCGGACATCCGCCCGCGCCCGATTTCGGCCCAGGCCCGCATCAGCCCCTCGACCAGCGGCGAGGTCATCGCCACGCCGTCGAGATCGGCCAGCACCGCGTCCCAGTCCCCGCGCGCGGCCATGTCGGTCATCGCCACCAGATCGGCGACCTGGGTGCGGGTGGTCCCGGCCCGCATCGCATCGGCCACAGCCACCGCGCCGTCGAAATCGCCCATGCCGATCCGGGACAGGATGGCGCTTTCCATCAGTTCGGCATTCTGCCGGTCATAAATCAGCGCCCGGGTGAAATAGTCGGCGGCGGCGCGGAAATCGCTGTTCCCGCTGGCCACCCGTGCCGCCAGATAGGGTCCGGCGACCCCTTCCGCGCGCAAGGGCGCGGCAAGGCCGGTCCAGGCGCCCGCGGCGACGATCACGGCAAGCGACAGGGCAAGGGCGGGGCGGCGGAACGCGGGCACCATGGTTTCCTTCGGCTGGGCGGCGGTTCGGGTCAGGTTAGGGCCGCCCCCGGGCCTTGGCAATTGCGCGATGCCCCGCCCGGGGCCGGAATCACCCGCCCCGCCCGCCTGCTCGCGCGATTGTCACCGCCCCCGCCCGCAGGCCGTCAGCAAGCCGGTCGCGGGCGGGACATCGGTCACATGTTCGGATAGTTCGGCCCGTCGCCACCCTGCGGCGTGGTCCAGACGATGTTCTGCGTCGGGTCCTTGATGTCGCAGGTCTTGCAGTGCACGCAGTTCTGGAAGTTGATCTGGAAGCGCGGCGTCCCCGCCTCGTCGCGGATCACCTCATAGACGCCGGCCGGGCAATAGCGCTGCGCCGGTTCGTCATAGAGCGGCAGGTTGACCGCGATCGGCACCGCCGGATCGCGCAGCTTCAGGTGGCAGGGCTGGCTTTCCTCGTGGTTGGTGAAGGAATAGGCCACGTTGGTCAGCCGGTCGAAGCCCAGCTTGCCGTCGGGCCTCGGATAGTCGATGGGCTTGAACTTCGACGCCTCGCCCGTCGCCGCCGCGTCGGTCTTGCCATGCTTCAGCGACCCGAACAGCGGCGCACCGAACAGCGACGCTGCCCACATGTCGAGCCCGCCGAGCGCAAGGCTCGCGCCCAGACCCCAGCGCGACCACATCGGCTTGACGTTGCGGACCTTGCGCAGATCGGCGGCGATGGGGCCGGACCGCACATCCGCCTCGTATTCCGTCAGCTCGTCCCCGGCCCGGCCCGCCGCCAGCGCGGCATGGGCGGCCTCGGCCGCGGCCTTGCCCGACAGCATCGCGTTGTGGTTGCCCTTGATGCGCGGCACGTTGACCATGCCCGCCGAACAGCCCAGCAGGGCCCCGCCGGGGAAGGTCAGCTTCGGCATCGACTGCAACCCGCCCTCGCTGATCGCCCGCGCGCCATAGGCCACGCGCTTGCCGCCCTCCAGCAGGTCCCGGACCATCGGGTGCAGCTTGAAGCGCTGGAACTCCATGTAGGGGTAAAGGTGCGGGTTGGCGTAGTTCAGGTGGACGACGAAGCCGATCAGGATCTGGTTGTTCTCGGCGTGGTAGATGAACGACCCGCCCCCGGCATTCGACCCCAGCGGCCAGCCCATCGTGTGGGTGACGGTGCCCTCGCGGTGCTTCGCGGGGTCGATCTCCCAGATCTCCTTCATGCCGATGCCGTATTTCTGCGGCTCGTGGTCGCGCGACAGGTCGAACCTGGCGATGACCTCCTTCGACAGCGAGCCGCGCACGCCCTCGGCCAGCAGCACATACTTGCCCAGCAGTTCCATGCCGGGTTCATAGCCCTCGCCGATCGTCCCGTCGGAGTTCTTGCCGAATTCGCCCGCGACGACGCCCGCGACGCGGCCATCCTTGCCCCAGACGATCTCGCTGGCCGACATTCCGGGGAAGATCTCGACCCCCAGGCCTTCCGCCACGCCGGCCATCCAGCGGCAGACATTGCCCATGCTGACGATATAGTTGCCGTGGTTCGACATCAGCGGCGGCATCGGCCAGTTCGGCACCCGGAGCTTGCCCGCCGGCCCCAGCAGGTAGAAGTTGTCCTCCTTCACCTCGGTCCGGATCGGCGCGTCCATGCTGCGCCAGTCGGGCAGCAGCGCGTCGAGGCCCGCAGGGTCCAGCACCGCGCCCGACAGGATATGCGCGCCGACCTCCGACCCCTTTTCCAGAACCACCACGTTCAGGTCGGGGTCGAGCTGTTTCAGACGGATCGCCGCCGACAGGCCCGACGGCCCGGCACCGACGATCACCACGTCGTATTCCATCGACTCCCGCTCGATCGTGGTCATGGCTTTTCCTCCCGGCTCGCGCGTGCTGGCAATTTTCTTTCGCCGCAACGGTTAACTTACCCTGCGACAGGCTGCAACGCTGACGCCGCATCATGGCGATGGCTCCGGTGGCGGCATCTCTGCCCGCGCGGGTTCCGAAGTCGCTTGCAATCGGGCGTCATTGCGGGTCTGGTGCTGCGAACGAGTTCGCGACGACGCGCCGCGCCTCCGCCTTGGGGGTCCGCGGTGCATTTGCCTGACAGAGTGCGATGGAAAAGATACCGATGACGCGCGCCGGCCACGCCGCGCTGGATGACGAACTGAAGCAGCTGAAATCGGTCGAACGGCCGGCCGTGATCAAGGCGATCGCCGAGGCGCGCGAACATGGCGACCTGTCCGAGAACGCGGAATACCATGCCGCGCGCGAACGCCAGAGCTTCGTCGAGGGCCGGATCAAGGAGCTGGAATCGATCATCGGCCGGGCCGAGGTGATCGACCCCGCCCGCCTGTCCGGCAGCATCAAGTTCGGTGCCACCGTGACGCTGGTCGACGAGGACACCGAGGAAGAGCGCACCTACCAGATCGTCGGCGAGGCCGAGGCCGATCTGGAACGCGGCCTTCTCAATGTCCGCTCGCCCCTCGCCCGCGCGCTGATCGGCAAGGACGAGGGCGACACCGTCGAGGTGCGCAGCCCCGGCGGCGAGAAGAGCTACGAGATCATTTCCATCCGGTTCGTCTGAGACGGGGCCCCAGCGATGACCGACCGGCAGGAGGACCGCCCGCTGGATGTCGGGATCGGCCTTATCGGGCGGGAAGAGCCCCTGCCCCGCATCTCGGTCGCCGAGGTGACGGCGGCAGTGCTGACGCTGCTGTGGCTGGGTCTGGTGGTGCTGTTCTTCCTCGTCACCGACCGGGTCGCCAATCCCGACCTGCCCGGCACGCTGGCCACCGTCCTCATGCTGGTCGCGATCTTCCTCCCGGTGGGCATGATCTGGGTCGCGGCCACCACCGCGCGCAGCGCCCGCGCGCTCAGGGCCGAGGCGCGGCGCCTGCAGGGCGCGGTCGAGGCAATGCGCACCGCCTATGTCCAGCAAAGCCAGCAGTCCGCGATGGGCCGCCCCTCGGTCGAGCGGAAGCTGGACGAGATCGCGGCGGCACAGCGCCAGACCGAAAGCGCCATCGCCACCTTCGCCTCGCGCCGGGACCACGCGCAATTGCCCGCGCCGGACCGCAAGGCCGCGCTGCCCGCCCCGAAGATGAAGGTGATCGACGAACAGCCGGCGCTGGCGCTCGGCACCCCGGCCGAGGATCTGCGGATGCCGGTGTCGGTGTCCGACTTCATCCTCGCGCTGAACTTCCCCGAAAGCCCCGAGGATCGCGACGGCTTCCGCGCCCTGCGCCGGGCGCTGGAAGACCGGACGATGGCCCGGCTGATCCGCGCCGCGCAGGATGTGCTGACCCTGCTGGCGCAGGACGGCATCTACATGGACGACCTGCGCCCCGACCGCGCCCGGCCCGAGGTCTGGCGCCGCTTTGCCGCGGGCGAGCGGGGCCGGGGCATCGCCGCGCTTGGCGGGGTGCGCGACCGGTCCTCGCTGGCGCTGACGGCGGGACGGATGCGGCAGGACACGGTGTTCCGCGATGCGGCGCATCATTTCCTGCGCCAGTTCGACCGCACCTTTCAGGACTTCGAGCGTTCCGCCACCGATCAGGACGTGGCCGATTTCGCCGAAACGCGCACCGCCCGCGCCTTCATGCTGCTCGGCCGGGTGACGGGCACCTTCGACTGAGGTGCCCGCCCGCCGGGTTACGCCGCCTTCAGCCCTTCGGCCCGCACCCAGTCCAGCGTGCGATCCAGCGCGCGGCCCATCCGGGCGACGATCTCGTCGATGTCGGACTCGGTCACGATCAGCGGCGGGCACAGGGCCAGCGTCTCGCCGATGGCGCGGAAGATCAGGCCCTCGTCCTGCCCGAACAGCGCCGCCTGCGCCGTGACCTTGCCCGCCGGCGCGAAAGAGGCGCGGCTGCCCTTGTCGGCCACCAGTTCCACCCCGGCGATCAGGCCGATGCCGCGCACCTCGCCCACCAGCGGGTGACCGGCAAAGCCGCGCAGCCCGTCCTGCAGCCGCGGCCCCAGCCGGGCGGCGGCGCCGAACAGGTCGCGTTCTTCCATGATCTTCAGGTTTTCCAGCGCCACCGCCGTCGCAACCGGGTGGCCCGAGGCTGTATAGCCATGGCCAAAAGTGCCGATCTTGTGGCTATTGTCGGCGATGACGTCATAGATCGCCTCGCTGAACATCACCGCGGCCAGCGGCATGTAGCTGGAGGTGATCTGCTTCGACAGCGACATGATGTCGGGGGTGAAGCCGAAGGTTTCGCAGCCGAACCGCTGTCCGGTGCGGCCGAAACCGGTGATGACCTCGTCGGCCACCAGCAGGATGTCATGCTTGCGGCAGATCGCCTCGACCCCCTGCCAATAGCCGGCGGGCGGCACCATCACGCCCCCCGCGCCCATCAGCGGCTCGCCGATGAAGGCGGCGATGGTGTCGGCGCCCTCGCGCTCGATGACCGCTTCCAGTTCCGCCAGCAGCCGCGCGGTGAACTCCGCCTCGGTCTCGCCCGGGCCGCCGAAGCGGTAGAAATGCGGGCAGGTCAGGTGGATCACCGGGATCGCCGGCAGGTCGAAGTCGCGGTGGTTGTTGGGCAGGCCGGTCAGGCTCGCCGCCGCCACGGTGACGCCGTGATAGCCCTTGGTGCGGGCGAGGAACTTCTTCTTCTGCGGCAGGCCGCGGGCATTGTTGTAGTACCACACCATCTTGACGACGGTGTCGTTCGCCTCGGAGCCGGAGTTGGTATAGAAGACCCGCGTCATCGGGTCGGGCGTGATCTCGACCAGCTTCTCCGACAGCCGGATCGAGGGTTCATGCGCCTTGGCTGCGAAGGTGTGGTAGAAGGGAAGCTCCCGCATCTGCCGCGTCGCCGCCTCGACCAGCCGCTGCTCGCCGAAGCCGAGCGCCACGGACCACAGCCCCGCCAGCCCCTCGATATATTGCTTGCCCGCCTGGTCCCAGACATGGATGCCATCGCCGCGCGCGATGATCATCGGCCCCTTCTCCTCCAGCATCCGCGCATCGGTATAGGGATGCAGCGCGGTGGCGATGTCGGTGGCGGCGAGCGAATTCGACAGGCTGGTCATGGCGACCGTCTCCTTTCCAACTGTCAGACCTGCCAGCCATAGCAGGCCCGCGCCGGCCCGCGCCATGCCCTGCGCGACGTTTCGCCTGCTGCAATCGCCCGAAAGCGACGCGGGCGGCAGGCTACAGCGTCACCGCGGGTTCCGCCCGCCCGCGCCCGGCGCCCGCCACGGCCTGCACCATCCCGGCGCGCGGCGCGGCGGCGCGGGCGTCGTCATCCATCCCCTCCAGCGCCGTGGTGACGTAGAGCGTCGTCAGACCGGGGCCGCCGAAGGCCGGACAGGTGACGTTCGGCGCGTCAAAGGCCACCGTGCGGACGACCGCGCCCGCCTCGTCGAAGGCCGCGACCCGGCCCCCGCCCCAGAGCGCGCACCAGAACAGCCCATCGGCGTCGATCACCGCGCCGTCCGGGTTCAGCCCCCGGTCCGACAGGTCGAGCCAGGGCCGCGCCGGACCCGCCGGCCAACCCTCGCCGTCCAGCGGCAGGCGCCAGACCCGCTGCCGGGGCGTGTCGGCGTAAAGCGCATGATCCCTCGCAAAGCAGATGGCGTTCGGCGTGGTCAGCCCCTCGACCAGCCGCCGCACTTCGCCCCGGTGCCAGCGCCAGATCGCGCCGCGGTCCCGCGCGCCCTCCTTGTCTGTGGTCGAGATCCAGAACCCGCCCCAGGGATCGGCCCGGCCGTCATTGCTGCGCAGGGCGGGATCCTCGTCCAGCACCGCAAGGGCCGTGGCCGTGCCGCGCCCCAGGTCGAACCGCCACAGCCGCCTTTCGCCGCCCAGGATCAGCGTGTCGTCATCGACCCATCCCGCGGCGGAACAGGTTTCCAGCAGCGCCCAGGCCAGCGGGCCGGTCTCGTCGCGCGACAGCAGCCGCCCCTCGGGGATGTCGAACCAGAACAGCTGCCCCCGGCCGGGATGCCACAGCAGCCCCTCGCCCAGTTCCGAACGGCGGCTGTCGAAGACCTGCGGCGGCCCTGCTTGAGCCCCTGTGTCCGTCGCGGGGTCCATCCCCGTCTCCGTCCCTGCCGATGCGTCAGCCATCCGATCCTCCACCGTTCCGCCCGACGGGCAACGTATCGGCCGCGCTTTCGGTTGCGGGCCTTGCCTCGCCGCGCCGTTCGGGCATGATGCGGAAGGGCCGCGGCGATGGCGTCGCCGCAAGGGGTTCGCCCCGCCGCCCGTCACCGTCCTGAACGCCGGGACCTTTCGGGGTCCGCCGCATCGCGCGACCCCGCAGCACGAGGTCTGACCGATGAACACCCCCGCTTCCGCCCGCCCCGAAAGCTATCGCTTCCACAATGGCGAGAAGGCCGCCCTGCCCTTCGCCGCCGAGGAATATGCCGCCCGGCTGGAGGGTCTGCGCGACATCATGGACCTGCACTCGCTGGACGCGGTGGTGCTGACCTCGATGCACAACGTCGCCTATTACTCGGGCTTTCTCTACTGCTCCTTCGGGCGGCCCTATGCCTGCGTGGTGACGCGCGAGGATTGCGTGACGGTCAGCGCCGGCATCGACGCGGGCCAGCCGTGGCGGCGGTCGGTGGGCGACAACGTCACCTATACCGACTGGGCGCGCGACAATTTCTGGCGCACGGTCGCCGGCGTCGCCGGCACCGGCCGCGCCATCGGCTGCGAGGCCGATCACCTGACGATGGTGCAGGCGGAAAAGCTGAACCACTTCCTGCAGCCGAAGCGCGGCATGGACATCGCCCCCGCGACGATGGCGCAGCGGATGGTGAAGTCCGAGGCCGAGATCGACCTGATCCGCCACGGCGCGCAGGTGGCCGATATCGGCGGCCACGCGATCCGCGAGGCGGTGCGCGTCGACGCGACGGAACTGCAGGTGGCGATGGCCGGGCGCGACGCGATGGAGGCCGAGATCGCCCGCCGCTTCCCGGACGCGGAATACCGCGACACCTGGGTGTGGTGCCAGTCGGGCCCCAACACCGACGGCGCCCACAACCCCGTCACCAACCGCGCGATCCGGTCCGGCGACATCCTCAGCCTCAACTGCTTTCCCATGATCTCGGGCTATTACACCGCGCTGGAACGCACCCTGTTCGCTGGCGCGCCGGACGCGGCGAGCCTGTCCCTCTGGCAGGCCAATGTCGCGGCGCATGAATACGGGATGAGCCTGCTGCGCCCGGGCGTCAGCTGCGCCGAGGTGACGGCGCGGATCAACGACTTCCTCGCCGAACGCGACCTCCTGCGCTACCGGACCTTCGGCTATGGCCACAGCTTCGGCCTCCTGTCGCATTACTACGGGCGCGAGGCGGGGCTGGAACTGCGCGAGGACATCGACACCGTGCTGGAACCGGGAATGGTGATCAGCATGGAGCCGATGCTGACCATCCCCGAGGGCCAGCCCGGCGCAGGCGGATACCGCGAACACGATATCTTGGTCATCGGCGAGGACGGGGCGGAAAACATCACCGGCTATCCCTATGGACCGGAGTTCAACGTGATCGGCTGACGCGCGGCGAAACGGGGGCAAGGCGTCCCGCCGCCTGCCCTAGCGTCATGCAACATTCAGCCGGATGTCACGAAAGCGTTACCCGAGCCGCCGATTGCTCCTGCAACCCAACCTCGGAGGATGCTCGTCCATGTCGATCCGGCTTTCCAGCCTCACCTCGGTGCTCGCGCTCGCCACCGCCTTCCCGGCGGCGGCGGACATGACCTTCAACCGTGTCGCCTCTTTCGCCACGCCGATGAACATGGCCGAGGGCGAGGACCGCATGCGCGCCACCTCGGCCGAGATCATCTCGGCCTCGGAAGACGGGATGACGCTGGTCTATTCCGACAGCCCGCTGGGCGTCGTGGGCCTGATCGACATCACCGATCCGGCCGCGCCCAAAGCCGGCGGCAATATCGAGATGGGCGGTGAGCCGACCACCGCGCAGATCATCGGCAATCATGCCTTCGTGGGCGTGAACACCTCGGAAAGCTACACCGCGCCCTCGGGCAAGCTGGTGACGGTGGACATGACCTCGCACGAGATCCTCGGCGAGTGCGACCTCGGCGGCCAGCCCGACTCGGTCGCGCGGGCGAAGGACGGCAGCTTCATCACCGTCGCGATCGAGAACGAGCGCGACGAGGACGTGAATGACGGCATGATCCCGCAGATGCCCGCGGGCTTCGTGGTCAAGGTGCCGGTCACGGACGGTGTGGCCGATTGCGCCAACCTGCAGCAGATCGACGTGACCGGCCTGGCCGAGGTCGCGGGCGACGACCCGGAACCCGAATATGTGGATGTGAACGAGGCGGGCGAGATCGTCGTCACCCTGCAGGAAAACAACCACATCGTCGTCATCGGCACCGATGGCGCGGTGGCCAGCCACTTCTCGGCCGGCACCGTCGATCTGGACGGCATCGACACCGAGGATGACGGCAAGCTCGACTTCTCGGGCAGCGCGACCGCCGTGCCGCGCGAACCCGATGGCGTGAAGTGGATCGACAACGACCATTTCGCCACCGCCAACGAGGGCGACTATGAAGGCGGCTCGCGCAGCTGGTCGATCTTCAACAAGGACGGCACGCTGGTCTACGAAGATGCGGGCGCGCTGGAAAAGGCCATCGCCGCCATCGGCCACTATCCGGACAAGCGGTCCGACGCCAAGGGCGTGGAGCCGGAATCGATCGACTTCGCCGTGTTCGACGGCACGCCGATGATCTTCGTCGCCACCGAACGCGCCTCGGTCATCGGCGCCTATGACGCGACCGACCCGGCCGCGCCGCAGCTGGTGCAGCTGATCGCCTCGGGCATCAGCCCGGAAGGCATGGTGTCGATCCCCTCGCGCAACCTGCTCGCCACCGCGAACGAGGTCGATCTGGGCGAAGACGGGCTCGCCCGCGCCCATGTGATGATCTACGAACGGGCCGAAGGCGAGGCCGCCTATCCGATGATCACCGCCGAGGGCGCGGACGAGGCCATCGGCTGGGGCGCGCTGTCCGCGCTGGCCGCCGATCCGGAACGGGCCGGCCATCTCTGGGCAGCCTCGGACAGCGCCTATGGCGCGCAGCCGTCGATCTACAGCATCGACGCCACGCAGAAGCCCGCCCGCATCACCGGCAAGATCGTCGTCACCCGTGACGGCCATCCGGCGCAGAAGCTGGACATCGAAGGCATCGCCGCCGATGGCGAAGGCGGCTTCTGGCTGGCTTCGGAAGGCCGCAGCGACCGGCTGATCCCGCATGCGATCTACCACGTCGATGCCGAAGGCGAGATCCAGGACGAGATCGCCCTGCCCGCCGACCTGCTGAAGAACGAGATCCGCTTCGGCTTCGAAGGCATCGCGGTCCAGGGCGATACGCTGTGGATGGCCGTGCAGCGCGAATGGGGCGACGATCCCAAGGGCCAGGTCAAGCTGCTGGCCTACAACACCGACTCCGAGGAATGGGGCGCGGTCGCCTACCCGCTGGAGCCGAAGGGCGAAGGCTGGATGGGCCTGTCCGAGATCACCATCGACGGCGACTGGGTCTATATTGTCGAGCGCGACAACCTGGTCGGCGACGCCGCGGTGGTGAAGAAGATCTTCCGCTTCCCGGCCAGCGAACTGGCGCCGGCGGCGATCGGCTCGGAACTGCCGAAGGTGACGAAGGAAGAGGTCCGCGACCTGATCCCCGACCTGAAGTCGCTGAACGGCTTCGTGCTGGACAAGGTCGAGGGCTTCGCCATCGACGCGGCCGGCGAAGGCTGGGTGGTGACCGACAATGACGGCATCGACGACCACTCGGGCGAGACCCTGTTCTGGTCCATCGGCAACATGCGCTGATCTGTCCGGCAGGACGAAGTCACGAAACGGTGGGGGCCTCCGCGCATCGCGCGGGGGCCTTTTTCCTGCGCCCGCGGTCCAAGGGGTTGACGCCATCGCGCGGCATGCGCTGATAGGACGATGTTTTTTCCCGGCGCAGGCATCCAGCCACTGCCATGGCGCGTTGCGGCGGGGATAATCGCCTGAAAGGAACGCGCGTGATCCTGCTGCCTGCTGCCGCCCCCTCTTTCCGATCCGCCCTCGCCCTGATGTCGCTGGCGCTGCTCGCCGCCTGCGGCGGGGGCGGCGCACCGCAACAGATGGGCCCGTCCGGCCCGCCCCCGCATGTGGTGGCGATGTACCAGACGGTGCAGGACGGCGAGTACACCATCCCCGCCGTCAACCCGGGCTATCTGGTGCCGCAGAACGTGCGCCAGACCGTCAGCTACAACGGCCCGGACCTGCCCGGCACCATCGTGGTCGATCCGCATGCCCGCGTGCTGTACTACGTCGAGGAAGGCGGCATGGCCACGCGCTATGGCATCGCCGTGGGCCGCGAGGGACGGGGCTTCACCGGCGCCGCCGTCATCAGCCGCGAGGCCGAATGGCCGCGCTGGCAGCCGACGGCCAACATGGTCCGCACCGATCCCGAGGTCTATGGCCCCTATCGCAACGGCATCGAAGGCGGGCTCGACAATCCGCTGGGCGCACGCGCGCTCTACCTCTACCGGGGCGGCCGCGACACCTATTACCGCATCCACGGCACCAACAATTCCTCGACCATCGGCCGCGCCACCTCGGCCGGCTGCATCCGCCTGTTCAACCAGGACATCCTCGACCTCTACGACCGCGTGCCGCTCGGCACCCCGGTCAAGGTGCGGACGCTGGAGGAATCCATCGCGCTGGAAGGTCAGATGGTCGAAGGGCCGGACGGGCTGATGATCCCGCTCGCCTCGCTGCCCGCCGATGTGCAGAACGCCATCGCCATGGGCCAGACGCCCTGGCCGCCCTTCGTGGCCGAAAGCTCGATCAGCCCCGCCAACAGCATCGGCAGCGCAGAGGGCCTTGCCGCCGCCGGCCTGAACGACCCGGCAGCGGTGACGGTGGTGCCGATCAACTGATCCCGCGTCCGGCGCGCGCCTCGCCGCGCGCCGGTCCCCGCATCACGGCGGGTCGCGGTCGAAATGGCGCATCTGGTGCATGCGCTCGTGCAGGATCGTCACGATGCCGATGGCCCCGTCCGGCAGCCAACGCCAATAGACGACATGCCGGCGATAGCGGATGTAGAAGCCGTCGACGCCGAACTCGGCCGGAACCGGGCGCGAGGCCACGGTCCGGGCGGCCAGCCGGTCGAAGAGGTCGAACAACCCTTCCAGATAGGTGCGCGCCTGATCCTCGCCCCAGCGATCGCGCGTGTAGCGAAAGATCTCGTCGATCTGTGCCGCGGCCCTGCGCTGGACCCTGACCTGCGGCACGGTCAGCGGGCGTTGCGGGCGACGACCTCTGCCGCGGTCAGCGGCAGGTAATCCGCCTCCTCCGCCGCGAAGGCAAGCCGCAGCTCGGCGCTCAGCCGGGCGAAGGCCTGCCGCTCGCTGTCGTCCCGATCGCGGCGGATCAGGTCGCGGACATATTCGCTGACATTCTCATAAGCGCCGTCCTCGCCCACCTTTTCGGCCACATAGGCACCCAGCACCGGCCCCAGCCGCACGGTCATGGTCGTCATGGCGGACTTCGGCATCGCGCACCTCGCGTATTCGTCCTGAACAATATCGAATACGCGACGTCGGGTCCATCATTCCAGGATCACGAAGTCCTTCAGCGTCGTCTCCACGCATTCCCATGTCCCGGCGAAGCCCGGGTGGATCAGCACGCTGTCCCCGGCGGCCAGTTCCTGCGGCTCTTTCCCGTCCTCGGTCAGGATCGACAGGCCGGACAGGATGTGGATGTATTCCCACTCCGAATAGCTCACGCGCCAGATGCCGGGGGTCGTCTGCCACATCCCGGCATAGAGGCTGCCGTGTTCCTCGTGCAGCCATGTCGTGTGGACCGGATCGCCGGCGATCACGACCGAAGGGTCGGGCCGTTCCACCGTGGGTTCGACACTGTCGCGGTCGAGGCGCAGGAAATGGGTCATCGTCTCTCCGGGGGTCATCGTCTCTGGGTCACGGGGTCCAGCGCACGGCGGACAGGTCGTTGGCCGGGGTCGGCGCGTTCTGCCACAGCCCCTCCAGCCGGGCGTCGGCGACGCCGGTCTTGGCCAGCTGGAACAGATAGGCGTTCACATGATCCCCGGCGATCATGCGCTGCATGTCCTTCAGGATCGCGCTGCGCCCGGCCGAATCGGCGGTGGCGTTCAGCCGGTCGTTCAGCGCGACGAAATCCGGCCGGGCATAGCCGAAGTAGTAATCGGGCCGGGCATAGATGCCGATGTCCATCGGTTCGACATGGGCGACGATGGTCAGGTCGAAGTCGCGGCCCTTGAACACCTGTTCCAGCCATTGCGCCCATTCGAGGTTGGCGATCTCCGTCCGGATGCCGACGGCGCGCAACTCGGCGGCGATGATCTCGCCCCCCCGGCGGGCATAGGCGGGCGGCGGCAGCGCCAGCCGCAGGGTCAGATCCCCGGCCCCCGCCTCGGCCAGCAGCGCGCGCGCCCGGTCGGGATCGTGGGGCGACAGGTCCAGCAGGTCGACATAATCCGGGTTGTGCGGCGCGAAATGGGTGCCGATGGGCGTGCCCTGGCCGAACATCGCGCCCTCGATGATCTCGTCCCGGTTCACCGCCAGCGCGATCGCCTCGCGCACCCGCGGGTCGTCCAGCGGCGGCTTGGCGTTGTTCATGGCAAGGATCGTCTCGCCCTCGGTGGTGCCGACGATCACCTTGAACCGGGGATCGGCCGCCAGTGCCGGCAGGGTTTCCGGCGCGGGATAGATCGGGAAGGCGTCCACGTCGCCCGCCATCAGCGCGGCGAAGGCGGCGGTCGGGTCGGGGATGAAGCGGAAGGTGGCGCGGGTCAGGGCGGGGATCTCGCCCCAGTACTCCGGCCAGGCCGCGAGCGTGACATGATCGCCCTGCACCCAGTCGGCCAGCCGGAACGGCCCGGTGCCCACCGGCGCCGTCGCCGCCTGCGCCGCGGTTTCGGGCGCGAGGATCACCGCATCGCCCCAGGCCATGTTCCAGTCGAAGGCGCCGTTCGGGGCCGACAGCCGCACCACCACCGTCATCGGATCGGGCAGTTCCACCGCCTCGATCCCCGCGAACAGCGCCTTCTGCGCATTGGCGCTGTCCGGCGCGCGGGCGCGGTCGAGGCTGAATTTGACGTCCGCCGCGTCAAAGGCGCTGCCGTCGTGGAAGGTCACGCCGGGCCGCAGGTGGAAGGTCCAGACGCGGCCGTCCTCGCTCGCCTCCCACCGTTCGGCCAGGGCGGGCAGCACCTCGCCCGCCGGGCCAAAGCGTGTCAGCCCTTCGAACAGGTTGCCATAGACCACCTCGTCGATGGCCGCCGCCGCCCCCGCCGTCGGGTCGAGGTTCGGGGGTTCCAGCGCCATGCCCAGAACCAGCGTGTCGGGCGGGGCGGCCAGCGCCGGCAGCGCGGCCAGAACCAGCGGCGCGAGCGTCAGGCGAAGCGGTCGGGTCATCGGCGTCTCCTCGGAAGGCCGGGCCGTCCGATGTGACACCGCGCGACCGCGCGGATCAAGGCCCGATCCCTTCGCCGCTGCAGAAAGCCCTTGGTCCCCGCGGCATCCCCGCCTAGAAACCGCCTCGAGCGGCCCCGGTGCCGCCGGGGAGGCCAAGGGGGGATCCGCCATGAGTGCCAGCACGGAGCGCGCCCGGCGCGCGACGCCGTCCGACATCCGCGCGCGCAAGGGGGGCACGCCGGTCGTCTGCCTGACCGCCTATACCACGCCGATGGCCCGGCTGGTCGATGCCGCCTGCGACGTGGCGCTGGTGGGCGACAGCGTAGGGATGGTGCTGCACGGCCTGCCCTCGACGCTGGGCGTGACGCTGGAGATGATGATCCTGCACGGGCAGGCGGTGGCGCGGGGGCTGGACCGCGCCTGTCTGGTGATCGACATGCCCTTCGGCAGCTATGAGGAAGGGCCGGAACAGGCCTTCCGCCATGCCGCCCGGCTGATGGCCGAAACCGGCGCGCAGGCGGTGAAGCTGGAAGGCGGCCGGCACATGGCGGCGACGGTGGCCTTCCTCGTGGCGCGGGGCATTCCGGTGATGGGCCATGTCGGCCTGACCCCGCAATCGGTTAATGCCTTCGGTGGCTACCGGGTGCAGGGGCGCGGCGCCGATGCCGACCGGGTCGCCGCCGATGCTCGCGCGGTGGCCGAGGCCGGTGCCTTTGCCGTGGTGCTGGAAAAGGTGCCCGCCGCCCTCGCCGACCGGATCACCGCCGAGATCGCGGTGCCCACCATCGGCATCGGCGCCAGCCCCGGCTGCGACGGGCAGGTGCTGGTCGTCGACGACATGCTGGGCCTGTTCGGGGACTTCCGGCCGAAATTCGTCCGCCGCTATGCCGAGCTTGGCGACGGCGCCGCCGCCGCGATCGCCGCCTATGCCGAGGATGTCCGCGCCCGCCGCTTTCCGGGGCCGGAGCATGTCTTCACCGCCGGAGAGGGCGCATGACCCCGCCGATCCTGCGCCGGGTGGCCGATCTGCGCGCCGCGGTCGCGGGCTGGCGGCGGGCGGGCGAGAAGGTCGCACTGGTGCCGACGATGGGCGCGCTGCATGAAGGGCATCTGAGCCTCGTGCGCCGCGCCCGGGCCGAGGCCGCCCGGGTGGTGGTGTCCGTCTTCGTCAACCCCACCCAGTTCAACAACCCCGACGATCTGGCGAAATATCCCCGCACGGAAAAGGCCGATGCCGCGCTGCTGGCACCGCTGTCGGTGGATGCCGTCTTCGCGCCGGCGGCGGAGGAGGTCTATCCGGGCGGCCATGCGACGACGGTGCGGGTGACGGGGGTCAGCGAGCCGCTGGAAGGCGCGCACCGGCCCGGGCATTTCGACGGCGTGGCGACGGTGGTGACAAAGCTCTTCGGGATGGTGCAGCCGGATGTCGCCTGTTTCGGCGAGAAGGACTGGCAGCAGTTGCAGGTGGTGCGGCGGCTGGTCGCCGATCTCGACCTGCCGGTGCGGATCGTCGGCTGCCCCACGGTGCGCGAAACCGACGGTCTGGCGCTGTCGTCGCGCAATGTGCGGCTGTCGGCGGCGGACCGCGCCCGCGCCGCCGCCCTGCCCCACGCGCTGCGGCAGGCGGCCCTGGACGTCGCCGCCGGGGACGACGCCGCCGCCGCGACCGGCCGGCTGCGGGCGGCGCTGGCCGCGGCGGGGTTCGACAGCGTCGATTATGCCGAATGCCGGGATGCGGCCACGCTCGGCCCCGCGCGGCCCGGCGATCCGGCACGTCTGCTGGTCGCGGCTTGGGCGGGGGGCGTGCGCCTGATCGACAACATGGCGGTCCCGCCCGAAGGCTGAGGGCTCAGCCGCCGGGCAGCAGATCGTCCAGCACCAGCGCCATCACCGTGGCGCTGTCGATCATGTCGGCGATGCCGATCCATTCGTCGGGCTGATGGGCAAGGTCCAGCACCCCCGGCCCATAGGCGATGCAGTTCTTCAGCCGCCCGATGCGGTCGATATGCTTCTGGTCATAGGTGCCGGGCGAAACCACGAACCCCGCCTCGGCCCCCAGCACCCGCGCGACCGCCCGCGCCGTCGCCCGCACCACCGGCGCGTCGCGGTCGGTCATCGTCGGCTGCACCTCGAACAGGTCGCGGATTGCATAGTCGAAGCCGGGCCTGCGGGCGCGGACCCGGTCCAGCAGCGCGCGCATCTCGGCCTTCACCTCCTCCACCGCCTCCTCGATCAGGACGCGGCGGTCGATAACGATCCGGCAGCGGTCGGCGACGCAGGGGGCGGGCAGGCCGGTATAGCCGGGTTCGGGTTCCGCCTCGCCGCCATGGATCGAGTTGACGTTGAGCGTCGAGGCCCGCGCGCCCTCGGGGATCACCGGCATCGCGGTGCGCCTGGCGGCGAGCATCGGGTAAAGATGCGTCTCCATCTCCTCCAGCACCGCGCCCATGTGGCGGATGGCGCTGTCGCCGAGGAATGGCATCGAGCCATGGGCGATGCGGCCCTTCGTCTCGATCTCGGCCCACCAGACGCCGCGATGGCCCAGGCAGATGCGGTCCTTGTGCAGCGGTTCGGGGATGATGACGTGCTGCACCCTGTCGGGCGAGAACCGGCCCTGTTCCGCCAGCCAGGCGACGCCGCCGAAGCCGCCCGATTCCTCGTCTGCCGTGGCCGACAGTTCCACCGCCCCGGCAAAACCCGGGCGCAGCGCCACGAAGGCCTCGGCCGCGATCACCGCCGCGGCGATGCCGCCCTTCATGTCGCAGGCGCCGCGGCCGAAGATGCGGCCGCCGGGATGATCCATGTCGATCTCGGCCCCGAAGGGATCGCGTGTCCAGCCATGGCCGACCTCGACCACGTCGTGATGGCCGTTGAAATGCACGCAAGGCCCCGGCCCCGCGCCCTCGATCCGGGCGATCAGGTTCCAGCGGGGATACCGGTCGCTGTCGCCGGGGGCCCCGGTCGCGCGCAACAGCTCGCACCGCCAGCCGCGCGCCGTCAGCCGCGCCGCCAGCATCTCGCAGATCTCGCGATACATCCGGCCCGGCGGGTTCAGCGTCGGGATGCGGATCAGGTCCTGCGTCAGCGCGACCAGATCGTCGCCGCGGGACTCGACCTCGGCGCGGAAGGGAAGGGCGGCATCGTCCATGGGCCAAGGCTAGGCCCGCGCCGCGCGTGGCACAATGGCCGTGGCACAATGCCCCCGCCGCCCGCCCCCGCGGCGATTGCCCGCGCGGGGCCGGGCGGCTAATCCTGAGGCATCCGCTGGCGGAGGGTGCAGGATGCTGGTGCTGTTCCGAAGTCTGGCCGTGATGGCCGTGGTCCTGACGGTGGTCTACTGGCTGGTCTCGGCCTATGCCCGGTCGCTGCGGCGCGAGCGGCTGGAACGGGACTGGGACGAGAATCCGCCCGAGAACGCGACCGGGGCCGACCGCGCCGCCTTCGTCGCGCGGGGGATGGAGGCCTATCGCCACAGCCTGCGGCACCGGCTGATCTGGCTGATCTATGTGCTGCCGCTGGTGGCCACGGCGGCGATCGTCTACACCGTGAACGTCCAGTAACCGGGGGATGGCATGCGCTATGTGAAATGGGGTCTGGCGGCACTGGCGGCGCTGATCGTGGCGCTGTTCCTGCACTATACCCTGCCCCGGCACGACACGGTGCGCATCACCGACACCTACAACCGGCTGACGACGCTGGGGTCGAACCGCATCTTCTATGCCTCGGCCGACAGCGGCACGGGTGCCGCGAGCACCGGCACCGGCGGCGAGACGCGGGACATCCTGTTCATCCAGGCGGTGCGCCCGAACGGCCGCGTCGTGGTCTACCGCAACGAGGATACGGGCTGGGTCTGGCCGCCCTATTTCAAGTATGACAGTTCCAACCTGCAGGCCGAGGCCGCGAACCTGCGGTCGGATGCGGGAAACCCGCAATGGGCGATCGTCACCCGCTATGGCTGGCGCATTCCGTTCCTGTCGGCCTATCCGAACGCGGTGGCGATCCGGGCCGTCGATGGCCCGGTGTCGAGCGGCTTTCCGTGGCTGAACACCGTGATCCTGGTCATGCTGGCGCTGCTGGTCCTGGTGGCGCGGCGGATGTGGCTGCAGTTCCGGGAACGGACGCTGGACCCGATCTTCCGCGGCGCGGGCGACCGCTGGGACCGGGTCGAGGACCGCGCCGATACCGCCCGCCGCGACGCGCGCACCGGCTGGGGCCGGTTCCGCGCCCGGCTGCGGGGGCTGTTCCGCTAGGCGCTCAGGCCGGCCCCGCCACCTCGGGCGCGACGGTCAGGATCGCCTGCCGCCCGGCATAGCGCAGGCCGAACCGGGTCAGGGGCGGCGGCACCATCCGTTCCACCACCTCCTGCGTCACGTCGAAGCCCGCCTCGCGCAGCAGCGCCGCGACCTCGGCGGCGGCGGTCGCGCTGATGTCGCCACCGGCCGCGCCGGGCAGGGGGCCGTCATCCTGCGTCGCCAGTACCCGGATCGTGACGTGATCCACCCCGTTCAGCCGCGACAGGATGAACCGGGTCGAGGCCGCGTCGAGGAACGCCGGCTGCCTGGACCCGCCGGACCGGGCCTCCGCGCCTTCGGACCCGCCTTCGGACCCGTCCGAGGGCGCGGAGGCCCGGTCCGGCTGCCGCATCTTCCACATCATCTGCCGTCCCCCAATTCCGCTCGCGCCCCCGCGCGGCGTCACCCTTCTGCCTAGCAGCCGGGCGCGCATCAGCGAAAGCGGCCTTGGCGGCGCCTTGCGGATTTCCGCGGCCTCGCGGGGCGTGAACGGCGGCTTCCCGCCTTGCCCCGCCGCCCCCTTGCCGGCCCGGACCGTACGCGCCGCGCCTGCCCGCCCTGCCTTTTGCCCGGAAAGGGTGCTTATATCGCCCCGGCCAAAGGAGAATTGCCATGACACTCGATGCCCGCGCCGTGCAGGTGCTGGAAACCGTCACCACCGCCACGCTGACCACGATCCTGCTGAAGAAGGGCCTGCGCAATGTCTGGATCCGCGGCGCGATGCCGCTGCGGCCCGGGCAGACCCGTGTCGTGGGCCCGGCCTTCACCCTGCGATTCGTCCCGGCGCGCGAGGATCTGGCGACGCCCGCCAGCTGGGGCAGCCCGATCTCGACCCGCGCCGCGATCGAGGCAATGCCGGAAGGCGCCGTCGCGGTGATCGACGCCATGGGCGTGACCGATGCGGGCGTCTTCGGCGACATCCTCTGCGCGCGGATGGCCCGGCGCAACGTCGCGGCGCTGGTCACCGACGGGGTGGTGCGCGATCTGGCGGGGGTGCTGGGCACCGGCCTGCCGGTCTGGGCCCGGGGCGCGGCGGCACCGCCCTCGGTCGCGGGCCTGACCTTCGTCGGCTGGAACGAGACCATCGGCTGCGGCGGCGTCTGCATCCAGCCGGGCGAAACCATCGTCGCCGATCAGGACGGCGTCGTGGTGATCCCGGCGGCCCTGCTGGACGAGGTGCTGGCCGAGGCGCCGGAACAGGAGCGGATGGAGGGCTGGATCGTGGACGAGGTCGGCCGCGGCGCGGTGCTGCCCGGGCTCTATCCGATGAATGCCGAGACTAAGGCGCGCTATGACGCCTGGCGCAAGGACGCGTGAGCCGGGCGGCCCGGCCCGGCATTGCGCCCGGCCGGGGTTCCTCTAGTCTGGCCGCAAGAACGGGCAGACACGAAGGAAGCGCACGGGCATGACGGGCAGGATGATCCTCGGCAGGCGACAGTTCGGCTTTGGCATGGGGGCGCTGGCGCTGTCCGCCTGCGCGGGCACGCCGGCCCTGCAAGGCAGCGGGCCGGCGCCCCTAGCCGATGACCTGCGCCCGGTGCCCGATGCCGGACATGCCGCCTGGGTCGCGGCCTTCCGCGGCCGGGCGCTGGCGGGCGGCATCTCTGCCGCG
Organism: Frigidibacter oleivorans; assembly: GCF_003993775.1. Classification (GTDB taxonomy): domain Bacteria; phylum Pseudomonadota; class Alphaproteobacteria; order Rhodobacterales; family Rhodobacteraceae; genus Frigidibacter; species Frigidibacter oleivorans. Next base: position 396,213 of record NZ_RJRZ01000001.1, read on the forward strand.
ACCTTCGACGCCGCCTTCCGCAACGCGGGCTTCGTGCCCGGCGTCATCACCCGCGACCGCAACCAGCCCGAATCCTCGCGCACGCTGGAGGACTACCTGTCCATCGCCGTCTCGGACGAACGGGTGGCCAAGGGGCGGGCCGCCTATGCCCGCCAGCGGTCCACACTGGCCGCGATCGAGACGCGCTATGGCGTCGATCCGACCATCGTCACCGCGATCTGGGGGCTGGAAAGCTTCTATGGCGAACGGCGGGGCGACGTGCCGGTGGTCTCGGCCACCTCGACACTCGCCTATGAGGGGCGGCGCGCGGCCTTCTTCGAACAGCAGCTGCTGGCGGCGCTGAAGATCCTGCAGGCGGGCGACGTCGCCCCCGACCGCATGACCGGAAGCTGGGCGGGCGCGATGGGGCATACCCAGTTCATCCCGACCTCCTACCTCGCCTATGCGGTGGATTTCACCGGCGACGGCCGCCGCGACATCTGGTCGGACGATCCCACCGACTCGCTGGCCTCGACGGCGGCCTATCTGTCGCGCTCGGGCTGGCAACGCGGGCTGCGATGGGGCGGCGAGGCCGGGCCCGGCGCGCCCGCGGGCCGGATCATCCAGCCACAGCCGGGCGGGCCGCAATTCGCCGTCACCGGCAATTTCGACGCGATCAAGCGCTACAACAATTCCGACCTCTACGCGATCGGCGTGGGGCATCTGGCCGACCGGATCGGCGGGGCCGGGCCGCTGCGCGGCAGCTTCCCGCCCGATGCCAACGGCATGACCAAAGACGACCGCATCGCACTGCAGCGGCGGCTGACGGCGCGCGGCTACGATACCGGCGGCACCGATGGCGTCATCGGCACGAAAAGCCGCGCCGCGATCAGCGCCTATCAGGCCAGCATCGGCCAGCCCGCCACCGGGGTGCCGTCGCTGGCGCTGCTCGCCTCGCTGTGACGCCGCCGGTCACCCGCGCCGAACTGGACGCCGCCCTGGCGCAGGTGCGGGCCGCGCCCAGGGATGACGCGCCGGTGCTGGAACTGACCTTCCGGCCCGGCTATGGCCAGCGGCTGCACCCGCCCCGGCTGTCCCTGACCGCGGCGCGGGGTGTCCTGCTGGAGGGACAGGCCGAACGCTGGCCCGTGGCGCCCTGGATGCGGCTGGCGGATGGCAGCCCCGATCCCCGCATCCAGGTGTCGATCCTGCCCCGCCGCGTCATGGACCTCGTCTGGCGGGACCGCGAGGGCACCCCGCATCCCGGCGACACGATCATCGCCGATCTGGACATGTCCGAGGCCAACCTGCCCGCGGGCAGCCTGCTGTCCGTGGGCTCCGCGACGCTGCGGGTGTCGGATGTGTTCAACGACGCCTGCGTGAAATGGAAGGTCCGCTACGGGGCCGAGGCGAAGGACTGGATCACCGCCCCGGGCCACCCGCCCCTGCGCCTGCGCGGCATCCTGTGCGAGATCGTGGCGGATGGCGAGGTGGCGGTGGGCGACCCTATCCGCAAGGGTCATTAGCGCCCGCGATCCGGCCGGCCGATCGGCCGATCCATCCGGGTGCCCCGGGAGGCCCTCAGGCCACCAGCGCCTCGGCCCGCTTCAGGTCGACGCTGACCAGCTGGCTGACGCCCTGTTCCTGCATCGTCACGCCGAACAGCCGGTCCATCCGGCTCATGGTGACGGCATGGTGGGTGATGATCAGGAAGCGGGTGTCGGTGCGCCGGGTCATCTCGTCCAGCAAATCGCAGAAGCGCGTCACGTTGGCATCGTCGAGCGGTGCGTCGACCTCGTCCAGCACGCAGATCGGCGCCGGATTCGCCAGGAACACCGCGAAGATCAGCGCCAGCGCCGTCAGCGTCTGTTCGCCCCCGGACAACAGCGACAGGGTGCTGAGTTTCTTGCCCGGCGGCTGGCACATGATCTCCAGCCCCGCCTCCAGCGGGTCGTCGGATTCGACCAGAACCAGATTGGCCTCGCCGCCGCCGAAGAGATGGGTGAAGAGCGTGCGGAAACTCTCGTTCACCTGTTCGAAGGCGGTCAGCAGCCGTTCGCGCCCCTCGCGGTTCAGCCCCGAGATACCGGCACGCAGCTTGCGGATCGCCTCTTCCAGATCGGCCTTTTCCTGCACCAGCGTGTCGTGCTCGGTCTGGACCTCGCGCGCGTCCTCCTCGGCCCGCAGGTTGACCGCGCCCAAGGCCTCGCGCTGGCGCTTCAGCCGGTTCACCTCGGCCTCCAGCGCCTCGGCATCGGGCATGCGGTCGGGATCGGCGCCGAGGCTTGCCAGCAGTTCCATCGGCAGCAGGTCCGTCTCGTCGCGGATGCGCTCGGCGGCATAGGCGACGGTCTCGCGCGCGGCATCGGCCCGGGCCTCGGCGCGGGCGCGGCCTTCGCGGGCCTCCGATCCGGCGCGTTCGGCCTCGCGTTCCGCCGCGCCGGCCTCGCGCAGGGCCAGTTCCGCCGCGGCCAGCCGTTCGGCGGCGGCGGCACGGCGCGCCTCGGCCCCGGCGATGGCCGCGCCCAGTTCCTCGCGCTTGGCCGCGATCTCTTCGGGCGCGGCGGCGGCCTCGTGCAGGTCCTCCTCGGTCCCGGCGCGGCGTGCGGCCAGTTCCGCCGACCGCTTCTCGGCGGTGTCGAGCCGCAGTCGCCAGCCGGAAACTTCCTTGGTGATCTCCTGACGGCGGCGGGTGCGGGCCTCGCCCTCGCGGCGCAACTCGTCCTGCGCCGCGCGGCGGGCCATCATCATCATCCGCGCCGCCTCGACCGTCTGGCGGACCTCCTCGACGCCCGCCCGCGCGGTGTCGAGATCGGGCAGATCCGCCGCCGCGGCCTCGGCATCCTCCAGCCGGATCTGCGCCTCTTCGGCATCCTCGGCATGGCGGGCGCTGGCGAGCCGGGCGCTTTCCAGCCGCCCCGCCGCGATCGACCGTTCCGCCTCGGCCCGGCTCGAGGCGCGGCTCGCATCCGCCATGCGCCGGTCGGCCTCGCGCCGGGCGTCGCGGGCGGCCTGATCGGCGCGCGTGGCCTCGGCCAGCATGGCCGTCAGCCGCTCATGCGCCAGCCGCGCGCCCTCGGCCCGCGCCGCGGCATCCTCCAGATCGCGCTTCAGCTCCACCAGCCGGTTCAGCTGCCGCAGGCGCAGCGCGGCGGCCGAGGGCGCATCCTCGGCCCCGGCGCGGAACCCGTCCCACCGCCACAGATCGCCCTCGGGGCTGACCAGACGCTGCCCAGGCTGCAGCGCCGCCTGCAGCGCCGCGCCCTGCCCCCGCTCTACCAGACCGATCTGCCCCAGCCGGCGCGCCAGCGCCCCGGGCGCCGTCACCCGCGCGGCCAGGGGCGCGGCCCCGCCGGGCAGCGCGGGCGCGGAGTCGTAGGGCGGCAGCGCCACCCAGCCCGAGGCCGCATCCGCATCGGCCAGGGGCGCGCGCAGGTCATCCGCCAGCGCCGCACCGAGCGCCGCCTCATAGCCCGGTTCCACCGTCAGCCGGTCCAGCATCTGGGTGCCGGCGCTCGATTCCCGCTCGACCAGCCGCGCCAGTGCCTGCACCTCGGCCCGCAGCGCGCTGGCCTCGCCCTCGGCCCCCGACCGGGCCGCCCGCGCCGCGGCCTCGCGCGCCTGCACCTCGGCCCGGGCGGATTCGGCCTCTTGCAGCGCGGCCTCGCTGTCCTCGGCGGCGATGGAAGCCTCGGCCATCTGCTCTTCGGCCCCGGCATGCGCCTCGGCGGCGCGGGCCAGCGCGGCAGCGGCCTCGGTCTCGGCCCGGCGGGCGGTCTCGGCCGCGGCCTGCGCCTTGGCGAGCCCGCCGCGCGCATCCGCCGCCACCCGCTGCACCGACTGGTGCCGCGCGGCCAGACGGGCGACATCCTCGGTCAGCTGCGACAGCGCCGCCTCGCGGTCGGCCAGGATGCCTGCCGCCTCTTTCGCGGCCTCCGTCGCCTCGGCCAGCCGGTCCTCGTGCCCCTCCGCCGCCTTCAGGATCTGCGCCTGTTCCCAGTCCAGCCGCTGGATCGTCTCGACCGCGTCGCGGTTCAGGCCGGCCTCGCGCTCGCGGTCGCGGTCGATCTGCGCCAGACGGGCGGTCAGCGTCTCGATCCGTTCGCGGGCGCGGTCGGCCTCGGCGCCGAGCGCATCGCGGCTGACCACCAGCCGCTGCAGGATCGCGCCGGCGACCGCCTCTTCCTCGCGCAGGGGGGGAAGGCGATCCTCGGCCTCGGCCCGGGCCTTCGCCGCGGCCCGCGCCCCCTGTTCGGCCAGGGCCGCCGCGCGCAGCCGCTGCGCCAGATCGGCCTCGGCCGCGGTGCGGGCCTGATCCGCCTCGCGCCAGCGGCGATACAGCAGCGTGCCCTCGGCCCGGCGCAGATCCTCGCCGATCTCGCGATAGCGCGCCGCCTGCCGGGCCTGCCGCGCCAGCGTCGCCAGCTGCCCGGCCAGCTGTTCCACCACGTCATCGACCCGCAGCAGGTTCTGCTCGGCCGCCGACAGCCGCAGTTCCGCCTCGTGCCGCCGCTGATAGAGGCCGGCGATCCCCGCCGCCTCTTCGAGGATGCGGCGGCGGTTCTTCGGCCGGGCATTGATCAGTTCCGAAATCTGCCCCTGCCGCACCAGCGCCGGACTGGTCGCGCCGGTCGAGGCATCGGCGAACAGCATCTGCACGTCGCGGGCGCGCACGTCCTTGGTGTTGACCTTGTAGGCCGATCCGGCATCGCGGGTGATCCGCCGGATGATTTCCAGCTGATCCGCATCGTTGAAGCCCGAAGGCGCCAGCCGTTCGCCATTGTCGATGACCAGCGCCACCTCGGCGAAGTTGCGGGCGGTGCGGGTGGCGGCGCCGGCGAAGATGACGTCCTCCATCCCCTCGCCGCGCATGGCGGTGGGACGCGTCTCGCCCATGACCCAACGCAGCGCCTCCAGCAGGTTGGACTTGCCGCAGCCGTTGGGGCCCACCACGCCGGTCAGACCCTCGTGGATCACGAGGTCCGTGGGGTCGACGAAGCTTTTGAAGCCATTGAGCCTGAGGCGGGTGAAGCGCAAGGATAAGGTCCGATTCCCGAGGGTCCGCTGATCGGGCATGGTCGGCCGAAGCGGACCCCGAGTCAATCGGGCCTACCCTATGTGGCGGAGTGACGGCGCCGATCCACAAGACTTGGGAGTTGGAATGCGGCAGTTGACGGCTGAGGATGACATGGGGCCGGTGCTGGCGCTGATCCGGGCCGCCTTTGCCTATATGGAGCGACGGATCGACCCGCCCTCGTCGATGGCGGGGCTGACGGTGCAGGATCTGGCGCGCGCCGCGGCGGCCGGAGAGGTGTGGTCGACGGGCGATCCCCTCTTCGCCTGCATGGTGCTGACCCCGCGCCCCGATGCGCTGTATCTGGGCAAGCTGGCGGTCGCGGCGGCGATGCAGGGGCGGGGACTGGGCCGCCGGATGGTCGAACGGGCCGAGGTCCGCGCCCGGGCGCGCGGGCTGCCGGCGGTCGAACTGCAATGCCGGATCGAGCTGCTGGAACTGCACCGCTTCTATCGTGGCCTCGGCTATGTCGAGGTGGCCCGCACCGCGCATCCCGGCTTCGACCGCCCGACCAGCCTCACCTTTCGCAAGGGACTGGCCTGAACCCATGCGGCTCCCCTGTGCGGCGGAATCCCGCCCGGCTTGTACCACGATTGCCACAGACCATCTCGCGAACCTGTCGCGGGGTGGGGTTTCCCTTTCCCGCGCACTATGTTCCCCGGGTCCATCCCAGTCGAGAGGCTCCGCGTGACTGCGCTCAGGTCTTCCCCCTCCGCGAGATCCAGGATCGTCGCGATGCTCGCCGCCGCCGCGATCGGCCTGTCCGCCTGTGCCGGTGGCGATGCCGCCGTCAGCCGCGATGCTGTCAACGACCCGTTCGAGGCGCAGAACCGCCGCGTCCACGCCTTCAACCGGGGCATCGACCGGGCGCTGGTGAAGCCGTCGTCGCAGGTCTATGGCCGCGCCGTGCCGGGCTTCCTGCGCATCGGCATCACCAATGTGGGCAACAACCTGGGCCTGCCCGCCGCCGTCGCCAACAATGTGCTGCAGGGCCGGGTGGAGCCTGCTGCCACCAACACCCTGCGCTTCCTCGTCAACACGACCTTCGGGCTGGGCGGCGTGCTCGACCCCGCGACCGACATGGGCCTGACCGAACGCGAAACCGATTTCGGCGAAACGCTGCATGTCTGGGGCGCGGCCGAGGGACCCTATGTCGAACTGCCCCTGATCGGCCCGTCGACGGTGCGCGACACGGCCGGCATGGTGATGGGCGTCTTCCTCGACCCGCTCGGCGCCGCCCTCGACAGCCCCGAGTCGGAATATGTGCTCGGGGTGCGCGTCCTTTCAACTATCGGTGAACGGTACCGCTATTCCGACACCATCGACTCCCTTCTGTACCAGAGCGCGGATAGCTATGCGCAGGCGCGGCTGCTCTACCTGCAGAACCGCCGGTTCGAACTGGGCACCGAGGCCGAGGAGGAAGCTTATGATCCCTACGAAGACCCCTATGCGCAGTGAGGTCAGCCGCAGGCGCCTGCTGGCGCTGGCCGCGGCGGCGGGCGCGTCGACCGCGGCGCTGGCCCCCGGTGCCGCGCGCGCGCTGACCACCGACGAGGCGCGGGCGCTGATCGACCGGCTGGTGGCCGAAATCAACGGCGTCATCAATTCCGGCGGTTCGGAATCGGCGATGTTCGCCGAGTTCGAGCGCATCTTCACCCGCTATGCCGACGTGGCGATCATCGCGCAAAGCGCGCTCGGCCCCGCCGCGCGCCAGGCCAGCCCCGCGCAGATGCAGGCGTTCACGGCGGCCTTCCGCACCTATATCTCGCGCAAATACGGGCGGCGGTTCCGCGAGTTCATCGGCGGGCGGATCGAGGTAACGGGCGCCGAACCGGTGAAGAGCTTCTTCGAGGTGATCTCGACCGCCTATCTGCGCGGCGAGGCGCCGTTCGAGGTGCGCTTCCAGGTGTCGGACCGGTCCGGTCGCGACCTGTTCTTCAACATCATCATCGAGGGCGTGAACATGCTCGCCTCGGAACGGGCCGAGATCGGGGCGCTGCTCGACGCACGCGGCGGCGACCTGAACCGGCTGACGGCGGACCTGCCCGGGCTGGGCTGAGGCGCCGTCCGGACGGAAGGGCCATGACGCCGCGGTCAGAGCGGCGTCATCCCCTCCGTCAGCCAGCCGGCGAATTCCGCCTCGCCGACCTGCCCCGCCGCCAGATCCTCCATCATCCTGACGCCGTCCAGCGTCGGCGGCCGGAACGCCCATCCGTTCAGGCGCAGGAAGGTGAGCGCGGTCACGAAGGCCGTGCGCTTGTTGCCATCGACGAAGGCATGCGCCTTGGCGATGCCGAAGGCATAGGCCGCGGCGAGATCGGCCGGGCCGGCCTCGGCATAGGTCGCGCGATGCCTGGCGCGGGCGCAGCCCATCTCCAGCAGCGCCCGGTCGCGCAGACCGGCGGCGCCACCGTGGCGGGCGATCTGTCGGTCGTGGATGGCGATGACGGCAGCCAGCGGAACCCAGACAGGTTCCGTCACGCAAGCGCCTGAAGCAGGTCGCGGTTCTCGTCCATCACGATCTCGGCCGCGGCCAGTGCAGCGGCGACGGAAGGATCGTGCGGCAGGATCCGGAGACTGCCGTCATCGCCGCGCAGCACGAACAGCGTGTCGCCCTCCTTGACGTCGAGAATGGCGAGCATCTCGGTCGTCAGGGTCATCACGGCCGAATTGCCGACCTTGCGTATCTTGGTCTCGATCATGTCACGGCTCCGTGGGCATACCTGTGTATATACGCGCCACCCGCCGTTCCGGCAAGCGGCGCGCCGGGTGGCCCTCAGTTCCGGTTGCCGAACATCGAGCCCAGCACATCCATCAGGATCTGCTCGGCCACGTCGCCGCCGGACTGCCGGGGCGGGTTCTGCGGCATCGGCGCGCTTTGCGCCTGCCAGTCGCCGCCGGCATAGCCGGGGGGTACCTGATCGGGGGCGGGGGTGGTCGGCGCCTGCCCATAGGCCTCGGTCGGCCGGTCCATCGGCAGTTCGTGGATCGGCAGGCCCTCATGCACGCGCAGCATCACCTCGCGCCAGATATCGGCCGGGATGCCGCCGCCGGTGACGCCCTGCATCGGCGAGTTGTCGTCATAGCCCATCCAGACGCCCGCCACGTAGTCCGCGGTGAAGCCGATGAACCACGCGTCGCGCAGGGCCGAGGTGGTGCCGGTCTTGCCCGCCGCCGGACGGTCGCCCAGCTTCGCCCGCCCGCCGGTGCCGCGCTCGATGACCTGGGTCATCATGTAGACCAGCTGTCGCGCCGCGGTTTCCGAGATCACGCGCTCGCCATAGCCGCCCTCCTGGCCCATCAGCGGGTCGTCCTCGCCCTTCAGCCGCAGGTCGAGGATGCCGTAGGGCCGGACCGAGGTGCCGCCGTTCAGGATGCCGGCATAGGCGCCCGTCATCTCGATCAGCGTCGATTCGGAGGCGCCGAGCGCCAGCGCCGGACCGTTGGCAAGGTCATGGGCGAAGCCGAAGCCTTCGGCGATGTCGCGCACCATGTCGCGGCCCACCGCCTCCTGCACGCGGACGGTCGAGGTGTTGACCGATTTCGCCAGCGCCGTCAGCAGGTCGATCTGCCCCAGATAGCGCCCCTTTTCGTAGTTCTGCGGCGACCATGGCCCCGATCCCGGCACGTCGATGGTCAGCGGCTCGTCCATCACCGTCGAGCTGGGCGGATAACCCAGTTCCAGCGCCGCCGCATAGACGAAGGGCTTGAAGGTCGAACCGGGCTGCCGCTTGGCCTGCGTGGCGCGGTTGAAGCTGCCCGCCGTCGCCGTCTTGCGACCGCCGACCATCGCCCGCACCGCGCCATCGGCCGACATCACCACGATGGCCGCCTGCGCGTTGGAGCCGTCCTTCAGCTTTTCGCTGAACACGCTGTCCAGCGCCTCTTCGGCCGCGTCCTGCAGGCGCTGATCCAGCGTGGTGCGGATCACCACGTCCTCGGTCGTGTCGCGGGTCAGGAAATCGGGGCCGGATTCCATGATCCAGTCGGCGAAATAGCCGCCCGCCTGCTTGGCTGCCGCCTCGGACAGCTGCGCGGGATGGGCGCGGGCCTCGTCGGCCTCGGCGGTGGTCAGATAGCCCTGATCCTGCATCAGCCCGATGATCAGGCTGGCCCGCTGCTGCGAGCGTTCCAGGTTCGCGGTCGGCGCATAGCGCGACGGCGCCTTCAGCAGGCCCGCCAGCATCGCCGCCTCGGCCGGGGAGACGTTCGCGGCCGACTTGCCGAAATAGCGCTGCGCCGCCGCCTCGAACCCGCGCGCCCCCGCGCCCAGATAGGCGCGGTTCAGGTAGATGGTCAGGATGTTGTCCTTGCCGTATTTCGCCTCCATGGCGAAGGAGAAGGGCACTTCCTTCAGCTTGCGCCAGACCGAGGACACCCGGCAATCGGCCTCGTAGGCGGCTTCCGAGTCCCATTTCTGCGGGTCGAAGGGCACGCCGAGGCAGATCAGCTTGGCCACCTGCTGGGTGATGGTGGACCCGCCATTGCCTTCCAGCGGTCCCCGGCCTTCGGCCAGGTTGATGCGGACGGCGCTGGCGATGCCGCGCGGGCTGATCCCGAGATGGCGATAGAAGCGCCGGTCCTCGGTCGCCACCACCGCATGTTCCAGGTGCTCGGAGACGTTGTCGACGGTGATCTGCCCGCCGAAGGTCTCGCCCCGCCAGGCGAAGACCTTGCCTTCGCCGTCCAGCATGGTGACCGACCCACGGGTCCGCGCATCCAGAAGCGACTCGACCGGGGGAAGCTGGGTGTAGAAATGCGCCGTGGCGAGGCCCAGCACCACCGCGATCCCCAGCCCGACGCGCCAGCCGATGCCCCAGAGGATGCGCCAGATCGCGCCGAAGAGGCCGCCCACCAGCCGCACGACGATATTGCCGGACCGGCGCGCGGGCTTGCGGCGCGCGGTTTTCGCGCGCGCCCCCGCACTGGCGGGCGCGGGCTTGGCCGCGGGCTTCGCGGGTTTCCGCGACGCCTTGTCCTGCGCACCATAGCGCCGGTCCGCAACCAGAGGTGGCTTCCTGCCGCCCGTTCCCTTCATGCCGTCACCGCCCGATCTGCCGCCACCACATCGCGGGGGCCGAACCCGCCGCGCGTTTCTTTTGGCCGCACAATACCCGGTCCCGTCCCGGATGTGGAGGCGCGAGGCTTCACGATTCGGTTTGCAGATTGATCAATAATTCATCGCATCTGCACAAATGTTCATTTTTTGTGCAGATACCTGCCGCCGGAAGCGGCGGATGAACCCTGCCTTCCTTGTAACGCCGGCGTGAAACCGGCCTTCTGCGCTCGGGCCGGCACAACACGTCTGGCTTTCGAGGCGCTGCCAGAGGGAAGGGAAACGACGTGAAACTCATCATTGCAGCAATCAAGCCGTTCAAGCTGGAGGAGGTGCGCGAGGCGCTCACCGCCATCGGCGTGCGCGGCATGATGGTGACCGAGGTGAAGGGCTTCGGCTCGCAGTCCGGGCACACCGAGATCTACCGCGGCGCCGAATACGCCGTGAATTTCGTGCCCAAGGTGAAGCTCGAGATCGTGGTTTCGGACGCGCTGGCCGATCAGGTCGTCGAGACGATCCAGAAGACGGCGAAGACCGACAAGATCGGCGACGGCAAGATCTTCGTGCTGGACGTCGCCCAGGCGGTGCGGGTGCGCACCGGCGAACTCAACGACGACGCGCTGTGACGTGATCGGGACAGGGGAAAAGAAGGACATGTCGAACCTCAAGAAAATTCTGGGCCTTGCCGCGCTGACCGCGGCCGCGGCCCTGCCTGCCTTCGCGCAGGATGCGGCCCCCGCCGCCGAAGCTGTCGCCGAGGCCGTTGCCGAGGCCGCGGGCCCGATCACCGAAAAGGGCGACGTGGCGTGGATGATGGTGTCCTCGCTGCTGGTGCTGTTCATGCTGATCCCGGGCCTCGCGCTGTTCTATGGCGGCCTGGTGCGCACCAAGAACATGCTGTCGGTGATGATGCAGTGCACCGTGGTCGGCGCCATGGTGATGGTGATCTGGGCCGTCTACGGCTATTCCTTCGCCTTCGGCGGCAGCACCTCGCCCTTCTGGGGCGGCATGGGCAAGATGTTCCTCGCGGGCGTCACGCCGGACTCGACGGCGGCCACCTTCTCGGACGGCATCGTGCTGCCCGAATATGTGTTCATCGCCTTCCAGATGACCTTCGCCGCCATCACGCCGGCGCTGTTCATCGGCGCCTTCGCCGAACGGATCAAGTTCTCGGCGGTGCTGCTGTTCTCGGCCCTCTGGGTGACCTTCGTCTACTTCCCGGTCGCGCACATGGTCTGGGACGGCGCGGGCCTGATCTTCAACATGGGCGCCATCGACTTCGCCGGCGGCACCGTGGTGCACATCAATGCCGGGATCGCGGCGCTGGTCGCCTGCATCGTCGTCGGCCCGCGCGTCGGACTGGGCAAGGACATGATGGCCCCGCATTCGATGACGCTGACCATGGTCGGCGCGGCGATGCTGTGGGTCGGCTGGTTCGGCTTCAACGCCGGCTCCAACCTCGAAGCCACCGCCGGCGCGACGCTGGCGCTGCTGAACACCTTCCTCGCCACCGCCGGCGCGATCCTCGCCTGGTGCGTGGTGGAAGCGATGGCGCGGGGCAAGGCCTCGGGTCTGGGCGCCGCCTCGGGCATGATCGCCGGTCTGGTGGCGATCACCCCGGCCTGCGGCACCACCGGCCCGGTCGGCGCGATCTTCCTCGGCGCGCTCGCCTCGATCGTCTGCTACTTCTTCGTCTCGGTCGTGAAGAACAAGTTCGGCTATGACGACAGCCTCGACGTGTTCGGCATCCACGGCATCGGCGGGATCGTCGGCGCCATCGGCACCGGCATCCTGGCCGCGCCGTCGCTGGGCGGCACCGGCTTCATCACCGAGGCCGGCACGATGGGGTCGCAGATCGTGGCGCAGTTCAAGGGCGTGATCATCACCATCCTCTGGAGCGGCATCGGCTCGCTGATCCTGCTCTATATCACCAAGGCGATCACCGGGCTGCGCGTGCATGTCGACGACGAACGTCAGGGCCTCGACCTGACCTCGCACGGCGAAAGCGCCTACCACTCGTAACCCTCCGGGGTGCAACCGACGACGCGTCCCCGCACCTCCTCCCGCGGGGCGCGACTTCCGGCCGGACCTTCGGGTCCGGCCGTTTTTGTTGTGGCGCGTGCAGGGCGACTCAGCGACGGCAGGACATGTGATCACGGCCTGCAATTCCGTGATCACAAAAACACGTTTCTGCGCCCGGATGCGAACTTGCGACGGCATTGCGGTCATCCGAGGCGTGACTTGGCGGAAAAAACCGCTATTGATCGTGCAAAACCAGCCCGCCCGTCCGCTGGTCCGTCCGCCGGCCGAGGCCGGGGCGGGCCGGGCCCGCCAGAAGAAGGAACGCATCATGGCCGATGCCAGGAAGGTACAGCGCCCGCTGTCGCCCTTCATGATCGGGCCGTACTACCGGCCCCAGTTGACCTCCATCTCGTCGATCACGATCCGCATCACCGGCATCGCGACCATCGGCACGGTCTTCCTGCTGGTCTGCTGGCTGCTGGCCGCCGCCAGCTCGGCCGAGGCCTTCGCCATCATGGACGGGCTGCTGACCAGCATCCTGGGCGACGTGCTGCTGACGCTGGCGACCTGGGCCATCTGGTATCACGTGCTCGGGCGGCTGCGTCACCTGGTCTGGGACATGGGCTACCTTCTCGATATCCCGGCCAGCGAAACGATGGCCAAGGGCATGTTCATCGGCGCCACCCTGCTGACGCTGATCACCGTGTTCGTGGTCTGAGGAGGTTCAGATGCACTACATGACGGATCGCAAGCGCGCCGAAGGCATGGGCTCCAGCCGGTCGGGGACCCATCACCACTGGCAGATGATGGCCAGTTCCGCGGCGCTGGTGGTGCTGGTGCCGCTCTTCGTCTTCACCTTCGGCCCGGCGCTCGGCCAAGGCCATGACGAGGTTCTGGCGCTGTTCGCGCGCCCCTTCCCGGCCATCGTCACGGCACTGACCCTGATCGCGGTCGCGCTTCATTGCCGCAGCGAGGCGGAAGAGGCGATCATCGACTACATGCATGGCGCGGCGGCCAAGCTGACGCTGGTCGCGCTGACGGCGCTGACCTACACGCTGATCGTGGCCGGGCTGTTCGCCCTGGTCAAACTCGCCCTGTAAGCCGGAAAGACGACATGACTGCTGCATACGAATACGAGACGCATGTGTATGACGTCGTGGTCGTGGGCGCCGGCGGCTCGGGCCTGCGGGCGACGCTGGGCATGGCCGAACAGGGCCTGCGCACCGCCTGCGTGACCAAGGTCTTCCCCACCCGCAGCCACACCGTCGCGGCACAGGGCGGCATCGCCGCCAGCCTGTCCAACATGGGCCCCGACAACTGGCAATGGCACATGTACGACACCGTGAAAGGGTCGGACTGGCTGGGCGATACCGATGCGATGGAATACCTCGCCCGCTCGGCCCCCGCCGCGGTCTACGAGCTGGAACATTACGGCGTGCCCTTCAGCCGCACCGAAGAGGGCAAGATCTACCAGCGCCCCTTCGGCGGCCACACGACCGAATTCGGCGAAGGGCCGCCGGTGCAGCGCACCTGCGCCGCCGCCGACCGCACCGGCCATGCGATCCTGCACACGCTGTATGGCCGGTCGCTGAAGGAACAGGCCGAATTCTTCATCGAATACTTCGCCATCGACCTGATCATGTCGGACGACGGCAAGCGCTGCACCGGCGTGCTGGCCTGGAAGCTCGATGACGGCACGATGCATGTCTTCTCGGCCAAGATGGTGGTGCTGGCCACCGGCGGCTATGGCCGGGCCTATTTCTCGGCGACCTCGGCCCATACCTGCACCGGCGACGGCGGCGGGATGGTGGCGCGGGCCGGGCTGCCGCTGCAGGACATGGAATTCGTGCAGTTCCACCCGACCGGCATCTACGGCTCGGGCTGCCTGATCACCGAGGGCGCGCGCGGCGAGGGCGGCTATCTGACCAATTCCGAGGGCGAGCGGTTCATGGAACGCTATGCCCCCACCTACAAGGATCTGGCCAGCCGCGACGTGGTCAGCCGCTGCATGACGATGGAAATCCGCGAGGGCCGCGGCGTCGGCCCCGACAAGGACCATATCTTCCTGCACCTGAACCACCTGCCGCCGGAAACGCTGCATGAACGGCTGCCGGGCATTTCGGAATCCGCCAAGATCTTCGCGGGCGTCGACGTGACCAAGCAGCCGATCCCGGTGCTGCCGACGGTGCACTACAACATGGGCGGCATCCCCACGAACTATTGGGGCGAGGTGCTGGACCCCACCGACGGCAACCCGGACGCGGTGTTCGAGGGGCTGATGGCCGTGGGCGAGGCCGGCTGCGCCAGCGTGCACGGCGCCAACCGGCTCGGCTCGAACTCGCTGATCGACCTCGTGGTCTTCGGCCGCGCCGCCGCGCATCGCGCGGGCGAGATCCTGAAGCCCGGCACGCCCAATCCCGATCTGGGCCGGGCCAGCCTCCAGGCCGCATTCGACCGTTTCGACGGGCTGCGCCACGCCTCGGGCGCGATCCCGACCGCCGACCTGCGGCTGGAGATGCAGAAGACCATGCAGGCCGATGCCGCCGTCTTCCGCACCGACAAGACGCTGGCCGAGGGTGTCGAGAAGATGAGCCGCGTGGCCGAGAAGATGGGCGACCTGAAGGTCACCGACCGCAGCCTCGTCTGGAACAGCGACCTGATGGAGACGCTGGAACTGACCAACCTGATGCCGAACGCGCTGGCCACCATCGTGTCGGCCGAGGCGCGCAAGGAATCGCGCGGCGCCCATGCGCACGAGGACTGGCCGAACCGCGACGACGAGACCTGGCGCAAGCACAGCCTCGCCTGGGTGGACGGGTCCCGGGTCACGCTGGGCTATCGCCCCGTGCATCTCGACCCGCTGACGACGGCGGACGAAGGCGGGATCGACCTGAAGAAGATCGCGCCGAAGGCCCGGGTCTACTGATGCGCGCCATCGCGGCATATGGCGTGGCGCTGGCCATGCTGGCCGCGGGCTGCGGCCCGATCCCGGTGGACCGGGCCGAACGCTTCTGCGCGCGGCAGCTGTCGACGCCGCAGCCGGTGACCGGCAAGGCCGAATTCGGCGTGTCGGACGGCAACTTCCACAACGGCTACGAGCTCGACATCGCCCTGCAGTCGAACGCGGGCGATCCGGCCGCGGCCTACAACTCCTGCGTGGTGCGCAAGTCGGGCGAGTTCCCGACGCGGCCCTGGCACAGCCTCGGGGGCGGGGCATGATCCGCCGCCCCCTGCCCCGTTTCGCCGACGTCTGCCTTGCGGCAGCGCCCACCCGATGCTCCGGCCCAGCCACCCAAGCGGCCGCCACAACCCCGGACTGACTGGAAGGGACCGTCACATGGTGCAATTCACCCTCCCCAAGAACTCGAAGATCCGCGTCGGCAAGACCTGGCCCCGCCCCGAGGGCGCGACCAACGTGCGCAAGTTCCAGATCTATCGCTGGAACCCGGACGATGGCGAAAACCCCCGGGTCGATACCTATTTCGTCGACATGGACAGGTGCGGCCCGATGGTTCTGGACGCGCTGATCAAGATCAAGAACGAGATCGACCCGACCCTGACCTTCCGCCGGTCCTGCCGCGAGGGCATCTGCGGCTCCTGCGCGATGAACATCGACGGGATCAACACGCTGGCCTGCATCTATGGCCTCGACGAGGTGAAGGGCGACGTGCGGATCAACCCGCTGCCGCACATGCCGGTGATCAAGGACCTGATCCCCGACCTGACGCTGTTCTACGCGCAGCACGCCTCGATCATGCCGTGGCTGGAAACCAAGACCAACCGGCCGGCCAAGGAATGGCGCCAGTCGATCGAGGACCGCAAGAAGCTCGACGGTCTTTATGAATGCGTGATGTGCGCCTCCTGCTCGACCGCCTGCCCCAGCTACTGGTGGAACTCGGACCGCTATCTCGGCCCGGCCGCGCTGCTGCACGCCTATCGCTGGATCATCGATTCCCGTGACGAGGCGACGGGCGAGCGGCTGGACGGGCTCGAGGATCCGTTCAAGCTGTATCGCTGCCACACGATCATGAACTGCGCCAAGACCTGCCCCAAGGGCCTGAACCCGGCGAAGGCGATTGCCGAGATCAAGAAGATGATGGTGGAACGGATCGTCTGACCCGCAGCCTGCCCGCGCGCGCACGGCCCCGGTCCCCGGACCGGGGCCGTTTCGCTGCGTTGCGGCGACCGCATGGCGTGGTTGCAGAACCGGGGGTGGTCGGGCGGCGGCGATGCGCCTACCTCCGGTCCAGCAACAGCCGAAGGTCGAACCGATGTTCATGTCCCTTCTGCGGCCCCGGGCCGCAGCCGCCCCCACCGCGATGCCGGCCGACGCATCGCCCGCGCCGGTCGCGGCCCCGCCCGCATCCGAGGCGGTGCCCGCCTATTACGACCCCTTGCCCGCCAGCCCGGCGACGCCCCGGCCGCAGACCGCGCTTGAACAGATGTATGCCTATTACGAGGCCGCCTGAGCCGGCGGGCCCGATCGGGGGGCCGTCATGCCGCTGGTCCTGATCGGGTTCGTGCTGTTCTTCGTGCTGGCCTGGTGGTGGCATCGCAGCCGCAGCCTGACCCGCGACTGCCTGTGGCGCGAGGATCGCCGCCGCGCCGGACCCGGCGAAAGCTGGTTCCACTGCCTCGCCTGCGGGGCGGAACTGACCCTGCCGCGCGGGCAGGAACCCCGCGACTGCCTGCGCGGGCGGACCGGTCGCGGAGCGGACTAGCCGGTCGCGACCTTCAGGTCGCCATACATGCCCCATTCCGTCCAGGACCCGTCATAGAGCGCGTGGTCCCGATGCCCGATCCGTTCCAGCGCAAGGCTCAGGATCGCCGCCGAAACGCCCGACCCGCAGGTGGTGATCGCCGGTTTCGCCAGATCGACCCCGGCCTGGGTGAAGGCCTGGCGCAGTTCCTCGACCGGGCGCATCGTGCCGTCGGCGTTCAGCAGCCGGCCGAAGGGCAGGTTCCGGGAGTTGGGGATATGGCCCGAGCGCAGGCCGGGCCGCGGCTCCGGCTCTTCGCCGCGAAAACGGGGGGCGCTGCGGGCATCGACGATCTGCGGATCGCCCAGCTTCGAGGCGGCGGCGACCTCGGTCACGTCCTTCACCAGCCGGGGCTGGCGCTGCACGGTCAGGTGCCGGTCGCGGATCTGCGGCGGCAGATCGTCCACCGGGCGGCCCTCGGCCAGCCATTTCGGCAAGCCCCCGTCCAGCACCGCCACATCGGTCTTGCCCATCAGCCGGAACAGCCACCAGACCCGCGGCGCGGAAAAGATGCCGGCGCCGTCATAGATCACCACCTGCTGCCCGTCGCCCACGCCCATGGCGCGCAGCCGGGCCACGAACTTTTCCGGCGGCGGCGCCATATGCGGCAGGTCGGAGCGCAGGTCGGAAATCTCGTCGATGTCGAAGAACCGGGCGCCGGGGATGTGCCGCAGATCGTATTCCGCCCGCGGGTCGCGGTTCATCGCCGGCAGATACCACGAGCCGTCGAGGATGCGCAGGTCCGGGTCGCGCAGGTTCGCCTCCAGCCAGCCGGTCGATACCAGCGTCTTCGGATCGTCCATGTCCCGCCCCCTCACGCGCGATTTCCCCTGCCATACCGGCTGGCGCGCGCGGCGACAACCTCGGGCCGGGCTCAGGCCCCGCCTTGTTTCAGCAGACGCGCCTTCTGCCGGTCCCAGTCGCGCTTGGCCGAGGTTTCGCGCTTGTCGGCCAGCTTCTTGCCCTTGGCGATGCCCAGCTTCAGCTTCACCACGCCGCGGTCGTTGAAATACATGACCAGGGGTACGATGGTCATCCCTTCGCGCCCGACCGCGTTCCACAGCCGCGACAGTTCCTTGCGGTTGACCAGCAGCTTGCGCCGCCGCCGCTCCTCGTGCCCGAAGACGCCGGCCTGCATGTAGGGCGCGATATAGCCGTTGATCAGCCACAGCTCGCCGCCTTCGACGCTGGCATAGCTTTCGGCGATGTTGGCCTGCCCCTGCCGCAGCGATTTCACCTCGGACCCCATCAGCACGATCCCGGCCTCGAGATCGCTTTCGATGGCATAGTCGAACCGCGCGCGGCGGTTTTCGGCGATCAGCTTGCTGTTGGGGTCGTGCTTCTTTTGCGACATGATCGGGCCGAGATAGGCGCTCGCGCCCGCGCTGTCCAGTGCCGTGGCCCGGCAGCGGCGGGCGGGACACGTGCCCCGCCCCCCGCCGTCGCCGCGTCAGATCAGCCCGGCATGGCGCATGGCCGCGTCGATCCGGGCCTTGGTGCTGTCCATCAGCTCGGTCAGCGGCAGCCGCACCTCGGCCGCGCACAGGCCCAGCCTCGACATGCCGTATTTCGCCCCTGCCAGCCCCGGTTCGATGAAAATCGCCTCGTGCAGCGGCATCAGCCGGTCCTGGTAGTCCAGCGCGGCGGCATAGTCGCCGCGCAGCGTCGCCTCCTGGAATTCCGCGCAGAGCCGCGGCGCCACGTTGGCGGTGACGCTGATGCAGCCGACCCCGCCATGCGCGTTGAAGCCGAGCGCCGTCGCATCCTCGCCCGACAGCTGGATGAAATCCGGCCCGCAGCTGGCGCGCTGCTGGCTGACACGCTCCAGCCGGCCGGTCGCGTCCTTGACGCCGACGATGCGCGGCAGCTTCGCCAGTTCGCCCATCGTCTCGGGCGTCATGTCGATCACCGACCGCCCGGGGATGTTGTAGATGACGATCGGCAGGCTGCAGGCATCGTGCATCGCGGTAAAATGCGCGATCAGGCCCCGCTGCGTCGGCTTGTTGTAATAGGGCGTCACCACCAGCGCACCGTCGGCGCCCACCTCTTCGGCGTGGCGGATCAGTCCGATCCCTTCGGCGGTGGCATTCGATCCGGCCCCGGCGATCACCGGGATCCGGCCTTCCGCCGCCTCGACCACGGCGGCGATGACCTGCCCGTGTTCCTCGTGGCTGAGCGTCGGGCTTTCGCCGGTGGTGCCCACGGGCACGATCCCGTGGCTGCCCTCGG
This sequence comes from Frigidibacter oleivorans, assembly GCF_003993775.1. Classification (GTDB taxonomy): domain Bacteria; phylum Pseudomonadota; class Alphaproteobacteria; order Rhodobacterales; family Rhodobacteraceae; genus Frigidibacter; species Frigidibacter oleivorans. The sequence goes on from NZ_RJRZ01000001.1 coordinate 415,333, forward strand.
CCACATGCCAGGCGACGAGCTTCTTCAGCGTGTCGAAGTCCACTTGGCCGTCCTTGAACGGCGTGACCAGGGCTGGAATGGACCCCTTGAACATGACACGCTCCTGCAGAGGGGCGCCGGGTCGGGCCGGATGGCGGGACTCGGGCGCGGTTGATCGGCGCATCCCTAGCGGGCCGGCGCGCACTTGCCAAGTTTGTGTGTTGAGCCGCCCGCCCGGCCGCGGCTAGGGTCCGGGCATTCCGCCCTGTCCCCGACCGCGAAAGGACCCCATGCTGCGCCGCCTTGCCCCCGCCTTCCTTCTCGCCACCAGCCTCGCCGGCCCCGCCGGGGCCGAGGATGCCGCGGCGTTGCGGCAGGCGCTGGCGACCGGCGGCGCGGGCGACTGGCCGGTGGCGATGGGGCAGGCGCGGCTCTCCGGCCCGGTGGCCATCGACATCCTCGACTGGCAGCGCCTGCGCGCGGGCGAGGGCACCTTCGCCGAGGCGCGCGACTTCCTCGGCCGGAACCCCGACTGGCCGGGCCTGCCCCTGCTGCGCAAGGCGGCCGAAGGCCGGATCGAGGCGGGCGAGGACCCGGCCGTGGTCATCGCCTTCTTCTCGCTCGACGCCCCGCAGACCGGCAGCGGCGCGCTGGCGCTGGCCGAGGCCTTTGCCGCGCAGGACCGCACGGCCGAGGCGCAGGCCGAGGCGGTGCGCGCCTGGCGCGACCTGTCGCTGACGGCGGAGGAGGAGGCGCGGCTCCTGTCCCGCTGGGGCGAGGTGCTGGCCGATCACCACGGCGGGCGGATGGCGGCGCTCCTGGATGCCGGACGGCTGACCGAGGCGCGGCGGATGCTGCCACGCGTCACCGCCGGCACACGGGCGGTGGCCGAGGCGCGGATCGCGCTGCAGGCGCAGGCGCCCGGCGTCGACGCGCTGATCGGGGCGGTGCCCGAATACATGGCGGGATCGGCGGGGCTGGCGCATGACCGCTTCATCTGGCGCATCCGCAAGGACCGCTACGACGATGCCGCGGCCCTGCTGCTGGAACGGTCCGGCAGCGCCGACAGCCTGGGCCGCCCCGAGGCCTGGGCGGAATGGCGCGCGATCCTCGCCCGGCGCGAGATGCGTCTGGGGCGGCCGGAACAGGCCTATCGCATCGCCACGGCGCATCACCTGACCGAAGGGTCGGACTATGCCGATCTGGAATGGCTGGCGGGCTATCTGGCGCTGCGCCGGCTTGACCGGCCCGAGGATGCGCTGGCGCATTTCGGCCGCTTCCAGTCTGCGGTATCCAGCCCGATCAGCCTCGGCCGCGCCGGATACTGGCAGGGCCGCGCCTTCGAGGCGCTTGGCCGCACCGCCGAGGCCGAGGCCGCCTATCGCTTCGGCGCGCAATACCAGACCTCGTTCTACGGGCTGATGGCGGCGGAAAAGCTGGGCCTGCCGCTTGCCCCCGAACTGACCGCCGCGGATGCCCCCCCGGACTGGCGGGGCGCGGGCTTCACCGCCTCGCGCGTGTTCCAGGCGGGAGAGCTGCTTTATGCCGCCGGCGACACGGCGCAGGGCGAGCGGTTCCTGCTGCATCTGGCCGAAACCCTGCCGGTGGACGATCTGGCGGCGCTGGCGGGCTATGCGCTGGAAAAGGATCATCCGCATCTGGCGCTTCTGGTGGCCAAGCAGGCCGCGGCGCGCGGGCGCATCCTGCCCGCCGCCTATTTCCCGATGAACGGCATGCAGGCGATGGACCTGCCGGTGGCGCCGGAACTGGCGCTGTCGATCGCCCGGCGCGAAAGCGAGTTCGACCCCGAGGTGATCAGCCATGCCGGCGCACGGGGGCTGATGCAGGTGATGCCGGGCACGGCCAAGCTGATGGCCGACAAGATCGGCCAGCCCTATGCGCTGTCGCGGCTGACCGGCGACTGGCAGTACAACGCGGCGCTCGGCGCGGCCTATCTGGCGCATCTGGAGGAAGAGTTCGGCACCGCCGCCGCCCTGATCGCGGCCGGCTACAATGCCGGGCCGGGCCGGCCCCGGCAATGGGTGGCCGATTACGGCGACCCGCGCCGCCCCGAGGTGGATGTCGTCGACTGGATCGAGAGCATCCCCTTCGTCGAGACGCAGAACTACGTGATGCGGGTCACCGAATGCCTGCCGATCTATCGGGCGCGGCTGACCGGGCAGAACCAGCCGATCCGGCTGACCGACGAGTTGAAGGGCCTGCTCTAGATCCGCCGCGCGGGCAGCGGCGCGCCCTTGCGCCGCGACCGCCACAGCGTGAACAGCCCCGCGCCCACGACGATAGCCGCACCCGCCACCACCTCGGGGCGCAGCACCTCGCCGAACAGCGTCAGCCCGACCGCCGTGACCCAGACCAGCTGCAGATAGGCGAAGGGCTGCAGGGCCGAGGCCTCGGCCACCTCATAGGCGCGGATCAGCATCCAGTGTGCGGACATCGCGCCGATGCACAGGACCAGCATCCAGCCCCAGTCCGCCGGGGTCATCCATTCCCAGTGCCAGATGCCGACCGCGGTGATGGCCACCGCGCCGACGGTGCCCGTCCAGAAGAAGCTGACCGAGGCCGCATCCTCGCGTCCGACATAGCGGGTCAACAGACCGTAGAGCGCGAACATCGCCGCCGCGACCAGCGGCACCGCGGCCTCGGGCGCGAAGACGGCGCGCCCCGGCTGCAGGATCACAAGCACGCCGACGAAGCCGATGGCGATGGCCGTCCAGCGCCGCCAGCCCACCCTTTCGCGCAGGACCGGGCCGGACAGCGCCGCCACCAGCAGCGGATAGCAGGTGAAGACGGCGTGGGATTCGACCAGACCCAGCAGGGTGAAGGACAGCACCATCACGCAGATCTCGCCCACCAGCAGCAGCCCGCGCAGCGCCTGCACCAGCGGACGGCGGCTGCGGGCGGCGGCGCGCAGGCCCCCGGGCGCCCGGGCCGCGACGGCCAGCACGAAGGCGGCGAAGAACCAGTAGCGGATCATCACCACCATCAGCACGTTGTATTCGCCGGCCAGATGCCGGGACAGCGCGTCCTGCAGGGCGAAGATCACCGTCGTCCCCACCATCAGCGCAATGCCCTTGCGCGTATCCTGTTCGGTCACGCCGACGGTCCCCCGGTCAATGTCCCGCGGGACATGTGGCGCTTGCCGGCATGGCCCGCGGCGCGTTCGACGGCGAAGCCCGCCGCGGACAGCGCCCGCCGGACGAAGCCTGCGGCGGTATAGGTGGCAAAGCTGCCGCCGGGCGCGGTGTGGCGCGCGACCTCGGCCATCAGGTCCGGATCCCACATCTCGGGGTTCTTCGCGGGCGAGAACCCGTCGAGGAACCAGGCATCCGCGATGCCCGGCCAGCGGGGCAACGTCTGGCGGGCGTCGCCGGTGACGACCTCGACATCGACGGGGCCGAGCGCGAAGCGCCGTGCCCCCTGCCCCCAGGCCTCAAGGAAGGGCCCGGCCACCGCCGCCGCCTCGGGGAAGGCCGCCAGCGCGCGGGCGATGTCGGCGGCAGGCATCGGGAACGCCTCGAAGCTGGTGAAGCTCAGCCGCCCGGCCACCCCGGCATCCTGCCAGCAGATCAGCGCGGCGAGCAGGTTCAGCCCGGTGCCGAAGCCCAGTTCGGCGATGCGAAAGCCGGGGGCAAACCGGCCGGGCAACCCGTTCCCGGCCAGAAACACGTGCCGGGTCTCGGCCAGCCCGTCGGCGAGGCTGAAATAGGGGTCGTCGAAACGCGTCGAGACGGGGATCGCCCCGTCGCGCCATTCCAGCCCGCAGATCTGGTCCTCGCCCGTCATATGCCTTAGCCCTTCGGCCTGCAGCTATGACCAAGGGCCGGGGGAAGTGCAATGGCGGGCCGCAGACCCGAACTGACCGTGCATGGCGGGGGCATCTTCGGCCTGTCGGTCGCCTGGACCTGCCTGCGCGCAGGCGCCGCGGTGCGGGTGGTGGACCGGGCGCGCATCGGGGCGGGATCGTCGGGGGGGCTGGTCGGGGCGCTGGCCCCGCATGTGCCGGAAAACTGGAACCCGAAGAAGGCATTCCAGCTGGACAGCCTGCTGATGGCTGAAAGGTTCTGGGCCGGGGTCGCGGCGGCGGGCGGGGTCGATCCGGGCTATGCGCGGACGGGCCGCTGGCAGCCGCTGGCCGATGCCGCCGCGCGCGATCTGGCGCAGGCGCGGGCGGCAGGGGCCGGGGCGCTGTGGCGTGGGCAGGCCGTCTGGCGGGTGATCCCGGCCCCGCCCGGCGACTGGACGCCCCGCAGCGCCACGGGCCTGCTGGTCGAGGACACCCTTTCCGCCCGGCTGTCGCCCCGCGCCGCGGGGGCGGCGCTGGCCGCGGCGATCCGCGCCGGCGGCGGACAGGTGGAGGAAGGGATCGAGGCAAAGGACGGTCCCGGCCTGCATCTGTGGGCGACGGGGGCGGCGGGGCTGGCGGACCTGGCGCGCGATCTGGGGCGGACGGTCGGCACCGGCATCAAGGGCCAGGCCGCGCTGATGCGTCCCGTCCTGCCGGTGGCCGACCTGCCGCAGCTTTTCGTCGAGGGGCTGCACATCGTGCCCCATGCCGACGGCACGGTGGCGATCGGGTCCACCACCGAACGGGAGTTCGCCGCGCCCGATACCACCGACGATCAACTCGATGCGCTGATCGCCGCCGCCCGCGCCGCCTGCCCGGCGCTGGCCGATGCGCCGGTCATCGACCGCTGGGCCGGGCTGCGCCCCCGCGCCCGCAGCCGCGCGCCGATGCTGGGGCCCTGGCCGGGGCGGCCGGGGCATTTCATCGCCAATGGCGGCTTCAAGATCGGCTTCGGCATGGCGCCGAAGGTGGCAGAGGTGATGGCGGCGCTGATGCTGGAGGGGCGCGACGCGATCCCGGCGGGCTTCCGCGTCGAGGATAGCCTCTAGCCCTCGCGCAGCACCGCGATCATCCGGGCGACGTTGTCGGGGTCGGCATCCGGCGTGATCCCGTGGCCGAGGTTGAAGATATGCGGCCTGCCCGCAAAGGCGGCCCGGATGCGCCGCACCTCGGCATCCAGCGCCGCGCCGCCGGTGACCATGTGGCGCGGGTCGAGATTACCCTGCACGCAGCCATCCACCTGCACATGCGCCGCCGCCCATTCGGCGCTGACGGAATTGTCGATGGCCACGCAGTCCGCCCCGGTGGCACGGGCAAAGCCGACATAGCCTTGGCCCGCCTCGCGCGGGAAGGCGATGACGGGCAGGCCGGGATGACGCTCTTTCAGCGCGGCGATGATCCGCCGCGCGGGGTCCAGCGCGAAGTCGCGGAAGTCCTCGCCCCGCAGGCTGCCCGCCCAGCTGTCGAACAGCTTCACCACCTCGGCCCCCGCCTCGACCTGCCGCGACAGGTAGTGGATCGTCGCCTCGGTGATCCGGTCGATCAGCCCCGTGAAGGTGGCGCGGTCCGTCTGTTTCAGCCGGTGCGCCGGCCCCTGATCCGGGGTGCCGCGCCCGGCGATCATGTAGGTCGCCACCGTCCAGGGCGCGCCGGCAAAGCCGATCAGCGTCGTTTCGCGCGGCAGGTCGCGGGCGAGGATGCGGACGGTGTCGTAGACCGGGGACAGCGTGTCGTCGATCGCGCCGACCGGGCGCAGCGCCGCCAGTTCGGCGGGCGTCGTGACGGTCGACAGGCGCGGCCCCTCGCCCGCCTCGAACCGCAGGTCGAGGCCGAGCGCCTGGGGCACCAGCAGGATGTCGGCGAACAGGATCGCCGCGTCGAAGCCATAGCGGCGGATCGGCTGCAGCGTCACCTCGGCGGCCAGGTCGGGCGTATAGCACAGCGCCAGGAAATCGCCGGCCTGCGCGCGGGTGGCGCGGTATTCCGGCAGGTAGCGCCCCGCCTGCCGCATCATCCAGACCGGCGGCACCGCCAGCGTCTCGCCCGCAAGGGCGCGCAGGATGGTCTTGCGGGGGGCGGTGGCCGGGGCGGTCCCGTTCTTGGGGGCGGACTGGGTCATCGGCATCTCCTTGCCCGGCCCTTCATCGCCGGGTGCGGCGGGATGTCAAGCGGCGCGCCATTGCGCGGGCCTTTTGCCGCGGCTATGCCGGAGGTCATGCAGATGCCCGACGCCCATGCCCCGCTGAAGATCGGCACCCGCGGCTCGCCGCTGGCGCTGGCCCAGGCCTTCGAGACGCGCCGCCGCCTGATGGCGGCGCATGGCCTGCCCGAGGACGCGTTCGAGATCGTGGTGATCAAGACCACGGGCGACCGGGTGCTGGACCGCCCCCTGAAGGAACTGGGCGGCAAGGGCCTGTTCACGAAGGAAATCGAGGACCAGCTGCTGGCCGGGCAGATCGACATCGCCGTGCATTCGATGAAGGACATGCCGGTGGCGCAGCCCGGCGGGCTGGTCATCGACTGCTTCCTGCCGCGCGAGGATGTGCGCGATGCCTTCGTCTCGCCCCATGCGGCGCGGATCGCCGACCTGCCGCCGGGGGCGGTGGTCGGCACCTCCAGCCTGCGGCGGCGGGCGCAACTGGCCCATCGCCGCCCCGACCTGCGGCTGGTGGAGTTTCGCGGCAACGTGCAGACCCGGCTGCGGAAGCTGGACGAGGGCGTGGCGGTGGCGACCTTCCTGGCGATGGCGGGGCTGAACCGGCTGGGCATGGCCGATGTGGCGCGCGGCGCCATCGCGCCCGAGGACATGCTGCCCGCGGTGGCGCAGGGCGCCATCGGCGTGGAACGGCGGCTGGACGATCCGCGCGCGGCCTTCCTGCTGGCCGCGATTCATGACCGGCCGACGGGGCACCGGGTGGCGGCCGAACGCAGCTATCTCGCCACGCTCGACGGGTCCTGCGAGACGCCGATCGCCGGGCTCGCTGTGCTGGAGGGCGACAGGCTGTGGCTGAGGGGCGAGATCCTGCGCCCGGACGGATCGGATGCCATCGCCGACGAACGGCGCGGCACGGTGGCAGAGGCCGAGGCGATGGGCGCCGATCTGGCGCGCGACCTGCTGGGCCGGGCGCCCAAGGGCTTCTTCGACTGGCGCTGAGGCGGACGGGCGCCGAGCAGACTCGCGAAGAGCCGGCGCTAGTCTTCCTTCTCCATCGTGCATTGCAGCGGGTGCTGGTGCCGGCGGGCAAAATCCATCACCTGCGCGACCTTGGTTTCCGCCACCTCGAAGCTGAAGACGCCGACCACCGCCACGCCCTTCTTGTGGACCGTCAGCATGATCTCGAACGCCTGCGCGTGGTTCAGCCCGAAGAAGCGTTCCAGGATATGCACGACGAATTCCATCGGCGTGTAATCGTCGTTCAGCAGCAGCACCTTGTACAGCGGCGGGCGCTGCGTCTTCGGCCGGGTCTTGGTGATCACCGACGTGTCGTCGCCGGGAGGACCGGGCCGGTCAGCAAGGATCAGGGGCAGCAGCGGCACAAGACGCTCCGGGAGATCTGGGATCGGGAGGATTCGAAACGCGGGGTTCGGGACACCAATATAGGGCAGAGGCGCCGTCGGGGAAGACCCGCATTGCACCGGGACCGAATCCGGCGCAGGACTTTGGCCCCGCAAGGAGCGATTCCCATGCCCGATCCCGGCCCCTTCCCGACCGCCGCGGTCACCACCGTCGCCTTCGATGCCGATGACACGCTGTGGCACAACGAGCGGTTCTTCAAGCTGACGCAGGCGCGTTTCGCCGAGTTGCTGGCGGATCATGCCCCGGCCGAGGGGCTGCAGGACCGCCTGCATGCGGCCGAGACCCGCAACCTCGCGCGCTATGGTTTCGGGGTGAAGGGCTTCGTGCTGTCGATGATCGAGACGGCGATCGAGGTGACCGAGGACCGGGTGCCCGCCCGCGTCATCCGCGACATCCTCGAGACCGGGCGCGAGATGCTGGACCACCCGGTCGAACTGCTGCCCCATGCCGCCGAGGCGGTCGCGGCGGCGGCGCGGCACCGGGTGCTGCTGATCACCAAGGGCGACCTCATGCATCAGGAACAGAAGCTGGCGCGGTCGGGGCTGGGCGAGCTGTTCCACGGGGTCGAGATCGTGGCCGACAAGACCCCGCCCGTCTATGCGCGGATCTTCGCCCGGCACGGCGAGGGCGCGGAGCGGGCGCTGATGGTCGGCAATTCGATGAAATCCGACGTGCTGCCGGTGATCGAGGCGGGGGGCTGGGGTGTCTTCGTGCCGCATGATCTGGTCTGGGACTATGAACGGGCCGAGGCGCCCGCGGACCATCCCCGCTATCGGGCACTGACGGATCTGGGCGGGCTCGGCCCGCTGCTGGACGATCTGGCGCAGATATAGTGGGCTGCGGCCGCACCGCCCCCAAGGTGTTCCATCGGCGGAATCAGGCTGAAGCTCGCCGCGAAACATATTGAAAAACGGGTATTTTCCGCCTGCCCAACTCGTGCTAGCCTGACTGTGAAATCCCGGCATCAGATCGGGATCCGAGGCAGTGAAAGGCAGGAACCGTGATCAGGTTTCCGGGGCGATGGCTCTTCCATCGGCTGTCGGCGTGTATCGTCGCCACGGCCATGACCGTGGTGCCGGCATTGGCGGCACCCTATGCCGCGCTGGTGATGGACGCGCGGACGGGCGAGGTTCTGTATCAGGAGAATGCCGAGACGCGGCTGCATCCGGCCTCGCTGACCAAGATGATGACGCTCTACATCGCCTTCGAGGCGATCGAGCATGGCGAGATCAGCCTCGACAGCAAGGTGACGGTGTCGAAGAACGCCGCCGCCGAGCCGCCGTCGAAGCTGGGGCTGAAGCCGGGCCAGCAGATCGCGCTGCGCTATCTGATCCGGGCGGCGGCGATCAAGTCGGCCAACGACGCGGCCACCGCCATCGGCGAAGCCGTGGGCGGGTCCGAGGCGGCCTTTGCCGAACGGATGAACCGCACCGCCCGCCAGCTGGGCATGAAGAACACCAGCTTCCGCAACGCCAACGGGCTGACGCAGGAGGGTCACCTGTCCACCGCCCATGACATGACGATCCTCGGGCGGCGGCTGTTCTACGACTATCCCCAGTATTACAACATCTTCTCGCGCCGCTCGGCCGATGCCGGCATCGCGCAGGTGGCCAGCACCAACCGCCGCTTCCTTGACGCCTATGAGGGCGCGGACGGCATCAAGACCGGCTATACCAACGCGGCCGGGTTCAACCTGACCGCCTCGGCGCATCGCGGCAACAAGCGGATCATCGCGACGGTGCTGGGCGGCAAGTCGACCGCTTGGCGCAACCAGAAGATGGTGGAACTGCTGGATCTGGGCTTTGCCCGCGCGCCGAACGGCGCCCGCACCATCAAGCCCGAGGCGGTGGCCTATCTGGGGCCGGGCCGCGACAGCCTGCCGGAATCGCCCGGCGGCGCCGGCAAGATCATCCGCCTGCAGGTGGCGGTGCTGACCAGCCCGCGGCCGCGGATGCGCCCGGGTGCCGCCGCGGCCCCGGTCGCCGCGCCGCCGCCCGAGATGCTGGTGGCGATGCAGGACAATATCGACGCGGTGCTGGCGCAGGTGCACGATGCCCCGGCCGCCGTGGCAGAGGCAGTGCCCGAAGCCGTTCCCGAGGTGGTGGCCGAGATCGCGCCCGAGGTGGAACTGGCCGCCGCGGCGACCGCGCCCGCGATCCCGGCGCTGCGCCCGATGGCCCGGCCCGCGGCCCTGGCCGTCGCCGCGCTGCAGCCCGCCGCCGAGGCCGTGGCCGAAACCGTCGCCCAAAGCGTGGGCGAGGCGGCGGAGGCGCCGGTCGAGGTCGCCGCCGTTCTGCCCGGGGCCGTGACGGCCGCCCCGGCCCCGATTCCGACCGCGACCCAGGCCGCGGTTCCGGTGACGCCGGTCGAAACCCAGGTGGCCGAATTCCAGAGCACCGCGCCCCAGCCCGAGACGCTGGAACTGGCGGCGGCGCTGGCCCCGGCGCCGGTCGCCCGGCCCGGCACCATCATCCTGATGTCGGCACAGACGGACGCCCCGGCCCCGGAACCCGAACTGGAGGTGGTCAGCCGCGTCTCGACCTCGGGCGGGCGGCATCACGGCATCAGCATCGGCCTGTTCAATACGCGCTACAACGCGGAACGGGCGCTGCTGCAGACGGCGCTGACCGAGTCCTCGGTGCTGGAGGGCAGCCTGCGCAAGGTTGTCACCCGCGCGACGGGCTTCGACGCGAATTTCGTCGGCATGACGGAAGAAATGGCCGAGGCCGCCTGCCGCCGTCTGCAGGCCCGCAGCCAGGATTGCGAGGTGGTGGGGCCGTGACGCCCCGCCACACCGGCCTCAGCGCATAGGCGTCAGGGCTTCGGTCGGTCGTCCCAGTCCCGGTTGAGGATGCGCCGCGCATCGCCTTCGGGATCGTCATACTGGTTGTCCCGGAGCGACCAGAAGAAGGCGGCGAGCCCCATCCCCCCCAGGAACAGCGAGATCGGGATCAGCCAGGCGAGCATTTCCATCGGGGCCTCCTAGCGCAGGCGCAGCGCGTTCAGGGACACGCTGATCGAGGAGATCGACATCGCCAGCGCGGCCGCCAGCGGCGTCGCCAGCCCGATCAGCGCCACCGGCACCGCGATGACGTTATAGCCGAAGGACAGCGCGAAATTCTCGCGGATGCGGCGGCGGGCCTTCACCGCCACGCGCAGGGCCTCGGCCACCGGGGCCAGATCCTGCCCCAGCAGCACGATGTCCGAGGCCGCCCGCGCCGCATCCAGCGCCGAGGCCGGCGAGATCGAGGCATGGGCCGCCGCCAGCGCCGCGGTGTCGTTCAGCCCGTCGCCCACCATCAGCACGCGGCGCCCCTGCGCGGACAGGTCCGCCACCAGCGCGGCCTTTTCCGCCGGCAGCGCCTCGGCCCGCCAGTCGGCGATGCCCAGCCGTCCGGCGAGTGCCGCCACCACGGCGGGCACGTCGCCCGAGACCAGCCAGACCGACAGCCCCCGCGCCCTCAGCGCCGCCACCGCCTCGGCCGCGCCGGGGCGCAAACGGTCGGCGAAGGCGATGGCACGGGGGGCACCGGTGCCGGTGTCGAGATAGGTGGCGGTCGTGGCGGCGGGCGTGGCCCCGACCCATCCGGCCCGGCCAAGGCGGACGGTGCGGCCCTGCCACTGCCCCTCGATGCCATAGCCCGGCACCTCGCGCAGGGCGGCGACCGGGGTGGCGACCACCCCCCTGCCCCGCACCGCCTCGGCCAGCGCGCACGCCAGCGGATGGGACGAGGCCCCCGCCAGCGCCGCGGCCAGCGCCAGATCCTCCGGCGGCAGCGCATCCAGGTCCAGCGGTTCCGGTGCGCCGAGCGTCAGGGTGCCGGTCTTGTCGAAGACGACGCAATCGACCTCGGCCAGGCGTTCCAGCGCGGTACCGTCCTTGATCAGCAGCCCCTTGCGGAACAGCCGGCCGGAGGCCGCGGTGACGACGGCGGGCACGGCCAGGCCGAGCGCGCAGGGGCAGGTGATGATCAGCACCGCCGCCGCGACGTTCAGCGCATGGCGCACGTCGCCGCCGGTGATCCGCAGCCAGGCGAGGAAGGACGTCAGCGCCAGCAGATGCACGGCGGGGGAATAGAACCGCGCCGCCCGATCGGCCAGCGAGGTATAACGGCTGCGGGCGCTTTCGGCGATGGCGACCAGTTCCGCCATCCGGTGCAGGCTCGACTCGCGCCCCGCCGCCGTCACCCGCACCGTCAGCGGGCCGGTGAGGTTGACCTCGCCCGCGCTGACGGCCGTGCCCTCGCCCGCCCAGACCGGCAGGCTTTCGCCCGTCAGCAGGCTGCGGTCCAGCTCGCTCGCGCCCTCGGTCACGATGCCGTCGGCCGGCATCCGCGCCCCCGGCCGCACCAGCACCCGGTCGCCGGGGCGCAGTTCGGCCACCGGCACTACAGTCTCGGTCCCGCCGGCCAGCCGGGTCGCGCGCGGCACCTCCAGCGCGGCCAGTTCCTCGGCGGCGGACCGGGCGATGGCGCGGGTGCGATAGTCCAGATAGCGGCCGACCAGCAGGAAGAAGGACAGCATGACCGCCGCGTCGAAATAGGCGTGATGCCCATGCTGCGCCGTCTCGTAGACCGAGATGCCCGAGGCGAGGATCAGAGCGAGGCTGATCGGCACGTCCATCCCCAGCCGGCGCGCCTTCAGCGCGGTCCAGGCGCTGGCGAAGAAGGGCTGGCCGGCGAAGATCACCGTGGGCAGGGCGATGGCGGCGGAAATCCAGTGGAACAGGTCGCGGGTCGCGGCCTCGGCCCCCGACCAGACCGCGACCGACAACAGCATGACGTTCATCATCGCGAAGCCCGACACGCCGATCCGCATCAAGAGGTCGCGGCCGCGCCGGTCGGTCGCGGTCATCGCCAGCGTGTCGGGGTCGAGCTCATGCGCCTCGTATCCGATGGCGTCCAGCACGCGGATCAGCGTTTCGGCCGTCACCTGCGGCGCGGCCTCGATCGCGGCGCGCTTCAGCGTCAGGTTCACGCGCGCGGTCCGCACGCCCGGCACGCTTGCCAGGGCCCGTTCGACATCGGCGATGCAGGTCGCGCAATGGGCGGTCGGCAGCGACAGGAACAGCCGCGCCGCGGAAGGGCCGGATGCGGACGGCGCCGCGGCCAGCCGCTCGGCCGCGGGGGCGGCGAGGCAGGCCGGGCAGGCGGACAGGGCGGGCGTGGTCATTCCGCCCTCTCCGGCACCATCAGGTCATAGCGCTGCCGGAAGGCGGTGCCATCCGCCGCCCGCGCCTCCAGATGCAGCAGCCAGGCCCCCGGGGCGAGGCCGAGCGGCGCCGTGTAAAGCCCGCCGGAATAGGTCAGTTCCACCGGCCGGTCCTCGCGCGCATGGGTGGTGCGCCCGACGATGACCGACAATGCCGCCACCGGCGCGGGCCGGCCCTGCGCGTCGCGGATCACCAGCGTCAGCACGCCGCCCTCATAGCTGTGCCCCACCTGCCAGCCGAGCGCCTGCTGCGCGGCGCGGTCGGCGTCGAAGCTCTGGCTCGCGACATAGGAATTCGCCACCTCCAGCCCCGGGAAGGTGCCCACGGCCTGCACCGCCATGAAGACGTTGACGCTGATGATCAGCGCGAAGGCCGACACGGTGATCGCCAGGACCATGCGCCCGGTCAGGGGCCGTCCGCGCGTTGCCTCGGTCATGCTACTGTCCTTTCCCGTTGAAGATCGTGTCCACCGACACCCGGTCGCGGCTGGTGGTATCCTCGATCCAGATCGCGATCTGGCTGCGCTCGGCGGCGGCGGCGGCGCTGCCCGCCGGGGCCACGACGTAGAGCCGCGTCTCGCCCAGCGTGTCGGCGGCGATGTCCTGCGCGGCCTCGGTCCCGCCCTCGACGGTCACGGCGAGGTCCGGGACGCCCGCCACGCTGAAGGCAAAGCTGCGCGGCTCGTGCTGCTTGTTGCGGACCCGCACCTCGTAGGTGTTGCGGATCGACCCGTCCGACAGGGTGACGAAGATCGGGTTGCGGACCGGCGTCACGCTGACATCGAAGGGCGAGCGCAGGAACAGCGCCACCACCAGCGCCACGCCGATACCGCCCCACAGCACGAAATAGACCAGCGTGCGGACCCGGAAGATGTGTTTCCAGATCTTCTTCGGATGGGCGCCGGCGCGTTCCGCCGCCTCGTCCTTCAGCGCCAGATAGTCGATCAGGCCGCGCGGCTTGCCGATCTTGCCCATCACCTCGTCGCAGGCGTCGATGCACAGCGCGCAGGTGATGCAGGCCAGCTGCTGCCCGTCGCGGATGTCGATGCCCATCGGGCAGACGTTGACGCAGGCCATGCAATCGATGCAGTCGCCGAGCGCCGCCGCGCCCTCGGCCTTGCGATGCTTGCCGCGCGGCTCGCCCCGCCATTCGCGATAGGCGACGGTGATCGTGTCCTCGTCCATCATCGCCGCCTGGATGCGCGGCCAGGGGCAGGCATAGATGCAGATCTGTTCGCGGGCGAAGCCGCCGAAGGCGAAGGTGGTCAGCGTCAGGATCACGATCGTCATCCAGGCCGCCGGATGCGCCTGCAGCGTCACCAGATCGCGCAGCAGCGTCGGCGCATCGGTGAAGTAGAAGACCCAGGCCCCGCCCGTCGCGACCCCGATCAGCAACCACAGCGTCCACTTCACCGCCCGCAGCCGCGCCTTGCGCAGGTCCCATTTCTGGTTCCACAGCCGCAGCCGCGCGTTCCGGTCGCCTTCGACCCAGCGTTCGACGAGGATGTAGAGGTCGGTCCAGACCGTCTGCGGGCAGGCATAGCCGCACCACACCCGGCCGAGCGCCGAGGTGAACAGGAACAGGCCCAGCCCTGCCATGATCAGCAGGCCGGCAACGAAGTAGAATTCGTGCGGCCAGATTTCGATCATGAAGAAGAAGAAGCGTCGGTTGGCGAGATCGACCAGCACCGCCTGATCCGGCATTCCGGGGCCGCGGTCCCAGCGGATCCAGGGCGTGACGTAGTAGATGCCCAGCATCATCGCCATCAGCACCCATTTCAGGCTGCGGAACCGCCCCTTCACCCGGCGCGGGAAGACCGGCTCGCGCGCGGCATAGAGGGCAGTGGGTTCGGTCGTGCTCATGGCGAGGCTCCGGCAGGAGGTGGCTCACCCCGGTCTAGGTCAAGGCGGCACGCCACACTTTGACCTGCATCAACATTCGGAAAGTCCGCGATACATCATTCCCGCCGGACCTGCGGCGGGGCGTCGCATCGGGCCGCGCGGGTTCAGGTGGCGCGGGTTCAGGTGGCGCGGGTTCGGATGGCGGGGTCCCGCGCCTCCGGCGGCAGGCGGCGCAGCAGCCACAGCCCGTACAGGAAGTTGGGCAGGATCAGCAGCATCGGCAGCAGATAGGCCAGCGGATTGTCCGGCGCGCCCGGCTGCACCTCGCCCGGCGGAACCGCCGCGACCGCCGCGGCGGCCAGCAGGAAGTTCCACGCCGCATGGTACAGCATGCAGGGCAACAGCGACCCGGTGCGCAGCACCGTCGCCATGAAGAACACCCCGGTCATGAAGGCGGTCAGCGCCTGGATCGCCGCGGCCAGCGGCTGGCCGGTGGTGAAGGCGTTCAGCAGATGCACGCAGCCGAACAGCGCGGAACTGGCCCAGACCGAGGGCCAGAGGCCAAGCCGCGTCCGCAGCGCCGCGAACAGCACGCCGCGGAACATCAGCTCTTCGGAAAAGCCCACGGCCAGCATGTTGACCACCAGCACCGCGACCACCGGCGCGGGCGGCAGGCCCACCACCGCCACGGCGGCAAGGAACAGCAGCAGATAGACCGAGGGCAGCAGGAAGATGCGCAGCGCCGGCCAGACCCGCGGCAGGGTCAGCCCGATGTCGCGCCACCCGGCGAGGCGGACCAGAACCGCCAGGAACAGCCCCGCCCCGATGACCCGCCAGGCGATGGTGGCCGACACCTTGTCCACCAATGCCACCGGGTCGGCCGGGCGCCAGATGCCCCAGGTCGTGATCGCCGTCCACAGGACAAGCGCAAGCAGGGCGAGGGCGAGACGGTTCCGATGGGGCACGATTACTGACCTTCCTGACGCGACTATGGCGGAGCGGACCGCGGCGGTAAACGCCCGCGCGCGGCGGAAGGTCCGGCGCCGGCGCATCGCCCGGCGATGCCCGCGCGACCGCCTGCTTGGGCGCCGCAGGCCGGCGGCTAGGCTGCCGATGACGGCGGGGCGGCGATACAGGCGGGTCGATGACGGGGCGTGAGGCAATGGCCGCGACACTGCGGTGGATCGGGCGGCACTGGCGGGCGATCCTGCTGGTGCTGGCCCTGCCGCTGCTGCTGTGGCTGGCGGCGCTGGCGGGATGGGGGCTGCTGATGCTGGCCGGCGCGCTCTGGCACGGCTTCTGGCTGCTGGCGGCCTTCGTTCGGGCAGCGCTGCCGGGCTGAGCGTCTCGCGGACGGCCGGAAGGATGCTGGGGGGAAAAGGTGGCACCGGCCGCCCCCAGGAAACGCGCGAACAGGACGAGGCGCCGGTGCCAGTGCCCCGGGCGCACAACCCGTGGCATGGCTCTGGATAGGCCGATTCGCCGGCTCCGGCCTTGACCTAGGTCAACAGCCGCCCGGCGCGGCGCGTCACCGAACGCGAAAGGCGCCGGACCCGCCGGCGCCTTCCCCTCGTGTCATGGTCGCATGGGCCTATTCGCCGCCGCCGAGGCTGTGGACATAGCTCGCCACCGCCCGGATCTCGGCCTCGCTCAGCCGCGTGTTCCAGTTCGGCATCACCCCGAAGCGGGCATTGGTCACGGTTTCGGTCAGGCTGGCTTCGTCGCCGCCGTACAGCCAGATGGCATCCGTCAGGTTCGGGGCGCCCTGGCTGCGGTCGCCGGTGCCTTCCTCCATATGGCAGGCGGCGCAGTTGTCGGCGAAGACCGTCGCGCCCTCGGCGGCCAGCACCGCGTCATGCGGCTGCCCCGAGATCGCCAGCACATGCTGCACCACCGCCGCGATCTGCGCCTCTTCCAGCAGCCCGTCCGCGCCGAACTTCGGCATCTCCGAATAGCGCGCCTCGCCATCGGTGGTGTTGCGGATGCCGTGGGTCACGGTGGCGTGGATGTCCTCGATCGAACCGCCCCACAGCCAGTCGTTGTCCAGAAGGTTGGGATAGCCCTCGGCCCCCGCGGCGCCCGATCCGTGGCATTGCGCGCACCAGGTGCGGAAGACGGCGCCGCCCGCGTTCATCGCATAGTTCGACAGGTCGGGATCGGCGGCGATCTGCGTCAGGTCGGTCGCGGCCAGACGCGCCTCGATGGGCGCGTTGGCGGCCTCGACGCGGGCGATCTCTGCCGCGACATCGGCCCGGGTGGACTGGCCGAGGATGCCGGGGGTGGCGCCGCTGATCAGCGGCCAGGCCGGATAGGCGATGGTGTAGAGCAGCGCCCAGATGATCGTGGCGTAGAAGGTCCACAGCCACCAGCGCGGCAGCGGGTTGTTCAGTTCCTCGATCCCGTCCCATTCATGGCCGGTGGTCCCGACCTGCCCGGCCGGGGTCTTGGTGGGAGCCTTGCTCATGTCCTGGCCTCCTTGGCCATGTGGGGGGCCGGATCGGGGGCCACATCGGGCGCCCTGTCCGGCCCGCAGCCGCAGCTGCCGCAGTCGCCCGCGCAGCCGGCGGCCGGCCGATCCTCGTTGCGGAAGGGAATGTTCGCGGTGTCGCGATAGGCGCGGCTGCTGCCGGGCCGGTAGGCCCAGAGGATGACGCCCGCGAAGAAGCAGGTCAGCGCCAGCAGCGCCCAGCTGTCCGCGAATTCCCGAAGCAGGTGATAGTCCATCACGCCCCCCTCACCGGCTCGCATCCGGGGTGAAGGTCGAGAAGTCGACCATCGTGCCCAGAACCTGCAGATAGGCGACCAGGGCATCCATCTCGGTCACGCCGGGGGCGCGGTCGAAATTGCTGACCACGGCGCCGGGATAGCGTTCCAGCAGACCGTCATAGTCGCTGTCCGGGTCCGCCTGCGCGGTGAAGTCGTCCTTCGCTGCCTCGATCATTTCGGGGGTATAGGGCACGCCGACCAGCTTGTGGGTGTTCAGCAGGTCCTCGATATGTTCGGGCTCGATGAGACGGTCGGACAGGAAGCCGTATTTCGGCATCACCGATTCCGGCACCACCGATTGCGGGTCGGTCAGGTGATCGACATGCCATTCGTCGGAATAGCGGGCGCCGACCCGGGCCAGATCCGGCCCAGTCCGCTTCGACCCCCACTGGAACGGATGATCGTACATCGATTCCGCGGCAAGGCTGTAATGGCCGTAGCGTTCGACCTCGTCCCGCATCGGGCGGATCATCTGGCTGTGGCAGACATAGCAGCCTTCGCGGACATAGATGTCGCGGCCGGTCAGTTCCAGCGGCGTGTAGGGGCGCACGCCCTCCACCTTCTCGATGGTGTTCTCGAGATAGAAGAGCGGCGCGATTTCGACGATGCCGCCGATCGTGACCACGAAGAGCGAGGCCACCAGCAGCAATGTGGCGTTCTTTTCCAGAACCGCGTGCTTGTCGAGGATTGCCATGCCCGGCGCTCCTATTCGGCCGGGACCGCGACCGGAACCGGCCCGCGGGCAGGTTGCCGGGCGACGGTAGCCCAGAGGTTGTAGACCATGATGATCGCGCCGGTCAGGTACATGACCCCGCCGAGCCCGCGCACCACATACATCGGGAACTTGGCCGCGACCGTGTCCGCGAAGGCATTGACGAGGAAGCCTTGGCTATCGACCTCGCGCCACATCAGGCCTTCCATGATGCCGGTGACCCACATCGCGGCCGCGTAGAGAACGATGCCGATGGTGGCCAGCCAGAAGTGCCAGCTGACGAGGCTGAGGCTGTAGAGCCGTTCGCGGTTCCAGAGCCGCGGCACGAGGAAGTAGAGCGCGCCGAAGGTGATCATCCCGTTCCAGCCGAGCGCGCCGGAATGCACGTGGCCGATGGTCCAGTCGGTATAGTGGCTGAGCGAGTTGACCGCCTTGATCGACATCATCGGCCCCTCGAATGTGGACATGCCGTAGAAGCCGACTGCGACCACCATCATCCGGATCACCGGGTCGGTGCGCAGCTTGTCCCAGGCCCCCGACAGGGTCATCAGCCCGTTGATCATCCCGCCCCAGGACGGCATCCACAGCATGATCGAGAACACCATGCCCAGCGTCGAGGCCCAGTCGGGCAGCGCGGTGTAGTGCAGGTGGTGCGGACCCGCCCAGATGTAGAGGAAGATCAGCGCCCAGAAGTGGATGATCGACAGCTTGTAGCTGTAGACCGGCCGCTCGGCCTGCTTGGGCACGAAGTAGTACATCATGCCGAGGAAGCCCGCGGTCAGGAAGAAGCCGACGGCGTTGTGGCCATACCACCACTGCGTCATCGCGTCCTGCACGCCCGCGAACAGCTGCACCGACTTCGACCCGAAGACCGACACCGGGATCGCGATGTTGTTCACCACATGCAGCATGGCGATGGTGACGATGAAGCTGAGGTAGAACCAGTTGGCGACGTAGATATGCCGCTCTTTCCGGTTCAGGATCGTGCCGAGGAAGACGGCCAGATAGGCGACCCAGACGATGGTCAGCCACCAGTCCACATACCATTCCGGTTCGGCATATTCCTTCGACTGGGTGGCACCGAGGATATAGCCCGTGGCCGCCAGCACGATCACCAGCTGATAGCCCCAGAACACGAACCAGGCGAGGTTGCCGCCCCACAGCCGCGCCGCCGAGGTGCGCTGCACCACGTAGAACGAGCTCATCAGCAGCGCGTTGCCGCCGAAGGCGAAGATCACCGCCGAAGTGTGCAGCGGACGCAGCTTGCCGAAGTTCATGTAGCCGTCCGCCCAGCCGAAGTTGAGGTCGGGGAAGGCCAGCTGGAAGGCGATGAAGGTGCCGGCGAGAAAGCCCACCACGCCCCAGAGCGAGGTGGCGATCACCCCGGCGCGGATCACGCCGTCGTTGTATTCGTCCAGGCGCGGCGGACGAGGTTCGTCCATGCGCCGCAAGACCCACAGGAACGTCACCGCGGCCGCGAGCATCACGGTCAGTGCGTTCACCATGTAGGCCAGATCGCGCGCATAATTGGCCGCGATCGCGGCCAGCACCGCGATGGCACCAAGCACGATCAGCTTGATATAGTCCCACATATCGTTGCGTCCCTTGTCCTGTCGCTGCCGGCGACTCGTGCCGGCGATGGCTTTGCAGACTGGTCCGCTTCTGGGGCGCGGCGCGGGGCAACGCCTTGATCTGGGTCAACTGATCGGAAAAGGCCGGTTTGATCCGCATCAAGGCGGCGCAGGGGGGCGGGGTCTACGACTCGGCCCGGGACCAATCGGCTCAGGGAGATCCGCCACATGGCCTACAAGTCCATCCTCACCATCGTCACCGATCCGCAGGCACAGGCCGCACAGATCGACGCGGCCGTGGCGCTTGCCCGGGCCGAGGACGCGCATCTGGAACTGTTCTCGCTTGGCATCGACCGGACGCAGACGGGCTATTACTACGCCGGGGCAACCGGCTTCGTGTATCAGGAGATGATCGAGCAGGCGCAGCGCGACGTGGCCGAGGTCGAGGCCGCGCTGCGCCAGCGCATGGCCGCCGAGGACATCCGCTGGTCCTGCGAGGCGGCCGTGGCCCAGCTGGGCGCGATGAGCGGGCTGATCGCCCTGCGCGCCCGCTTCGCCGATCTGGTCGTGCAGATGAAGCCCTATGCCAAGGGCCAGCCCGGCGAATGCGAGGCCATTGTCGAGGCCGCGATGTTCGAGGGCGGCGCACCGCTGCTGGTCGTGCCGGAAACCGGGCTGCAGGCCATCCCGGGCCAGCGCGTCGTCATCGCCTGGAACCAGAGCGTCGAGGCGCTGAACGCGGTGCATGCGGCGCTGCCGATCCTCAAACGGGCGGCGATGGTCAACATCGCGGTGATCGACCCGCCCCAGCACGGACCGGAACGGTCGGACCCGGCCGGCCTCTTGTCGCAATGGCTGTCGCGCCACGGGGTGCGGGCCGAGGTTTCGGTGCTGGCCAAGACGATGCCGCGCATTTCGGACATCCTGGCGCGGCACCTGCGCGACACGGATGCCGACCTTCTGGTGATGGGGGCCTACGGCCATTCCCGGTTCCGCGAGGCGATCCTCGGCGGCGCCACCCGCAACACGCTGGAAGCGACCGAACGCCCGGTGTTCATGGCGCACTAGGTTGCCGCGCCGGCCTCTAGGCCGAAGGGACGCTGGCCTTGCCTACACGGGCCAGCGTCTGGCGCAACTGAACCAGCGCGTCGGTTTCGCTAGGAGACCGTCCAGAAACGCTGCTCAACGTCTGCTTCAGGCTTTGGACGACCACGCCACGCTGGGCAAGCGTGCACATCAAGGTGCCTCCGACGAACCCTGCCGCGAAGCCGGCGAGCCAGCCGGGAACGGCGCCCACGACCGGAATTACCACGGTCCCTGCCCCGGCCATGCCGACCGCGCCCGCTCCGCCAAGGGGAATGCCGCCCTTCAAAGCGCAGTGGCGGATGATTGCGGCCAGAGTTCGCGCTTCGGTCTGCTCGAGCCCGAGCAGGGTCCCGAGTTCGCGCTGCATCTGTCGTTCGGCGTCGAAGTCACTCATCTCGGTCCCCGGTAACCCACGCGATGCAGCCGTCAGTTCAGATACCCGCCGTCATAATCGTCGCCCGCCTCGTCCAGCAGGCGGTCGAAATCGGGGACGGTCACGTGGCGCTTGCCCTCGAGCTCGATGATCCCGTCGCGCTTCAGCGCCGACACCTGCCGGCTGACGGTTTCCAGCGTCAGGCCCAGGTAATCGGCCATCGCCTCGCGCGTCAGCGGCAGGTCGAAGGACATCCGCCCCTGCATCGGCCGCAGCTTCAGCGAGGCGTCGCGCCGCGCGATGATGGCCAGCAGCGAGGCGATCTTCTCGCGCGCGGTCTTGCGCCCCAGAAGCAGCATCCATTCCCGCGCCGCGTCCAGTTCGTCCAGCGTCATTTCCAGCAGCCGGTGGCCGACATTGGGGGTGCTGACCAGCATCTCCTCGAACGGGCGCTTGCGGAAGCAGCACATCAGGAGGTCGGTGGTGGCGATGACGTTGTAGGCCGCCGTCTCGCGCCCCGGGCGGCCGACGAAATCCGACGGCAACAGCAGGCCCACCATCTGCGTGCGCCCGTCCTCCATCGTCTGGGTCAGGGTGGCGATGCCCGACACGACCGAGGCCACGAAATCCATGCGGTCGCCGGACCAGATGACGGTCTGCCCCGCCTCGTAGCTGCGATAGTATTTCAGCTCTTCCAGCCGGGCCAGCTCGTCGCTGCCACAGCGCGAACAGACCGCCCGGTGCCGGATCGGGCAGTCTCCGCAATGAAGCGACAGCGAGGGGGCGTCCTGAAGCGACATCTGAGGATTGATTTGGGTCAAGGCTGATCGGCGCACGGTCCCCTATCCCTACGCCCATGACACAGGAATCGCAACTTCATCGTCTGGGACTGTTCGACGCGCGGGTGCCGCGCTACACCAGCTATCCGACCGCGCCGCAGTTCGGCACGGCGGTCGGGCCCGACCGGTTCGCCGACTGGATCGGCGCGGTGCCGGAAGGTGAGGCGATCTCGCTTTACCTGCATGTGCCCTTCTGCCGCAGGCTCTGCTGGTTCTGCGCCTGCCGCACCCAGGGCACGAAAAGCGAGGATCCCGTCCGCAGCTATGCCGAGACGCTGGTACGGGAAATCGCGCTGCTGGCCCGGCACCTGCCGCGCGGGGTGCGGCTGGCGCGGCTGCACTGGGGCGGCGGCACCCCGACGCTGATGCCGCCCGAGGTGATGCACCGGATCGGCGAGGCGATCCTGTCCACGGTGCCCCTGGCCGAGGGCGGCGAATTTTCGGTCGAGATCGACCCGAACGAGATCGACGCCCCAAGGCTCGACGTGCTGGCATCGCTGGGGATGAACCGCGCCTCGATCGGCGTGCAGGATTTCGACCCGCTGATCCAGAAGATCATCGGCCGCGAACAGAGCCACGAGGTGACCCGCCGGACCGTGGACCTGATCCGCGAGCGCGGCGTGCCGTCGCTGAACGCCGACATCCTGTTCGGCCTGCCGACCCAGACCCCGGTGAAGATCGCGGATTCGGTGCAAAAGCTGCTGGGGCTGTCGCCGGACCGCGTGGCGCTCTACGGCTATGCGCATGTGCCCTGGGTGGCGCGGCGCCAGCAGATGATCCCCTCGGACACGCTGCCCAACCCGATGGAGCGGCTGGCCCTGTTCGAGACGGCGCGGCAGCTGTTCCTGTGGGACGGTTACCAGGAAATCGGCATCGACCACTTCGCCCGGCCCGGGGACGGTCTGGCGCGGGCGGCGCGCGAGGGCCGGCTGCGCCGCAACTTCCAGGGCTATACCGACGACACCGCGCCGGTGCTGATCGGGCTCGGGGCCTCGGCGATTTCGCGCTTCCCGCAAGGTTATGCGCAGAACGCGCCGGCGACCTCGGCCCATGTGAAGGCGATCGAGGAAGGCGGCTTCTCGACCGCGCGCGGGCATGAGTTCCGGGGCGAGGATCTGCTGCGCGCCCGGATGATCGAGGCGGTGATGTGCGACTTCCGCATCGACCGGGCCGAACTGCTGCGCGACTTCGACACCACGCCCGCGCGGATCGACGCGCTGTTCGGGTTGGCGCAGGCCGCCTTCGGCGACATGCTGACAGTGGGGCCCGAGGGCCTTTCGGTGCCCGAGGTGGCGCGGCCGCTGACCCGGATGATCGCCCGCAGCTTCGACGCGTTCGACCTGTCGAAGGCCGGCCACAGCCCCGCGATCTGACCCGGGCTCAGCCGCCCCGCAATTCGACGAAGTCCACCAGCCGGGGCAGGCAGACCGTGGTCAGGTCATAGCGGGCCACGGCTGCGGCGCGGGCGGCGGCGGCGAGCGGCGCATGGCCGGCCGGATCGGCCAGCGCGGCGGTCAGCGCGGCGGACCAGCCCGGCACGTCGAAGAAGTCCACCAGCCGCGCCGTGACCCCGTCTTCCAGCGCCTCCGCCACCGGCGGGGTGCGCGAGGCGACGATGGCCGCGCCCGCCGCCATCGCCTCGATCAGCGACCAGCTGAGCACGAAGGGATAGGTCAGATAGGCGTGGACCCGCGTCACCTGCAGCAGCGACAGGAACTGCGGATAGGGCAGGCGGCCGAGGAAATGCACCCGCTCCAGGTCCAGCTGCCCGTCGAGTTCCGCCAGCAGCCGCCGCTTCCAGCTGGTGCCGCAGGGGGGCTTCGCGCCATAGCTCTGGCCCTCGTCCCCCACGATCACCGCCTGCGCCTGCGGCCGGGCCGCCAGCACCGCCGGCAGCGCCCGCAGGAAGGTATGGATGCCGCGATAGGGTTCCAGACTGCGCGAGACATAGCTTAGCACCTCGTCGCCCGGCCGCAGCACCCGGCCATCGGGCAGGTCCAGCCGCGCGGCCGGGTCGGGCCGGATCCGGGCCGTATCGACGCCGTCATGAATGACGGTGATCTTCTCGCGCAGGCCCGGCGGGAACGAGGCCGCCTGCCATTCGGTCGGCGCCAGCGCCGCGTCGCAATCGACCAGCGCCTGGGTCATGTGGGCGCGCCGCGTCAGGGTGATCATCCGCTGGTCGAGGCTGTCCTGCCGGAATTCGGGGTCGAAGTCGGTGTCGAGCCCGCGGGTGCCATACATGAACTCGGCATAGGCGAGGTGCCGCGCCTCGGGCCAGACCTCGCGCAGATACAGCGTCTCGCCCCAGCCGGTATGGCCCAGCACCACGTCGGGGCGGAACCCGTGCCGGTCGCGCAGGGCGGCGGCGGCGCGGGCGGCGGCGATGCCGCGCAGCGTCGCCTTGTGGAAGGTGGCCACCGGGCCGGCGATCGCCTCTTCCGCCGCCTTGTCCCAGCGATAGTGCATGGTCCTCACCCGCGTCGGGCGGCGGTTGCCCTCGGCCGTCAGGGCCAGCACCTCGTGCCCGCGCGCGGCCAGCGCCGGCGCCAGATGCAGGAACTGCGCCGGAAAGTTCTGGTGGACCAGCAGGACCCGCATCAGGCGTCCGTCTGCGCATCCCCGCGCGGGTGGCGCGCGTCCGGCGCCGCGCGCCCGAAGGCCGCCGCGAACAGTTCGCGCGTATAGGGATGCGCGGGGGCGGAAAAGACGGTCGCGGCATCGCCCGCCTCGACCACGTCGCCGCGCTTCATCACCATCACCTTGTGGCTGAGCGCGCGCACCACCCGCAGGTCATGGCTGATGAACAGATAGGCCAGCCCGTGCCGCCGCTGCAGGTCACGCAGCAGATCGACGATCTGCACCTGCACCGTCATGTCCAGCGCCGAGGTCGGCTCGTCCAGCACCACCAGCTTCGGCTGCAGGATCATCGCGCGGGCGATGGCGATGCGCTGGCGCTGGCCGCCGGAAAATTCGTGCGGATAGCGGGTCATCGCGGCGGGGTCGAGCCCCACCTCCTCCATCATCGCGGCCACCATCCCGCGCCGGTCGCGGCCCGGTTCCACCCCGTGCACGCCCAGCCCCTCGGCGATGATCTGCTCCGCCGTCATGCGGGGGCTGAGGCTGCCGAACGGGTCCTGGAACACGATCTGCATGTCGCGGCGCAGCCGGCGCAGGGCGGTGCCCGACAGGCCGGTGATGTCCTGTCCGGCGAACTCGATCCGCCCTTCCGAGGCGATCAGCCGCATCACCGCCAGCGCCAGCGTGGTCTTGCCCGACCCGCTTTCGCCGACGATGCCCAGCGTCTCGCCCGCGCGGACCGACAGGCTGGCGGCATTCACCGCCTTCACATGGCCCACGGTGCGGCGCAGCAGGCCGCGCTGGATCGGGAACCAGATGCGCAGATCCTCGGTCCGCGCCACCACCGGCGCATCGGCCGCAACCGGCCCCGGCCCGCCCTGCGGTTCGGCGGCCAGCAGGGTCCTGGTATAGGGATGCTGCGGATCGGCGAAGATTCGCGCCGCCGGCCCCTGTTCGACGATCTCGCCGCCCTGCATCACGCAGACCCGGTCGGCGATGCGGCGGACGATGTTCAGGTCATGGCTGATGAACAGCAGGCTCAGCCCCTCGCGCGCCTTCAGGTCGGCCAGAAGGTCGAGGATCTGCGCCTGGATCGTGACGTCGAGCGCGGTTGTCGGCTCGTCGGCGATCAGCAGGTCCGGCCCGTTGGCCAGCGCCATGGCGATCATCACCCGCTGCCGCTGTCCGCCGGACAGCTGATGCGGATAGTCGGCGAGCCGGCCTTCCGGGTTGTCGATGCCCACCTTGGTCAGCAGGTCGATGATCCGTGCCCGCGCCGCGGCCCCCGTCAGCCCCTGATGCAGCGCGAGGCTTTCGGCCAGCTGCCGTTCCAGCGTGTGCAGCGGGTTGAGCGATGTCATCGGCTCCTGGAAGACGAAGCTGATGTCATTGCCGCGCACCTTGCGCAGCCGCGCCTCGGGTGCGCCGACCATCTGCTGGCCCTGATAGTCGATGGACCCGGTGACCTGCGCCTGAGAACCCAGCAGCGACACGGTGGACAACGCCGTGACCGACTTGCCCGACCCGCTTTCCCCGACCAGGGCTACCGTCTCGCCCTTGGTGACGGTGAAGCTGACGCCCTTCACCGCCTCGACCAGCCGGCCATCCTGACGGAAGGCCACGCGCAGGTCGCGCACGTCCAGAAGCACAGGCTCGGTCATGCGAAGGTCTTTCGCGGGTCGAAGGCGTCGCGGACGCCCTCGAAGATGAAGACCAGCAGCGACAGCATGATCGCGAAGGTGAAGAAGGCCGACAGGCCCAGCCAGGGCGCCTGCAGGTTCGACTTGCCCTGCAGCGACAGTTCGCCCAGCGACGGCATCGACGAGGGCAGGCCGTAGCCCAGATAGTCCAGCGCCGCCAGCGCGCCGATATTGGCGGTGACGAGGAAGGGCAGCATGGTCAGCGTCGCCACCATCGCGTTGGGCAGGATGTGGCGGAACATGATCGTCCGGTCCCGCACGCCGAGCGCCCGGGCCGCGCGGACATATTCGAAGTTCCGCGCCCGCAGGAATTCCGCCCGCACCACGCCCACCAGCGCCGGCCAGCCGAAGACGATGGAGATGATGACCAGCAGGGTGAAACTTCGCCCGAGGATCGCGAACAGGATGATGATGACGTAGAGCGAGGGGGTGGAACCCCAGATTTCCAGCACACGCTGGAAGATCAGGTCGGTCCGGCCGCCGAAATAGCCCTGCACCGCCCCCGCGGCGATGCCGATGACCGCCGAGGCGCCGGTGACGATCAGCGCGAACAGGACCGACAGGCGGAACCCGTAGATGATCCGCGCCACCACGTCGCGGGCGGTGTCGTCGGTGCCCAGCCAATGCGCGGCATCGGGGGCCGAGGGCGCGGTGCCCACGTTGTTGATGGTGCGGAAGCTGTAGGGGATCGGCGGCCACAGCGCCCAGCCCCGGTCCACCGGCTGCCCCGCCACCTCGCCATCGGCCGCATCCTCGATCGTGCCCTCCGGATCGTCCCAGCACTCCGGCAGGCCGCCGGTGCGGATCAGGCAATCGACGCCGGGGTCGGAATAGATCGCCTCGGTGCGGAAATCGCCGCCGAAAGTGGTTTCGGGATAGAAGCGGTAGACGGGAAAGTAGAGCTCGCCCCGGTAGCTGACGACGATCGGGCGGTCATTCGCCAGCAGTTCGGCGACGAGCGACAGCCCGAACAGCGCCGCGAAGATCCACAGCGACCAGAAGGCGCGGCCATTGGCCCGGAAGTTGCGCCAGCGGCGGGCGTTCAGCGGCGACAGCCTCATCCCTGCCTCCGCTCGAAATCGATGCGCGGATCGACGAAGACATACATCAGGTCCGACAGGATCCCGACCAGGAGCCCCACGAGGCCGAAGACATAGAGCGTGCCGAAGACCACCGGATAGTCGCGCTGCACCGCCGCCTCGTAGCCAAGCCGCCCCAGACCGTCGAGCGAGAAGATCGTCTCGATCAGCAGCGACGAACCGAAGAAGACGCCGAGGAACAGCCCCGGAAAGCCCGCGATCACGATCAGCATGGCGTTGCGGAAGACATGGCCATACAGCACCCGCCCCTCGGACAGGCCCTTGGCGCGGGCGGTCATCACGTATTGCTTGTTGATCTCGTCCAGAAAGCTGTTCTTGGTCAGCAGGGTCAGGGTGGCAAAGCTGGAAATCGTGGTGGCCAGCACCGGCAGGGTGATGTGCCACAGGTAGTCCAGCACCTTCTCGACCGGCCCGAGGCTCGACCAGTTGTCCGAGGTCAGCCCCCGCAGCGGGAAGATCTGCCAGTAGCTGCCGCCCGCGAACAGCACGATCAGCAGCACCGCGAACAGGAAGGCCGGGATCGCATAGGCCACGATGATGATCCCCGAGGTCCAGGTGTCGAAGGCGGTGCCGTCCCGCACCGCCTTGCGGATGCCCAGCGGGATCGAGATCAGATAGGCGATCAGCGTCGACCACAGGCCCAGCGTGATCGACACCGGCATCTTCTCGATCACCAGATCGACGACCGAGACCGAGCGGAAGAAACTTTCGCCGAAATCGAAGGTCAGGTAGCCGCGCATCATCAGCAGGAACCGGGTCACCGGCGGCTTGTCGAAGCCGAATTCGCGTTCCAGCTCCTCGATGAATTCGGGCGGCAGGCCGCGGGCGCCGACATAGCTGTTGCCGGTCAGGTCCGAGGTGACGCCCAGATCCGCGTCGCCTGTATTGCCGCCGAGGTTCTGCAGAACGTCGCCGCGGCCCTCCATGTTCGCGATCACCTGCTCGACCGGGCCGCCGGGGACGAACTGGGTCAGCGTGAAGTTCACGATCATGATCCCCAGCAGCGTGGGGATCAGCAGCAGGAGCCGCCTGAGGATATATGCCGCCATGTAACTGTCCGCGCTCCGCCGGTCAGGCCCTCAGCGCACCGCCCCGATGGAGCCGAGCTTCGCCGCCTTTTCCGCGTTCCACCACCAGAAGTCCAGTTGTCCCAGCGCATAGGGGGGCAGCGGGTCGGGGTATTCGTACATGTCGTAATAGGCGACCCAGTAGTTCGACTGGTACCAGGTCGGCACGATGAACAGCTCGCGGCGCATGATGCGGTCGATGGCGCGCACCGCCGCGGCCATCTCGTCATAGCTGGTCGCGTCGACGACCTTCTCGATCAGCTGGTCCACGGCCTCGGAATGATAGCCGGCCGGGTTGAACACGTCGCCCAGCCCGTCGCTGCCGAAGCGCTGGCCCAGGCCGATGCCCTCCTCGGGGCCGGTCGGGTAGCCGTCATAGATCACGTCCCAGTCGAAATCGCGTTCGCGCACCGTGTACTGGGCCGGGTCCACCCGGGTGTGGCGCGCCTCGACCCCCAGCCGGCGCAGGTTGTCGACATAGGGAATGACGAAGCGGTCCAGCGCCGGATCCTCGGTCAGGAACTCGACGTCCAGCGGCTGGCCCTCGCGGGTCAGCCGGCCGGAGGCATCCTGTTCATAGCCCGCCTCCGCCAGCAGCGCGATGGCCCGGCGCAGGTTGCCCCGGTCCAGCTGCTGTTCCCCCGACACATGCGGCATCGTCACCTCTTCGGTCAGGATGGCCGGGTCGATCAGGTCGGCGACCGATTGCAGGTATTCCAGTTCCAGCCCCTCCGGCACGCCGGTCGCGGCGAGGTCCGAGTTCTGCCAGAAACTCTCGCGCTGCTGGAACAGCCCGTATTGCAGGGTCTGGTTGGTCCAGGTGAAGTTGAACATCAGCGCCAGCGCCTGCCGCACCCGCGGGTCCTGCAGCTGCGGGCGGCGCAGGTTCAGGACGAAGCCGTTCGCCCCCGGCACGTTGCCGTTCGGCAGCTCGGCCTTCACCACCCGGCCGTCGCGCACGGCGGGGAAGTCATAGGCCGTCGCCCAGTTGATCGAGCTCGTCTCCTGCCGGAAGGTGTATTCGCCGGCCTTGAACGCCTCCAGCGCGGCGGTGGCATCGTTGAAATACTCGACCCGGATGGAATCGAAGTTGTTCCGCCCCCGGTTGATCGGCAGGTCGTTGCCCCAGTAGTCGGGATTGCGGCGATAGGTGATGCGGCGGTTGATGTCATAGCCGTCCAGCATATAGGGGCCGGAGCCGGGCGAGATTTCCATCCGCGATTCATCCAGCCGGGCACCGGTCTCTTCGTACCAGGCCTTCGACCAGACCGGCACGCCGCCCGCCTGGGTGATCAGGTTCTTGCGCGGCACGTCCGGGGCGAAGGTGAATTTCACCGTGTGCTCGTCCAGCGCCTCGACCTCGGGGATCAGCGCGCGCACCGCCTCGGCATAGGAGGGCAGGCCCTGGTCCAGCAGCAGGAAATGGCTGAAGACCACATCCTCGGCCGTCACCGGCGTCCCGTCGGAAAACGTCGCCTCGGGCCGCATGTGGAAGATCACCCAGTCCTGGCTTTCCGGGTATTCGAGGTATTCGCACAGCAGGCAGTAGCTGGCCAGTTCGTCGGCGACGTCCAGCAGCATCGACTCGTAGCCTATCGTGGACAGCGCCCCGGCCCGGCCCTTGCGGGTATAGGGGTTCATGCTGTCGAAGGTGCCGAAGGACGAGATCGAGATCTGCCCGCCTTTCGGTGCCTCGGGATTGACATAGCGCAGATGGTCGTAGTCGGGCGGCAGTTCCAATGCGCCGAAGGTCGAGAAGCCATGCGACACCGTCACCGGCTCGCCATTGGCGGCGGCCAGCGCCGCCTCGCTGGGGGCGGGCAAGGTGCCGGGCTCGCCCTGTGCCCCCGCCGGCGCCGCCAGTCCCAGCCAGACCGTGGCCGCACAGACCAGCGCCGTGCCGATCGCCAGCCCCGCCACCGCGGCGGCGCGCGGCCCGGCATCGTGACCGGACAGGCCCCCGCGCCCCGTCATCGCGACGGCCCCTGCCGTCCTGCGGTCCGGAAGCACAGAGGGGGCGGGTCGGGTCATCGGGCTCTCCTTCATCCGTCGGCGGCAATCGGCCTTCGGTGAAGCTAAAGCGCGCGGCGGCGGAGCTTCAAGTTGCGATTGCGTGAAACCGCGGTGCCGCAAGCAGAAAGGCCGCCCTTGCGGACGGCCCTGCGCATTTCCCGTGCCCCCGGCCTCTGGCCGGATCAGCCGCCCACCGACTGCAGATAGGCGATCACGTCGGCGCGATCCTCGGGCTTCGGCAGGCCGGCGAAGCTCATCTTCGTGCCGGGCGCGGCGGCCTTCGGGCTGGTCAGGAATTCGTTCAGCGCTTCGGGCGTCCAGTCGCCGCCATGCGCGACCATGGCATCGGAATAGCTGTAGCCATCGACCGAGGCGACGGCGCGGCCGACGACGCCGTCCAGATGCGGGCCGGTGCCGTTGGTGCCGTCGAGCTTGTGGCAGGCCTTGCACTTGCCGAAGACCCGCTCGCCCGCGCCGGCATCGGCGGCAGCGAAGACGGTGGCGAAGTCCGGCCCCTCTTCGACCGCCTCGCCTGGCGCCTCGCTGGCGCCCGTGTCGATCGCATAGGCCTGGGTGATCTCTTCGCCCTCGCCGCCATGGCCCGACGTGCCGGTGTGGTACAGACCTTCCGCGGCCCAGTTCCCGAGCAGCAGGATCAGCAGCGACCCGCAGAACGCGCCGCCCACCTTGGTCAGAGTCATCGTGTCGAACATGTCGGGCCCTTGCGTGCTGGCTATTCGCTGGCGCGTATGTATCCGCTTCCCTTGCCGGTTTTCAAGGTTTAGTTCTCGCGGCGAAATGCCCCGCCCTGTCGCGCGGCGGCGGCGGAAGTGGAGGATTTCCTTGATGGTTGCGCAGCAGCGGGGACGGATCGCATTCCAGGGCGAACCCGGCGCCTATTCCCATCAGGCCTGCCGCGAGGCCCGCCCGGACATGGAGGCGATGCCCTGCGCCACCTTCGAGGACGCCATCGAGGCCGTGCGCAAGGGCGATGCCGAACTGGCCATGCTGCCGGTCGAGAATTCGACCTATGGCCGGGTGGCCGACATGCACCAGCTGCTGCCGGAAAGCGGGCTGCACATCATCGACGAGGCCTTCGTGCGGGTGCATATCAGCCTGCTGGCGGTGCCGGGCACGCCGCTCGGCTCGGTCCAGCGCGCGATGAGCCACACCGTCCTGCTGGGCCAGTGCCGCGACTTCCTGCGGGCCCATGACATCCGGCCCGTCACCGGGGCGGACACGGCCGGCTCGGCCCGGCATGTCGCGGACCTGCGCGACCCGTCGGTGGGCGCGCTGGCCTCGGATCTGGCGGGCGAGATTTATGGGCTCGACATCGTCGCCCGGCATATCGAGGACCGGCAGAACAACACCACCCGCTTCCTCGTCATGGCGCGCGAGCCGGACCTGAAGCGGCGGGGCACCGGCCCGATGCTGACCACCTTCGTCTTCCGCGTCCGCAACATCCCGGCCGCGCTTTACAAGGCGATGGGCGGCTTTGCCACCAACGGCATCAACATGACGAAGCTGGAAAGCTACATGGTCGACGGCAACTTCACCGCCACGCAGTTCTATGCGGATATCGAGGGCCACCCCGATGACCGCAACGTGCAGCTGGCGCTGGAGGAACTGCGCTATTTCACCACGCATCTGGCGCTGCTGGGGGTCTATCCCTCCGACCCCCGCCGCCGCTGAGCGCGCTACTGCTCGCCCAGCTTCATGTCCGGGTGATAGTCGCCCGGAACCTCCTTCACCACCGCCTGGGCGCAGCGCATCACGCCCTTGGCGGCGTCGAAGGCGTAGGAGGGGCTGCCATGCAGGTCCCAGCCCTTCGACAGGGCGAGGCTGACCTTGTGGCAGAAGGCCGAGGTGTCGTCCTCGGTCAGCAGGCGGTACAGTTTCATCCGTAGGTTCCGGTGAAGGGGTTGTGTCCGGTCCAGATATGAACCCCGGCGATCAGCGCGTAAAGCAGCACCGTCCCGGCGAGGTTCATCGCGTCGCCCTTCGGTCCGCGCCCCTGCAGCGGCCGGTTCCAGGGCGTGCGGTTGATCAGCGCGATTTCCGCCAGCGCCCAGACGGCGATGCCGCCGAACAGGATCAGCGAGGCCAGGTCGCCATTGACCAGCAGATGCGCCGCCGACCAGATCAGCGTGCCCACCAGCATCGGGTGCCGCATCCGGGTGTAGAGGGTGCCCTTGGTGCCGCCCACGCCGAACAGGAAGACCGAGACCAGCATCAGCAGGTTGTTCAGGTGGCCCATGCCCGGGATCGGCGTGTAGACCGGCCGGAATTCCGCCCCGCGATAGCCGATCACCATCAGCACCACCGACAGCAGCAGCAGGAAGGCGATCAGGCCCTTGCCCCGGTCGCCCAGGGCGGCGCGCGCGCCGGGGGCTACGCGCTTGAACAGATGGGCGGCGGACCACAGGATCACGCCGAGGATGAGCAGGGTCACGGGGCTGGCCTCCGGGCTGGCTATCGGGATGCGGCGATGGCCCCGGCTTTCGCCAGCACCTGCCGCGCGGTGACGATATGCAGGTTTTCGACGATCTTTCCATCCAAGACGGCAACCCCCTGCCCCGCCGCCCGCGCCGCCTCATGTGCGGCGATCTGGCGGCGGGCGAGGTCGATCTCGGCCTCGGAGGGCGAGAAGGCGGCATTGGCGATGGCCAGTTGCGCCGGGTGGATCACGGTCTTGCCGTCGAAGCCCATGTCGCGGCCCTGTTCGCACTCGGCCCGCAGCCCCGCCTCGTCGCGGAAGGCGTTGAAGACCCCGTCGAGGATCAGCCGGCCATGCGCACGGGCCGCCAGCAGGCACAGGCCCAGGCCGGGCAGCATCGGCAGACGGTCGGTCCGGTCGCGCGCACCCAGTTCGCGGGCAAGGTCGTTGGTGCCCATCACCATGCCGGCCAGCGCCGGATGCGCGGCGATGGCGGGCGCGGCCAGCATCCCCGCCGCGGTTTCCATCATCGCCCAGAGAGGCGTTCCCGGCACCTGCGCCGCCACCGCCGACAGCGTGGCGGGGGTGGAGACCTTGGGCACGAGGATCGCGTCGAGCGTCAGCCCCTGCCCCATCGCCGCCGCCAGCGCCGCCAGATCGCCGGCGCCCCAGTCGCTGTCGAGCCCGTTGATCCGCACCAGCCGCAGGCGGCGGCCGTAATCGTGCCGGCCGAGCGCCCCGATCAGCAGGTCGCGCGCGGCGGGCTTCTCCTCGGGCGTCACCGCATCCTCGAGGTCGAAGATGATCGCATCCGTGGGCAGATCCTGCGCCTTTTCCAGCGCGCGGGCATTGGCGCCGGGGATGTAGAGCGCGGTCCGGCAAGG
Source organism: Frigidibacter oleivorans (assembly GCF_003993775.1). Taxonomy (GTDB): domain Bacteria; phylum Pseudomonadota; class Alphaproteobacteria; order Rhodobacterales; family Rhodobacteraceae; genus Frigidibacter; species Frigidibacter oleivorans. The sequence goes on from NZ_RJRZ01000001.1 coordinate 448,935, forward strand.
GCGGGTGGCGATGTCGGTCATGGGGCTCCTGGGGTTCCTCGGGCTTTGGCGCCAGCAAGCACGACCGCCGGCGGATCGGCAAGGCCCCGTTCAGCCCCACGCCGCCTGCCACAGCAGTTGCACCGACACCAGCAGCAGCGCCCATGTCACCAAGAGGAAGAAGCGCCGTTCCGGCAGGACGCGGACCAGCGCCACCCCCAGCCAGACCGCCGCGATCGCGGGCGGCAGCAGCAGCGCCGCCTGGCGCAGCGTGTCGGGCCCCAGTTGCCCCAGCATGGCATAGGGCAGCAGCTTGGCCGCGTTGACGATTGCGAAGAAGATCGTCGTAGTGCCGGCGAACACCGCCTTCGGCATCCGCTGCGGCAGCACATAGATCTGGTAGGGCGGCGCGCCGGCATGGCTGACGAAGCTGGTGAAGCCCGACAGCACCCCCCAGAACAGGCCGGGCGCCACCCGGGCCGGGCGCGGTTCGGGCGGAGGACCGCGCCGCAGCAATTGCATCAGCGCGAAGCTGCCCCCCACCAGCCCCACGATCGCCGTCACCGCCCGTTCCGGCATAAGCGCCGCCGTGGCCCAGCCGAAGCCTACGCCCGCCAGCGCCCCGGGCACGAGGATCAGCAGGTTGCGCCGGTCGAACTGCCGCCGGTAGGCCCAGACCCCGAAGACGTCCGACGCCACATAGACCGGCAGCAGCAGCCCCGCGGCAGCGACGGGCGAGATCAGCAGCGACATGATCGGCACCGACAGCATCCCCACCATCGGCAGCCCGCCCTTGGCCATACCGACCAGCACCGCCGCCAGCACAGCGGCGCTCCAGAAGATCAGCGGGTCTGTCATGGCGGGGATGTCCTGTCGGCCGGTGCCGCCGCGATTTAGCGCAAACATCGCCCCCGCGCCAGATCGGCAGGCGGGGACCACCCTTGCGCGGCCCGGCCCGAAGGCTTACGCATCCCCGCGTCAGATGACCTTCATCCATCCTCATTCACCCTGACACCGGAGGAATTCATGGCCAGACCCAAGATTGCGCTGATCGGCGCCGGTCAGATCGGCGGCACGCTCGCGCATCTCGCCGCGATCAAGGAACTGGGCGACGTCGTGCTGTTCGACATCGCCGAGGGCACGCCGCAGGGCAAGGCGCTCGACATCGCGGAATCCGGTCCCTCCGAGGGCTTCGACGCGGTGATGAAGGGCACGAACAGCTATGCCGACATCGAGGGCGCCGATGTCTGCATCGTCACCGCCGGCGTGCCGCGCAAGCCGGGCATGAGCCGCGACGACCTGCTGGGCATCAACCTGAAGGTGATGAAGTCGGTCGGCGAGGGCATCAAGCAATATGCCCCGAACGCCTTCGTGATCTGCATCACCAACCCGCTGGACGCGATGGTCTGGGCGCTGCAGCAATTCTCGGGCCTGCCCCCGGAGAAGGTCGTCGGCATGGCCGGCGTGCTCGACTCGGCGCGGTTCCGGCACTTCCTGTCGGTGGAATTCGGCGTGTCGATGCGCGACGTCACCGCCTTCGTCCTCGGCGGTCACGGCGACACGATGGTGCCGCTGGCGCGCTATTCCACCGTTGCCGGCATCCCGCTGCCCGACCTCGTGTCGATGGGCTGGACCACGCAGGAAAAGCTCGATGCGATCATCCAGCGCACCCGTGACGGCGGGGCCGAGATCGTGGGCCTGCTGAAGACCGGTTCGGCCTTCTATGCCCCGGCCACCTCGGCCATCGAGATGGCGGAAAGCTACCTGAAGGACCAGAAGCGCCTGCTGCCCTGCGCGGCCTGCTGCAAGGGCGAGTTCGGGCTGGACGGCATGTATGTCGGCGTCCCGACCATCATCGGCAAGAACGGCATCGAGAAGATCGTCGACATCAAGCTGAATGGCGACGAACAGGCGATGTTCCAGAAATCGGTCGATGCGGTGAAGGGCCTCGTCGAGGCCTGCAAGGGCATCGACCCGACGCTGGCCTGATCGGCGGCACGCGCAAGGATTCGGGGCCGCGCCGCAGGGTGCGGCCCTTTTCCTTGGGCCGCAGGCGGCCGCCCCTGCCCCCTTTGCTCTGCACCGACGGCTGTGGCAGAACGGGTCCAGCCTTCGGAGGATCGTCTTGACCGCGCCCGACACAGCCCCTGCCGCTGCCCCTGCCGCCACCGGACCGCGCGACGGGTTCGTCTTCGCCGCCACCGGCGCGGGCTTCACCGCGCTGGCGGCCGAGGCAGCGCGCCACTTGCGCGCCACCAATCCCGGCATCCCCGTCGACATCTTCACCGACCAGAGGCTGACGGACCCGGTCTTCGACCGCGTGCACCCGCTCGACCGCAGCTGGTTCCGCCCGAAATTCGAGGCGATGCGCCGCTCGCGCTTTCAGCGCAGCATCGTCTTCGATGCCGATGTGATCGCGGTGGCGGACATGACCGACGTGTTCGAGGTGCTGGAACGCTTCGACTTCGTCGCCGCCCATGAACAGCGGCGCAACACGAAGGGCGCGATGCGGCAGCTGACCCGGCCGATGCCCGCCGCCTTCCCGCAGATCAACAGCGGTGTCGTCGGCATTCGCAAGTCGCCGCAGATGGAGGCCTTCCTGCTTGCCGTCGAGCAGACGATCCTCGACGGCAAACATGGCCGCGACCAGTTCGTGCTGCGCGAGATGCTGTTCGACAGCGACCTGCGCCTGTGGGTGCTGCCGCCGGAATACAACCTGATGGCCGTGCGCCAAGTCGAGGTGCAGGGCTCGAAGTTCACCGCGCCCCGCCTGCTGCACCTGCCGCGCCTGCACGACCATTTCAAGCGCGGCGCCAAGCGGCTGGAAAGCCCCGCGGCGGTGATCGGCCCGGCGTTGTGGCAGCATATCCAGCGGATGATCGCCGCGGACATGACGCTGGGCGGCAGCGGCGCGCCGCTGGCCCGCCCGGTGGATCGCGGCGTCTTTGGCGGGATGCGGGCGATCGCCGCCAATGCACGGCTGGGACTGTCGCGGCTGACGGGGCGGTGAGGCACGGGCCCGGCCGCCGAGCGGAGCCGCAGAACGGCGGCCCGACGGGTTGTCGCCGCAAGGAGCGTCGGCTCAAGCCGCGGCAGCCCGTCCCGGCGCGATGACCTGCAACATCTGCCGCAGCGACGCAGCCTCTGCCACCGGGACGCAGGCGGCAATGTAGCGGTCGCGGCGCAGAAGGAAGACGTGGTCCGGCGCGGCGCCGAAGCCCGGGGCCGACAGGAAGCCGTCGTGGTCGCGAACCGTGGGGAAAGGCCCCGGCACCGGGTTGCAGCCTTCGGGCGTCACGCCGATCAGTGCCGCGCCGGCCGCGCGCAACTCGTCGCACAGCGGTGCGGGCAGCGCGGTTTCCGGTGTTTCCGAATAGACAAGAACAGCCGGCTGGTCCGGAAGCAGGGTGTCCAGCCGCACCCGGGCGCGTGCCACGGTATCGACCAGAGGCTGCGGAATCATCCGCCCGACGACCTGGGCCTTCCAGCCCGGCGCGCCCTGCCACAAGAGACCGTCGCGGAACCGCGGCTTCGGCTTGTATTTCATCTGGACGAAATAGTCGCGCGCCGGCGGGTAAAGGTTCAGCGCCCGGAAGCCTGCCCGGATAGCCGCCCCCGCCAGCGCAGAGCGGGGCATCATCACCTGGCCCATGCGTCGCGCCAGTTCGATCATCTCCCAGGCATGCGGTTTGCGTTCGTTCTGGTAGCTGGCCAGCAGCCGTTCGGGATCTTCGCTGCGCAAAGCCTCGTCCAGCTTCCACGCCAGATTGTGGGCGTCGCGCAGCCCGCTGTTCATGCCTTGCCCGGCGAAGGGCGGGGTCAGGTGCGCGGCATCCCCCGCCAGAAAGACACGGCCGGACCGCCACGAGGCGGCGTTGCGGGCATGGAAGGTATAGACCTGAATCCGGCGCAATGGCTGCTCCGCGTCCGGGCCCACCTGGGCCAGCAGCCTGCGGGCGAACGCCTCCTGTTCCGCGATCTCGGCCGTTTCGCCCGTGTTGAGCTTGAACTCGTAGCGGCGGATGCCACCGGGACCCGGCAACGTGATGCAGGACCGGGCCGGATCGCAGAACACCTCGGTATGAAAACAGCGGTTCAGCGTGCTGTGCAGATCGACGATGAGCCATGGCTCCCGGAAGGTGGAGCCCTCCATCTCGATCCCGAGAGCCTTGCGCGTGGGGGAGCGGCCTCCGTCACAGGCGACCATGTAGCGCGCCCTGATCTGTCGCAGACCTTCGTCTGCTGCCACCTCGGCCACGACGGCTTGCGCATCCTGCCGGAACCCGGTCACTTCGACCCCGAAGACCGCGGTGACAGAGCTGTGCCGCGACAGGCCATCGCGCATCAACGCCTCCAGTTCGGGCTGCTGAAAGGCGTTGCGCTTGTCGAAGCCGTATTCCTTCACCCAGGGCTTGACGGTTGCAAAGACCCTGCCGTCCGGTCCGCGGTAAATCGAGCCGTAGCCGCGTGTCGTGATCCTCGCCACCTCGCCGGACAGGCCGGCAGCCTGCAGCGCCCGCAGGGATTCGTCGTCGATCGAGACGGCGCGGGGCTGCTGGACCGTGGTCCGGTTCCTCTCGACGATCGTCGTTCGGACACCCATTCCGCCCAGAAGGTTGGCCAGAAGCAGTCCGGTCGGCCCGGCGCCGACGATCAGGATGTCCGTCTCGGATGGAAGCGGCGCCGTCATGGCCGGGCATCGGAGATGACGGTATTGGACAGCGTGCCCAACATGCCGATTTCGACCTCGGCCACCGCGCCTTCTCCCATGTACAGCGGGGGCTCGCGCTTGTCGCCCACGCCGCCGGGCGTTCCGGTGACGATCACGTCGCCGGGGGCCAGGGGCGTGAAGGTCGAGATATAGGCGATCAGCCGCTCGATGGGGAAGATCAGGTCGGCCAGCGTCGCCTTCTGCACGACCGCGCCGTTCAGGCGCGTCTCGATGGGCAGCTTGCGGTAGTCGCCCACCTCGTCCGGGGTCACGAGGAACGGTCCGAATGCCCCGGTTCCGGGAAAGTTCTTGCCGGGCGTGAACTGGAACGTGTGACGCTGCCAGTCGCGCACCGTCGCATCGTTGTAGCAGCTGTATCCGGCAATATGGTCCAGCGCCCGGTTCTCGGGAATGCACCGCCCACCCGTGCCGATGACGACCGCCAGTTCACCTTCGAAGTCGAACCGGTCAGAGATGGCGGGCTTCACCAGCGGCTGCCGGTGTCCGATCTGGCTGTCGGCAAATCGGGTGAACAGCGTCGGATGGTCCACATCGGGCCGCCCGGTTTCTTTCTTGTGGGACAGATAGTTCAGACCCACGCACAGGATCTTTCCGGGGTCCGGGATCACCGGGGCGAAGGCGAAGTCGCCCCAGTGAAGTTCGGCGCTGCGGCCGGCCGCATGGTCTGCCGCGGCCGTAACATCGCCTGCCCGGATCAGGGACCGGAGAGACCGATGCCCGCGAAATCCGGTCAGATCGACCAGCCCGCGATCGGCAACCACGCCGAACCCGGCGCCTGCCGGGCGGATAAAGCTTGCGAGTTTCATGCTGGTTTCCTCAGGACCGCAGGATGGCCTGGCCCCATTTGTTCAGCGTGCGCGGATGCTGAGGCCATTCGATGGTGTCGCGGTCGTAGATGACTTCCATTTCCGCCGAGACCTCGATCCAGTTGCCGTCCGGGTCGGTGATGAAGATGAACAAGTTGTTGCCGGGACCATGCCGCCCCGGACCCCAGCTCAACTGCACGCCCTGCGCCGCGAAGTGGTCGCACCAGTCGCGGATGTAGGTCCAGTCGCCTGCTTCATAGGAATGGTGATCCACGCCGTTCCGGTCCGGAGTGTAGAAGCAGGCGATGGTGTGGTGTTCGTGGTTCGAGGTGGTGAAGGCGGTGGCGATGCGGCCGTCGTCATGCAGGACCGTGTCGCTCAGCTGGAACCCCAGCTTGCCGACATAGAAATCGATGAAGGCCTGAACATCCTGCGACGCATAGGTCAGGTGCTGGGTCGGCCCCTGGATCCCCGTCAGGCCCGGCGTTTCGGGCAGTGCCATCCCGAAGCAGATCAGTTGCCCGTTCGGATCCCGCACGGCAAAGGCGCCGTCCGCGAAATAGGGGCTGGGGCTCGCCAGAATTTCCAGCCCCTCATCCTCGGCCCGCTGGCGCATCATCTGCAGGCCCTGCGCATCGCGCAGGGCCAGACCGGCATAGGCCAGCTGCTTGTCCTGCCCGGGCACGACGACCATGCGCCGCCTGGGCCCTTCGCAACGCCATTCATCGGATGCCGGATGGGACAGCGTCATGTCCATGACCTCGGCGTAAAAGCGCGCGAGACGCTGCGGGTCAGAACTCTGAAAGGCGACGTGATGCAGGTAGGCGCCTGCATGTACGGCAGTATTGGTCATCGAGATCCTCCATGGCTCGATTTCCTTATAATGATAACTTTGCCGCTATATCAACAGATATGTGAGCTTCGATCACATATATTGGAAATTCATGAGGTCCTCTCGACCTCCATCCGGACGTAGCTCTCGATCAGGGATGCGTGCGAGTGCAGGATCGTGCCGAGGCGTGCCTCGATCTCGGGCGTCAGGGTCGCGTGGCGGACGATCAGGCTGAGCGACCCGAAAAGCGCCTGCACCCCCGGGCTGATGGGCACGGCGATCCCGGCCAGGTCGGGGTCCACCTCGGCGACGGTCTTGACGATTCCGGCCTTCCGAATGGCCGACAGCGCGCTTCGCAAGGCTTCGGCCTCCCCGGGCGCATCGCCGACGGCCGCGGCAATGATCCGGTCGCGCTTGCGGGCGGGCAGGACGGACAGGACGGCCTTTGACGTCGCGCCGCGCAGGATGGGCATGGGACGGCCACGCTCATAGCTGGTCTTTGCGTCGAACCGGGGCGATTGCGCATCCGCCACGCACATCACGGTGTCCCCGTACAGCCGGGCCAGCGCCGCACAGCACGGGATACCCGCCTGTTCGACCAGCGGCGCCAGAAACACCGACCCGGACCGCACCAGCGGATCGCTGCGCCGCAGGTGGCGCTCGAACTCCAGAAAGATGGGGCCCAGCCGGTAGCGCGAATCTTCGGCGGCCTCCAGAAAGCCTGCCGCGACCAGTTCGCGCACGGTGCGGTAGACGTTGCTGGCCGATGTGCCCAGAGACTGGGACAGTTCCGCCACGCTCCATAGCGGAGCCCGGTCCAGAAACAGCCGGAGCAGGTTCTCGTACCGCTCAAATCCCGTCAATTCCGTCTACCCCCAAGATCTCTCCCCCGTCTCTAGCACTCCGGGGATGCGGCGCGGAAGGCAGGTCAGATGACCACATCCTGCAGACATTCCTGCGGAAACAGATCTTCCGGGGCCAGCCGGCGGTGCGTTACGCCCTGCTCGTGGCAATAGCCGAGGAAGGCATCGATGGTCGCCCGGTTCCGCGTCAGCCCGTAGGGCCAGATTTCACCGTCTCCGAACACGACCGAGTTCAGGCGCCGCATCTCCTCGGGGCCCCAGGCAATGGGCAGGTAGGATGTGGTGATCTCATCCATCGCGCGCAGCGCGTTGCGCTTTGCCTCCTCGAAGGCGTCCATCAGGTTGCGGAGGATCCAGCGGTTCGCCTCGAACAGGTCGCGCCGCACCACCATGATGTGCATGATCGGAAAGATCCCGGTCTGCCGGAAGTACGCCTCTTCCGCCGCGCGGGGATCGGCGAACAGACGCCGGACCGACGGATGGCCCTGCAGGTAGCTGTCCGGCGGGCGGGCAGAGATCACCGCGTCAAGATCCCCGCAGGCCAGCATGTCGCTGAGCGACCGCGCCGGCTCTGTCCGCAGTTTCACCCCGGCAGGCAGTCGCAGCGCCACCCCTTCCTTGCGGCCGGGGCTGTTCACGCCAGCCTGCACCCAGTCCACCGAGTCCAGCGGGACCTTGGCCTGATGCTGGAGATAGCCCTTGGCATAGACGGTGGCCGTCTGGGACCACTGCGGCAGGCCGATCCGTTTGCCCGCCAGATCGCCCACGTCCGCGATCCCCGATTCGCCGTTCACATAGAAGGCGCTTTGACGGAACACGCGGGAGGGGAAGACCGGAAAGGCCACGAGGTCCGGCCGGTCGCTGTTCGCCAGATGGGCGCAGTATCCGGCGAAGGAGAACTCCGCGATGTCGAACTCGCGCGATTGGGCGAAGCGCAGCCCGACGCGCTCGAAGGAATAGGACAGGATATTCAGAGCGATTCCAACCGGCTGTATCCGCCCGGCAACCAGATCGACGGTGTGGGCATAGTCGCTGATCGCCATGGTCATCTTCAAACGTGTCATAGGGCGCTCCTTCGGCCCCGCCTGCTCGCGGCGGATCGCGAACACACTGGCTTCATTTCTGTTATATGGCAATAGTGCCACCACAGCCGGTCCCGCGGATAGTGGGAGAAACTGGAGAGAAACACGAGTTCTATCAGAGTTTTGACGCGAAGTTTTGTCGCGACCGGGACCGAACCTGACTTCCACTCATCAAGAATGCTGTTGACTTTATTTCCACATTTTGGAAAAATGATTGCCGACACGGAGGATGCTTGTCCACCTTGCGATGGCGCAAGAGGGGACTCGCATGTCGAGGGAGGAGATCCAATGAAACAGTTTCGGACCACGGCGCTGGTGGGCATGGCGATGGCCTTCGGCGGGATCGCGCAGGCAGAAGAGGTTCTGCGCGGCGTCTCGGCCCTGCCGCCGAACAACGTCATCACGCAAAGCTTCCTGGAATATGTCGACATGGTGAACGAGGCCGGTGCCGGCGTCGTCCGCATCGAGGTGATCGGCGGACCCGAGGCCATTCCGCCCGGCCAGCAGGATACTGCCCTGCGCAATGGCGTGATCGACATTCAGGGCGGGCCGGCCGGCTACTACGCCGGTACCGTGCCGGAAAGCGAGGCGCTGACCGGCGCCACGGTGACCGCGGCCGAGGCGCGCGCGAACGGCGCCTTCGACATGCTGAAGGCAGCCTGGCGAGACCGGCTGGGCGCCGAGCTTCTGGCGTGGAACGGCAACGGCACGCAATACTACCTCTATCTTTCGGAGGTCCCCGAACTCGATGCCGAAGGCAATGTCGTGCTGAGCGGCAAGAAGCTGCGTTCAGCCGGAACCTATCGCGACTGGTTCGATGCCATCGGCGCCGAGAACGTGATGATGGAGCAGTCCGAGGTCTTCAGCGCGCTGGAACGCGGGGTCGTCGACGGGTTCGGCTGGATCGCCTTCGTGTCGGACGTGGGTGTGAACAGCCTGCTGAAGGCGCGGGTCGGCCCGGCGGTCTGGCAGGGGTCGCCCGTGATCATGATGAACGGCGCGCGCTATGACGCGCTGCCGGACGAGGCCAAGGCGGTGCTGCAGGATGCGGCACTCGCGCTGGAGGAAAAGATCGCGGCCGAGATGCCCGCCCGGATGGCTTCCGAGGAAGAGCGCCTGACGGCGGACGGGATCGAGCTGATCGAACCCGCGCCGGACGCCGCCGCGCGGTACAGCGACGTGGCCTATTCGGTGGTCTGGGACAAGCTCGCCAAGACCGCGCCGGAGTTCGAGGCAGCGATCAAGCCGCTGCTGTATCCCGCCCCGTAACCGCGTCCGCCAACCCCGCGCTGCCGTCTGCCCCGGACGGCAGTGCCGCATCGGGAAGACCCATGTCCGTCTCATCCATCGGCACAGCCTGGGCCGGTTTCATCAAACTGCTCTTCCTTCTGGGGGCAACCTATCTGGGCGCGATCGTCATCGGCACACTCTGGGATGTCATCGCCCGCAACCTGTTCGTCGGGACAGCACCTGTCTGGCTCAGCACGGCCATCGACTTCGGGCTGCCCTGTTCGGCGATGCTGGCCGCGCCCTGGCTGGTGCGGACCCGCGGCCATGTCGCCATGGAACTGATCGACGGCGCGCTGACGGCGCCCGCCCGGCGCGTGGTGATCCGGCTGACCGATCTGGCGGCCGCGGCCATCTGCCTGCTGGTGGCCGGCTACGCCGCGCTTGGCGGGCTGGCGGCCTTTCAGCGGGGCGAGGTCATCCTGCGATCCGTCGATGTTCCGCGCTGGTCGCTTTACGCCATCCTGTCGGCGGGCCTGTTCCTGTGCGCGATCGAATTCCTGCGGCATGTGGCCTTGTCCCTCGGCGGCCGGAACACGGGCAGCGTGCAATCATGATGGCCTGGTATTCCAGCTTCGGCCTGATGATCGGGCTGATCCTGACGCTGATGGCGCTGCGCGTTCCGATCGCCTTCGCCTTCCTCATCGCCAACGCGATCGGCGTCTACCTGTTCATGGGCGGCCATTTCGGTCTCGTGCAACTGGCGGCGAATTCGTCCGAAGCCCTGATGAACTATTCACTCATGCCGATTCCGCTGTTCATCCTGATGGGAGAGTTGTTCTTCCACACCGGGATCGCCGGCCGCGTCTTCGTGGTGGTCGACCGTCTGCTGGGCCGGGTGCGTGGCCGGCTGTCCTATGTCGCCATCGGCGGCGGCACCCTGTTCAGCGCCCTGTCCGGCTCCAGCCTCGGCAATGTGGCGATGATGGGGTCCAGCATGTATCCCGAGATGCGCAAGGCGGGCTATGCCGACACGCTGTCCATCGGCCCGATCATCGCCACCGGCGGCCTCGCCGCCATCATCCCGCCCTCGGGCCTCGCGGTCGTGCTGGGCAGCCTCGCCGGGCTGGATGTGGGACGGCTGCTTCTTGCGGGGCTGGTGCCCGGACTGCTGCTGGCGCTCGGCTATGCCGTGCTGGTGTTCGTCATCACCCGCCTGCGCCCCGATGCCGCCCCCGCCTACGACGTTCCTACGACGAGCCTCGGCGAAAAACTGAGGCTCGTGGCGGTCAACCTGCTGCCGATGATGTTCATCATCTGTGCGCTGATGGGAACCATCATCTTCGGCATCGCCACGCCCACCGAGGCGGCTGCGTTCGGCGTGCTGTCCGTCCTGATCGTGGCCGCCTTCTTTCGCAGCCTGACGCTGGCGTCCGTGGTCAGCGCGGCGCAAAGCGCCATGAAGATCAGCGGCATGATCTTCATGATCATCCTCGCATCGACGACCTTCAGCCAGATCCTCGCCATATCCGGCGCGACGCGCGGGCTCGTGGGCTGGGTGCAGGGGATGGATGCCAGCCTGCCGGTGATCTTGCTGGCCATCGCGCTGGTGCTGCTGATCCTCGGCGCCTTTCTTGAACCGGTCGGCATCATGCTGCTGACCATTCCGATCTTCCTGCCCATGGTCCAGGCCTACGGTGTGGACCCGATCTGGATGGGCGTCTTCATCCTGATCTTCGTCGAGGTCGGGCTGGCCACCCCGCCGTTCGGGATGGCGCTGTACGTCATGCTGGGCGCGACAGAGGGAAAATCGCTTGCCGATGTGTCGCTTGCCGTCGCCCCCTACCTGCTTTGCACGATGGCGCTGGTGCTGCTGATCACGATCTTCCCCGGGATCGTGCTCTACGTGCCGTCGCTCGTCCGCAACTGACCGAAAGACCGAAGGACCGACCATGGGACAGATCGAAGGCCGCCTGCTGATCGACGGCGCGTTGGTGGAGAGTGAAAGCGGCCGTTGGGAGCCGTCGCTCAATCCCGCGAATGAAGAGGTGATCGGGCGGGCGGCACTCGGCTCGGCGGCCGACATGGACCGCGCCATTGACGCGGCCCGTCGCGCCTGGCCCGACTGGGCCGCACGTGATGTGGACGAACGGGCCGAGATCCTGCGGCAGTTCGGCGATCGTCTGGCGGAACGCTTCGACGAACTGGCCCGGATCGAGGTGCTGGACAGCGGCAATACGCTGAAGCCCACCCTTCACGCCATGGACGAGACGCTGAAGACCTTGCGGTTCTACGCAGGCCTGGCGCCTGCGATGCGGGGGGAAACGATCCCGGCGTCGCACCGCAACCTGCACATGACCCTGCTGGAACCCTATGGTGTGGTGGGGCGGATCGCGGCCTACAATCATCCGGCGCTGTTTTCGGTGGCGCGGACGGCGGCGGCGCTGGCAGTCGGCAATGCCGTCGTGGTCAAACCGCCGGAAACCTCGCCCCTGTCGGCGCTCGTTCTGGGCGAGGTCGCGCGCGAGGTCCTGCCGCCCGGCGTGTTCAACATCGTCAACGGCACGGGACCCGAGGCCGGCGCGGCACTGGTCCGGCATCCCGACGTCAAGCGGCTGGCGCTGATCGGGTCGGTGCCGACGGGACGGGCCATCCAGCGCGCGGCCGCCGAGGTTGCGGTCAAGCATGTGACGCTGGAACTGGGCGGCAAGAACCCGATGATCGTCTTTCCGGATGCCGATCCCGACAAGGCGGCGGCCAGCGCGGTGCGCGGCATGAACTTTGCCTGGCAGGGACAGTCCTGCGGCTCGAACTCGCGGGTGCTGGTGCATCGTGACATCTATGAAGATGTGCTGCGCCGGATCTCGGACCGGGTGGCGGCGCTGCGGCTTGGCGATCCGATGGCGCCGGACACCGATATGGGTCCGATCAACAACGCCCGCAGCCATGCCCATGTGATGAGCTTTCTGGACGCAGAGCAGACCCGCGGCGCCCGTCTGATGACCGGTGGCAAGCGGCCGGCAGGGGCGGCCTTCGCCAAAGGATATTGGGTGGAGCCGACCGTGTACGGCGACGTGACGCCCGCGATGCGGCTTTGGCGCGAGGAGATCTTCGGCCCGGTGATGGCGGTTGCCCCCTGGGACGACTACGGCGCGATGATCGCCGATGCCAACGACACCTCCTACGGCCTGTCGGCAGCGATCTGGACGAATGACATCACCACCGCCCTCGCCACGGCCCGACGCCTGCGGGCCGGCAGCATTTTCGTCAACGGATCGAACACCCATTTCGTGGGCATGCCATGGGGCGGGTTCAAGAACAGCGGCGTCGACCGCGAGGAAGGGATCGAGGAGATGCGCAGCTATCTTGAAACCAAGGCGCTGAACATCCTGCTGTAGGCCGCCCGCAACGCCCCGGCCCCCGCGGCCGGGGGTGCTACACCGCCAGCCCCGTCGCCGCGATCAGTTCTGCCTCGCGCGCCTGCAGCGCGGCGTCGAAGGTGTCGGGCGACAGGTCCAGCCCCGGCAGCGCCTGCCCCGCGACCTGTGCGATATCGGCGGGCGGGTCCGGCGCGAACAGGCCGTGGCGCGCGGCCAGCGCCGCCTCCTGCGCCTCGGTCACCGTCTGCAGGCGGCGCAGGAATTCGCGCCAGCCGCGCCGGTCGGGGGCCAGCCGCGCCATCTCGGTGAACTGGGCGATGCGGTGGGCGCCGTGGGGGCGGGGCGGGCCGCCATAGGTCTCGGTCGCGCGCTTCAGGAGTTTCAGCGCCAGATGCAGCGGCGTCAGTCCGTCGAAATGCAGCAGGCGCAGGTCCCGCGCCGCCGCGCCGGTCCAGGCCCGGCCGGCCGCCGGAACGGGGGCGTGAATGCCGATCTCGATCCCGCGGCCGGTGCGGAACAGGCCCTTGCCGGCGGTATGGCCGGTCAGGCCCCGGTTCAGGTATCCGGCCTCCCCTCCATGGATCAGCGGGCCGGCTTCAGCCCAGTCCTCCAGCGGGCGGCGGAACAGCCCGTCGAACAGCCCCTCCTGCGGCAGCGGGCGGAAGGCGCGTTCCGCGACGGGCAGCGTCAGCCAGTCGGTGTCCGCCTCCGCCGCATCGAGGGCGGGGCGGGGCGGGGCCGACAGGAACTCGTCCGCGTCGCAATGCAGGATCCACGCGGCATCCGTGCCCGCCTGCACCAGCGCCGCGTTCGCCTTCTGCCGGGCGGTGTGGCGGGGCGGGCGCTGCCCGCGCGGATGCCGCGCCCAGTAGGCCGGGTCGCAAAGGGTGACCCGCACCCCCGGCAGACCGGACAGCAGCGCCTGCGCGCCGGCATCCGGCCGGTCGAGGAACAGCTGCACCTGCCGCGCCCCCATCGCCAGATGATGCGCCGCGAAGGCCGCCAGCAGGGGCGCCGGTTCGTCCACCGTCGCCACCACGATCCAGTCGCCGCCCTGCCCGTCCTGGCGCATCATGCCCGCTCCTCCCACCAGTGATTCGTGTTGCATTGCAGCATGTTTCCAGCGGCTTTGCGCCCGGCAACCGCTTCGTGATCACAGCCTTCGGGCATGTGATCACGAACCTTGCAAAAGCGGCTGCATTCCGCCAACCCGGCCCGAAAAGGCTTTCGGGCACGCCGCACCCGTGCGAGACAGCCGCAAACCACACCAGCATGGGACAGTACCATGAACATCCACGAATACCAGGCGAAGGCTCTGCTCAAGAGCTATGGCTGCCCGGTCTCGAACGGCCGCATCGTGCTGAAGGCCGACGAGGCGAAGACCGCGGCGGGCGAGATGGACGGGCCGCTGTGGGTCGTCAAGGCGCAGATCCACGCCGGTGGTCGGGGCAAGGGCAAGTTCAAGGAGCCCGAGGCCGGCGAGAAGGGCGGCGTCCGCCTCGCCAAGTCGGTGGAAGAGGCGGAAACGCTGGCCAAGCAGATGCTGGGCCGCACCCTCGTGACCCACCAGACCGGCCCGGCCGGCAAGCAGGTCAACCGCATCTATATCGAGGACGGCTCGGACATCGCGCGCGAGCTGTACCTCGCGCTGCTGGTCGACCGCGCCACCAGCCGCATCTCCTTCGTCGTCTCGACCGAGGGCGGGATGGACATCGAGGAGGTCGCGGCCTCCACCCCTGAAAAGATCGTGTCCTTCAGCGTCGACCCGGCCTCGGGCCTGTCGGATTTCCACGGCCGCCGCGTCGCCTTCGCGCTCGGCCTGAAGGGGCCGCAGGTCAAGCAATGCGTCGCGCTGGTCAAGAACCTCTACCGTGCCTTCGTCGAGAAGGACATGGAGATGCTGGAGATCAACCCGCTGATCGTGATGGAAGACGGCAACCTGAAGGTGCTGGACGCCAAGGTGGGCTTCGACAACAACGCGCTCTACCGCCAGCCTGACATCCTCGCGCTGCGGGACGAGACCGAGGAAGACCCCAAGGAACTCGCCGCCTCGAAGTTCGACCTGAACTACATCGCGCTGGATGGCGAGATCGGCTGCATGGTCAACGGCGCGGGCCTTGCCATGGCGACGATGGACATCATCAAGCTCTACGGTGCGGAGCCGGCGAACTTCCTCGACGTGGGCGGCGGCGCCACCAAGGAGAAGGTGACCGAGGCCTTCAAGATCATCACGAGCGACCCGAACGTGAAGGGCATCCTCGTGAACATCTTCGGCGGCATCATGCGCTGCGACATCATCGCCGAGGGCGTGCTGGCCGCGGTCAAGGAAGTGGGCCTGCAGGTTCCGCTGGTCGTGCGTCTGGAAGGCACGAACGTGGAACTGGGCAAGGACATCATCAAGAATTCCGGCCTGAATGTCATCGCCGCCGACAACCTGTCGGACGCGGCGGAGAAGATCGTGAAGGCGGTCAAGGGCTGAGATGCTGCGCGCCGCCTCGCTTCTTGCTGTAGCCCTGCTGGCCGGTTGCGTGGAAACGCAATCGGCCGGAACGGTCGCTGCGGCCCAGGTCGGGCCCGGGTCCTCCCTGCTTGATCCGGAAGACCAGATTTTTGCCGCTATGCTCTTCAACGACGTCTGCGGTGATACCGGGGCGAAACCGGCTGCGGCAAAGGCGGTGCTGGCAAAACTGCCAGTGACGCAGCATCCCGAAACCGGGACCTATTATCATCAGAACCTCGACCTTTCCTTCAAACTTGTGAAGGAAGGTTCGCACGATGTCTGCTCAATGGTCTTCGGGTCTCGTTCTGAGTTGTCCAGCATCGGGCTGATGCTCGCGGCAGGTTCTGCCGCCAAGGGGGCTCCCGTCGGCATGGATCCCGACACGGGGGAGATCGAGGCAAAGGCCGCCAAAGGCGGTACCTTGTACTTCGCCCCCATCAACCAACAGAACGGCCGCAAGTACTATCGCGCCTGGATCACGAATTAAGGAGACGCCGCACATGGCCGTACTCGTCGACGAAAACACCAAGGTAATCTGCCAAGGCTTCACCGGCAGCCAGGGCACCTTCCATTCCGAACAGGCCATCGCCTATGGCACCAAGATGGTCGGGGGCGTGACCCCCGGCAAGGGCGGCACCACCCATCTGGACCTGCCCGTCTTCGACTCGGTGCACGAGGCGGTGGAGCGGACCGGCGCCAATGCCAGCGTGATCTACGTGCCGCCGCCCTTCGCGGCCGACTCGATCCTCGAGGCGATCGACGCCGAGGTGCCGCTGATCGTCTGCATCACCGAGGGCATCCCGGTGCTGGACATGATGAAGGTCAAGCGCGCGCTGATCAATTCGAAGTCGCGGCTGATCGGCCCGAACTGCCCGGGTGTCATCACCCCCGGCGCCTGCAAGATCGGCATCATGCCGGGCCATATCCACAAGCGCGGCAAGATCGGCGTCGTGTCGCGTTCGGGCACGCTGACCTATGAGGCGGTGAAGCAGACCTCCGACCTCGGACTCGGCCAGTCCTCGGCCGTGGGCATCGGCGGCGACCCGATCAAGGGCACCGAACACCTGGAAGTGCTGGAAATGTTCCTGGCCGACCCGGAGACCGAGGCGCTGATCATGATCGGCGAAATCGGCGGCGATGCCGAGGAGATGGCGGCGCAGTTCCTCGCCGACGAGGCGAAGAAGGGCCGCGCCAAGCCCTGCGCCGGCTTCATCGCCGGCCGCACCGCGCCGAAGGGCCGCCGCATGGGCCATGCCGGGGCGATCGTGTCGGGCGGCAAGGGCGACGCGGAAAGCAAGATCGAGGCGATGAAATCCGCCGGAATCGTGGTGGCCGACAGCCCCGCCCATCTGGGCGAGGCGGTCATGAAGGCCATGGGCAAGTAACATCCAAGCTTCCGCGCCCTATATGAGGGGCGCGGATTTCCAATTGTCAGGTGCGACCATGACGGACCAGAGCCCCAACGACCAGTTCCACGCCTCGAGCTTCCTGCAAGGGCACAACGCGGAATACATCGAACAGCTGTATGCGCGCTACGCGACCGACCCGGCCGCGGTCGATCAGGCCTGGGCCGATTTCTTCCGCAGCCTCGGCGATGCCGAGACGGATGTGCGCAACGAGGCGAAGGGTGCGTCCTGGACGCGGGCGGACTGGCCGCCGCTGCCCGGCGACGATCTGACCGCGGCGCTGACCGGCGAATGGCCGGCGGCGGCGAAGGAGCTGAAGGGCGCGGGCGACAAGATCAAGGCGAAGGCCGCCGAGACCGGCGTCCCGGTGACTGACGAGCAGATCAAGCGCGCCGTCCTGGATTCGATCCGCGCCATCATGATCATCCGCGCCTATCGCATCCGCGGCCACCTTGCCGCCGATCTCGATCCGCTGCGCATGCAGGACGACAACGCCCATCCGGAACTGGACCCGCGGTCCTACGGCTTCGCCGAGGCCGACATGGACCGCCCGATCTTCATCGACAATGTGCTGGGGCTGCAATTCGCCTCGATGCGGCAGATCCTCGACATGGTGAAGCGCACCTATTGCGGCACCTTCGCGCTGCAGTACATGCACATCTCGGACCCCGAACAGTCGGCCTGGCTGAAGGAGCGGATCGAGGGCTACGGCAAGGAGATCGCCTTTACCCGCGAAGGGCGCCGCGCGATCCTGAACAAGCTGGTCGAGGCGGAGGGCTTCGAGAAGTTCTGCCACGTCAAGTTCATGGGCACCAAGCGCTTCGGCCTCGACGGTGCCGAGGCGCTGATCCCGGCGATGGAGCAGATCATCAAGCGCGGCGGCGCGCTCGGCGTGCGCGAGGTCGTGGTCGGCATGCCGCACCGGGGCCGGCTGAACGTGCTGGTGAACGTGATGAGCAAGCCCTACCGGGCGCTGTTCCACGAATTCCAGGGCGGCAGCTTCAAGCCCGACGACGTGGATGGATCGGGCGACGTGAAATATCACCTCGGCGCCTCGTCCGACCGCAGCTTCGACGGCAACATCGTCCACCTGTCGCTGACGGCCAACCCCTCGCACCTTGAGGCGGTGAACCCGGTGGTGCTGGGCAAGGTCCGCGCCAAGCAGGACCAGCACAACGACAGCGACCGCACCCGGGTGCTGCCGGTGCTGCTGCACGGCGACGCGGCCTTTGCCGGCCAAGGCGTCGTGGCGGAATGCTTCGGCCTGTCGGGCCTGCGCGGCCACCGCACCGGCGGCACGATCCATGTCGTCGTCAACAACCAGATCGGCTTTACCACCGCGCCGCATTTCAGCCGGTCCTCGCCCTACCCGACCGACATCGCGCTGATGGTCGAGGCGCCGATCTTCCACGTGAACGGCGACGACCCCGAGGCCGTGGTCCATGCCGCCAAGGTCGCCACCGAATATCGCCAGAAGTTCCACAAGGACGTGGTTCTGGACATCTTCTGCTATCGCCGCTTCGGTCACAACGAAGGCGACGAGCCGATGTTCACCAACCCGGCGATGTACAAGAAGATCAAGAGCCACAAGACCACGCTGCAGCTGTATACCGAACGGCTGGTCAAGGACGGCCTGATCCCGGAAGGCGAGATCGAGGACATGAAGGCCGCCTTCCAGGCGCGCCTGAACGAGGAGTTCGAGGCCGGCAAGCAGTTCAAGCCGAACCGCGCCGACTGGCTGGACGGCAAGTGGACCGGCATCGAACAGGAAGGCGCCGAATATCAGGCCGGCAAGACCGCGATCACGCCGGAGCTGATGGCCGATATCGGCGCGCGCATCACCAGCGCGCCCGAGGGGTTCGACCTGCACAAGACGGTCGGCCGGCAGCTGGAAGCCAAGGCGAAGATGTTCGAGACGGGGCAGGGCTTCGACTGGGCGACGGCCGAGGCGCTGGCCTTCGGCGGTCTGGTGGCCGAGGGCTTCCCGGTGCGGCTGTCGGGTCAGGACTGTATCCGCGGCACCTTCAGCCAGCGGCATTCGGCCTTCGTCGACCAGACGACCGAGGAACGCTATTTCCCGCTGAACCACATCAAGCCCGGGCAGGCGCGGCTGGAAGTCATCGACTCGATGCTGTCGGAATATGCGGTTCTGGGCTTCGAATACGGCTATTCGCTGGCCGAACCCAACGCGCTGGTGATGTGGGAGGCGCAGTTCGGCGACTTCGCCAACGGCGCGCAGATCATGTTCGACCAGTTCATCAGCTCGGGCGAGCGCAAGTGGCTGCGGATGTCGGGCCTCGTGATGCTGCTGCCCCACGGGTTCGAGGGTCAGGGTCCGGAACATTCCTCGGCCCGTCTGGAACGCTTCCTGCAGATGTGCGCCGAGGATAACTGGATCGTCGCCAACTGCTCGACCCCGGCGAACTACTTCCACATCCTGCGCCGGCAGGTGCACCGCAACTTCCGCAAGCCGCTGGTGCTGATGACGCCGAAATCGCTGCTGCGCCATCCGATGTGCGTGTCCGAGGCGGCCGATTTCACCACCGGGTCCAGCTTCCACCGGGTGCTGGCGGACAGCGCCGAACGCGGCGGCGAGCTGACGCTGCGCCCGGATGCCGAGATCAAGCGCGTGGTCCTGTGCTCGGGCAAGGTCTATTACGACCTGCTGGCGGAACGGAACGCCCGCGGTATCGACGACGTCTACCTGATGCGTGTCGAACAGTTCTTCCCGTTCCCGACGCAGTCGCTGGTGAAGGAACTCGACCGCTTCAAGACCGCCGAAGTGGTCTGGTGCCAGGAAGAGCCGAAGAACCAGGGGGCGTGGAGCTTCCTCGAACCCAATCTGGAATGGGTTCTGGGCCGGATCGGCGCCACGCATGGCCGCGCGCGCTATGTCGGCCGCGCCGCCTCGGCATCGCCCGCCACGGGTCTCGCCTCGCGCCACAAGGCCGAGCAGGAGGCCCTCGTCAACGAAGCCCTGAGCATCGGAGGATAACCCCCGTGTCCATCGAAGTCCGCGTGCCGACACTGGGTGAAAGCGTGACCGAGGCGACGGTCGCCACCTGGTTCAAGAAGGTCGGCGATCATGTCGCCGCCGACGAGATGCTGTGCGAACTGGAAACCGACAAGGTGACGGTCGAGGTCCCCGCGCCGGTTGCCGGCACGCTGGCCGAGATCGTCATCCCCGAGGGAGAGACGGTCGGCGTGAACGCGCTGCTCGCACAGATTGCCGAAACCGGGAATGCCGGTCCGGAAGAGATGAAGCCGAAGAAAGCCGCCGAGGCCGCGACGCCCGGCGCAGGAGAGGGCAAGATGACCGACGTGATGGTGCCGACGCTGGGAGAAAGCGTGACCGAGGCGACCGTGTCCACATGGTTCAAGAAGGTCGGGGACGCCGTCGCGCAGGACGAGATGCTGTGCGAGCTGGAAACCGACAAGGTATCGGTCGAGGTGCCCTCGCCCGTGGCCGGCGTGTTGACCGAGATCCTCGCCCCCGAGGGCACCACCGTCGATGCCAAGGCCAAGCTGGCCGTCGTCGCCGAAGGGGCCGCCGCCTCGGCCGCCGCGCCGAAGTCGGACGAGGCGCCCGCCGCGAAGGCCGCCACGCCGGATGCCGACAAGGCCGCGACCAAGGGCAAGGCCAAGGATGTCGAGGATGCGCCCTCGGCCAAGAAGGCGATGGCCGAGGCGGGCCTCTCCGCCGATCAGGTCACCGGGTCCGGCCGTGACGGCCGCATCATGAAGGACGACGTGGCCCGCGCGGCCGCCGCCCCCAAGGCCGCGGCGGCCCCTGCCCCCGCCTCGGTGCCGCGCGCGCCGGTGCCCGCCGATGACGCGGCGCGGGAAGAGCGGGTGAAGATGACCCGCCTGCGCGCCACCATCGCCCGCCGCCTGAAGGACGCGCAGAACACCGCCGCGATGCTGACCACCTACAACGAGGTGGACATGTCCGGCATCATGGAACTGCGCAACGCCTACAAGGACCAGTTCGAGAAGAAGCACGGCGTCAAGATGGGCTTCATGTCCTTCTTCGTGAAGGCCTGCTGCCACGCGCTGAAGGAAGTGCCCGAGGTCAATGCCGAGATCGACGGCGGCGATGTGGTCTACAAGCATTACGTCCATATGGGCGTCGCGGTGGGCACCCCCACCGGACTGGTGGTGCCGGTGGTGCGCGATGCCGACCAGATGTCCTTTGCCGCGATCGAGAAGAAGATCGGCGAGCTGGGCCTGCGCGCCCGCGACGGCAAGCTGACGATGGCCGAGATGCAGGGCGGCAGCTTCACCATCTCGAACGGCGGGGTCTATGGCTCGCTGATGTCCTCGCCGATCCTGAACCCGCCGCAGTCGGGCATCCTCGGCATGCACAAGATCCAGGACCGCCCGGTGGTGGTGAACGGCCAGATCGTCATCCGCCCGATGATGTATCTCGCGCTCAGCTACGATCACCGCATCGTCGACGGCAAGGGCGCCGTGACCTTCCTCGTGCGGGTGAAAGAGGCGCTGGAAGACCCGCGCCGCCTGCTGATGGACATCTGATCCCCGCAGGGCGGCCTTCGGGCCGCCCTTTCCGAAAGGAGCCCCGTCATGCTGCAACTGCTGTGCCAGATCGACGCCGCCGACCCCGCCGCCTGGCGGGAGATGTTCGACGACGATGCCGAAAACCGGGCGCAGGCCGGGCTGACCTTGCTGCAGATGTGGTCGGATGCCGACACGCCCTCGCATGTGGTGCTGCTGTTCCAGGTGAACGACCGCGGCCGGGCGCAGGCCTGGCTGGACCGGTCCGCGGGCTTCGGCCGCCCCGTCGCCGCGCATTTCCTGAAGACGGCGTGATCCGATGGCGGCCGGCCTGACCCCGGAACTGGCCGCGCTGGCGGCGACGGTGCTGATCCACCTCGCCGCCGTCGGCTGGTCGCAGGCGGCGCTGACCCGCGACGTGGGGCCCCGCGGCAACATGGGGCCCCGGGACGGCGACCTGCCCTTGTCGCAGCAGACGCTGCGCCTGCGCCGGGCGCTGGCCAACCATGTCGAGAATACCGGGCTGTTCCTGACCGCCGTGGTGCTGGTCAGCCTGACCGGGTCGAACAGCTGGTTCACCGCCGCCTGCGCCTGGGTCTATGTCGCGGCCCGCGCGCTGTATCTGCCCGGCTATGCCTTCGGCTGGGTGCCGGGGCGGTCGATCCTGTTCACCATCGGCCTTGTCGCGACGCTGGCGATGGTCGCGGCCGGCGTGGCCGGGGGAGTTTGACAATGACGGCGGAACTGACCGTGCTGGCCCTTGCCATCCTGCTGCATGGCGGCCTGTTCGTGGCCTTCGCGCTGATCGCCAACCGCGAGCTCGGCCCGCGCTGGACGACCTCACCTCGCGACGAGCCGCCGAAGCGGCCGCTGTCCGTTACCGGCGGACGGCTGCAGCGGACGCTCGACAACTCCTTCGAGTCGCTGATCCTGTTCGCCCCCGCCGCGCTGATGATCCCCGTCAGCGGCCAGTCCACGGCCGTGACGGCGGCGCTGGCCTGGGCCTTCCTGCTGGCCCGCATCCTCTACATTCCCGCCTATGTCCTCGGCTGGTGCCCCGCGCGCTCGGCCATCTGGGGGGTGGGCTTTCTCGCAACCGTGGCGATGGTCGTCGCCGCACTGATCTGACGAAGCCGGGCGCGAAGACCCGGCCCGAACCCAGGAGACCCGCAATGGCAACATTCGACGTGATCGTGATCGGCGGCGGCCCCGGCGGCTATGTCTGCGCCATCCACTGCGCGCAGCTCGGGCTGAAGACCGCCTGCGTCGAGGGCCGCGAAACGCTGGGCGGCACCTGCCTGAATGTCGGCTGCATCCCCTCGAAGGCGCTGCTGAACGCCACGCATCACCTGCACGAGGTTCACGAGAATTTCGAGAAGATGGGCCTGATGGGCGCGGCCCCCACCGTCGATTGGGCCAAGATGCAGGCCTACAAGCAGGACGTGGTGAACGGCAACACCAAGGGCATCGAGTTCCTGTTCAAGAAGAACAAGGTGACCTGGCTGAAGGGCTGGGGCTCGATCCCCGAGGCCGGCAAGGTCAAGGTCGGCGACGAGGTCCACGAGGCGAAGTCCATCGTCATCGCCACCGGGTCCGAGGCCGCCTCGCTGCCCGGGGTGACGGTGGACGAGGAAACCGTCGTCACCTCGACCGGCGCGCTGAGCCTGAAGGCGATCCCCGAAACCATGGTGGTGATCGGCGCGGGCGTGATCGGGCTGGAAATGGGGTCGGTCTATGCCCGGCTCGGCACCAAGGTCACCGTGGTCGAATACATGGACGCGATCATTCCCGGCGCCGATGGCGAGGTCGTGAAGGCCTTCCACAAGATCCTGACGAAACAGGGCTTCGACTTCGTCATGGGCGCGGCCGTGCAGAAGACCGAGGTCGCGGACGGTAAGGCTAAAGTGACCTACAAGCTGCGCAAGGATGACAGCGAGGCCACGATCGAGGCGGATGCGGTGCTCGTCTCCACCGGCCGCAAGCCCTACACCGAAGGGCTGGGGCTGGAGGCGCTCGGCGTCGAGATGCTGCCGCGCGGGATGGTCAAGATCGACGATCATTTCCAGACCAGCGTGAAGGGCGTCTATGCCATCGGCGACTGCGTGCCCGGCCCGATGCTGGCCCACAAGGCCGAGGACGAGGGCATGGCGGTGGCCGAAATCCTCGCCGGCAAGCATGGCCATGTGAACTATGGCGTCATCCCCGGCGTGATCTACACCACGCCCGAGGTCGCCAGCGTCGG
Source organism: Frigidibacter oleivorans (assembly GCF_003993775.1). Lineage (GTDB taxonomy): Bacteria > Pseudomonadota > Alphaproteobacteria > Rhodobacterales > Rhodobacteraceae > Frigidibacter > Frigidibacter oleivorans. Next base: position 472,499 of record NZ_RJRZ01000001.1, read on the forward strand.
CCAGACCGAAGAGATGCTGAAGGAACTGGGCCGCACCTACAAGGTCGGCAAGTTCCCGTTCATGGGCAATGCGCGGGCGAAGGCGGTGTTCCAGGCCGACGGTTTCGTCAAGCTCTTGGCCGACAAGGAAACCGACCGCATCCTCGGCTGCCACATCATCGGGCCGGGCGCGGGCGACCTGATCCACGAGGTCTGCGTCGCGATGGAATTCGGCGCCAGCGCGCAGGATCTGGCGCTGACCTGCCACGCCCACCCGACCTATTCCGAGGCGGTGCGCGAGGCGGCGCTGGCCTGCGGCGACGGCGCGATCCACGCCTGACCTGGTCGGGACGCACGAACGGGGGGCCGGCCGATGCGCCGGCCCTTTCCGTTGCGCCTGCAGCCGCTTGCCCTGCGCCCGCAGCCATGATCCTCTGACACGGATCACGGATCGGTGGAGGATAGGGACATGAGGATGCTGCGCCTGATTTCGCTCGCAACCGCGATGCTGGCCGGCCCCGCGCTGGCGCAGGACCATGCCGGGCATGGCGTGCCGGGCAGCGCGATGCAGGGCTACATGGACGCGATGGCCACGATGGACATGGCGATGCAGGACATGCCCTCGACCGGCAATGCCGATGCGGATTTCCTGCTGATGATGATCCCGCATCACCAGTCGGCGCTGGACATGGCGAAGGTGCAGCTGGAACTGGGCGAGGATGCCGAAACCCGCGCGCTGGCCGAAGAGATCATTGCCGCGCAGGAGCGCGAGATCGCACAGATGCAGGCGATGCTGCGGCGAATGGGGTTCGATCCGGCGCCGTAGGGCCGACCGGCCCTACTCCACCGTCCGGATCATCCGGCGTTCCAGCACCCGCAGCACCGTCTTCAGGTCATGGCCCCGGCGCAGCACCTGTCCATCCATGCCGATTACCGCATATTGACCCTGCCGGGCGCGCAGCCTGGGGCGCTTCTCGATCCGGTAGAGCGGGAATTCCGCCGTCCGGCGGAAGACCGAAAACACCGCCACCTCGCGCAGGAAGCTCATGCCATAGTCGCGCCACTCGCCGGCCGCGACCATGCGGCCATAGAGGCCCAGCAGCACCGACAGTTCGGCGCGGTCGAAAGCGACCTGATCGGCCGGCACGGGTGCGGGGAAGGGCGTGGGCGGGATCACCGACATGAAGGGAATGTGACGCCGCTTCCCGCGCAAATCAAGCGCCGGCGCGGCCTTCCCCCCGCCGCCCGGAGGCCCGGGGCGGCCGGGGATGACAAGCGCGTTATCACGCCAATGCTGTTTCGCGGCAGTGACATAAACATGCCTATGGTTCCCTGACCGTCCCAACCAGCAAGGAGCAAGTCGTGATCGTCAAGACCCGCCACATCGGCGCCGCCCTCATCATCCTCGCCGCCGGCATCGCCTCGGCCCAGGACACGGCCAGCAATCCCGTCGTCAAGGAACGCATCGACCTGATGGGCGTGATCCGGGTAAACACCGGGACGCTGGGCGACATGGCCTCGGGCAAGGCGCCGTTCGATGCGGCCAGGGCCGAGACGGCAAAGGCGGCGCTGGCCGAGGCCGCCGCGCAGATTCCCGCCCGGTTCGAGCCGCAGGAAACCGACCCGGTGTCCGAGGCGAGGCCGGAGATCTGGACGAACTGGGACGATTTCGTCGCCAAGGCGCAGATGCTGCAGACCGCGGCCGAAGGCATCGACACCGGCAGCCTCGATGGCGTGAAGGCCGGGATGGGCGCGGTGGGCGGCGTCTGCCGCGAATGCCACACGCCCTATCGCATGTGACGGGGTCGACCGGGGCGCGCGCGATCCTGTGCGCGCGCCCTGCCCCGGCCTCAGCCGCAATAGACGCGGGTGATGCGTCCGTCCTCGCCCACGGCGAAGTTCAGACGCTCGACATTGTAATCCATGGTCACCGCCTGCCCGGGCCGGATCACGCGCATCGGCTGCGCGAAGCGCATGGTGTCCAGCGCGCTGGCCGGCTGGCCCACCATCTGCTGCAGACCCGCGGCGCCGCAGGCATCCTCCATGGGCGGCGTGCCACCCCCCGCCCCGCCTTCGGGCATGCAGGCGACCAGACCCAGCAGCGCCGCCCCGCCAAGGCCGAGATCCCGGCCCACGCGACGCCGGCCGATAATGTCCACCATCCTTCGCTCCTCCTCCGTTGCCCGTTGCAAGATCGCGCGGTTTCGCACAACCTCCGCCCCGCCACGAGTAGCAGCCCGGACACAGAAGAGGGAGTCACAGACATGAGAACGCGCGCCGCCGTCGCCGTCGCCCCCGGCAAGCCGCTGGAAATCATGGAGGTGAACCTCGAAGGCCCGAAGAAGGGCGAGGTTCTGGTCGAAATCAAGGCCACGGGTATCTGCCACACCGACGAATTCACCCTGTCGGGCGCGGACCCGGAAGGCATCTTCCCGGCGATCCTGGGGCATGAGGGCGCGGGCGTCGTGGTCGAGGTCGGCGAGGGCGTGACCTCGCTGAAGCCGGGCGACCACGTGATCCCGCTCTACACCCCCGAATGCCGCGAATGCCCTTCCTGCCTCAGCCGCAAGACCAATCTCTGCACCGCGATCCGGTCCACCCAGGGCCAGGGGCTGATGCCGGACGGGACCACGCGGTTTTCCATGCTCGATGGCACCCCGATCCATCACTACATGGGCTGCTCGACCTTCGCCAACCACACCGTGCTGCCGGAAATCGCGCTGGCCAAGGTGGACCCGACCGCGCCCTTCGACACGATCTGCTATATCGGCTGCGGCGTCACCACCGGCATCGGCGCGGTGATCAACACCGCCAAGGTCGAGATCGGCGCCAAGGCCGTGGTCTTCGGTCTGGGCGGGATCGGGCTGAACGTGATCCAGGGCCTGAAGATGGCGGGCGCCGACATGATCATCGGCGTCGACCTGAACGACGACAAGAAGGAATGGGGCGAACGCTTCGGCATGACCCATTTCGTCAACCCGAAGGCGGTGGAGGGCAGCGTCGTCCAGCATATCGTCAACATGACGAAGACGCCCTTCGACCAGATCGGCGGGGCGGATTACAGCTTCGACTGCACCGGCAACGTCAAGGTGATGCGCGACGCGCTGGAATGCACCCATCGCGGCTGGGGCGTCAGCGTGGTGATCGGCGTGGCCCCGGCGGGGGCGGAAATCCAGACCCGCCCGTTCCAGCTGGTGACGGGCCGCGTCTGGAAGGGCACCGCCTTCGGCGGCGCGCGCGGCCGCACCGACGTGCCGCAGATCGTCGACTGGTACATGCAGGGCAAGATCGAGATCGACCCGATGATCACCCATCGCCTGACGCTGGACGAGATCAATACGGGTTTCGACCTGATGCATCAGGGCAAGTCGATCCGCAGCGTCGTGGTGTTCTGAGGCGCTTTCGTCGGCACGCATTGACCGAAACGCGTCGCCGCGGCCACTGCGGCGGCGCTTTCCCTTGCCTCGGCGGGTAAAAATTCTATACCCCGGCTACAACTTAGGGGTAAGACGATACTAACGCAGAAGGGGAATGCCGCGATGCCGCCACGCCTGACCTCGGCGGGGGATGAAGACGTCTTCGACCTCGCCCCCGTTTCCATGTGGCTGGAGGATTACAGCGCGGTCGCCCGGCAGTTCGACGAATGGCGAGCCGATGGCATTACCGACCTGCGTGCCTACCTGACCGAAGACCTGTCCCGCGTCGCCGACTGTTCGCGCCTGATCCGGGTGCTGCGGGTCAACCGCCGCACGCTCGACCTGTTCGAGGCGCGCGATCTGGCGCATCTGGAGGCCAATCTCGACAAGGTCTTCCGCGACGACATGCTGGAAACCCATGTGGGCGAACTGGTGCAGCTGTGGGACGGGCAGCAGCAGTTCGACAGCCTCGCCGTCAACTACACGCTGGGCGGGCGCCGGCTGGACATCCGCCTGCGCGGCGCGGTGCTGCCGGGCCACGAGGCGACGCTGGCCCGGGTGCTGCTGACCGCCGAGGACGTGACCGACCGCGAAACCGCCCGCCGCGAGGCCGAGGCGAGCCGGCTTTATGCCGAGGGCGTCTTCGCCTATTCGCCCGTCTCGCTGTGGGTCGAGGATTTCAGCCGCATCCGCGAGATGCTGGAAGATCTGCGCCTGCGGGGCATTCAGGATCTGCGGGTCTTCACCGATGTGCATGGCGAATTCGTGCGCCAGTGCATGGGCGAGATCCGGGTGCTGGACGTGAACGAGGCGACGCTGCAGATGTTCTGCGCCCCCGACCGCGACACGCTCTGTTCCCGACTGGGCGAAGTGTTCCGCGACGACATGGAGGTGCATTTCCGCGAACAGCTGATCGAGCTGTGGCAAGGCCACCTGCATCACAGCCGCGAGGTGGTGAACTACGCGCTGGATGGCAGCGAGCGGGTGGTCATCATGCATTTCGCCGTGCTGCCGGGCCACGAGCGGGACTGGCGGCAGGTGCTGATCTCGCTGACCGACATCACCGCGCGCAAGAAGGCCGAGGCCTATCTCGCCTATCTCGGCCGCCACGACGTGCTGACCGGCCTGAACAACCGGGCGCACTACATCGACCTGATCAACCGGCTGGACCGGCAGCAGATCAGCCCCGTCTCGGCCGTGATGATCGACCTGAACGGGTTGAAGGCGGTGAATGACGAACTGGGCCACGATGCCGGCGACGCGCTGCTGCGCCGGACCGGCGAGGTGCTGAAGGAGGCGGCGGGGGACGAGGCGCATGTCGCGCGCATCGGCGGCGACGAATTCGCCATCGTCATCCCCCGCGGTGCCGCGGTCGAGGCAGAGGCAATGGTCGACAACGTCCTGCGGCTGCTCGACATCAACAACCGCTACTACTCGACCCTGCCGCTCAGCATCGCGATCGGGGCGGCGACCGGCACCGATGGCGAGCCGGTGGAGGCGACGATCCGCCGGGCCGATCAGGCGATGTATGCGCACAAGCGCAAGTACTACGCCGAACGCGCCGGCGGCTGAGCGGCGCCCGGCGGCCGGCGACGCCACTGCCGGCCTTTCGCTGCGGCGCGTTTTCGGGCAAGACCGGGGAAACCGGAAGGACCGCCCATGCCAGAACCCCGCTCGCCCCGCCTTTGCGTCCTGATCGACGCCGACAACGTGCCCGCCCACTATGCCGGCGCGATCTTCGACGAGGTGGCAAGCCTCGGCGAGGCCAGCGTGCGGCGCATCTATGGCGACTGGTCGGCGGTGCGGCTGAACAAATGGGCCGAAAAGGTCGCGGCGCTCGGGCTGGTGGCGGACCAGCAGTTTTCCAACACCAAGGGCAAGAACGCCTCGGACATCGGGCTGGTGATCGCGGCGATGGACTTCCTGCATTCGGGCCTGTTCGACGGCTTCGTCCTGGTGTCGTCGGACAGCGACTTCACCCGGCTGGCCGCGCGCATCCGCGAACAGGGGCTCGACGTCTATGGCATCGGCGAAAAGAAGACGCCCGAGGCCTTCCGCATGGCCTGCAAGCGGTTCATCTATGTCGAGAACCTGGGGGCGGACGATGCGCCCGCCGAGGGCGGCGAGCCGTCGCTGCCGGAACCCGCCGGCACAGCCCGCACGCCGGAGCCCGCGCGCCGCGGCAAGGAGCCGCCCACGCAGGCGATCCCGCTGATCGTGGCGGCGATGCGGGCCATCGACCCCGACGGCGAATGGTATTCGCTGGGTCCCATCGGCCAGTTCATCACCCAGGCCAACCCCGATTTCGACGTGCGCACCTATGGCGTGTCGAAGTTCAGCGACCTCGTGCGCAAGACCGGGCGGTTCGAGGTGAAGCAGGGACCGGGCAACACCCTGCTGGCGCGCGATCTGGCCTGATCTGACGTCAGGCCAGAGCTGGCAGCCGCCTCAGGCCAGCTTCCGCGCTGCCATGCCATAGCGCGCCATGAACATCTCCACCGCGCCGTCGATGGTGCGGCGGGCATCGCGCGCCGTCGCCTCGGCCGCGATGCCGAAGATCAGCCGCGCATGCAGGTCCGCCTTGCACAGTTCCGCGAACTGGTCGGCGGCCAGGTCGATATCGTCGATGGCCAGCTCGCCCCGCCCCACGGCAAGGCGCAGGTAATCCGCCAGCCGTTCCCGCACCAGCAGCGGCCCGGACTGGTAGAATTCCTGCCCGAGCGCGGGGAAACGGTCGCTTTCGGCCACGCAGATGCGGAACATCTTCTGCCCGAAGTCGGAAGACAGGAACGCCACGATGCGTTCGGCCGCGCCGCGCAGCACAACTTCGGGCGGGGCGGTGAGGTCCAGCACCTGCAGCGCCTCGTCGGCCTGCCGGGCGCATTCGCCCTTCGCCACCTCCATGAACAGCAGACGCTTGTCGGGGAAATAGGCGTAGAGCGTCGCCTTCGACACCCCGGCCTCGCGCGCGATGTCATCGACGCTGGCGCCTTCGAAACCGTCGCGCAGAAAGATCGTGCGGGCGCCGTCCAGCACCTGGTCGAACTTCCGCCCTTTCCTGATGCTGCCCTGCCGGTCGTCCATGCGCCTCGCGTCCATGGGGGCGATCATAGCCCGCCGCTCGGGCGCGGGGCAAGACAGGCCGGACCGCGGCTCAACGCGACGGCGCTGCCGGCAGGGCGGTGGACTGGGTGCTGACGACCGGCTCGGACGGGAATTGCAGATGCGGCAGATCGAAGCCGAAGCCACCGGCAAAGGCGGGCGCGGCGGTCAGGGCGAGGGCGGCGACAAGCAGCGGAAGACGGGGCATGATGCGACTCCTTGGTGGGTGATGCGCCAAATCTAAACCGATTGGTTCAGATTACAAGCGGATTTTGAACTGACCTGTTCATTTTCCGCGTTTGATCTTCGCCCTGCTCCGGATATATTTAGAAGCATTCTAAAGAACGGATCCCGTCATGTTCTCGATGCCCTCCGGCCGCCACCGCTTTGCCGATCTGAGCGAGCGCGAAATCCTCGCGCTCGCGATCTCGTCCGAAGAGGACGATGCCCGCATCTATCGCAGCTATGCCGACCGGCTGCGCGGCGACTATCCGGCGACGGCCGCGATCTTCGAGGGTATGGCGGCCGAGGAAGACGGCCATCGCCAGCGGTTGATCGACCTGTTCCGCAGCCGGTTCGGCGACACGATCCCGCTGATCCGCCGCGAACATGTCGCGGGCTATTATGCCCGCCGCCCCGTCTGGCTGATCGAGACTCTCGGGCTCGACCGCATCCGTGCCGAGGCCGAGACGATGGAGCGGGATGCCGAACGCTTCTACCTCGCCGCCACCGCCCGCACCCGCGATGCCGCCACCCGGCGGCTGCTCGGCGATCTGGCGGCGGCCGAATCCGCCCATGGCAGCCGTGCCGCGGCGCTGGCGGCCGACAGCCTGCCCGACCCTGTGCGCGCCGACGAGGATCGTGCCGCCCGCCGCCAGTTCGTGCTGACCTGGGTGCAGCCGGGTCTGGCCGGGCTGATGGACGGATCGGTCTCGACCCTCGCGCCGATCTTCGCCACCGCCTTCGCCACCCGCGACCCGCATACGACGCTGCTGGTGGGGCTGGCGGCCTCGGTCGGTGCCGGCATCTCGATGGGCTTCACCGAGGCAGCGCATGACGACGGCGTGCTGTCCGGGCGCGGCAGCCCGTGGAAGCGCGGGCTCGCTTCGGGCGTAATGACGGCGGCGGGGGGTCTGGGCCATGCCCTGCCCTATCTGATCCCGCAGTTCTGGACGGCGACGCTGCTGGCCATCGCGGTGGTCTTCATCGAGCTGTGGGCCATCGTCTGGATCCAGAACCGTTTCATGCAGACGCCCTTCCTGCGCGCGACTTTCCAGGTGGTGCTGGGGGGCGCGCTGGTCTTCGCGGCGGGGGCGCTGATCGGCGCGGGCTAGCCCGGCGCGACCGCTGGCCTGCGGCGGTGCAGCATGATAGGCCTTGCGCAACATGCTGGCCATCTTCCTCAAGACGCTGCCGTTCTTCGGCCTGATCGGTCTCGGCTGGGCCGCGGGCCGGCTGCGCGTCTTCCCCGAGGAGGCGACGACCTGGCTCACGCGCTTCGTCTTCTACTTCGCGCTGTCGGCGATGCTGTTCCGCTTCGCCGCGACCCTGTCGCTGGCCGAGCTCTTCGATCCGGCCTTTGTCGCGGCCTATCTGACGGGCTCGGGGCTGCTGTGGGGGCTGGTCTTCTGCATCGGCCGGGCGCGGGGCGAGCCGCTGGCCCCCGCCGCGATGGAGGCGCATGCCGCCGTCAGCGGCAATACCGGCTTCCTCGGCGTGCCGATGCTGGTGGTGCTGCTCGGCGCGGCGGCGGCGGGGCCGGTGCTGATGGTGCTGACGGTGGACATGATCGTGTTCTCCTCGCTCATCACCCTGATCGTTGCGGCGGTGCGGCAGGGACGGGTCTCGCCGGCGCTGGCCGGGGCGCTGGCCAAGGGGCTGGCCCGCAACCCGATGATCATGTCGATGGCGGCCGGTCTGGCATGGTCCGCGGCCGACCTGCCGATGCCCGCGCCCGCGGACGAATTCCTGACCCTGCTCGGCGCGGCGGCGACGCCCGGCGCGCTGTTCGCCATCGGCGCCTCGCTGGCCGCCCGGCGGGGGGCGGAACGGCCCGGGCCGGCGATCTGGCTGTCGGCGGCCAAGCTGGCGCTGCACCCGCTGGCGGTGGGGGTGGCGGCATGGGCCTTCGCCGTCGATCCCTTCGCGGCCGGCGTGATGGTCGCCGCCGCCGCGCTGCCGGTCGCGGGCAATGTCTATATCCTCGCCAGCCACTTCCGGCTGGCCGAACGCCGCGTCTCTGCGGCCATCCTGATCTCGACCGCGGCGAGCATCCTGACGCTGCCCGCCGTGATCGCCCATCTCGGCCCCTGAGGGGCAGATCCATGACGGAGGAACCGATGCGGACCATCGCGGAAAACAAGTGCTTCGGCGGCGTGCAGGGGGTCTATGCCCATGACTCGGACGCCTGCGGCTGCGAGATGACCTTTGGCCTGTTCCTGCCGCGCGAGGCCGAGGACCGGCCCGTGCCGCTGGTCTGGTACCTGTCCGGGCTGACCTGCACCCACGAAAACGCCATGACCAAGGCCGGCGCACAGCAATGGGCGGCGGAATTCGGGCTGGGCGTGATCTTCCCCGACACATCGCCCCGCGGCGAGGGCGTGGCCGATGACGCGGCCTATGACCTCGGGCAAGGCGCGGGCTTCTATGTCAACGCCACCGAGGCCCCCTGGGCGCCGCATTTCCGCATGTGGGACTATGTGGCCGACGAACTGCCGCGCCTCGTCACCGCCACGTTCGAGGTCGATGACGACCGCCAGTCGATTACCGGGCACTCGATGGGCGGGCATGGCGCGCTGACGCTGGCGATGCGGCTGCCGGGGCGGTTCCGCGCCGTATCGGCCTTCGCGCCCATCGCCAACCCCACGGCCTCGGACTGGGGGCGCAAGCAGTTCGCGGCCTATCTCGGCCCGGATGAAAGCCTGTGGGCCGACCATGACGCGACGCTGCGGATGCGGGCGGTGGGCTTCGACGGGCCGATGCTGGTGGATCAGGGCGCCAAGGACCAGTTCCTGAACCTGCTGCGCCCCGAGGCGCTGGCCGAGGCGATGATGGCCCGCCGCCAGCCCGGCCAGTTCCGCATGCAGCCCGGCTATGACCACAGCTATTTCTTCGTCTCGACCTTCATGGGCGACCATATGGCCTTCCATGCCGAGGCGCTGCACGCGTGACGCGGCTCTACGTCGATGCCGATGCCTGCCCGGTCAAGGACGAATGCCTGCGCGTGGCGGAACGTCTGGGGGTGCGGGTGATCTATGTCGCCAATGGCGGCATCCGCCCCTCGCCGCATCCGCTGGCCGAGACGATCTTCGTCGGTCAGGGGCTGGACGAGGCGGACCGCTGGATCGCCGACCATGCCGGGCCGGGCGACATCGTCGTGACCTCGGACATCCCTCTTGCCGCCCGCTGCGTCGAGGCGGGGGCGCGGGCGCTGAAACCGAATGGCGAGCCGCTGACCGCCGCCAATATCGGCAACGTGCTGGCGATGCGCGACCTGATGGCCGACCTGCGCAGCGCCGACCCGTTCCGGCAGGGCGGCGGCAAGGGCTTTACAAGGGCAGACCGGTCCCGTTTCCTCGACGCGCTCGACCGGATGCTGCGGGCGGCGATGAAAGAGGACGGCACATGACACCGAAGGCCGTGGTCTACGACATCGGCAACGTGCTGATCGAATGGCAGCCCGAACGCTTCTACGACACGATCATGGACATCGACCGCCGCAAGCGCCTGTTCGCCGAGGTGGACCTGCACGGCATGAACGAGGAGATCGACGCAGGCGCGCTGTTCCGCGAAACGATCTACGACTGGGCCGACCGCCATCCGGACTGGGCCAACGAGATCCGGCTGTGGCACGACCGCTGGATCGACATGGCCTCGCCGATCATCGACCGCTCGCTTCGGCTGCTGCGGGCGCTGCGCGGCAAGGGCGTGCCGGTCTTCGCGCTGTCGAATTTCGGCATCCACAGCTTTGCCTATGCGCAGACGCAATACCCGTTCCTGACCGAATTCGACCGCCCCTATATCTCGGGCCATATGGGCGTCACCAAGCCCTCGGCGCGCATCTACGAAATGGTGGAACAGGATTGCGGCCTGCCGCCCGGGGCGCTCCTCTTCACCGACGACCGGGCCGACAATATCGCCGCCGCCGCCGCCCGCGGCTGGCAGACGCATCTTTTCGATGGCCCCGACGCCTGGGCCGCGCGGCTGGTGGCCGAGGGCCTGCTGACCGAGGCAGAGGCGGGATGAGCATTGAGATCGTTGGCCCCGAGGCCGAGGCACAGCTGGACTGGATCGCCCTGACCGACGCCATCGCCGCGGGCCATGCGCTGCCGCGCGCCGAGGTGGCCGACACCTTCCTCTATCGCGGCGAGGACACGCTCCTGACCCGGTCCGCCTGGATCGACGGGCTGGGGCTCGCCATCAAGGGCGCGACGGTGATGCCGGGCAACCCTGCGCGGGGCCGGCCGATGGTCAACGGCGCGGTCAACCTCTTCTCCGACAGCGACGGCACGCTCGAGGCGATCGTCGATTTTCACCTCGTGACGAAATGGAAGACGGCGGGCGACTCGCTTCTGGCCGCGCGCCGCCTCGCCCGGCCGTCGGCGCGGCGGATCCTGATCGTCGGTGCGGGCAGCGTCGCCCGCTCGATGGTCGCCGCCTATTCCGCCGCCTTCCCCGGCGCGGCCTTCGCCGTCTGGAACCGCACCCCGGCGGGGGCCGAGGCGATGGCCCGCGACCTGTCCGCCATGGCCGAGATCCGGCCCGCCGCGGATCTGGCCGCGGCGGCGGCCGAGGCCGAGATCATCGCCACCGCCACCATGTCCTCCGCCCCGGTGATCCGGGGCGAATGGCTCTCGCCCGGCACCCATCTCGACCTGATCGGCGCCTATCGCCCCGACATGCGCGAGGCCGACGATGCCACCCTGCGCCGCGCCCGGATCTTCGTCGACGCCCGCGCCACCACGCTGCACCATATCGGCGAGCTGAAGACGCCGCTGGCCGAGGGCGTGATCGCGGAAAGCGATGTGCTGGGGGATTTCTACGACCTGCCCCCGGGCCGCTTCGCCCGGACGTCGGACGACGAGATCACGCTGTGCAAGAACGGCGGCGGCGCGCATCTCGACCTGATGACGGCGAAATACATCCTCGCCGCCTGGCGGGCGCGCTGACCGCGCCTGCATCTTCTGTTCCGAAATATCCTCGGGGGTGAATTGCGCCGCAGGCGCAAGAGGGGGCAGACAGCCCCCCTATGCCGGCACCGCCACCGGCCCCGCCGGGCGTTCGCGCACCGGCAGGTGCACGATGGCCGAGAAGGCGCCCACCGCGACGCCGATCCACCAGACCGCGTTGTAATTGCCGTAGACGTCATAGAGACGCCCGCCCAGCCACACGCCCATGAACCCGCCCAGCTGATGGCTGAGGAAGACGAAACCATAGAGCGTGCCCATGTAGCGCAGCCCGTAGATATGCGCGACCAGCCCCGAGGTCAGCGGCACCGTCGCCAGCCACAGCGAACCCATCACCACCGAGAAGACCAGAACCGTGGTCGGCGTGATCGGCAGGATGATGAAGATCGCCGCCGCCAGCGTCCGGCCGGTATAGATCGCCGCCAGCAGGTACTTCTTCGTATAGCGCTTGCCCAGCCAGCCGGCGGTGATGGTGCCCACGATGTTGGCCAGCCCGATGACCGAGATCGCGACCGCCCCCAGCGCCGAGGTCGAGGTGACGCCGACCGAGGCCAGCATCCCCGAGGGGTCGATGGCGCCGCACATCTCGGTCACGAAGGCGGGGAAATGCGCGGTGATGAAGGCCAGCTGATAGCCGCAGGAAAAGAACCCGAGGAAGATCAGCACATAGGACGGATCGGTGAAGGCGCGTTTCAGCACCGTGCCCATGCTCTCTTCCAGCTGCGCGCGGCTGACCCGTTCCGGCGCCCGCATGAAGGGCAGCGCGAACAGCGTCGCCAGCACCACCGCCGCGAAGATCAGGAACACCGTCTGCCACGGATAGACCTGCAGCAGCGCCTCGGCCACCGGGGCGCCGAAGACCTGCCCCGCCGATCCCGCCGCCGTCGCGATGCCGAGCGAGATCGAGCGGTTCTCGTCGCTCGTCGCCCGGCCCACCACCGCGAGGATCACCCCGAAGCCGGTGCCCGCGATGCCGAAGCCCACGATGATTTCCAGCAGCTGGTGCTGCAGCGGCGTCACCGCGAAGGAGGACAGCACCAGACCCGCGGCATACATCAGCGCGCCTGCGACGATCGCGCGGCGGTCGCCGAAGCGTTCGGCCAGGGCGCCGAAGACCGGCTGCCCAATCCCCCAGGCCAGGTTCTGGATGGCGATGGCGAGGCTGAACTCTGCCCTCGGCCAGCCGAACTCGTTGGCAATGGGCAGCTGGAACACGCCGAAACTGGCGCGGACGGCAAAGCTCAGCAGGATGACCACGCAGGCGGACACCAGCAGGGGCGTGATCAGGGGGGAGGATTTCGACATGGGAAACTCGGGAGGGAGGGAGGCGGCGGGCCGGGAAATGGCCGGCAGCATCCGCCGAACCCGGCGGCGCGTCAAATCTGCGTTTGTGATGGAGACAATTCGCCCGCGTGACGGTGACGCGGCGGCGACGGGACGATTGTTACAGAACCATCACGCGTTGGCAGTATATGTTTTGAACTCCGTCCGCAGGCTCGGGGGACACGCAAATCGGAGATTCCCATGTCCCTCAACCTGTTCCGGGCCGCGGCGCTTGCGCTGGCCGGCCTCTTCGTCGCCGGCGCCGGCTCTGCCGCCACCATCCTCGACACGACCAGCCCCAACAGCGAACCCTTCGCCTATTCCACCAATCCCGAAGGCATCCGCTTCTTCAACGTGGGCTATTACGGCCCCGTGGGACAGAGCTTCACGCTGGACAGCGACTACGAAGACCTCAGCGTCGGCGCCTATTTCTCGACCTTCGGGACCAGCTACGACATGACCGTGTCGCTGGTCTATGGCGAGGGCGTGGACGGCGACGTGATCGCCACCGCCGAAACCTCGATGACCGGCACCAGCCGCTATGACGCGACCTACACCACGCTCGATTTCAGCGAGGCCGGCACGCTGGCCGCGGGCACCTACACCGTCGTCTTCGAAGGCACCGGCACGCTGGGCGGTGGCGAGGTCGTGGCGACCGGGCCGAACAGCTATGTCGGCACCGACACGCCCGGCACCGCCGCCTATGACGAGAACGGGCTGTTCAACTTCGGCTCGAACCCGGCGCGCGACTTCGGCATCCATGTCAGCGGCACCCCCGTCGCGCCCGTGCCGCTGCCCGCCTCGGCGCTGCTGCTGGGCGGGGCGCTGGCCGGGCTGGGCCTGATGCGCCGCCGCCGCGCCTGACGGCGACAGGATGCAGGCGCGGCATCGCGCTTGCATCCGCCCGGCATCGCGCTTAGCCCCAAGCGCATGAGCGCGACCCTGGCCGAGATCTATGAACAGCGGGTGCGGGACGGGACCTTGCGTCCCGACCCGGCCCAACGCGCGGCGCTGCCCCTGTTGCAGACCGTGCGCGAGGCGCTGGAGGCGCCGCCGCCGAAACGCGGCCTGTTCGGCCTCTTCGCGGGCAAGTCCCCCGCCGCCGTCCGGGGTCTCTACCTCTGGGGCGGGGTCGGGCGCGGCAAGTCGATGCTGATGGACCTGTTCATGGAACAGGTGGACATCCCGGCCAAGCGCCGCGTGCATTTCCACGCCTTCATGCAAGAGATCCAGGCCAAGCTGCACGAGGTCCGCAAGACCGGCGTGCAGGACGCGATCCGCCCGGTGGCGCAGGCCGTGTCGGAACAGGCCCGGCTTCTGTGTTTCGACGAGATGCAGATCACCGACATCGCCGATGCGATGATCGTGGGCCGGCTCTTCCAGTACCTGTTCGAACTGGGGGTGACGGTCGTCACCACCTCGAACCGGGTGCCCGAGGATCTGTACAAGAACGGGCTGAACCGGCCGCTGTTCCTGCCCTTCATCGCGCTGATCCGCGGCAACATGACCGTCCACGAACTGGCCAGCGACACCGACTATCGCCAGCACCGGCTGGCGGGCACGCAGGTCTATTTCTGCCCCGCCGATGCCCGCGCTGCCGGGGCGCTGGACGCGATCTGGCAGGAACTGGCGGGGACCGGGCCGGCCGCGCCACTGGTGCTGACGGTGAAGGGGCGCGAGGTCACGCTGCCCGCCGCCCGCAACGGCGTGGCCCGGGCCAGCTTCTGGGATCTCTGCGCCCGCCCGCTGGGCCCCGCCGACTATCTGGCGGTCGCCGATGCCGTCCGGGTGCTGATCCTCGAGGGCATCCCGCTGCTGTCGGCCTCGAACTTCAACGAGGCGAAACGCTTCGTCACCCTGATCGACGCGCTGTACGAGGCGAAGGTGCGGCTGATCTGCTCGGCGGCCGAGATCCCGGAACGGCTTTATGTCGAGGGCGAGGGCAGCTTCGAGTTCGAGCGCACCGCGAGCCGCCTGCGCGAGATGCAGGACGCCCGCTGGGGTGCCGCAGAGGCCTAGCCGCGCCCTTCGGCGACGTGGCGGCGGAAGGCGCGCTTCAGCAGGTCCAGTTCCGCGCGCAGCAGATCGACCTCGGCGCGGATGTCATCCTCCAGCGGCACGCCGGTGACGATGGTGAACTGCGCCAGCAGGCCATCATCGATGCTGTCGCGGATGACGAAGCTCTGCACCCCGTCCTGCAGCGCCTCGGCCGGGATCGGCACCGTCACCCGCCAGCGCCCGGGGCGGTCGTCGATGGGCGCCACCTCCACCCCCGGCAGATCCTGTCCCAGATGCGAGGCGGCGATCCGCGGCGGCGCGGCGCCCTGCGGCAGCTTCAGCACGCCTTCCCAGCGTCCGGCATGGATGCGCGTCTTGGTCAGCACGATGTCGGACATCGGTCCTCCTTACAGATCGGCCCGCTTACAGGTCCGCCCGGGGCCGGCGGCTGAAGGTCAGGTCGCGCAGCAGCACCTGGTTCATCTGCGGCCCCTCGAAGATCAGGTCCACCCAGGCCCGTTCGACCCGCTTCTCGTTCATCCGGGTATAGGCCAGGTCGAATTCCGCCATCGTCTCGCCGCCCGAGGGCGGCAGTTCCCGCACGATCTGTTCGGTGTTCGGCCCGTGCTTGATGTTCAGCCGGGCGAAGACCTCCAGCGGGGCCTCGCGCTCGATCACGGTGTCGAGCCGGATGACGTGGCGCAGCTTCAGCCCCTGCACCGCCGCCTCGGGCAGGTCCACCGCGAGGCTGAGGAACGATCCGTCGAACTGCAGCACGTCGAGCCGCAGCCCGAACGGCGCCAGATCCTCGGCGCGCGTATTGCGCACCTGCCGAAGGGTCAGGCCGCTGTCGGCGCAGTCGTGAAAGACCGTCACCTCGCTGCCGATCCGCGCCCGCGTCTCGACCCCCGCCTGCCCGGCGGGCGAGACGGGGCCGGACCACAGTTCCGGCCGCCAGGACCAGTCTGTGCCCAGGGGCTTGCGCATCGCGGTAGACCCGATCACCGGCAGGGTCAGCCGCCCCTCGGCCACATGCAGCACGCGGTCCAGTTCGCGGCGCATCTGCCGCGCCCGCGACCGGAGGGCGCGCAACGTCTCCAGTTCCGCCGCCTCGGCCTCCTGCGCGGCCTTGCCCCAGCGTCTGAGGACGCGCCGGTGCATCAGCCGGTCGAACAGGGATGCCATCTGGTCATTCATGGCCGGCGTCACGCGAAGCGGGTGTATCGGTCATGTCGCATCCGTGCTGGCACCGGGAATCGGCACTTTGTCTTGTCGCGGTAAACGGTTGATACCTTCCGTGGCGTGGACCGCAAAGCCCGAATGCGCACAGGTTTCTGCACCCGCGACATCCGGCGCCGCCACAGCCCTGTCACCAGTCCTCAGTTCGCGGCGCGGATGGGATTCGCGGCCCGCATCCGGGCCACGAAAGCCTCCAGCAGCGGGCGGGCCGCCCCGGGCGGCAGGGGACGGTCGGCATGGGACAGCACGGACAGCGTGACCATCCGGCCGCGCAGCACCAGGATCGCGCGCCAGTATTCGGGTTCGACCCGTTGCGCCCCGCCCGCCGACCTGTCCACCAGCCGCAGGTACAGCACATCGCCCACAGACAGCGCCTCGGCCAGCGTGACGCTGTCGGCATCGCCCGAGCGGCTGAGCGCGGCGCGGCCGGCCTCGGACGCGAAGTGGCGGGCGAGCGCGGGGAACTGCGTCGCGTCCAGCCCGGCGCCCGATCCGCCCGGCGTCACCGATGCGGTCAGCACCGCCGGCGTGCCCTCGGGCCGGGCGCGACCGCCGCCGAGGGCCGCGCAGCTGCCGAGCAGGACGAAGGCGCCGGCCGGCCCCTCGGCCGAGCCGGCGCGGTCGACGCAATAGCCCGACGGACCCGTGACCACCACCGCCCGCCCGTCCACCGTCACCCGCAGCGGCGCAGATCCCTGCTGCGCCGCAGCAGGCGCGGCAGCCGCCAGGGCCAGCGCCAGAACCGGCGCCAGCAGCGCGACGCCCACCCCACCCGTCCGCATCGCCGCCAATCCCCGCCCCGATCCGCCCTCGCCCGGCCTTCCCTCGCGCATAGCCAGCCGCCGCCGGCCCGGCAAGCCGCCGGTCGCCCGATCCTGCCCCGCGGCCCGGACTGTTGCTGCGAATGCATCCGCCGGCGGCGCGCGCGATTGCAATTCCCCCTCTGCGCCGCTATCTCGGTTCCCGCACAAGGCCCCAAGTCAACCGCCCGGAGCGACGCGATGAACTGGATCTCGAACTACGTGCGGCCGAAGATCAATTCGCTCTTCTCCCGCCGCGAGGTGCCCGAGAACCTTTGGACCAAGTGCCCCGAATGCGGGACCATGCTGTTCCATCGCGAACTGGCCGACAACCTGAACGTCTGCACCAACTGCGACCATCACATGGCGATCACGCCGCGGGCGCGCTTTGCCGCGCTGTTCGATGGCGGCATCTTTACGGAAGTGAAGGTGCCGGACCCGATTGCCGACCCGCTGATGTTCCGCGACCAGAAGAAATATCCCGACCGGATGAGGGCGGCGCAGAAGTCGACCGGCGAGAAGGAAGCGATGCTGGTGGCGGAAGGCGAGATCGCCCGCACCCCCGTCGTCTGCGCCGCGCAGGACTTTTCCTTCATGGGCGGGTCGATGGGCATGTATGTCGGCAACGCCATCGTCGCCGCCGCACAGCGCGCGGTCGAACTGAAGCGGCCGCTGATCCTGTTTTCCGCCGCCGGCGGCGCGCGGATGCAGGAGGGCATCCTCAGCCTGATGCAGATGCCGCGCACCACCGTCGCGGTCGAGATGCTGCGCGAGGCGGGGCTGCCCTATGTCGTGGTGCTGACCCACCCGACGACCGGCGGCGTCACCGCCTCCTATGCGATGCTGGGCGATGTCCATATCGCCGAGCCGAACGCGCTGATCTGCTTTGCCGGCCCCCGCGTGATCGAACAGACCATCCGGGAAAAGCTGCCCGAAGGTTTCCAGCGGGCGGAATACCTGCTGGACCACGGGATGCTGGACCGGGTGACGCATCGCAAGAAGCTGCGCGAGGAACTGGTGACGATCCTGCGCATGCTGACCCGCCAGCCGCCTGCGGTCCGCGCCGACCTGCCGGCGCCGAAGCCCGAGGTCCGGGCCGAGTCGGCGACCGCCGATGCCCCGGCCGAGGCAGCGATGCCCGCCCCGGACGCGCCGGAAACGGCGCCCGAGCCCGCCAAGGCCGCGGCGAAGCCCGCCGAACCGGCGGCCGCACCGCCCGCCGCAAAGCCCGGCGCCGACAAGCCCGCCAAGGCCTGATCCCGTGACCGCCGCAGCCGCGGGCTCCGACGCGATCCTCGCGCGGATGATGGCCCTGCATCCCAAGGTCATCGACCTGACGCTCGACCGCGTCTGGCGGCTGCTGGCGGCGCTCGGCCATCCGGAACGGGACCTGCCGCCGGTCATCCATGTCGCGGGCACCAACGGAAAGGGCTCGACCCAGGCGATGATCCGCGCGGGGCTGGAGGCGCGGGGCGACCGCGTCCACGCCTATACCTCGCCGCATCTGGCGCGCTTTCACGAACGCATCCGCGTCGCGGGCGCGCTGATCGACGAGGCGGCGCTGACCGCCCTGCTGGACGAGTGCTGGCAGGCGAATGACGGCGCCCCGATCACCTTCTTCGAGATCACCACCTGCGCGGCCTTCCTCGCCTTTGCCCGCATCCCGGCGGACTGGACGCTGCTGGAGGTGGGCCTGGGCGGCCGGCTCGACGCCACCAACGTGGTGGATCGGCCGCGGCTGACCGTGATCACCCCGGTGTCGATCGACCACCAGCAGTTCCTGGGCGAGACGCTGGCCGAGATCGCGGGCGAAAAGGCCGGCATCCTGAAGCGGGGCGTGCCCTGCATCGTCGGCCCGCAGGCGGAAGCGGCGCTGGAGGTGATCGAACGGCAGGCAGCCCGGCTGGGCGCGCCGCTGCTGACCTTCGGCGAGCACTGGCATGCGCGGGAAGAGGACAGCCGGCTGGTTTATCAGGACGAGACCGGGCTTCTGGACCTGCCGCTGCCGAACCTGCCCGGCCCGCACCAGATCCACAATGCCGGGGCGGCGCTGGCGGCGCTGCGCGCGCTCGGCGCCGGCGAGGCCGCCTGCGAGGCGGCGGTGACGCGCGCGGAATGGCCGGCGCGGATGCAGCGCCTGCGCCACGGCCCGCTGGTCGATCTGGCGCCGCAGGCTGAACTCTGGCTCGACGGCGGGCATAACCCGGCAGCGGGCGAGGCGCTGGCGGCGACGCTGGCACGGATGCCCCGCCGGCCGACGCATCTGGTGGTGGGGATGCTCAACACCAAGGACATCGCCGGTTACCTGCGCCCGCTCGCCGCCCATGCCGACAGCCTGACCGCGATCTCGATCCCCGGCGAGGCCAACACGCTGCCGGCCGAAGCGACCGAGGCCGCCGCCCGTGCCGCGGGCATCGCAGCCGCCACGGCGGCCAGCCTGCGCGAGGCGCTGTCGGGCATTGCCAGCGCGGAACCGGGCGCGCGCATCCTGATCTGCGGTTCGCTCTACCTCGCCGGCCATGTGCTGCGCGAGAATGGCTGAGGCCCGGCGCACAGGATCGGCCCGCCTGCGCACAGATGCACAGGTTGCCGGGTTGCTGTGCGCCGCCTACCTAGGGCGCAACGCTCAACAGGGGACATGACGATGACCCAGACCACAGATCCGACCGCGCTCGAACTCGGGCTCGACACCTTCGGCGACGTCACCGCCGATTCCGAGGGCCGCCTGCTGCCGCAGGGCCAGGTGCTGCGCGACCTGGTCGACGAGGCGGTGCTGGCCGACGAGCTCGGCATCGACTTCATCGGCATCGGCGAACATCACCGCGCCGACTTCGCCGTCTCGGCGCCCGAGATCGTGATGGCCGCCATCGCCGCCCGCACCCGCCGCATCCGCATCGGCACCGCCGTCACCGTGCTGTCCTCGGACGATCCGGTGCGCCTGTTCCAGCGCGCGGCGACGCTCGACGCGCTGTCCGAGGGCCGCAGCGAACTGATCCTCGGCCGCGGCTCCTTTACCGAAAGCTTCCCGCTGTTCGGACAGGACCTGTCCGACTACGAGGTTCTGTTCGAGGAAAAGCTCGACCTTTTCACCCGGCTGATCCGCGACGACACGGTGACCTGGCAAGGCCGCACCCGCGCCGGACTGAAGGGCGCGACCGTCCATCCCCGGCCGGAACGCCCGCTGCGCGCCTGGATCGGCGTCGGCGGCAGCCCCGAGTCGGTGATTCGCGCCGTCAGCCACGAATTGCCGCTGATGCTGGCAGTGATCGGCGGCGATCCGCGCCGGTTCCGCCCCTTCGTCGACCTGTGGCACCGGGCCTGGGACCAGGTGGGCAAGCCGGCGCTGCCGGTGGGCATCCATTCCCCCGGCCATGTCGGACCCACGGATGACGAGGCGAAGGAACGCTTCTGGCCCGGTTACAAGAAGATGCACGACCTGATCGGCGGCTCGCGCGGCTGGCCGCCGCTGCGGCGCGAGGATTTCGAACGCGAGATCGCCCATGGCTCGCTCTATGTCGGCGGGCCCGAGACGGTGGCGAAGAAGATCGCGGCGACGGTGCGCGCGCTCGGCGTCAGCCGGTTCGACCTGAAATACTCCGCGGGCCCGCAGCTGCCCTCGGTGCTGCAGGACGGCATCCGCCTCTATGGCGAGCAAGTCGTGCCGATGGTGCGCGACCTGCTGGCCTGACGCGGATGGCGGCGCCGGGGGGCCATCGCGCGCCCCGGCCCCCCGCGGGATTGCCGGTTCAGGTTCAGGGGCAGTTGCCCCGGACCGTCCCGTGACGCCGCGTTCCGGATGACGCGGCGGTAGGTCTGCGGCACCGTCGCGTCCAGCCAGCGGAGCGCCAGGGGAGGGGCCGCGCCATGACCGATGCCATGACGGAGACCTTGACCGAGACCGGGACCGACTACCCGCATCTGTTCCGGCCGCTCGATCTGGGGCATGTCACCCTGCCGAACCGGGTGCTGATGGGATCGATGCATACGGGGCTGGAGGAAACCGGCGACTGGAACCGGGTGGCGGAGTTCTACGCGACCCGCGCCCGGGGCGGCGTCGCGCTGATGGTCACCGGCGGCATGGCCCCCAACCGCGAAGGCGGGGTCTTTCCCGGCGCGGCCGGACTGTTCACGCCCGAAGACATCGCCCATCACCGCATCGTCACCGACAGGGTGCATGCGGCGGGCGGGCGGATCGCCATGCAGATCCTGCATGCGGGCCGCTATGCCTATGGGAAGGACTGCGTGTCCGCCTCGGCGATCAAGTCGCCGATCAGCCCCTTCCCGCCCCGCGAACTCGACGAGGCGGGGATCGAGGCGCAGATCGCCGACATCGTCACCGCCGCCGCCCGCGCCCGCGAGGCAGGCTATGACGGGGTCGAGGTGATGGGATCCGAGGGCTATTTCCTCAACCAGTTCATCGTGCGGCACACCAACCGGCGCGAGGATCGCTGGGGCGGTCCCTTCGAGAACCGGATGCGCCTGCCGGTGGAGGTGATGCGCCGGGTCCGGGCGGCGGTGGGGCACGACTTCATCGTCATCTTCCGCATCAGCCTGATCGACCTCGTGCCCGACGGCTCGACCTGGGACGAGGTGGTGCGGCTGGCCCGCGCCATCGAGGCGGCCGGCGCCACCATGCTGAACACCGGCATCGGCTGGCACGAGGCGCGGGTGCCGACCATCGCCACCTCGGTGCCCCGCGCGGCCTTCGCCCATCTGACCGGCCGGCTGCGCCCCGAGGTGGGCATCCCCGTGATCGCCTCGAACCGGATCAACCGGCCCGAGGTGGCCGAGGATCTGCTGGCGCGGGGGATGGCCGACATGGTCAGCATGGCGCGGCCCTTCCTCGCCGATCCCGATTTCATCGCCAAGGCGCAGGCGGGGCGCGCGGCAGAGATCGCCCCCTGTATCGCCTGCAACCAGGCCTGCCTCGACCATACCTTTTCGGGGCGGCTGACGTCCTGCCTCGTCAACCCGCGCGCCTGCCACGAGACGGTGCTGCGCTACGATCCCGCCCCGCAGGCCCGGCGGATCGCGGTGGCGGGCGCGGGGCCGGCGGGCATGGCCGCCGCCATCGTCGCGGCGGAACGCGGGCACGAGGTGACGCTGTTCGAGGCCGCGGACCGGATCGGCGGGCAGCTGAACCATGCCGCCGCGATCCCGGGCAAGGAGGAATTCGCCGGGCTGATCGACTGGTTCGCCACCATGCTGCGGGTCCGCGGCGTCGATCTGCGGCTGGCAACGCCCGCCACGCCCGAGGCGCTGGAGGGCTTCGACGAGGTGATCGTCGCCACCGGCGTCCGCCCGCGCGATCCCGGCATCCCCATCGAACCGGGGGCGGAGGTCATCGACTATGCCCGGCTTCTGTCCGGCGCGGCGGGCGCGGGACCGCGCGTCGCGGTGGTGGGCGCGGGCGGCATCGGCTTCGACGTGGCGGAATGGCTGGTCGAACGGCCCGGCGACAGCCCGACGCTGCATCCGGACGACTGGCGGCGCGACTGGGGCGTGGGCGACCCGGCGCAGGTGCCGGGCGGCCTCGCCCCGCCCGACCCCGCGCCCCCCACACGGCAGGTGACGCTGTTGCAGCGCAAACCGGAAAAGCCGGGACGCGGGCTCGGCAAGACCACGGGCTGGATCCACCGCGCCGCGCTTGCCGCGAAGGGCGTGCAGATGATCGGCGGGGCAAGCTATGACCGGATCACGCCCGAGGGGCTGGAGATCCGGCTGAACGGCGAGCCGCGGCTGATCCCGGCGGATACGGTGGTCCTGTGCACAGGGCAGGACAGCGTCCGCGATCTGGCCGAGGCGCTGGCGGCGCAGGGCCGGACGGTGCATGTCATCGGCGGCGCCGATGTCGCGGCGGAACTGGACGCGAAGCGCGCCATAGACCAGGCGGCGCGGCTGGCGGCGGCGCTCTGACCCTGCCCTGCACCTGAGGCAATATCCCGAGCTGGGTCCGGGGAGCAGCCTCCCCGCGCCGGATTGCCCGCCGGCGACAAATCCGGGAAATGCCGGCTCCTTTCCCCAATCCTGCCCGATTTGTCGCCGATACCCGGTCCTGAGCTGGAGTGTTCATCGAAGGTGCACAATGGACCGACTGACGGAAATGGAAGCGTTCGCCACGGTGGTGGATCAGGGTGGGTTCACCGACGCGGCCAAGAAGATGGGCATTTCCAAGTCGGCCGTCTCGAAACATGTCTCGGCGCTGGAGGCGCGGTTGGGCGCGCGGCTGCTGAACCGCACCACCCGCCGGGTCAGCCCGACAGAGATCGGCCTGGCCTATTACGACCGGGCGCGGCGGGTCCTGAACGACGCGGGCGAGGCGGATGCGCTGGTCACCTCGATGCAATCGGCGCCCTCGGGGCTGCTGCGCATCTCGGTCGCCACGGATTTCGGGGTCAGCCTGCTGTCGCCGGTGCTGGGCGACTTCCTGCAGGCCTTCCCCGAGATCACCGTGAACATGGTGCTGAACAACCGCTATGTCGAACTGATCTCGGAAGGCTTCGACATGGCGATCCGTATCGGCGAGCTGGAGGATTCCACCCTGCGCGCCCGCAAGCTGACCGACACGGTGCGCCGGATGATCGGCTCGCCCGACTATTTCGAACGCTACGGCCGGCCGCAGAAGATCGACGACCTGAACGACCACAAGCTGCTGCATTACTCCAACCAGTCCAGCGCCAATGTCTGGCGGATCACCGCCGCCTCGGGCGAAAAGCGGCAGGTGCGGACGGCGGGCTGGCTGACGGTCAATGACGGGCAGTCGCTGCTGAATGCCGCGGTCTCGGGCCTCGGCATCGCCTACCTGCCCTCGTTCCTCTATGCCGACGCGATGCGCAAGGGGCTGGTCGTGGACGCGATTCCCGAACTGCCGCAAGAGGTTCTGGGCATCTATGCCGTCTATCCGCCGGGCCGGTTCACCCAGCCCAAGGTGCGCGCCTTCATCGACTTCCTGGCCGAGACTTTTGCGGACAAGGGACCCGATCACTGGTAAGAACCGGCGGTGCGCCGTGCGCGCCGCGCAATCATCAGGGGCGCCGTGCGTCCCCGCAAATCCCGAGGGACTTGCCTACTGGGTCGAGGTCAGCATGGCCTCGACCCGCCTGTTTCTGGCCCGCCCCTCGTCCGTCAGGTTGCTGGCGCGCGGGGCCAGCCAGCCCGCGCCCTCGGCCGACAGGCGCGCGCGGGGCACGCCGTAGCTGTCGACCAGCCGTTCGACCACCGCCTCGGCCCGGGCGCGGGACAGCGCGATATTCGCGGACAGGCCGCCCGTCGCGTCGGTATGGCCGACCAGCGTCACGCTGCGGTCGGGATGCGCGTCCAGATAGGCGGCCAGCGCCGCAAGCGAGGCGAACGCCCCCTCGGCCAGCCCCGACGCGCCCGAGGCGAAGACGAGGTCGTCCAGCGGCACGGCACCGCGGTCTTCCAGCGCCGCCGCGAAGCCGGCGGCACCGGTATCGGGCGGGGTTGACGGCCGGTCCGCGCCAGCGCCAGGCGACGCGTCGGTCGCATCGGGCTCCTCGGCCCCGGCGGGCGTGATGGCGGTGACCTGCACATATCCCGCGGCGTCGGACCGGCTGACCCACAGTTCCAGATACTCGGCTGCCGCGCCCTCGCCCCGGCGGGCGGCGAGATAGCGGTAGTCGCCCAGATCCACATGCATGTCCGGTTCCGGCAACAGGAAGCCGCGATAGCGGAAGTCGAAGCCGCCGCAATCGCGCGCCTCGCAGGAATAGAGCGGGGTGAAGCCGAGGGCGACCAGCCGGTCGCGCAGCGGCGCGAGCAGGGACAGCGTACCCTGCCCCGCCCCGCCCTGGCCCGCCTCCTCCGGCGTCCGCCACGCGCGCCGGTCGATGCGGCCCTCGAGCTCGATCACCGGGACGCGTCCGCCGGCGAAGGGACCGACCGGCAGGCGATGGCTCGACAGCGGCTCGATGCGCGCCACGGCCAGCTCGCCCCGCTGGGGGCGCAGCAGCGGCGGCGGCAGGGGCTGGGTCCCATCCGGCGCCGCATCCGGCACCCCCTCCTGCGCAAAGCCGGCCGGGGCGGACAGGATCGCGACGGCCAGCAACAGCCGGCGAAGGGCAGAAACGGTCATCCGCACCCCATGCCAGAACAGGCCCTCCGGCCCGCCATCATCGAAACCCGGGCGTCATCGCACCCTGTAGTGGTAGGCGCCCGCAATCTCCAGCCCCAGCCCGGAATAGAGCGCGCGCGCCGGCGCGTTCCCGCTAGTGACGGCCAGCGCGATCCGCGCGCAGCCCCGGGCCTGCGCCCATTGCGCCGCCGCCCGCATCATCTGCCGTGCCAGCCCCCGCCGGCGCCAGGGCGGCAGCACCTCGACGGCATGCACCATCGCCAGATCGCCCGCACGGGCCACGAAGGCCGCACCCGCGGCACGATCCTCGATGCGCCCCAGGATCGCCGTCTTGTCGCCCCCCACGCGGGCCATCACCGCCAGCCGTTCCGGCCCGATCCCCTGTTCGGCCCACAGATCGCGCTGGATCGCCAGCGGCGGCCAGACATCGAAGGCGGTCACCGGCGTCAGCACGCCCGCCGCCACGGCATCGACCGGCCCGGCCATCAGCAGCACCGGATCGACCAGGCGATAGCCCGCCGCCTCCAGCCGCGCATCCAGCGCCTCCTGCCCCGGACGGATCATCGCCAGCGCCGGCTGGCCCAGGGCCTGCTGCGCCGCCTCCATCGCCGCGATGTCGGCATCCGGCCGGGCGGTGCTGGCGGCCGAGACGCGCTTGCCGCCGCCCCGCCCCTCGCGCAGCAGCCAGTCGCCGGCGCGGTGCAGCGCCGCCGCGGGCCAGGTCGCGTCCATCGCCTCGAACAGATCGTCGGTCACGCGGGCCCACCGAAGGCATCGGCCAGCGCCGTCATCGCCGCCGACACCGCCTCGGCCTCGGGGCCGCGCACCACGAGGTTGGTGCCATAGGCCCCGTCCTGCACGAAGGGGTAAGAGCCCATGCTGACGCCCGGATGCGCGGCGGCGAGTTCCCCCAGACGGCCCGCCACCTCGCCCTCGGGCCGCATCACCCGCAGCGACTGCGACAATAGCGGCCGCCCGCCGGTGATCCGCGGCAGGACCGAGGCGACCATCGCCTGAAACACCTGCGGCACACCCGCCATCACATGGACATTGCCGATGGTGAAGCCGGGGGCGATCGACACCGGGTTGTCGATCAGATCGGCGCCGTCCGGGATACGGGCCATCCGCATCCGCGACTCGTTGAACTCCACCCCGCGCTTGTCGTAATGCGCGGCCATCAGCGCCCGCGCGTCGTCCCGCACCCCGATCGCCGCGCCGAAGGCCGCGGCCACCGCATCGGCGGTGATGTCGTCATGGGTGGGGCCGATCCCGCCCGAGGTGAACAGATGGTCGTGCCCCGCGCGCAGCGCGTTCACCGCCGCAACGATGGCCGCGTGATCGTCGGGCACCACCCGGATCTCGCGCAGGTCCACGCCCACCCGCGCCAGTTCCTGGGCCAGGAAATGCGCATTTCCCTCGCGCGTGCGGCCCGACAGGATCTCGTCCCCGATCACGAGGATGGCGGCGGTGGGGTTGGGCATCGCGGATCTCCGGCTGGCGGCTCTGCCAAGGGTATAGGCCCGACCCCCGCGCTCGGAAAGGCCGCAGGTCTGGCCAAGGGCGCAATTGTCCCTTATCTAGTCCGCGTTGCAGGGAAGGGATGACGTGGTGGACGATCCGCGCGGCCGGCTGACGAAGGACGGCATCAGGATTTACGAGCGGGGCGATTTCGCCGGGATGCAGGCGGCCGGCGAATGCGCGGCGCGCATCCTCGACGAGGTGGCGCCGCTGGTGCAGCCGGGCGCCACCACCGAGGCGCTGGACGACTTCATCCGCAACCGCGTCACCGAACTGGGCGCCACCTCGGCCACCATCGGCTATCGCGGCTATCGCCATGCCAGCTGCATCAGCGTCAATCACGTCGTCTGCCACGGCATCCCGGGGCCGAAGGTGCTGAAGGACGGCGACATCCTCAACATCGACGTGACCGTGATCCTCGACGGCTGGTTCGGCGATACCAGCCGGATGTATGTGGCCGGCACGCTCAGCCGCAAGGCGGAACGGCTGCTCGACGTCACCCATGACGCGCTGATGATCGGGATCGAGAAGGTGAAGCCCGGCAATACCTTCGGCGACATCGGCCACGCGATCCAGACCTACGTCGAATCGCAGCGGATGAGCGTGGTGCGCGATTTCTGCGGCCATGGCGTGGGCCGGGTGTTCCACGCGCCGCCGAACGTGCTGCATTACGGCCGCCCCGGCACCGGCGCCACGCTGGAGGAAGGCATGATCTTCACCATCGAGCCGATGGTGAACCTTGGCCGCCCCGAAACCAAGGTGCTGGCCGACGACTGGACCGCCGTGACCCGGGACAAGAGCCTGTCGGCGCAGTACGAACATTCGGTGGGCGTGACGGCCGACGGCTGCGAGATCTTCACCCTCAGCCCCGGCGGGCGGTTCCACCCCACCTGGGGCTAGGCCGGGCGGACGGGCCGACCGCCACCCATGAAAAACCCCCGCGAGCCTTCGCCCCGGGGGTTGATCGTGATTGCGGGTTTCCCCGCCAGCGTCACAGGGCCTTGCGGCCCGCCAGCCGTCGAATTCGCTCAGAGAGCGCCTTCGCGTTGGGCCTTCTTGCGCGCCAGTTTGCGGGCGCGGCGGACGGCCTCGGCCTTCTCGCGGGCTTTCTTCACGGACGGTTTCTCGAAATGCTGCTTGAGCTTCATTTCGCGGAACACGCCCTCGCGCTGAAGTTTCTTCTTCAGGGCACGAAGCGCCTGTTCGACATTGTTGTCGCGAACGCTGACCTGCATGTGGTTGTCACCACCTTCCTAAGTTAGAGTTGCATGTCCTTGCAGGAAGCCGCCCTATATCAGCGGGACCGGACCTTGTCCACTGTCCCGACACCCGGAACCCGCAACCCGGAGACCGCGCCATGACCACCGATCCGACCGGCCCCGAAGCCGCCCGCGACAGCCGCACCGCGGCCGAACCGCCCACCCTTGCCGCCACGCGCGAGGCGTTGCTGGACGCGGCCCTGCCGCATGTCGTCTTCGACGGCTGGACCGAGCCCACCTTCCGCGCCGCCGCCCGCGATGCCGGCGTCGACCTGCCGATGGCGCGGCTGGCCTGCCCGCGCGGCGGGCTCGACCTTGCCGTGGCCTATCACCGGCGCGGCGACGCGGCGATGCGCCTGGCGCTGGCGCAGGAGGATCTGGCCGAATGGCGCTTTCGCGACCGGGTGGCGCGGGCCGTGCGGCTGCGGCTGGAGACCGCCGACCGCGAGGCGGTGCGCCGGGGGATGACGCTGTTCGCCCTGCCGCAGAACGCGGCCACCGGCAGCCGGCTGGTCTGGGACACGGCAGACGCGATCTGGACCGCGCTCGGCGACACGGCCGAGGATCTGAACTGGTACACCAAGCGCGCGACGCTGGCCGCGGTCTATTCCTCGACCGTGCTCTACTGGCTGGGCGACGACAGCGAGGGGCAGGCGGCGACCTGGGCCTTCCTCGACCGGCGCATCGACAACGTGATGCAGATCGAGAAGGCCAAGGCGCAGGTGCGCGAGAACCGCCTGCTGCACACGCTGTTCGCCGGTCCGATCTGGCTGGCCGGCCAGATCAAGCCGCCGCGCCGCACCGATGACCTGCCCGGCCGGGAAGGTTCGTTGTGAGCGGCGGGTCGGCCGGCGCGCTGCCCGCAACGATGCGCGCGATGCATATCGCCGCCCCCGGCGGGCCCGAGGCGCTGCAACCGACGGACTGGCCCGTGCCCGAACCCGGCGCGGGGCAGATCCTGATCCGCATCGCCTGGGCCGGGGTGAACCGGCCCGACGCGCTGCAACGGGCCGGGGCCTACGATCCGCCGCCCGGCGCCTCGCCCCTGCCGGGGCTGGAGGCGGCGGGCCATGTCGCCGCGCTCGGCCCCGGCGTCACGGGATGGGAACTGGGCGACCCGGTTTGCGCGCTGCTGCCGGGCGGAGGATATGCGGAATATGCCGTCACCTCCGCCGCCCATGCGCTGCCGGTGCCGCAGGGGATGGCGCTGCGCGAGGCCGCCTGCCTGCCGGAAACCCTGTTCACCGTCTGGTCGAACGTGGTCACGCGGGGCGGGCTGCGCGCGGGCGAACGGTTTCTGGTGCATGGCGGATCGTCGGGCATCGGCACCACGGCGATCCAGCTGGCCCGCGCGCTTGGCGCCCGCGTCTTCGCCACCGCCGGATCGCCGGCCAAATGTGCCGCCTGCGCGGAACTGGGCGCCACCGCCATCAACTACCGCGAGGAGGATTTCGTCGAGGTGCTGCGCGCCGAGGACGGGGCCGACCTGATCCTCGACATGGTGGGCGGCAGCTATATCCCGCGCAACCTGCGCGCGCTGGCCGATGACGGGCGGCTGGTGATGATCGCCTTCCTCGAAGGCCGGACGGCCGAGGTGAACTTCGCGCAGATCATGGCCCGGCGGCTGACGGTGACGGGATCGACCCTGCGCCCACAATCCGAACTCGCCAAGGCCCGCATCGCCGCCGACCTGCGCACCCAGGTCTGGCCGCTGATCGAGGCGGGCCGCCTGTCGCCGGTGATGGACAGCGAATTCCCGCTGGACCGCGCGGCCGAGGCCCATGCCCGGATGGAAAGCTCCGGCCATATCGGCAAGATCGTGCTGAAGGTAGCCTGACGCCCGCCCTAGCGCACGCCCGGCAGCAGCGCGTCGGTCATCCGGCAGTCGCGCGCCACGTCGCTGCCGCAGGGGCGCGGCGCGAGGTCGCGGGTCAGGCAGATCCGCACCTCGCGGATCATGCCGCCGCCGCAGGTGACGGTGACGCCGTCCGCCGCGAGGTCGGGGTTGGACTCCAGAAACGCCTCCTCGACCACGCGGGCGGGCAGGCGCACGTCGCGGTCGAGGTCGCGCAGCACCTGCGGTATCTCGACGCGGGCAAAGGCCTCGCGCGACAGGCGGAAATAACCCGCGGCGTCGACGCCCGAACAGCGGCCATGCTTCTGCCATTCGTGCCAGGCGAGGCCCGAGGACCCCATGATATCGGCCATCGCCGCGGTCTCGGCCCGGGACGGGTCGCGCGCCGTGCTGCGGCAGTCCGAAGGCCAGCCGACCTCGTGCTGCGGCCACAGCCCGTGCAGGATGAAGGCATGGTCGTGGCGGGGATCGCACTGATCCTCGCCCCGCGCATCGCCCTCGGCCAGGCAGAAGCTCGACGACCAGGACAGCGCCATCACATAGTAGGCGAACTCCCCCGGCCGGTCGGCGGCGGCGGGCCGCGCCAGCATCGCGAGGACCGCCAGAACCAGCGCGGCGGGGGTGGCAAAGTGGCGCATTTCCTCTTCCCTCGGGCGGTCAACGGCACTATATGGGCCGATGACTTCCCCCGAAAACGAGGAAAGGCGGCGCCCCGGGCCCGCAGCCGTTTTCCCGGCACGGGAGAGATTTGTAAAGGAGTGATCCGATGTCGAAACCTCTGATGGCCAAGGCGACCGCCGTCTGGCTGGTGGACAACACCACGCTCAGCTTCAAGCAGATCGCCGATTTCTGCGGGATGCACGAGCTGGAGGTGCAGGGGATTGCCGATGGCGACGTAGCCACCGGCGTCAAGGGCTTCGACCCGATCGCGAACAGCCAGCTCGACCAGGCCGAGATCGACAAGGGCGAGAAGGACCCGCTCTACAAGCTGCGGCTGAAGCATAACCCGGCCGCCGCGGGCGAAGAGAAACGCCGCGGCCCACGCTATACCCCGCTGTCCAAGCGGCAGGACCGGCCGAACGCGATCCTGTGGCTGGTGAAGTTCCACCCGGAACTGCCCGACGCGACCATCGCCAAGCTGATCGGCACCACCAAGCCCACCATCCAGGCGATCCGCGAACGCACCCACTGGAACATCGCCAACATGCAGCCGATCGACCCGGTGGCGCTTGGCCTGTGCCGGCAGTCGGAACTCGACCTCGCGGTGCAGAAGGCGGCGAAGAAGCGCGCGACCGAGGGCGTGGCCCTGTCTGACGACGAGCGGCGCAAGCTCCTGTCCACCGAACAGTCGCTGGGCATGGCGCCGGAACCGCGCATCCCTTCCTCGATCGCCGGGCTCGAGAACTTCACCCTGACCCGCCGCGAGGACGAGGAAGCCGCGCCCAAGGACTTCTCCGACGCCGACAGCTTCTTCAACCTGCCGGGCGGGGATGAGGACGAGGACGAGGACGACAAGTAACCGTCGGCCGCGGCCCGGGCCGCGGCGGGGGGTTTCGCACCCCCCGCACCCCCCGCGGGATATTTGTGCCGACAAGAAGCAGCAGGCCCGCCTCCGGGAAGGATGCGGGCCTTGTCATTCCGGTCGCCTGCCATGCTGCGGCGGGCTTCTTGCCCGAGGGCACCCCCGTCGCGACGGCCGGTCAGACCGGGCGGGATTTCAGCAGGTCGCGGATTTCGGTCAGCAGCTGCTCCGACGAGGGGGCGGCGGGTTTCTGCTCGGGCGGCGCCTCTTCCGCCTTCTTGTGCGCGGCTTCCTTCACGCGGTTGACCATCTTGACCAGCAGGAACACCACGAAGGCGACGATCAGGAAGTTGATCACCGCGGTGAGGAAGCTGCCATAGGCGAAGACCGGCGCGCCCGCCTCTTTCGCGGCGGCAAGGCTGGCGTAGTCGCCGTCGCCCAGATTGATGAACAGGTTGGAAAAATCGATGCCGCCGGTGATGACGCCGATCACCGGGTTGATGAGGTCCGCCACCATCGAGGTGACGATGGCGGTGAAAGCGGCACCGATGATGATCCCTACGGCCATGTCCATGACATTGCCGCGTGCGATGAAATCCCTGAATTCCTTGAGCACGTTACGCCCCCGATCACTGTCCGTTGCATTCACGCGGCACTTGTGCGCCTGCGCAGGTCGACCCTAGCAGATTTGCGCCCCGCAAGGGGTTCTTTTCGCCGCACCGGCCGCTAGGCTGCCCCCGGAAACCGAGGAGACCGCCATGACCGATGCCGCGCCCGATCTGTCCGCCTTCCCGATCACCGCGAAATGGCCGCCGCGCGACCCGCGTGCGATCCAGCTCTATTCCCTGCCCACGCCGAACGGGGTCAAGGTCTCGGTCGCGCTGGAAGAGATGGGACTGCCCTACGATGCGCATCTTGTGTCGTTCCAGACGAACGACCAGATGAGCCCCGAGTTCCTTTCCCTCAATCCGAACAACAAGATCCCCGCGATCATCGACCCCGAGGGGCCTGACGGGCGGCCGCTGCCGCTGTTCGAAAGCGGGGCGATCCTGATCTGGCTGGCGGAGAAGACCGGAACCTTCCTGCCCGCCGGCGCCGCCCGCTATGAATGCCTGCAATGGCTGATGTTCCAGATGGGCGGCATCGGCCCGATGTTCGGGCAGTTCGGCTTCTTCCACGCCTTCGCGGGGAAGGAGATCGAGGATACCCGCCCGAAGGCGCGCTATGCCGACGAGGCCCGCCGGCTGCTGGGGGTGCTGGACCGGCGCCTGCAGGGGCGCGACTGGGTGATGGGCGGCGACTATACCATCGCCGACATGGCGATCGCGCCCTGGCTGCGCGCGATGCGCGAGACCTACAAGGGCGCCGAACTGGTGGGCTGGGACGATCTGGCGAATGTGCCGGCCTATCTGGACCGGTTCCTTGCCCGCCCGGCAGTGCAGCGCGGGCTGAACCAGCCGCCCCGGCCCTGACGCCCTACCAGCGGATGCCGAAGCGCAGCGCGTCGTAGATCGCGGCGTGGATGTTGCGCGACTGGACCGCATCCCCGATCCGGTAGAGCGTAAAGCGCGCCGCCGGGTCGGCCTCGGGGAAGACCGGCCCCGCCCCACCGGTCAGCGCGGGATAGTCCACCGCGCCGCGATTGCGGCTGAGCGGCTTCAGCGCCCGGTACAGCTCGTCCATCGGCCGGGTGCCATGATCCACCACCACGGCATCAACCTGCCGTTCCTCGACCGCACCGGGGGCGAAGTCCGACCCCAGCACCACCGCAAAGCCGTTCCCCGACCGCCGGATCGTCCGCAGCCGCCAGGCGGGCGTCAACCGCGCCCCCGCCCGGTGCAGCGCCGCGAGGTAGGGCACCACGTTCATGCCGCCGATATCGGGCGAGATCATGCGTTCCGGGGCGACATATTCGACCTCGGCCCCGTTGCGGGCCAGCACCTCGGCCGCGCCGATCCCGGCATGGGCGGCGCCGTCGTCATAGACCAGCACCCGGCCCGCCGGCCGGGCATCGCCCGCGATCACGTCCCAGGAGGTCAGCGCCAGATCCGCGCCCTCGGCCTCGGGCGGTTGCGGCAGGCCGCCGGTCGCGATCACCACCATCTCGGGGTCCAGCGCCAGCACGTCGTCGGCATCGGCATAGCTGTTGCAGCGCAGATCGACACCCAGCCGGTCCAGTTCCGCCAGCCGCCAGTCGATCAGCCCCCACATCTCGCGCCGCCGGGGATGGCGGACCAGCAGCCCGACCTGCCCGCCCGGCTGCGGCGCGGCCTCGAGCAGCGTCACCCGGTGGCCGCGTTCGGCCGCCACGCGCGCCGCCTCCAGCCCGCCGGGACCGGCGCCGACGATCACCGCGCGGCCCGGCCTGTCGGCAGGCGGGATGACATGGGGCATCGACGCCTCGCGCCCCGTCGCCGCATTGTGGATGCAGAGCGCGCCGCCGCCCTCGTAGATCCGGTCGAGGCAATAGGTCGCCCCCACGCAGGGGCGGATGCGATCCTCCAGCCCCGCCGCGATCTTCCGCACGATATGCGGGTCGGCGATATGGGCGCGGGTCAGCCCCACCATGTCGAGCTTGCCCGAGGCCACGGCATGGCGCGCCGTCGCCACGTCGGGGATGCGCGCGGCGTGGAACATCGCGATGCCGGTGGCCGCCCGGACCTCGCCCGCGAAGTCCAGATGCGGCGCGCTGGCCATGCCCTGGATCGGGATCACATTGGTCAGCGCGGCATCGCTGTCGATATGGCCGCGGATCAGGTTGATGAAGTCGAACTTGCCGCTGGCGGCGATGCGGCGCGCGATCTCCACCCCCTCGTCGCGGGTGAGGCCGTTCTCCATCTGCTCGTCGGCGACCATGCGGATGCCGACGATGAAGTCGGGGCCCACCGCGCCCCGCACCGCGTCGATCACCGCCCAGGTAAAGCGCAGCCGGTTGTCGAGACTGCCGCCCCAGTCGTCTTCGCGCCGGTTGGTGGCGGGCGACCAGAAGCTGTCCATCAGGTGGCCGTAGGATTCGAACTCGATCCCGTCCAGCCCCGCCGCCTGCATCCGCTGCGCCGCCGCCGCGTAGTCGGCGACGATGCGGTCGATGTCCCAGTCCTCGATCTCTTTCGGAAAGGCGCGATGCGCCGCCTCGCGCACCGGGCTGGCCGAGACGACGGGCAGCCAGTCGGCCCGGTTCCAGCCGGTGCGGCGGCCCAGATGGGTGATCTGGATCATCACCGCGCAGTCGTGTTCGTGGCAATCCTCGGCCAATCGCGCCAGCCATGGCACGATCTCGTCGCGGTAGGCATGCAGGTTGCCGAAGGCCTCGGGGCTGTCGGGGCTGACGATGGCCGACCCCGCCGTCATCGTCAGCGCGATCCCGCCCCGCGCCTTTTCCCGGTGATAGAGCCGGTAGCGGTCCTTCGGCAGCCCGTCCTCGGAATAGGCGGGTTCATGCGCGGTCGACATAATCCGGTTCTTCAGGGTCAGGTGCTTCAGCCGGTAGGGCTGAAGAAGCGGATCGTTCTGCATCGGCTGGCTCCTCTGGCTGCCCCATGCTGCGGCGCGGGCGCGGCGGGCTCTGGTCCAGAAGCGACAGTCCGGGTCGGGTCCCGCCGCGGCGGCGGGGTCAGCCGAAGACGCGGGACAGGTCGCGGGCGCCATGCAGCACCCGCACCACGCGCACCTCGTCTTCGGTGCAGAGGAAGAAGATCATGTAACGCCCGTGCCGCGCCGACCGCAGCCCCGCGACAAGATCATCGCGGGCGGGAAAGCTGGCCGGGCGGGCGGCGGCCTCGGCCATCCGGGACTGCAGCTCGGCAAGGAAGGACACGGCGCGCGCGGGGCTGTCCTGCGCAATGAAGTCGCCGATCTCGATCAGATCGTCGCGCGCCGCCGGCAGGATGACGAGGCGCGGCAAGATCAGGCCGTCTTGTCGTAGCGGGCGCGCAGTTCCGCGAAGACCTGCTCCGCAGGAATCGCCGGCCCGCTGTCCAGTCCGGCCCTGATCGCCGCGCGCAGCGTTTCCAGCTCTTGCCGCTCGGCGTCGCGCCGGCGGGTCCAGTCGCGCAGCGCCTCGCGCACCACTTCGGAGGTGGAGGCATATTCGCCCCCCGCGACCGTCTGGCGCAGCCGTTCGGCCAGTTCCACCGGCATCGTGATCGTCATGCGTTCGACTGCGGGCATTGGGACACCTCCTTTCCGCTCAGCATACTTGATCATACCTATGATGCAACGGACGGGCTGGAACCCGTGCCCCGCCGGGTCTATAGGGGCGGATCGGAAACCGGAGGCCGCGATGAGAGAGACGAGGCTGGCCACCGCGCTGTCGGCCGAACCGCTGCCCTCGGAGGGCACGGTGCTGGTGCTGGGCGCGGCGGGGGATGCCGACCTGGCCGGGATGCCGGCAGACCGGCTGCGCGTGGTGCAGGGCTTCCGCCCCGATCACGATGCGCTGGCGGCGCGGGGGCTGCGCGTGATGCCCGAGCCGGAGGGGCAGGACCATGCCGCCGCCGTGGTCTTCCTGCCGCGATCCCGCGCGGAGGGCCGCGACCGGGTGGCGCAGGCGATGGCCCGTTGCCGCCCCGGCGCCCCGGTCTGGATCGACGGGCAGAAGACCGACGGAATCGACACGATGCTGCGCGACCTGCGGGCGCGGCTGCCGGTCCCGGACCCGCTGGCGCAGGCGCATGGCAAATGCGTCCGCATCGCGGCCGATCCAGCGGCGCTGGCGGACTGGCAGGCGGACGACCTGATCCCCGCGCCGGGTTTCGTCACCCGGCCCGGCGTCTTTTCCGCCGAGGCGGTCGATGCCGGTTCGGCGCTGCTGGCCGGCGCGCTGCCGGTGGAGATGAAGGGCCGCGTCGTCGATCTGGGTGCGGGCTGGGGCTGGCTCGCGGCGCAGGTGCTGGCCCGGCCCGGGGTGACGCAGCTCGACCTGATCGAGGCCGATCACACGGCGCTGGCCTGCGCCCGGTCCAACATCGACGACCCGCGCGCGGCCTTCCACTGGGCCGATGCGACAAGGCTGACGGCGGGCGAGCCCTATCAGGCGGTGGTCTGCAACCCGCCCTTCCACACGGGCCGCGCCACAGACCCGACGCTGGGGCAGGCCTTCATCGCCGCCGCCGCGCGCATCCTGTCCGGCTCGGGCACGCTGTGGCTGGTGGCGAACCGGCAGCTGCCCTACGAGGCGGCGCTGGCCGCCAGCTTTCGCGAGGTGGAGCCCCTCGCCGTTTCGGGCGGGTTCAAGCTGTTCCGCGCCGCGCAACCGCAATCGCGCCGGCCCCGGCCTGCCGCCCCTGCCGCGCCGCAGCGCGCGACCAGTCGCGGCCGGCGCTGAAATCCGCTATGCTGTCCGCGACAGGCCGCGGGGGGCCGATCACAGACGGGACTTCATGACCTATTCCATCTCTGGCAAGACTGCCATCGTCACCGGCGCCGCGCATGGCATCGGGCTGGCGGTCGCACGCCATTTCGTCGAACGCGGCGCCAATGTCATGTTCGCCGACATCGACGAGGACAAGCTCGAGGCCGAGATCGGCGATCAGGCGCGGGCCGAGGGGCCGGTGCGGCTGTTCACCGGCGACTTGTGCCAGAAGCTGAGCGTGGCGAACCTCGTGTCGGCCACGGTCGATGCCTTCGACCGGATCGACATCCTGGTGAATGCCAGCCGGCAGATCGCGCTGTCCAATCCGTTGTGCCCGGAAGAGACGCCCATCGACGACATGCTGCGGCAGAACGTGCTGGGCGGGCTGAAGCTGACGCAGGCGGTGGCCAAGCGCATGGTGGCGCAGGCCGAACGCGACCGCGAGGCGGGCGAGCTGCCGGCGGCAGGGATCGGGTCCATCGTCAACCTGTCCACGGTGGCGGGGCAGTGCACGCAGCCGGAATTCCTGGCCTATTCCATCGCCATGGCGGCGCTGGATCAGGCGACGCGGTCGCTGGCCGTGGCCTATGCCCCCCACCGGATCCGCGTGAACGGCGTGGCCTTCGGCAGCGTGATGAGCATGAGCCTGCAGGCCGGCTTGCGCGACCATCCGGGCTGGCGCGAACGCATCGTCGAGGCGACGCCCCTCGGCCGGATCGCCCCGGCCAACGAACTGGCCGAGGCGGTGCAGTTCCTCGCCTCGGGCGCGGCGGGTTTCGTCACCGGGCAGATCCTGACCGTGGATGGCGGGCGCACGCTGCTGGACCCGGTGCGGGGCGCGCCCCTGCTGTAGGCGGCCGAGCGTCAGCTTTCGGGATATTGCGCCTTGCAGGCCTCGATCTGCCGGGCGGCCTCGCGGTTCAGCTCGCGCTGCTTGACCAGCATCGAGTCGAGCTTGCGCTGTTCGGCGGCAAGGTCGATCGACACCGGCCGGCGGCGGGTGTCGACATAGTCTTCCATGCACATGTAGGGGCGGTTCACCAGCTTGCCGTCGCTGGTCTTCACGGTGGTGTAGCAGGTCTCCCACCGCGACAGGCGGACGGTGTATTCCTCATAGGCATAGCCGCGCGCGACATTCGCCCGGGTGTCCTCGATCAGGTCGTTCAGCACCCGCAGGTCGCGGGTCGCGCGGCCGATGCACTGTTCCTGCGGCGTGCCACAGGCGGCCAGCGCCAGCAGGACCACGCCCATCCCGATCCGACCCGTGCCCATCGTCACCTCCCTGCCGTGCCCACCGCACCCTGCGCAGAGGCGCAGGCGATGGCCTCTTCCTGTGCGCGGGCGGCGGCCGCCACGCGCTGCGCCTCCATCTGTTTCAGCCGGGCGCGCTCCGCGTCAAGGTCCACCGCGACCGGGCCGCTGCGGCGATAGCCGCCATCGCCGGTGCAGAAGCTGATGCCTACATTGTCGGACCCGCTGCCGAGGCAGACATTGACGCTGGCATTGCCCGACCGGCCGGCGGGTCCGATGGCATAGCCGCGGTCGAGCGTGGCGCGGCTGTCGGCGATCAGCCCGTCCAGCGTCTGCAGATCGCGCGCGGCGGTCCCCCGGCAGGCGGCGGGCTGCTGGACGCAACCGGCCGCCAGCGCGACCAGCAGCAGCGGCATGAGGGGCGACGGCGGGAGGGGCAAGAGGGGCATGGGCGGAATTCCTTGATCCCCGGCAATCTAACCCGCCACAGCAGCGTGGCAAATCACGATGCGGGCCAAGCGGGGCATTGGCGCGGTGGCCCTGACGCGCTAGTGGGAACCAAGCAGGGGGAAGACAGTGACGCAAGGTTCCGATCCGTTCATCGACCGCAAGGCGCGCGCCGCGCACTGGTTCCGGCAGCTGCGCGACCGCATCGTCGCCGCCTTCGAGGCGCTGGAGGATCGGCCGGGCAGTCCCGGCACCGACGGGCTGCCCCCCGGACGGTTCGAAGTGACGACGACCCTGCGCGCCCCCCGCGAGGGCGGCGATGCCGGCGGTGGGCTGATGAGCGTGATGCGCGGCGGCCGCCTGTTCGAGAAGGTGGGCGTCAACGTCTCGACCGTGCACGGGGAACTGGGCGAACGGGCGCAGCGGGCGATGGCCGCGCGCGGCGTGCCGGGGATGGCCGAGGATCCGCGGTTCTGGGCCTCGGGCATCAGCCTCGTTGCCCATATGCGCAACCCGCATGTGCCGGCGGTGCACATGAACACGCGGATGTTCTGGACGCCGCGGGCCTGGTGGTTCGGGGGCGGGTCCGACCTCAACCCCTGCCTCGACTACCCCGAGGATACCTCGCATTTCCACGCGGTGCTGGCCGCGGCCTGCGACGGGCACGATGCCTCCTACTACGAACGGTTCAAGGCCTGGGCGGACGAGTATTTCTTCGTCCCGCACCGGGGCCGGGCACGCGGCGTGGGCGGCATCTTCTACGACGACCTCAACACCGGGGACTGGGAGGCGGATTTCGCCTTCACCCGCGCGGTGGGCGAGGCCTTCCTGCCTGCCTTCCTGCCGCTGGTGGAACGGCGCCGCGACATGCCCTGGACCGCGGCCGACCGCGAGGCGCAGCTGGTGCATCGCGGTCTTTATGCCGAATACAACCTCGTCTACGACCGGGGCACGAAATTCGGGCTGGAAAGCGGACATGACGCCAACGCGGTGCTGATGAGCCTGCCGCCGCTGGCGAAATGGGTGTGACGCGATGCACGGGGCGGCGGTCGCCGGCTTCGCCCTCGCCGCGCTGATCGTCGAACTGACGCCCGGGCCGAACATGGCCTGGCTCGCCATCACCGCCGCGACCGAAGGCCGGCGCACCGGGCTTGCCGCCGTGGCGGGCGTCGCGCTCGGGCTGGCGCTGGTCGGGGTGGCGGCGGCGCTTGGCGCGGCGGCGCTGGTGCTGGCCAGCCCGGCGCTGTGGCAGGCGATGCGCTGGACCGGCGCCGCTTGGCTGCTGTGGCTGGCATGGGACGGCTGGCGGGCGGCGGGGGCGGCCGATGCCACGGTTCCGGCGCGCGCCCTGTCGCCCGGGCGGGCCTTTCGCCGGGGGCTGGCCACCAACCTGCTGAACCCCAAGGCCGCCGTGTTCTACCTTGCCGTCCTGCCGGGATTTCTGGCACAGGGGGCCGGGCCGCGGGCGGCGCTGGTCCTGACCGCCACCTATGTCGCGGTGGCGACGGCGGTCCATGCCGGGATCGTCCTGCTGGCCGGCACGGCGCGCCGCTGGCTGACCGATCTCCGGCGCGAACGCCGCCTGCGCCGGGGCCTGAGCCTTGCGCTGGCGGGGGTGGCGGTATGGTTTGCGCTGACGACGGGACAGGAGTGACCGATGGCCGATATCGAGATCGTGGCCGAATATTGCGAGGCGCTGGACGAGCCGGACGAGACCTTCGCCGCCTTCGCCGCCAGCGAGGACCCGGAAGAGGGCTATGCGCTGTTCCGGCGCGAGGGCGCGAAACTGTGGACCGAGGTGTCGGACGAGATCTTCGGCGCCCATGATGCGCTGGAGACGGTAGAGATCGGCGAGGGCCGCATCGCGCTGGCGATCCGCCCGGCACTGGCGGCGCGCTTCGGCATGATCCGCAGCGTCGAGATCCGCCGCGGCAAACAGGCCGAGGGCTGGGACGAGGCGGTGGCCCTGCTGCGCCGGCTGGTGCCGGCGGGCTGAAGGGGGGCCGCCCGCCGGGGTTTCGTCCGGGCGGGCTTGCCGCTAGCCTCGGGCCCGCAATCGGCCCCGGCCGACTCACTGCCCTGAAGGAGCCCCGCATGACCGGAACCATCGCCGCCCGCCTGTCCGACCTCGGCATCACCCTGCCCGACGCGCCCGCGCCGGCGGCGAACTACGTGCCCTTCGTGCAGACGGGCGACCTGCTGTTCGTCTCGGGCCAGATCAGCCAGGGGCCGGAGGGTCTGGTGAAGGGCAAGCTGGGCGCCGGGATGGACGTGGCCGCGGGCAAGGCGGCGGCGCGGCTGTGCGGGCTGGCGCTGCTGGCGCAGGCGCGGGCCGCGCTCGGCGGCGATCTGGACCGGGTGGTGCGGGTGGTGAAGCTGACGGGCTTCGTCAACTCCACCCCCGACTTCACCGACCAGCCCGAGGTGATCAACGGCTGTTCCGACCTGATGGTCGAGGTGCTGGGCGATGCCGGCCGCCACGCCCGCGCCGCCGTCTCGGCCCCCGCCCTGCCGCGCGGCGTCGCGGTGGAAATCGAAGCCGTCTTCCAGATCGCCTGATGCCCGCCCCCCTGCACCCGGACTTCCTGCGCCTGCCCATTGCCCATCGCGCGCTGCATGACCGCGCGGCGGGCCGCATCGAGAACAGCCGCGCCGCGCTCCGGGCGGCGGTGGCGGCGGGCTACGGGATCGAGATCGACCTGCAGCCCTCGGCCGAGGGCGTGCCGATGGTCTTTCACGACGACCGGCTGGACCGGCTGACGGGCGAGACGGGTCCGGTCCGGGCACGCGGTGCCGCGGAACTGGCGGCCATCGCGCTGACCGGCGGCGGCGAGGGCATCCCGACGCTGGCCGAGGTGCTGGGGATCGTCGCGGGCCGGGTGCCGCTGCTGATCGAGATCAAGGACCAGGACGGTGCGATGGGCCCCGACACCGGCGGGTTCGAGCCGCGCGTGGCAGAGGCGCTGGCGGGTTATGCCGGCCCGCTGGCGGTGATGTCCTTCAACCCCCATTCGGTCGCGGCCTTCGCCGCCGCCGCACCGGGAGTGACG
This sequence comes from Frigidibacter oleivorans, assembly GCF_003993775.1. GTDB lineage: Bacteria > Pseudomonadota > Alphaproteobacteria > Rhodobacterales > Rhodobacteraceae > Frigidibacter > Frigidibacter oleivorans. The sequence continues at coordinate 513,892 of NZ_RJRZ01000001.1, forward strand.
GTGGGGCTGACCACCTCGGCCTACGATCCGGAGGACTGGGCGCCGCTGCCGGCGGACGTCTGCGACAGGCTGCGCGGCATCCCCGACTATGACCGGGTGGGGGCCAGCTTCATCTCGCATGAATGGCGCGACCTTGCCCGCCCGCGCGTGGCCGAACTGGCGGCGCAGGGCGCGGCGGTGCTGTGCTGGACCATCCGCAGCCCCGCGGCCGAGGCCGAGGCGCGCCGGATCGCCGACAACGTCACCTTCGAGGGCTATGCCGCGCCCTTCCCGGACCGCACGACCGCGTGACGAGCGGGGCGGCGGGTGCCGCGACGGGTTGACGCCGCGCCGCGGCAGGCCATCCTTGCGGCCATGACCTGCGCGCCCGTTCCGGACCCCACTTCCCGAAGCGTCGAGATCACCATGCTCGACTCGCTGTCGGCCATCCCCGCCGCCGACTGGGATGCCTGCGCCTGCCCCGAGGCGGCGGACGGGGGCCGCCCCCTCGACCCATTCACCACCCACCGCTTCCTGTCGGCGCTGGAGGCCTCGCGTTCGGTCGGGGCCGGCAGCGGCTGGCAGCCGCGGCATCTGGTGGCGCGGGTCGGCGGCGCGGCGGTCGCGGTCATGCCCCTGTATGTGAAGTCGCACAGCCAGGGCGAATATATCTTCGACCACGGCTGGGCCGATGCCTGGGAACGGGCGGGCGGGCGCTATTACCCCAAACTGCAATCCGCCGTGCCCTTCACCCCCGCCACCGGGCGCCGCTTCCTGACACGCCCGGGATGGGAGGTCGCGGGCAGCGCCGCGCTGGTGCAGGCCATGGTGCAGATCGCCGCCGAAAACGGGCTGTCCTCGGCCCATGTCACCTTCTGCACCGAGGCCGAGGCGCTGGCGGGCGAGGAGATGGGGCTGCTGCGCCGCACCACCCAGCAATTCCACTGGCTGAACCGGGACTATGCCGGGTTCGACGCATTCCTCGCCGACCTCGCCTCGCGCAAGCGCAAGACCATCCGCAAGGAACGCGAACGCGCGCAGGCCTTCGGCGGCACGATCCGGGCGCTGACCGGCGATGCGATCCTTCCCGCGCATTGGGATGCCGTCTGGGCCTTCTACCAGGATACCGGCAGCCGCAAATGGGGCCGGCCCTATCTGACCCGCGCCTTCTTCGACATCGCGCATGATACCCTGCGCGACGACATCCTGCTGGTGCTGGCCGAACGCGACGGGCAGCCGGTGGCGGGGGCGCTGAACTTCATCGGGCGCGACTGCCTCTATGGCCGCTACTGGGGCGCGGTCGAGGATCACCCCTGCCTGCATTTCGAATGCTGCTATTACCAAGCCATCGACTGGGCCATCGCCGCGGGTCTGGCCCGGGTAGAGGCCGGGGCGCAGGGCGAACACAAGCTGGCGCGCGGCTATCTGCCCGCCGCCACCCATTCGCTGCACTGGATCGGCGACGCCGGCTTTCGCGACGCGGTGGCGCGTTTCCTGCAGGCCGAACGCGCGGCGGTGGACGAGGATATCGAGGTGCTGACGGCCTTCGGCCCCTTCCGGCAGACGGATGCGGACCGGGCGGCGGAAACCGACTGAGACCCTGCCCGCCCGGCTGGCCCCGCGCCCGATCCGCGCTAGTCTGATGGGCGAGTCTTCCCCTGCCCGGAGCAGATCATGTCCCTCACGCTCTATACCCACCCGATGTCGCGCGGCCGCGTGGCCCGCTGGATGCTGGAAGAGACCGGCCAGCCCTATGAGGCGGTCGTGCTGGATTTCGACGGCGCGATGAAGTCGCCCGACTATCTGTCGCTGAACCCGATGGGCAAGGTGCCGACGCTGGTCCATGACGGCCGGGTGGTGACCGAGAACGCAGCGATCTGCTGCTATCTGGCCGAGACCTTCCCCGGCACCGGCCTGGCCCCCCGGCCCGACGAGCGGGCGGATTACTACCGCTGGATGTTCTTCGCCGCCGCCCCGCTGGAACAGGCGACCACCAGTCGCGCCATGGGCTGGGAGGTCCCGGCGGACCGAGAACGGATGCTGGGCTTCGGCAACTACGACCGCACCATCGACGCGCTGGACGGCTGGCTGCAGGCGCATCCCTTCATCTGCGGCGACCGCTTCACCGCCGCCGATGTTTATGTGGGCGCGGGCGTGCTTTACGGCACCGGCTTCGGCACCATCCCCAAACGGCCCGCCCTCATGGACTATGCCGCCCGGCTGACCGCCCGCCCCGCCCATCAGGCCGCCTCGGCCAAGGACGACGCGCTGGCCGGGGCTTCGGCATGAGCGGTGCGACGCGGCTCGGCCCCGCCGAACGCGAGACGGCGCTGACCGCGCTCGGCGCCACGGGATGGGGCGCGATCGAGGACCGCGACGCGATCCGCAAGATCTGGAAGTTCCGCAGCTTTTCCGAAGCCTGGGGTTTCATGTCGCGCGCGGCGCTGGTGGCCGAGGGGCTGAACCACCATCCCGAATGGACGAACATCTACAACGTGGTGGACGTGACGCTGACGACGCACAGTTGCGGCGGCCTGTCGGCGCTGGACCTGCGGCTGGCCGAAGCGCTGGACCGGCTCGCGGGCGACGGGGTCGAGGTGCAGCGCGACCATTCCGCGCCGGTGGAATGCCTCTGCGGCAAGGGGTGACGGGCCGGCAGCCGGTGGGGGCGCCAGCTTCGGCAGGAACCCCCGCCCCGGCCCCGCGTTGGCCCGCAGGACCAACGACAGGGGACTTGGGCGCATGGAAGAGGAAACGACCGGCTGGAGCTGGCAGGGACTGATCGAGGATGACCGGGTCGCGGTGATCGTCGCGATGGCGATGAACGTGATCTATGCGATGCTGATCCTCGTCGTGGCGCTGATGCTGGCCAACTGGGCCAAGGCGCGGATCGAGGGCTTCGCCCGCCGCCACCCCAAGGTCGATGCGACGCTGTTCGGCTTCCTCGGCAACATCGCCAAATGGGCGGTGCTGGTCATCGCGCTGATCTTCGTGCTGAACCGCTTCGGCATCCAGACCACCTCGCTCGTCGCGGTGATCGGTGCCGCGGGTCTGGCCATCGGCCTGGCGCTGCAGGGGACTCTGTCGAACCTCGCCGCCGGGATCATGATGGTGGTGTTCCGCCCCTTCCGCGTCGGCCATTACATCGAGGCCGGCGGACAGGCGGGCAGCGTCATGGAAATCTCGCTCTTCTACACCGAGCTGAAGACCTATGACGGCCTGCAGGTGATCGTGCCGAACAGCGACATCTGGTCGTCGGCGATCAAGAACTATTCGGTCAACCCGACCCGGATGATGGACCTGACCGTGGGCGTGTCCTATGGCAGCGACCTGCAGAAGGCGCAGGAGATCCTAGAGCGGCTGGCGACGTCCGACCCGCGCGCGCTGAAGGATCCCGCGCCCTTCGTGAAGGTCAAGGAACTGGGGGCAAGCTCGGTCGATTTCGTCTTCCGGGTCTGGGCGAATTCCGGCGACTGGTGGGTGCTGAAATGCGACATCACCCGGCAGATCAAGGAGGAATTCGACGCGAACGGCATCGAGATCCCGTTCCCGACGCAAACGCTGTTCATGGACCGGGCCGCGTCCGACGGAACCGACCAGCCGGCGCTGATCCCGGCATAGGAAAACGGGGCCGGGCCTCGCGCCCGGCCCCCTGCGATCCGGTCAGATCGCGTCCAGCATTGCCTCGCCGGCCGAGATGTCGCACTGGCCGGGCGAGGTTTCCTTGTGCAGCACCTTGACCACGCCGTCCTCGACCAGCATCGCATAGCGGTGCGACCGGCCGATCAGCCCGGCGGGCGGCGCGGTGAAGTCCATCCCGATCGCCGCGGTGAAGGCACCCTCGGCATCGGCCAGCATGGTGATGCCGGCCGCAGTGGCGCCCGTCGCCTCGCCCCAGGCCTTCATCACGAAGGGATCGTTGACCGAGATGCAGATGATCTCGTCCACGCCCCTCGCGTCGAACTTGTCCTTGGTGCGGATGAAGCTGGGCACATGGGCGGTGGTGCAGACGCCGGTATAGGCCCCCGGCACCGCGAAGATCACCACCTTGCGGCCCGCCAGCCGGTCGGCCAGCTCGACCACTTCCGGCCCCGCCTCGCCGACCTTCAGGAACGCTGCCCCCGGCAGCCGGTCGCCTTCTGAAATCGTCATGTCCGTCCCCTCGCGCGTTGTGTTTTCCGACAAGCCGGTTATAGGCTCGCCCCCGTCCGAGAACCAGCGCCGGTCGCTGGAAACACGGCCGCGCTGCGGCCTCCGGACAAGGCGGAAAGGGTCGGCACATGGATCGCATCGTCATCATCGGCGCGGGGCAGGCCGCGGCTTCGCTGGCCGCAAAGCTGCGCGCGCTCGGCCATGAGGGCCCGGTGACGGTGCTGGGCGAGGAACCCGTGGCCCCCTACCAGCGCCCGCCCCTGTCGAAGGCCTATCTGCTGGGCGAGATGGGGCTGGACCGGCTGATGCTGCGCGGCGCGGACTGGTGGGGCGATCAGCGGATCGACCTGCGCACCGGCACGCGGGCGACCGCCATCGACCGGGCGGCACGGACGGTGACGGCGGGGGACGAGGTGCTGCCCTATGACACGCTGGTGCTGGCCACCGGATCGCGCCCGCGCCGGCTGCCCGCCGCGATCGGCGGCGATCTGGCGGGCGTGCATGTCGTGCGCACCCTCGCCGATGTCGATGCGATGGCGCCCGATCTTGCGGCGGGGCGGCGGCTGCTGATCGTCGGCGGCGGCTATATCGGGCTGGAGGCGGCGGCGGTCGCGGCGAAGCTGGGCCTGCAGGTGACGCTGATCGAGGCCGCGCCCCGCATCCTGGGCCGGGTGGCCAGCGTTGAGACGGCGGCCTGGTTCCGCAACCTGCATGCCGGCCATGGCGTGACCATCCGCGAAGGCGTGGCGCTGGACCGGCTGACGGGCGAGGGCCGCGTGACCGGGGCCCGGCTGGCGGACGGGAAGGAAATCGCGGCGGATGTGGTGATCCTCGGCGTCGGCATCGCGCCGGCGGACGATCTGGCCCGGGCGGCGGGCATCGCCTGCGACAACGGCATCGCGGTCGACGCGACGGGCCGAACCTCGGACCCCGCGATCTGGGCCGCGGGGGATTGCGCCAGCTTCCCCTTCGGCGGCGGGCGGCTGCGGCTGGAAAGCGTCGGCAACGCCATCGACATGGCCGAGGCGGTGGCAGCCAACATCCTCGGCGCCGGCCGGCCCTATCTGCCGAAGCCGTGGTTCTGGTCCGACCAGTACGACGTCAAGCTGCAGATCGCCGGGCTGAACATCGGCCATGACCGCGTCGTCACCCGCGCGGGCGGCGCCGGCATCTCGTTCTGGTATTACGCGGGCGAGCAGCTGCTGGCGGTGGACGCGGCCAACGACCCGCGCGCCTACATGATCGGCAAGCGGCTGATCGAGGCGGGGCGCAGCGCGCCGCCCGATCTGGTGGCCGATCCGGCGACCGAGCTGAAGGCGCTGCTGTGAGGGCGGTCTGATGCGCATCGTCGGCGGCGAACGGCGCGGGCTGAAACTGGCCGAGGTCGGCGCAGGCGATCCGGCGGCGCATCTGCGCCCCACCACCGACCGGGTGCGCGAGGCGATCTTCAACCTGCTGGTCAACGGCGGGCACACGGGACGTTCAGGGGGCGATCCCGTGACCGGGGCGCGGGTGCTCGACCTTTTCGCAGGGACCGGCGCGCTCGGGCTCGAGGCGCTGTCGCGCGGCGCGGCGCGGGTCGCCTTCGTCGATGACGGCACCGCCGCCCGGGCGCTGCTGCGCCGGAACATCGAGCTGATGCGCGCCATGGGCGTCACCGATGTCTGGCGGCGCGACGCGACGCGGATGGGGCCGAACCGGGGGCCGGGTTATGACCTGATCTTCCTCGACCCGCCCTATGGCATGGGTCTGGGGGAACGGGCGCTCGCCTCCTGCGTAGAGGGCGGCTGGCTCGCCCCCGGCGCGATGGCGGTGTGGGAGGAAAGCACCCCGCCCGTCCCCCCGCCCGGCTTCGCGCCCCTCGACCAGCGCCGCTATGGCGACACGCTGGTGACGCTGTTGCGGGCGCCGGGCTGACCTCGACGCGACGGCGCGACGGGAGGGTCGCGGTCAGGCGGCTATTGCAGCCGTTCGGCGATCCACAGCTTGATCAGCGACTGCCGGCTCACCCCCAGGTGGCGGGCCTGCTTGTCCAGCGCATCCACGACCCAGGCCGGAAAATCGACGTTCACACGCTTCAGCCGGTCATTCGGACGCTGCGCCTGCGACCAGTCCACCGCATCGCTGACATCTTCCCCCGCGTCGAAGCGGGCATCGAACTCAGTTGCCTTCATAGTAGCCGATCTCTTCCTTGCGGGCCCGCCGCATCGAGATGATGCGCACGGCGTCTCCCCGACGCGTCCAGACGCAGGTCCAATGCTTGCCGCCGATCCGGCCGATCGACAGGATGCGCGGCTCGTCCACGGTCTTCGCAGGTGCCTCCAGCATCCACGGATCGCTCCACAGCGCCTGCGCCTCTTCGAAGTCGATACCGTGCTTTTCGCGGTTCCGGACGCTCTTTTCGGGATCGTACTCGAAGATCATGGCTGAAACTGGGGCAACAACCCGGGCGTTTCAATCCCTGTGAGGATCATTTTGGCCCTATACCGGAATCGCCGTCGTCTGCTGCACGATCCGCAGCGCGAAGGAGGAATGCATCTGCGCCACCCCGGGCAGCCGGGCGAGGTGCTGGCGGTGGATGCGGGCGAAATCCTCGGTATCGGCGGCGAGGATCTTCAGCAGGTAGTCCGCCGTCCCCGCCATCAGGTGGCATTCCAGCACGTCGGGAATGCGCCGCACCTCGCGCTCGAAGGCCTCCAGCACCTCGTCGGCCTGTCCCTGCAGGGTGATCTCGACGAAGACGGTGGTGGTGCGGCCCAGCTTGCGCGCGTCCAGAAGCGCCACGTAATCGCGGATCAGGCCGTCCTCCTCCAGCCGCTGCACCCGGCGGTGGCAGGCCGAGGCCGACAGGTTCACCCGTTCGGCCAATTCGGCATTGGTGATCCGGCCCTGCTTTTGCAGCACGGTCAGGATCCGGCGGTCTGTCGCGTCAAGCTGCATCGCGGCGCAATCTTCTCCGATCCAAGGGATGTTCCGCCGCAGATATGATCACCGAATGCCGGCCGCGACAAACGGATTTGCGACCTGCTTGCGCGGTCCCGGGCGCAGCATGGACCCATCGGTCAATCAGGGAGGAGCGACCATGATCATCGGATGCCCGGCAGAGGTGAAGCCGCAGGAATTTCGCGTGGGCCTGACCCCCGCCGCCGCGCGCGAGGCGGTGGGGCATGGCCATGAGGTGCTGGTCGAGGCGGGCGCCGGCATGGGCGCGGGGTTTGCGGATGCGGATTACGAGGCGGCGGGGGCACGGATCGTCGCGACCGCGGCAGAGGTGTTCGACCGCGCCGAACTGATCGTCAAGGTGAAAGAGCCGCAGGCCGCCGAACGCGCGCGGCTGCGGGCCGGACAGGTGCTGTTCACCTATCTGCATCTCGCCCCCGATCCCGCCCAGACCCATGACCTGCTGAACAGCGGCGTCACCGCCATCGCCTATGAGACGGTGACCGATGCCGCGGGCGGGCTGCCGCTGCTGGCGCCGATGTCCGAGGTGGCGGGGCGGCTGGCCCCGCAGATGGGGGCATGGGCATTGCAAAAGGCCAATGGCGGGCGCGGCGTGTTGCTGGGCGGCGTGCCCGGCGTGGCCCCGGCGCGGGTGGCGGTGATCGGCGGCGGCGTCGTGGGCGTCAACGCGGCGCGGGTGGCCCGCGGCATGGGGGCCGAGGTCACGGTGCTGGACCGGTCGCTGCCCCGGCTGCGCTGGCTCGACGACACGTTCGGCGGCGCCTTCCGCAGCCTCTATGCGAGCGCCGCCGCGACGGCCGAGGCGGTGGCGGGCGCCGATCTGGTGATCGGGGCGGTGCTGGTGCCCGGGGCCGCGGCGCCGAAGCTGGTCAGCCGCGCGCAACTGGCAACGATGAAGCCGGGCGCGGCGATGGTGGACGTGGCCATCGACCAGGGCGGCTGCTTCGAGACCTCGCGCGCCACGACCCATGCCGACCCGATCTTCATCGAGGAAGGGATCGTGCATTACTGCGTGGCGAACATGCCGGGGGCGGTGGCCCGCACCGCGACGCAGGCGCTGTCGAACGCGACGATGCCCTTCCTGATGGCGCTGGCCGACAAGGGCTGGCGCGCCGCCTGCGAGGATGACCCGCATCTGCTGGCGGGGCTGAACACCCATGCCGGGCGGCTGACCTGCGCGCCCGTGGGGATCGCGCAGGGCATCGACGTGCTGTCGCCCCGGATGGCGCTGAAGCTCTAGGCCGCCACCCCCGGCCCTGCATCGTCCTCCTGCGCGAGGATCACCTCCAGCGGGTCGTGTTCCGCCACGAAATGTCCCGGCTCCGGTTCCGTCAGCCGGGGCAGGTAGCCGGGATCGCCGCGCCGCGACGGCAGGAAGCGCAGCTGCGCCCCCGGCTGCATCGGCGAGGGCAGTTCGCCCGGGATGCGGATGCGCTGGCGGCTGCGCTCGATCTTCGGGTCGGGGATCGGCACGGCCGAGATCAGCGCCTGCGTATAGGGGTGCAGCGGCGCGGCATAGAGCCGGTCGCGATCCGCCAGTTCGACGATCCGGCCGAGATACAGCACCAGAATGCGGTGCGAGATCTCGCGGATCACCGACAGGTCGTGGCTGATGAAGATCATCGACATGCCGAATTCCGACTGAAGCTCTTTCAGCAGCGCGATCACCTGCGCCTGGATCGACACGTCGAGCGCCGACACCGCCTCGTCGCAGACGATCAGCTTCGGCTTGTTGATCATCGCCCGCGCGATGCCCACCCGCTGGTTCTGCCCGCCCGACAGTTCATGCGGATAGCGGTTCATCATCACCGGCGGCAGGCCCACCCGGTCCATCATCGCCAGAACCTCGGCCCGGCGTTCGGACCGGCTGAGCCCCGGCTGGAAGGTGCGCAGCGGCTCGCCGATCGATTCCGCGATGGTCATCCGCGGGTCGAGCGAGGCGAGCGGGTCCTGGAAGACGATCTGCAGGTCCTTGCGGTGCCGGTTCAGCGCCCGGTGGCTCAGCCCGGCGATCTCTTGCCCCAGCCAGCTGACGCTGCCCGCCGTGGGCGGGATCAGCTGCAGCACGGCGCGCGCCAGCGTGGACTTGCCGCAGCCCGACTCGCCCACGATTCCCAGCGTCTCGCCCGCGCGGACGTCGAAGCTGACGCCATCCACCGCCTTCAGGTCGACGCTGCGGCCGAACAGCCCGCCGCCGACCTTGACCGGGAAATGCACCTTCACATCCTCGACCCGCAGCAGCCGTTCCTCGCGCACCACGGTGGCGGCGGTGGCGGCGGGCGCGTCGATGCGCGGCATCGCATCCAGCAGCATCCGGGTATAGTCGTCCTTCGGCGCGCCGAAGATCTGCTCGGCCGTCCCCTCCTCGACGAAGCGGCCATGGCGCATCACCTGGATGCGGTCGCACATCCGCGCCACCACGCCCATGTCATGGGTGATCAGCGCGATGGCCGTGCCCTCGTCGCGCTGCAGCCCCGCCATCAGGTCGAGGATCTCCGCCTGCACCGTCACGTCGAGCGCGGTGGTCGGCTCGTCGGCGATCAGCAGGCGCGGTTCGCACAGCATCGCCATGGCGATCATCACCCGCTGCCGCATCCCGCCCGACAGTTCGTGCGGATATTGCCCGATCCGGCGGCGGGCATCGGGGATGCGCACGCGGTCCAGCCAGTCGAGGCACAGCGTCTCGGCCGCGCGGCCGCGCATGTTGCGATGCGCCGACAGCACCTCGCGCAGCTGCGCGCCCACGGTCAGGTGCGGGGTCAGCGCGGTCAGCGGATCCTGGAAGATCATCGACATCGCCGCGCCGCGGATGCGGTTGGCGCGGCCGGGCGGCAGGCCCACCAGTTCCGTGCCCTCGAACCGGATCGAGCCCTCGGCCCGGCCGTTGCGCGCCAGAAGGCCCATCGCCGCCATGAAGGTCTGGCTTTTGCCCGATCCGGATTCGCCGACGATGCCCAGACATTCGCCGGGCGCGATCGACAGGTTGATGCCCTTCACCGCCTCGACCGTGCCGTCGGGGGTCTGGAAGGTGACCTTCAGGTCCTGAACGTCGAGAATGGCCATGTCAGCGATCCTTGGGGTCGAGCGCGTCACGCAGGCCGTCGCCGATGAAGAACAGCGACACGATGGTGACGAGGAAGAAGAACAGCGGGAAGGCAAGCTGCCAGACGGTGCCGAAGGTGATGGTCGCGGCGCCGGCCGAGATCAGCGCGCCCAGCGAGGTCGCCGGTTCCTGCACGCCGAGGCCGAGGAAGCTGATGAAACTTTCGGTCAGGATGATCTGCGGCACCAGCAGCGTCGCATAGACGACCACCACCCCCATCAGGTTCGGCACGATATGGCGCAGGATGATGGTCATCGTGCCCACCCCCGCCGCGCGCGCCGCCTCGATGAATTCGCGGTTGCGCAGCGACAGGGTCTGGCCGCGCACGATCCGGCTCATCTCCAGCCAGCTGACGGCGCCGATGCCGACGAAGAGCATGCTGAAGGACCGGCCGAACATCACCAGCAGCAGGATGATGATGAACATCGACGGCACCGCCAGCAGGATATCCACACCGCGCATCATCAGGTTGTCGGTCGAGCCGCCGACATAGCCCGCGAAGGCGCCATAGAGCGTGCCGATGATCACCGCCACCGCCGCGCCGATGATGCCCACGGTCAGCGAGGTGCCGGTGGCCTGGATCGTGCGTGCGTAGAGGTCGCGGCCCAGTTCGTCCAGCCCGAAGTAGTGGCCGTTGGCCAGCGACGGCCCGCCCTGCCCGGCCACGTCGCCCATCAGCGCCCAGTCGATCTCCTCGTTGGAAAAGCGGGCGAAGGCGGGGCCGACCAGCACGAAGGCCAGCACCAGCAGCAGCGCGATCACCGCGCCCACCGCGGCGCGGTTGCGCAGGAATCGCGACAGCGCATCGCGCCACAGCGACCGGCCGTGGATGGCGGCGTCGGTCATGGTCTCGGCGATGCGTTCGGTCCGGTCTTCGCGGGAAACTGTCTGTGTCATGGGATTGCCCTCAGTACCGGATCTTCGGGTCGAGCCAGGCATAGACCACGTCCGTCACCAGATTGAACAGGATGGTCAGCGCGCCGTAGAGGATGGTCAGCCCCAGCATCACCGAATAGTCGCGGTTCAGTGCCGAGTTGACGTAGAACAGCCCGATGCCGCCGGTGGAGAAATACATGTCGATGACCACCGACCCGGTGATCATGCCGACGAAGGCCGGTCCCAGGTAGCTGACCACCGGCATCATCGTGGGCTTCATCGCGTGGCGCCAGACGATGGTGCGCGCGGGCAGGCCCTTGGCCCGGGCGGTGCGGATGAAGTTGGAGTTCAGCACCTCCAGCATCGAGGACCGGGTGATCCGGGCGATGGAGGCCATGAACGAGGTGGACAGCGCGATCACCGGCATCACCACATAGGGCCAGGCGCCGTTGTTCCAGCCGCCGCCCGGCAGCCAGCCCAGCTTCCAGGTGAAGACGATCACCAGGATCGGCGCCATCACGAAATTCGGCAGCGCCTGCGCGGAAAAGCTGGTGCCGACGGCGATGTAGTCGATCCAGGTGTTCTGCCGCAGCGCCGCGGCCACGCCGAGGCTGACGCCCACCAGCACCGCCACGATGAACGAGATCGTGCCGTAGGTCAGCGTCACCGGGAAGCCCTGCGCGATGATGCCGTTCACCGTGCGGTCGCGGTAGACGAAGCTGGGGCCGAAGTCGAAGCGGGTGACGACCCCCACCAGATAGTCCCACAGCTGCAGGGGCAGCGGCTTGTCCAGGCCGTATTTGGCCTCGATATTTGCCAGCACCTGCGGCGGCAGGGCGCGTTCGCTGTTGAAGGGGCTGCCGGGCGCCGCGTGCATCAGCAGGAAGCACAGCACCACCAGCAACAGCAGGGTCGGAATGGCGACGAGCAGCCGTCGCAGGATATAGCTCAGCATCGGGGGAACCGGGTCCAGTCGTTGAATGCGGAAGACCCCGGTGCCCGGCCGCGCCTGCGGGGCGCGCCGGGACCGGGGCGGCGGTCAGGCCGGTGGGGCGAAAGGCCCTGCCCCGGCAACCGGGGCAAGGCCAGCCGCCGTCACTCGGCCTTCTTCCACATGTTCTTGACGTACCAGTTCTGCTCGACGTTGTTCACCGGCCAGTTGCCGACGTCGGTGTCCAGCATGTAGACGCCCGCATAGTGGTAGATCGGGATCACCGGCATCTCTTCGGCGATGATCTCTTCCACCTGCGTGTAGTTCGCCTGCGGATCCTCGGCGGTGCGCGCGTCCAACATCAGCCGGTCCACCTCGGGGTTGGAATACTTGCCGTCGTTCGACCCGGACGGCGTGGTCAGCAGGTCGAGGAAGGTCGAGGCCTCGTTATAGTCGCCGCACCAGGCGCCGCGGGCCAGGTCGAAGGCCTGCTGGCTGCGCGCGTCGAGGAAGGTCTGCCATTCCATGTTGCCAAGGCTGGCCTGCACGCCCAGCTTCTGCTTCCACATCTGCGACAGCGCCACGGCGATCTTCTGGTGATCTTCCGAGGTGTTGTAGAGCATGGTGAAGCTCAGCGGATTGTCGGGGCCATATCCGGCCTCGGCCAGCAGTTCCTTGGCCCGGGCGTCGCGCTCGGCCTGCGTCATCGAGGCCATCTCGACATCCGGCACGGTGAAGCCCGCGGTCGCGGCAGGGGTGAAGGTATAGGCCGGGGGCTGCCCGCCCGCGAGGATGTTGTTCACCACGATGTCGCGGTCCACCGCCAGCGCCAGCGCCTGACGCACCTTCACGTCCTTGAACGCCTCGGGGCCCGACTCGGACAGGTTGAAGGTGTAGTAGTAGTTGCACAGCCGCGGGAAGCTGACCGCCTCGTCGGGATGTTCCTGCTTCATCCGCGGGAACTGGCCCGCCGGCATCTCGGTCCGGTCCAGCTCGCCGGCGAGGAAGCGGGTCAGGCCCTGGCTCTCGTCATTGATGACCAGCGTGACGAAGCGGTCGATGATGACGTTTTCCGCATCCCAGTACTGGTCGTTCTTGACCGCGACGACGCGTTCGTTCGGCACATGCTCTTCCAGCTTGTAGGCGCCGTTCGACACGATGTTGCCGGGCTGGGTCCAGGCGTCGCCGAATTCCTCGACCACCTTCTGCGGGGCCGGGAAGGTCGTGGTATGCGTGGTCATCTGGGGGAAATAGGGCAGCGGCGCCGACAGCCGCACCTCCAGCGTGCGGTCGTCCACGGCGGTGACGCCCAGTTCCTCGACCGGCATCTCGCCCGCGATCACCGCATCGGCGTTCACGATCGACATCAGCCCGATGAACCACTGGTATTCCGAAGCGAGTTCCGGCGAGGCCGCGCGCTGCCAGGCGAAGACGAAGTCGCCCGCCGTCACCGGATCGCCGTTCGACCACTTCGCATCCTCGCGCAGGTGGAAGGTATAGGTCTTGCCATCCTCGCTGACGTCATAGCTTTCGGCGACGCCCGGCTCCAGCTCGCCGTTCTCGTCCTGCACCATCAGCCCCTCGAACAGCTGGCGCGAAATGTCGGACCCCGGCACGTCCTCGATCAGCTGCGGGTCGAGCGAGGTGTGCTCGTCCAGCATGCGAATGGTCAGGGTCTGGTCCTCGGCCAGCGCATCGCCGTTCGGCGCGGTTTCCTGCGCGGCCAGCGGTGCCGCGACCAGGGCGGTGGAAAGCATCAGACCGGCCGTCGCGCGGCGGATATGCAGGGTCATGGAGAGCTCCTCCTGAAGCATCGGGTTGAACGGCGCGGGCGCGGGCGGGGCCGCGCGGGCCGTCATATGGGGTTCTTCCGGCGGCGGGGCGGGCCCGCGCATCGGTCGATGGGCCAGTGGAACCGCCTGTACAGGCAGCTGTCGATACTGACCTCGCGGCAGATCGCGCGGCTCGGCGGGAACCTGCCTAAAACGCGGGCAGTCCCGCTGCCCGAACCGCGGGCATCAGACCGCCGCCACCAGCGCCCGGGTCAGCGAATGGGCCGGCGCGTCGAAGACCTGCGCCGTCGGCCCCGCCTCAACGATCCGTCCCGCCTGCATCACCAGCACCCGGTCGGTCATGGCGCGGATCACGCCCATGTCGTGGCTGATCACCAGATAGGACAGGCCGTGATCCGCCTGCAGCCCCGCCAGCAGGTCCAGCACCTGCGCCCGCACCCGCGCGTCGAGCGCGCTCGCCGCCTCGTCCAGCACGATCAGCGCGGGGCGCGTCACCAGCGCCCGGGCGATGGCGATGCGCTGGCGCTGGCCGCCGGAAAATTCGTGGATGTGCCGGGTCGTCGCATCGGCGGGCAGCCCCACCGCCGCCAGCGCCGCCGCCACCCGGTCGCGCCAGTCGGGCGGACGGCGGGGCAGCAGGTGGAAGGGTTCGGCCACCAGCCGCCCCACCCGCCAGCGCGGATCGAAGCTGCCCTGCGGATCCTGGAACACCGCCTGCATCGCCGCCCGCCGCGCGCGGGGCATGTCCGGGGTCACCGGCTGCCCGTCCAGCAGCACCCGCCCGCCCTGCAGCGGGTCGAGGCCCAGGATCGCCCGCGCCAACGTGGACTTGCCGCAGCCGCTCTCCCCCACCAGACCCACGCTTTCGCCCCGGTGCAGGGTCAGGTCGACCCCGTCCACCGCCCGCCGCTGGCGACGCGGGGCGAAGGGATGCGGGCGCGGCAGCGGATAGTCGCGCCGCGCCGCCTCGACCTGCAGCAGCGGCGGACCGGGCATCGCGGCGGCACGGACGGGCCGGTGCCGCCATGCGGCGATCAGGTCGCGCGTGTAGCCCTGCGCCGGGGCCTGCATCACCTGCGCCGCCGGCCCCGCCTCGACCACCCGGCCCGCCTGCATCACCGCCACCCGGTCCGCCGCCTGCCGCACCACGGCAAGGTCATGGGTGATCAGCAGCAGGCCCATGCCCTCGTCCCGCGCCAGATCGCGCAGCAGGGTCAGGATCTGCGCCTGCACCGTCACGTCCAGCGCGCTGGTCGGCTCGTCCGCGATCAGCAGCGCCGGGCGCAGCGCGATGGCCATGGCGATGCAGACCCGCTGCCGCTGCCCCCCCGACAGCTGATGCGGATACAGCGTCGGAGGAAAGCGGTCCGCCGGCAGCCCCACCCGGTCCAGCCTTGCGGCGGCGATGCGCCGCGCCTCCGCCCGGTCCGCGGCGCGATGGATGCGCAGCGTTTCTGCCACCTGATCGCCGATGGTCTGCATCGGGTCGAGCGCGGTCATCGGCTCCTGAAACACCATGCCGATCCGCGCGCCGCGCAGCGCCCGCCGGTCGCGGTCCGGCAGGGGCAGCAGGTCGCGCCCCTCCAGCGCCACCTGCCCCGCCGCCCGCGCCCCCGGCGGCAACAGGCCCAGCACCGCCAGCGCCGTCATCGACTTGCCCGATCCGCTTTCGCCGACCAGCGCCAGCACCTCGCCCCGCCCGACCGCCAGCGACACGCCCGACAGGATCGGCGCGGCACCGATGGACAGGTCGAGCCCGTCGATCCGCAGCAGGCTCATGCCCGCACCCGGCGCGGATCGAGCCGGTCGCGCAGGCCGTCGCCCAGCAGGTTCAGCCCCAGCACCGTCAGCACGATCGCGAGCCCCGGCATCAGCGCGACATGCGGGGCCAGCGTCACCATCGTCTGCGCCTCGGCCAGCATCCGTCCCCAGCTGGGCGTGGGCGGCTGCGCGCCGAGGCCCACATAGCTCAGCCCCGCCTCGGCAAGGATGCCCAGCGAGAACTGGATCGTCGCCTGCACGATCAGCAGCGGCGCGATGTTCGGCAGCACATGTTCGGCGGCGATCCTCAGCCGCCCCTTCCCCGCCAGCCGCGCGGCGCGGATATAGTCCAGCGTCCAGACCGGCAGCGCCGCCCCCCGCGCCACCCGCGCGAAGACCGGGATGTTGAAGATGCCGATGGCGAGGATCGCGTTTGTCGCCGAGGGGCCGAAGACGGCGGTGATCAGGATGGCGATGACAAGGCTCGGGAAGGCGAAGATCAGGTCGTTGCCGCGCATCACCAGATCGTCCAGCCACTGTCCCGCCCGCGCCGAGGCGATCAGCCCCAGCGGCACGCCGATCCCCAGCCCGATCCCCACCGCGACCAGCGCCACCGCGATCGACACCCGTGCGCCGGCCATCAGCATCGCGGCGATGTCGCGGCCCAGATGATCGGTGCCCAGCCAGTGCGCCGCCGAGGGCGGTTGCAGCCGGTCCGCCACCGACAGGACCAGCGGGTCCGCCGGCAGCCACAGGAACGAAACCAGCGCCGCGGCCAGCGCCGCCCCCGACAGCGCGAGCCCCAGGGCCAGCGACAGCCGCCTCATCCCGCCCGCCTCAGCCGCGGATCGACCAGCGCATAGGCGAGGTCGGTCAGGAAGGTGACGAGGATCACCGCCACCACCAGCAGCATCACCGCGGATTCGACCACGATCAGGTCGCGCTGCGTGATGGCCTGAAAGATCAGCCGCCCCAGACCGGGCAGGTAGAACACGTTCTCGACGATGATCGCCCCGGCCAGCAGGAAGGAAAACTGCATCCCGAGGATGGTCAGCACCGGCACCAGCGCATTGCGCAACCCGTGGGCCAGCAGCGCGCCCGTGCGGCTGCGACCCTTGGCGCGGACGGTGCGGATATAGTCCTCGGCCATCGTCTCGATCAGCGCGGCGCGCAGCACCCGGGCCAGGATCGCCGCCTGCGGCAGGGCCAGCGCCACCGCGGGCAGGATCAGCGCCCGCAGCGCCGCCGCAGGATCCGACCAGCCGGGAAAGCCACCCGCCGGCAGCCAGCGCAGGTTCACCGCGAAGACCAGCACCAGCAGCATCGCCAGCCAGAAATTCGGCAGCGCGATGCCGAATTGCGCCGCCCCCATCGCCACCGCATCCCCGGCCCGCCCCTGCCGCGCGGCCGCGAACAGCCCCACCGGCAGCGCCAGCGCCGCCGACAGCGCCAGCGCCAGCGCCGCCAGCGGCAGCGACACCGCCAGCCGGTCCGCGACCAGGTCGGCCACCGGCGTCCTGTAGGTGTAGGAGATGCCGAAATCCCCCCGCAGCATCCCCGCGACCCAGTCGAGATAGCGCAGGGGCGCCGGCTGGCCGAGGCCCAGCGTCTGCTGCAGCGCCGCCACCGTCTCGGGCGTCGCGTTCATCCCCAGCATGAAGGCCGCCGGGTTCCCCGGCACCACCTCGACCGCGGTGAAGACCACGAGGCTCGCCACGACCAGCGAGAGCATCAGCACGAGGAGGCGGCGCGCGAGGAAGGCGATCATGGCCCGCAAAGGCTAGAGCCTCGGGCGGAAAGCGTCCAGTATCGGCGGCGCAGGCCGGGGGCTTCGCGCCCCCGGACCCCCGCGGGATAGTTCCGCCGACAAGAAGGAGCCGCCAGCGCCATGAGGCCCGGACCGCGCAACCTGATCACCGACGTGCCGGGCCTGCGGGTCGGCAATGCCGCCTGCGACCGGCTGAAAAGCGGGGTGACGGTGCTGACCGCCGATGCGCCCTTCACCGCCGCCGTCAGCGTCATGGGCGGCGCGCCCGGCACGCGCGAGACCGACCTGCTGGCTCCGGACCGGCTGGTGCAGCAGGTGGATGCGCTGGTGCTGTCGGGCGGCTCGGCCTTCGGGCTCGACGCGGCCTCGGGCGTGGCCGAGGGGCTGCGCGCGGCGGGGCGCGGCTTTGCGGTGGGCGACATGCGGGTGCCGATCGTGCCGGGGGCCATCCTCTTCGACCTGCTGAACGGCGGCGACAAGGGCTGGACCGACAATCCCTATGGTCCGCTCGGCCGGGCGGCGCTGGCGGCGGCGGGGCCGGAGTTCGCGCTCGGCACCCAGGGCGCGGGCACGGGCGCGACCTGCCGCGGGCTGAAGGGCGGGCTGGGATCCGCCTCGGCAGTCCTTGCCTCGGGCGTGACGGTCGGCGCGCTGGTCGCGGTCAACGCGCTCGGCAGCGTGACGGTGGGCGACGGGCCGCAGTTCTGGGCCGCGCCCTGGGAGATGAGGGCAGAGTTCGGCGGGCTCGGCCTGCCCGCGGCCCTGCCCGACCCGGGATGGGAGCCGGCCCCGTCGAAGGCGCCGGGCGCGGCCACCACCATCGCCATCGTCGCCACCGATGCCCGGCTGGATCAGGCGCAGGCGCAGCGGATGGCGGTGGCGGCGCAGGACGGCATGGCGCGGGCCATCCTGCCCAGCCACACCCCGCTGGACGGCGATCTGGTCTTCACGGCTGCGACGGGGGCGCGGGCGCTGGCCGATCCGGTCGCCGACAGCTTCCTGCTGGGCCATGCCGCAGCCTGCTGCCTTGCCCGGGCCATCGCCCGCGCCGTCCATGCCGCCCGCGCCGCGCCGGGCGACCCGCTGCCCTGCTGGCAGGACCGCTTCGGCGCAGGTCTGGACAGTGCCCGGCGCGGGTGATCTGTTGCGCCCGGTATCAGACAGGAGGGCAAGATGCTCGACTCCGCCACCGACCTTTCCGCCCGGCTGAAGGATCCGACCCTGCTCGCGACCCGCGCGTTCGTCGCGGGCGCCTGGATCGAGGCCGATGACGGCGCCCGGTTCGAGGTCAGGAACCCCGCCCGCGGCGACGTGATCTGCACCGTGCCCGATCTGGGCCGCGCCGAGACCGCCCGCGCCATCGCCGCCGCCGGGACCGCCATGACGGACTGGGCCGCCCGCACAGGGAAAGAGCGCGCGGCCGTGCTGCGCAAGTGGTTCGACCTGATGATGGCGAAC
The DNA here is from genome assembly GCF_003993775.1 of Frigidibacter oleivorans. Classification (GTDB taxonomy): domain Bacteria; phylum Pseudomonadota; class Alphaproteobacteria; order Rhodobacterales; family Rhodobacteraceae; genus Frigidibacter; species Frigidibacter oleivorans. Next base: position 532,674 of record NZ_RJRZ01000001.1, read on the forward strand.
CAGGACGATCTGGGCACGATCCTGACCGCCGAGATGGGCAAGCCCCTGGCCGAGGCGAAGGGCGAGATCGCCTATGGCGCGGGCTTCATCGAATGGTTCGGCGAAGAGGCCAAGCGCATCTATGGCGAGACGATCCCCGGCCATATGCGCGACAAGCGCATCACCGTGCTGCGCCAGCCGGTGGGCGTGGTGGGCTCGATCACGCCCTGGAATTTCCCCAACGCCATGATCGCGCGCAAATGCGCGCCGGCGCTGGCGGCGGGCTGCGGCTTCGTCGCCCGGCCGGCCTCGGAAACGCCGCTTTCGGCGCTGGCGATGGCGGTGCTGGGCGAACGGGCGGGGCTGCCCGCGGGCATCCTGTCGGTCGTGACCTCCAGCCGCGCCTCGGACATCGGCAAGGAGTTCTGCGAGAACCCGGCGGTGCGCAAGCTGACCTTCACCGGCTCGACCGAGACGGGGCGGATCCTGCTGCGGCAGGCGGCGGATCAGGTGATGAAATGCTCGATGGAACTGGGCGGCAATGCGCCCTTCATCGTCTTCGACGACGCCGATCTGGACGAGGCGGTGAAGGGCGCGATGGCCTCGAAATTCCGCAACAACGGCCAGACCTGCGTCTGCGCCAACCGCATCTATGTTCAGGCCGGCGTCCATGACGCCTTCGCCGAGAAGCTGGCGGCGGCGGTGGAGAAGCTGACGGTCGGCGACGGGCTGGAACCGGGAACGGAGGCCGGGCCGCTGATCACCGAGACGGCGGTGGAAAAGGTCGAGGAGCATATCCGCGACGTGCTGGCGGGGGGCGGTGCGGTGCTGACCGGCGGCAAGCGGCACGACCTGGGCGGCACCTTCTTCCAGCCGACGGTGGTGACCGGGGTCACGCAGGAGATGAAGGTGGCGCGCGAGGAGACCTTCGGCCCGCTCGCCCCCCTCTTCCGCTTCGAAACCGAGGCAGAGGCGGTGGAGGCCGCGAATGCCACGATCTTCGGCCTCGCCTCCTATTTCTACGCCCGCGACATCGGCCGCATCACCCGGGTGCAGGAGGCGCTGGAATACGGCATCGTCGGCGTCAACACCGGCCTGATCTCGACCGAGGTGGCACCCTTCGGCGGGGTGAAGCAATCCGGCCTCGGCCGCGAGGGCAGCCGCCACGGGATTGAGGACTATCTGGAGATGAAGTACGTCTGCCTCAGCGTCTGAACGCGCCTCGGCGTCTGACCGGGCGCGGCCGGCCAAGGAAAAGGGCGCGCCATCGCGGCGCGCCCTTCGTCATCGTGAAGATGGGGCCGGTCAGGCCTGCGCGCTGTCCAGCGCCTTCGCCTCGACCGTGGTGTCCACCGCGGTCTCGGCCGGGGTGCTGCGGGCGATCTCGATCCGGCGCGGCTTCAGCGCCTCGGGGATCTCGCGCACCAGGTCGATATGCAGCATGCCATCGGCATGGGTGGCGCCGGTGACACGGACATGGTCGGCCAGCGCGAAGCGACGCTCGAAGGCGCGGGTGGCGATGCCCCGGTGCAGATAGCTGCGGCCGGTGTCCTCGGCGGCCTTGCGGGCGGCCACGACCAGCGCGCCTTCCTTGACCTCGACGCTCAGTTCCTCGGCGGCGAAGCCGGCGACGGCGATCGAGATGCGATAGGCGTTCTCGGCGGTCTTCTCGATGTTGTAGGGCGGGTAGGCAGGCTGGGCCACATCGGCCGCAAGGGCGCGATCCATCAGGTCGGCGATACGGTCGAAGCCCACGGTGGCGCGATAGAGCGGCGCCAGATCGAAGTTGCGCATGTCATCCTCCAATGAGCGATGTCTGATCCCCTTCCCGCGCGGACAGGGGACGGTTGGCAAATGCACCGGGACCCGAACGCGGCACCCCGGCCCCCTTCAGATGGGAAGCGGCGACCGGGGCGTCAAGACCCCGGTTCCGCAGGAAAATCGCTGTGGGGATCGCCTCAGGGGCGGATGAACTTCGCGCCCTCGCCCTGCCCCGCGCCCGGGCGCAGCACCCGCCCGCCCGAGGGCAGCCCGGTCCCCGCCATCGCCGCGCGAAGTTCCGTCAGCGGCCCGGCCAGCGAGGTGCCGAGCGAGACCGGCTGCCCCTCGACCTCGGCCTTGGCCGAGACGACCGAGACGATGCGCGGCCGCCCCCCGGCGAAGGTGAAGATCGGCGCGCCCGAGGCGCCGAAATCGACGCTGCAGCTGAGCACGAGGATCTGGTCCTGTTCGTCGAGGACATGGCACATGTCCTGCAGCGAGGGTGCCTCGGACCGGTCGAGCGCATAGGAGACGACCCCCACCGCATCGCCAGGCCGGGGCAGCAGGTCCGTCTCGAACGGCGCGATCGAGGGCAGGCGGATCGGCTGCGTCAGTTCCAGCAGCGCCAGATCCTGCCCGACGCGGCCGATATCGCCGCCGCCCCGGTTGACATAGCCCGGATGCGGCAGGGCGCGGCGCACGTCGCGATAGGCCGCCGCCCGCCCGCCGCGCCAGCCGGCGAGAAAGCGGATCTCCGAGGCGGCGAAGGCCTGCCCGGTGGTCTTGTCGAACAGGCAATGCGCCGCGGTCAGCACCAGATCCGGCGCGATCAGCGCCCCGGTGCAGAACCCCCGCCCGGCAAGGTCGATCCGCCCGACGGCATCCCAGCCCCGGCTGTCATCGGCGGTCAGCAGCGAATGCAGCTGCGAATCCTGCGCTCCGCTGGCCTGCGCCAGCCCGAGGCACAGCAGGATCGACAGGCAGAGGGGGCGTGTCAGGCGGCGGATCATCCGGCATCCGGTCGGTGGGTCGGGCGCGATCCTGCGGGCCGCCCCCGGCTTTGGCAAGCGCCCCTGATACACGCGGGCCGGCAACGGGCGCCGACTGTTGCGCCCTCCGCCACAGCTGCGCGATCCCGACGCTTTTTGTCGGGCGCTGGCGTCGCATGGGCTGCGACAGCGGCAGGGCGTAAGTCAGTCACCAGAGGGCCGCCAGCCAGCGTCGATGCCAGCCAGCCCCGCCTGACCCCTCGCGGTCCCGCCAGCCCTCGTGCCAGCCGCCGGACCCTGCTAGCCAGCCATTCGCTCGCCAGCCCCGCCAGCTTTTGCCAGCCCCGCGAAGGCCGCGCCCCGGCTTGCGCCTCAGGCCGCCTCGACAGCCTCGGCCAGCGCGCGGGGCATCGGCCCGCCCGTCGCCCAGTCCAGCAGTTCGACGGTATGCACGACCGGCACCCCGGCGGCGGAACCGATCTGCATCATGCAGCCGATATTGCCCGCGGCGATGACCTGCGGCGCCACCGCCTGCAGCGTCGCGACCTTGCGCCGCTTCAGTTCCGCCGACAGCGCCGGTTGCAGCAGGTTGTAGGTGCCCGCCGATCCGCAGCACAGATGGCTGTCCGCCGGTTCCACCACCTCGAACCCCGCGGCCTTCAGCAGCGCCTTGGGATGGTCCTTGATCTGCTGGCCATGCTGCAGCGAACAGGCGGCGTGATAGGCGACGCGCAGGCCCCGCCCCTCGGCCAGGGCGTGGCGGTCCGCCGCCGGCGCGCCGGTGCCCGCAATGCCGTCCGTCGCCGGCTGGTGCGGCCAGACCGGCGCCTCGGGCATCAGCCGCGCCAGCAGTTCCGACACGTCGCAGGCCAGCCGCGAGACCTCGGCCGCCTCGGCGGCGAGCGGATCGTTGCGGAACATGTGGCCGTAATCCTTCACCGTCGTACCGCAGCCCGAGGTGTTGATGACAATGGCGTCGAGCCCGCCCGCCGCCTTCTCGCCCATCCAGGCCCGGATATTGGCCGCCGCCTGATCGTGGCTGTCCCCGACCCGGCCCATGTGATGCGTCAGCGCCCCGCAGCAGCCCATGCCGCGCGCCACCACCACCTCGCATCCCAGCCGCCGCAGCAGCCGGATCGTGGCGTCGTTGATGTCGGTGTTCAGCGCCTTCTGCGCGCAGCCGGTCAACAGCGCCACCCGCATCCGCCGCGCCCCCCGCGCCGGGAAGGTCTGCGGATCGTCGTTGCGGCTGACCGGCGGCACCTGCGCCGGCGCCATCGCCAGCATGGCGCGCAGCCGCGCATCGGGCAGCAGCCGCGCAAAGGGCCGCGCGATCTTCGCCCCCAGCAGCGCCAGCCGGAACCGGCCGGGATAGGGGATCACCGCGGCCAGCACCCGCCGCAACATCCGGTCCATGAACGGCCGCCGGTAGGTCGCCTCGATATGGGCGCGAGCATGGTCCACCAGATGCATGTAATGCACGCCGGACGGGCAGGTCGTCATGCAGGCAAGGCAGGACAGGCAGCGATCGACATGCTTGACCGTCTTCGCGTCGGCCGGGCGGCCGCTTTCCAGCATCTCCTTGATCAGGTAGATGCGCCCGCGCGGGCTGTCCAGCTCGTCGCCCAGCACCTGATAGGTGGGGCAGGTCGCGGTGCAGAACCCGCAATGCACGCAGGCGCGCAGGATCTGGTTGGCGCGGGCGATGCCGGGATCGGCCAGCTGTTCGGGCGTGAAGTTCGTCTGCATGTCGTCCTCTCAGCCCATGAGCCCGGGGTTCAGGATGCCGCGCGGGTCGAACTGCGCGCGCAGGGCCGCCGACAGCGCGGCGACCGGCGCGGGTTCGGGATGAAACCGCGCCGCCCCCGTGCCGCGGACCAGCGTCGCATGGCCGGGCAGGTCCGTCAGCCGCGCCCGCGCATCCGCGCCCTCGGGGTAAAGCGCCGTCACCAGCCCGCCGCCCCAGTCCATCACCGCCTCGCCCCCCAGCCGTTCCACCACCTCCGGCCCGTCGGAGGGCCGGACCGAGATGCGCCACGGCGCGCCCGTGCCCCCCGCCAGCGGCGCCGCTGCCCGCAGGTCCCGCCACAGCGCCGTGACGCGGGCCGGATCGCGTTCCACCACCGCCGCCCCGTGCGGGGCCAGCGCCACCGCCAGCCGCCCGCAGCGATAGTCCACCGATTCCGCCAGCCCCTCGACCCGGATCAGCGCGCCGGTCCCGGGCATCCACCCCGCCCCGGTCACATCATAGGGCGAGGACATCGCCGCCCGCAGCGCGGCCCCCGCCGCCTTGGCCGACAGGCCGGGCAGGATCACCGTCGCCGCCGCGGGCGGCACCGGCTGCAGCTTGAAGGCCAGTTCGGTCAGAACCCCCAGCGTGCCGTGGCTGCCGGCCAGCAGCTTCACCAGGTCATAGCCGGTGACGTTCTTCATCACCCGCCCGCCATTCTTCACCACCGTGCCCCGCCCGTCGACGAAACGCACGCCGATCAGCGCGTCGCGGCAGGCGCCCGCCTGAAACCGGCGCGGGCCGCAGGCATTGGTGGCCGCCACCCCGCCCATCGTCGATCCCGGTGCGCCGCCCGGCTCGAAGGGCAGGCGCTGGTTCTCGGCCGCGAGCAGCGCCTCCACCTCGGCCAGGGGCGTGCCCGCCCGCACCACCAGGGTCAGCGCGGCGGGTTCATAGAGGACGATGCCCGACAGCCCCCCCGTGTCCAGCACCTCCAGGCCCGCCGGGGGCACAATCCGGGTGCCGCCGCCGCGGACCCAGACCGGCCCTTTCGCGGCGCGGATCATCCCCGCAAGCTCGTCTTCCGTCCCGGGACGCGAGGAGGCTGCAACCGTGGTCTGGCTCATCTTCTGTTCCCAAATATCCTCGGGGTGGGGTCCGGGGAGGGGCAGACAGCCCCTCCCCGGCCGGCCGTCAGCCGCGCCGTCCGGCGCTCGTCTCCAGCGGAAAGACCTTGGCGGGGTTCAGCAGCCACCGCGGGTCGAAGACGTCCTTCACCCGCATCTGCGCCTCCAGGTCGGCGGGGGCGAACTGCACCGTCATCAGGTCGCGCTTCTCGATCCCCACGCCATGTTCGCCGCTGAGGCAGCCCCCCGCCTCGACGCAGAGCGTCAGGATCTCGGCCCCCAGCCTCTCGCACAGCTCCAGCTGCCCCGGCTGGTTGGCATTGTAGAGGATCAGCGGATGCATGTTGCCGTCGCCCGCGTGGAAGACATTGGCGACCCGCAGCCCGTACTCCGCCGACAATTCGCCGATCCGCCGCAGCACCATAGGCAGCGCAGAGACCGGGATCGTGCCGTCGAGGCACATGTAGTCGCCCATCACCCCCATCGCCCCGAAGGCCGATTTCCGCCCCAGCCAGATGCGCTTCGATTCCGCCTCGGACCGGCTTTCGCGGATCTCTACCGGGTCGTGGCGCAGGGCGATCTCGCGGATCAGGCGCAGCTGTTCGTCGATCTCGGCGGGCGCGCCCTCGACCTCGATGATCAGCAGCGCCTCGCAATCGGGATAGCCCGCGCCGCAGAAGGCTTCGGTCGCCTCGATGCAGGGCCGGTCCATGAACTCGATGGCGACGGGCAGGATGCCGGCGCGGATGATGTCGGCGACGCAGGCCCCGGCGATGTCCGAGGCGGCGAAGCCGATCAGAACCGGCCGCGCACCCTCGGGCTTGGGCAGGATGCGCAGCGTGGCCTCGGTCACCACGCCCAGCTGGCCCTCGGACCCGCAGATCACCCCCAGCAGGTCCAGCCCGCCTGCATCGCAGAACGGCCCGCCGAGCCCGATCACCTCGCCCTGCATGGTGACCAGCGTCACGCCCAGCAGGTTGTTGGTCGTCACCCCGTATTTCAGGCAATGCGCCCCGCCGGAATTCATGCCGATATTGCCGGCGATGGCGCAGGCCAGCTGGCTGGAGGGGTCGGGGGCGTAGAAGAACCCCTCCGCCTCCACCGCGCCGGTGACGGAAAGGTTGGTGCGCCCGGCCTCGACCCGAATGAAGCGGTTGTCGTAATCGACTTCCAGCACCCGGGTCAGCCGCGCCACGCCGAGGATCACCGCATCCTCGCTGGGCATCGACCCGCCCGACAGGCTGGTGCCGGCGCCGCGCGGCACCACCTTCACCCCCATCTCGGCGCAGGTGCGCAGCGCCGCCGCGACCTCGGCCGTCGTGCGGGGCAGCACCGCGGCCAGCGGCGGGCAGCGATAGGCCGACAGCGCATCGCATTCATAGGCGCGCAGTTCCACCGGATCGTCGATCACCGCCTCGCCCGGCAGGGCGGCGCGCAGGCGGGCGACGATCTCGGCCTTGCGGGACAGGATCGCCCGGTCGGGCGGGGGCATCTGCATGGCGGGCTCCTGGGCTGTGCTGGCCGATGCGGTAAGTTTGCCTGACCAATTTAGCGATTTGGCAAGCCGCTGGCCAGAGGTTAGTTTCGGCATATGGACTCTCCCATCGGCCTCGCGCATCTGCTGCATTTCGGCACGCTGGACTGTGTGGCGGTGGCCCTGCTGTTTGCGGGCTGGCTGGTCATCGGCCGCGCGATCGAGCATCCGCCGCATGGCAAGGCTTCCGTTTCGGTGCTGATGCGCGACTTCCGCCGCCAGTGGATGCGGGAATTCGTCACCCGCAGCCCGCGCATCTTCGACAGCGCCATCATCGACAGCCTGCGGCAGGGCACTTCCTTCTTCGTCTCGGCCACGATGATCGCCATCGGCGGCGGGCTGGCGCTGCTCGGCAATGCCGATCAGCTGTCCGGGCTGGCGCGGGACCTGACGCAGACCGGCGTGCCGACCGTGGTGTGGGAAATCAAGATCATCGTGATCCTGCTCTTGGTCACCGATGCCTTCCTGAAATTCGTCTGGGCGCACCGGCTGTTCGGCTATTGCGCCATCCTGATGGCCGCGGTGCCCAACGATCCGAACGACCCCGACGCCTATCCCCGCGCCGACCAGGCGGCGGATGTGAACATCCAGGCTGCGCGCAACTTCAACGCGGGGCTGCGCTCGGTCTATTTCGCGCTCGGCGCGCTGCCCTGGCTGCTGGGGGCGCTGCCGCTGCTGGCGTCGGTCGCGGCGACGGTCTGGGTGCTGTGGCGGCGGGAATTCGCGTCGCGGTCGCGGATGGTGATGCTGCGCCGGACCTGAGCGGCGCCTATCGCCGGCCCTCGCGCAGCCAGGCCCCCACGATCAGCGCCGAGGCCATCAGCAGGAAGACCCAGGCCGGCAACAGCGGCGATTGCGAGATGCCGACCGTCGCATGGGCGGCGCGCGGCGTGATCCCGATCCAGCCGCGCCCGGCGGCGGGGCGGCCCTCGCGCACGGTGCGGATGTCGGGCAGGCCCTCTTCCAGCCGCACCGCGCCGCCATTCGTGGGGGTCATCACCGGCCCCAGCAGTTCGTCCGAGGCGATGGTCGCCTCGAATTCCTTCGGGGCCGAGGGGCCGACGGCGAAGACCCGTTCCAGATCGCCCTCGCGCAGGCGGTACAGCCCGATATCCGGCGCGTCGAAGACGGCGGTAAAGCGGCCCGGCGCGGCCTCCTCCATCGGCAGCACCGTTTCGGTCCCGTCGGGGGCGGTGATCGTCAGCTCGCGCGGGCCCTCGCCCAGCGTGCGGCGGGTGATGGTCATCCGCTGACCCTCGGCCGTGGCGGTCAGCGCCTCTTCCTCGAGGTCGGGCTCCTTCATCATCCAGTGCGCCAGCCGGCGCAGCAGTTCCAGCTGCGGCCCGCCGCCCTCGAACCCCCGCGACCACAGCCATGCCTGGTCGGACGCCAGCAGCGCCACCCGGCCCTCGCCCGCGCGGTCGAGCACCAGCAGCGGCCGGCCGTCGGCACCCTCCATCACCGTCTCGCCCCGCGTTTCGGACAGGTCGATCATCCGCATCCAGCGCCCCCAGCGGGGACCCTCGCCCTCGGCCGTGGGGGTGGCGGAGACGCCTTCGGGCTCATAGGCGGCCAGACCCTGCGTCACCGGATGACGCTCGCCCAGCGAGGGCACGGTGGGAAGAAAGCCGCGCTCGATCACGCGCGAGGTCGGCCGCGCCGGCAGGATGTCGGACAGGGCGGAGTGATAGACGCTCTCGACGCTGGCGAATTCCGGCCCGGCCGAGACCAGCACCGCGCCGCCTTCCATGACATAGTCGCGGATGTTCTGGAAATAGACCGGCGGCAGGATTCCGCGCTGGCTGTAGCGGTCGAAGATGATCAGGTCGAATTCGTCGATCTTCTCGACGAACAGCTCCTGCGTCGGGAAGGCGATCAGCGACAGTTCGGTGACCGGCACGCCATCCTGCTTTTCCGGCGGGCGCAGGATGGTGAAATGCACGAGGTCCACCGCCGAATCCGATTTCAGCAGGTTGCGCCAGGTCCGTTCGCCCGCATGCGGCTCGCCCGACACCAGCAGCACCCGCAACCGGTCGCGCACGCCGTTGATCTGCACCACCGCGGCATTGTTGCGGTCGGTCAGTTCGCCTTCCTCGGCGGCGAGGTCGAACTGCACCACGTTCTGCCCGCCATGTTCCAGCGTCAGGTCCAGCGCGAGGTCGGTGTTCACCGGCACGGTAAACCGTTCGGGCTCTGCCCCGTCGATGGCGAGGTCCACCTCGACCGGGCGGCCCTGCAGCGCGGCGGGCATCTCGCCCATCTCCTCGACCCGGACCACCACCTGCAGCGTCTCGCCGATGATGCCGAAGGCGGGCGCGGTGCGGATCACCAGACGGCGGTCCCAGTCGGCGGCGCGGCCGGTCTGCAACAGGGTCAGCGGCGCGGGCATCTGCGGCGTCGCCGGCAGGTCATGCACCTGCCCGTCGGACACCAGGATCGCGCCCGCCACCCGGGCGCGCGGTTCTTCGGCCAGCGCGGCAGCCAGCGCGGTCATCAGTTCCGTCCCCGCATCCTCGGCGCCGTCGCCCAGCTCGATCTCGCGCAGTTCGGTATCGGGAAGGGCCGCGATCTCGGCGCGGACGCGGGCCACCGCCGCATCCGTCTGCGCGGCGCGGCCGGGCAGCGACTGGCTGGACGAACGGTCCACCACCATCAGCACGATGTCGGTCAGGGGCTGGCGTTCCTCGGTCTCCAGCGCCGGCGCGGCCAGCGCGGCGATCAGGGCCAGCGCCGCCAGACCGCGCAGCCACCAGCCCGGCAGGCCGCGCCACAGCGCCAGCGCTACGGCCAGCGCCGACAGCGCCGCCACGATCCAGATCGCGGCCCAGGGCAGGGCGGGGTCGAAGACGATGCGTTGCGCCATGTCCATGACGGCCCCCTACTGGCCCAGCCGTTCGAGCAGCGCCGGAACGTGGACCTGATCGGATTTGTAGTTGCCGGTCAGCACATGCATGATCAGGTTCACCCCGAAGCGATAGGCGATCTCGCGCTGGCGGTCGCCGGCCATGCCCCGCCCGACCGGGTACATCGGCCGGCCCGCATCGTCCACCGCCCAGGCCGAGGCCCAGTCGTTGCCGCCGATCACCACCGGCGTCACCCCGTCATTGAGGTTGCGGAAGGGCATGCCCTCGGCCTGTTCCTCTGCCTGCGGCGCGGCCTCGACCCAGATGCCGCGGCCCTGATAGCGGCCGGGGAAGTCCTGCAGCAGATAGAAGGTGCGGGTCAGCACGTGATCGGCCGGGATCGGCTCGATCGGCGGGATGTCCAGCGGCGCGGCCAGCGCCTGCAACCGCCGCCCGGCGGGCGAGGCGGCACCGAAATCGGCGACATCGGCATCGCGGGTATCGAAGAGGATCAGCCCCCCCGTGCGCAGGAAACGGTTCAGCTTCAGATAGGCCTCGGGCGAGGGCGCGGGCTGGTCGGGCGTCACCGGCCAGTAGAGGAAGGAGAACACCGCAAGGTCATCGGTGTCGAGGTTGACGGCCATCGGCGCGCCCGGCTCGACCGAGGTGCGCGCGGCCAGCACCAGACCCAGGCCCCGCAGCCCCGCCTCGGCCACCCGGTCCACCTGCGTATCGCCGGTGGCGACATGGCCCAGCACCACTTCGGAGGTCGCGCGCAGGGCCAGACGGTCGGCCGCGCTGTCCGCGGGCGGCTCCTGCGCGGCGGCGGGCGGCGCCATTCCGGGCAGGCCTGCCCCCAGCACCACGCCCAGCACTAGCAGCGCCGCGACCCGGCGCAGCCGCGACAGCCGCCCGCCCAGCCACAGCGAGGCGAGGATGTCGGCCATCAGCAGGGCCAGCGCGATCAGCAGCAGCGGCGATTGCAGCCGCATCTCGGCCGGGGCGGCATCGCCCTCGATCGCGACGCCCGCGGGCCAGTTGGCCGGTTCCAGCACCCGTCCCGGCGCGATGGCATTGACGGCAAGGCTGCGGTCGCCCGAACGATACAGGCCCGGCGGCAGATCCGGGCCCGGCACCGGGTCGGCCAGCCGCGCCCCGGGCACGCCCGGCATCTCGCCCGCATCCTCCAGCGCGCCGAAGGCATCGAGCACGCGATCCGCGACCCAGGTCGTGCCGTCCAGATCGGCGGCCTCGGGCTGGGCGCCGCCGCTGGCCAGCGCGAGCCGTTCCAGCATCTGCACGAACAGGCCCGACAGCGGCAGGCTCGACCATTCCGCGTTGGCGGTGACGTGGAACAGCACGATCTGGCCCGCGCCCTCGGCCCGGGCGGTCACCAGCGGCGTTCCGTCGGCAAGCGCCGCGATGGTGCGTTCGGTCAGCTGCGGGTCGGGTTCGGCCATCACCTGCGCCCGCACCTCGACATCCGGGGGCACGGCCAGCCCATGGAAAGGCGAGCCTTCGGGAAAGGGCATCAGCGTCTTGGGCTCGCCCCAGCTCATCGCGCCGCCGACGCTGCGCCCGCCCGCGCGCAGCCGCACCGGCAGCAGCGGGTCCATCGCCGCGCGCCCCTCGTCGCTGGCCGCCAGCCGCGGCCCGGCAAAGCGCACCAGGAGGCCGCCGCCCTCGATCCAGTCCAGCAGGCCGGCGCTTTCGCCCTCGGTGATCCGCGCGACATCGGCCATGACGATGGCATCGGGGTCGGCCAGCAGGATATCGGCCAGCGTGCCGCGGATCAGGTCGGCCGAGGGCGCCAGCGCCTGTTCGAGGTAATGGGTCGGGGCCAGCAGCTCCAGCCCCTCCCGCGAGGCGCCACCCCCGTCGATCAGCGCGATCTCGCGCCGGCGCAGGGTGTCGCCGGCCAGCGACACCGCGCCCGCCGTCTGTTCGCCCACCAGTTCGAAGCGGGCGACGCGGTTGCGCAGTTCCGGCGGCAGGTCGAAGACCGCCTCGGCCTGCGCCTCGCCCGCGGCAAAGGACACCGGCCCCCGCGCCAGTTCCCGCAGCACCCCCAGCGGATCGAGCCCCACCGCCGCCACCTCGGCCTCGGCCGCCGGTCCGGGACCGGCGCGCAGCACCGGCACCCGCAGCGCCCCGTCCGCCTGTTCGCCCGGCCCGATGGCGCGCAGGAGGCGCGGGCTTTCGCGCACCGTCACCGGCCCCTCGGCCATCAGCACCTCCAGCAGTTGGGCGCGGCCCGGCCGCGCCAGCCCGTCGGACAGCCACAGCGTCTCGAACCCGCCATCGGGCAGGCTGTCGACGAAGGCCGCCATTTCGGCCTCTGACGGCTCCCATGCGCGGGGGGCGAGGCCCGGCAGCCCCGCCGCCACGTCGTTCGCCGCGGTGAAGACCGGCCCGCCCGCCGGCGGATCGGTCAGGCTGACCAGCGCCGCCGGCCGCCCCGCCGCCGCGGCCTGATCCAGCGCCGCCTCGATCCGGGCGCTGGCCTGCGTCCAGTCGCGGGCCGAGGCCCAGCTGCCATCGGTCAGCACCAGAAGCGGCCCCTGCCCGCCGCCCTCGGCGCGCGGGTTCAGCACCGGCCCGGCAAAGGCCAGGATCGCCGCCGCCACGGCCAGCATCCGCAGCGCGAGCAGCCACCAGGGCGTGCGGTCGGCCACCTGTTCGTCGTCGGTCAGCCCCAGCAGCAGCGCCACGCCCGGAAAGCGGCGGCGGATCGGCGCCGGCGGGACCGCGCGCAGCAGGAACCACAGCACCGGCAGCGCGGCCAGTCCCAGAAGCAGCCAGGGTGCGGTAAAGCCGAGGGGGCCGAGGATCATCATCGGGTCATCCGCTCCAGCGCGTGATACAGCCAGAGCAGCGCCACCGTGGGCGCGTCGCCGGTGTGGTGGCACTGATATTGCCAGCCGGTGCGGCGGGCGAGGTCGGCCAGCCGGTCCTTGCGTTCCGCCAGCCGCGACAGGTAGCGCTCGCGCAGGTCGCCGGCCTTGCGCGTCTCATGCGCCAGCGCGCCGGTCATGCTTTCGAAGATGGTGCGCCCGCGGAAGGGGAAGGCCTCTTCCACCGGGTCCAGCACCTGCAGCAGCGCGCCCGTCACCCCGCGGTCCGAGGCGCGGGTCAGCGCCGCCTCCACCCCCGCGGGGTCGCCCAGGAAATCCGACACGAAAACCGCGCGCGACCAGGGCTGCATCGCCTCGGCATCGGCCATGCCGTAATCGGCCTCGGCGGGCGGGGCGGTCAGGCGGGTGGCCAGCCGGACGAGCTGCCCCTCGCCCGCGCGGGGCGGGGTGCCCGCATCCGACAGGCCCACCCGTTCGCCCGCGCGGATCAGCAGCACCGCCAGCGCCAGCGCCAGCAGCCGGGCGCGATCGGCCTTGCTGGCGCGGCCCGGATCGCCGGTGAATTCCATCGACCGCGCGTCATCCACCCACAGATGCACGGATTGCGCCGCCTGCCATTCGCGTTCGCGCACGAAATGCGCATCCGCCCGGGCAGAGCGGCGCCAGTCGATGGCACGGGCCGGATCGCCGGAATGGGCGGGGCGGTACTGCCAGAACTCGTCGCCCAGACCCGCGCGCCGGCGGCCATGCGCGCCCAGCTGCACCGTGCTGGCCAGTTGCCGCGCCGCCGCCAGCAGCGGCGGCAGCACATGCGACATCTCTTCGGCCCGCCGCCGCAGCCCGGCCGAGGCATGAACGCCCCCCGGCACCGCCGTCAATGCGGGTCCGCCGCGCTCGGTCACGCAGCCGCCCCGACGCGCGTCGCCTGTTCGGTCACGCCCGAAATAATCTCGGACAGGCTTTCGCCCCGCGCGCGGGCCGCGAAGGACAGCGCCATGCGGTGGATCAGCACCGGCCGCGCCAGCGCCGCCACATCCTCGATGCCCGGCGCCAGACGGCCGTTCAGCAACGCCCGCGCCCGGACGCCCAGCATCAGCGCCTGTGCCGCGCGCGGGCCCGGCCCCCAGGCCACGCTGGCGCGCACGCGCTCGGCCGCCTCGGGTTCGCCGGGGCGGCAGGCGCGCACCAGGTCGAGGATCGCCTCGACCACTCCCTCGCCCACCGGCATCCGCCGCACCGTCTGCTGCGCGGCGATCAGGCTGTCGGCGGTGAAGACCTCGCTGACGCGCGCCTCCTCGATCCCGGTGGTGGCCAGCAGGATGTCCCGCTCCGTCCCACGGTCGGGATAGTCGACGTCGATCTGCACCAGGAAGCGGTCGAGCTGCGCCTCGGGCAGGGGATAGGTGCCCTCCTGCTCGATCGGGTTCTGGGTGGCGAGGACGTGGAAGGGCCGGCCGAGCGCACGGTGCACGCCGCCCACCGTCACCTCCTTCTCCTGCATCGCCTGCAGCAGCGCGGACTGGGTCCGGGGGCTGGCGCGGTTGATCTCGTCGGCCATCAGCAGCTGGCAGAAGACCGGGCCTTCGATGAAGCGGAACGACCGGCTGCCATCGGCGGCGGTTTCCAGAACCTCGGAGCCGAGGATATCGGCCGGCATCAGGTCGGGGGTGAACTGGATGCGGCTGCCCTTCAGCCCCATCACCGTGGACAGGGTATCGACCAGCATGGTCTTGCCCAGGCCGGGCAGGCCGACCAGCAGCCCGTGCCCGCCGCACAGCATCGCGGTCAGCACCAGTTCCACGACCCGGTCCTGCCCGATGAAGCGGCGGTCGATGGAACCCCGGGCCTCGGCCAGCCGTTCGGCCAGAGCCTCGATCTCCTCCACCAGCGCCGCACCTGCGGTTGCGCCGTCGCCTTGAGGGGTAGCGGTCATGACAACGCCTCCTGCCTGGTCCATAGTTCGACCATAGAGACAGATGCCCCGAGCCGCACCAATGGCAAAAGAGACTGACACAGAAGTGAACGCAGCCGCAGCGAAACCGCCCGATGCACAGGCGCTGGCGCGCGCGGCGCAGGCAGCCGGCAAGAAGGGCCTGCCGCCGGTCCACCTCTGGAACCCGCCCTTCTGCGGCGACCTCGACATCGAGATCCGGCGGGACGGCAGCTGGTTCTACCTCGGCACGCCGATCGGGCGGCCGGCGCTGGTGCGGCTGTTCTCGACGATCCTGAAGAAGGAGGGCGACCGCTACTTCCTCGTCACCCCGGTCGAGAAGGTGGGGATCCGGGTCGAGGATGCGCCCTTCCTCGCCGTCGATGCCGAGGTGACGGGCAGCGGGCCGGATCAGGCGATCCGCTTCACCACCCTGACCGAGGACACGGTGACCGCCGGTCCCGACCGCCCGATCCGGGTGGAGCGCGACCCGGCCACCGGCGAGCCCGCGCCCTATGTGCTGGTCCGTGCCGAGCTGGAGGCGCTGATCGACCGCAAGACCTTCTACCGGCTGGTCGAGATCGGCGAACACCGCCCGCACGAGGGCCGCGACTGGTTCGGCCTGCGGTCGGGCGGCGCGTTCTTTCCGCTGATCCCGTCGGAGGAGCTGGCGGGTTAGAGCTAATCTCGATAGTCGCGGATCGCTTCCCGCTTGAGTTCTTTGGCAGGAACGAGCCGGTAGTGTCGCTCCTCGACGACTTTGATCTCGTCGTCTTGAAGCGTCAGCTCGAACAGGGCAATAATTTCATCAGCCATAAACTGCGCGGCAATTGCCCGGCACCGCATACCCGGAAACTTCTGATCCACGAAGCGGATGTCCTGCGTGGTCTGAACGATGCCGATCTGGTCCTTGCCGCTCTTGGCCTGCACCGGGATGACATAGTGACAGCCCCGCCGGTCGAGACCGATGTAAAGTTCGTCTATCTCAATCTGTCCCATCCCGTCGACGGTGGTGCGCAGGTGATTTTGCAGGCTGTAAGTGGTCAGTCCGAGGAAGGTGTCGATCAGGCGGTTGTAGCGAACGATGGCGAGGAGCGCCTGCTCGTCGTCTAGTGCGTAGCCGCGGATCAACTCCGGCGTGGCGTCCGGGATATCGACCACGAAGAGATCCTCCCGCGGGACGATGCGGGTCTTCTTGACCAGCTTGAACCGGTATCGCCCTTTGCCCGCACCCTCGATGATCCACTCAAGCCCGTCAGGTTGGGTGGTGAGCACGCTGCCGGGCAATGCGTTGCGGTAGCGGAACGCGTACGGTATGTCGCCGATGTTCTTAATGCGTGGGAAACCGAGCGCGACGTAGCTCTGCTCCAATTCCTCCCGATCAAACTCGAACCCGGCCGAGCCGGCCGTGTAGTGATCGAAAAATATCTTCTCAATCGTGGCTTGATATCGATTGAGCGCTTTAGCCATAGGCGGCCTCTCGGTCGAGCCGTTCGCGCTCGATATCGGCCTGCTTCCGCTTCTTGGCTCCGCTCTTCTTGTCGCGGCGGCTCGGCGGAGCTTCGACCCCGAAGCGCGCGGCGGCACTGGAGAGGTCGAGCGACAGCAGCGCCGGATCGCCGAGCGGGATCGAACCCTCGGGCCGGGTCGGCGCGATCCCCAGCGCTTTCATCACCTCGCCGGCGATCGCCTTGGCGAGCGGCGGCGGCACCGCGTTTCCGATCTGGCGCGCGCCGTGCCATTTGGTGACGTTGAACCGAAACCAGTCGGGGAAACCGTGCAGGCGGGCCATCTCGCGCACGGTGATGCAGCGGTCGTAACGGTAGTGGATAGGGCGCGGGCTGGTGAACGCGCCGCGCGCGCCGTCGGTCCCGGCCCGCAAGGTATTGGAAACGCCGTCGCCGTGCAGCTTGAAGAAGCGGCTGATGGGCTCGACTTCGCCCGGCCCGGTGCCGGAGAAGCGCAGGCGCGAAATCTCGGTATGTTCTGTTCGGGCGCTCGATGTCAGGATGCCGGGCTTCCATTCGCGAACGTAACCGTAGTCCCATGCATCGTTGGCGGTGCAGCGCATCCGCGCGGCGTAGGCAGAAGGCTCGCCGAACGCCGTCGTGGCGACCGCATCGGAACCCAGCAGGGTCCGGAAGCGGTCAGCATCGGGCAGATCGCCGAGCGCGTCGGTGCAACTAGGCCCATCCGGAAGATCGCCGATCCGCTGGCGCTTGCCCCGAATATTGGTCAGGGCGGCGGGATAGTCCGGCAGCGCTTCGCCCTTGCGCGCGCCGAACAGGATCAAACGCTCGCGGCTCTGAGGGGTGCCGTAGTGACCGGCATTCAATACACGCCATGGCTCGCGCACCTCGTATCCGGCGGCATCGAATGCCCGGATCAGCTCCTTCAGGAACGAGCGGTGACGGCCGACGGTGAGGCCCTTCACGTTCTCGAAGACGAAGGTGCGGGCCTTCAGTTCGGCGACGATGCGGACGAAATCCCGGACCAGCTTGTTACGCGGGTCGTCGAGAACGCGGTGGCCGATCAGGGAGAAGCCCTGACAGGGGGCGCCACCGAACACGCAATCGACTTCCCGCTCGCCGATTCCCGCCGCGACGCGAATCGCGGCCGCGCTGAGGCCTTCGACGGAACGCGGAATGACGGGGGTCCTCGGGAAGTTGAACTTATGAACGGCGCAGTGAACCGGGTCGATCTCGACGGCGGCAGCCACGTCGAAACCGGCCTGTTCGAAGCCGAGGCTGAGGCCTCCCGCCCCTGCGAATAGGTCGATCCCGATCGGTCTCATATCCCTGTCCGATTTGTCGTTTCTCATCTCTTCGTCGATCCTAGCGCTATGCCTGTGGCCTGTCGATCGGATTTTCAGGGTTGTCCAGAAAGGCTTTCAATCGGGTTCCGAGCGCATCGAGGTCGCCCAACTCGCATTGCCAGACGACGAAGCACCGCCAGCCGAGCGATTCGAGTTGTTCTATCTTCGTTCTGTCCCGATTGATATTCTGTTCAAGCTTCGGCTGCCAATAGTCCAGCCGGGATTTCGGTAGTCGGCCCTTGGAGCAGCCATGTCCGTGCCAGAAACAGCCATGAACGAAGATCGCCTTTTTCCGGCCGACGAACGCGAGGTCTGGACTGCCCGGCAGCGCCTTGCGATGCAGCCGATAGCGGTAGCCCATACCGTGAAGTAAGCGCCTGACCACGAGTTCGGGCTTCGTATGCTTCGCCTTAACAGCCTGCATGATCCGCCGCCGTTGCTCGGGGGTTCTGCTGTCCAAGTGCTGACTCCTGCCAAGATCACCCCGCGCAGCCCGAGGCGCGGGTTTCCACCTCGAAGGTGGAATGCGCGAGCCTGAAGTCGCGGCGCAGCATCGCCTTGACCCGCGCCACCACCTCGGGCGCGGCGTGGCCCTCGGCCAGCACCAGATGCGCCTCGACCGAATTGCGCCGCTCGTCGATCTGCCACAGGTGCAGGTGATGCACGCCCTCGACCCCCTCCTCGGCCGCGATGGCCTGGCGCAGGTCGTCGCGTTCCATCCCGGGGGGGGCCCCCAGCATCAGGATGCGGATCACCGGCCCCAGATCCTGCGCGACATGCCACAGGATATAGGCCGAGATACCCAGCGTGATGATCGGGTCCGCCAGCCGCCAGTCGAACATCAGGATCAGCGCGCCGCCGACGATCACCGCGACCGAACTGCCCGCATCGGCGAGGTTGTGCAGGAAGGCCGCGCGGATGTTCACGCTGTCCTGCGCCAGCCGCCATGTCAGCGCGGCGGTGATCAGGTCGATGACCAGCGCCACCCCCGCCAGCACGATGACGATGCCACCCGCCACCGGCTGCGGGTCGAGGATGCGCAGCACCGCCTCATAGGCCAGCCACAGCGAGATCAGGATCAGCGCGGTATAGTTGACCAGCGCCGCCACCACCTCGGCCCGGCCATAGCCGAAGGTCATGGTGGCATCGGCGGGCCGGCGGGCGATGCGCCGGGCGGCGAAGGCCACGATCAGCGACACCGCGTCGGAAAAGTTGTGCAGCGCATCGGCGATCAGCGCGACCGAGCCCGACAGGATGCCGCCCGCCACCTGCGCGACGGTCAGGACCAGGTTGACGACAACGGCGAGCGCGACATTGCGTTCGGCCCCGGCATGGGCGTGGGAATGGCCGTGATGGCCATGATCGTGCGGCATCGGTGGTTCCTGCGTCTCGACTCGCGGCCGGTCCAGTATCGCACCCGGTCCGGTGCAGGCTCAAGCGATCTGCCCGGGCTCGGCCGGCACCGCCTCCGCCGCCCAGTCCTCCAGCCGCCGGAAGCCCGGCACCGTGGCCGCGGCGGCCTGCAGCGCGTCGATCAGTCGCTGGACCAGCGGCGACAGCGGCCGCCCGGCGGCGGTGATGATGCCGAAGCGGAACGGGATGCGGAAGGCCAGCGGCACCACCGACACGCCCGCGACCGGCAGGCCCGTCGAGGTCAGCGATTCCACCAGCGCGATGCCCAGCCCCTGCCGCGCCAGCGCGATCGAGACGGGGCTGGAATTGCTGTCGATCAGCGCGGCAGGCTCGACACCCTCGGCCGCGAGCGACTGGTTGATCGACAGCCGCAGACGGAACGGGTTGTGCGAGGCGATCAGCCGCTCGCCCCGCAGGTCCGCCGCCGTCGCGATCCCGGCCCCGGCGAGCCGGTGTCCCTCGGCTACCACGGCGACGCAGGGCACCTCGGCCGTCCAGTGCACCTCCACCCCCGGATTGTCGAGCGGCAGGCTGGTCAGCCCCAGATCGGCGGTTCGGTCCGCGACCGCCTGCACGACGGTTTCGGCCGAGGTCGAGCGCAGGTGCACCCGCGGGGGGATGTCCTCGCGGGCAAGGCCCGCCAGAACCATGGGGATGATGCTGGCGGACATGGAGGGCAGCGAGGCGATCTCGATGGGTTCCGGCGCGGCGGTGGCGATGCCGCGGGCCCGTTCGGCGATGGTGCGCAGACCGCCGAGGATCAGTTCGGCCTGCGCGTAGAACGCGACCCCCTGCTGGGTGGGCGAGATCCGCGGCCCGTTGCGATGCAGCAGCGGAAAGCCCAGTTCCGCCTCGAGCTCCTGGATCAGCCGGGTCACGGCCGGCTGCGACCGGCCAAGCGCCCGGGCCGCCCCCGTCATCGACCCGATCGAGACCACCGCGACGAAGGCCTCGAGCTGCCGGGTGTCGAGATAGGGGCTGCTCATCGCGGCCGGCGGGGGAAGAGAGGCGTCCTGCATGGACCGATCTTCGGGCCATGGCGCCGGATGTCGAGTCCCCGTTTCGCGGGGCTTGCGGAAAATCCCGCCGCTGCGGCCACGGCGCCGCGACAGGCATCATGGCGGGGCCGGGTCAACTGCGCACCGCCCCGCCAGCCCACAGGTCGAGCCGCGCGCCGAACGGGTCGCGCGCCAGCCGCGCGCCCCCGGCATCGACATGGATCACGCCTGCCCCCTCCGGGTCATGGCGCGGCGCCGTGCAGCCCTCGGTCGCGGGCTCCTCGCCCCGGATGAAGGACAGCCACAGCGCATGGCTGCGCCGGGCCAGTCCCGCATCGGCGGATCGCTGGCGCGGGGGCAGGGGGGACTGGTCCATGCCGGGCCGGAACCAGACATGCCCCACCTCGGCCCCGTGGGCGGCGCCGGTCTCGTCCGGTCCGGTCCCGCCCCACAGGTATTTCCACACCGGCCGGTGCCGGCCCTGCGCGCGGGCAAAGCGGATGGCGGGGTTTTGGAACACCAGATCGCCCCCCACCGCCCGCCAGATCCCCGCCGGCCCGTGCCCGGGCAGGGCGGCGCGATAGCGGGCGACGATCTCTTCCCCGGTCAGGCCCATCGGCCGCACTCTCTGGTCCAGCAGCCGGGCCGCGCCTTCCATGTCGAGCCAGGCGGGCAGCACGCCGGAATGGGTCAGGTATTCGGCCGTGGTGCAGCCGATCATCATCGGCACCGGCGCGGTGGCGCCCCGCTCGGCTAGCGCCTCGGGATGGTCGGGCAGCGAGACCCCGTCGATCACCGGCACGAAGGGCACGCCCAGCATCGCCGCACGCCCGTCGCGGGCGGCATCGTGGCGGTCGTAGCTTTCGTTGCAGAGGTCGCGCTGCGCGGCGATCAGCCGGTCGAGCGGGACGGTCTGCAGCCGGTCGGCCGGCAGGTCCAGCGCCGCGGCCATCCGCCGTGTCAGCCGGGCCGCATCCTCGGGCAGGTTCAGCCCGGTGGAGGCGCCCGATTGCGGCATCGCCCGCGCGAACAGGCCCCGCGCCGCAGGCATCGCCATCACCGCCGCGACAGAGAAGCCGCCGGCGGAGCGGCCGGCGAAGGTCACCCGCGCCGGATCGCCGCCGAAACCCGCGATGTTGCGCTGCACCCAGTCCAGCGCCGCGATCTGGTCCAGCAGCCCGCGATTGTCGGGGCAGCCCGGCAGGCTGAGAAAACCCATCGCGCCCAGCCGGTAGTTCACCGTCACCTCGACCACGCCCGAGGCCGCGAAGGCGCCGGATTGCAGCACCGGCTCGTTGGCCGAACCCACGGCATAACCCCCGCCATGGATCCAGACCAGCACCGGCGCCCGCCCCTGCAGGCCCGGCGTGCGGATGTTGACGGTCAGGAAATCCTCGCCCGCGGCGAGGATGGAGGCGGCGGCCCGGCCCACCGGCCCGTAGGTCGGCAGTTGCGGGCAGATCGGCCCCAGCCTGTCGGCCGCGCGCAGCCCTGCCCAGGGCGTCACCGGCTCGGGCAGCTGAAAGCGGTTGCGGGCGGTGACCGGGGCCGCATAGGGCACGCCCAGAAAGGCCAGCGTCCCCTGCGGCTCGTGCAGGCCCGCGACACGGCCCGCCTCGGTCTCGACAACCGGGCGGGCGGGTGCGGGCGCGGCGGTCACAGCGCCTTCCTCAGGCCCACCAGCCGCTCGACGGCGATCACCACGGCGATCGAGATCAGGATCAGGATCACCGACAGCGCCGCGATCTGCGGGTCGGTGGAGATCTCGAGGTAGTTGTAGATCTCGGTCGGCAGGGTCGAGGTCTTCACAGACACGATGAACAGCGAGATCGTCGCCTCGTCGAACGAGATCAGGAAGGCGATCACCCCGCCCGCGATCAGCCCCGGGCGGATCAGCGGCAGCGTGATCCGGCGGAACACCGTCAGCGGCGCCGCGCCATGGACCATCGCCGCCTCTTCCACGCGCCGGTCCACGGCCATCAGGCTCATGGTGATGGTGCGGACGGTGTAGGGGACGGTGATCCCCAGATGCGCGAGGATGATGCCGCGATAGCTGTCCAGCAGCCCCAGCGGCGCCAGAACCAGCATGATCCCCACCGCCAGCACGATATGCGGCACCAGGAAGGGCGCGAGCACGAGGAAGCTGATCGCCTCGCGCCCCCGGAACTTCCACCGCACCAGCGCCAGCGACAGCAGCGTGCCCATCGTCACCGCGGCCAGCGAGACGGCGAGCCCGATCACGACGCTGCGCCCGAAGGACGAGATGAAGGCCGCGTTCCGGAACACCTTGGCATAGCTGCCGAAGGACCAGGATTCGGGCGGGAAGGCCAGGTAGTTGCGGGTGTCGAAGCTGACGACGAAGACCACGAGGATCGGCGCCAGCAGGAAGAGGTAGAGAAGGACGATCAGCCCGGACCACAGGACACGCTGCATTCTCACCCCTCCAGACCGCGCAGCGCGCGTTGATAGAGCACGATCACCGTCGAGAAGATTCCCAGCAGGATCATCGCCAGCGCCGCGGCCAGCGGCCAGTTCAGCGTCACCGTCGCCTCGGAATAGATCTCGGTCCCCAGCACGAAGACCCGGCCGCCGCCCATCAGCCGCGGCGTGACGAAGGACGAGATCGCCAGCACGAAGACCAGCAGCGCCCCGGTCAGCACGCCGGGCAGCGACAGGGGCAGGATAATCCGCCAGAACACCCGCAGCCGGTTGGCGCCCAGCATCGCCGCCGCCTCTTCCAGCGCGGGGTTGAGCCGGCCGAAGCCCGCGAGCATGGCGAGGATGGCATAGGGCATCAGGATCTCGATCAGCGCGATATTGGCACCGAGGCTGTTGTTCGACAGCCGGATCGGCGCATCGGTCAGCGACAGCGCCGCGAGGGTGGAGTTGATGACCCCCCGGTCCCCCAGCAGCACCATCCAGCCATAGGTCCGAACCACCGCCGAGGTCAGCAGCGGCGCCACCGCCAGCGCGGTCAGCACCCCCCGCCAGCGGCTTTGCGTGCGGGCGAGGAACAGCGCGATCGGATAGCCGAGAAGCACCGCGAACACGCTGACGGTGACGCCCAGCCACAGCGTGTTCAGCCCCACCTGCCAGTAGAAGGGATCGGTCAGCGCCGCGCGGTAGTTGGCCAGCGTCAGCTCGCTGCCGAAGGCGGTCATCCCGCCCGCCGACAGCGAGGCCCGGGCGAGCCACGCCATCGGCAGCAGGAAGGTGCACAGCAGCGCCAGCAGCCCCGGCACCAGCAGCATCAGCACGATCAGCCGGTTGCGCCCGGCCGGACACTCGGCGGGATAGGCGGTGGCGCTCATGCCCCGCCTCCGCCGATCAGGGTGACATCGACCGGCGCCACGGTCAGGGTGATGCGGTCGCCGGTCTGCGGCAGCGCCCCGGCATGGGTATGCATGTCGGCCAGCATCCGGCGCCCGGCCACGTCGACGGCCAGCGTCAGGATCTGGCCGCGATAGGTGACCTTCTCCACCTGCCCGGCAAAGCGGTTGGGGCCGGGGGCCGCATCCTGCGCCAGCTTCAGCCGGTGCGGGCGCACCATCAGCTTCACCGCATCGCCCGGCGTGCCCGCGCCGTCGAAGGCGAGCGTGCCGATGCCCTCGACCTCGGCCAGGCCGGGGGCGCTGATCCGGCCGGGGAAGAAGTTGCCCGCCCCGATGAAGCCCGCGACGAATTCGCTGGCCGGCGCGTCGAAGATCTGCCGCGGCGTGCCGATCTGTTCCAGCCGGCCCGCCGACATCACCGCCAGACGGTCCGCCATCGACAGCGCCTCGTCCTGGTCATGGGTGACGAAGATCGCGGTCACGCCGGTGCGGCGCTGGATGTCGCGGATCTCGTCGCGCATCTCGTCGCGCAGCTTGGCGTCGAGGTTCGACAGGGGTTCGTCCAGCAGCAGCAGTTCGGGCTCGATCACCAGCGACCGGGCAATGGCGCAGCGCTGCTGCTGGCCGCCCGACAGCTGGGTGACGCGACGATCCCCCAGACCGCCGAGCTTCACCATGTCGAGCGCGCGCGCCACCTTCTGCGCGCGCTCGGACTTCGGGATGTTGCGCATCTCCAGACCGAAGGCCACGTTTTCGGCCACGGTCATGTGCGGGAACAGCGCATAGGCCTGGAACACCATGCCCATGTTCCGGCGATAGACCGGGATCTGCGAGATTTCGCGCCCGTTCAGGCGGATATGGCCCGCGGTCGGGTCGATCAGCCCGGCGATCATCCGCAGGATTGTGGTCTTGCCGCAGCCCGAGGGGCCGAGAAGGGCCAGCATCTCGCCCCGCGGCAGGGCGAAGCTGACATGGTCGACCGACGGCCGGGCCGCGCCTGGATAGGTCTTGACCAGGTCTTCGACGATGATGTGCGGATCGGCCATCGGGATGTTCCTGCCTCGGATGTCAGTTTTGGGCGATGACTTCGCGGTTGATCCGCTGGATCCACTGCGAATAGACCGTCGCGATCCACGGCCAGTCCAGCGTCATCTGCGCGGCCTGCGCCTCGGGCGAGCCGTAGATGCGCTGCGCCGTCTCGGGCGACAGTTCGACTTCGGTGTTCACCGGACCGTAGAAGCTCTGTTCGGCGAAGGTCGCCTGCGCCTCGGCCGACAGGGCATAGTCGATGAAGGTCTTGGCCGCCTCGGCCTCGGTGCTGCCCGCGACGAGGTTGATGGTGTTGGTCTGGCCGATGGAGCCTTCCTTCGGCGCCGCGATGCCGATGATCCCGCCCTGCGTGTCATGCAGGTACTGGGCGCGGCCGTTCCAGCAGATCGACAGGTCCACCTCGCCCGACTGCACCACCGCATAGCAATCCGGCGCCGGATCCCAGGTCGAGACGTTGGGGGCGAAGGCGTTCATCGCCTCCAGCGCCGGGTCGATGGTTTCCTTGTAATCCGCGCCGGCCATGTGGTTCAGGATCGGCAGCAGGATCACGCCCCGCGTGTCGGCCATGCGCGCGGCGATGCGGCCCTTGTATTTCGGGTCGGCGAGGTCGGACCAGCTGGTCGGCGGTTCGGTGACGGTCTCGGTGTTGTAGAGGATCGTCAGGTTGTCCTGGCTGAAGGCGATGGACCTGTCGCCGTCGATGCGCGCCCAGTCGGGCTGCTTGGCAAGGTTGGGCACCTCGGCCGGGTCGAGCGGGGCGAAGATGCCTTCCTGGTTGGCCTTGATCGCCACCGACACGTCGATCAGCGCCACATCCACCGTCGGATCGGATTTCTGCAGCGTCAGCAGGGCCAGCGTCTCGGCCGAGTTCTTCGACTGCTGGTACTGGATGTCGATATCGGGATGCGCGGCCTCGAAGGGCTCGATGATGAACTTCTGGTAATTCTCGGCGAAGACGCCCGAGAAGCCGACCACGGTGACGGTGGCCGTCTGCGCGCCGGCGGAACCGGCGGCGGCAAGGGCTGCGGCAAGCGACAGCGCCGAAATCGAATGCTTCAGTGTCATGGTCCTACCTTCCTGTTGATTGTCCGCCGGGCCTGTCATCCGGCCGGGGTCCAGCTGCGGTCGAAGAGATCCATCCAGTTCCCGCCCAGGATCTTTCGCACGGTCTCGTCTCCCCAGCCGCGGGCCAGCATGCGCGCGGTGAGGTTGGGCATGTCCGTCATCCGCCGGATACCGGCGGGCTTGTTGATCTTGACGCTGCCGAATTCGGTCAGCGTGCGGGCCGTACCCTTGTCGCGGTTGGCCCACAGCAGCCAGTCCGAGGGGCGCGGCCGGTCCAGCGAGAAATCGGTTCCGATGCCGACATGGTCGACGCCGACGAGGCCGATCACGTGTTCCATCGCGTCGAGCACATCCTCGACCGTCGCCTCGTTGCCCGCCTTCAGCCCCGGCGCGAACAGCGAGAGGCCGATCAGCCCTCCCTTTTCCGCGCAGGCCAGGAACAGGTCGTCGGGCTTGTTGCGCTTCACGTCATGCAAGGCGCGTGGCAACACATGGCTGATGCAGACCGGCGACCGGGAGGCGGCGATCGTGTCCGCCGTGGTCTTGTCGCCCACATGGCTGAGGTCGCACAGCACGCCCAGCCGGTTCATCTCGGCCACCACCTCGCGACCAAAGCCGGTCAGGCCGCTGTCATGCTCTTCCAGATAGCCCGCACCCGAATAGTTCTGGGTGTTGTAGGTGAGCTGCATGATGCGGACGCCCAGATCGGCGAAGATCTCGACATGGTCCAGCTTGTCCTCGATGGGCGAGGTGTTCTGCCAGCCGAGGATGATGCCGGTGCGGCCCTCGGCCTTGGCGGCGCGGATGTCGGCGGTGCTGCGGACCGGGCGCAGGATGTCGGCATTCTCGCGCAGGAACCGCTTCCACATCGAGACATAGCCGATGCCCTCGACGAAATTCTCCCACAGCACCGTCGAGACATTGACCGCGGTGATGCCGCCCGCCCGCATCTCCTCGAAAATCGGGCGGCCCCAGAGCGAAGTCTGAAGCCCGTCCACGACGATGGCCGCGTCATGCAGCGCCTGTGCCTCGGGTGGCACCGTCCAGACCCGGTCTTCCATCACGCGATTTCCTTCTGCTTGGCCGCGGCCAGCGCCTCGACCACGAAATCCAGCCGGTCCTGCCCCCAGAACAGCTCGTCCTCGACCACATAGGTCGGGGTGCCGAAGATGCCCCGCGCTTCCGCCTCGGCAAGGTTGCCCTGCCATTCCGCCACGATCTCGTCCGGCTGCGGATCGCGCACCAGCGCCACGCCATCGGCGCCCAGCGTGTCGGCCGCGATCTGCTGCAGCGTGGCAAGGTCGGCGATGTCGCGATCCTCGGCCCACAGCGCGCGCTGGATCGCGAAGGAAAAGCCGGTGGGGTCCAGCCCCGCGCGCTGCACCGCGATCACCGCCTGCGCGGCCGTCTCGATGGTGCGGCAGGGATAGAAGCGCGGCTGCAGGTTCAGCGGGATGCCGAGGCGGCGGCGCCAGCGGCGCAGTTCCACCTCGTGATACTTCTGCCGATAGTCGGGGCGGGTGCGCAGCGGGATGCCGCCATTCGCCTCGATGATGCGGATCGGGCGCAGGACCAGTCGCGCGCCGGCGTCGCGGGCGATGGCGACCATGCGCTCGGCGCCGAGATAGGCCCAAGGCGACGAGATGCCATAGAAGGCCTGCAGGGTCAGTTCAGACATGTGTGGTTTCCTCGAGATCGGCGTCGGTCCATTCGTCGCCCAGCAGTTCGGGCGTGGCGAAGGCGCGGAAGCGGGCAAGATGCGGGTCCGCATCCTCGACGAACAGCGAACGGGCGATGCCCTGCGCAAGACGCTGCGCGCCGTCGCTGATCGCGGGCACGCCGCTGGTGATCTTGCCGTGGCTGGGGACCGCCGGATAGGCGAAGCAGTGGATATGCGAGACGTTGTCCCCCGGCCGTTTCGGCAGGAATTCGAAGGCGGGGCCGAGATAGGGCATCGCGCCGATCCCGTCATGTTCCATGTCCGGCGCCGGCCGGTGCATATCGCGCCACAGCAGCACGCGCCCCTCCAGCGCGGCGAATTCCGGGCGTTCGCGCAGATCGGCGGAAAAGCCGGTGGCGAAGATCACGAAATCGACCGGGTAGCGGCCCTTGGGGGTGACGACCGTCACGCCCTCGCCCTCTTCGACCAGATCGAGGATCGGGCTCGCCAGGTGGAAGCGGGCGCCGGCATTGCGCGCGACGCGCTGCACCGAATGGCGCGGCGGCGGGATCTGCGCGCGCTCGCCCTCGACCATATAGGCCCATTTGACCGCGTCGGGCAGGCCCAGATAGCCATGGGTCATTCCCGGGCTGCCGATGCCGGTGAACTTGTCGACCCGGGGAATGTCCGGGCGGCGCACGAAGATGTCGCAAGAGGCGGCTCCGGCCTCCAGCGCGGCGGCGGCATTGTCCATGGCCGAGGCACCGGCACCCACCACCGCGACCCTGCGGCCCTTCAGCGCCGCCATGTCGATCATGTCGGCCCCATGCGCGACGAAGCGGGCATCGACCTTGCGCGCGACCGCGGGCAGTGCCGGCGCGCCCAGACCGTCCAGCCCGGTGGCCAGCACCACCCGCCGCGCCAGGACCGACGCGGCACCTTCGGACCCTTCGAGGTCCAGCCGCACCAGCGCGCCTTCGGGTTGCACCGCGGTCACCCGCGTGTCGTTGGTCACCGGCAGGTCCAGCACCCGGCGATACCAGACCAGGTAGTCCATCCACATCTCGCGCGGGGCCAGCACCATCCGGTCCCAGGCCTCGCGGCCGAATTGCGCCTCGTACCAGGCGCGGAAGGTCAGCGACGGCACCCCGAGGGCGGGGCCGGCCGCCTCTTTCCGGGTGCGCAGCGTCTCCATCCGGGCGAAGGTGACCCAAGGGCCTTCGCGCCCCGCCGGGGCCTTGTCGAAAGCGCGGATATGGGTCACCCCCAGCCGCCGCAGCGCCGCCAGCGTCACTAGCCCCATCACCCCGCCGCCGATCACCGCCACGTCGAGCACGCCCTCGCGCGGGATCATCCAGTCCTTCGGCGGCTGGTTGAGCCAGAGCAGGTCTTCGGCAAGGCGCTGTTCGAGGGCGGCGAGGCTGTCGGGGATCATGGGCAAACCGGACTTTGGCAGGCGGACAGACAATTCATATTTCGCATTGTTGTCGCATTACTATGCCACAAATGAAACATGCGTGGCAGAAGTTTCTATCCGCCCATAAATTCAGCCGAAATCCTAGGCTTGTGCCGAAGAAGCATACGCGTTCCGCGGCGAATCGCCGTGCGGGCCGGATCGGGACCGTTCTGGGCAGGGTGTCAGACCGGCATCGGCCGGTTGTCGGCGATGGCTTCCATCGTGATGGCGGAGGACACCGTTTCCAGGTCGATCTTCGAGATCAGCCGCTGATAGACGGCATCGAAGGCGACCATGTCGCGCGCGAAGACCTTGATCATGTAATCGTAGTCGCCGGCGATCCGGTAGAAGTCGATTACCTCGGGGATGGCCAGCACCGTGCGCCGGAACTCGGCCAGCCAGTCGGCGGAATGGTGGCGGGTGCGGACCATCATGAACACGGTCAGCCCCAGCCCCACCTTGTGCGGGTCGAGCCGCACGCCCTGCCCCACGATGACACCCTCGTCGCGCAGCGCGCGCAACCGGCGCCAGCAGGCGTTCTGCGACAGGCCCACCGCCTCGGCCAGATCGCGCTGCGACAGGCTCGAGTCCCGCTGCAGGACTCGCAAGATCGCTCGATCAATATTGTCCAGTTCCCGGGTCATGACCGATCATTTGACCCAAGATTGGCGAAGTTCAAGCAAAAGTTTCAGAACCTGATCGCGGCGCCCTGCCCTAGACTTGCGGCATCGCAGCCAGGAGCCCTTCCGTGAAAGACACCGCAGCCGACATCCAGCCCGACGACTTCGCCTCTGCAGACCATGCCGACGGACCGGAGGCGGCGCTTGCGGACTTCGCGTCGGCGCTGCGGCAGGGGGATGTGCTGGCCAACCTGCGGGCGGGGCTGATCGGCGACGACGTGCCGGTGCCGGGGCCGTTCGGGACGCATCCGATGGTCTATGCCGATTACACCGCCTCGGGCCGGGCGCTGCGGCAGATCGAGGATTTCGTGATGACCCGGCTGCTGCCCTGGTATGCCAACAGCCATACCGAAGCCTCGTTCTGCGGCGCCTATGTCACCCGGATGCGCCGCGCCGCACGGGCCGAGATCGCCCGCATCTGCGGCGCGACCGCGGATCATGCGGTGATCTTCGCCGGCTCGGGCGCCACGGCGGGGCTGAACCGGCTGGTGGGCCTGTTCGGGATCGACGCGGCGGTGCGGGCGGGGCAGCGGCCGCTGGTGCTGATCGGACCCTACGAGCATCACTCCAATATCCTGCCCTGGCGCGAAAGCGGGGCGGAGGTGATCGAGGTCGGCGAGGCGGCGACCGGCGGCCCGGACCTGGCAGAGATCGAGCGGCAGCTGATCGCGGCGCAGGGGCGGCCGGTGGTGGGCAGCTTCTCGGCCGCGTCGAACGTTACCGGCATCCTGACGGATGTCGATGCGGTCAGCCGCCTGCTGAACCGCCACGGCGCCCGGGTGGTCTGGGACTATGCCGGGGGCGGCCCCTATCTGCCGATCGACATGGCGGCGGGCGGCCCTGCGCAGAAGGACGCGGTCGTCGTCTCGCCGCACAAGTTCATCGGCGGGCCGGGCGCCTCGGGCGTGCTGATCCTGCGCCGGGGCGCGGTCGCACGCGACCGGCCGGTCTGGCCGGGCGGCGGCACGGTGCGCTTCGTCTCGCCCACCGGGCAGGACTACTCCGGCGATCTGGTGGCGCGGGAAGAGGCGGGCACGCCGAACGTGGTCGGCGACATCCGTGCCGCGCTGGCCTTCCTCGCGAAAGAGGCGATGGGTCAGGACCGCATCGCCGCCCGGCTGGAAGACCTGCGGCAGCGGGCGCTGGCCATCTGGTCGAAGAACCCGGCGATCCGCCTTCTGGGCGATCCCGCGGCACCGGCGCTGCCGATCTTCTCGATGCAGATCGGCGACCCGGCGACCGGCCGGCCGGTCCAGCACCAGATGTTCACGCGGATGCTGTCCGACATCCACGGCATCCAGGCGCGCGGCGGCTGTGCCTGCGCCGGTCCCTATGCCCACCGGCTGCTGGCGCTGGATGCCGAGGCGTCGGACGAGATCCGCGCCCGCATCCTGGCCGGGGACGAGGCGGCGAAGCCCGGCTGGACGCGGCTGAACCTGAGCGTGCTGCTGACGGATGCCAAGGCCGACCGGCTGATCGCGGCGGTGGACGCGCTGGCGCGCCATCCGCATCCGCCGCAGGGCCGCTACGAGATGGACCCCGCCACCGCGCGGTTCCGCCACATCGCCTGACGGCGCCGGGCCGGGGTGCCTAATGCGCCTCGGCCCAGTTGGCCCCCTGCCCCGCATCGACGACCAGCGGCACGTCGAGACCCACCGCCGGTTCCGCCGCGCCCTCCATCACCGCGCGGGCGCGGGCGATCAGGTCGTCCACCGCCTCTTCCGCCACCTCGAACAGCAGTTCGTCATGCACCTGCAGCAGCATGCGCGCGGGCAGCCCGGCGATGGCCGCAGGCATCCGCACCATCGCCCGCCGGATGATGTCCGCCGCCGCGCCCTGGATCGGCGCGTTGATCGCGGCGCGGCGGGCGAAGCCGGCGGTGGGGCCGCGGGCGTTGATCTCGGGCGTGTGGATCTTGCGCCCGAACAGCGTCTGCACGAAGCCCGTCTCGCGCGCGAAGGCGACGGTCGCGTCCATATATTCGCGGATGCCGGGGAAGCGTTCGAAATAGGTGTCGATGAAGGCCTGCGCCTCGGCCCGCGGGATGCGCAGGTTGCGGGCAAGGCCAAAGCCGGAAATGCCGTAGATCACCCCGAAGTTGATCGCCTTGGCCTGACGGCGCACCATCGGGTCCATCCCTTCCAGCGGGACGTTGAACATCTGGCTCGCCGTCATCGCATGGATGTCGATGCCGTCGCGGAACGCCTCTTTCAGCGCGGGAATGTCGGCGACATGGGCGAGGATGCGCAGCTCGATCTGGCTGTAGTCGAGGCTGACCATCCGGTTGCCCGGCCCGGCGACGAAGGCCTCGCGGATGCGCCTTCCCTCGTCGCTGCGCACGGGGATGTTCTGCAGGTTCGGGTCGGTCGAGGCGAGCCGCCCGGTATTGGCCCCGGCGATGGAATAGGAGGTGTGGACGCGCCCGGTCTCCGGGTGGATATGGGTCTGCAGCGCGTCGGTATAGGTGGATTTCAGCTTGGAAATCTGCCGCCAGTCCAGCACCCGCGCGGCCAGCGTCCGCGCCGTGTCGGAATTGCCCTCGCTGGCGATGTCCTCCAGCACGTCGGCCCCGGTCGCATAGGCGCCGGTCTTGCCCTTCTGCCCGCCTTCGGCCCCCAGACGGTCGAACAGGATCTCGCCCAGCTGTTTCGGGCTGCCGACGTTGAAGGGCCCGCCGGCAAGCTCGTGAATCTCGGCTTCCAGCCCCGCCATCTTCTGCGCAAAGGCATTCGACATGCGGCTGAGCGTGTCGCGATCGACCAGCACCCCCGCCATCTCCATCTCGGCCAGCACCGGCACCAGCGGGCGTTCCATCGTCTCGTAGACGGTGGTGACGCGGGCCCGATGCAGGCGCGGGCGGAACAACTGCCACAGGCGCAGGGTGATGTCGGCATCCTCGGCGGCGTATTTCACCGCCTCCTCCACCGTCACCCGGTCGAAGGTGATCTGGCCCTTGCCGCTGCCCAGCAGCGACTTGATCGGGATCGGCGTGTGGCCGAGGTAGCGGTCGCTCAGCTCGTCCATGCCGTGATTGTGCAGCCCCGAATGCAGGGCATAGCTCATCAGCATCGTGTCATCGACCGGCGCCACCCGGATGCCGTTCCGTTCGAGGATCTTCACGTCGTATTTCGCGTTCTGCAGGATCTTCAGGACAGACGGATCCTCCAGCACCGGCTTCAGCAGCGCCAGCGCCTCTTCGGCCGGCATCTGCCCGGGGCACAGCTGCAGCGACGCGGTGGTGAAAAGGTCGCCGCCCTCCACGCCCTCGCGGTGGCAGATCGGCAGATAGGCCGCCCGTCCCGCCTCCACGCACAGCGAGATGCCCACCAGTTCCGCCCGCATCTCGTCGAGCGCCGTGGTCTCGGTGTCGATGGCGACATGGCCGCGCTCGCGGATGTCGGCGATCCAGCGCAGCAGGGTCTCTGCATTGCGGATGCAGTCATAGCCCGCATGGTCGAAGGGCGGCTGTTCCGGTTCCGGCGGCGGGTCGTCGCTGGCCACCGGATCGGGCCGGGCCGGCACCGGCTCCACCATCGCCGGCGGCGCCACGCCCAGGCTGTCGGCCACCCGCTTGGTCAGGGTGCGGAATTCCATCCGGTTGAGGAAGTCGAGCAGCATCGGCGCATCCGTCGGCCGCATCGCCAGATCGTCCAGCGGACAGTCGAGCGGCGTGTCGCAATCGAGTTCCACCAGCCGCTTGGAAATGCGGATCATCTCGGAATGCGACAGCAGCGTCTCGCGCCGCTTCTGCTGGGGGATCTCGCCCGCGCGGGCCAGCAGCGTTTCCAGATCGCCATATTCGTTGATCAGCAGGGCTGCGGTCTTGATGCCGATCCCCGGCGCGCCCGGCACGTTGTCGACGCTGTCGCCGGCCAGCGCCTGCACGTCGGTGACGCGGTCGGGATAGACGCCGAACTTCTCGAACACCTCGTCGCGGCCGATGCGCTTGTTCTTCATCGGGTCCAGCATCTCGACCCCGTCGCCGACCAGCTGCATCAGGTCCTTGTCGGAACTGATGATGGTGACGCGCCCGCCGCGTTCCCGCGCCCGGCAGGCATAGGAGGCGATGATGTCGTCGGCCTCGTAGCCGTCGGTCTCGATGCAGGCGATGTTGAAGGCCCGCGTCGCCTCGCGCGTCAGCGGGAATTGCGGGCGCAGATCCTCGGGCGGTTCCGGGCGGTGGGCCTTGTACTGGTCGTAGATCTCGTTGCGGAAGGTCTTGGCCGAATAGTCGAAGATCACCGCGACATGGCTTGCCGCATCCGGCCCGCTGTTGCCCGAGACATAGCGGAACAGCATGTTGCAAAAGCCTGCCACCGCGCCCACCGGCAGCCCGTCGGACTTGCGCGTCAGGGGCGGCAGCGCGTGATAGGCGCGGAAGATGAAGGCCGATCCGTCGATCAGGTGCAGATGGCTGTCGGGGCCGAAGGGGGCGGTGGTCATGGCGGGCGATCCTTCCTGCGGCCGGTCGCGGAGGGCGGCGCCGGGGGGCTGTCTGCCCCCCGGGCCCCCCGAGGATATTTCGGAACAGAAGATGGCAGGGGCCTGTCTTCCGCCCGCAAGGTCACCTAGTGGTCGTCATGGGCATGGTCGCGGTCGATGACGAACTTCCGGTCGCAATAGCCGCATTCGACGAAGCCGGTGTCGCGCGGGATCGTCAGCCAGACGCGGGGATGGCCGAGCGCGCCCTCGCCGCCGTCGCAGGCGACCTTCCAGTGGGTGACGGTGACGGTTTCGGGGGCCTCGATGCTCATCTGTCTGGGTCCGGTGCTTGAGGGCGCGGCCCGCGGGCCGGTCGCGCGCCAGAATAGCGCCGCGCGCCCGGACGGCAAGGTGCGACGGTCGCGCCCTAGCCGGCGCCGCGCGCCGCCAGCCGGTCCAGCACCGCGCGGCCCAGCGTGGCGGGGGGCGGAACCTCTGCATCCCGCCACTGCCGTTCCAGCGCCGCCGCCATGTCGAAGGCGGCGGCGCTGCGCAGGCGGGCCAGCTCGTCCCAGCCCACCGGTACCGCCACCGGCGCGCCCGGACGCGCCCGGACCGAGAAGGGGGCGACCGCGGTGGCGCCGCGGTCGTTGCGCAGCCAGTCGATGAAGATGCGGCCCTTGCGCCGCGCCTTCGACATGGTGGCGACGAAGCGGCGCGGCTCTTCCTCGGCCATCAGGGTGGCCAGCAGCCGCGCGAACAGCTTCACCGGCTCCCATTCCGTGCTGCGGCGCAGGGGGACGATGACATGCACGCCCTTCCCGCCGGAAACCAGCGGCCAGGAGGGCAGGCCCAGGTCGGCCAGCCGGTCGCGCAGGTCGCGGGCGGCGGCGGCGACCTCGGCAAAGCCCAGATCCTCGTCGGGGTCGAGGTCGAAGACGATGCGTTCGGGCCGGTCCAGCCGGTCGCGCCGCGCGCCCCAGGGGTGGAATTCCACCGTGCCCATCTGCACCGCGCCCACCAGCCCCGCCGCATCGCCGATCCAGATGTAATCGGCGGTGCCGCCATCCGATTCCTCGACCGGCACGGTGCGGATCGAGTCCGGGAAGCCCTTGCCCGCGTGCTTCTGGAAGAAGCGTTCGCCCTCCAGCCCCTCGGGCAGGCGCACGAGCGAGCAGGGACGGTCCTTCAGCGTCGGCAGCACCCGGTCCGCCATCCGGTCATACCAGCGCGCGAGGTCCAGCTTGGTGATGCCCGGCTTCGGGAACAGCACGCGGTCGGGATGGCTGATGCCGATGCCCGCCACCTGGGGCCGGCCATCGTCCTTCGCCGCGCGGCGGGCGCGGGCCTTGGGCCGCGCCACGGCGGCCTCGGTCTTGTCGGGGGTCATTGCCGGGTCCTCCATCCCCACCTCGCCGGCGGGCTTGTCCTCGCGCAGGCCGAGGAAGCGCGCGTGGCGCAGCCGGCCCTCGGGCGTCAGTTCGGCATAGGCCACCTCGGCCACCAGCACCGGGTCCAGCCAGCGCGCGCCCCGGGTTTCGGCGGTGGCGGCGGCCAGCGGGCTGTTCGGCCGGGCGAGCGCCTTCGCCCGGGCCGCGATGTCGTCCTGCGCCGCCTCGTCGAAGCCGGTGCCGACCTTGCCGCGATAGGTCAGCGTGCCGTCCGGCGCATGGGTCGCCAGCAGCAGCGAGGCGAAGGCGCGGCCGCGCTTGTCCGAGGGTTGCAACCCGCAGATCACGAATTCCGCGCGGCGCTGGCACTTGACCTTCAGCCAGGAGGTGTTGCGCCCGCTCCGCCACGGCGCGCCGGCGCGTTTCGAGATGATGCCCTCGCCGCCCGCCTCGCAGATCGCGGCGAAGACCTCGGCCGCGTCGCCCTCGATGGCGGGCGACAGCCGGATCAGCCCGCGCGGCGGCTGATCCTGCAGCAGAGCCTCCAGCGTGGCGCGGCGTTCGGCCTGCGGCGCGCCGGCCAGATCCCTGCCGTCCAGCGCCAGCAGGTCGAAGGCGTAGAACAGGAACGGCCCGCCCGCCGCGATCGCCGCCTGCAGCGCGGCAAAGCCGCCCATGCCGGCGCCCGCCACCACCTCGCCGTCGATCAGCGCGGTTTCGGCGGGCAGTTCCTCGAAGGCCGGGATCAGCGGGGCGAAGCGGTCGGACCAGTCCTGCCCGCTGCGGGTGAAGAGCCGCGCCCCGCCCTTGCCGATGGCCGCCTGGCCGCGATAGCCGTCATGCTTGACCTCGTGCAGCCAGCCCTCGCCCTGCGGCAGGTCGGTGACCGCGGTGGCGAGCTGCGGGCTGCGGAAGCGGGGACGGGCCTTGCGGCGCGGCGGGCCGAAGGGGACAGGCTTCGCCCCCGCCGCGATGGCCGGGATGTCGCGCCCGGTGGCGACCGAGGTGGTAAAACGGTCGGGAAGGGCGGCATTCCGCGTGGCGGCGGCGGCATCGCGTTCCTTGACGATCAGCCAGTTCTCGCGGTCCTTCTCCTTGCGGCCCTTCATCCGGACGAGGTTCCAGTTGCCGGTGCCGCGGCGGCCATGCAGGGCGAAATGCAGGTGGCCCTTCGCCAGCCCCTCCTCGACATCGTGGAACGGCTCCCAATGGCCGATGTCCCACAGCATCACCGTGCCCGCGCCATAATTGCCCTCCGGGATCACGCCCTCGAAGGTCAGGTAGGACAGCGGGTGATCCTCGGTCCGTACCGCCAGCCGCTTGTCCGCCGGGTCCAGCGACAGCCCGCGGGTCACCGCCCAGCTGAGCAGCACGCCGCCCCATTCCAGCCGCAGGTCCCAGTGCAGCCGCGTCGCATCGTGCTGCTGCATGGAATAGCGCGGCGCGGTCGGGCTGGGGCGGCCGGCGGCATCGGGCTCGGGCGTGCGGGCGAAGTCGCGCTTGGCGGTATAGGCGCCCAGATCGCCCATCAGCCGGCGCTCTTCTTGCGGGGGCCGCCGCTGCCGGCCGGACGCTTGGCCGCGGGTTTGGAAGCGGATTTGGCGACGGTCTTCTTCTCGGCCCCGCCGCTGGCCTTCAGGCTTTCGCGCAGCGCCTCCATCAGGTCGACCACGTTCTCGCCCTTGGGCCGGGCCTTGTCGTCGCCGGTCAGGGCGCGCGGGGTCTTGCGGTTCTTGCGCTTCGCCTCGATCAGCGCCCGCAGCGCCTGGTCGTAATGATCCTCGAAGGCCGAGGCGTCGAAGGGCGCGGTCTTGCGGTCGATCAGCTGGGTAGCGACGGCCAGAAGCTCCTTGTCCGCCGGTTCGTCCTCGATCCCGGAGAACAGCGGCTCCGCCTCGCGGATCTCGTCGGCGTAGTAGAGCGTCTCCATCAGCAGCCCGTCGCCGCAGGGCCGCACCGCGCAGAGATATTCCTTCCCGCGCATGGCCAGCTGCCCCAGCCCGACCTTGTTGGCCTGCCGCAGCGCGTCGCGCACCACGCGATAGGCATCCTCGGCCAGATCGTCCGTGGGCACGACGTAATAGGGCTTGTCGTAGTAAAGCGGCGCGATCTCGTCCGAGGACACGAACTGCACCAGCTCGAAGGTCTTCTTCGTCTCCAGCCGGATCGCCTCGATCTCGGCCGGTTCGATCAGCAGGTATTCGTCGTCGCCCAGCTCGTAACCCTTCAGGATCTCGTCGGTCTTGACCGGCCCGATCCCCGGCACGGTCTTTTCATAGCGGACGGGCTGGCCGCTCGGCTTGTGGATCTGGCGGAAGCTGACACGCGCGCCGCTGCGCGTGGCGCTGTGGATCTCGACCGCGATCGAGACCAGCGACAGCCGCAATTGACCCTTCCAGACAGCGCGCGATGCCATGATGCCTCCGTCCGCCGCGCCCGATGGCGGCCCTGCTGCGAAACGCCGCAGGGGGCGGTGCCGGTTCCCGAGGCCGCGCGGTTGGCTGCCGATTTCTCGCGCATGATCGGTTATAAGGAGGAATGATGAACTTTGCTCAACAAGGAACCGCACCGATATGCTTCCACACACCTTGCAAGAGGATACGTTGTCCAACGTCCGACGCGGCATAATGCTTATAGCGCTATTAACGCTTGCGATCTGCGAGAGCGGGGTCACGGAGGTTGATGTCTTTCACACACTATCGCTGGGAGCAAATACGTCTCCGAGACCAATCGAGATCGATTCCATAAAAACTTTACTCGCCTTGCTTACGGTTTACCTCTTGGGCCGCATTATTTTCCTAGTTCCTTCAGAAGTTTTCAAACAGAACAAGGAACATCAAGATGTATTGGCTGGCGCCCGATCGATTGCCGCCGGAACAGAGGAAGCCCTAGCGCAGGCAGCACAATCGTCCGTAAACATTTCTAAACGCCTCGAAGAATTTCGACTCGACGACGAACACAAAGCGCTAACTCAATTATGCAAGCAAGCTTTGGCCGGCTTGTCCTGCGAAACACTCGAGTTATTGCGCCAGCCGGATTTCGAGACCCTCATAGTAGAGGCACTCACCACAGACGCACCTGATGCAGACGAAGACGGAAAGAAGATGTTTCTACGAGATCGAGAGCGCGCGCTCGCTTGCCTTCGGGAATACAATTACACTTTGCCCGCTCGCCTCCAACAGACGTTTTTATCCCTGAACCACAGCGTGGAAGACCTTGCCAAACTTGACGAGTCAGTTCAGCAGGAGCTCAGCGGCCTAATTGAGAAAACTTCAAACCTGAGCTGCCTCTCACAGGAGTACAGCAATGACGTGCAAGAAATAATTCGCCAGTTTGAACGGGCGATTGCCGATTCGAGAAGGTGGGTAGGAGCTGAAAGATTACTATTCGGAATTGCAACTCCATTCGCTATCGGGGGGCTGACGCTCCTTTCCATCCTCAAAACTTGGCCTGCCACGACAGAAGGATTATCTTTTGACTTTTGGGAACTTCTCGCCGTTGTAGTGTTTTCGCTGCTTGGCGTATCTGCCGCTACCCGATCTGGCCTAAGAACGGTTCTTGATCGCATTGACCGGCAACTGAGCCAAGCCAATCAGAGGTCGAGGAAGCATGCAAGAGCAAGCCTTCGCAAATCGCGGCAATACGAGCGGTAATCACGCTCAGGACCTACACTTGCGCGACCTCAGCAAGGGTCCGATCTTACGGAGCCGTCGGCTGTCAGCATCGCTGTGGTGGCTCTGGTGTGAACGATAGAGGGGCGGCAGTCGAAACTGAAGGCATGTATATAGGTGTCACCGTAGATCCAGTGTTGTCGGACGAGGCGCCCTGCCGCCCCCGCTCCCTTCCCCGCGATCTGCACTCAGTTGGTCCTCTAGGCGCCGGAGGTACTCGCGTGACAACATTGCGGCAGAGCGGATCAAGGTAGAACAGGTGCCGGGCAACGCCACGGATAACTCCGTTTCACAGGCGTTAAAGACCGCTTCAAGGCCCTGCGACAGATCGCCCCCCGGTCGCCGCCGCCGCGCTTCCGGGCGGGTGACGCTTCAAGAACGCTCGCAAGCCCATACGCCTTGCGTTCCCTCGGATAAGTCGCTGTATAGAGGATATTTTTCGCTTTTCCGGATGACCCCACCTGATCCCGGATCACTGCAGGAATAGGTGTCAGCCGACGCCCCGCACAGCCGCTGTAGCGTGACAGCAAAATTTGCAGTGTGTGACAGCAGAACTTGCAGCGGAGTTATTTCCGAAGCCCCGTCGCTGGCCAGCAGATCACGCGGTCTTCCTGATCGATGTGGGCATGACGTCGGTGCGCTGCGGCCTCATGCCACCAGACATCGAGAAGAAGATCTGACGCTGCAGGGCCAGTTCGCGCGGATCGATGTATTTCGGCGTCCTCGCCTTCTTCCGACCGGCCTCCGCAGCAGACACGCTATCGAACATGAAGGGCACCCGAATCGACGCTCCGGCAAAGATCTCCTCAAGGCTCAAAATCTGAATGGCCGGATAGGAACCAAAATCCGTTTCAACCGAGCCTGCTGCTCGGGCTTCCTCAAGCATTCCTTTGGTCGGCTCCCGCGCGCAGATAAAGACCGCAATTGCGTTGGGATCTCGGTTGAAATCCCGTTCGCGCCGAAGAGTGCCCGCGAGATCCCGAATCATACTCGGATTAACGTTCTGCCCGCCCTTCACCGAAATGATCCCGCGGCTGGCGTCCCTTTGTTCGTCCTTGCCAGTCAGGAAGAAGAAGGTCCCATCGACCCCACCGTCGCCTCGATACTTGCCCGAATGCATCCCCCCAACACGAAGGACAGCCCATTCCTCGAACTGGAACGTGTTGGATGAAGCTAGATATTTCATCAACGTCCACGAACACTGGCTTCCCGCCTTTGTGACGAAAAAACTGAGATCTGCCCACAAAACAATCGACAAGACAGAAATGGCCTTCGCTCGATTTGGCGAGATCCAGAGCGAAAT
Organism: Frigidibacter oleivorans; assembly: GCF_003993775.1. GTDB lineage: Bacteria > Pseudomonadota > Alphaproteobacteria > Rhodobacterales > Rhodobacteraceae > Frigidibacter > Frigidibacter oleivorans. The sequence continues at coordinate 572,677 of NZ_RJRZ01000001.1, forward strand.
AGTGGAAAGCTCGAGAGAATTGAACCGCCTCCTGGAGAATTCCAGAGACGAAAACTCCAAGATTATTCTGCAGTATGAGAAGGCGGCACGCGATACAAGATTGTCAGGGAGGGTGGATCGACTGGTATTCGGAGTGGTTACTCCATTCTTAATGGGAGGGATAACCTTTTTGGCAATCTGGAAGACTTGGCCTGCGGGCGCCAACGGAATTTCTCCAAGTTGGAGGGATGCTTTATATTTGTTGGCATTCACGGCGCTCGGCGTCTTCTGTACTATCCGTTGGACGGATTATAGTGCTTCGAAAGCTTAGTCGCTATTTCCGAGGGCAGAGGTAGAAATGCGTCGATCTTCGACTTTTTTCGTCGATGCTGGCCACCACCTGAACCTCCGAAATCGGTCCCCGTGGCGGGAGGCGTTGGCGCGCCTCCCGGCCCCTCGTGGGCCTTATCTAGATCGGCACGTTCTCACCGATCCAACTCGCTGCGGCCTCGATAAACAGAGCGTTGCGCTCCTGCAGTTCCGGAGTCAGTTCCGGCCATGGCACGATACTGGGGTGGGTTTTAGCGACGGCGTCGTAGACCTCACCCCACGTCCAGCCCCCCTTGCGCAGAGTGGTGATGAACACCTGATGTACCGCGGACGGCGAGACCGACTCGACCTCCACGCCGCAGGCGACGAAGCCGACCACCGCGGAGGCGAACTCCCTCACCCAAGTCTCAGCCTCGTCCCAACCCTCTGACGCGGGATCCGCGGCGAGGCAATAGCGCGCAGCGGCCTCGATCTGCGCGTCGGTCATCTCGGTCATCCGTCGATCTCCCACTCCACCCAGTTGGCATCGGAAGCGTTGCTCGAGCGCACGTCGACATAGCCGCCTGCACCCGTCGTCATCAGTTCGACCGTCAGGTTCCCCTTGTTGTCGATCGCGGTTGTCTGGCTGTGCCGAACCGTCAGCTGGGTCTGGTAGATCGGATCGCCGGTCCGCCGGTACATGCCGGGGATGGGGATGCGCGCATATCCGCCAGAAAGCTGAGCCCGGCCCCGTCGCTCGCTCGCCACCGCGCTCATGACATTGCCGCGACGGACGGGTCCGGCCCCACCTGCAGCGCCGCCCCGCACCAGGTTCGAGCCGTAACCAGGCACCCGACAGCCATTGAGGATCACGTCGGACGCGCTGCGCGTTGCAGCGACGTGGACCGCCCATTGGCCGGCCGCCTCAAGCGGGATCTGCACCCCCTGCATCGCCAGCGGTTCGTCGATCCCTTCGCCGATCTCGTTGAGATAGACGATCTGATCCAGAACGAGTCCGTCCCGGCCGCGCAGCAAAGTCCCGTCGATCTCGCCGCCGCGCGTCGCGAGTGCGTAGCCCCCGGCGCCCGCGCGCGAGTTGCGCTCGACCTTGCCGCCCTTGACGACATGCCCGTAGTTCAACGAGAGGCCGCTGCGCCCGTTCATGTACACATGCGGGTTGTAGATCTCTGGCCGTCGACCATCCGTGCGGCACACGATGCCATCGAAGGCGTTGTAGGCGGCGGTGGGGGCGTTCAGGCGCACGTCGGCCGAGCGGAGCTGAAACCCGGCATCGCCCCTGCTGCCGAAGGCGCGCGGGGCGTTGAAGACGATGTTTCGGCCGGTGTCGTGCGTGTCGTAGATCGCCAGGTTGCAGTTGCGGCCTGTCACATCGGTGAAGGTGAGGTTGTGGGGCTCGCCATAGCTGGCCGACCAGACTACCGAAATCGCATGCCGGCAGTCCCAAAAATCGCCGCCGATCACCTCCAGCCCGTCGACGAACCCGCCGACGCCGATCCCGTACCAGGCGATATGGCCGATGCTCGCATCGAGGATGGTCACGTCGATGCAGCCGTGCCCGATGCGGATCGCGTTCACGCCGGAGTTGGTGTCCGGACCGTTCCTGGGCTTGCTGCCGTATATCGAGGGCGCCACGATGGTGACGCGGGCGCAATAACCAAAGTAGAGGCCGAAGGCGATCTCGGTATCGAAGTCCTCCCGGTTGATGTTCGGACACTCGATGTAGATGTTCTCGAGCATGGTCGGCTGGCCGGCCACCGCCGCGTCCGCCACGAGGAAATCATCGTAGAGCGGCTTGTCGAAATAGAAGGTCAAGCCGACGCGGGCCACAATCCGACCGATCCACGCCACCTTACCGCCTTCGGTATTCGTGCCACGGATCGGTTTGTTGGATCGCAGCTCTACCCATTTGCCCACGTCCCAGGAAGCGCCCGGGTCGGTCAGGAGGGTCATCTGCGAACTTCCCTCGGGGGCGTCGGCAGCCAGATCAAACCAGACCGTAGGTTCCGAACCGGCGATGTTCAGGCAGCTCGACTTCTGCGTCGGCATCAGCCGCGCGTCTTTGGCGAAGGACAGGTGAACATCCGACCGTCGGATCAGCAGCTGCGTGTCAAAGCCGTACTCGCCGGTGTCGAAATGCACCTTGCCTTCGGCCGCGACCGCCTTTGCAAGACCGGTGGTATCCAGCGGCGAACGGCCACCGATCAGCCCATAGGCGCGCGCGCTCCGCCCGGCAGGACCGGACAGCACCTTGAGCTTGGGACCGCTCGTCCCGGTGTAGTCCAGGTCGGGCTGACCCGCGTCGGCCGCCAAGACTTCATAGGCCCCACCACCTGGAAGGTCGACGGTATCGCCCCCCGCAACCGCAATCTGATCGCCCGTCGCGCCGGAATAGCGCAGCCGCGCGGCCAGGTCGCCGAAGGTGCGCAGCCGATAAGGCGATCCCGCAAGGGCCAGATTGGCCGCCTGCTGCGCTGCCTGTACGCCCCCGTCGAAATCCCCGATCTGGTCGAGCCGCGCCTCGACCTTGGCCTGATAGTGGCGCGCCGAGTAGAGTCCGTCCGCGACAGCCTGATCCTCGGGGGTCGCGGCCCAGGCCTTTGACTCCTCGCGGGCCTGGCGCGCCTCCTCGGCGCTCAGATCGTAGGTCAGGATCGCCGGGATGGGCGCGCGCTGGACCCACTCCCCGGCCACCCGCTCATAGACGCCGCCCTCGGGCTCGTTGGAGATGACCGCGCCGTAGGCTCCGTCCTCGGCGTCGACCGCCTCCAGCTCCTCCAGGGTGGAGCGGAAGGCCGTCATCGACGCCATGCCGGCATCGACCATCTCGGCGAAAGCCGGTGTCGACATCAGCTGGCGGGCAAGATCGAGGACGGTGATGCGGCGGGACGAGCCCTCGCGGTTGCCGACGAGCTCGTCGATCAGCGACGCCGGGGTCAGCCGCCCGGTCGGCACACCTGCAGTTGCCATGTCTCACCCTCGGCCCGAAGTTTCGCCGCAGGATGCGGCGAGACGGGCGCGCGATCCGCCCGCAAGCACCTGCGGGGCCGGGCTTCAGAGGATGGTGACGGGGACCGGGCCGGTGACGGAACTGCTGCCGCCCGCGGCGTTGATGGTCTCGAACCAATAATCGTAGTCGCCGGGATCGATGGCGGTCGCGCTGTCCTGCCAGATGGCGACGTCGTCGATCGTGCCATCGAAATCCGCGCTCGCGAAGAAAGCAAGGGCCGTGTTCCCGGCGGCGGCGACCAAGGGCTGACGCTGCAGCCCGTCTGCTGTCACGGCCGATCCCGCGACCGTGGTGCTGCCCCCGATGAACTGCGGGGTGACGCTGCCGGCGGTGCGGCCGCTGACGGTGAAGGAGAGGTGGTAGGTCGCGCCGGCGACAGGCGCGCGGGCTTGCGACAGGATGCTCTCGGCGCCGGGTGTATGGACGGCCGCCCCCCCGATGCCAGGCATGCTCGCAATGGTCCAGCCGCCGGCGGCGGTCCAGTCGTCGGCCGCCTCGAACCCGCCGTTGGTCAGCAGGTTGCGGCGAGTGCCGTCGCCGGCGATCGCGGAAACGGTATCGCCGGGGCTCACGTCATAGCGGCCGGCGACATCCCAGAAGGCGGGCGGCTCGCCCGAGGGCACCCGATACGCCTGGACCGCGACGATGGTGGGGTCGCCCGGCACCGCAATGGCGATGCGCGCCGCACCGTAGCCGCCCTCGATCTCGATTCCGGTCAGCGGAATGGCTTCCGGGAAGGTGGCGCCCAGCTCCACCGGCACCGCCAGCGTCGGGCACGGCGGCCCCACCGTTCCGTCGATGCTGATCGCCGCCGCACGCATCTGCACCGTGGTACCGGCCGCGAAGGGCCCGATCCGCGTCGTGCCGTCGGCCGTCGGCACCAGCCGCCAGACCCAGCCCGACGCGCTGGTTTCCCGCCATTCGAAGCGGAAGGACTGCAGATAGGCGGTCTCGCCCTCGCCCGGAACCATCGTCACGTCCAGATAATAGTCGGTGCGCCGTCCACCCCCATCCGGATCGTCCTCCCAGGGGATCAGCACCGTCTCCCAGCTCGAGCGCGCGCGGACGATCCGCGGAGCGACCGGGGTCATGGTATCGTCGAGGATGCTGCCGACCCGGCCAGACCAGTCGGGGATTTCCTCGGCGTCGATCAGGTCGTCGATCTCGGGCGCTGCTGCCACCAGGCGCAGGATCGAGGTCATCTCCTCCCCCGCCTCGACGCCCTTGACGCGGAAGGCCGCGCTCTGCGTCGACATCGGCCCGAAATGCACGAGATCGCCGACGGCCGGCGCCGGCTCGGCTTCGGCGAGTCGTACCAGCCGGGACTGCCCCGCCTCGGTCACCACCGGGCGCAGAACCGACACCCCCACGGTGTCCTCCTCGTCATAGACCCGCCAGCGCAAGCCATAGCTCTCGCCCTCGGCCATCTCGACCGCCTCGTCGAGCTCGACCAGGGCGCCCAGGACCCGTGTCACCCGCGCCGCGCGCTGCATCCGGTCGAGCACGTCCCAGGAGCCGATCACCAGATCGCCGCGTGTGGCGACGCGGGCGAGGCCGGATTGGGTGGCTGCGAAGGTATCGGGCCGGTGGATCAGCTCGTACATCCGCCGCCGCGTCTCGCGCCAGATCTCGTCGGGGTCGGTCTTGCCCGGGAGGGCGAGGGTCTCGGTGAGGCTGATCTCCCCCACATGTCCCGGCCAGGGCACGATGCGTTCCGCGCTCTGCCAGTCGGAGGTCTCGTCCTGGAAGGCCACCCTGAAGGCATGCGGCGGATCGAAATACTGCCGCGACCAGCTGAAGCCGCCCGCGTTGCGCGGGTTGATGTGATCGACCACCAACGTCTCCGGCCGGTCGATGACAACGCCCCATTTAAGCCCGTCGTGACGCGGCGTGGCGCGGCCCGCCGCGCAGATCGCCGCCAGCGCCGTCTGCAGATCCTCGTCCTGGTCGTGGACGCGGTCGTATTTCAGGCGATGGAGCTCGCACCACTCGTACCAGTCCGCGATCTGGTCGAGGTAGATCTCCTCATCCGTCGCCGGAAAGGGGTTCTGCGGTCCCTGCAGCGCGCGCAACATGGCGGTCGCCGGGTTGCGCGAGAGCCCCTCCACCCAGGCGGCGCCGTTCCAGACGCGGCCGTAGCGCTGCACGACGGCCGAGAAGGTGTCGAGCGGCCCGGAAAGCTGATGGGTGGCCCTGACCCGCATGGCCACCAGCGCCAGAGGCGTCGCGCTGGCGATCGGGTATTCCGGCCGGATCGACTGGAGCGCGGACAGCATGGTCCGGTCCGCGACCCGGGTCGAGGTACGCTCGTCGGTCATCCGCGTCACCTCGATCTCCCATCGCCCGCGCGACGGGAAGAGCCAGGTATGGGCGCGGAAGAACATGTCGCGCTCGTCGGCCGAGATATTGAGCTCCACGACATCCGACCAGTCGGTGTCCCCTGGCAGGCGCTGGCGGATGCGGATCGCGACCGACAGCGACTCGACATCGCCGTCGTCATCGAGTTCGAAGAGACCGGAAGGGAAGCCGATGATGACCGTGCAGCCCCAGCTGTCATGCGCCGACCAGCGCAGCACCGGCGTCTCGATCGCCGGACCCGAGATCACCTCGCCATAGGCATCCCGGGGGCGCGGGCGGGTCAGCTCGACCGACGCCGCTTCCTCGAGCACCTGCCGCGGGTAGAGCAGGCAAGGCGGGTCACCCGGCCGACCCTCGCGGATCTCGATCTCGACATCGTCGTAATTGTCGATCGCGGTCTCGCCGATCTTCAGCTCGCTCAGGTCGACCGGACCCGCGCCGAAACAAAACATCGCGCGCACGTACTGGTCGTTGCCGACGATTTCGGTGTAGCTCGCCGCGGCATAGGGCGGTGCGTAGCGGATGCGGCCCATGACCTCGGGCAGGGGCTGGTCCGGGCGCTCGTCGTTGCGCCAGCCGCCGATCGTGTAGCGATTGCGGCGCGTCTCCTCGCTGACTTTCGGCACGGGGACCAGCGCCGAGACGAGCATCGAGCCGACGATCGTCAGCCCGCCCGCGATGACGCCGCCGAGGATCTGCTGACCGAACCCCGCCTGCGGGATGATCAGGCCGGCCCAGTACTGGCCGAGCGCGAGCGCCGCCACCGACACGACGACCATCAGGAGCGAGCCAAGAGCGTCGTCGCCCGGTAGCGCGCGGATCACCACCCGGATGCCCGCGCGCGGACGGATGCGATGCCACAGCGCCGGTGCGATGGGCATTGCGCCGCCGGCGCCGACGAGCGTCAGTCGCAGGCTGGACCAGGCGCTCTCCGGCAGGCCCGGTAGTGCCCGGGCGACGATCTCGGCCAGCGTCAGCCCGTCAGGGAGCTCGAGGTCGATCCGGCCTGCATCGGGGGACAGGAGCGGCGCGGCGAGGACAGGCACGGTCATGGTGCAATCTCCATCCGGTCGATCATAAGGCGATGCCGCCAGATGCCGGTCAGCCGGGCCGCCCAGCGGGGGCGGGTGAGGCTTTCGACGCGCGCCCCATCCTCTCCCATGTGGAGAAGGCGTGCGGCGTCGATCATGATCCCGACATGCGACCGCCATGGGCCGCGCCGGAACAGCGCCACGTCGAACGGCTTCACGGCTGTTTCAAGCACCGCCTGCCAGTCGGACCAGTCCGGCGCCCCGTCGATCAGCGCCGCGATCTCCGCCGCCTCGGCCGCACTCTCATAGGCGCCCACATAGGAGGGCAGTTCGATCCCGAGCTCGGCGGCATAGACCAGCCGCAGCAGGCCCCAACAGTCGGCGCCGTCGGCGCTGCGGCCGAGATCCAGGCGGGGGATGGCGAGATAGCGGTTCGACCAGCTCATGTGCGATGCAGCCCCGGAAAGCGGTCCTTGGTGAAGCGTATCGAGGGAAACGGCTCCTCCTCTATCGGTTGGCGGCTCAGGCCGATCTCGACCTCGCTTGCGGTCCCGTCCGACGAGACCAGCCGCAGGTCGCGGTACTGCGTCTCGATCAGGTCGGGGCTCGATGCGAGCACGACCGCCATCGAGACGAGGGGGCGCGAGGTGAAGCTGCGCAAAAGCCGCGCGATGTCATTGGTGACGGCCTCCAGCACCAGCGTCGCCTCCGACGGCGCATCCTCCAGGTCGGAGGGCAGCTCTGCCGAAACCAGCACGAAGAGATAGGGCTCGGTCAGCGGGTCGGCGCCCATCCAGGTAGAACGGGTGCCATAGGCCAGCGGGTCGACCGACAGCCGCACGGTCGGATCGGTCGAGAGCCGGATCGGATGCGTCAGCGCAGGATGCGTGATGTGGATCAGCGCGATCTCGACGTCGGGCGAGACCGGCTCGTCATGGGCGCGGCGGGCATTCAGGCTGAGCCGTCTCATGGCAGCACCGACACGGAAAAGCTGATGCGTGCCCGGCTGCCGAGGATCGTCTCGACCGGCATGCTGGCGCCGAACAGGCAAAGCCATTGCGCGGACAGCAGCATCGGCGCGCCCTCGGCGGTCAGCAGCGGGGTGCCGTCGGCGGTCAGCATCGGCCAGCCGTCGGTGGTCGGATCCGGCATCCAGAACGTACCCGCCCCCTGCTGAACGCTGTCGAAGAACGCCTCGAAGGAGGCCTTCTGGCTCCGCGTGAGGTCGACCACCAGCGACACCTCGCGGGCGGTGCTGGACCAGCGGCGGCGATAGCCGGGGGGTCCGGCCTCGGTCTGCCGCGCGAGGCGCGGATCCTGCATCTGCGCCTGCCATCCCTGACGGTTGGGTCGCGGCAGATCTGCGGGCCATGTGGGTACGGTCATCTTGCCCTCACCGCCGCGCTTTGGGTGGCTGCACGCCCATGGCCTTCAGCGCCCGGCGTGCGCCACCGCCCTTCTTGGTCATGCCGCCCGCCACGGCATCCGACAGGGTGAAGGCGATGGAGCGGCCGCCGCCCGGAGCGATCGTCTCCTCGGAGCTCACGGCCACGCCCCGCCCTGTCTGGTCGTAGAAGGCGATCTGGGTCGGGCTCGCACCGGAACCGCCGGACGGCTGCTGGCGGGACCAGCCGCCGATGATGCCGCCCGCGGCGAAACCCGGGACGAGATTGGCGCCGCCATTGATCGCCTCGAGCAGGGACCGGTGCTGGGCGGTCGCCTTGGCATTGACGACGAACTCGCCGTTCGATCCCCACATCAGCACGTCGTCAGAGGTGCCGCTGCCGGGGCCGCGGATCATGCCGCCCTCCGCCTTGGCCGGGATCCCGAGCGACGTGCCGATCATCCCGATCAGCCCGCCATCACCGCCCACGCCGAAGAGGCCGGCGAGGGGCCCTTCGCCCAGAAGGAGCGCCTGCAGCCCCGCCTGCGCGATCGCTCGCGCAACGTCCTCCATCACGTCGGCCAGTTCCGCGCCCCCGAAAATCAGCGCATCGAGCGAGTCGACGGCGGAGCTGCCGAAGAAGTCCCAGCGTGCCTCCACCTGTTCGAGCCGGTCCTCCTCCTCGATCCGCTGCGCGATCAGCTTCTCCACCGCGGTGCGCTCCGCCTCGGTCGCGCCTTCGAGCGCCCGCCGGTTGCGGATCAGCTCCTGCTGCACCGGATCGAGCTCGCGCAGAAGATCGAGCTCGGTCTGCTGGCGCTCGATCAGCCGCTCGAGCGCGTCGGCCTCCGAACGGCGACCGCCGCCGGAACCGCGGGCGGATCGCCGTGCTGCAGCCTCCTGCTCCCGCTCAAGGCGGGTGACATCCTCCATGGTCCATGCGGCGCCCGGACCGGGTTCCTGATAGTTCCACTGGTTGATCGTGCCTCGGCCGCCCTGCACCCGTGCGGCTTCGCGGTTCTGGATCGACATCGCCCGAAGGACTTCGTCGGCCAGCCTTGCCGCTTCGTCGGCCGCCACCGCGATCGGGCCGGCCATTTCGCCCGCGGCACCGGCCGCTCGCCAGAGCGCGCGTTCGGTGGCGAGAACCTCGTCATAGAGTTCACGTTGCTCTTCGGTGGCGTCTCCCGCAGCGAACCCCGCCTCCTCAAGGGCTACTCGGAAAGCCCGGGCGGCCTCTGCCTGAGCGCGAGGGCCTTCCGCTTCACCGATGGCCTGCAGCAAGCCGAGCGCCTCGTCGAAACCGGCTGCCATCTGCCGTCCGCCGTCCTGCCCTCCCAACTGCCAATCCCACAGGTCGGCAAGACGGGCGCTCGCCGTCCGGCCGAACCCGTCGAAACGTTCGGAGAGCATGTTGGCGGCCTCGGCCGCGTCGAGGAGGATGTCGCGAAGCCGCACCTCCTGAAGGGCGCGTTCCACGTCGATGATCTCCGGCGCAACCGATCCGAACTGCTGTCGCAGATCGGACATGCCGGCCGTCAGCCCCTGGCGGTACTCGCCGACCGCGTTTTCCAAGCCCGAGACCAAGTCTTCGAGCGTCCGCGCCTCCTCTCCTGCCGAGGTGAGCCACTGGATCATCGCGGCGCCGGCGGCGATGCCGCCGATCGTCACCAGGTTGATCGGCGAGAGCATGGAGACGAAGGCAGTGCGAAGCGCCGTCGCGGCGCCTGCGGCACCCATCGGCCCGATCACCTGGGTGATCTGTGTGCCCTGCTGGATCGCCAGCTGCAGCGGGTTCTGCCCCGCGGCCATCATCACGCCGAGGTCGTTGAAGTTGGCGACGAGGTTGCCCATGGAACCGGCGGCGCCGCCGCCGCCGCGTCCCCCGCCGCCGCGCCCGAGCCGCGTCTCCAGCTCCTGCACCTTGGCGCTGAGTGCGGTCATTTGCTGAACGGCTCGGGCTTCGGCCTGCGTCATCGCGGCAAGCTGGCCGTTGAGCGCCGCGACCTGCTGCTGCAGCGCGGTCAGATCGGCATCCGCCTTCTGCCCGGCGGTGCCGAGGCCAGCGACCGAGGCCTTCGCCTTGTCGGCCTCCGCCGCGGTCCGGGCGAGTTCGGCCTGGGCGGGCTTGCCGTTCGCGTCGATCACCAGCGATGTACGGAACTGCGCGGTCACGTCCGGTCCTCGTTCAGCGCCTCGAGGGCGCCCACTTCGATCAGCCTGAGGTCGGCCCAGATGGCGGGCGTGACCTCGATCGCTTCCGCCTCGAGCCCGGCGCGGGCCGAGGCATAGTCGAGGCCGATGAAGCGGGTCGGCCCCATGCCGCCGACTGCCCGCCACTGGGTGGAGACGGCGAGGAAGGCGCGCATCGCGGGCAATGCGTCAGGCCAGAGACCGTCCTCCGTATCCTCCCAGCTCCCCACCAGGCGCAGGCCCCAGCGGCGCGCGTCGTCTTCGGCCTCGTCGTCGCGGCCGCCGCCCGAGAGCGTGCCGGTGGCCCAGGCACGCCCGGCCGCCCTCAGTTTCCCTGGCGGACCTTCGTCACCGCGGCGACATAGGCCGCGACAAGCCCCGTCCGCACCCAGGGCAGCCGGAGCAACTCGTCGCGCGCCGCGTCCGACCAGGGCAGCGGCGCGCCATTGGCATCGGCCACGTCCTCGAAGCCCACCCAGGCCGCGCGGAAGAACGCGGCGATCTCTTCGGAGCTGCGGGCGCGGAAGATGTCGGGCGCATCCTCGCCGGGCACCTGGAAGCGGGCGCGGAACGTCTGTTCCTCGTGCCCGCCGTCGATGGGCGCGAGCACGGTCACGGGATGGGTGAAGCGGGGGTTGTGGGTGACCTTCAGCATGTCGTCTTCCTTCGGGGGATCAGGTGAGGTTGAGGGTCCACTGGTCGTTGCCCGCGACGGGCAATGGCGCGAGCCGCAGCGGCCATTCCTTGATGCCCTGGGCGTTCTCGAGCCCTTGGGTGCGCTGCATCTGCGCGGCAGGCACCTCCAGCGTGGCGATGCGCCCGGCCGCCGTGCCATGGACGAGTTCGACCGCGACCGCCTCCTGATCGAGCGCCAGCTGGAACGGGTCGAGCGTTGTCAGCGGCACCGCATGGACCCGCGTTTCCACCAGCTCCTGCCGATCCGTGATCTCGATGCTCTCCGCACCGATCAGGAAGATCGGCTCCACCGTGTTCCGCAGGTCGAGCGAGAAGGACCGCATGACGAGCGAAACGCCGTCGACGGTGAAGCCCGGCGTGTTGGCCTTCGTCGCGACCTGGGGCTTCTGGAAGTCGGTCAGGTCCGGAGTGCCCCGCGCAGCCTCTGCGGGCTTGGTGAAGAGCCCGGTGAACTGGAACTCCATGTAGACGATGCCCTGGGCATTCACCCGGAAGACACAGGTCCCTCGCCCGCCAACGAGGGCATAGAGCGTCCCTCCGATCCACAGGTGATGGGTGACCGATTCATGCCCGTCAGAGACGGGGTTATAGGCCACCGACGCGCCGGCGCTGACGACCTGGGCGCAGCCGCAGGCGCGAAGGCACGGCGCCCAGGCGGGCGCCGTGCCGGCGGTTCCGGAGCCCACCAGCTCGACCCGGTAGGACAGCATCATGTGGAGCTCGGTCGGGATCGTCGGCTGGCCGCCGAGCCAGGGCGTTTCCAGATCCCGGCTGACATCCTGCCCTTCCATCGGGCGCAGCTCGACCTGGGTCGCCAGGATCGCGTTGTCGGCCGCCGTGGGGGCGGCATCCACGGCATAGCTCGCCTCCAGCTTGGCGAGCAGGATCTTCGAACGCCATTTAATGGCCATGTTCAAGCCTCCGTTTCAGGGGCAGCGCCGGAGGCCTTGCGGCGCCCCTTCGGCTTCGGTTGCGACGGTACCTGTGCCCCCTCGCGCGTCAGGCTGCCGTCCGCTGCGCGGATGAAGGCACCACCGGAGGCGGGGACGGGCGGTTTCTCGGCGAGGTCGGTCACGGGTAGATCCTCAACTGGTCGGTGATCGCGAAGTCGATCTGGTAGACGAGGACGCCCGGCCCGGCGTGCACGAGTCCGCCGCGCAGGAGGCGGAAGACCCCGACCGCCTCCTCCGGCCCCCAGCCGGCGATGCCGCCGATCACCGCGCGCAGCAGCGCGTCGATATCGGGCAGGTCGCCGGGTGCGGATCCGCCGGGTGTGCGGAAGGTCACGATCACCGCCACGGTCTCTTCGACCATCTGGGTGAAGAAGCCGGTCGCGGCCTCGCCGCCGTCTCCCCGCCAACCGAGCGGCAGGACGTGGGCGGCGGGTGTGTGCTGAGGCAGCGCATTGCGCTTGACCAGTTCGGCGAAGTCGGCAGCGCCCCGGACGCGACCGGCGAGCGCCGGCACCTCCGCGATCAGCCGGGCGATGACCTCCGCCAGCATCAGATGAACCCCTTCATGTTCTCGGGAGTGAAGGGCCGCTCCCGGTCGATCAGCCGGACGCCGCTGCCTCCCGGGGCCTCGGGCTCCACGCCGGCCACGTCGAGCCGCATCGCGCCGGATGACAGGTCGCGCAGCTGGCGGATCGCCTCCTTGTAGTCGGCTTCGATCTTCGGATCGGCGGCGGAGGTGTGGAGCTTCCAGATCGCGATGGCGAGAGCGAGGTCGGTCACCAGGGCAGGAACCTCGGCCAGCGGCAGCCGGTAGCGGACCATCAGGTATCCGTCGATCGTGGCGGCGGTATCGGCCAGCGCCCGATCCACGGTCGGCACATCGATTTCGCCGGTCGACATCTCGCCGCGGTCGGTCAGCGCCACGAGCATGCGGGCGCCGTATCGGTCGGTCAGCTGCTGCAGCGTGGCGTACATGAGGCGATCCGTGGCTGGTTCTCGGTGTTCCTGGCGGCGATCGAGCCGCCGCCAGGCAGGCCCACGGCGGAGCGGGGGCTTAGTCTCTCACGGCCGGAGCCCATCCCGACCGCTGCCCGCCGGCCTCCCGCCGGGGATCGTCAGGCCAGGGCGACCGTCACCGTCAGCACCGGGTCGTCCATCAGCTGCGCCCGCTCGGCCTCGGTCAGGTCGGCGGCGACAAGAGTCACCGGCTCTGGCCCGAAGTGGCGCCCGGCGCGCCAGCGGCCCTTGCGGGGGCCGGTGACGACGAGCACCACCGCAGCCTGAGGCTCGGCCTCGGGAGCATCGGTGCCGGGGAGGATCACCGCCTCCCCGACCGGAGCCGCCGCTGCCTCTTCCGAGGCCCGCTCTTCTTCCGAAGCGCCCGGCGGCGGCTGGATCGGGGCCTCGGCGGTCTGAACCGCGTCGCCGGCCCCCTCGGTATGGGCGGCGGGGGCAGCCGTCCCACCCCCGCCTGTGCCCTGCGGCATCCCCTCCGCAGGGCGTTCGGGGGTGGTCTGTGCCGCTTTCGCAGCGCCAGGCTCCCCCTCGGAGGCATCGGCCGCTGGCGGCCTGATCGTCTTGCGTGCCATCGCGTCTCTCCTGTCGGCTTATCGTGGGGGCGGGACCTGCCCGCCCCTCCGGAAGCCGACCGACCTCAGGCCAGCCAGGGGCAGACCAGGAGCTCGGCCGTGCTCTTCCAGACGTTGGTGGCGCCGGCGGCGTTGCGCTCGGCATTGAGGATTTCCAGCCCGGCGCCCTCGAGCGAGGGCGGAACGACCAGCAACCGCGGAGTGATGCCGAGCGGCGAGCCGTGATCGCCCTTCATGCCCTGCAGCGCCGCCCGCGCCAGTTCGTAGTGATCGGCGTCCAGCGTCTGCTTCGATCCCCAGGCCATCTGCCAGAACCCGAACCCGGTATTGGCTCGGGCATCGGCGCCGTAGACGAATTCGCGGCGATCGAAGACGTTGTCGTCGGTCACCTTGTCCTTCGCCACAAACTCGAAATCCTTCCGCTTCTGCAGGATGATCGGCTTCAGCGGCCGCGAGACGTCGAGCAGGTACCAGCCGATGCCGGAACCGCCGTCGGTGTTGGCCACCGTCGTGGTGGAGCCGTCGGCTGCAATGACCGGGTGGTCGGTGTCGAAGAAGTTCTGGCCGTCATAGCAGGGCGTGGCGAAGCCGGCCTTCAGCTGGGCGAAGACCCGCAGGTCCCATTCCTCCCCGGTTGACTGGCCCATGTGCTCGAAGAGGGGCGTGTAGATGCCGAGATTGTCGGTCTCGATATCGTCGCGGTCGACCCCGAGCGTCAGCTCGAGCGGGATTTCCTTGATGGAGTAGTCGTGCTGCTCGAGGTTCTGGATGGCGCGCGGACCGATCCATTCGCGGACCCGGGGGACCTTGCCGAGCCAGCCATACTTCTGCTCCTTCGCGGTGGAAGGCACGACGGTAGCGACCCGCTTGTATTGCGACGGCGCGCCCATGAACCCCTTCTGGAAGGAGGTCTTGAAGCCGGCGCGCAGCGCTTCGAGGTTGGCGGCGTTGACGAGCATGTGGGTGTCCTCAGGTGTTGCGGGTCAGCGCTTCGTCGAAGCGCACCCAGACGCCGAGGTCGTCGACCATTTCGACGAAGCCGGCTTTGGATCGGGTGTTGGTGGCGCTCGTCTTTGCCACGGTCTGGTCATCGACCACGTAGCAGAGGGCGCCGATGTCGGCGTCGGTGATCTCGTCCGTGGAGGCCGAGTTCGCGAAGCGGAAAATGCCCGGCATGAAGCGCAGGCTGGCATCGCCAGCCGAACCGGTGGAATTGTCGACCCGCTCCTCCGCCCGGCCCGCGCCGATCAGGCCGGTGGCGGTGCTCCCCTTGACGAGATAGCCCGAGCTGTTCCGGCAGACGAGGCTGCCCGCATAGATCAGCTGCGAGGCGGCGACGAGCCCTTGGCGAAGGACGCCGAGGGCTGCGGGCGTGTTGCGGTCCTGGGTGAGCGCGGTCATCAGCGGGCCTCCTGTTCGGCCTTCAGGGTGGCGGCATAGTCGCCGACCGGGATGCCCAGCAGGCGCGCAGCGCTGACCTGCTCGGCATTGAGCGAGATCTGCAGGTTGTCGACGGTGACCGGGGGCACGCCGCGCGGCATCTCGCCCAGGGCCGGGAAGCCGTTGACCAGCGCCTCGGTCCCATCCGGGTCCGCCATGTGCATGGTGATGAAGCGCTCGCGCGAGGGCTTGACCCCCACGCGGCCGGCCTTGATCGCGCCATCGACGAAGGCGGTCGCCTTGTCGCGCTTGGAGCCCTCAGTCATCGTGTTCAGCCGGGTCGTGACGGCGGCCAGCTCCTGCTGCAGCGCCGCGACCTCGCCGGGGGCGCCCCGCGCAGCCTTGGCCGCGGCGACGATCGCGGCCGTGGTGTGCGCCTCGGTCATGCCGAGGGCCGTCGCGATCTCGGTCATCGCGGATTGCAGGGCCGGCGCTTCGTCGGCCGGCGCCTTCATCTTCTTGATCGCCGCGACGAGGTCGTCCTCCGTCGCGGTTGCGGGCAGGCCGAGCAGCTCGGCCAGCTTCGCCATGAAGTCCATCTCACTCTCCATGTGCAGCGCGGCGAGGCCGCGAAGGTTCGGTCGGTTGACCAGGCTTGCCCGCAGGATGCGGGTGATGCGCTTGTCCGGGTCGTGCAGGACGACCGGAGAAATGCCGCGATAGGCGCGGTCGCGGACCAGGCGCGCCCCGGCGCTGTTCCATTCGACCCGGCCCCAGATGCCGTCCGCGCGGACCTCCATCCCCGTAATCCAGCCGCGCGCGGGCGCCGGCAGGCCAAGGGGGGCCGCGAGGTCGGAGGCATGGTTTTCGTCGATCGGCAGGCGGTCCTCCTGGGCGAAGGACGCTTGCACGATCGCCGCCGCATCCTCGACCGCATAGGGGCCGCGCGCATCCTGCGTCTGGACCGGCCCTTTGGCGGTCGGCAGCAGGTGCACCCACTCGGGCGCCGCTACTGCCTCTCCGAGGTCGAGCGACTGCACCGCCATCAGCGCGGTCAGCGGAGGGATCGAGGGGATGCGGTGCGGGTGTTTCATGGCGGCCACAATGGCCGTCAACGCGCTGCCGATCCGCCCGCAAGGATCTGCGGGTCACGGGATCGGACCGCCGCCCCGTCAGATTGGCGGCGGGCGCGCGCCGGGGTCAAGAGGTCTCGCCGGCGACGTCCTCCAGCCACTCGGCGATCACGTCGAGGACCATCGAGCGGTCCTCGGCCGAGAGACCGAGATACGGCCGGGCCGGGATGTCGCCCCAAGGGATCGGCCCGCCGCGCCCGGTGGCGCCGAACGCACCCTGCGCCGCGCCGAACTGCATCACCGCCGACTGGATCGCGTTCGACCCGATCGTCACGAAGTCGGCACCGCTTTCCACACTGATGGTGGTGGAGAGCCTCTTGCTCGGCCCGATCAGGGGACTGGTGAGACCGGGCGTGCCCTGGTCGGCATAGCGGGCCAGCGTCACCGGCGATTTCGGCGCCCAGGGGCTTCCATCTGGTGCGGTACCGGTCTTGAACCGTTCGTTCGTGGAATGGAGTAGCCCCTCTCCGATATCGGCCATCGGCTGAGACAGGTCCGAAAGTGCCCGCACGAGGCGGTTGAGCCCCTCCGAGATACCGTCTTCCTTCAACTCGATGCGGATCATGCTATATCCGTCTGGTCGGCGCGCGCATCGTGACCACCGCATTCGGGATGCGGGAACGTTCAGGGCGTATGGTAGGGGGCGCGCCGATCACCGCTCCACCCACATCGTTGCCAGAGCCAGCCGGCGGCGTCCGGGCCTGAGCTCGAAGATCGCGACCAGCCGCCCCTCCGCGAACCCCTTCTCGTAGCGGATCATCGCCCCACGCCCGGGCGAGGTGCCCGCAGTCGCGACCTGGTCCGGGCTGTTGATGAGCGCCGCGACCCGCCCCACATCCTCCGCCGTGACCGGCCGCTGTCCGCGCGAGGTCTCGACCTCGGCGGTGGCGTGACGGCGGAAGATGTGCCGGATCGTCATGGGATCGATGGTGTAGTCGTAGAGGTCGTCGGCGAGATCGGCGCCGGTGAGGTCCTCGAGCGCGCGCTTCTGCGAGAGGGTGGCCAGTCCGAGTGTCCGCTGCGGTTCGACCTGGACGCGGGGATCGATGGGGGCGTCGTCGCGCTCGCCTCGCACCCGCTCGACCCACCGCCGCACATCCGTCGCGAGGCCGGGCAGATCCCGATACCCCGTCGAGAAGGCATCCCGCACATCATCCGGCAGGCTGCGCATGTAGGCGGTGGCAAGGCTGTAGTCCCAGCGGAGCGCCTTCTCCGTCATCGCCCGGATCGTGCGCTCGACGCTGCGGCCCGGAGCATAGCCCCAGCCCTTGCCGACGCCCCTCTGCTCGCCGGTCTTCGGATCGACGGCATCCCAGCCATCGGGCAGCCTTTTGGAAGGGTCGCCGCCGACGCGCGCCGCGCCCCGCTCCGACCGCGCACCGTAGACCTTGCAGCCGCAGCCCCAGCCATTCGGCGGATAGTGCTGCACCCAGAACGGGTGATCGACGGGCAGGACCAGCCGGTCCCAGGCGAGGTGATCGAGGCGCGGATGCTCGGCGCCGCTGTGACGGTAGACCAGGAGCCCGAACCCGTCCTTCATCAGCTGCGACCAGCGGCCGGCGGCATAGCTCACCGACATGTTGGTGCGGTAGATAACCCGCGTGCGCCACGCCTCGCCACGCTTCGACCCCTCGCCGGTCCAGCCGTGCCAGCCATGCTTCTCGACGATGGCGCGGAAGTCGCGGCGGAAGGCCTCAAGGGTTTGGCCTTCGCTGATGGATCGGTCGACGGCCGCCGCGAGATCGGCGAGAAGGTCGGCTTTCATGGCGCCGGCCACCATGAAGCCGGTGTCATGACCGTCCTTCCAGAGATCCTGCCAGGTCGCGGTGGGCACCAGGTTGCCGAGCCTCAGCCGGAAGGCTGCGACCTGCTCGGCGAAGGGCTGCCGGAAGACGGCTGCGACCGTGTCAGCCATCTTCGCCCTCGATCGCCGCCCGCCCGCCGAGATCGGCCGCGATCAGCGCCTGCGCCAGCCGGCTGGCCAGACCGCCCGCATCGACGTCGTCGAAGCCCGCCCGCAGCATCTCGCGCAGCTCCTCGAGCGAGCCGGCGGCGAAGATCATCGCCTCGATCTGTCCGAGCATCGCGGCCATCTCGGGCTGCGCCTCCGCCTCCAGCCGCTCTGCGAGAAGGTCCTCGTGAGACGGCTCGCCAGCCGCGCCCGCTGAGCCGCCCTCTGCCTGCAAGGCTGTCACCGGACCGGGAGAGCCCTCACCCCGTTTAAATCCGCCGGAATCCCGTTTAATGGCACGATCCGGCGGGGAGGGGGCGACCACCGGCGCGGCGGGCGACAGGATTTCGTCCTCGGGTGCAGGTTTCGAGAGCTTCAGGCGGTCCCTGAGCTCGCTCTGCGACACCTTCAGCCCGAGGGGCACCAGCGCCGCGACGCCGCTCACCAGTTGCGCCAGGTCTTCCACCTCGGGCCGGGCGATCTTCAGCCGCGGATAACGTGCCTGAGGCCCGTATTCGAGATCCACCCAGGGACGGATCAGGTCGCGGTTCAGGATCGCCGAGAGCGCCTTGCAATCGGCGCGCTCGATGTCCTCCTGCACCTCGCGATGCTCCTGGCCCACGGCATGACCGCCCGCGATCGCATCGGTGGTGGCCGTCTGCCCCAACACGGCCTTCGAGATCTGCCGGTCTAGCCAGTCGGCGCGCTTCAGATAGAGGTCGGAGCTCTGACCGACATTGCCGGTCTCGACGAAGTCGATGGACATCGACTCCGGCACGATCGCCGCGCAGTCGCCCGCGATGTTGGCGACGGCGCGGAACAAGGTCGCCTTGTCCGCCTCCGATGCACCGGGCGCATACTTGCCGAGGCGCAAGGGCTGGCCGAAGGTCTGCGTGAAAATGGCCCAGTCCCTCTGCGTGTAGGCCTTGAACATCCAGCCCCACGCGGCGACCCGCGCCAGCCCCGAGCGAAGTGGCAACCCGCTCTTGGCCTTGATCGTCGCGAAGATGAATTTGAAGGGCGCAAGCGGGATCTCCCGCCCACCTTCATCGAGCTGCACCGGGGTCGAGAGGTCGCGACGATCGAAGCGGAACCATCGCGGGTCGCGCGCCTCGAGCCGGACGGGGCGCCATTGACCTTCCGAGGTGTCCCAGAGGATTTCGGTGAAGCTGTAGCCCTTGCCCACGCAGTCGAGGATGTCGAAGAGCTCTTCCGCCAGCTCGTCGCGGTCGATCCACTCGCGCACCATGTCGGCAATCGCCACGTCGCGGGCATCGTCGCTCGCCGCCTCGACGGTCACATCGATCTGGCTGACGCTGCGCCGCCGGGTGCCGAGGACGCCGAGATAATGCGGGTCGCGCTCCTCGATCGTCTCGGCCAGCTCGAGATAGCGCACCGGGTCGCCCTGGTCGGCTTCGCGCAGGATAGTGGCGAGGCGCGTGGGGTCGAGCCCGTCGGCCGGATAGCCCGAAATCGGTGAGCGCACACCGCCGATCGTCGCTGCCGCGATTTCCTCGGTCAGGATCGCGCGCTGGATCGGCCGGCCCCACCGATCGAGGAGGACGGGTGTCCGTGCCATGTCAGATGCTCCCTCTCAAACCCGTTCCGAGCGGCGGGCGCCACCAGCTGCGGTCCTCACGGTCCTCCGGATCATCGGCCATCCGGCCCGGTGCGGCATCGCGCCGCTCGAGCGGCCGGTAGCCATATTCGACCCATCGCATCCGGCTCGCGAAATGCGCGAGCGCCAGCGCGATGGCATAGTCGCCATGCCGCCGCTTGCCCTTCTCCCCCTCGCGCGTCGGCGGCACCCGCGGGATGCCGCGGATCAGCTTGACCAGCCGCAGGTCCGACAGATGTTCGGCATCCGGCGCGAGCTCGATCTTGTCGTCCTCGAAGGCTGCCTTCAGCGGCGGCATGTGCAGCCGATACCATTCCTCGGTGAACTTGATCGCCCAGACGATGCCGGCGCTGTCCTCTGTCTCGCGCAGGCCGAACTTCCGGCCCATGTCCTCTGCGACGGTCCAGCCCATGCCGGTCGCGTCGAAGGCGGCGCCGACGAGCCGCTCGCGCACATGCTCGAGCACCGCCGCGACGATCAGCTTCTGCTCCTTGCCAGGGACGTTCCGAAGTTCGAAGACCAGCCGTTCACGGCGCTTCAAGCGGTCTTCAATGGACAGAAGAACGCCTACGGTCAGGTCCGCCACCCGGGCAAAGTCGAAGCCGAAGGCATAGTGCGGATCGAGCGGCAGGCGCGCCAACGCCTCCGCGAGTTCCTTCATGAAGGGCGCCAGCAGCAGCGCCTGCTCGATCGGGCTCTTCTGGAGATAGTCGCCCGGTAGATCGAGCCGCAGCACCTGGACGTCCTTCGCCGTCATCCGCGCCTCGATCAGCGGCGCCGGCAGCCATGCGCCGGAGCCCATGGTCGGAATGCAAAACAGCTCCTCATCGGCGCCCTCGCCGTAGAAGTCGATGATCTCCTGGCGCCAGTCCGCCTCGCCCTCGGGCGTCCAGTCGGTCCCGTTGCGCAGACAGATCCGCTGGTAGAGGCCCTCGCGCAGCGCCTGGTCGAAATCGATATGGACATGGGCGAACTTCGAGCGCCCGGCCAGGATGTCCTGCACCTGGACGTTGAACTCGTTCTCGGCCCCGTCATGCGTCGAGCAGACGATCACCTGACCGCCCCACATCAGGAAGGCGAGCGCGGACTTGAGCAGTTCCTTCAGGCTGTCGACGAAGGCTGCCTCGTCGATGATCACCACACCCTGCTTGCCGCGCAGCGAGCGGGGCGCGGAGGACAGGGCGATCACCTCGAAGCCCGAGGCGAAGCGGATGCGGAACGCCTGGATCGAGCGGTCCCCGCTGGCGTCGGCATCCGGAAAGAGGAACTCCTCGGCCTCGGCCGCGGCCATGTTGAAGGCGCGCGCCCACATCGCGCAGGCGTCGATGAACTCGCGGGTCATCTCCTGGCTGTAGGAGATGTACATGGCATCCATGCCGCCGGCCGCGCGCTCGCGCGCCGCGCGCAGCACGGCATAGGCCGCCAGCCCCCAGGTCAGGCCGATCCGTCTGGACTTCTCGACGAACAGCACCCGCGTCATAGCCGTGGACTCGAGGAGGCCGACGACGCGCTGCTGATAGGGCAAGAGCGCGGCCGGCAGGCCCACGGTTGAGATGATCTGCGGCATCGCGTCGACGGCCGCGCGCCGCTCCTCGGCCCAGTCCTGGGCGGACACCGGCGCCGTCATAGCGGCACCCCGTGGGTGGCCGCGATTTCGAGTTCGACCGCGGCCAGCAGCGCGTCCGAAACACCGCGGCCGTCGGCGAGGATCAGTCGCTCGAGGGTCATCTTTGCCCAGGCGGAGGTGCCCGCTCTTGCACCGATGTGCAGCGTGCGGCTGCCGTAGTTGCCCGTACCCTGGGACGCGGAGGAACTGGCGATCTCGGCCCCGTCGATGCGGAGGGCGAGCCGGGCGGAGCCGATGGCCGCGCGACCCGACACGAGGATCCGCGATGTGTTCGGAGGGGCGTGAACGGCGGAAGCGGTTGCCGTGCCGCGGGCGCTCAGGGTCAGGCCGGAGGCTCCGTAGGCGAGGCGCAGCCCGGCGACACTCGCCACATCGGTGCCCAACTCGAAGACGGTATTGTCCGTGA
Source organism: Frigidibacter oleivorans (assembly GCF_003993775.1). GTDB lineage: Bacteria > Pseudomonadota > Alphaproteobacteria > Rhodobacterales > Rhodobacteraceae > Frigidibacter > Frigidibacter oleivorans. The sequence continues at coordinate 594,312 of NZ_RJRZ01000001.1, forward strand.
CCGTGCCGTCATGGTCCAGCACCGCGGCAAAGACCAGCTCGTCGCTGCCGCTGAAATCCAGCGCGGCCGCGCCGACCAGGGCATCGTTCACGCCGTCGAAGCCGATGCCGCCGACGACGCTGGCGGGCCGGCGGGCGCTCTGCGTCTGCGCGGCCGGACCGCCCTTGCCGCTCTGGTCGAGCATCGCCGCCACGGCCTGGCCCGCCGCCGAGACTGCTGCGCCGGAGGCCAGCCGCAACGTCGACCAGTCCGCGGGGCGGTAGTCGATGCCCACGGCCGCCCGCTCCCAAAGCCGGACCACAGCCGGCCGGGGAGCGATCCTGTGCCGCCAGATCGGCCCGGGACCCGTACGTTGGCTGCGCCGGCGGATCGTCATCATCACCCGCCCAGCACTTCCCGCACCACGATCGCGCGGGCGCAGGCGTTCAGCCGGTACCTGACCTGGTCGCCGACGGCGAACTCGTAGCCCTCGAGCGGCGAGCCCGCGAAGAGCGGGATGCCTCGCGTGTCGCCGGGAACGGCCTTGGTGGTGAGGCTCACGCCGCCCCGCACGCAGATCCAGACCTGCGCCTCCGTGATTTCGACCGGGTCGGACCAGGTGTCTGAGGTCACATCGATATCCGCATAGTCCGCCATGACCTATCCTTTCACTCCGAGGATCTGCGCCTTGATCTCTTCCACCGTCTCCGCGGTGAGGCCCTTGGCCTTCGCCACCTTGTCGACCGCTTCGCCCACGTCCTTGGCGAACTCCTTCTCCAGCCGCTGGCGGCGATCGGTCGAAACCCCTTGAGCCGCCGCCGCCGCCCTGAGCGCATTCGCCAGCTCCATCGCCCCCTTCGTGCCGACACCGGCTTCCCCGGCGGTGGTCACGATCTCGAAGACCAGCGTCTTGATCGCCTCGGCCGCGATCCGCGTCAGGTCGTCGGAGCCCTGCGGGTCGAAGCGCGCGGCCATGGTCGCTGCGATCTCGCGCGTCTCCTCGAGACGCCGGGTCATCGTGGCGAGGCGCAGGGCATAGCGGTTGAAGGAGGAGAAGCTCGGCACCGCGAAATCGATCTCGCCGCGATGCTCGCGGATCAGCTCTTCGCATTTCGACACGAACTCGGCGTAGATCTCCGTCTGGGTCTTGTCGCGGCCGGCCAACTCCTGCGCCGCCCAAGCAATGACGGCATCGCATTCGGGTGGCAGCAGTTCGATTGAGGAGAGGCGGCCGCGACCGCGGAGGCGCGTCATCTCAGGACCCGACGCGCGAGGGGCGCTGGATACCTTCGATCGCGATCAGGCGGTCGAGATGGCGCTGACCGTGATCGGCAAGGGTTGCCACAAGCACGCTGCCGGCCTGGACGAGGCTGACGGCACCCATGTCGGCCAGCCAGCGCAGTTCGCCATGCACCCATTCGCGCGTCTTGCGGATGCCGAAGGTGGCCAGCTCATGCAGCAGCAGGTCGCTGTTCAGCGTTTCGGCCACCTGGGCCGAGAGCGCTTTGAGAATGATGAGCCGGGACTGTTCCCGGATGAGCTGATCCATGTCCATGTCAGTGTCCCGCCGTCTTCGTCTGTTAGCGCCGCGCCTGGTCGAGCATCAGCTCCTGCATCCGTTCGGCGATGGCCGCGACCGGCTTCAGCCGCTCGTCGAACTTTTCGATATGCCCCTCCATCCGCGCGATCGACAGTTCGACCCGGTGGATCATGTCGCCGGTGGGCACGTTGGTGAGTTGTGCGGACAGTCGCTCGACCTGCCGCTCGAGGGCGTCGGTCCGCACCATCAGGTCCTCGAGCCGCTTGTCGGCCTTCCGCGCCCCGGCCGTCAGCGCGGTCCAGATCGCGGTGCCGAGCGACAGGAGCGTCGAGAGCGCGGCGGCCCAAGCGACCAGCGGGCCGATATCGAGCACCGTCATGCGCCGCCCTCGAAGGTGCAGCCCGCCGCGAGCCCCGATATCAGCAGATCGCCCGAGACCACGGCGGCATCGTCACCGCCTGTCGCCAGCGCCCGCGCATGGGCGCGGGCCAGAGGTTCCAGTGCGGCGCAGAGCGCCTCACCGCTCGGGCGCAGTTCCGGTCTCGCCGGCGCCGAACCGGCGCAGGCGCTCACGAGCAGCATCAGGAGGCAGAGGAGTGCGGGTCGCATCGTCGATCCTTTCGCGGGTGTCGATGGTGTCCTGGGCGGCATCGGCGGCGATTTCCTCGCGCACCTCTGCCTTGGCCGCGTCGCGGATCAGCTTCCGGCCGGTGAAGAAGACGATGACGAGACCGAGGAGGGTCGCGGCCATCTCGGCCAGGCTGCCCAGCATCAGCGGACCCCCCAGCCCCAGAGGTCGCGCCACCGCTCGACCATCCGGGACCAGAGGCGGACAAGGAAAGCGCGAAGGCGGGCAATTGCTCCGGACAGCACCTCCACGACCCGCTGCAGCGGCGGACGCAGGGAGAGCGACAGGCGGTAGTGCGGCGCGCGGCGCTCCCACCAGGCCCAGAGGCCGAAGCCCAGCGGCGCGAGCAGCATGATCTTCTCGACCACCTGATCGGGGGTGGTGCCGAGGCCCAGATGGGCGAGCCAGGGCAAGGGGTCCCAACCAAAGGCGTTGCCGATGACGGTCAGCGCCAGCAGGAGCGAGGCGTAGAAGCTGCGGGCGTGCCAGGCAGGCAGGACGGGCAAGGAGGCGTTGGCCATAGTGATTTCCTTAACGGGTGACGTCGGCGGTGTAGGCGGCCAGCACCCATCCCTGCTGGCCGCCATATTCGACGCAGAGCCAGTCGCGGCCGGCGAAGACGCCCTGGCGGAGCAGCGGCAGGATGGTGCCGTCGGGGATCGCGGCGATGACGTTCGGGTTGAAGCTCGGCCAGCGGCGGAGGTTCAAGGTGTCGCCCGGCGTGTCCGTCTGCACGAAGCGGCCGGGCCGGATCGCGATCGAGCCGGCA